>CAVTEJ010000014.1:0-160663 GCA_963733705.1 uncultured Planctomycetota bacterium | reverse complement strand
CCCGGACGAGATCGACGACGTCGGGTACTCAAGGATGAAGTACTCGCGGCATCCAACAATCACTCAGCGATGCGAGCAGCCGCCGACGCGAGTGCCGACGATGCACCTCGCTACAGCGATGCGGCGGGCGTGGAAAATCACCCGCAAGTAACCGACTTCATTCCGCGGCGGTACCGAACTATCGCGGTTCTGGTGCTGATTGGTGTCGGCACAACGACCGTACTCGCAGCGCTCGATTACTTCGCTGGTGCGATCGCCCAAGCTAGTGGCGCACGCGCGGTCAATGCAATCGTGATGACCGCCCCGGGTAGCTTGGCCTCGTGGTTATCTGCTGTTTTGCTGTTAATCGCCAGCGGCACTTGCCTGCTGACATACTCGATTCGCCGTCACCGCATTGATGATTTTCGCGGGCGTTACCGGGTGTGGCTCGGTGCATCGATCGCCTGTTTGACGATGAGCGCCAATAGCGTAACGGGTTTACACCAAACGTTAGCAGACGTTCTAAGCCACACGACGGGGTGGTCAGCACTTCGTGATAACGCCGGCTGGTGGCTCTTGGTCCCAGGTCTGCCAATTCTGTGGGTTTTGTTCCGCGCCGTGTTCGACGTGCGCGAATGCCGGTTGGCAGCCGCTCTGGCGCTGATCGGGCTGACGAGTTACGCGACCAGTGCCGTCAGCCTTTTGGGATTCGTGCCGATTGCTGATCCGGAAGCACGGGCACTCACGGTCGGCACCACGTTACTCGCCGGTCACTGGTTCGTACTGGCGGCCGCAGTGTCATACGCTCGCTTTGTGGTGCTGGATGCACAAGGGTTGATTTCCGTGCGTCGCCCCCAACCCACCAAAAAGGTCTACAAGAGCGTCGCAAAGACAGATCTGCCGACCGTAATCACCACAAAGGCCAAGTCGACGCCGAGCGTGCTGTCAGCCGCTGGGTATTCGCGGGCAACTTTGCAAACGGCGAAAACGCCTGCCGACTCCAGCCGCTGGGTCGATGGCAGCCGGCCGGAGCGTGATCGCTACGACCGCGACGAGGATGATGACGACTCCACGGGCGGCCAAAAGCTGAGCAAAGCGGACCGCAAGAAATTGCGAAAGCTCAAGACTGAGGGCCGAGCCGCCTAGTTCAGAATAAAGGGGCTGGAGGCTCAGGGCTAAGGGCTGGATACTGGTACGAAGTGCGAACATCGTTCGCTCGCGTTTGGTGTCCGTCCCTCAGCAACCAGCAAGCCCTCCACGATGACTGTCCGCACCCGCTTTGCTCCAAGTCCCACTGGCTATCTCCACATCGGCGGAGTGCGGACAGCGCTGTTTTGCTGGCTATTTGCGAAAGGGCGGGGCGGGCAGTTCATCCTGCGAATCGATGATACGGATTCGCAGCGAAATGTAGACGAAGCGCTGGCGCCGATTCTGCATGGGCTGAGGTGGGTTGGCCTCGATTGGGACGAAGGTCCCGAAGTCGGAGGGCCGTTCGGGCCCTACTATCAATCTCAGCGGCTGGAAAAATACCAAGCGGCCGTCAAGCGACTCCTGGAAGTCGGCGCTGCCTATCGCGACTTCGCCATGACCGAAGAATTGCAAGCGGAACGCGACGAAGCGCAAAAGGCGGGTCGAGCGTTTGTCTACAGCCGGCGATGGCGCGGATACCGACGCCGATGTGAAGCGATTCGAGTCAGAAGGACGAGCCGGCGTCGTGCGATTGCTGATGCCCCGCGAAGGGCAGTTCGTTCTGAACGACATGATCCGCGGCGAGGTTCGGATCGATTGGGCGAGCGAGCAGGATCATGTTGTCCAGCGCGCCGATGGCACGTGCTTGTATCACTTAGCAACGGTGGTCGACGACCACGAGATGCAGATTTCGCACGTGGTGCGGGCCGAGGAACACCTGTCGAATACCGCGCGGCAAGTGTTCATGTTCGAACGGCTCGGCTACGACGTGCCAGTGTTCGCGCATTTGCCGTACGTCGCCGAGCCGGGCAGCAAGACCAAGCTCAGCAAGCGAAAGCTCGACAAGTATTTGAAGAACCGCGACTTCGCGCAGTTGATGGAGCATGGGCAGTCCATCGCACGGCGAATGGGGTTGGCAGTAAGCGCCGAGACCTTCAATCCGGTCATTGTCGACTTCTACGAGCAAGTCGGTTATTTGCCCGATGCGCTCCTTAACTACTTGCTGCTCCTCGGCTGGTCGCTCGACGACAAAACCGAGGACTTTTCGCGAGAAAACATGCTCAAGCACTTTTCGCTTGAGCGGGTTAACAAGGCACCGGCAAGTTTCGATTGTGAAAAGCTGTTGGCGTTCGAAACTCGGGCAATGCAAAAGCTGCCGATTAAGCAGCGAGTCGCGAAGGCGGTGCCGTTCTTGCAGCGTGCAAAGCTAGTGGCGACGCCGCCGCCGTGTGACACAGCGCCGTATGTCACTCAAATCCTCGAGGCGGCGAGCGATCGAGTAAAAGTGGCCGGCGATATTCTCGATTTTGATGATTTTTTCGTCGCCGATGACAAATTGCAATTCGACGACGCGGCGCTCGATAAGCGACTGCGAAAGCCGCCCGGAGCCCGCGAGCTTTTGGCAAAATATCGAGCCACTTTGGCTGGCGTCGACTCATATACCGCGGAAATGTTGGAAAAGGCCACTCACGCGTTCGTCGAAGCGAATGGCGTCAAGATTGGCGATATCGTCCATGCGGTGCGTGTCGCGATTACCGGGAAAGCCGTCGGATTCGGGCTGTTTGATACGCTGGCCATTCTTGGCCGCGAGCGTTGCTTGGCTCGAATCGATCGGGCACTTGCCCTGGCGGCAATCGCAGCCCCGACCGGTTCCTAATCGCACTATCGGACCGTGATTGGCCGCCCAAAAATTCGCGCCGATCTGCTTCACTTCGCCCGCGCCCGTTAGGTATATTAGACCCGGACAGTGAGAGGCATGTGTCGCGGGGGTCTTATCTTGTAGCTGGTTCGCACTGCCTTCATTCTATGGCTTTCATGTCGAGTGATTCGCCTGAATCTGACGGGCTCGAAGAGACTTTAGAGTCGGCCCGACGCAACGTCCGTCAATTGGAGATGGACATGTATCGTGTGCGCAGCGATTTGACGCGGCTCGAAGTCGTGCTCGAGTCTGTAATCACGCGAACGCTGGTGGGGCGGAACACGACCCGCAAGCTGGCGAAGTTGATGAACCGTTCGGCGAAATCGATCGTGATTGTGGTGGGGCAGGAATTGCGTCGCCGGTTGCATCATGTATTATCGATTCGAGTATCGCCACCACAGGCAAAAACAAATTCGAGGAATCGACGCCAGTCTCGGCAGACAGTTGGATCGGTGCTGCGGATAACATTGATGGTGTGCCAGCCTTCGAGCCTGAAATTGGATCGTCGGTTGATATTGCAACTGCGCCAATCTCAGTCTTGCCGAGCCCTTCCGTAAGACGATCGCGACGCGTGACGCCGTCCGTAGCGGCCAGCCTTGCACTTCATGGCGTGCTAATTTTGGCGATTTTTTCGATCACTGTGGCGACGATCGGTCAAAGCGAGCCGACGTTTACGACGACGATTCTCGACCTGGGAGAGAAGGCACCGGCCAGCGATGAGAACTTCGACCTTGGTCAGTTCAGCGCGCTGGCCTCGGACGACAACGTAGTACAGGCGGCTGATATGCAAGGTCTGCAGGCGGATGTCCCCAATCCGACGGTGAGTGATGTCATTCCCGTTGGTTTCGAATCTGTGGAAGGACCGCCGAATGCAGGCGAAGCTGGCATCGACGCACCGACCACGGATACGGGTACAATGCCCGCCGGCGCGGGCGGCACACGCGGCGATGGCAAGGGTGCGCCGAGCGGCGCTGGCAGTGGGCAGAAACGCGGCTCCAGATCGGGCACTCGCGGTGGCGGTACTGGCTCAGCCCTCTTCTTCGGCACGCAAACAAAGGGTGATCGGTTCGTGTTCGTGGTCGACAACTCGGCCAGTATGAAAGGTGGCCGATTCGAGATGGCGCTCGCGGAACTCGTAAAAACGGTCGAAGGTATGACTCCACGGCAGTCGTTTTATGTGATCTTCGTCAGCGATCAGCCATACCCGATGTTTTATCCTCAAGCGGAGCCGGCGTTGGTGCCCGCCACGCCACAGAATAAAAATCGGCTTCGTGAGTGGTTGCCGAAAGCGATCCTCGCATCGGGGCATAATCGCGAAATGATTAAAGCAATGGATATGGCGGCAGCACTTGGGCCACAAGCTGTGTACTTGCTGTGGGATGGCGACCTTAAATATAGCGACAACGTGCGGCTCGACGTGATGTCGCACCTTACGGCGACGCCATGGAATTTTGTAGTTCACACGATCGGCTTGGGCGTCACGTCGCTCGACGGGGAGCAGAATTTGACCGCAATCGCTCAAGCGCACCACGGGCAGTATCGCCGGGTGGAAGTGCCTAAACTTCGCACGCGGTAATTCTCGAATTGGCTTCAGGTAAGCGCGACCGGCTCGCCGATCGCTCTTGCCCGCCGGCGGTTATGCCGTGACACTTAGCTGGACCGCTAATCGCACTTTCGCCTCGGTCGCCGGATTCTTATGACGCACAATCATGTCCACGCCGACGAGTCGATGAGCGATCGGCGGCTGGTATTTAGCCTGCTGCTGAACCTGTTACTGACGGTCATCGAAGTAATCGCCGGAGCGTGGGCTGGTAGTTTGGCGCTGATCGCCGATGCCGTCCATAACTTGGGAGACTGCGGATCATTCGTCATCGCAATTGTGGCGCGGCGGATCGGTCGACGTCCTTCCGATGAACGCCGCACATTTGGCTATCGCCGGGCCGAGATCATCGGGGCATTGATCAATCTCACGGTCCTTGTCGTGACGAGCATTTATTTGCTCGGCGAAGCGGTTGAGCGGCTCTTTCGCGAGCACGACGTCGATGGCCAAATCATGATCGTCGTGGCTGGCGTCGCCCTACTCGTCAATTTGGCGACCGTGGCGTTGTTGCACGCGCTCTTGCGCGGCAATATGAACGTGCGGGCGGCGTACTTACACAATTTGTCGGATTCGTTTTCGTCGTTCGGCGTCGTGCTGGCTGGCGTGGCGATCGTGTTTTTCGGCGCAACTTGGGTCGATTCGGCCATGACGATCCTGGTATCTGCGTACGTATTAAAGCAAAGCGTGCCCGATATCCGCCGTTCGATTCACATTCTAATGGAAGGCGCTCCCGCCGACGTGAATTCCGAGGAGTTGGTCGAGGCAATGCAATCGGTTGCGGGCGTGGGCGAGGTACACCACTTGCACGTGTGGGAGTTAGACGAGCACCGGTGCGCGCTAGAGGCTCATATCGTGGTAGAAGACCCGCACGTCGAGCGTTGGCCGGAGATCAAACAGGAGATTAAGGCACGGCTAGACGCGCGCTTTCACATCCATCATTCCACGCTCGAACTCGAAGCTCGCGATGAGACCGCTTGTCAGCCATGCCCACCAGGAGACCGGCACTGCTAACGGGTGCTAACAAAAAAGTCGTGCCCGCGCGGCTGAACGCGTTACTCTCCGCTCTTCCCTTTGTCGTGGCGTTTCCCTTTTTGATTCCGCTCGCCTTCGTTTTGGTTCTGCTCGTTGCCTTCTGGCCCGGTTTGAGTTGGTGTTTGTTCAGGCCGATTGCCAAGCCAGGCTTTGCCGACCGCTTTATCGATCGCCTTCTGAAGCGCTTCGGCAGACACATTTCCCGCTACGCGGTGCACTTGCACAGTCGTTTGTGGCGCGGCTTGGTCATCGAGTTCGCGAACCATGCGAACGATATCGTTAAAGATGCCCTGCTGGGCGGAAACAATCAGTACGCCGGAAACGTCATCTGCACCGAGCGAAAGCGCGCCATCGAAGCCGACCTTCATCGGTGAAGGACGATCTCCACTACTGGAGTCGCCGGAGCCACCGTAGTTGATCACGGTCATGCGTTCGGTGCTCGAACGTTCGCCCTTTTGGTTGCCGCGATCGAATTCCTTGTCTTTTGAGCTGAGCAGGTCGCGATACACTTCTTTCACAGCAGCTGCGATGACCGACGGTTTCGAGTATTGAACCTTGATCGCTGCCGTTTGGCGAATTTCAACCGAGTCGACTGGCGCGGGCTTGTCGAATTCTTTGATCAGGTCCGCAATATCAGACAACTGGCTGGCGGAGGCATTCGAAACCAAAATCGTATTGCTCGGTCTATCATACGTGATCATCAATTTACGCCGCTTTCCTAGGCCCGGCTCACCCTTTTTCGGAGTATCTTTCCGCCGCGGCGGCCACCAAAAGTCGTTGTAGCTGGTATCCACTTCGCCCTGCAGGTCGTCTTTAAAGTAATCCTGAAGGTCATACCACATTTCTGACGCGCGGATGCACTTCAATGGAAACACCTGAAACCGCCGCTCTTGGGGCGACAGATCCTCGATCAAATCCTCCATCTTGTCGAGCGCGGCCGTATCGGCCGAGTTGAGCATGAGTCGGCCGTCTTCGGTGACGGTAACGGTAACCGGCGGCGCTTTAGCCGCCGGTTTTTTTTGAGCGTCGGCGGCCGCATCTGGTGGTGGTGTTGGAGTGGTCGCTTGAGTCGGCGCGGTGCTCTCAGCCGCGGCGGCTGGTTTCTTCGTTTCTTGCGACTGCTTCGAAGCAGGTCCAGCCGGCGATGCCGCTTGCAACTCAGCGAACTGCGCTGTAACACGATTCATACCCGTTGAGTTGGCAGCCCGGTCATCCTTAGGCTTAACAGCAGGCTCCGGCTTGTCTCCTTCTTTCTTCTCCTTGCTTTCGGGCGGCGCGGCCTTCGGTGGCGGCGTCTTGATGATCAACGGATTTGCTCCGGTGTTCGGCCAAGCGGAACGCAAACGATCCAACAGTGCCGCCGCTGCCTTCGCATCTCCCGGTTGCACGAAGCGTACGGGACTCGAACTTCGCTGCGCGCTGGCGTCTCGCCAAGCTTCACCAACAGATCTCGTACTCGCTCCATCTCTGCTTCGTTGGCCCAAACCAGCAGCTGATTGTGCTCGACATCCGCATCGACGCCGAAACCTTTTTGTGGCTTCTTTTTGTCATCGTCGCGGCCCATGTCGTCCCACGGCGACCAGTAACGTCGGCTCTTATTCTTATCCTCGTCTTCTTTTTCTTGGCCGCCCATCAGGCTATAAATCGTGGCGGCCACCGCATCCGCCGGTCGCCGGCGGAGTTGAATGACTTCGAAGTGACGCCCGGTGCCATCGAATTGGTCGATCAAACTCGCGATTTTTTTGTGGTCATCATCCGTCGCCAAGGCAAACAGCGTTTTGCTGCCGCTATCGACTTTGAACTCTGCATAGGGGCTCAGACCACCGATCTCTTCCAACGTTGCCACGAACTTATCCGGGTCGAGCGTCGTGAGCGGATACTTTTTCATCGTCCGGTGGTTGTTTCCCGCCTTGATGTCATCTGCGGCAGCCGTGCCTTCACCAAACGGCACATCCAAATAGGAAATCGCCTGTTCGATAATCTTCATCTGTTCCGGCGGAGCATTGGCGAGCACGCTGTTTCGCTGCCGGTTGAATGCTAAATGCACTTCGGGAGCCTCGGCCTTCCCCGGCATCTTGGGCATGGGCTTTCCTTGCGCTTGCATCTGCTGCATCATCTGCATTTGCTGTTGCTGCATCTGCGGATCGGTTTGAGCAGGCTTAGCCTTCGGATCAACGCCCAAAATCACATACAGCGTTTCGATCACTTGTTGCGGCCGCGCATGTTTGAGCACGAATTCCTTCGGCACAATACGGCCGTCTTCAACCATCCGTTCCTGGTTCAACAACTCGCTGACCGTGCGCAGATTAGCGACCGAGTCCATCAACAGCAGACGCTTCGAAGCAACCAGCGGAAAGATCTTCGCGCCGGGGCTCAGAACCTGCTTCACATCGTCCTTCGCTTTGTCGACCTCCATGCCCGGAGGTAGCTCGAAGGAAACCTTCACGAAGTCGTACGGCTTCAAATCGTAGAGCTGATCCTCGCTAACGCGCCGCACCACACTGGGATCAATTTTGTCGATCTTGAAGACGCTGAGGACTTCGTTCGCTTGAATCGCCGTGTAGCCCCGCGCGTTCAGATGGCGATTGATGAGATCACGAACTTCATCCAGCGAATACGGTCGCTGCGTCGTAAGATTGAGATAATCGTTCGGTAGTTCCTGCCAATCGAGACTGCACTTCGAGATGTTGGCCAGCCACTGCAGCACATCCGGCCAAGGCTGGCCGATAAAGTTGAACGGCGGAACGCGCCCTTTGTCGTCGAGCTTGACATCGAACTCGCGCGGGTCCGGCACGCGGGGCGGCTTCTCCGGCCGCTTGACGCTAGCGCCCCCTTCGTCCTTTTTCTTGTCACCTTCTTCGCCTTCTTTCTTTTTGTCACCCTCCACCTTCGGCGGCTGGGGCTGATCGGGCGGCGTGCCAGGCTGGCCCGGCATCGGTGGGTGGTGGCCCTTCATCGCCTTGATCTGATCTGGCGAAAGCTGAATCGGCTGCCCGTTCGGGCCTACCGCCTGAAACTCTTGAGAATTCGCACGCCGGTTCAATGAACCGACGCAAAAAATCAGCGCAAGTGCAACCGATATTCTCAGCCAGCGCACTTGAAGAGTGAAGAAAGACATGTTCCGGCTCCGCGCATCCCGCCAGATCGAATCCCGTGGTCCTGCGCACGCTCATATTATAGGCGGAGGCAGGGCAGACCACAAATATTGGGGGAAGGTCCGAAACCCGCCGTTACTGCCGAAGCTCAGACCATATTCGCCAGCACCGCTTCGACAAACTGGTCGGTACTGGCCTTTCCGCCGAGGTCCCCGGTAAGAACTTTGCCATTAGCGAACACGGCCCGGACGGCGTTTTCAATTTTGTCAGCAGCTTGTTTCTCATTCAGATAGCGCAGCATCAGTACTGCGCTAAGGATTAAAGCCGTCGGGTTGGCGATGCTTTTGCCCGCGATGTCCGGAGCCGAGCCATGTACGGCCTCGAACACCGCCACGCCTTGGCCGATGTTCGCACTCGGCGCCAACCCCAAGCCGCCGACCAAACCGGCCGTCAGGTCGGAGACGATGTCGCCGAATAGGTTTTCCATCACCATAATGTCGAACACATGCGGGTTGATGACGAGCTTCATCGCGGCTGCATCAATGATGCAGTCGTCGAACGCGATCTCCTTGAACTCTTCCGCCACGCGGCAACACGTGCGTAGAAATAACCCGTCGCTGAGTTTGAGAATGTTGGCTTTGTGAACGCAGGTGACTTTCTTGCGGCCTTGGCGGCGAGCCGTTTCGAACGCGAAGCGAGCGATCCGCTCCGACGCAGTTTCAGTCACGACGCGCAGACTCTCGACGACGCCAGGCACGACTTCGTGCTCTAACCCGCTATAAAGTCCTTCCGTATTTTCGCGGACCGTGATCACGTCGACATTTTCGTACCGCGATGGCACGCCCGGCAACGAGCGGGCAGGGCGGTAATTCGCGAACAGGTGCAGCTTCTGCCGCAGCTCAACGTTCACGCTGCGAAAGCCGGTGCCGCTCGGCGTCGCCGTGGGACCTTTCAGCGTGGCGTGCGCGGCTTTCACAGCCGCAAGTGTTTCTGCTGGCAACGGGCTACCAAGTTTATCGAGCGCCGTTTGACCGGCAAGATGGGTTGTCCATTCGATTCCCAGCCCCGTGGCGCCCAGCACGCGCTGCGTAGCGTGGGCGACTTCGGGTCCAATGCCGTCGCCGGGGATAAGAACGATTTGATACGTCATGGTGCCCTTCCGTGAAATTCGCCTGCTGCAATAGTATTGGTAGCAGCGCAACTGCGAATCGCCAAGGATGGCACCGAACGAAGATGCGGGCGGTTGACCAACGTCAAGCGATGATCTCGCGAATCACCTGGCCATGCTCCATTTCGAGCCGTTTGCGGCCCGGAACTTCGAGTCGATGCGAGTCGAGGCCCAATTGATGGAGCACTGTGGCGTGAATATCGGTCACATAGTGCCGATTCTCGACCGCCGAGAAGCCGAGCTCATCGGTCGCGCCGTGCGTGATGCCACCTTTAATGCCACCACCCGCCATCCACACCGAGAAGCCGAACGGATGATGATCGCGGCCGTCGGATTTTTCCGACCCTGGCGAACGGCCGAACTCGGTCGCCCACACAACAAGCGTTTCATCGAGCATGCCCCGTTGCTTGAGATCGCGAATCAAACCCGCAATTGGCTTATCAATTTGTTCGCAATTGACGGCGTGATTCCCGCGAAGGTTCGTATGGGCATCCCAATGACCTGCATCGCCCGAACCGCCGTGATAAATCTGCACGAACCGCACGCCACGCTCCACCAGTCGCCGCGCGGCAAGGCAATGCTTCGCGACAGGCGTCGTCGATTCCTTGTCGAACCCGTACAACTTTTTCGTCACTTCGGTTTCTTGTTGGAATTCAAAGACTTCCGGTATGGCCCGCTGCATGCGAAACGCCAGCTCGTACGATTTTATGCGGGCAAGCGCTTTGGCATCGTCCGGGTACTCGGCCAGCGCCAGCCGATCGAGTCGATCCAGCATTTCGAACTCGGCGGCTTGCTCCTCGCGATAGATGCCCGCCGTCGGTCGGCCGTAGGCCAGCGGATTCGCGGGATCCGCAACCAGCGGCACGCCATCGTGTTCTGGGCCGAGGTAGTTCGCGCGGTGAACCTCCTGACCGCCGCAACAATCGGCCACGGGGCTGCCCATCACCACGAACTGCGGCAGATTCTCGTTCAGCGTGCCCAGCCCGTAATGAACCCACGAACCAATCGTGGGAAAGAAGCCGTCTAGTTTATTGCGACCCGTGTGAAACTGCAGTTGGGCTCCGTGATCGATATCGTTCGTCCACATCGAACGAATCACGGCGAGATCATCCACGCACCCGCCAAGGTGTGGGAACCAATCGCTGACCTCGATTCCGCTTTCACCGCGCTTACGGTAGCCAATTTGCAGCGGCAGTATCTGCGAAAGTATTTTTCGCTGATCAGGAACCGCTGTCCGCACGTTTGCATCCAGAAATCGTTGATCGAGCACCGATTTATACGGCGTCTCGCCAATCGACTTGCCCGCATATTTGTTGAGGATCGGTTTCGGGTCGAAACTTTCGAGGTGACTCACTCCCCCGATCATGAACAGCCAGATCACGCTCTTCGCCTTCGGCGCGAAATGAGGCAGGCCATTCGGGGGCGACCAACCGTTCGCCTCGCTGGCAAACCCATCGCGGTGGAGCATTGCCGAGAGTGCGAGTCCCGTGAATCCCATGCCGAGATCAGCCAAAAACGTTCTTCGCGGAACCCGACCGCAAGCGCTGGATTGCAATTTGTATCTCGACATGCGAATCGCTCCTAGCGGATCGTAACGAAATCATTGTGGTTGAACAGAACGAGCGTGAGATCTTCCCGCGCCCGTTGAATGGAATCGGCCGCGGGTTGGATGGTCGCCTTCTCGTCACCGCCGAGTGCGGCGAGCTTCGCCGGATCGCGCAGCAGTTCGGCCTGCTTCGTCAAGAATTCTTCGCATTCGCTGAGTTCCGCCGCCGAAGGTTCCCGCGCGAGAATGTGCTCATAAGCAAGTCGAACAAATTCCCTCTCCGGCTGTTTCTCCTTGCCGACCGACGCGCTGAGCTTTTTCGCGAGCAAGCGCGACTGATCGAGAGAGACGTCGCTATTCGCCATTGCGAGCGCCTGCTGAGGCACGACGCTCTCATTGCGGCGATAACACTCATTGACGCTCGGGTTATCGAAAACCTGCAGCAACTTACTCATCTTTTCGTCGGCGTATTGAAAGTAGATGCTGCGACGCGGCGTTTCCGAAGCCAGCTTATAAGCGATATCGGGCCCGCCGCGCGCGAGATCTAAATTCCCCGGCCGTCGAGAACACACTGTCGCGGATCGCCTCCGCTTCTAGCCGCCGCGAGTTCATCCGCCACAAAAAATGATTGTCGCGATCGGCGGCAACGTCCTTGTCTGTCGCGCCTTTTGAGCTCGACGACAAACGGTACGCGCTCGAGGTGACAATTAGCCGATGAATGTGCTTCATCTGCCAACCATTCTCCATCAGCTCAACAGCGAGCCAATCGAGTAACGATTGATTGCGCGGTTTCGGGCTTCGTAGGCCGAAGTCGAAGGTGTTGTCCACAAGCGGTGCGCCGAAGTGCCGCAGCCAAATGTGATTAATCGCAACGCGAGCCGTGAGCGGATTGTTACGGTCGACCAACCATTTGGCAAACGCGAGTCGGCGGCCCGTGCTTTGATGCGGAATCTCCGTACCGAGCGGCGTGTAGGTCGAATTCGTGTCCGCCATTGCCGCATGCGCCTTCGCCAAAACGGCAGCCGAGTCGGCGACCTTCTTTTCATCATCCGCAATCAACTTGGCAGAAGCTGCATCGTTCGGCTTGGCGGCGGCCTCAGCTGCGACAAGCGCGTGCTCCGCAGAATCATGCTGTTCCTGCGCTTGGCATAACGCGAACCGCCGTTCGGCTTTCGCTGCGGCTGCGGCTAGGATGATTACATCCTCTCCAGGTGCTAACCCGTATTTCGCCTTGTCCGCCGCTATCCTCGCAAGAAGTGCTTCACGGCCAGCCCGCACCGTTGCCGCGTGCTTCGACGCAGATTCCGCGTTCGATACGAGTGCCGCCAAATCAATCGGCGCGTCAGAATTCGATTGTGCATCACCCGTTTGGCTACCCTTCTTCGAGCCGCTCGCGGCGATCGCCGGCGCAGGTGTAGTAACCTGCCCATTCGTCCCATTCGCTTGAGCCACGATCGGTGCCGCTGTCGCCTTTGCCACCAATCGCTTCTGAGCATCTGCGACAGCGGCCTCTGCTTTCGCCAGCAGTTTTTCCGCCGCCGCGACCTGGTCGCTCGCATGCGTCAGATCCTCGTTCAGCGCAAACTCCTGCAGCGCCGGATAATATTCCAACACGGGCATCTCGATGGGCTCAACCTTCAGCGCCGAACCGAACACCTCCGGCGTCCCCGCGGTAATCGCAACGTCCTTCTTCGGTCGACGCTCATCCCCCCGCTCAAGCAAGTACGTCGGCGTCTCTGGCGTCAGATCGCAAGCTCGAGAAAGCCCATTCTTTGTAAGTTCAGCCTCCCCCGGCATCCGCTCGGTCCGCAAATTGTACGGCTCAAAGATCGCGCGAAAACGGTAATACTCAACCTGGCTAATCGGATCGAACTTGTGGTCGTGGCACCGGCAGCAATTCATCGTCACGCCAAGAAACGCCTTGCCAGTGTGTTCCACCGTCGCCTGCAGCCACACATCGCGATTGAATTTGTACCAGTCGCGCACCAAAAAACCCGTCGCTCGAAGCACATCAGGATCCGTCGGTGCAATCTCATCGCCAGCGAGCATTTCCATCGCCATGCGGTCGTAGCCTTTGTCGGCATTCAACGATTCCACAATCCAATCCCGCCATCGCCAAAGGTGGCGGGCACTATCGCGAACTTCTTCCTTGTAACCCGACCAGTCGCTGTAGCGCCACACATCCATCCAATGCCGTGCCCAGCGCTCGCCATATTGCGGACTTGCGAGCAACCGATCGACGACATCTTCATACGCGGTCGGCGAAGTACTGTTTAAAAACGCTGATTGCTCTTCCGGCGTCGGTGGCAAGCCGATGAGATCGAGATACACGCGCCGCAGCAGCGTCGACTTGTCCGCCTCGGCAACTGGCGTTAACCCTTCGGCGTCGTACCCAGCCGCGACGAACGCGTCTACTGGGTTGCGGACCCACGCAACATTATTAACTTGTGGCACTCCCGGTCGTACAGGTGCATGATACGCCCAATGCTCCCGCGGATCCGGTTGTGGAACCTCCGCTGGCGCATGCGCGCCTTCATTGATCCAACGTTTGAACAGTTCAACCTGCTCAGCCGAAAGCGCCGACCCTTCGCTTTCCGGCGGCATCCGCGTACCCGAATCGCCGGTCAGCATCTCAATTAGATAGCTCGCGCCCGCGTTACCAGGTTCGACCGCTGGCCCCGCATCGCCACCCTTGATCAGTGCTGCGGCCGTATCCAAACGCAGCCCCGACTTCTTTCGCAGCGCACTGTGGCAAGCGTAACATCGCGCGACCAAAAGCGGCTTGATTTGGGCGACGTAATCAACTTCGTCGCCCGCCGAGAATTGCGGCGCGAGCGCACCCCATGCGATGAGAACGATCAGCCGTCTCACGCTTCGCCTTTAGGTAGGTTATTGGCAGAAAGGTCAATGGCTTAAAATGGAGCGGAAGGGATTCGAACCCTCGACATCTAGCTTGCAAAGCTAGCGCTCTCCCAACTGAGCTACCGCCCCGAATAAGCGTCAGCCACCAACTCGCCGCATTTAAGCAAGAAACGCCCCACTCGCGGGCTTTTTCCGACTAAAAACTAAGAGCTAACAACTAACAGCTTCAAAAATGGGCGCGCCAAGACTCGAACTTGGGACCTCGGCCTTATCAGGGCCGCGCTCTAACCAACTGAGCTACGCGCCCGGTCTCAAGCAAGCAAATCATTCTAGTTTGAAGGGGCCAATTGCGGAAGGCGTCGCCCGTTTTCCAGGCCGGCCACTTCCAATTATCTGCCACTTCCGCATATCTGGCCGCATTCGCCTGGCTGGCATTCGCGAAATCGCGCCGAATCCCTATAAACCAACCCCATGGCCGGACGCTCTCACGGCGACCCTGCCAAATAAAGTCGTTCACTGTCGCCCCGTTTCACCTTAGACTCGGATACGACGCGGAGGTTCCACGAATATGCGCCGATTGACAGCCACGAAGTTCATCCTATTCGCCGCGGCAGCAATGTCGCTCAAAACGACTCAAGCCGCCGAGGCTCCCACGCCGGCCCAAGCGCTGACCCTCACGCCAATTCAGCCGTTCGTCGAATACACGATCCCGTCGAAAGAAGAAGCCGCCCAGTGCACGATTAAGCCGGAAAAAGAAAACGGCATCACGTCGTGGGTCGTTCGCAACCACAACGGCGTCGTGCTCCGCCGCTTTGCCGATACGAACGGCGACAACGTCGTCGACGAGTGGTGCTATTTTCAAAATGGCGTCGAGGTCTATCGCGACATCGATTCCAATTTCAACGGCAAGGCCGACCAGTACCGCTGGTTCAACACCGCCGGCACTCGTTGGGGAATCGATAAGAACGAAGACGGCAAAGTCGATACCTGGAAGGTAATCTCGCCGCACGAAGTCGCCGAGCAGGTGGTGTTAGCGCTCAAAGGGCGTGACGCCGCACGCTTTGAAATGCTCCTCCTCACGCCCAGCGAGCTCGACGGTCTAGGCTTCGGCAAAGAGCGACACGATATCATCGCGAAATCGGTCAAGGATGCGCCCGCTGAGTTTTCCACATTGCTATCGGGACAAAAAATCGTCGGCCCGCAAAGCCGGTATGTCGACTTCGGCAGTGCCCGCCCAGGCACGATTCCGTCAGGCACAGATGGTTCAACGAAAGACGTCACGGTGTGCGAAAACTCCGCCGCCCTCGTGCAAACCGACGAAAAGCACGAGCAGGTCTACCTCGGCACGCTCGTCCAAGTCGGCGACACTTGGAAACTGATCGATGCCCCGTCCGACAATCAAAACCAAAATGCGACCTTCCTAACGCAAAACTCCGCGGCGCCCGCTAATGCCGGCGGCGATAATCCTCCCTCCGAGGAAATGCAGACCCAGATGAAAATCCTGGACGAGCTCGATAAGAAAGTCGAAGCAGCTCAAGGTGCAGAAACAGCCGATGATGTGGAAAAACGCGTCGCCGCGTTGCGGGCCTTGGCCAAATCCTCCCAAGGAAATAACCGCGATCAATGGTATCGCCAAATGATCGATGTGCTGGGAGTAGCAATTCAGAACGGTACGCTCCCCAAAGGCGTCGACTTGCTCACGCAACTTCAAAAGGAACTTGAAGACGCCAAAGCCGATGAAGATCTGATCTCACACGCCGCGTTCCAAAACATGTGGTCTCAATTCTGGTTGAGCCAACGCGCACCGAACGCGAATATGCAGGCGTTGCAAACCCAATGGCAAACCGACCTGAAGGCGTTCGCCGAAAAACATCCCAAGGGTTCAGATACTGCCGAAGCCCTCTTGCAACTTGGCATGTACCAAGAGTTCACAGGAAATGCTGCGGATGCGACGAAGTGGTATCAACAACTCGTCGACAGTTTCCCCGACGCGAAACAATCGCAGCGGGCGACCGGCGCACTCCGTCGACTCAATGCGATCGGCAAGCCAATGACTCTAAACGGAAAAGACCTCCAAGGCGCCGCCGTGGACTTGGCCTCCAAGCAATACCGTGGCAATGCTGTCCTCATCCAATACTGGGCCCTATGGAGCGCGCCATGCAAGGCAGACTTGGAGCAACTTAAGGGTTATTACGACAAGCACGCCGGCCGCGATTTCGACATCGTCTCCGTCTGCCTCGATGACAACCAAGCCGCCGCCAAGCAGTTCTGGACTCAGAACAAGTACATTTGGAAAAGTATCTTCGAGCCCGGCGGCCTCGACGGCCGGCTCGCCAACGAAATGGGTGTTATGACACTGCCGCTGATGGTTCTGGTCGATCAGAAAGGCAACGTCGTGAACACCAACGTTCAATACGCTGACCTTGATGGCGAATTGGCCAAACTGACGAAGCAAAACGCCAACGCAGGAACAGCGAACGCGCTGCGATCACCACCGACTGCGCGTTAAGCGAGAGTCTCGACTAATCGAGAAAAGACGGATCGCTCAGATCACCGCCGAATTACCAGCCGCGGTTTCAAAACCGAATTGGCAGTAGCTGGATTCGCAAGAATCCGCCGAATCCTAAGTCTTGCGACTTCAGCTACGAAGTTTGAAACGACTGCTAGCCGTTGGTGCTACCAGGACCACTGCCGATTTCGCCGGCCGCCCATGCCAACGCCCGGGTGGGCTGCCTTCGGCGATTTGCGGCGCTTCGGCCGCACCGACCGCTTTTGGACGTACTGCTTGCCGCCCGCCACTTGGCGGACATGCTCCGAATCCGGCTCCAACAGATCGTCTCCCTCATAACGAAACGTTTGATCCCGGTATTCCATCACATTTCTCCTAACGACGGTCGAATTCATCAGCCACCTTGGGATGCGTTGAAGAACCTAGGCCACGCGATTTGACCCGGTACGGCTCCGCCGAAATGTCGCTGTCCGGCTTTCTATCGCGCAGTGGTCCCTGCGCGAACACCAGTCTGCAATTCACGCGCCGATGCTGGCACTTTGCCGCACGTCGTGGTGTCTTTTGCGGAAATGCGAAAAACGCTTAGGAAAAAGTTCCAATATCTCGGTAAGGTGTTCCGCGAATCGGCGTCCGCGGACTATGGCACCCTAAAACAGGGAGGAGACTCTCACCAAAATGGTGAGACGTACCCCGAGCGAGCGCAAATTGATAAGCGCAAAGGATTGCCGCGCAGGGAGTTGGAATTAATCCACGACACGATCGGCAACCGCTCAAAAAGGTCGCTTTCGTGGAGTTGGATCCAGCGCACAGCAGCACGGCTGACTGATTTTTTTCAGCCGTTTCGATAAGAAAGGTTCTGCAGTAGCTGTCCCGCGAAGAGAAGGCCGATCGCTCACTGCGATCGATCATCTAGGATGTGAATCAATGGCGAGATAGTCTCTCAGTCCGTTCGCACTCGATTGTTACGGTGCCAATTTGGCAATTCCCATGCCAGCACCTTCGGTTGTCAGCCCGTCTGACACTGCCGGGTTCCCAGGGGACAGATTTCCTCCTTCGCCCACCACCGTACACCGGCCGCGGTTCCGGAATCTTTTCGTAACCTGTAAATCTTACAGAATCAGCACAAATTACACGTGTGAACTCTCGCGGCAACGCCTAAAACCTTCCGGCAGGACTTCTTCTAAGTCATTCGCCGGCCATAGCTTGAAGCGACAATACTGCTCTTCTGAGAAGCGGCAGCACACATTATGGTATGGCAACTGCTTACCCGCCTAACACCCCGCCCAAACGGCACTGACCTTCGTTCAAGGATTGAACGAGTGTCACCCACCGCCGTCGCGCACCACAGGAAATGGATTTCCGGAGGGACCCCGCATGGAAGCTGGCTACGCTTGGATTGTTTTCGCTTGGATCGCAATGCATCTCGCTGCGTTGGCCGCAGCTTATGGAACCCGAATCGCCGCCGGATCACGGCTCGAGAATCTGGCCCAAATCGTTTGCTTTGCCGCGATGGCCATCATTGGGATGGCCGTCTGGATATCTCAGCAAACTCAGGCCGGCGCCTGGGGCCTATCCGCCGCCACACTAATGGCAATGGTCCTGACCGCAGTCGTCGACTTCCGCAAACTCCACGATTCGCACCATCCTGCCACTCATCCCCACTAGTACACTCCGATCGTAGCTGAATTCGCAAGAATTCGGCCGGCAACCACCCGCTGCATTCATCCGCCAGCAGCCACTATCACCACTCTCGCGCCCGCAAACTCCCCCCAAACCACGGGCGCGCACGGGTCGACCGGCAAAATCGGAAAAAAACTCCCTTTCCGCACGACCGGAAGCCGAAACTACCAATCGAGCAATCATGCTCGGAGCGTGGAGCAACTGGTTCTCCCCGCTTCCTGGTAGTGCTCTTAGCTTGTTCGCGCCCCGCGGTGCGAAGCAAGTTCTTGTCCTAGGGGGAAACAAATGCGTAAACTCGTCTATCTCGCTGTGCTGGCGGCCACCTTGCTGCCAGCGCTCGCGGCGTCGGCTGAAACGCCCGCCGAAAAGAACATCGCTCAAAAGATCGGAAGCCACCTCAAACAGAGTGGCCAGCTCCAAAACTACCGCGTGGGCGTCAAGTTCCACGATGGCACCGCTATCTTGGCTGGCTCCGTCGCCAGTGCTGAACAGCGCGATACCGCTTTGCGGCTCGCTCAAGAAGTGCCAGGCGTCAAACACGTCGTCTGCAAGCTCGATTGCCCGAACGCTCCGGCACACAGTTCCAACAATCTTGCCGCCGATACCGCCGACAATCAGCAGCCGAACGGGCAGCTGAACCAGACTTCATTCGACGAACCTCAAAACGAGAGCTCGAATGGTGTCATGCCAGCTTTTGAACCAGCCAACAATATGGCTGAGACTCCGCAGCAAAACGCTATTCAGCAAAACATGATGCAGCAGAATGCCATGCAGCAGCAACAACTTGCTCGCATGCCAGCGCCGCAAGCTCGCCGCAGCAATATGCCGGTTCCTTACCAACGGATGCCCGGCATGATGCCTCCGCGCCAAGGCGGTCCGAACGGTGTTCAACAGGCCAGCTGCAACTGCAACGCTGGCGGCATGGGCCCTGGCATGGCAATGGGTGGTGGCGAACCAGCGGGCTTCGTCCCGAACGGTTCCGGTCGTGGCCCTGCCTACGACAATCCGCAAATGCCAGGCTACGCTTGGCCGAGCTACGCTAGCTATCCGAACTACGCTGCGTTGAGCTATCCGCAACAGTATTCGCCAACGGCTTGGCCGTACATCGGTCCGTTCTATCCCTATCCGCAAGTTCCGCTGGCATGGCGGAAAGTATCGCTCGAATGGGACGACGGCTGGTGGTTCCTAGACTTCAGCTCGCACAACTCGAACCACTAATTCGAGCCGAGCAATTTAGTGGGCGACCTTGGTCGCCGAGTAAACCAAAGCAAAAACCCCCGTCGCGATTCATTCGCGACGGGGGTTTCGCATGCGCGCACCCTCATCGCTAGCACCTCACCCAAAAACTTTTTCCGTCATAACCGGAAAAACCCGCAAGTTTTATCCAGTCTAACTCGATACATACGCTTAGCGATCGTTAGGCATTGGTCTGGCGACGCCGTTCGCGCCGAGTTCCAACTCGATAACGCGATCCGAAGCACCTTCTCGTCTGCTGGAAAAGGGATTCGCGATGGCAAGGATCAAGACCACCGCTTTCGGTATCTTGCTCGTCACCTGGTCGCTCACGACCACGGGCTGCTTCTGGGGTTTCACCACCGGCGGCCCGAGCTTGGGCATCCTGTCGGTGCCGATTCCGGTCAGCCCGTACTTCCAACAGACCAAGGAAGACAAATACTGGGAACATGAACGGTACGATCGCGTGCCAATCTTGGGCCCAATCACCTCGGGTGGTCCGCCGGTCGCCTTGGATCCGCCTAGCGACGACGAAGTCATGCGGGCCCTCGAAAAAGTCCATCCAGTTCAAAGCGGTATTCCCATGCTTTGGGAACGGAACCGCAATCACGTCCGCATCGTGAAGTGCAAGATTGCTGACTACGTCGATCCGCCACGCGTCTATCCGCTGGTCGGCCCTGCTCAACATCACCATGCTCACTACAAGTGCACGATTTACTACGAAGACGTCCGCCGCATCGGCTGGCCGGTGCCGCACACGCTTCGCGATGAAGAAGCCGAAGAAGTCATCTACATCGACCACAACCACTTGCACATGGTCGGCAACGTCGACACCGGCTGCAACGCGAAGTTCTAGAAACAGATTCAAATCGATGTAGCTGGATTCGCAAGAATCCGGCCAAATCCGAAGTCTTGCGACTTCAGCTACGAGAATCGAACGAACGGCGAGGAGACAAGGAGAGTAGGAGGCAAAGGGGTCCGGTGAATTCGCCAGTCTCTTTGCTTCCTTAACTCCCTGTCTCCTTGCTGTGTTGTCTGGGAGAGCGGTGTCGCATGCTGAACCTGCTCACGATTTTCGCCGCCACGCCATCGCCGCCGATACCGACTCGCAGCCTGTTCGACATGCTGCTGGCCGGCGGCCCCATGATCATTCCGATCATGGCGGCCTCGTTCCTGATGATGCTGGTCGTCTTCGAACGGCTCATCAGCCTGCGTCGCCGCCGCGTTGTACCCAAACTTTTTATCGAGCGCTTCCTGCTTCAAGTGCGCGAAGGCGCCCTCGACCGCACCGACGCACTCGAACGCTGCGAAGACGAATCGAGCCACATTGCCCGCGTATTCGCCGCCGGCGTGCGCAAATGGGGCAAGCCGGCCGTCGAAGTCGAACAAGCTGTGCTCGATGAAGGCGAGCGCATCGCCAACGTCTTGCGGAAATACCTGCGCGTCCTCAATGGCGTGTCGACCGTCTCCCCGCTGCTGGGTTTACTCGGCACCGTATGGGGAATGATTCAGGCGTTCAACGTAATTGCCAGCAGCCCCGCCATGGGCCGCGCCGAAATGCTCGCCGGCGGCATCAGCGTCGCGCTGATCACGACCGCGACAGGGCTCTTAGTAGCGATCCCGTCCCTAGTCTTCTACCTGTTCTTTGTCGGACGCGTCGATGGCCTCATCATGGAAGTCGATCACTACGGCCAGGAACTCGTGAATCTCATTTCCAACGAAGGCCTCGAAGATCGTAAAAGCACCCGTCTCACGATCGCCCGCCGCAAAGCAGCCTAAATGTCGGGGGACAAATGTCGCTCGGCGAGGGCCAGCATATCTGCAAATCCTGACCCTCAACGCTCGACCATCGACACTCAACCCACCCATGCCTCTTAAACTCCAACACGATGAGATGCCGGCGCTCAATCTGACGTCGATGATCGACGTGTTGTTCTTGCTCATCATCTTCTTCATGGTGGCCACGAAATTCGATGAGATGGATCGCAACATTCAGGTCGCGGTCCCAAAAGTCGCCCAGGCCGGCGAAGATCCGCCGCCCCATTTACCGCTAATTGTCACAGTAACCGCCGACGGCCACTTCGACCTCGACGGTAAGCCACTGACCGAAGCAGAACTCACAACCCGTCTTACTGCGGCTCGCACGCCACTCACTAATCCAACCGTCGTCATTCACGGTGACGCCAAGTGCGCGTTCCAACACGTCGCCGCCGCCCTCGGCGCCTGCCGCCAAGCCGGCATCTCCGAGCTCGGCATCACCGTCCGCATCGCCGACGCCGGCAACTCCGATAGCACAAAGCGGTAGAGGTGCTGCATGAACGCGCCACCGCAATTCGGAAATAGCGTCTTGCCGATTCTCGCATCGGTCCACTTCGGATATTGGCTGCTATGGGCCGGCTCGCTCGGCCTGACCATCGCTCTGATCGTCCTGTTGCGAACCCGCTGGGGCCACTCACGACCGCTCCAAAAATGTGCGGTCCTCTCCCTAATCGTCCACCTTTTCCTCGCCTTCGTCACGATGACCGTCCGCATCGTCAACGGCGACGGCATGGGCGGCGGCGCCGGCGGCAACGGGTCACCAATTCATGTTCACATCGTCGAAGAAGCCGCAAAGCCCGTGACGAAATCAATCGTTAGCGCGTCGCAACACACCGTCGAAGTCACGGCACCAGCCCTGCTCGCCCCGCCGCCAAAGCCAGACCCGCCAGCCCCCGTAGCACAAGCTGAGAAAGCTGCACCGAAACCCAAAGTTGACGAGACAACCTCCAAAGATTCGATAAAGATGATCGTCGAACCCAAAGTCGCAAAAACCGACATACCAATTGCTCCGAAGCCGGTAGCAGCGCAACCCGCTTCACCGATGGCAGTGACGACGACAAAACCCGCAGCGCCGTCAACCGCCGCGGCGGCGATCGAACCGACTCCAACAAATGACATCGCACCACCGGCCGCAACGCCAGTTGCCACGAACACAT
Organism: uncultured Planctomycetota bacterium; assembly: GCA_963733705.1. Lineage (GTDB taxonomy): Bacteria > Planctomycetota > Planctomycetia > Pirellulales > Lacipirellulaceae > JABDGM01. The sequence goes on along the minus strand of CAVTEJ010000014.1, from coordinate 138,097 downwards.
ACGCGCTACGCACTGCCCCAGGCCGACTAGGCCTCATCGCAGGGCAGGGCGGCAACGCGCAAACCGAAGCTGCCGTAACTGCCGCACTACGCTGGTTAGCCGCCGCTCAATCACGCGACGGCCGCTGGGACACCGTCCAATTCGGCGGCGGCCAAGAGCAAATGGTCCTCGGCCAAAATCGCGGCGGCGCCGGCCGCGGCGCGGATACCGGCATCACCGCGCTTGCCTTACTTGCCTTCCTCGGCGCTGGTAACTCGCACGTGCAAGGCCCTTACCAAGACAACGTCCGCCGTGGCCTCGACTTCCTCCTTCGCTCTCAAGCGGCCGACGGCAGCCTCTTTGGCGACGCCTCGCTGTACGCCCAAATGTATTGCCACTCGATGGCCACATTCGCCCTCGCCGAGTCGCAAGCCGTCACCAGCGATCGCCGCCTGATGGACGCCGTAACCAAAGCCGTGAATTTCAGCATCTCGGCGCAAAACACGTCCACCGGCGGTTGGCGATACCGCCCCGGCGACACCGGCGATACTAGTCAGCTCGGCTGGCAGATCATGGCGCTCACCAGCGCTCAGCGCGCTGGGATCGACATTCCCGACCAAACCTGGACCCGCGTCGATCGCTTTCTCCAAACGGTCCGCCGCGGCAACACCGGCGGTTTGGCGAGTTACCGGCCCGACAGTCCGGCCAGTACGTCGATGACGGCCGAAGCGCTGTACTGTCGACTGGTCCTAGCTCCGCTGAGCGGCTCTGTTCCTGCTGATGCGGCCGCGGACGAAGCGACGGCTCAACTCCTCGCTTCGCCGCCGAGTATTGATCAAATGAATTTGTACTATTGGTATTATGCAACTCTCGCTTTGCACCATCGCCAAAATGCAAATCCCGGGGCCACCAAAGCGTGGCGCACTTGGAACGATGCTATGACGACGACGCTCACCAAAACACAAGTCGCGACTGGCGACGACGCCGGCAGTTGGGAAACTTCTACGCTGTGGGGCGGGTACGGTGGTCGGGTTTACACCACTTCCATGGCGGCCATGTGTCTGGAAGTCTACTATCGTTACACACCAGCGCCGGCGAGTGTGCCGCAATGGACGGCCAATCGACCGCAGTCGCTCTCTCGCTAGGCGGCGAGGCGCAAGCGGACGTGTGGTATCGGCATCGCGACGATCGGGCTCGTCTTCAGCCGGACGATCACCAAATGAATTGCTTGCTCCAGCGCGGCGGCCACCAGTTCATTGAACGCTTTTCGGGGCCATTCGCGGCTGACGAGTTGCAGGGCCTCGTTGCAGACGCATGGCAACGCGAAGGCGCGAACGTAGCCGCGGAGTTCGGCGTCCGACATGTTGTCAACCGCAACGCCCAGTTGTGCGAGTGTTGCGTCGACGCTGCGTTCGGCGACTTCGCGAGGCAGGGTTGCCCGGTGTTTGCGATAGTTAAACATGACGCGACCTGCAAACTCCACTGAACTTGACCAGGCTTCCCTAATCGCTTAATTTTTAAGCAAGTTTGAGCGTCTTATCGGTCGAAACGATAAGAGTGATTTTTACGCGGCGTCGTAGCCAAGTGGCTAAGGCATCGGATTGCAAATCCGACATCGTGAGTTCGACTCTCACCGACGCCTCTTGGCCACCACGCAAACCAGTGTGTTTGCGGGTGGCTTTTTTATTGGCCCCTTCTCGCGGCGGCAAGGCCGAACATTGCTAGCAGCGCCGTTTGGTGTCGTTGCCGGACTCTTGCGAGTCCAGCTACTAGCAGGGTGTCGCAACTCGCCTTGCAGAACCAAGTGGGCATCCCTATCCTTGCCCGCCTTGTCTTCGCCCGAACACCTCTTCTCGCTGGGCGATCGACCGTGAAGGAGAAACGATGGACCGATTTCACGCTCGGGGTGCGTCTGCAAACCGAATCGTTGCCGTGCTCATTTGCCTTTCGCTCGTCGTCGCGCACAGCGGCTGCTCGTCGATACTCGCCACCGGGATGTACGTATTCGAAGGCGGGAATATGACGCCGGCCGAGTTCGAGGGACTGAAAGGCTCCCGCGTCGTGGTGATGTGTAAGCCGCCGTCTTCGAGCGAGTTCCGTCACGCCGGCGCTGCCCGCAGTATTGCGGCACGTGCTAGTGAGATGCTGGCGCGTAATGTGAAGGGCATTGACATGGTGAGTCCGCGCGAAGTCGACAACTGGTCGGACGAGAACGATGGTGGCGATTTCCGCGAGCTGGCCAAGGCCGTACATGCGGATAAGGTCGTGTACATTCAAGTCGATGACTTCGAGCTGTACAAAGGGAAAACTTTGTATCAGGGCCGGGCCGACATCACAGTCACGATCTACGACATGAAGGACCGCAACAAAGTGTTGTGGGACAAGCATCTGGGCGAAGTGCTGTATCCGACCAACAGCGGCATTCCGGCGCAGGACAAGCCGGTGCAACAATTCGAGCGTGAGTTCGTCGATATATGCGCTGGCCGCGTGGCGACGAACTTCTACCGCCACGACCCGAACGAAATGTTCGCGATGGATGCGATGGCGAACCGGTAGCGGCAAGCCGTGGGCTGGGGGCTAGGGACTGGGGACTGGAGGTTAGGGACTGGGGAAGTCGCCAACCGCAGCCTGGTGGGATTATTGTCCTGCGGCGATGAACACGATTTTTTAGTACAAAAATCGTGAATATTGGAACATCGCGAAATGCGGCCGCGCTGGAAAACGCGGTGTTTCTTGCGATCGACGGTTCCAATAATACTCGAATAATGGGTACGCCGAGCGCGGTCGCGATTCAATAATCCGCTCGTCGTAGCACGATCTCTGGCGCGTATTTCAGCGCCTCCGTTTGTTGGCGGATGTTGGCATTGGGTTGAGATGTCAAAGAACGAACGCTTTACTTCGGCAAGCTCAATACATGCCGCAATGAAGCGTGGTGTGACCGTACCATAGGTGCTGGCACAATTTCAACAAAAATCTTTGGAGAAAGTTCGACTGCAAAACTAGGGCGCCGAGTGCCGTTCTCATGTCGCAGCGGTATACTGCCGGCATGACTTTACCGGCCAATAAGCCGCTAGCGGCCCTCACAGAATTTGCCGCTATCCTCGGATGGCTGGGGCTCCGTATCTATCACCATCGCTGTCCCCAGGGCGATGATTCCATTCTTACTACTTGGTACGAGAGTGGCGTTGCAGAAGGTGGTCGCAGTGATTTGTTTCTGCAATTCAATGAGATTCCCACCGGGCAGTCATTGACCTACGTCGGTGCGGTGTACGCGATGCGATTCCGTATTTGCAGCGGTTGGCATCCGTTTACGCTGTACGACGACGCGCGAATGGTTGCTGAGGCAACGCGAATGGAGTGTTGGCTACATCGCGAATGGTTCGAGACTGTGGCGATGCGACGCGAATATCGGCGATTGCATCCGGAGTGTGCCGACTACTCATGGCAGCGAATACGGGAGTCTGGCCCGCCATACGACCAGCATCGTCACCTTGCCGGTTGAAAAGCACTATTGGCCATTTTATTCGAGAGACTATTCGTTTTGCCTAGTATGTTGCCAGTCGGACATTTGATGGTTGGAAAATGTGCAAGCCTTCGACCATAAGAACACTGGCGTAGCCAGTGGCACCCGGCGGCAAGCGCATCTTGAACGGCGACGAGGACAACGTCTGGTTCAAGTTTAAGGGTAGTGACGTCGGACGAGTCTCAGCGCGGCGCGATGACGCAGCCGAGCAGCGGCCATCCGAAGGCCGAATAACCACGCACTGCAACGGAGCAGGCAGGCTGAACGTCTAACAAGCCGCCGCAGTTGACCCGCGCACGTTTGTCCGTCGGTACATCTGTGTTGGTGACATTTGCTGTCGCCAATCCTAGTCGTTACGCCGGTCGTTTTGTGGCTTGTGTAACGCTTTCAACGTAAGGCAATTTAACGGGGCATTACCCGGGGTAGGCCAAGGGGCAACCCCGGGCTACGGTGTGTAACCGCGTTGCGGTATGGAACTCGGTGGCGGTGTTCATGGTCGCTGAAGCGACCATGCCGTCGGTGAGTTGTTTGGGATGTGGCGTTTGGCGTCTTCTCTTGCGGGCTTATACTGTGCGTGATCCCGTCACTCGGTTTCGGCCGGCAATTAAAGCTTGGTGTGAGGCCGACGCCACTCTTGGAGATCTGGACTTGCTCGCTATTTGGAAGCGTCTACTCCTGTTCGTTCTTTGCTCGGCCTGCTGCGTTCTCCTCTACCTCTTTCTGCTCAATTTCCCGCCAGTCAGCCGCCGTAGCCGAACCGGGGGTGTGATCCCTGTGATGGTCCTGGCGGCCAGCACTGTGTGGCTCACGGTTCGCTTCCTTCGCGCTGATGGCTTGTCTGCTGCGGTCCTCGGCGTTGGTCCGGGTGATCAGCCAGTCGCCTGTTTCGGGCTGGGGTTTGTGGCCGGCTGTGGGTTGACCGGGTTATGGTTTGGGATTGTGACTATGGCGACGGGCGCAGCTTGGCATTTCAATGCGAATTTCAGCATTGCTGCGCTGCTGGTCGCTGCCGCCTTCAACTTTTTTAACAATGTTGGCGAGGAGCTGGTGTATCGTGGGTACCTCTTCGTGCGCCTGGCGGATGTTTGGGGCGCTGCGCTTACGGTGTTCGTTACGTCGTTCGCGTTCGCACTACTGCATCTTCAGGCCGGCATTCCGTGGTTGAGCGTGTTCGCAGTCGTGTTTACTTCCGGGTTGGTGTTTGCGGCCATCTTCGATCGGTGGCGGAGCCTCCCGCTAGCGCTCGGCTTTCATGTCGCGACCAACGTTGCTCAAGATGCCACGGGCTTGCGTACCAGTGCGGCCTCGCTCTTCGCGCCGGAGTATCCTGCAGCGGCAGCAGGGTCGGGCCAAGCAGTGTTGGCCGGAATTGCGGTATTGAACATCGCGGTGGCGATCGGCATTCTCGCGTGGCCGCGAAGCCGAGCCCGTGTGACGAACGCATGAAGCGGATATTGCGCGAAGGTCGAGACCGACGCCAGACTTTGGTGTGTAACCGCGTTGCGGTATGGAACTCGGCGGCGGGGCACATGGTCGCTGAAGCGACCATGCCGTCGATGGGTTTGTTCGTCGGTCTGTGGTTTGGTGTTTTTGTTTCGCACGGTTTATATTACGTGCGATTCGCAATTATTTGTGTGGTGGGCAACTGAGCTTTGGCGTCAGGTCGACCGGGCAAGGTTCGTGCGGAGATTTCACCTCTTTTGCAAAGGATGACCATGAAATATGTGATTAGTTGGTCCGAGCGTCCGCAGGGCTCGGCCATGGAATACGAGAATGCTCAGAAGCGAATCCTGGAAGTGTTCAGTCAATGGAAGGCGCCGGGCAATTTCAAGATCGACTTCTTTGTGATTCGAGTGGGAGAGTGGGGCGGGCACATGCTGATGGAATGCGACGACCTGGTGACCATTCACAAGTTTTGTTCGATGCTTCCGGCGTTCGTGTTCGAGGTGCATCCGGTGATCCCGGTTGAAGAGGCAGTGCGCGGCGAACTTGAGGTCATCGCTTGGCGGGATGGTCTTAATCGAAAGTAGAAGCTGCGCTGGCTCGGGGGGGCAGAGGGCGAACCACTTGTTGCCGTTGAACGTCGGTCCGCTGTGTAGTTTCGGGGCCGTAATGCGTTGCAGGGCTGGTTGTTTTGCCGATTGTGTAACGCATTCAGCGTAAGGCGATTCGATGGGGCGGTGAACCGAGGCCTTCCAGCCTCGGCTATTGTGTTACGGCACGTCGGGCGTGAAGCTGTGCGGGGTTGGCAAGATTTCCCGGATGTTCGGCATAGGCGCGAGATACGGATTAGGCGTGTTCATGCCAAAAGTTCGCGGGTGCTAAAGGTCGAACGTCGATGGCATGAATGGGTAATTGCCGGGCTGCGGCCCGATCTCTCGTTTTCGCCAGGCGGAGGGGAAGCGGTCTGATGGCTAAATTTACACACTGTGCCGGCGCCGTGGCGCTTTTGTCGTTCATCGCGGGTAGTGCATTTGGCACGTCGACGATGGAATCTGCGTTTGCTTTGCCGCAGTGGTCGGAGCCGTGCTCGCTGCCGAGCGTGACGGCGCATTCGGCGATTATGCACGACAATTACGTGCAACCGGTGAGCGATGAGCAGCCGGCTGTTGCCAACTCGGAATGCGGTTCAACCTCTGCCTCGTGCAATGATTGCAATGGGTGCGCATCGTGCGGTTCATGTTGCTGCTGCGATCAGTGGAACGTTTCGGCCGGTGCGGTCATTTTGCATCGCAATCGACCGAGTGCCGGGCCGATTTTGGTTCCGATCGTTTTTGGCAATACGGTCGTTGATGCTTCTGACTTCGACTACGGTTGGAATGGCGGGCCTGATGTGACTGTTGGCCGGCAAATCGATTGCTGCAATAGTTGGGAAGTGCGCTATTTCAATGATATCGGGGCCGGGGCCAGCGAAACCCTGTCTTTTCCGACCGAAGACTTCCGCATCGCCACTGGGACGCCGATCGGCATCACGGGCATGACGGCGGTCGCTGATACGGACCTACACAGCTTTGAATTCAATCTTCGCCGCACTCTCAGCAACAACATCACGGTCATTGGCGGTTTCCGATACTTGGAACTTGACGATCGATTCGGCTGCGATTTGAGCTCGGGTGCCCAATACGGATGGGGTGAAAACAACCATTTGTACGGTGGTCAGCTTGGTACCGACCTTTTGCTTTGCGGCGACGCGAATTCCTTCCACGTCGATTCCGTCTTTAAAGGCGGGTTGTACGGTGTGGCTTCGAAGAATAACTACTTGAATGTTCCTGCGGCGGGACCGAACGTAACGGGCACGACGTCCAGTGGCGATGTGGCGTTTGTCGGTGAGATTGATCTGCTCGGCACCTATCCGATTTGCAACCACGTGGCGTTGCAAGGAGGATACCAGTTGCTGTGGCTCGATGGGGTCGCGCTAGCCACCGATCAGGCGGTTAACGCGACGGCGAATGCATCTGGGGCTGGCATCGACACGAATGGAAGCCTGTTCTATCACGGTGCGACAATGGCGCTGGTGTTCACCTGGTAAGAAACGGGGCGTTCAGTCGCCCGGAATAGTTGCGACGCTTGCCGATTGTCAGGCACAGCCTGACCTACAGTGGCGGTGGGTCTCGGCGGGGCTTTTTGGGCGGGTCGGGTTTGGCGTTTGGCTTGGGGCGGTTTTTCTTGGCGTCGGCGTTGGCTTTGCGGCCGGCGACGTCGGTGAATAGTTCGTGCCACTCCCAGCCGAGCGGTTGTTTCAACTCTTTTTCAGCGTCCATGGCCCAGGGCGTGCCTTTGTTATCTGTCGCGACTCGCGTTAGGTATTTTTTGGCGTCGTCGGCATCTTTGGTGAGCGCGCTGTTCACCGTGACGCTATCGATGGGTTTGAGTTCCCAGGTGTCGTCTTTGTCGTTTTTGAATTTGAGGCCTTGCTTGGCATTGGCGAGCATGGCGTTGTAGCCTTCGGTGCGGACCTTTACTGCGAGTGTGCGGCCCATCGCGAGGTCGTAGCCGGCTTGCCAGCGCGGGGTGGTGATTTTTTCGCGGTCCTTTTCGCCTTGGCGGAGGATTGTGGCGAGGTCTTCGATTTTTGGTTCGAGGCGGGCGGCCTCGCGCTGGGCATTCGAGAGTTCTTTCGCGAATTGGACATCATCGACGTGCGGGAAGCGGAGGCGGACGTTCTCCATGGGCGTAGTGGCGGAGCGTTGCGACGCGTCCACAAGGGCGGCACAGGCTTTGTTCGTCTTGAGCAAGTCGTAGTATTGTTTGGCCGGGATGTAGTCGGGGCGGTAGTTGCGCATGATCCGCTCGTCGAAGAAGGTCGACATGTAGGTCGACATCTCGGCGGTTTCCCATGGCTCGATGTGTTTGCCGGTTTTGCGGTTGGGGTGGACGGTGAAGTAGAGGCCGCCGGTTTCGTAAGCGAGGCGGCTCAGGCCGAAGGGGCCGAAGCCGGAGTCGATTTGCTCTTCGTCTTTGGGGGTGCCGCCGAAGAGGAGCATGAGGCGTTCGGGGAGGAGGGACTCGGGGCCGGTGTGTACGGGGGCTTTTTGCGGCGATTGGTCGAACTTGGGATCGGGGTCGACCCATTTGACGTAAGCAGTTTCGCGGCCGAAGGGGGCGGGGACGCCGACGACGTAGACGGGCATTTCGTATTTGCGGCAGAGGTCTACGGTGGGGTCGAGGGCCGCGACGTCGTCGCCGGCTTCGTCGGTGAAGACGACGATCATCACGTTGCGGCGCGGGGAGGTGAGGCGAAAGTGGCGGAATTTTTCGGCGACGTAGCCGACGGATTCGAACGTGTTTTCGGTGCCGTTGTCTTGCGGGTCGTCTTCGATGCTGCGGACGGCAGATTGGATTGCGCTGACATCGGAGATTGGTTTCGGCGTGAGGAGTTTCACTTTGTTGCCGAACTCGGCGATCGAAGTGAGGAGCGGCTGTTCGCCGTGCTCTTTGAAGGCCTTATTGCCCGAGGCTTCGATGACGCCGAGCTCTTTGTAAACGCGGTCGAAGCGTTTAGCGACGCTTTCGCGCTGTGGCTTAAGGCTACCAGACTGGTCGAACAGCCAGACGACGAGGGTCGGGCGTTCATCGAGCGAGAGCAAGATTTCGTGCGTGATTCGATCGACGGCGCCGACGGCGCCAGTCGTGCCGACGCTGCCGGAGCCCTTTATGACGACGTTTTCTGGAAGGTTCGGACTATTGAGAATGGTTTGGCTGACGTCATGAAGTTGAATCGTGCCGGTGGGGCTTAGGGGCGTGCTGGGGATCAACTGGTTCGTCTGATGAACCGCGATTTTCGGCAATGCGGCTTCAAGGGGGGCGGCGGGGCGGGCGTTGCCGGCGCCGCCTTCGCTAAGCGCGCCGACCTGGTCGTGTGGGTCGGGCGAGAAGTGGACTTCCTGCGGCGGCGGGGTGTCGTTCACTTCAACGACGGGATTTAGCGTGAGCAGGATCTTGTGGCGGAGCGGAAAATACAGTGTGATCGATGCAAGAAAAATGAAGACGGCTGCGTGGACGAAGAAGCTGAGGGACCAGGCGGAGACTTCGCGCAGCGAGACGAGGCGTTTTAGAAAGCCGCCCAGCTTTGACCATCGTCGCGGATTTTCGACCGTTGCCACGGGTAGATTCCTCGCCGCAGTCTACAAGGTGCCAGTTAATTCGGCCCAGCCTCAATTATCATTGTCGATTAAGAACGCGAAATGGGCAACTGCGGAGCGGGGTGCCGCGGGAAGTTGTCCGCCGCGGAAGGTTTTAGGCGGTGGAGAATCGATTGCGGAGGGAAGTTTGCTTATAATGGATCGCGTGAATTCGATCCTTTTTCGCGGCGAGATTTGAAATGGTTCTCAATCGGACACCGACACGTTTGCTCCTGGTCATTGGGTTGCTGTTGGAAATGGCGGCGCGTGCCGCGGCTCAGGGGGGGGCGGAGGCGATGTCGGTAATGACCGCTGACGGGGTGCAGCTGCGAGGCACTTATTTTGCCGGTGGGGCACGCAAGGGCAGTAAACAGGGTAAGCAAACGACGCCCGTGATTCTGCTGCACGACTACAAGAGCTCGCGGGCGATTTTTACGCCGCTCGCGCAGCAGTTGGTAGCGGCGGGGGACCCGAACGTGGAACATCCGTATTTCGCGGCGCTGACGGTCGACTTGCGGGCCCATGGTGAAAGCACAAAGCAGTTATCGCAGGAGGGGGGAGTTGTCGATTTGGATCCGGCGAAGCTTTCGAAAGAGGGATTGGTGGCGATGTCGACGCTCGACATGGAAGCGATTCGCAATTTTCTCGTCGATAAGAATGATGCAGGCGAATTGAATTTGAACAAGTTGTGCATTGTTGGCTCGGGGATGGGGGCGAGCGTGGCGGTGAATTGGGCGGTGCGCGACTGGGCGGCTCCGCCACTGGCGGTTGGGAAGCAGGGGCAAGACGTTAAGGGCCTCGTGCTGATTTCGCCGCGCTGGAGTTTTAACGGGCTTTCGATGCAAGACGCGCTGAAGTTTGGGGCGTTCAAGCAGAATGTGGCGTGGCTTTTAATAGCCGGTGCGCAGGACCAAAAGGCGAAGGCAGATCTATCGCGCGTGGAAAGTCAAATCGAAAAGGTTCACCCGCAAATTGATAAGACTGGCGGCAAACAACGCAGAGGTCTCGAAGTGGAACCTATGCAAACTAGCTTGCAGGGGGACGTTTTAATCAGCAAATCGGCGGACGTTCTCGATGCGGAGATCATCAAGTTCCTGACTGAAAACGTGGCGGCGATCGACCAAGCTTGGACGAGTCGGCGCAATAAACTTCCGTGATTGAAGTCATCGCCGTGTAAGAAGACGGGAAAGCTGCGTTCAATCGGCCGCGATCGGGCGCGTGAGTTGAGCGTGGGGTGGCGAAGAGCTGATACTCGCGTTTGGCATCGAGCGGATGGGGATTAAATCGCCAATGGCCGCTTCGCGGACGGCGGCGTCACCCTGATAGCCGGGGAGTCGACTTTGGCGTGCCCAGGAGGTGGGGCTGGCGCGATCAGGGATTTTTAACTCGGCTCCGATCGGTAACAGGTTGGGATCGGAGAGGACGCCGCGATTTAGCTCGTAGATTTCTTTGCCGCGCTGCGGGTCGTGGAGGTAGAGGCCCGCCAGTTTTTCGAGCGAGTCGCCGTCGGCGATAATGTGCGTGCGGGCGTCGTCGGGCTCTTCGGTAAATTGGGCTTGGGGCGCTGGCGGGCGCGGATCAGTTGCGGGGCTGGCGCCCATCGCAAATGCGGTTGCAGTCGCGGGTGTCGGATTGGTGGTGATGGGATTGCCGTTCGAAGTCGACGACGTGAGCGATGGCGACGGTGCGGGCATTAAGGTCGTGGGCCAGTTAGGCGTTATCCGATACGGATCGGTCGGCGAAGTTGCGACAGGTGCAGAAGTTAGTTGAGTATCTACGGGCGGGGCGCGGCGGATTGTGACTGGACTGCGCGATTCGTTGCCGATTGCGCGGGGAGCTTCATCGCGAAGTTTGGCAACTGGCGAATAGCCATCGAATCGCTGAGCAGGCGGGGCGACAAGGGGGGTCGTCGGCTGATTGAATTGGAAGTCGGGACCGCTCGGCGGCGCAGTTGAAAATGCACTCAAGGGCGATAGTAGGGCGGGGGCATCGGGAACAGTGGCGACTTTCGCGGATTCGACATCTGGTGTGAGGCGAATCGCGGGTTGCGCGCTTGGCATTGGAGTCGGCACGAGAGGCGAAAGCGGGACGGCCGATTGAGGCAACTGATTTTGGGCCATGGCGGTGAACGATTGCTGGACCTTGATAGGGTGCCCCAGCAGAATGGCGACCGCGAGACCGGTGGCGATGAGCGCCGTTGCAATGAACAGCTTGCGAACACGAGACACGGATGGACCTCAAGATCGAGCGATTGCTGAATCACCAACCGGGTGAAACCAGCGATCAGCGTACGACGGGTTCGTCCGTGAACTGACATCGAGACCGCGCGATATGCGGGCCTGCTTTAGTATTCGTCGTGCCGCAAGCGAAAGTTCGCATGGAACACTGTTACCGGACGCAATTCGGCGGTAACCGCTGAGGTTCAGAGCGCGGGCGGCGGGTTTGGCGGCGGGGTAAACTTTGCGGGTTGCGCAAAGTTTGGCTAGCGATCTTGAACTGCGTTTCAAACGGGGACGCGCATCGTCCACCGCGACGTTGATCTAGCGGACGGGCTGCATGCCACGGGTGGTTGTGGCAGGGGGCGCTTCGGGAACCGAGGCGGCACTCACGCCGCTGAGCCAAAGCAGCACTGGCGACGCGACATAGATCGAACTGTATGTACCGACGACCACGCCGACGAGGAACGCGAACGCGAAACTGTGGAGTCCGGCGCCGCCGTAGAAGTAGAGGACGACGACGACGATGAACACGGTGAACACGGTCAGAATCGTTCGACCGAGCGTTTGGTTCACGCTGTCGTTGACCATCTTCGCGGTGATCTGCGGCGTTTTGCCTTTGATTTCGCGTAAACGATCAAACGTGACGACCGTATCGTTCACCGAGTAACCGATGATCGTGAGCAATGCGGCTACGATCGTAAGATTGATTTGGAAGGCATCGATTTTGAGTGCGGCCGCGAGGCCGGGGACGGCGTTCACGATGTAGTAACTGAGAGCAATCATGCCGATGGTCATTAACACGTCGTGAATGAGGGCGACGCCGGCGGCGATGCCGTAGGTTGGTTTTTGGAACCTGAGCCAGAGATAGATGATCATGGCAATCAGGCTAATGCCGACAGCGAGGAATGCTTGGAACTGCATGTTGCCGGAAACCCGGCCGCCGATGGTACTGGCCAGCGGGAAGAGGGGCTTGCCTTGGAGGTCGGCCTGCATTTTATCGAATACGGCGTGAGTGGCGGCTTCGTCGACGCCGATGATTTTCGCGGTCCAATCGCTGAAACGGACGCTGCTGCCCGTGTGGTAATTGGGATTATCGAGCGTGACCTTGGCGTTCGGATGACCTTGTTGATTTAGCGTGGCGAGTATTTGGTCGTGCAGGGCGTCGTAGCTCATGCCCGCCTCGCCTTCGTATTCGGGACCGGAGTTAACAATGATCTTGGCTTCGGTTCCTGCGACGCCCGCTTCGGTGGTCGGCTTGATATCGCTGACTGCAAGCGAGTATTTTTTGAGTTTTTGGCCGAACTCTTTGACGATGATATCCTTTACGTTGTCGACCGATTGCTCGCTAGTATCGACGGTGTAGGCAGTTCCGCTGCCTCCCAGTTCGACAACGAGTAGATTCTTATCCGCGAGATCGGTTTTCACGAGCGCGTCGCGAACTTCGGTGAGCGACATTTTATCTTTGTCGTTCAGCGTAAACGTGACGGAGGAACCGCCCGTGAAGTCGATATCGAGCAGTTGGCTGCCACGCATATAAGCGGCAACCATGCCGATGGCGATGAGCGTCCAGGAGGCGCCGAGGAAAATCCAACGGAGGCGGAGGAAATCGAAGTTCGGATGGGAGAAGATGTGCATCATCTTCAATTTCTTGACCATGCCGAGGCGCTCGGCAATGTCGAACATCAATCGCGTGCAGAAGAAGGCAGTAAACAAATTGCAGACGACACCGAGGATGAGGGTTACGGCAAAGCCGCGAACCTGGTCGGTGCCGACGTAGAACAGGACGATACCGGAAATCAACGTAGTAACGTGCGTGTCGATAATCGCCGTCATGGCGTGATTGAAGCCATTGCGGATTGCCATGCGGAGGGCCGCGCCGTTGGCGAGTTCTTCGCGAATGCGCTCGTAGATGAGCACGTTGGTATCGACGGACATACCGACGGTTAGCGCGAGGCCGGCGAGACCTGGCAACGTGAAGGCGGCTTTAATGAGGACCATCAACGCCAGCACGAGGACCAAGTTCATGGTCAGCGCGATGCAGGCAATGAAACCGGCAAAGCGATAGTAGAAGATCATGAACGCAATCACGCCGATGAGTGAAGCGATGATCGCGCGTTTGCCCTGCTCAACGGTTTGACCACCGAGCGTCGGGCTAATGATTTCCTGGCTAATCGGTGTTTTGTTAAGGGCGGCGGGTAAGCTACCGGCGTTGAGGACTTCGACATTGAGCTCGACTTCGCGATCGGTCATGGAACCGCCGCTAATTTGGCCTCGGCTGGAAATTGTCGAATGGAGATTCGGCGCGTTGACAAGTTTGTTATCGAGCAAGATGCCTAACTTGCGATATTTTTCCGGGGTCGCTGGATTTGGCAGGTTCTGGCTGGTGAGCTTTTCGAAGCGCTGAGAGCCGGCATCGTTGAAAGCAAATTCGACGGCGGGACCACCATGATCATCCATACCTTTGGCGGCGTGGGTGATGTATTCACCGGTGACGTTCATTGGATCCATCAGCACGAGGATTTCGGCTGTATCGCCCGCCATGCGCTTCACGAAACCGTCGTTTTGGCGATCGGGAGGACCGAACTCCTTAACATCGTAGGGAACCCACTTGGCGACAATTGCGTCGCCTAGCATGACGTCCTTTTCGGTGGGAGGCAGATGTTTTGCCTGCTCGATGGTGTTCTTATCTTTTTGAACTGTCGGATCGGCGAGGATGCGAAATTCGAGCTTGCCGAGAGCGGTAATTTTTTGTTTGACGAAGTCCATTTCGTCTTGGCCGACCTGGGGAATAATGATTTCGACCGCGGGACCATACTCGCGAATCGAGATTTCCTTGGTGCCGTCCGGGTCGAGGCGATGCTTTAGAGAACCGATGAGTTCGGACATCGAGAACTCTCGTCCGCCGCTCTTAATTTGCACAGCGCCGCTTCGCGAATTTGAGGGCTGGCCGTTTTTCTCGGCGACTGCTTGCGGGGCGTCCTGCAATTCGTAAATAAGGGTGATGCCGCCGGCGAGGTCGGGGCCGTATTTGAATTGGCCAAAGAGACATATCAGGATCGAGCCGGCGAGCACGCCAAGCGTGAGGCTGATTTTCCACGCGTGATCGGGCATTTTCCAGATGCCGGCCAAATAGTTGCCGACCATGATTGGCACGACGAACAGAGCTAGCAGGACAACGCAGATGATCCACGGACTCCAGCCAGATTGATCGGGATTGACGCCGGCCGCCTTGGCGGCCTCGGTGGCGGCAGAGGGCGCACTTTTACCCGCGGGCATAGCGGAATCGCTGGCGTTTTTCTTGTCGCTGGCAGAACCAGTGGGAACGGGCATCGCTTGTCCCGGTGGGACAGCCGTGACTTCGGGCGCAGTGGTCGTCGTGGATTTTTCTGCGGCGTCCTTAGCGGCATCGCCCTTCTCTTTGCCGACAGCAGGCGCTGTTTTGTCGTTGGCGGCTGGAGAGGTGTTTTCTTCCGACTTGGCTGGGGCTGTATCTATCGACGCCTTTTCGGCCGTCGCGGATTTCTCGGCCGACTTTGTTGCGGCAGGCGTTTCTTGCGCCTGGCAACGTGTTGAGTTGATCATCAGTGCAGCCGCCAGAACGATCATTCCGGCTTGCCAACACCATGCGCTTTTTAATTTGCAGTTATCCATCTTCCACTCGTCTGCTTGTTCGCTAAATCCGCTTGATGGTTATGATTTGGTGGCGGCAGGGGCCGCTTCATCTTCGTCCGTGACTACTCGGGCAATCGCCGACATGTTTAGCCGCAGCTTGGTTCCGGTCGACTCATCGACGCGGATCGTGACGCGTTCTTGGTCGCGCTGCACATTCGTTACGACGCCGTAGATGCCGCCGATCGTGACTACGCGCTCGTTTTCCTTGAGGGCGCTCACGCGGTCGCGAATTGCCTTCTCTTTTTTCTTCTGCGGGCGGAGCATGATGAAATAAAAGAGAACGCCCGTGATCAGGATCATAAATAGTAGGCGCGGGCCGGCATTTGGGTCCGATGCGGCGCCTGAGGCAGGGGGGACCGCGTTCTCGGCCTCAGCCAGCAGCAAGCAATGACAGAAATAAGCGATCACGGAGGAAAACCCGTCGACAACAGGCCCGATTTAATGATACGAAAGCGACCCGACTGGGTAGGGGCCGAACCGCCGAAGTTGGGCGGGGAAATCATCATAAGGTCAAGCGCCGCAACGGACAAGGGCGGCTAGCGGAGCAATGACGAATGACGGAATGACGAATGTCGAATGATGGAAGCGGTCTCTCATTCGTCATTCGTCATTCGGGTTTCGTCATTTCGATGGCGCTCGGTGTTGCCGAATCGGCCGCGGCCTCCCACTGTCTCCGGCGTTCGCTAAGGAACGCAGATAGCCGATCTTCCGCGATTGCTTGGCGGGCTTGGGCCATGAGGCGCTGGTAATAGGTCAGGTTGTGATGGGAGACGAGCATCGGGCCGAGCATTTCGTTGGCCTGGAATAAATGGCGGAGATAGCCGCGACTGTGGCGGCAGGCGAGGCAGGGGCATGACTGATCGAGTGGTTCGCGATCGTGCGCGTGTTGCGGATTGCGGAGGCGGATGGGGCCGTCGTCGGTGAAGGCGAGGGCGTTGCGGCCGTTGCGAGTGGGCATGACGCAATCGAATAGATCGACGCCGCGGCTGAGGCCTTCGAGCAAATCGATGGGGCGACCGACGCCCATGAGGTAACGCGGGCGATCGCGCGGTAGTAATGGTGTCGTGACATCGAGCGCGGCGTACATTTCCGGCGGAGGTTCGCCGACACTGAGGCCGCCGATGGCGTAGCCGATGAAATCGAGTTCAACCAAGCGGGCGGCGGATTCGGCGCGGAGCTCGGCATCGAGGCCGCCTTGGACGATTGCGAATTGGGCCTGATCGACGCGCGTGGCCGCGGTCTTGCAGCGTTCGGCCCAACGCAGGCTGCGGCGCATGGCATCGGCGACGATCTCGCGATCGTTCGGCAGCGCGACGACGTGGTCGAATACCATTGCGACGTCACTGCCGAGTTGTTCTTGAATCGCGATCGAACGTTCAGGCGTGATTTCGACGAGGGCACCATCGATGTGCGAGCGAAAACGAACGCCGGTTTCGTCGAATGTCATTCGGTCGGCCAGGCTAAAGACTTGGAAACCACCGCTATCGGTGAGAATGGGGCCGTTCCAGCCCATGAATTTGTGGAGGCCGCCGAGCGCGGCCACGGTTTGCTCGCCAGGGCGCAGGGCGAGATGGTACGTGTTGGCGAGGATCATCTGAGCGCCGGTTTCGGCGAGGCGGCCGGGGTCGACGCCTTTCACGGTGCCGAGCGTGCCGACGGGCATGAAGGCAGGCGTTTCGACGATGCCGTGCGGCGTAGTGAATTTGCCGAGGCGGGCGGAAGTTTGAGTGTCCTCTTTTAGGAGCTCGAAGGTGAAGTTCGAGGAGGACATGCGATTGTTAGGGGAGAAAGATAGACGTGGGAAATGACGCGAGCCGGGATGTCCTCGGCCCTGGTTCGGGGCCGAGGACGGCCCGGCTCGCTGTCGATTAGCTTGCAAACGCTCGATCAGTCGCCGCGGAGCTTGAGGTTTTGGATGGTTAGCTTTTCGCGGACTTCGTTCAGGCTCGTGACGCCGAAGTTCTTGCACTCGAGCAGGTCGTCGCCCGTGCGGCGGACGAGTTCGCCGATCGTCGACAGGCCGAGCCGAACCATGCACTTGCGGGCACGGACGGAGAGGTTCAAATCGGCAATGGGGCGGTCGAGCAGGGCGCGTTCGTCGGCCGAGAGGGTTTCAGGGTCGTAGGCAGGCTCTTCTTCGCGAATTTGATCGGCGAACTGGCCGAGTTCGAGGCCCTTCGACTGCAACATTTCGCGAATTTCGACGAGGGAGGTTTCGCCGAAGTTCTTGCTCGCGAGCAGCTCTTGTTCACTGGTGCGGGTGAGGTCGCCAAGCGTCATAACGCCCATTTTCTGCAGGCAATTGCGGCTGCGGACGGAGAGCTCGAAATCGGTGACGGGGATGCCGAGCACCTGGCTGAGGCGATCCTGGCGGCGACGAGCGTCCTCGTCGTAGTACATGTCGCGGGCGGCGTCGGCATCTTTCGCGAAGAGGCGAGCACGCGGGTGATCGGGGAAGACATCGAGGATGCGGCGGTAACACTGGCGTGCCTTTTCGTATTGCTGCATGTCTTCATACAGCACGCCCAGGTTGAGGAGCGTGCCGAGATGCGTGGGAAATTGGCCGGCGGCTCGTTCATACAGGTCGCGGGCGTAGCTGTCGTTGCCGTGGCGATCGTTTTCGAGCGCGAGCCCGAACAGTGCGCCGGCGTGGGTGCCATCGGCGGCGACGGCTCGCTCTAACAAAGCGACGACTTCGGTCGGGTTACCGCCGAGCGCGGATACCGTGGCGGCACGTTGATAGAGGTATTCGGCCGTTTGCTCGACTGCGCCGGACAAGCGATTGAGGGTGTCCATCGCTTCTTGGGCGCGATTGTTGTAGCGCAGCGCTTCGGCCTTGGCGAGCGCGACTTGGTCCTTCGAGTAGCCGGCCTTTTCGGCGGACTCGTAGGCGGTGAGTGCCTCGGCGTATTTATCGAGGGCGAGGTACGATTTGCCCAAGTAGAAGTGGGTCAGCGCGCCACCATCGCTGTGGGACAGCGTGTTGATCGCCGGGCTGTAACGGCCCAAAAGGTACAAGCAAACGCCGAGCCGGGCATTTGTGGCCGGGCTGCGGTTTGGTTGCTCTTCGAGCTCAGCGGCCGCCTCGCGCAGCTCGCGGTAGTTCGAGTAGCTTTTGCCAATCGCGCCAACGATCTGAACGATTTCGTTCGGCCCGAACCCACTGGGTGAAAGGACAATTTGTTTGACGACGGAATCTGTGCCGATCGACATTCGAATACTCTCCGGACTTCTTACTTAGAACGTGACGGCGAACCGGCTTGGGAGTCGGAGCCGTTGTGTGTTTGGTTTTTATCTATTGATTGCAGAGAGCCAGCGATCGGAGTCGAACCGATAACCCCCGCATTACGAATGCGGTGCTCTGCCAATTGAAGCTACGCTGGCGGAGCTTGTTTTCCAGGTGTTTTACCGGAGTTGTCCGATTTGCGTCCCATTCTTGACACCCGCCGTGACACCCGGTAACCTGAAAACCATGAAGTTGACACCCGCTGGCGGTAACCAACGGGTGTCGTGACACCACCTAACTCTTTACCGGAGGTGATATCATGGCAAATTCTACACTGGCCAACCGGCCCGCGAAACCCCGGCCCGATTTCCCACTCTTCCCGCACCGCAACGGTCGCTGGGCCAAAAAGGTGCGGGGAAAGTTCTGCTATTTCGGCAAGTGGATTGACGATCCCAAGGGCGAGGCCGCCGTTAATATGTGGCTCGATCAAAAAGATGACCTATTGGCGGGCCGGCTACCTCGCACAGTAACCGATGGCCGGACCGTTATAGACCTTGTTAACCGCTTTTTGTCTTACAAGAGATCGCGCGTTGATACGGGCGAATTGAAGCATCGCACCTGGCAGGATTATTACGTCGTCTGTAAGTCGGTCATTCGCGTGTTTGGCCGCAAGCGGCTGCTCTCGGACCTAGCGTCCGACGACTTCGGCAAGCTCCGCGCAGCCTTTGCCAAAACCCGTGGCCCGGTCTCCGTTGGAGGTGACATTACACGGGTCCGTGTGCTGTTCAAGTGGGGCGTCGATGAAGGTTTGATTGTCACACCGATCCGCTACGGCCAGAGTTTTTCAAAGCCAAGCAGCAAGACTATCCGGGTGGCTCGGGCAAAAAATGGCCCGCTAATGTTCGAACGTGATGAAGTACTTGCCATGCTCAATGGCAACACCATCGGCGGGGTAGAGATCAGGGGAGCTTCGCAACCGTTACGAACGATGATTCTCTTGGCACTTAATGGTGGACTCGGGAATAACGATGTAGCGGCACTCCCACGAGCAGCAATCGACCTGAAGGCCGGTTGGATAAACTTCCCACGACCGAAGACAGGCATTCAACGACGCATTCCTTTGTGGCCGGAAACGGTTGCCAGTTTGAAAGATTGGTTAACCCAGAGACCGGCACACAAAACCGGCATTTCCGATGATCTAGTATTTTTAACGAACACAGGCGGTAGCTGGTCTAAAGCGGAGGCCGACAATCCCGTGAGCAAGGAGACAGCTAAACTTTTGAAGCGACTGAAGCTACATCGAATCGGTCGCAATTTCTATTCACTTCGCCGGACCTTTCGCACAATAGCCAGCGAGACCCGCGATGAGGCCGCCGCCGACGCGCTCATGGGGCACGCACCACCTAGCGACGATATGGCAGCAGTGTATCGTCAGCGGATCGGCGACGACCGCTTGCAGGTGGTGACGGAGCACGTACGCCACTGGTTGTTTCGCAAGGGAGCACGAAACAGCGATAGTATCGACCGGGCGGTCCGGCGAACACCTCGGCGGCAAAGCTAGTCTATTGCCTCAGCAATCGCGTTTGTGCAAAAATGGTCACACTCCCTTTTGATGAACGTCGGTCCCTTCGACGCATCTGCAATGGCCCTCAAACCCGACGATCTGTGGAGCTTTCATACATTGGTGGCGTCCTATGTGGTGCCGACTAAGAAGCTATGCGAAGCCCTTCTCCAAGTCCCTGTAGATCAGGCCGGCATACTAGAACGGATCGCTAAGATTCAGCCAAGCCCTAAGCTTCATAAGCCGAAGAGATACTACGCATTTGGGGCCGCGTATGTTGCGGCCAACCAAACTGAAGAGCACCAATTAAATCCTCTTTTTGCTAATTGGCATCATCGATTCGTACGCGATGCAGATGAGTTTCACCGCCGCCTGCGTGAACTTGGGCCGGAATCTGCGACCTCCTTCGATTTCGAAACAGCCGCGTCCATCGCCGCCGAGTTTAAGTCGGCCTTCAAAAATTGCACGTTGCAGTTTCTCAAGGAGGAGGTGAACGCCGCGATAGCTTTACTCAACGGCGGCGTAGCTGGCGTGGACGCCAAGCGACCTGAGAAAGTAAGTCGCCGGTCAACTACGAGCACAGGCCCCGAGGACCGTCCAACGCAGTACGTGGTGCTGGCCGGAATGGCAGAACATGCGGGCAAGACCCTCCGCTCGCTCCGCAAGCTCTTAGCTGATGGCGTTCTACCGCCGCCGTCAATTCAACAAAGCGGAAGGGACCCGGAACAGTGGGACTGGGAAGTTGTGAAGCCGATTCTCGAACGGATTCGAGAAGAGTCGCAGTCGCTATCAGTTTCTGGACTTGCCAAGAAATGGGGCGTCGGCACGCGAAAAATCCGCAAGCTGATCCATAGCGGCGAACTGGAGGCGATAAATACCAGCGTCGGGGCAGGGAAGAGGCCGCGATACTCGATTAATCGCAGTGCTATTGAAGAGTGCGAGCAGAAGCGAGCCGCAGTGTCAGTGGCCGTCAGTCCAACTCGCAGAACGCGTGCGCGCCGATCAAGCGGGGTCACTGAATACTTCAAATAGACCTAACACAGGAGGACCGCTCCGCAAAAGTGGACGGCCGGGTCCTCCATGGTCCGAAAGTATCAGAATTGCGTGCGTATCACGGGTCGGTCGGTTTAGGAAGTCCTTGTCATTTAGCAGTGCGAATTCTTCATCTATACCCGCCTGGCTTCCTCGCTTGGCGTGCTTACGCATGGGGGAGCGGGGACCGCTTGAACTTGTCCCGTGCCCCCTTACCCCTCCCAGCTGCCAGCCGTCCTGGCGTGTTCCTCCCGGGCGGCCTTTGGATGCAGACTGCCAAACGCTAAGACCCCCGCACACGGACAAAACGGTCGGATTTTCGTTTATGTAAAGTCAACAGTGGTAGTGACTTACGTCAATCATCCATCCCGGAGCCCGGCAGGGGCTTATCGAGTTTACGCCCTAGCAATATAGTGAGACTGCTGGATCGTTCTACGATACGCGTTAGGTCACCTCATCGACGAACCGTCACATCGAGGTTCAGCAAAGCCAATCGTTGGCCCGGCATCCGCTGGGCCAACTTACTCAGATACGGCGTAAAAGCTAACCGCTTTGCCATTTCTGGGGCGAAGCTCGTGATCGCTGCCCGCATGTTGCGGGACAGAAGGACATCACGACGCTTTCATTACTACCGCATCGCGGCAAAACCGCAGGTCTTGCGGATGTCACCTCCAGGTGGTGTCGCGGGACCCGGCAGTCGTGTGCGTACATGGGTAGCCAACGAATTGTTTGGCTATCCATGGAAATCTCTGGAAAGGAGATTCGTTGGGAGTAAATTTTTTACGAGCAGATGAGATTACAGCCAAGCCGACAGAATGGTTTTGGCCCGGTCGTATCCCGATGGGGGGATTGACCATAGTGGAGGGTGATCCGGGAACGGCGAAATCCAGCTTGCTAGCCGATCTCGCCGCACGCGAGACGCAGGGGCTGACGATGCCGGGTTCCGACATCGCCGGCACTGGCGGCGGCGTGTTATGGATTAGTGACGAAGACGCACCCGACACCTTGCAGCGAAACTTGACCGTTGCCGGTGCCGATCTCGGGAAGGTACGGATCTACGACAAGGGCTCCGATAAGCGACTCATGCTTCCAGCTGATGCTGAGCAGCTCAAGCCAGTGATTATTGAGAATCGCTGCCGCCTGGTCGTGTTCGACCCCATCACAGCGTTTTTGAATGGTTCGACAAACGCTGAGAATGTGATTCGTGCCGCACTGAGTCCGCTGACCGCTGTAGCAGAACAAACCGGTGCCGCCATCGTTCTGGTTCGCCACTTGCGTAAGGGCGGCGGTGGCTCGGCCATGGTTCGAGGCATGGGCAGCATCGGCTTGATTGCCGCAGCTCGATCTGGATTGCTAGTGGCTAAAGAGCCTGAGGTCGGACTTGCCAGTGCCCAGGGTGGGCGACGAGTGGTTGCCCAGTTTAAGTCCAATTTGGGGCTGGTGTCGGATTCGCTGGCGTTCCAAATTGTCTCCGAATCCGGTGGCGTGCGTATCGAGTGGGTCGGTCCGTCAGACTACACCGCTGACCAGCTACAAGCACCGACAGGTGCCGGCGAATCCACGGCGCTGGCGGACGCATGCCACGTTTTATACTCCCTGCTCGGCGAAGGGCCGCTGCGTGTGGGGGACGTGACGACGTTGGCTTATCGTAACGGTGTCGCCGCGAGAACGCTGCAGCGTGCCAAGAAAGAACTTAGCGTAAGGTCCGTTCGTGACGGCTTCGGCAAGGGTTCAAAGTATTTTTGGGTGTTGCCCGAAAAGAACGAGCTCCTCGCCCGCCTCATTGAGCAGGACTTGACGGCACTCGCCGATGAGCTATTTAACAGCATGCCGGAGCAGTCCGCCGCTCCGCCGCAAGATGATTGCGATACTCAGCCATCACCGAGGGTTGGCAAAGATCGCCCCAACGACAGGGGTAATGATCTTGCAGATTCCTGAGAGCGACCGGAACGGCTCAGCGTTGGCGTAATGCGGCGGATCAAACGCTAATTATTTTATAGAAGGAGAGTGACGGCAGGTGGCCAGGGATGGCCACCTGCCGTTTTCTTAACCGCAGCCTAAATGCGTTCATCGGAAGTCTAAAGATGTAACCTGCTCGCCGAACGCCCGTTTCGCCCGAGTGTAATAAGACCACAGCCTTATCGCTTTCCGGCAGTCTCTCGAAAGCCGTGGTGGCCGGCATTCCAGGACATTTTCACCGCCAGGCGAGCGTGAGAAGTCGCTGCGCGATTGGCAGCAAGCTGAGGCCGAGGCCGCCTACTTCGTTGAGCACCTGTCGCCTGTGGGCGGCCGGGTGGACCTCTTCATCGGCTCTGGCACCGCCGCCGTCGTTGCCGCTCGACTTGGTTGGCGGTTCGTCGGCTGTGAGCTGGACGCGGCGGCGATTGACGTGGCGCGGGCAAGGGTTGCGAGTACGAAGCTTAGAGACGGCGTGAGCGGACAGCGTCTGCCATTGGTTACTTGCCACTGGTTATCACAATCATTGCGGCGAGTGGAGAAAGAGACGCCATGGAAGGCACAGCAATAGTATTTGACGATGAGACGTTAGTTGACGCCCATGCGAGCCGGGACTGGTGGGATCGGTCACCGCTCGCAACTCTAGGGACGCACCACCTCCGCAGACGAAGCACGTGGCCCTTTCCAGATTTCCAAGTATTAAGTCAGCGTCAGTTCGAATGTGCCGGTGAGCAGTGTGGGTCTCTTCCCACTGACGCCGACCACTCGCTGCCGTCAGCGGAGCACTGCGTTGTAGACGAAGACGCGGAGTTACTTTCCGCGCCCGCTTGCCGTCAACCTTCCGAGTCCGCTGAATGCGAATTCGCCGCCCCCAGCGAACCGCTCGCCGACCAAATCACAATCGCGTCTGAGACGGCACCGGACAATGATGTACCCTCAGCTCCCGAACCACCAAGGTGCGCCGACACAACTCCTCCCTCCCTCGCCAGCCAGCTCCGCCGCCATTCTGAGACGCTGCACAAGCTATCCAAACGAGCGGCTATCGGTGACCAAGCCGCCATTGCCGAGATCCAGCACATATTAAATGACAACTCCGAGCTCTGGCATTATTTCGGCGACGTAGAGCGAGCCACTGAGGCCATGCTCGTCGAGTTTTTGTCCGGACCGCCTGAAGTGAAGGAATCAGTCCGCCGCACAACCCGCGAGCTGAAAGCTTCTTTGCTCACCCGCGACCCAACGCCGCTCGAATCCCTGGCGGTGGGCCGCGTCGTAGCGTGCTGGTTGTTTGTGAACTTCGTAGATCGCTGGTCCGGATATGCGGTCAAAGAGAGCGGCCGCACCAGCGGCGTCGGCAAAGTGCTGGAGTCGTCCGAGAAGCGGCTAGCGATGGCGGTGAAGTCGCTGAAATTGGTGCGAGGGATGAAGGGCTAGTCTGGCAATCGTGCCGGGTCGCAGCCGCAGGTGTCAACGGTTGACAGCTCGTCGGCCACGAGTTGGCTCATCGCCATACATATAACTGAAGAAGAGGAGCACACTATGAGAATCGCAAGGAAGCGACAGCATGGCGAAGAAGAAACCAGAAGCAGAATCCGACTCCTGCCAAGCTGGGCAACGGCCATCAGCCGAGAAGCGGACTGAGGCCTTTTACACTGAGCTGCAACAGGCTATTGATGACGTGGACTGGGGAAGCTTGGTAGTGCCGAAATTAAGTGATTGTCGGACGCGGAAATTCGTGCTCTGAGCCGAATCCCCAAACTTCAACGCGGCTGCGGCGCTCAGATCCAATCCAAACTCATGTCCTGAGAAGCTGCCGAGTTTATGAGATAACGGCACTTTGATTTCTGACATGAGTTTTCAAACGTTTACGCCGGACGAGGGTGGCGCCGCACAGGAATCCGGCCGGTAATGTCATCAATCCAACGTTTTTCAATGACGGAAGGAAAATACAGGAGTACCGCTTCGAAGTCCCCGCCACCGACTGTGTTGACCTGCGAAGGAGCATAATCTTAGGAGATAAACTGCCGGACTGGCGTACTGCTTGCGGGCCTCGCGCCGGTCGCCGCTGAGGCGGCCGGCAATTGTCGCCGATTATCTCGCACTGGGCTTAGAGGTTGTAGGCAACAAGTCCTCACCGATAGGCTGGAGCCCGACCGGCGGCAAGGTCGGCCAAACACAAGTATTCGCTCAGCGTCCCTTTGACGACGCGTAATCGAGCCACAATCTTAATCTGACGAATCACGAAGAAGAGGCCAGCGCGTTCCTTGACAATCGCTTTTCTCGTAGGCGAGAATCAGACGCACACCGGCAACGAGGCCCAACATGTCGCACCTGCGAATCATCCCCGGGCGGTGGCATCGAAGGCTTGCCTTATCTTCGCAGTGCCGATTGTGCGCTCCTAACGATCTCTGGCACCTGATCCAAGTTCTGTTTTCGTCGACCGGCGGCGGGGGCCCGCCAGTGTCAACTCTTCAAGGTTAATCGGTGGGCGCAGCCTAGCGGGGCCTAATTCTCAGCCGATTCCGCGCCACGTTTAGCGGGCGGAAACTCACGGCACGAGCAAGTTCCGTTTTTTGTCGCGGCAAGCTGCCTGGGACCCGTCGACAGCAATTTTACTATCGCAATTCGGAGACGCTACCGCCGATCAATTCCGCGGCACGGCACCGCACTTAGTCCTTGGGAGATAGTCATGCGCCACACACTCGATTGCCGGACCCATGAATTCTTGAGCACCTTCGCAGCGATTTTGCTTGCGCTACTCGTTTTGACCCCGGGTGCTCATGCGGTCGATTATTTGTGGGATGGCGGAGCCGGAGACAACGTCTGGGACAGTGTCATATTTAATCCGGGCCTGCAAACCAATTGGTCGCCCGAAGCCGTGCCGATCTCCGCCGACAACATCATTCTCACCGCTGCCTCGGCGGCCGGGCCGGTAACGATCGACGTCAACGGCTCGCGCGAGGTCAACCGCATCGAACACAACGGCGCGAACGGCAATTATACGTTCGGTGACACCATCGGCGCGGACACGATCACGGTATTTCTCGCTGGCGGCAGCGCGATCACGAATGGTACCGCCGGTAGCGACGTGACTTTCAACTCCAACATCCTATTGAATCAAGGGAACTCCGTGCTGCGATTCAATAGCACCAACGGCACCGACAACAGCGGGCACATTGTCGTCAACGGCCAGGTCAGCCCCTCGGCCTCCGCGACGGGGGCGATTTCGTTGTCGCTTACATCGACCAACAAATCCGCCGGCCCGTGGGTGACGGTTAATAGCGTCATATCCGACGGCTTCGGCGCGACGATTGGCCTCATCGCCGGAGTGGAGACGGCGTTTAGCGAGGCCATTACGGCCGACCATGCCGGGGAGGTTTCCGTGACCGGACTCAACACGTTCACGGGTCCGATCCGGGTGACGGGTGGAAAGCTGATCTTCGACTCAATCGAGAACGTCGGCAGCACCGATCCCAGCGCATTGGGTATGCCCAGCAGCGGCAACGAAACGATTGTCATGGGTGATCTCAACATCTCGTCGGGCACGCTCAAGTACGTAGGCAATAGCACGTCGAGCAACACCAGCAACCGCCCCATCCAAATCGTGGACGGCAACACCGCAGGCACGATCGACGCATCCGGCGCAGTTCCGCTGGTACTAAGCGGTGAGATCAACCCCAGCACCAGTAGTTCCAGCACACGAACTCTCAATCTCGCGGGCAGCAACACGGGCGACAACACAATCAGCGGCGTGATCCAACCCGCAGCCGGCACCGGCGTGCTGAACATCAACAAGAATGGCGTCGGCAAATGGATTCTCAGCGGCAACAACGCCAACCTCGACGGGACGGTCACGGTCAACGCCGGCGAACTGGTCGTCACCAACGCCATCGGGTCGACGTCGACGAACGCAACCCGGTTGGCAATTAACAGCGGCGGCACATTCACGCTCGACGGCGGCATCGTGGCCGTTCTCGACCTCGACAACAGCGGCGGAACCTTCAACTTCATGTCGGGCACGCTTCGGCTCACATCCAGCACGACTTCCATCGGTGCCGGCTCGATGACCATCGGCACCGACGGGGTGGGAAAGCTGCAGCTCGAAAGCGGCAGCCAGAATTTCGGCGACGTTACGCTCCAAGGCTCGGACGACTTCTTGGTGGCAACTGGCAGCGCGACGTACCAGTTCTCGAATCTCGACAATTCGGCCGGCGGCACAGTAGTCGGCATTTCGAACGAGAATTTCCAAATCAACGGTGGATTGTTCACGCAACGGGTCGACTCCGGCACGGCCGTCTTCCAACCCCGCATCCAGGGAACCGGCGGCTTCACCAAGCAGGGCGCTGGCACGCTCGTGTTTTCCGGCACCCTCGCCCACACCTACACCGGCGACACGCGGATCGAAGGAGGCACGCTCCAAGTCACCACTTCCGACCTGCCGACCGTGCCGACCTTCATCGCCGCGGGCGCGACGCTCGACCTTGCGAACGCAACCAGCGGCGACGAGGTTGGCCGCCTCACCGGAGCGGGCACCGTAATCAACACCCAATTCTCCGCCTTCACGGTCAACTTCGCCGGGGCCGACGGCAATTTTGGCGGCTCGATCACTGGCCTCGGCGATTTCATGAAGCTTGGCACGGGAAAGCAAATCCTCAGCGGCGCAAGTAACTACACGGGCACCACGACCGTCGATGGTGGCGGCACACTGGAAATGGCGACCGGCGGATCGATCACTGGCTCCAGCGATGTACGGATCAGCACGAATTCCACGCTGCTGGTCAACGGCGGCACGATCGACACGCCGAACAGAGTTCGCCCGATCGCCAACTCCGGCGCTATTAACATCGCCGCCGGCCTGCTGAAGGCGAATCAAATCGACCGTACGACCAGCTCGACGTATATCGCACCGTTTATCTGGACCGGTGGCACAGTCCATCTTTTGTCGGCGGCGACGATCAACGGCAGCACGGTTACCGCTGCGGACAGGCCGTTCGCCGGCTCGCTGACTTTAGACGACGACATGGCGCTCATCATCGACGACACGTTCTCGGTCACCAATACTGGCGTCCTGAACATCAACGGTGGCTCCGTTACGGCCGACAACATCATCACCGGCGGCAAAATCAACTTTAACACCGGCACGATGCGGATGCGGAATGATCAAACGTTTGACGCCGCGCGGCTCGCCGCGCTCGACAGCGATGCCCCGCTCAGCGCCAGCCGACATCTGGTCGTCGATGGCGTGGCGACGATCGAAGCCCCGCTCACTCTCGCCGGTGGGTCCTTTTCCGCGGGACAAATCATCAATCCGCAAAACCTCATTCTTAGCAGCGGCACGCTCAACTTCACCAATAGCGATTTGGTGATCGCCGCCGCGACTGCCGTCGATGTATCGTCAGGCATGACGGTTAACGTCACAAATGGTGCGCTCGACAATGCAGGCGATTTAAACGTCATCGGCGGCGTGACCAACTTTGCCGCCGCATCGACCAACCAGGCCGGCGCCGAGCTCAACGCCATCAACGCTACGCTTACTTTCACCGGCGGTCTCACCAACAACGGCGACGTTAACCTGATTCACAGCAACGTCAACGGAAATCTGATCAATGGAACTAGCAGCAGTTCCATGCTGCTCGGATCCAATTCGTTTAGTGACGATCTCGTTCTGGCTAGCAGCGATAGAGTGCTGATCGACATTGCCGGCGGACAAGCGGGCGAATTTGACGTGTTGACGGTCGGCGGCAGCGCGACGCTCGACGGGCTCATATCCATTTCGCTCATCGGCGGCTTTACGCCCACTCCCGGCCAGACGTTCACCGTCCTCACAGCAAGCAACATCGTCGATGCGGGCCTCATTCTCGGTGGCCCCGCGTCCAGTTCATTTAACATGCTTGTCGGAAGTTCAGGTGTCGTTCTACAAGCAGTCGGCTTAGCCGGCGATTACAACGGCAACGGCACCGTCGATGCCGCCGACTATGTTTTGTGGCGCAAGTATCAAGGCACGACGCACGCGCTGCCAAATGATCCGACCGGCGGCACGATTGGCGCGACGCAATACAACCAATGGCGTTCTCACTTTGGGCAGACGGCTGGCAGCGGTTCGGCGGCTATTGCGAATACTGCCGTTCCCGAACCGGCAACACTCGTGCTGCTGATGTTTACTGTGGCTGGTTGTTATCTCCGGCGAGGCCGGAACGAATAGAAATTCTCAACAACTCGTTGACGTGTGGGATACACCAACAACCGACCGTTTAGCGGTTCCAATGGCGGCCATCCAACCCACACCGGCGACCGCGACCGACGCCTTCGCCGGGCGTTTCTAAACTCATCGGCGCGGTAGCTTTTCGGGACAGATTTTCCGTTCCGAGAACTCGTCTCCGCGGTCGGCCCGACAGTCGGCGGTCTTTCAGGCCACGAAAATGCGTTATCAAACCAAGGTTTATGAAGCTTCGATTTCAGCGCTTCGTTATGCTTTTGTTAGGCGTCAGTCCGGGTGACCGATTTTTCTCAATGTTGATTAGCACATCAAGAATTCTTGGACAAACCTTGACTCGGTCGTGCCATGTTAATATATTGACACATGTTAATAAATTAACACACGACAGGCCGCCAGATATGCCACCCGGGAAAGTCGGTCGAGGGCTAGCTCCCCGTGAGCAGCAGATCATGGACGTCGTCTATCAACTCGGCGAGGCGTCGGTTGCCGATGTACGCGAGCGACTCGTGGACCCGCCGACCTATTCCTCGGTACGTACGATGCTTGGGCACCTGGAACGCAAAGGCTTCCTGAAACGGAACCGCTCCGGAGTGAAGCACTTCTACCAGCCAGTCCAAACGCGGAAGCGCGCTAGCCGCTCCGCATTGCGAGCGGTCATCGATACGTTCTTTGCCAAGTCGCCGGGCGATGCCCTGGCGGCACTGATTGACGATACGGCTGAAAAACTATCCGCCGACGACCTCGACCGCCTCGAAGAGGCGATTCGGCGGGCTCGAAACGAGGGACGATAGCATGCTGTTCATCACGAACTTGTCAGTCGCGGATTTCGCCGCGAAGGGCTTCATCGTCTTAGGGATTTCCGCCGTCGCGGCCTACTGCCTGCGGCGAAAGTCTGCGGCCATCATCCATTGGGTTTGGACGCTTGGTTTCGCAGCCCTTCTCGTGGTGCCCACAATGGGACTGGTACTGCCACAGCGAGGCGTCGCCGTGGTGCCGCCGGAGTCTGCGGATTCGCTGCCAAGCGCCTTCACCGGACAAGTAAGTGGCGGAGCGTTGCCAGGGAAACCAGCCGCAATGCCGAGCCCGTCGCCGCCGCAATCCACACTCTCGCAGGCAGACCCATCGGTGGACCAAGCCGCGCGGAACTCAATTGAAGGAGTTCATAAACACGACGGACCGCCCTTTACTTCGGCCGACGAAAAGTCGGAGTTCGTTCGTCCATGGACGCTCGTGTCGCTCGTTGCCGAAGTTTGGGGGCTGGTCGCCGTCGTATTGTTGTCGCGGCTGGCGGTCCACCACGTGATTCTCGCACGGCTGCTCAATCGCTGCACGCC
The DNA here is from genome assembly GCA_963733705.1 of uncultured Planctomycetota bacterium. GTDB lineage: Bacteria > Planctomycetota > Planctomycetia > Pirellulales > Lacipirellulaceae > JABDGM01. The sequence continues at coordinate 107,760 of CAVTEJ010000014.1, read as the reverse complement.
CTTGGCGATCGACGAGTGGGCCCGCTCAGTCACCGAGACGGCGCAGCGTCTCGGCCTGGTTCGACCCGTGCGCCTCCTGACGCATGCCGCCGCGACCACGCCGGCGACGAGCGGGACTTGGAGGCCGGTGATCCTCTTGCCTTCGGACGCCGATCGTTGGACGGCGTCGCAGCGGCGATCGGTCTTGCTCCACGAACTTGCGCATGTGAAGCGCTGCGACGTCCTCGCGCAACTCGTGGCATCTATTGCGTGTGCGATTCACTGGTTCAATCCGCTGGCATGGTACGGGCTGGTTCAAATGCGAAAGCTGCGTGAGGTGGCGTGCGACGACCTCGTCCTCGACGGCGGACAGGCGCCTACCGACTACGCCGACACGTTGCTTCAGGTAGCTCGATCGTACCAACCACAGCGCCTCGCGGGGGCGATCGGCATGAACCGCGGCACGAACGTCGAACGGCGAATTCTGGCGATACTCGACTCGGGGCGGAATCGTTGGCCGCTCACTCGCCGAGCGGCATTGGTATTGGCAACGATCGCGGCGACGGTAGTCCTGCTGTTGGGGTCGGTGCGACTGGAATCGCGCATGGCTGCTGCCACATTGGTCTCCAATCCAAACACGCACGTCGAGGCAGTGCCACTCACCTCCAGTGTTCCACGCCTGATCGCAGTCTGGCCAGGTAACAACGCAGATGGCGTAGAGCCGGCCACCGAAATGCATTTGCGCTTCGATCATCCCATTGATCCATTGTCATTTCAATTGAAATGGCGTCAGGGTGGCTTCCTCGATTGTGGGCAATCGAGCTATTTAAGCGAGAAGAACGAGTTGGTTGTTCCAATTCAGTTAGAAGCAGATTGCCAGCACGAAATTGTCATCAATTCCTTCGCCGACGGCGAAGACTCCGCCCACGGTTTTTTGTCTACCGACGGCTTGCCAGCGGCATCGGCTGAATGGAAGTTCCGCACCAAAGCGATGGCGTACCCGAGCGATAGCCGGGCGCCGAAGGTAGCGTCGATCGATCCTCCTTCGGACTCGAAAGTCGGGCGCGTGGTCCTGGTGCGGATCCGGTTTGACAAAGCGATGGAACCAGATTCGTATCGCTTCCCAAGTCGAGAGCTGACAACGAAGCAGCAAGTCGACTTTAATTCCGGCGTGAGTTACGACGTCGAGAACCGCGAATTCACTTTTCCAATCGACCTGCCAGCGAACTGGTCTGGCAAGATCCAACTGAGCGGTCTACGGAGCCGCGATGGTTCCGCCGCCCAGCCAATCACGATCAACTATTCGACCGGCGATCAAAGATATAGTCCGGACCAATTGAAGTCTCTGTTGCGCCCTGAGTCTTTGGCGAAGTTACGAAATGTAATCGAGATGTCGCACGCAGCGCAAGACGATCTGCACTCTGTTTCCGAAACGGTACGATCAGTATCTTTCAATTCCAGTGGCTATGCCGAACGACGGTATTCAGCGCTGGAGGGAAACCAGAGTCGTTTCAAGATGCAGGGCCAGCGTCAATTTTACAGTGACGTAAGCCAAACTATGGGCACACCCTTTCAAATCGGCAGTGACGGCAAGGAATGCTGGTTTTACGACCGGGGGCGAAATGACAGCGGCGATATGAAGTCGACCCTCACTACCTGTAAATATGAAGACATCCAGAGCAAGAAATTAACGATTCTCGAACCGTTCGACTTTGACGCTCGTGACCTGGAGGAAGTTGTCAAGCAACGCCGCTTGGAATATTTGGGGCAGGAAAAGATCAATCAGACTGAATGCCATTTGGTGCGTTCGATCGACGTTACTGAAATTGGGCCAAATGGTGACCTCTTCGTTAATGTCCTGCGCTGGTGGATTGATTCGAAAACGAATCGGCCGCTCCAAGTTGCAAGCGACACTGCGTATGGCCCAACGATACTGAGTTTTCAAACCGACTCAATCAACAAGCAACTTCCAATCAACGAATTCCAACCAACGACTGCTCCTCACGTTGTCCCATCTGGATTCGAACCACTTGGCGAAGGATATGACACAAGATACCTGCAGATCAGCGATGGATCGAATGGAAGAATGAGCTGCCGTTGGGGCAAGAAGGGCACAAAAGGGGATGCGAGCGGGGGACTGAACTAGTGCATAAGTAGTCTCCGCACTTTGCTCATCGCTACGACGCTAACCGCGATGGTGCTGGGATTGACGGTTTACGCAGCGGGAAAATAATTTCCCATCAGCGCACTAGCAATGCAGTAACTACATCGAGAAATCGACGAATGTTGACGCCAGATCAAGCCTATTGTCTGTTCGTATATGCTGATTGGACGATGTTGCTTCTTGGCCTCGCGATGATCATTGCCGCGATGGTGTGGAGCGTGTATGCGCTTCTTCCGACTAGCAGGGGCCGGCGCAGGCGAGTTCTGCTGAAAGCTCTTGTCTGCCTCTTGGTGACCGTGCTTTTTTACGGAACGCAAGCGTCCCTGATGATTAAGTTCTTTAATCGTGAATGGACTACGCTGCAATCGATTTTGTTTTATTTGCCGGTTGCAGTTATGGTTGCCGGCGCAAGCGTCTCCCTCACTTACGGAATAGTCGGGATGCTACGGTGGTCAGGACCGGAGCGCCGACAACGGGTGCTAAAATCGCTCATGTGTGTTGTCATTTTCGGCGTGGGCATCGCACCGCATACCATTGCTGTGCTCATGCCAATCATTTCATATTCTGAGGAAGATTTCACAAATCATCCGGGCACGATTCGGCATGCGGGCGAGCCGGCACCGGATTTCCAGGTGACATGTATTGATGGAACGCCATTTCAACTGAGCGAACTGCGGGGGAAGGTTATCGTCCTGAATTTCTTTGCAACATGGTGTGGGCCTTGCCAAGATGAACTACCGCGTTTGGAATCGATTTGGAATGAGTTCCGTAACAATGACCACTTCCGAATGCTTGTGGTCGGCCGCGAAGAATCCAACGACGTTGTGAAGTCTTTTCAAAAGACAAACAGATTCACTTTCCCGATCGCCGCCGATCCCAATGGTTCGATTTACAGCAAATTCGCCTCTGAGCACATTCCCCGCACCTATGTGATCACTGGTGACGGGACGATCCTCTACGAATCGACCGGCTATTCTGAGCAGGAGATCGTTAGATTGAAAAAGCTGATAACGAAAGAAGTCGCCAAAATAAATCTATAGTGTGTTTGGCTGCCGCCAAAGTGCGGGACATATCGCGATTGACCTCACGCGACGCAGAGCCACTAAGGTGCTTCATCAACTCGTTGAAATTGGGACATCTCGGCAACCCACCCTCGTGAGATGCCCATCGGGCAGGTGTTCGAGGACGTGCCCGAGCAATTCGGCACCCGTTTTTCGGCGCATGGATTTCCGTTCCGGAAAACATCTGGTCCGAGCTTTTGACACTGTTCTCGCGTAGAACCGCCACAATGGCGTCATCAATCCAACCATTATTGAACTTCGCAAATCGTTCGCGTGACGGTGCTAAATCGAGAATTCAAACCGGCCTTTCACGAACTAACCTTACCACTTGGCACTCATATCCGTTCCACGTTCCCGAGAATTCATTTTGCACCTTGAACCCCAGGTGTTCATAAAGCGCGCGGGCGCCATGGTTGTTCTTCCCAACATTTAGATTTACGGTGCCGCTCAGCGGCGCAAGAATCTGTTCCATCAACGCCAACGCTATCCCACGCCGCCGATGCGCCGGATGGACAAAAAGCCAAGACACGTAATTGCCGCGGTTTCCGCCGAAGCCGATTACCGCTCCATTTTCTTCAGCAACTAGAATCCGTGACTCACAAAATAGAGTTTGTTGGTCGCCGTCGTTCTCAAGGGACCGAAAGGCACGAAGGTCGATCGATCCCCTCATCTCGTCGCGCTTTGACAAGTTGTATATTTCGCGAATGGTGTCCCAATCGCTGTCTTGGTAGCTTCGTATGTGCACGGTTCTCTAAGATTCAGCGCAAGAAGAGCCATGGTATGAACGCTTCCGTTTCCCTGGGTGCGGGATCGGGTGCTTATTGCTGATCGCGCGCGATGGGTCTGGGCTTGGGTTTGTCACGAGGACCTCACCGGCCGCTCATTTCTGTTCGATGTTCAGTTGAGCGGTCGTTATTGATTTACCGTTTAAAAGCGCCTCGGCCTCGTGGCGGAGGATATCTACCTCGAGCCAAACAACCCACGATTGTCCCAGCGTTGGATCTTTGGCTCTGGCATTTTGCTGAAGTTCAATTACTTCATTGAACCGTTTCTTGGCATCGTCAATGTTTCCAAGCCTGTCAGTTGACCAGGTGCGGCAAACAACTTCCCGCACGTTGTCGACTGTCGGGAAGGACACCAATAAAGAAATGCAGTCTCGGCCCAATACCTCTTCCTTGCGGTAACCGAAAACTCGTTCGGCGGCCGAGTTCCAATCGATCACGCGATCGTTTGCGTCGAGCAGAATGTACGCCATCGGGAATCGCTCGGTTGGAAATATGGCGGGACCCCATCGATTGTTTAGTAAGTGGGGTTCCCGTTCACCCTGGCGAGTCATGATCCAACTCCTCATTGTGCCGGCGGAATCTCCCGTCGAGTCGTGTAAACAGACTACGCTTGTAACAATTCGAAGTAGAGCGGTTCAATCGCGCTCGGATATAGTGCGCGCTGCATAGAGCAGATTGGTACAACGAATCAACGTCGGGCATTCAGCAAGTGTCGCGACAGCGTCGTAATCTCCTAGCAAATCTGCCGCGCACCGCGGGAGTTAGGGCGCACGCTTGAGCTGCCACGGCTCAACCTTTCGTCAAGCGACCGGGCATTTTCGCGCATGTTTCCAATCGTCGCCCCGCGCGGAACCGGCGATTGGACGATGTAATATCCGTCATTTTATACATTCGGTCCGCTACGACACAATTGTCATCCGCCGACCGGAGCTTGTTACTTCCGCCGTCGACCGAGTGGTGAGATTGTTAGGTTTGGGAAGGTTTCGCGAACGTCCATGACCTTCATGTATATTAACCGTAAAGTGTCGTTGAGACCCGCCACTACCATCAATTTGCTTCGTCCAGTCGTGAATGGTGACAATGGGTTTGGATCTACCTGGAATTGTCGACTAATACGCCTATCGGGGCGGGACTCGAAACGTACTGCAACTAACTCCGAGGGGATGTTCTGAACGGGTTTTATTCGTCGACTCGCCTATAATGGCACGGGAGATGCATAGGAACCATCCTGGTATCCATAGTTAACATGTCCGCGAATTCGACACGAATCGCGGACCGTGCGAATCGTTTTCCGCGACATCAAGGTATGTGAGGGACAAACAGAACCTTGCCTCTTTGCCGTTGGCCGACCTTTCAGGAAGGTTGAGAACACAGTGGCAAAGGATCCGTTGGCGAACCACGAATCCAGGAACGCCCTTCTTTCGAAGCTGCCAATCGAGCAATTCGAAGGTCTGCATCGCGGCTTGCAATCGGTCGAACTCAAGGTGCAGCGGGTACTCTACGAGCCGTATCGGCCGATCCGCTACGCCTACTTTCCCGAGAGCGGCATGATTTCGATCGTCTCCATTATGAAAAGTGGAGAGAGCATCGAAGTCGGCACGATCGGCCGCGAAGGAATGGCGGGCAGCGTACTTCTACTGGAAACCAACAACGTTCCCTATCGATACTTCACGCAAGTGAGTGGCAATGCCCAGCGGATTGACGCCGCGCGACTAAAGGAGGAGGCCGAGCAACACCCTGAGGTACGAAAACTCATTCTTCGCTACGAGGCAGCGTTCCTGACTCAATCCATGCAGGGAGCCGCCTGCAATGGCTTGCACACCGTTCAACAGCGATGTTGCCGCTGGCTTCTCATGGTCAGAGACCGAATCGACTCTGATGAACTGACACTCACCCAAGAGTTTTTGGCCATGATGCTCAGCGTGCGGCGGGCCAGCGTGTCCGATGTTCTGCGTCCGCTTCAAGAAGCAGGCTTTATCAGTTCGAACAGAGGCAAAATCAAATACTCAATCGGAAGGGTTTGGAAGCAGGCTCCTGCGAATGCTACCGAGTGATCGTAGACCAACAGAAGCAGATGCTGAGTTGACGACTGCTAATTCCGGTAGCGTATCGTACTTGGTCGTGGAACAGATCTGGCAAGCACTTCGTGGATGCGGCGCATATTCAACTGCTTCACGCCGGCGAATTCAGCGCTTGCTCAGCCAGGACAATGCTTTTCGCCACCTCGACGAGTGTTTTTCGGTGATTGCGGGCCAACTCCTGCAGGCAACTGAACGCGGCTGGCTCGTCCATTTGCCGCTTTTTCATAATGATGCCCTTGGCACGTTCAACAAACTTTCGTTCTTCCAGTGCGCGTCGTGCATCAACAACCTCATGACGAAGTAATTGAAGCTCCTCAAATCGCCGCATCGCAATGGATATCGCGGCAGCCAATTCGTTCTGCTGAACGGGCTTGGTCAAATAGGCGAGCGCGCCGCAGGCATTGACCCGATTAACACAATTATCATCGTCGGCCCCGGCCACGACGATGGCCGGCACGTTATGTTGCAATAGAAGCGAGTGGGCCGCTTCCAAGCAATCGATACTGCATTCACCGATGTCGGTGACGATGAGTTGCGTCGACGCTGTGTTACAGCGCCGGATCAAGTCTTCGCTGTTACTTGCCTCGAGAACGATTTCGTGCCCCGAGCGGAGCAGGAACTCCCGCAACCTGATTCGATCCACTGGATCGCTAACAGCGATTGCAATGCGATAGGCAGGCTCCATCCGATCGCCTTTCGCCGTACAGGCGTTGGCCCGAACCGAACAAGCATCCGCGCGATGCCGAAGCCTGATCGGCTGGTGATCAGTCGGAACCCAGGCTCCCAAATTAACCACGTCTGAACGAGCATTTGTCGCGACGTGCTCAATTCGGGACAGAACAACTGTTCCTGCCGCCGACTTGGTGAAATAACACACCCCAATTATACGTTTGTATCGTAAGGAAGCGTACATTGACTTGTTGCAATCCGCTCTGGCGAATCGAAATGAAATTAACCTCTCATTTAGGGTGTATGTATCGAGGCGATACACGCCGCCGATCATTGCAGCCGGAGTTCTAGCTCAGGACATCAAATCGCACTAGCAATTACAGGGCTTTGCAAGGTTGTCGTAACGATTTGATCGAATCTAACAGATCAAACGAGTGGCTCACATCGTTCGGCAGCATTGCTGTTCTAACCACCAGTAACTTTATGGACGTTATGGTGTTATTTGACTTCGTTTAGATTCAGGGCTAGCGTTTTCACGGTGTAGTCTATGACTCGACTCTACCAGCTTTCCCGCTAACCTGATTTAGCGAAAGCACGAGGCCAAGAATGCCTCCGACATGCAATTGTTGCGTGCCGGAGGTTTTTTATTTCTTCAGCTCCACCGAGGTGGCTGAAACGGCACGCGGATGGCGTTTTTTTATGACCACGCAGATGTTGGAGATCGATTCCCAACTCGAAGCCATCATAGCCGCCAGGACGGAGGAGCTTCGTGTTGCCAAAGAGGCTGCAGACGCGGCCAATGCACGTAAGTCAGAGTTTTTGGCCAATATATCGCACGAACTTCGCACGCCACTGCACAGCATCATCAGCTTTTCGCGGTCCGGCTTGCGCCGGATTGACCGATGCAACAAAGGGCAACTCGCCGCCTATTTTCGAAACATCGACAAATGCAGCAATGTACTACTGCAATTGGTTAATCAGCTCCTGGATTCAGCTAAGCTTGAGTTCGGAGAATCGCGATTGAACCCCAGGGAGTGCGACCTTACGGCACTCATTCGCGGGGTAATTCGCGAACTCGACGGCTTGACCGAGGAAAGGCGGATCGCAATTCAATTCGATCCAACCAGTCCTAGCGTAATCCTTTTGATCGACCACGAGAAGGTGGCGCATGTCGTTCGCAACCTCTTGAGCAACGCGATCAACGTGTCTCAAGCGGGCTGCTCAATCGAAGTTCTAATGTCGTCATCCGATACCGTGGTCACTGTTCGTGTTGTTGACGAGGGACCAGGCATTCCGAACGAGGAGTTGGCTCGAATCTATGAAAGGTTCATTCAATCGAGCCGAACCTTTCATGGCGCCGGAGGAGCTGGTTTGGGTTTAGCCATCTGCCTCAAAACGATCACCCAGCACGGCGGACAAATCTGGACAGAGAACGGAGCGTTCCGCGGCGCGATCGTCTGTTTTGAGCTTCCCAGGCATGGATTAAAGGCACCGGTCGACGACCAGGTGATCGCCGATCACCAAAGCCTCGCTCATCACTTTCACTAAAGGACCAACATGTTGCCAAAAGAGGCCAATCTGTACGGAGTCACCCATACCGTCGTGGAAGCGGATGGGCGGATTTTGTTTTCCGAGCGGGATTGCGCATGGGGCTGTCCGTCGCGGATCGCATTCGAAAAGCGCATTGGCGGTTGGTACGTCAGTATCGAAAGCCACGACGACTTTACAATGGTCTCTCACGTGTTGAAAGCGTGGGCAATTGTCGAGGCGGCGCAAGGAAGCGACTTTCACAGGAATAAAGAGAGCATAATAGATGCGCGATAAGGAAAAGATTCTTGCCGTCGACGACAATCCTGCCAATTGCGAGATCCTTCGAGAGATCTTCGAGGACGAGTATTTGCTGGTGACCGCTGCCAACGGTTCGGACGCGATTCAAACAGTAGCGCGTTTTCGGCCAGATGTCATTCTATTGGATGTCATGATGCCCGGCATGGACGGCGTGGAAACATGCCGCAGGTTGCGTGCTCTCCACGGCGTGGAGACAACCCCCATCATCATGGTCTCGGCAAGGGCGATGCCGTTCGAGCGGACGGCCGGCATGCGCGCCGGTGCAGATGATTACATTACAAAGCCGTTTGACGAATTTCTATTGCGCGGCATGGTACGACGCCTGCTTGACCGCAATCTGTTAACGAGCGACGCGCTGCAATCTTTAATTGAGGGCTGTACAGGTCGCCCAGTTGAGCTTTTGTCGGAAACCGTTCCGCTTCAAAACGGCCAACGTTGATTCGAGAGTGATTTGTGTCTGAAAGAGCGAAACACAATCGTCGCAATCCGTCGCGCACATCCGCTCCGCGGTCGCGGTCCCCGTCCGACGGCAAGTATTCAAACACACCGGGCGTCAATTCGGCAATTTCGTCAGCAGCGGAACTTGACCCCACCTCGAATGCTGCGGGGCTTAATGACAATCATGCACCCCTCGTTAGCTCCTTGATGGTGCTTGCGCAACTTGCGTCCAACATAGTCCATGAAGTCAATAATCCGCTCGGGACGGCGCTGTCGAGCTGCCAGCTTGCTTTGCGATTTTTGCCCTCGCAATCTCCGCCGCAACTTACCACGTGTATCGATCGAGCAATTTCAAGTGTGCGGCGCGCTTCGGAGGCCGTGAAGGTCCTGGTCCGCGTTTGCTGTCTAAAATATCCCGCGGAACAATCGTTCGATATCCGCGACGTGTTGCGATTCACCGCGCTCATTGTGCAATCTAGCGAGTCTGGTCACCCTTGCACAATCGATTTGCAACTCGCATCCGAATCGACGGTCATACGAGGCAATCCTATTGAAATCCACATTGCACTTGCGAGTTTGGTCTGGAGCGAGGTCGAGTCCGGCGCAAGATGGGTATGCGTAGCACTTATGCCTCATCTCGACACGCTTGAGATTTGTATTTCGAGTGATTCGCATCGAGACTTTTCAGCCGCTGCTCAACCTATGTATGCCTCGACATCGGCGACGCAATGTTCGGAAGTCGATCGGCGCAACCAGGCAGACTGGGTGCGCACGATCATTCGTGAACACGGCGGCGAGCTGACATATGTTCGACATCTGGATCATTCCGTGAGTACGTGCCTTGCATTGCCACGTTGTCGACGGGAGTTCGGGTAATGTGTGCAGCTAATGCCAATCCGCGGGCTATCGGAGATTCCGGCATAGCGATAGAACCCACATCGTTGAGCATGACCATAAAGGATTCGGTGGTTCACATAATAGACGACGACGCCGAATTCCTAGCGGCGTTACAGTTGCAGTTGCAAAGTTTCGGTCTAACAGTCGAATCCTATTTTTCTGCTGAGCACTTCCTCGTGACGTACCGACCGCATCCGGTCGAGTGCATGGTGTTGGATTTGCGAATGCCCGGTATGGACGGAGTCGAGTTGCAAGCTGTTATGCGTCAGCGGCATTGGTGTCCACCGGTCGTAGTTCTCTCTGCCTATACGGATGTAGCCGATATCGTGCGAACGGTAAAAAATGGAGCTGCGGATTACCTTGTGAAGCCAATTGACGAAAAAATTCTGATCGAACAGGTTTGTACGGCGCTCGATCGGGACCGCGACAACAAGCGGCGACACGGACAATTGTCGATGAGGCTCGCGCGGCTAAGCGAGCGCGAACGCGAAGTGATGGATCTGTTACTACAGGCACAAACTACAGTCGCGGTCGCCCATACACTGAAGATCAGTCCAAAGACGGTCGAAAAACATCGGTCACGAATTTACCAGAAAATGGAAGTTAACAGCATTCCTGAACTTATTCGTTTAGTGCTGGATGTGCGGGACAAACTCTGATGTCGTGCTGTCAAAGGGTGCTCATTGGGTCGTCGATTCCATCAGCGGTGGTTCCGGTTCCAATTCGACAGCCCGCGTCACAAAACGGACCTATGTTTAGCGCGCTGCATTTGCAACCGACTCATTCGCGCAAGGCTTTCGCAATCACGACGCCGACGAACTAAACGATTCTGGATCGTTAGCCACGCCGACGAACTTGATGCTTGACCTTAACCCCGTTTCTTGGTCCATGCGGAACATGCCGCAAGCACGCAGACGGGTATGCGTACCAGTACGCATTCGTCGATTTCTCCGTCCATCAGGAAGGCATCGACACTGGCCAACGTCCGCACGTCGATAGCAACTGGTTCGCTGGCGCCAAGCGGGACTACTTGCTGCGCATCGAGCCCGGCAAATAACTCTTGCTGAGACTGATTCGCTAACAGATGGACATCGTCCAAGAATATTGAGCCCCCACTAGCCGATCGGAGCGTGCCTGCGGTGCTTGGAGATTCAGCAGAGATATCCGACAGCCCTCCAAACATCAAACTGTCGAACTGGTTCCCCGTGGGCAGTGAGTCGCAAGCTAATCGCAGGAATGGTTTGTCTCGACGGACTCCCGTGATATGAATCTCCCGCGCTAAAGAACGGTTATTGGAACTGGGACTACCAATCAGCAACACGTCTTGTGGTAAGTGCATGCGGGATTCAGTGCGTTCACCGAAACGAAGCGTGGCTGACGACAGAGTAGCGACCGAAAGCCATAATCGCAGTGGCTTTGTCTCAAGCGGGTGAATTAACCGCACGTGGCATTCCTTCGTATGTTCATCATCTGCGAGATGCGCCCTCCACGAGAACACGTTTCCTCGCCCAGTGCTGCAATCGTCGAAACCCTATTAGCGTGCCGCCCACGAGAAAGATAGTCATGGTGGCGGGTTCAGGAACCGATTCGACACAATTCGTAATGGTGTTGGTATCGAGCGTTACGGCGCCGTTCCGAGCCAAAGCGCTGCCGTCCTGGATGGTGGCGCCCGTCGTCATGGTGATACTGGTGAGCGCGAGGATATGCCCTTCGAAGGCAGTGCCTGTGCCAAGCGTCGCGGAGCTGCCGACCTGCCAAAACACGTCGCAGCCGGGCATTAGCCCGCCGTTGATCGTTACCACCGATGAATTGCTGGCGGTGGTGATTGTGCTCCCGATCTGAAACACGAATTGCGCGTCCGGGTCGCCCTGGGCGTTAAGCGTGAGAGTTCCCGTAAGTTGGGCCGATGAGGAGAAGAAATAGACGCCGGGCACGAGTGTGAGTCCACCCAGATCCTGACCTGTCAAGTTCTGCGTGGGCGCTAGGCCTGCCGCAGCGTTGTAGGCCGTGGTGAGATCATTCTCCGCTTGCAGCGCGACAGCATCCGCTGCGTGAAACGTGTAAGGCGGCACCACACTTCCTGGTGGAAAGCCCGTGATCGCCGAACCAGGACTGACTCCCACGTTCCCCCCGTCAATGACGGACGGGCCCGTGTTCGTCACTGTCGTGCCGGCTAGAACGGCAAAGTCCCCTGCCGTGCCCAGCGTGATGGAAGCCTGGGCTGGCAGAACAAAACTCGCGAATGCCGTAGAAGCCAGTAGAATCAAAGCCTTACATCTCATTTCACAACTCTTCTTTCAAATAAAAGGTTTTGGACGTATCTCTTACAAGTTCGGTCCGATTGAAACTGAGCTCATCGATCAGTGGGCGCCCTCAAGAGATGTTGCGGGACGCATCGCTGAATATTGTGGCTCTCCTGGGCAACGGAGGATCGTCAAGAAATCTGAAACAGCCCTTGCCGAGATTAAGCCTTCTCGGCAACGCCACAAGCTTAATGGGGAATTTCCGTATTTACGGAAAACGGATGCTCGCCGCGTTGCTGATCTACCTACCGAGCTGGCAAGCGAGACGTTTAGCCGAGTCGGAGCAAGAATCGTGTTGGCATTCTTTGGGCCGCTTCAGGCTTCAGATTTTACGCGGCGAGACCCCTGATACACTGAAAATCCAGCCATTAACTTCTGCATTGAAACCGGCGATGGCTTGCCACATGGAACAAAAGTGATTTCTAGGTGGGCAAATCAACTTCACTGCCAGAATGATCCTCGGCTTGTTTGCCTTGCCGCAGTGTCGTACTGATTGGTAGTGCATCCTTAGTGACACACTCCACAAGCTGCACTGCCGCCGGAGCCGAGATCGCAATAGTGTTCGCGTCGAGCGACGTCGAATTGGCGCCTGTTACGGCGGTGAGTTCATCTATGTTGCCGCAGATATCAAACCAAAAGTTGTGGTTAAGAAGCGCGAAGGGAGTATTTGAAAGCATGGTTCGATGGCGGATATAACCTGCCCAGAACGTCAAACCCAGCACAACAAAAGTTGCCGATTCGGAAATAGTCAAAGTCTTGATTCCGGCCAAGTTGTTGACGGCTGCATCGCGCACGTGATCCGATATCCAGCCACAATTGCAGAGCTGATCGACTCTACTTGCCGCAGCCAGCGCGGCAGAAACAGGACACGAGACCGACATGCCAAATACCACAACGATGTGTAATGTTTTGATGCTCATATCCGAGAAACTGCGTGATCTGTGGTTGTCGAAGATGCATGCGCTCTGGCCAATGCATCCCGCATAGCCCTCCCGGCCGAAGTAGGACCCAATAGAGATTTGAAACAGACTATCTGATACTAAGCACTCTCGTCACATGGACAAGCTTTATGGGGAATTCCCCCATTCCCCGAACTTGGATTCGAACGAATACTGGTTGCAACACAAATCATCTACCCAATTGCACCTGATATCCGATTGTCAGGTCATCGCCTTCTCCCGGAGTCGCATAATGAACTCAGATATGGTCATCGGAAAACTTACTTTTGTATCGACGCTCATCGCCTGTATGGCGCTAACAACGTCCCGTTCCGACGCCTGTACCCGCTGCGTCTACCTTGGTCCAAAGGATACGGTCATCGTGGCCCGATCGATGGACTGGGTCGAAGACCCCGGCACCAATCTCTACTCGTTTCCTCGCGGCACGAAGCATGACGGAGCCGCTGGGCCGAAGTCGATTGACTGGACCAGCAAACACGGCAGTGTCGTATGCTCGTTCTACGAATGCTCTTCGGTCGATGGAATCAATGAGAAGGGGCTAGTGGCCAACGTTCTTTACCTTGTTGAATCCGACTACGGAAAGCCCGACGGTCAGAAGCCGATTCTCTCGATTGCTCTTTGGGCTCAGTACGCGCTCGACAACTATGCGAATGTTGCAGAGGCGGTCGAGGCGTTGCGGAAGGAACCATTCGTCATCGTCGCCCCGGTGCTTCCCAACGGTCGACCCGCCCAAGGACACTTATCGTTATCCGACCCGACCGGCGACTCGGCAATCTTTGAGTACGTCGGCGGAAAGCTTGTCATCCATCACGGCCGAGAGGAACAGGTAATGACCAACTCGCCGGTGTATAACCAGCAACTCGCACTCAATACGTACTGGCAGTCGATCGGCGGAACAGCGATGCTGCCAGGAACCAGCCGGGCGGCCGACAGGTTCGCTCGTGCGTCGTACTACATCAGCGCCATACCGAAGACGAGCGACGACAAGCAAGCGATCGCTTCGGTGTTCGGCGTGATCCGCGACGCGTCAGTTCCACTTGGTGTCAACACACCGGGGCAGCCCAACATCGCCGGCACGATCTGGCGCACCGTGTACGACCAAAAGCACCTGATCCTCTACTACGATTCAGCGACCAGCCCCAACGTCTTCTGGATACCGATAGCTGAGATGAATTTCCAGCGGGGAGCGCCGGTGAAGAAGCTTACGCTGGTCGGCGGCAAAACTTACAACGGCAATGCCGCGAAGGAGTTTCAGGACTCCGAGCCTTTCAAGTTCTTGCCCGCCAAGACCAACTAACAGCTTTATCGAGGGTTCTTTCAAGAACATAGGCGATGGAACCGAGGTCGAATGAGCTGATCCTTCTCACAGGCGCGACCGGTTACGTCGGCGGCCGGCTGTTACCGCTGTTGGAGCAAAGAGGTTATCGCGTGCGATGTCTCACACGCTGCCCTGAATCGCTTTCCTGCCGCGTGAGCGCCACCACTGAGGTCATCGCAGGGGACGTGCTGGATCGAGCAACACTGACTGCCGCTTTGGGAACCGTCCACACGGCGTTCTACTTCGTACATTCGATGGTGGCTGATCGCGATTTTGAATTGCAGGACCGGATCGCGGCAGAAAACTTCGCGCAGGTCGCGGCAGAATCTGGGGTTCGCCGAATCATCTATTTGGGAGGCCTCGGCAATCCGACTCACGGGCTGTCCAAGCACCTCCGTAGTCGCCAGGAAACTGGTGATGTGTTGCGGGCCAATCACAGTCAGGTGATTGAGTTTCGGGCGTCCATTGTGATCGGCCGGGAAGCGTATCGTTCGAGATGATTCGCGCGTTGGTGGAAAGGCTGCCTGTTATGGTCTGTCCACGTTGGGTGCAGGTACAGGCCCAGCCGATCGCCGTCGAAGATTTATTGGCGTACTTGTTGGCAGCCATCGAACTGCCGAAAGGTCCCTCGCAAATTTATGAGATTGGGGGCCCAGACCAGGTATCGTATGGTGAAATCATGAATGAGTATGCTCGACAGCGCGGGTTGACCCGCTGGATGATCCCCGTTCCGTTGCTGACGCCGTACTTGTCGAGTTTGTGGCTGGGGCTCGTCACGCCATTGTACGCCCGAGTAGGGCGCAAGCTCGTCGAGAGTCTCCGCAATCCAACGCTCGTCTCGAACAACCGGGCGGCGAACACGTTTGTTGTACGGCCGCGGTCGGTTCGAGAGGCGAACCCGTGCGTAGTGAACGAAGACCGTGAATTCGCTGAAACGCGATGGTCGGCCTCATATTCGTCAGCCGGAGCGTCGCACGCTTGGGGTGGTACGCGTTTCGGTTCGCGGTTGGTGGATTCGCGTTTTTGCCGGGATGCTTCGCAACATCGCTCATACGGCGACAATAAGGCAGTGCAATGTTAGCCGCGGCGTAAATCGCCGATAGATTGGCGGGCAAACAACAGTCAGCTCCCGCAGCGGAAATACAAACGATCTGCGGTTATTAATTTCGCAAGCGTCAGTAGTCCTGCGTCGTGGGTTTGACTCGTGCGGCTACCCAGCCAGACGTAGGCTATTGGCCCGGCTGTGGGAAGTGTCGCAAAATGCCCGTTTCTGAGTAGCAATATCGTCACTACAATTCGGCTACCGAAAGCGGACATAGAAGTGCTTGGAGGCTTCACCGAAGAGACTGGCCATGACGATCCCCTGCCCCGAACAGGAGCCAAGTGATTCGTAGTAGGCCGTCTGAAAAAGCGCCGTCGACTCAAACACAATGCATGTACCGTGCTGTGTCGGATTCAGCGCATGAAAAAAAAGCTCCGCGAAGAGAAGTTGTTGATCCGTAACAACTTGTAGCGAAGCTTAAGAGCTGGGGAACTAGGATTCGAATGTAGTCGAACCGTGTGGCTCTTGCGAGGGAATTGCAGGGTGGACACGTGGGAAACTGGGAACGTGTAGCCGTTTTTCAACTCTCTTCCTCAATTTGTGTGGCAATCACGTGGCATTGTGAGGGCTGTTGTATAGCCCGTATTGTGTCGGATTTGTGTCGGATTGGCGGTACAAAGCGATAACGTCGAGGAACGGGATACTCGCCTCGCTGTGTATAAACGCAAAGCTTACCTAACTCCAAATACGCATCAGTCGGACGAAGCGGATGGTCGTAGTGCTTACATTGGTAAACGTCGCAAGGGCAAGGGCGAGTGTCAGCAAGGTGACCTATGACATCGCGGCCCATATCTCCAGCACCGCCTAGCCGAACGACCTGTACATAGGGAGGCTCGAAACCAGCGGTCCATTCTTCAATAAAAGTTTCCCACTCATCAGCGGTAAAAGTCT
The DNA here is from genome assembly GCA_963733705.1 of uncultured Planctomycetota bacterium. Classification (GTDB taxonomy): domain Bacteria; phylum Planctomycetota; class Planctomycetia; order Pirellulales; family Lacipirellulaceae; genus JABDGM01. The sequence continues at coordinate 91,265 of CAVTEJ010000014.1, read as the reverse complement.
GGAGGAACTTTAACGGTGTTAAGCCAGGCTGATCGGGCGGTAGCGTGTCTGATGTCGATTCGGCCATACGCGAATATCCAACCACGTCGGTTGTCGATTGTCCATCAACTTTGTATGCCGCTCAACGGCCGACAATGAGCGTACCTCGCGGCTGATTCTAACAAACCTACGATCAGTTGTCATAACCGGAATCAACCAATTGTTTGGTGTAGTTCGTCTGCCTTCGTCGGCCTGTCATCGTCGGGGCTCACTCAAAGCTGGCCTCGACGATGATGGGTCGAATGAAGGCAGTCAGTCCGCCTGAATATTCCTCCCCTGCCTTTGTTGGTCCGATTCGGAGGGGTGGTTTTGCCCGACTTTCCTTACATTTTTCGGCAGCCTCAATCTCTCTTTGACGTTTGGCGAATATTGCGCGATAATTGTGATATGTCAGTCGATCCAAAAACCATCGCGCTTTCTGACGCTCAGCGAAGAATTCTAGCGGAGCTTTCCGACAAATCCGGAAAGCCTTGGCCCGAAGTCTTTACTGAGGCTCTGTCGACTTATCGGCCAAAACCGGCAACAAATGGGAACGCGGCTGAATCATTCTCGGCTGCCGCCGAACGCCTTGGCCTTGTGGGCTGCGTTGAAGGACCCGCAGACCTAAGCACTAATGCCAACTACATGGAAGGTTTTGGCGAGCGTGGGAAATAGCCGCGTACTTGTTGATGCTGGGCCGCTGGTCGCGATTCTAAATCGCCATGATTCACAGCACGCTATTTGCCACAAACAAGGACTAGAACTTCCTGGCCCTTTCGTCACGACGTGGCCCGTCATCGCCGAAGCAGCTTGGCTTTTGCGAAAAACTTCTGGCGGTGTTTCTGGGCTTCTTCGCATGGTGAGCGAAGGACTTCTTGAGTGCTATTCGCTTGGTCCAGAAGCTGCAACTTGGATGGATAACTTCCTAAAGAAGTATGCCGATTTGGCGCCGCAACTAGCAGACGCCTCGCTCATGTACGTGGCGGAACTTGAAAACGCGGACACGCTATTTAGTCTGGATCGGCGTGATTTTCTGGTGTACCGATTATCTGACAACCGCTCACTTCAACTTTTGCCAAAAGCATAAATCAAATTCGCCCGAGTCGGCCACTTGTAACCGAGGTTCGACAATGGAAAACGAGACCCAAGTCGTCGCCGCTAATTCTGTTGCAGCGACCCCCGTTTGTCGCGTCGTGATAATAAAAGACAATTTCGCTCTCGCAAGCGTGCTTAAGCGCCTGATTGAAAAGATGGGCCATGAGGCCTCAATCGCGCACGACGGCAAATCCGGACTTGAGCTGGTGCAGTCGATGAAACCTGATGTCGTGCTTAGCGGAATCGAAGTCCCTTTGTTGAATGGCTATGAAATAGCGAGCGAGATTCGACGCACGCTTTCAAAGAAACCGCTGGTTGCTGCAATCACCGGCTACAGTGAATATGAGATTGGGACAAAAGCAAAGGAAGCGGGAATCGATCTTATTTTGACGATGCCGGTATCAGTCGCTCAACTGAGGGATGCGTTTTCGAAAGTTGAGCCAAGTTCAGAACCTGACTACCAATCGTAGTCGTTTTTCGTTAACCATTGTGCGAAAGCCTCTTCGCCGATTTCTTGCAGCGTGTCCGGTTTGGCATGACGTAGCTTTTGCTCAAGATACGCCCGCTTAAGAGCTTGGGCGGTTCGGTGCTGAAGACGAATCGTAACTGGGACAAGAACTTGGTCCAGGATCTCACTCGCTTCGGGGCTTTCCTGGCTTTGGCGTCCCCTGCTACTGCGACGTGCAGCCTTTAGTTTTTGGTCCTTTGGCACCTCAAGATCGATTGTCTTTTCTGCGTCGTTCTGCGTCGGCTCAACTTTGGCAACGACTTGTTTCTCGCCCTTGTTTTCCTGGCCCTTAATAAACGCCAGCTTGGCAGGGGTCATTTCCATTGCATCTCCAATCGATCTTCTTTCAGCCATTTCCTACCCTCTTTTTTATGTCTTTTGATTTTTCCGCCACACTTGTGCCAAGCAATTCTTGAAAAAGTGCGTCGATATCGGCTGCGGCCTGTGTACCCTTTCGCCCAAATCTGCCAACAACTGTGCCTTGCTGTGCGGCGTCCCGAAACGCCTGAAGATCGCGAATGACGCAAGTCGCTACCTCTACTCCAAGCTTTGGAGCGTTCTCTCGAAGCTCTCGACTGATGGTGTCGTGAGTCTTCATCTTGTTGAGCACGAGCCTTCCGGCCGGTTTGCCGCCATTGATGCCTTGGGCGTATCGAAGGACGGTGGTCGCTCCCGAGACCGACCGAACATCGAGGATCGAGGGCGAAATTGGGAAAATTGCCAGATCCGCAAGAATGAGCAATGTGCGGCTTAAATCCTCAAGCCCGCCTGGAGCGTCGCCAATCACAAAATCGTTCGTCTTAGCTAATTCTTGCGCGTAAGACAGGCATTCTTCAGGGGTGTCAGCAATCCGGCTATTTGAAGGCGATCGATTTTGGCGTCTTTAGGCAGCTAACGTTTGCGGCTGCAAAACGCATGTACCGCTTTCTCGACAAACGGTTTTATCATAAATCGCGTTGGGAATTTGATCTCGTCGAGTTTGCCTGCGAGCATATCGGCCTTAGCCGCAACTATGACACTGGACAACTCAAGCGCAGGCTACAGTCGGCAATCACAGAGCTTGAATCCGTTGGATTTTTAGAAGCACTGCCGACGACGCAGCGCTACGTAAAAATCTCTCGGGGCGAATGGCGGATAGTGTTCGTTAAAAAAGCAGTCGTGCCAATTGAGCCGCCAAGTCAAGAAAATGCTGAGCTGGCCAAACAACTTGTCGAGCGGGGAGTTACTCCATCCGTTGCGAATGAACTTGTTCGAGAATATCCAAAGGACTTGATTGAAATGCAGATCGCAGTGTTAGATCGACTGCAACAGGACAAAACGCGCGACCCACTCCGCAATCCGGCCGGATACCTCGTGAAGTCGATCCGCGAGGGTTACGTGCTGCCTCCGAATCTATCGTCAGCGAAAAAAAAGCGAGCGGCGCCAGTCGCCGCCCCCACGAGTGCCCAGACGCTCGACCCGCAGGCAAAAGAGATCGATGCTTATTTGGTGGCCCTTACGCCGTGGGAACGGAGCGCCCTGGAGCAAGAGGCCTTGAAACACGTGGAGTCGACACTAGCCGAAGGATACCGTCGGTCTCAGCAAAGCGGCGGGGCCACGTTTTCAGTCTATCGGCGGATGGTTCTGGAACGGGAAGCGAAGCGGGTTTTGTCGGCACGGCAATCCGCAGCCACCAATGACGCCGCCTAGCAGCCCGTTGAAGTAATGCGTTTTTGGTCGGCAGATGTTTCATGCGGCCGAGAGCGGCTTGGGTTGATGGCGAAGGCTGCGTTTGCTGAGTAGCGGGATCAGGGTGTTGCGGACGCGGCGCATTGCAAGCTGCGCAAGCGCGGCCAGGTCGCAACTGCCCTGGAAGTTCTTCGGTTTGCCGATCCCGAACAACTTGCGGAGGATGCGACCCAGATTGTGCGCGGCGGCGGCGATCAGGTACCGCTTGGTCACATTCAGCAAGCCTCGTAGCCAACTCCGCCGCTTGCCTCCGCTGTCGCAGACGTGGGCAAAGCTCCGTTCGCAGACTTCGCTGCGACGGCGCTGCAACTGCTTGCCCTTCGGGCGACGCATACGGCGGCGATTGTTGTAGACCGCGCGTTGGAACTCGGCCGGCTTGTCGGTCCAGCGGCGGAGTGGCTGGCGCTCTGGTTCGGGAATATAGGTCCGCACACCGAGGCTCTCGCTGAGTTCCAATGTTTGGGCCGCATGGTAGCCTTTATCGGCGACGGCCTCTTCCACCGTGGCCGCGCTGCCGGCCGCTTCTAAATTCAGACAGGCTTTCAAGACGCTATCGACCAGTGTGGCCGAGTCGCCGTCGGTGGCAGAACGGATTTCGGCAGCCAGCACCAGGTCGCTCTCCAAATCCACCACGTGCTCCGCCTTATAGGCCAAGTGGGTGCGGCCGTCTTTGAGTTGCGTGATCCGGCTCTCGGGGTCCGACTCGGAGACCCACTCCTCGTTGCTGACACGCTTGTTTTTCCGGCGTTTGTCGAAGCGGCGAATCTCTTCGTCGCTCGGCTGGGCATCCTGTTCCACGACCCCTTCTTCTTTCATCAGCCGAGTCACGTATTCCTGCCAGTCCTCGCCCGTGTCGCGCCGCACGATGCTCTTCATCGCCGCGTTGGCCTCCAGCAATGTGGAGTCGACGCCCACCGTCTGGCCCCGCAGGAGCTGTTTCTGCTCGGCGATCGAGAGCACAAATTGAAACACTTCCTCGAACACCCCCGGGGGCAAACGCTGGCGGGTATTCGTGAGCGTCGAATGATCGGGCGTCGATTCGTGCAGGGCCACGCCCAGGAACTCCCGCAACGAGAAGCTGTCGGCGCACCGCCAGGCGATGCCCCGCTGGCTCTCCAGGTTCTCAAAGTAACCGATCAACAGCATGCGAAAATAGACGCCCGGCGGTAGCGAAGGTTGGCCGCGTTTTTCTCGTTGTTCGTAATACGGCTGGCAGCGGCCTTCGATCCATTCGTCGAAGCGGGCCTCGGCCAGCAGTTGATTCAGCCGCCGGTAAAACGGATGTCCGGCCGATCTGGGTAAATCCGCCGCGCTAATAAACAACGCTTCCTGCCGCTGCCGACGCTTGCCCATCGCCATCGTCCCAGCCTCCGTGATTGCTCCCAAAACCACCCCCAGCAACATACCATGCGTGTCAAGCGAGTTGGGGATACTTCAACGGGCTGCTAAAGGCGTAGCAGAAGCTCATCAAAGAAAGAGCGATCTCCACAGCATCCTTAAATCCGCTCTTCGTTTCACGCTATCAAGCGATGTCCACTTACGAATGGCAATGGAATTACATTTATTAAAGTTCCCCGGAATCCCGAATCGTCGGTCTCTCAACGTCGGCACTGGGAGCTTCTTCTGCGGCATAGGTGAATAGTTCGCTCTGATCATCTAAACGCGAGTTTATCGATGGACTGTGGGATAGATTCTTTCGGATAGGGACGCAAAGCACCAAATTTAAGGTTTCAGGCTTTCCAAATTTGACTGAGTTCTGATTCATAATTTGTCTGCCAGCCGGTCGACTATTCTGAGCACCACTAGTTGTCGAACGTACGCCGTGAATGCGGCATCTTGACGCCATCTTTGGCAGAAGCGAAGATTACGTTCTTCTTTCTATCAGCATGTCACTCTGGCGGAGTTATCGCTACGGCCGTAGCGGCCTGTGTTAGTACTCGATTCCGTGAGACCGCCAAAAACCTAGGCGTCCGAAGTTGTCAACTAGTTATTTTTGGGGTTTTCGCGGGTGAGAGCGCTTGCAATCTGCCATTTTGTTGGTCTCGCTGAAATTTGGCGCTAAAATCCAAACGTATAAGGGGAGGTTGGTCAATGGCTGTTGGAGCTGCCTATGAAATAGAGAAGATTGCGTTTGATTTGTTTGTCGCGAAGTTAGATGTGAGAGAAAGAGACGACTTTCTTCAAGCTTGTCGTGATTACCTGGTTTCTCGTCGCGCATACTTTCTTTGGGTGGATGAATCGCGACGGATGGGCGGCATCGTTCATGGCCAGCGCGAGTGGCATTGGGACGAGGCAAGCCGGGCTTTTGAAGAAGTTAACGTTGATGGAAAGCCAAGCGAGGAAGAATTAGCGAAGTACTTCCTTCACTTAGCAATTTCAGAACGAGCCTACAACTATTTTCTTGACAGACGAAATAGAGGCTGGCACTCTACGGCCAATGGCACCGAATCTGACTGGTATCGTGCAGAGCAAGAAGTGCTGCGTGAGTTTGCCGCTTTTGCCGAATGCATCGAAGGAGGCGGAGTCACTAAAGAGAAAACCTATGAACTTCACTGGCTGCGCCTTCGTCGCCACTCCGATGGTTCTCGAATGTGTGAGGAACCGACGGCGGTTAGCAACGGCGAAAGCGTCTTTGTCAGGGAAGGCATTTGGCAGGGTGTACACATGTTAAGCGAAAAAATCAGGGCCGCTATTGAATCGGCCAAAAAGTCTAAGGACCCATTTGATGGAATGTCCTTCGCCGAAGTGAGCGCAAAGTACGCTGGTAAAGTTTTGGCTTGCGCTGCTGATGGGCACATAATTATGTGTTCGGACAGCGAAGAGAAACTTCGCGAGAAGATGAAGGATTACGAAGGCTATTGGGAATTCGATCCCGGTTGGCCCAAAAACGGTCCGATAAATCTCGAGGAGACTATCGGGCAGTAGATTTGTAACTTGGCTTTGTTACATCGTTCGGTTTCCTGTTTCTATTGGCTATGGTGGGGACCGAATACCACTGTATTGAGCCACTCTTCTGCGAGTAAACGCCGGAGATGGTAAGAGTCGCGGATCAGAACGTCTTTTCTAATTTCAAATCAACAAACTGTGCCTGAGTTCGTCGCGCAAAAACTCGATTCGAACCCGCATGGCGCTGGACCAGCGTATCGGATCACAGTTTCACCGCCGTACGGCCGTGGGTTTAAACAACGCGATGTCTTCCGCGCTCATTTTGGCCCGCACCTGCCAGACACATATGTTGGAAAACGCGCTGCGGAACTTTACTGTCATCGCGCCGGCGAAATGTACTTATCCATAAGGTACCTGGACGGTGAGAATCCTGTACATCAAACCGATCCGATGTTGTTCCGACCAAAGATGGGTTCAAGGCGCGACGAAAACCGTATTGTTCTTGGCTGGAACGACTTAATGAAGTATTTCGACGACTTGGGAGAACACGATGGTGTTCGTGTATTCACGCTGAAAACAGCACTCCCCGAGGACTGCGTTCCTTTCTAATTCGCGGACAGAGTTTGATTAGTAATCACTCTCCGTGATATACGTACTTCCCAGAAGGGCATGGAATTGGGCCCTTCGACTGTCGATGTTCGTAATTAGCTTTGACACGTTCCATCCGTTTGGGAGTGATCGCCCGAGGAGTACGGCCGCCAGCCGTACAAAAGGGGAGCAAGGCAGTTCGGACTCGTCGGCGTCCTCGTTGGCACGAGGGCATAAAGCCGCGACGAAAGCAGCGACTGGCCTGTAGGCCAAACGGATGGATGATGCCTGCGAGACCGCCGAGATTTGTTTTCTCGGCGGTCCCCGCGGCATTTCCTTGGATGGAAGAAAGCAGTCGGCAAACGGGTTCTCCTTGGGAAGGGAGAAGCCTTTTGTCAGCGAATCGGGGGTGAACAGTCGACGTGTAATGATTTCACGTTGATGTTCTCCCCGAGGTTCTCGGTACGACGGTGGCATGGAATTGAGAGCATGGCTGCTGTGAAATTAGCAGCCATGCTACGCCGCCGCCGTTCTTTGAAGGCTTTCAGCACCGAAGGTTCCTAGGATTTTCGGGAGGTTCTGAAACGCCTGTCCGCAGTCTATGTGGATTGCGGCGCTGGCATGAGAGGGTTTTCTTTACAGGGCAAGCGAATAAGGAAATAGCTTGCCCTTCTTTGAAACCGGTCGCAAGGATGCGAGCGGTTCCTAAGGAGGGTCAGTAGAAATTATGACAGACGGATATAAGTACGAAGTGACAAGTCTGGTCGGGCTTCTTCAGCGGGTGGCAACGCATTTGCTTCCGCACGGGTATTGGTTCTTTACTCAAGGGATTCTGCCGGAAGGCAAAGACCCGCTCAAGCTTGATGCAAAGCTTCTTGCCAAGTACGACGTGGCAAAGTCCGAAGGGGCTCGCCGGTGGCGAAAAAGCCAAGGGCTTGGAAACGTCCAGTACGTACGATTTGGCCGACATTGGATGCTTCTTGCAACGCACGGGGACCACTGCATTCGCGAAGGCGAGGGGAACAACTTGAAGGATGTTCGTCGGGCGCCTTTACGTATTGGCGACTACACCATCTATGTGAAACGGGGCAACTATCTTAGGAAACACTCGGCGGAACAAACGGCTGCATCGGACGGACGATGGCGGGTGCGTGTGTTAATCGCACGCGAGCCATATCGGGAACCCTGCTCGGAATAGTTCTCCATTTCGAGTGCCGCTAACTATTGTCGCGACCGGGTTAACAGGGTGCAAGGGGCGCGTAGTCAATGGCAGCCGTCAGCCTTCGCTGTAATGAACTTCCTGATCTCGTCAACGATCTTCTCGTCGGCAAGCAAGTCGGTGAGCGGGGTGGTACATTTGTTCGCCACCGGAACGTGCCACGAATACTTGCCCTCCTCGACCAACCGCGCGGTCAGAGTCATTGCCAGTGGACCATGCGGTTTCTCGTCCTTCAGGCCGCGGGCTTCGATCTGCTGGGCCGACAGTGCGAGGAACGTATAAATCTTCTCGGCCTCGGCTCGGCTGCTCTTGGTGCCACAAAAGAACTCCAAGGGTCGCTGCAAGTTGTTGCGCTCGATTACGAGGAACGACGGGCCGTACATGCAATTGGATTCCTTCTCCAACGACCTGGCGGCTATTCGGGTGAACTCGGCCGACTCGGTATCGAACGAAGTGATGATTGCGTGCGAGTCACTCATGTCCACCGCCTTCGGACGGCGAGCCAGCACGAGCAGGTCAATGGACGGCTCCAGGTCCGTGATCTCGGTGGCGCTTTCCGGGATGCCGTAATGGCCTGGGCCGATCGACTTACGATCAATCGGCTTGCCCTTGGTGTAAAGCATAAGCCGAGGCAGGCGCGTCGTAGTCTTGGCGATGTCGTCGTAAATGGCGTCGTTACCCATCTGATAAGGCGGGAGATTTGACAGGTCCACAGAGGATATTGCGTTTGTCGAGTGTTCGTTGTCGTTCATTGTCGCCCGCCAATACTTTCGCACGGACTGCGCCTTCAGGTATTTTCGCACGCAAACCCCCACTACCCTGAACCGGCGAGCAAGAAAGCTACTGCCACACTTCTTGCTGAGATCAAGCATGTTGTGTGTGAAACCAATCCCGAAATCACGCACGAGCACGACGACGAGGCCATGCTCGAAGAAGTTCGCGAGACGAACTGCCCGGCATGCGGCGAACGTCTGAGGTTTGGTGATCGGTTCTGTCGCAACTGCGGCCACAAACAGGAGGCTTAAGTGTTATGGATCACTTTACTCAGAAACGCCTGAACCACATTTACCCGACAGCCGTTATCCGTGGTACGCAAATAACACGCATGGAAGAGAACAGGTTGGGCCGCTTTCTGCTTACGGCGGAAACGGCGGAAACGCTTGGCGATGAGGACATCGGCGTGTTTGTAGGTGGCTTTAACGATGTTAATGGCATGATGAACCGTGTACGTGAGATTGACCGGCACGATAGCGGAGGCCGTTGGATTATCGTGCCGTCCACCCGCAGCTTCGCTGCCGTCATTTATCAACGGTGGCTCGACTCCAGTGACGATTGGTACGTCGATTCCACGCAGGTGCCAAACATTTGGCGTGGCGACAATATCACCTTCTGTTTACCGGAATCGCTTTCTCTACTGGCAGCGAAGATGAAAGTCGAGCGTACCGATGTCGCTGGTATCGTGCTGATCGACCCGCAATGCATCATGCACCGCGCCAGGGGCTTTCATAACGGCGACTTCCGTGTGCGCCATGATCGGCCGCAATTGATCACGGATTTTCGGTCCAGGCTTGCAATCGGGGGTTGGAGTCCACCGCTTGTTTTCTTTTCGACAAAGCCAGCCAAATCGGTGCCCACTGATTCCATACGTAGTGTGTACTGCCTCGAAGCTTTGTATTTCCTGGACGGCGCTACACTACGATGCCATCCGCTCCCACCATTATCGGCATCAACGAACGTGTCGCGTCCTTCCGCGGCTGTACGATGAGAGCGATTGAGACGATTTGCTGAGAGTACCAAGGCGAAGGGAAAGATGCAAAATAAATTGCAAAAAGCTTCTCCCGTCTTTCACAGCTGATGCCCAGGTGACAAATGACTGAGTACGCTGAAATTGAAGACCCGAAAGAGATCAAGCGGTTGAACCGTGACTTAGCATATAGGTTAGGCATGGAGCTCCAACATGCCGAACAACGCGACATCGGTTGTGTTCGAGGAAGGTATCAAGCGTGAGGCACCATCAATGCTGCGAAAACTATTGGACCTGCCATTGCCGGAACCATTCGGGCGTTTTTGGCTTCCGGTCGTACAGACATCTTTGAAGGAGAGTGTATTAACCGGCCTCTATGACAGTGAGGTCAGCGAAGCGGAGGACGGAGTCAAGCAGTTCGCAACAACATACTTGAAAGCGGATCACGCAGGGTGCGCTCCAATCAGCGGAGTTCTTCGTCGATATGCCGAGTTCTGCCAGCAGGAGCACTTACCGCAGGTGCCGAAGATGGGATTCCTGAAAACCTTGCGAGACAGGGTCGGCATAGCCGTGGAAAAAAAGCAGAAGCGTATCGGGGGAAAGCAAATTTGGCATTACACCGGTGTAACGCTCAATGTTTAGAGCATTACCGGCCGCCGTTCGTGGCTATACGACGACCGAATTTTTTCTGGCCACATGGAGACTTCCAAATGTTTGTACTGAGTGATGATGACATGGAGTTTTGTGCACGAACCGTTCACGGCGCAGTGCACACTGCTGTGAGCAGGTTTCTCGGTGAAAAGCGAGGTGAGGAGACGGAGATCGACAAGGAAGTGCGACTCTTCATGATGGATGAGTTATACATTTCGCCATACAACCCATGGTGGTAGTCGGAGCATTGCCCTGCCGGCCCACTCTAAATTCTCTTCTGCTTTGTATCTCTTCGAGTTCCTCCTCATAACATGAAAGGGTCAGACATGACCAATCAACACCTACAACTCGCTCGCGTCGAGCGTAACATCAGCGACCTCGTTCGGGCCTTTGTTGAAGAACGATTCCTCTCGGAACCTCAATTCCATATCGTCGACCTCATTGAATACGTCACGAAGGTCGCACCCAGCGCACCGACGTCTCCCGACCGCATGTTGCGAAAGCTGCGGAAGGACGGATTTTGTGACTACCGAGTCGTTGATCGCGCCAATTCCATCTACGAGATTACGGCCGTGTGTGGATAGTCGCGGTCGTGCACGAACTCCCGCCTTGCAACCAAGGCCGCCCACAACAATAGTTTTACCCCTCTTTGATCCACCTCCATGAATGAACCACTTGAAATCGACTCAGCGTTTCTAACCATCCGAGACGTGGCTGCCTTAATAAAGGTTTCAGACCGCCACATAACAACATTGCGCAAGACCCGCAGGATTCCTCAACCGGTGAAGCTGGGCGCGAGTGTCCGCTGGCCCCGCCGCCTGATTGAAGACTGGATTGACGCAGGCTGTCCGCCATCGGCATGACGCCGAGCGACTGGCGGCGTCGTCTGGCCGGGACGGCTCAATAGTTAAGAGGCATCGGCGGAATCTGCGTAGGATATTACTGGACCCGATGATTTCCCCGGGAACCCGCCCGCCAGCCTCAATTAGGATGAAGATTGGCACCAAGTCCAGGCACCCCATATACGTGATCAAATCCATTTCGACGAAACTCTGACACACCTAATCTTAATTACGAAAAGTATCGTGCGTTGTCATATCGCTTTGATGGATATCCGACTAATCCGAGGTATCCGAGAATGCGAAAAACATTTGCAAACGCCGACTTTGATATTCGGGGGATTGATGGCAAGTTTGTACAAAACCATTGGTAAGCGAGGAACGACATGGACGGTTGAGTTCTTTGACAGTGACAAGAACCGCAAACGCATTCGCCTTGGTAAGGTCGCCAAGAGGCAAGGCGAGTCAATAAAAGCGCGGGTCGAGCTTCTCGTTGCAGCGAAGATTACTGGCACGGCTCCTGACGACGACACCAGTCGCTGGCTAATTGAGCAGGACCAAGCGATGCGAGAAAAGCTCGCAGCAGTCGGATTAATCGATGGTCCAAAACGGTCCACCTTAGGGCCGTTTCTTGACGACTATATGGCCAAGCGGAAAGCCCTCGTGGATGCGGGAAAATTAAAACCTCGTACGGTTCGCAACGAACAGCGCGTATGCGATTCCCTGATCGCGTTCTTTGGTCCCAAAAAGTCACTGCGGGCGCTCAACGAAGGCGACGCTTCAGACTTTCGGGATTGGTTACTAACCTCAGGGAGCAAGCGCACCGAACGATCCGGACCTTCAGATGCAGACAAGAAGCCGATGGGCTTAAACGAACCAACCGTTCAGAAGCAGTGTGCGGTCGCTAGTCGATTTCTAAACGACGCATGTCGTCGCGATATCATTCTTCGTAATCCATTTGAGTCGGTTCCCAAAGCAAACTTGGCCACAAAACGCAGGGCATTTATCAGCGAGATTGATGCCAAAAAAGTCCTGGCAGAATTGCCGGACGCTCAGTGGAAATTATTGTTCGGGCTCGCCCGTTGGGCAGGGCTGCGCGTCGGCTCGGAGGTGCGACAATTGGCGTGGGCCGACGTGGACTGGGAACAGCAACGAATACTGATTCGTTCGCCTAAAACAGAGCGGTACGAAGGACGCGAAACTCGCTGGATACCAGTTTTCCCGGAATTAGTTCCGCTTTTACTCGTACGACGCGACGAAGCAGGCGCCGAGGACACGTTGGTTCTGCCGATGCTGAAAGGTAGGACGGATGCAGCACTCCGCAAGCCATTGCAGAAAGCGATCGAGAGGGCCGGTCTCGTGGTTTGGCCCAAGCTGTGGGTAAATCTCCGCAGTACGCGTGAAACCGAGCTGGCCGAATCGTTTCCTATGCACGTCGTCTGCCAATGGATCGGTAACACCCAGGCCATCGCGGCCAAGCACTACCTGCAAGTGACCGACGACCACTTTGCCCAGGCTACTGAAGACCTTCGGAACCAAATGTTAAGGCAGTCCCGAAAAGCGGCGCAAAAGCGGCGCAGAAAGCGCCACAACCTATAGGTTTGGAGCGGCAAGCACCGGAACCAGACAATCAATTATCCCTTGACGTTAGTGTTTTCTCAAATTTAGACGTAACCATAATACCCCCAAGCCAGGCCCAACTCATAGCCTCAGCATTCCACCGCAACACCATGACCAATAGCGAAGGAGGAACGCAGGACGAAGAATTCCGCAACGCGGCAATCGTTGATCGAGTGAACACGACTATGGCCGTGTGGATGGGCACCACCATGGCGTGTGCCCAGTGCCATAATCATAAGTTCGATCCGATCTCGCAGCGCGAATACTTTCAGTTATTCGCGATCTTTAACAACACCGAGGATGCTGACCGCAAAGACGAAGCGCCGGTGCTGCCAATTTTCAGCGGCAAGCAACGTCGCCAACTGACGAGCTTGTTCGTTCGTGTCGACATGGTCCAATCGATTTTCGCCGTGTCGAACAACTCAGTCACATCTACATTTGGCGAGTTCATCTCCGCCGGTGATGCGTTGCTCGCTATGAAGCCGACGACCACAGTGCCGATCCAACGCGAGCTCGCCAGCCAACGTCGCGAAACACGGCTCGAATATCGGGGAAACTATCTCGACAAGGGCCCTGTTGTCGACCCGGGTTTGCCAACCATATTTCCGAAGAGCGTCGCAACCGGTTCACCCGATCGATTGACCTTGGCTCGTTGGCTGGCTGACAAGGACAATCCCCTCACTGCACGCGTCATTGCCAATCGGTATTGGGAGATTTTGTTCGGACGCGGAATCGTTGCGACAAGCGAGGATTTTGGATCGCAAGGTGACCCACCGACGCATCCTGAACTGCTGGATTGGTTGGCCGTGGACTTCATGGACAGCGGTTGGGACACTCGGTCGCTCCTTCGCACGATCGTCACTTCGGCCGTCTATCGCCAGTCGAGCCAGATCACGGTCGACGCGGCCCAGCTTGATCCAGACAATCGCTGGCTGGCCCGCGGGCCTCGCGTCCGGCTGAGCGCCGAAATGGTCCGCGACCAGGCCCTCGCCGTGAGCGGCTTATTGTGCAAGAAGATGTTCGGGCCTGCCGTCCGGCCGCCGCAACCGAACTTTGGTCTTTCGGCCGCCTTCGGCAGCTCCACCGACTGGAAAACGAGCGAAGGCGAAGATCGTTACCGCCGCGCGATCTACACAACCTGGCGACGAAGCAATCCTTACCCGTCGATGGCCGCATTCGACGCACCCAATCGCGAGGTATGTACGCTGAGGCGCAATTGCACGAACACGCCACTGCAATCGCTGGTGACATTGAACGACCCGGTCTACGTGGAAGCCGCGCAGGCGTTGGCTCGCCGCGCTCTCAAGCATACCGGGACAAACTCGGATCAGATTGCTTATGCGTTCCGCTGCTGCCTGTTGCGTCCGCCGCACGAGAACGAGCTCGAAATGCTCGTGGCGCTGTATAACGATTCGCACGCGAGTCTCGCCACTCGGCCTGATGCGGCCGTGAAGTTGGCGACGGTTCCGTTTGGCGAATTACCCTCGCACGTCGATGCGGTCGATGCAGCCGCTATGACCGTGGTCGGCAACGTACTATTGAACCTGGACGAGATGTTCTTGAAGCGGTAGATGCCCCATGAATACGCCCGATCTTACGAACATCACCCGCCGGCACTTCCTTTCGGGAAACGGTCTTGGTTTGGGCGCGATCGCATTGTCGACACTGTTGGGCAACGAGGCTCGCGCCAACGTGGCGGTTAACGCGACACAACCACTGGCTGAGCGAAAGCCGCAGTTTGTTCCACGGGCCAAGCGCGTCATCTACCTGCATCTGACCGGCTCGCCGCCGAACTTGGACACCTACGACTACAAACCGGAGCTGGTAAAACGCGACGGCCAGGAATGCCCGCAGCAATACCTGGCCGGACGCACGTTTGCCTTCACCTCCGGCACGCCAAAACTCATGGGCACGCCACGCACGTTTGCCCAATATGGCCAGTCTGGCGCCTGGCTATCCGACGCGGTGCCGCACCTTCATCAGGCCGACGTTGTTGATGAAATGTGTTTCCTTCACTCGATGAACACCGACCAATTCAATCACGCCCCGGCCGAGCTCTCGATCTACACCGGTTCGCCGCGCGCTGGCCGCCCCTCGATCGGTGCGTGGGTGACGTACGGGCTGGGAACCGAGAATCAGAATCTGCCCGGCTTCGTCGTGCTCATTAGTAGTGGCGTTCAACCGAACGGCGGTTCAAACTCGTACGGCAACGGATTTTTGCCGTCCGTGTTTCAAGGTGTGCAGTGCCGATCGAAGGGCGATCCCGTGCTCTATGTTTCGAACCCGGCGGGCATGGATCGTGGACTTCGTCGCCGGTCGCTGGATACGGTGCAGCAACTCAACAAACTGCAGGCGCATGAGTTGGACGACCCCGATACGTTGACGCGCATTGCTCAATACGAACTTGCATTCCGCATGCAAGCCTCGGTTCCGGAAGTGATGGACATTAGCCAGGAATCGCCGAAAACTCTCCAAGCATACGGCGCCAACCCAGGCGCAAGCAGCTTCGCCAACAACTGCCTGCTCGCTCGCCGATTAGTCGAACAAGGCGTGCGGTTTGTGCAATTGTTCGATTGGGGCTGGGATTTTCACGGCACCGACCAGGCCACAGGCTTGACCGACGGTCTCACCAAAAAGTGGGCCACTGCCGACCAGCCGATCGCCGCACTAATCCGCGACTTGCGGCAGCGCGGATTGCTCGACGACACTTTGCTCATCTGCGGCGGCGAATTCGGTCGTACTCCATTCCGCGAAGGCCGGACCTCCGGCAGCAAGATTCTGGGCCGCGATCACTACCCCGACTGTTTCACGATGTGGCTGGTCGGCGGTGGCGTCAAAGCAGGCTTACACTTCGGACAGACCGATGAGTTGGGTTTTTCGGTCGTCGAGAACAAGGTCCACGTGCACGACCTGCAAGCCACGATCATGTACCTGCTGGGCTTCGACCACGAGCGATTAACGTTTCGCTTCGAAGGCCGCGATTACCGGCTGACTGACGTAAGTGGTCGCCTGGTGTCGGAACTTCTCGCTTGAAACTGTTTGCTCAATCCGGCGTCAAATGGTACTTCTTGCGGATCCCCACGAGCAGAAGGACGAGGGCCGCTGGCTCGGGGACAATTGCATTCGCACTGGCGCTCGCGCCGCCACTTGCGGTTTAGCCCAAGTGTGGCCGCCACATTTTGTCGGTCACAAGCGTGCTGTAGACTATCCAATGGCGAAATGTGATGCGGGGATCGAACGAGCACCGGGATCAGGCAAGGTGCTCAACGCCCGTGCCCAACGTGCTAGTAACCGTGACGTCCACTTTTGCCACCTTTTTGATCCGGTGCCCACTTGAAAACGACATCAGGAATCCTGTTCTTTTTCTGTGTGGGGATGTTCGTCAGCAAAAGCGCGCGAGGTGAGCCGTTGGTCACCGGTAAGCTACTCGACGAACGTCATGTGCTCCACGCGCAAGACGTGGGGAGTTTTCCCGTCAATATGGTCGTATCGCCGGACGGCGAATTTGCCATTACGTCCGATATCGGCTATCGCCAGGCGATTTGGGCCGTCCGGTTGAGCGATGGTACCGGAACGGGACAGATACCGTTTCCAAACAAAACTATATTTCGGGATTCATCTGGCCATACCGGGAATAGGTCCGCCGCGGGGAAACCGGATTTACCAGATCTCCACAAGGGCGCGGAGTCGCCTGCGATTGCGAATCCGAATCCTCGCCTGCGTTCACTCAAAACATTCGGTCTCTACTACGGCCTAGCAGTGGCGCCGGCCGCACGATTTACGCGGCGCAAGGGGCCAATGACACAATTGCTGTCTTATCGCTTAAAGGCGATGGGTCACTTATCTCAAAATCCACGATCAAGATGCAACCACAGGATTTCCCGGCCGGGGTTTGTCTGGATGACCGCGGTTATCTCTACATCGCGAATCAGCACGCGTCGGGTGAAAATCCCTACACGAGTTCCGGAAGTGTCGCCATCGCTGATACAAGCAAGGGCGAGGAGATCGGTCGCTACACGTTTCGTGAGTCTTACCACGGGACAACCAACTATCCCTTGGCCATTTGCGCTGCACGATGGCTCCAAAGTCTACGTGGGCAGCGAGCGTGATAACGCGGTTTATGTGTTGCGCACCGTCACGCCAACAAAACCGACTCTGACCGCCACCATTGCCGTCGGCGCACACCCAACTGCTTTGCTGCTCGATCGATCGCAGCGGCGATTGTTTGTGGCCAATGCGGATAGCGACACGGTCTCCGTCGTCGACACCGCGACCGATCGTGTCGTATCCACCCTCTTGATGCGCCCCTCTGTCGCCCGTGACTTGGCAGGTTGCACTCCCACGTCGCTCGCCCTTTCTACCGACGAGCGGCGATTGTTCGTCACGCTCGCCGATCTCAACGCGGTTGCCGTTGTCGACTTGACCACGGAGCAACTCAGCGGATTCATTCCCACTGGTTGGTATCCCACCGCTATCGCGATCGCGCCGGATCACGAGCACCTGCTCGTGGCCAATGCGAAAGGCGTCAAGGCTCGCGTCCCAAATGTTGGCCGCGATCCCAAAACGAATGAGCGGGCACGGGCAGCCTCGCCACTCGACTTATTAGAGGGCGATGTCCAGCTTTTGCCGATTCCTGATGAAGTCGAATTGAACCGCCTAACGCAAACGGTGATGACCAATAACCGCTTTGACACGCTCAACCGTGAAAAGGCTGATCTGCTTGCGTATCTTGGCCTCAAATCAGGGAAGATTACGCACATTCTGTACATCATCAAAGAAAATCGGACCTATGATCAGGTGCTGGGCGATTTGCCGCAAGGCAATGGAGATTCGTCGCTGTGCATTTTTGGCCGCGAAGTGACACCCAATCTTCACGCATTGGCCGAACGATTCGTATTGCTGGATAATCTTTATGCCTGCGGAGAAGTCTCAGGAGACGGCTGGGTTTGGTCGACGCAATCGATGGCCAATCCCTACGTCGAACGCAACGTTGCCTACAATTATTCTGGCCGCGGCCGCAAATACGATTTTGAAGGAGAGAATAACGGATATCCGACGGCAGGATTCCCGGCCCGCGATGCCGACGGCAAACCGACGGCAACGAGCCCGATCTTCAAGGACGGTGGCCAGGCGGTCCCCGACGTGGCCGAAGCGCCCGGTGGTCACATCTGGGACCTGTGCCGCAAGCACGGCATCAGCATCCGCAATTATGGTTTTTTCGAAAGCTTTGACGACGACGAAACAGGAACACTGGGCGGTCCGGACAACTATGCGGCAGCGTCGGGTCTTCAGCCGTCAGCCCACAATCTAGAAGGGATTACTGATCTCGACTTTCGCCGCTTCGACTTGAGGTACGCCGACTCCGACGCACCCAGCATATGGTTCAAAAAGTCGGGCGATTCAAACTGCCTGTTTCCCAGGAAGACGTACGGGAAATATGAAGCACCAAGCCGCTTTTCGGAATGGCATCGAGAGTTTCAAATGTTGCTCGACAAAGCGCCGAACGGAGCCGCGGTGCCAGCTCTAACGTTCATTCGTATGGGACAGGACCACACCCAGGCGGCTTCCTCTGGCGCACACACACCTCGCTCTGACTGTGCTGATAACGATTACGCGATCGGCCAGGTGGTGGAGGCTATCAGCCATTCGCCAATTTGGGAACACTGCGCGATTTTCGTGATCGAAGATGATGCTCAGTCCGGCGCCGATCATGTCGACTGTCACCGCACGACCGGATACGTGATCAGTCCGTATGTTCCGCCCAGGTCTGTCGATCACCGATTTTATAACACGGTGAGCTACCTGCGCACCATTGAACAGCTTCTCGGGCTACCGCCGATGACCCAATATGACGCCACCGCCGATTGTCTGCGCTCGTGGACCGACGGAGAACCGCAGAACCGAGAGCCCTATGTGGCGATAATACCGAGCAAAGAATCGATCGCCGAACGCAATCCAGAGGTCCACGCGCTAAAGCAAGATGATCCGCGCCGAGACCTCGTCGCCCGTTCGGATGCGATGGACTTCGTCCATCCCGACGCTGCGCCAACCGACGAGCTCAACGAAATCATCTGGCGAACCGTCAAAGGGCCAAACGCAACCACCCCAGAGAGCAAGTCATCCACGCTGCGACAATTATCTAAAAGTCATGACGAGGACTGAGCCATCGGGCCGCAATCGGAGGAATTTGCACAGTCACACATCGCAAATGCGAAATGCCTGTGCGAGGGAAGTCATCGGGTCTCGCGTAGGAGTGAACTCCTGCCCCAAGTATCCCTCGTAACCGGTATCCACAATCGCCCGCACTATCGCCGGGTAATTCAACTCCTGGGTCTCGTCGATCTCATGCCGCCCTGGAACGCCGGCTGTGTGAAAGTGGGCGAAGTATTCCTTGTTGTCTCGAATCGTCCGAATGACATCCCCTTCCATGATTTGCATGTGATAGATGTCGTACAGCAGTTTGAACCGTGGCGAGCCTACCTGTTTTGATAGTTTCACGCCCCACGCCGATCGATCGCACATGTAATCCTTGTGATTGACTTTGCTGTTTAGCAGCTCCATGCATATCGTCACCTTCTTCTGCTCCGCAAAACCGACAACGCGTTTGAGCCCAGCTGCACAGTTGGCGAGTCCCTCCTCGTCCGACATCCCTCGCCGGTTGCCCGAAAAGCAAATGACATTCGGCAGATCGTTATCGGCAGCAAACTCAATGTACTCGCGAAGCTTCTTTTCGATCTGCGCATGGTTCTCGGTACGGTTCAGACAATCCGGAATCTTACACACGCCTTTGAGCATGGCGCACGTGAGACCGGACGAATTCACGACCTTGACCTCTTCCGGTACTAACAGCTCAATTGACTGATACCCAATCCGCTTTGCCTCGACAGCCAGCTTCTCCAACGGGATCTTCGCAAAGCATCCACGGCAAACGGATTGTTTGATATGGCCCCTAACCGCCGAGGTTTCTGCCGCGCGCACCCACGCTACCGATTGAGTCAATGCCGCCATCGCCCCTAATCCGGACGCTTTCATCAAACTCCGACGATCCCATCGCATTGCACTCGCCATCGCTCGATCCTCTAAAATTGTTCGATCACGTTCCGACGCCTCACTTCTAACATGCGGTTGACCAATAATACAGCACTGGTGCCCGGTAAACTTGCTTCGATTGCATCATTCGAAGTCGCAATCGAGCAGGCGTATCGCATTACCAGCTAACCTTGGATTGATGACGCATTTTCGCGGCCAGAAAGACCGCCGACTGTCAGGCCGACCGCGGAGACGAGTTCTCGGAACGGAAAATTCGTCCCGAAAAGCTGCCGCATCGCGAGTTTAGAGATGCCCGCCGCAGGTAACAGTCGCGGTCGGCCGAGAAGGTCGGGTGCCCGCGTCACAGAACCGTTTCTTAACGGTCCTTTATTAGTGCTCGGTTAGGAGCACCTCCACGGAACTGTCCCGAAATCGAATTACGCCTTGAATCCGTTATCTCTCGATCTCCATAATGTGCACGGGGCGCGTCGCGAAAGCGAGCGATCTAAATGTCGTCTGGAGAACAAGAAACGCAAGACAGCGCTGTAGCGAAAGAGGCCCGAATACAATTGCTGCTTGAAGATTGCCTGCGGCGCCGGGCAGCAGGTGAGGCCGTATCTGATACGTCGCTCATGGCCGCGCATCCTGAAGCTATGCCCGAGCTGGGCGAAGCATTGCGAAAGTTGCGACTCATTGCCGCGACGCGCAAAGACACTCCCAAATCATCTGACGGGGATGACGAAAAGACCCTAGAGCACAAGTTAAGCAGCGGAGGCTCGCATGGTCTTCATATTCGTTGCCCGCACTGTTGTAACTTTGTCGAAGTATTGACCGATACTCCGTATGAAGAGATTTGTTGCACCACGTGCGGGAGCAACTTCAGTCTGGTTGATCGCCAAGAGGCGACCCGATTTGCCGAACCGCTCAAATCGATCGGGCGATTTGATCTCATTTCGCGATTGGGTATCGGCGGATTTGGCACGGTCTGGAAATCGCGTGATCGGGAGCTCGACCGAACGGTGGCGGTGAAAATTCCGCGGCGCGGCCAACTTAGCTCTGCCCAGATCGATCAGTTCTTTCGCGAGGCGCGGGCGGCAGCACAGTTGCACCATCCGAACATCGTTTCGGTGCACGAGGTCGGGCGAGAAGGCGATACGATATTTATCGTCAGCGATTTTATTCGCGGTGTCACGCTTACCGATTGGATCACGGTCAATCCCCTCAGCGCTGGGGAAGTCGCCGAATTGTGCCTGCCGATAGCCGATGCGCTGCATCACGCTCATCAGCAAGGCATTGTGCATCGCGATTTCAAACCATCGAACGTGATGATGGACGAATCCGGACGGCCACATCTGACCGATTTCGGCCTCGCGAAGCGCGAACTCGGCGAAATCACAATGACCATTGAAGGGCAGATTCTGGGGACGCCGGGCTACATGTCGCCCGAACAAGCGCGTGGACAAGCCCATTGGACGGATCGTCGGAGCGATATCTACTCTTTTGGCGTCGTAATGTTTCAATTGCTGACGAGCGAACTGCCGTTTCGCGGCAGCCCGCAGATGCAGATTCACCAGCGATTGACCGAAGATGCACCCGATCCACGAAAGCTCAATCGCCACGTGCCGCGCGACATGTCAACGATTTGTCTGAAGTGCCTGGAACGCGAACCGGGCCGCCGGTTTGCAACGGCTGCTGAGTTGAGCGACGAACTGAAGCGGTTTTTGAATGGAGAGCCGCTTAAATCGCGGCCCATCTCCGCGCCGATGCGGGCGGCGCGGTGGGCGAAACGCAAACCGTGGGTGGCCGCAACCTTGCTGATGGTCGGAATCCTTGCCATTGCCGGCCCGATTGTCGCTCTGGGTATTGAAAGCCAGCGGCGGCAACTGGAAATGCGCTATCGCGAGCGGAATGAACTGATCTTGAACACCAAGCAAGACGTCGATCGGCTCCAGAAGTCAAACAAACAATTGGCGGACGAAATCACGGCTTGGACCGGCAAAGCCAAGCCCTCCGAATACTGGCCGCCAAAAAGTGTGCCGGCCCCGCGACAAGACTTAGCCGCCGACCTCTTCAATCGATCTGAAACTCCGCTCACCGCTGCGCTCCGCGGAGGAAAGTTTGACGCCGAGCAATCCGCGCGCGGTTACATGGCACTCGCAATCCTGTCCGAGGCGGTCGGAAATCAGTCGGTTGCCAAGACAAACTATCTGTCCGCCCGTGATGTGCTACAGGATGTGAATGTCCTCGGGGCCGGCACAAGTCTCCTCTTGGGTACGTCGGGCAATCCGCTGCATCTTGTCGCCGGCGACGATCTATCAATTCAAGGCGGTGCCGTGCTGGAGGCCCTTTTTGGCAGCCACCTCATTGCCAACGACTTGTCCGCCGCTGGCCTCAACGGCATCCTCAGCATCGATGGCGCCGGGTCGAACTTAACCCTTAGCGGGACCGAGCTTCAGAACATCGGCTCCACGGCTGGCAGCAACAGTCTGGTCTTTTCGAATGGCTCGGGCGGACGGAGCAACGGCCCGTTGGGAGTGGTCGACACGAAGACCGCCAACGCCACGGGTTCACTCGCGGTTCTCAGCGGTTCGAGCGTCGAACTGTTCGACAATCTGACCGTGGCCACCGGTAATGCGGCCGGCCAAGTCGGGACCGTCGATATCCACGACGTTGACTCCCTTTTAACGGTGAAGGGATCCGCGTCAATTACGGTCGGCGCGGCGGCCAATGGCACGGCGACCATCGACATCGGCGTCTCCGCCTCGGGAGGCACGCTAACCACCGGCACCGGTACGATGACGATCAACAAGACGGCCACTGTGACCATCGGCAGCAGCGCGACCGCTGGCACGCTGAACGCCAGCGGAAACGTCACGATCAATGGGGGTACGCTGACCCGTAGCCCGTCCGGCATCTTCAATCTGGCCACCGGCCACACATTCACCGTCCAGAACGGCGGCGAAGCCAGTTTCGCTGGGAGCGGCGGTTATACGGCCACCGATGGCGCAGACCTACCTCGTGACCGATGCCGATTCCACCTGGAACAACAGCGGCAATTTAATCATTGGAAACGGCGGTACGGGCACGCTCACGATTCAAAATGGCGGGAGCGTTTCCGACTCGATGGGAAGGGTCGGTTTCGGCTCCAGCGCGATTGGCACCGTGACGGTCACGGGCACCGATTCAAACTGGACCAACAATAGCGAGCTGGAGGTGGGTGGCAACAACAACAGCCAGGGCATAGTCATGGTTCAAAGCGGTGGCAGTGTTTCCAGCGATACCGCTACCGTTGCCCGGGATGCCAATTCCAACGGCATGATTACGGTCTCTGGCGCCGGTTCAACCTGGACTAATAATTCGGCGCTCACGATCGGCAAGTTCGGCCGGGGCACGATGGTAATTGGCAGCGGCGGGAGTGTCGCCAGCGGCACCAGCGTGATCAGCGAATCGAATTCCTTTGGCGGAAATGGCTCGGTAACCGTGAGTGGCACTGATTCGTCTTGGACCGACAGTGGTGACCTGGCGGTCGGGGATGCGGGCACGGGGACCATGATGGTCGACAGCCTCGGCCACGTTTCGAATGTGAATGGTTTGATCGGCAAGCAATCGGGAGCGACAGGGTCGGTGACCGTCAGCGGCTCGTCCACATGGACCAACAGCGGTGCGCTCGATGTTGGTGCTGGCGGAACCGGCACCTTAATGGTTGAATCGGGCGGGCACGTTACGAACACCGGGGCCTTCATTGCGAACGACGTCGGCTCCAATGGGAGCGTGACGATTGATGGCACGAATTCAACGTGGGTCAGTAGTTTCGGCCTTGCCGTTGGCAATCATGGGACTGGCACCCTGGACATCACGGCGGGCGGCTTCGTCTCTAGTCTCAATGGCCATATTGGCTCGGCGAGTGGATCGTCAGGAACCGTCACGGTTTCGGGCGCAGACTCGAAATGGTTAAGCACTACAGCAGTCGACTTCGATTTCAATGTGGGCCGGGACGGCGAGGGAACGCTGCTCGTCCAGAACGGCGGCGCCGTAGAGAGCACGAGCGCCGTCATAGGTTTGCACGTGGGTTCGCAGGGGACGGCCACGGTGAATGGTTCCGGCTCGACTTGGACCAATCACGGAGCATCCCTTATCGTCGGCTTCGCCGGAACGGGCACGTTGAACATTACGGGGGGTGGAGCTGTTGCGGACGGGAATGGCTTTTTGGGATCAGCCGGCGCGGCAGTCGGTACTGTGACCGTCGACGGCAGCGGCTCCACGTGGACCAACAGCGGCGATGTTGCGGTCGGGGGCGATGGCAGCGGCACGCTGAACATTACGAGTGGCGGCGCGGTTGCGGATACCAATGGCGCAGTCAACGCCCTCGTCGGACTGAACCATCCGCCGGCCGAGGTGCTGGTGGATGGGGCGAATTCCATCTGGACCAGCACTGACAACCTAACTATCGGCGGTATTCTCTGTCCGGACTGTGGAAGTCCGGATCTGGAGGGTCGGCTGACGATCCGGAATGGCGGGCAAGTTACCGATACCAACGCCTTCCTCGGCTCCGATCCGGGCAGCATCGGCATGGCCATTGTGGGGAGCCCTTCTTTTGGTACACCCCCGCCGAACTCCACGTGGTCGAGTCAGTTCCTTTCGCTCGGAGGCGACGCGGTCTCCGGTGGCGGCGAAGGTGGAATTGGCGAGCTCACAATCCTGTCCCATGGTATTGTCTCCGTGGCGCACGATACCGTTCTGTTCTCCCAGGCCAACCTGAGGCTACAGGGCGGCACGCTCGATAGCGCTGGCATCAGCGACCAAGGCGGAGGCGTCTTCGATTTCCTGGGCGGCATCCTACACGTGGAAACCTTTCTGGGCGACCTGGTAAACCACGGTGGCACGCTGGCACCGGGCCACTCCGCCGGCCGGACGACAATCAGTGGAAACTATACGCAGCAAGCCGGTGCTAGGCTGGACATCGAAATTGGTGGCACCACATTCGGCAGCGACTACGACGAGGTGGAAGTGACCGGCGCCGCCACGTTGGACGGTACGCTCCGACTATCGCTGCTCAACGACTTCATACCTGATGCGACTAATAGCTTTGTCGTGCTCGCCGCCGGAAGCCTTTCGGCGCATTCAGCAATGTCGCGAACGGCGAGCGTCTCGGTACGCTAGATGGGCTGGGCTCGTTCCTCGTGCATTACGGTTCAGGAAGCGAGTTCAATCCAGATCGGCTCATTCTGGATGGTTTTGTGCTCGCGGGCGACTACAATCGCAATGGCACCGTCGATGCCGCCGACTACGTGCTATGGCGCGACACGCTCGGTCAATCGGTCGCTCCGGGGGAAGGTGCCGATGGCGACCTCGACAGCCTCGTGTCGCAAGCGGACTACGACGTCTGGCGCGCCCACTTCGGTCAAACCGTCAGTGCCGGCTCAAGTGCCAGTGCGAATGCCGCCGTGCCCGAACCAACGACGCTGGCGCTGCTGATTTTTGCGGCCGCTGGGTGGTGTCTCCGAAGAGGCTGGGCCGCATAGAAAGTACCGGCAACTCATTAACGCGTGACATACACCAACAACCTACCGATTTAGAAGCGCTCGCGGCAGTGAGTGGCATCAACTCGTGCGTTTGTCAGCACGCGCCGGATGTTCCGAGAACTCGTGAGGTTTCTGGGACTGAGGACGCGGCAGTCTGCCTAGCGCCGAAATGCCTCATCAATCCAACCAATTTTGAACATGAGTTGCGGGCAAATTCTCCACGCTCTAGCGGAAAGACGTGAGCGTCCTAAGCGCCGCCTAATCCCGAGCTGTACAACCGCCCCGCATGGCAACGGCCAAGCGTGAGTTCGTGGCGATCAGTTATCGCGCGGCAATTGTCAGGGAGATCGAGGCGGATGGCTTTAGAGCTGGTTCCGGTGCCGCCTGCCTATTCACCCCCGAACCTTCCCGGCTGCTGCTCGTTATTCTTGCCGGCTTTGCCGCACTCGCCTCGCACGAGCGGGCAACAAGACAACGAGCCCAGCCAATAGCCCCATCGACGATGGCTCGGGTACCAGCGTCAGAACGATTTGCGGTACATTGCTGGGCAAAAACGCTTGCTCTTTCGAACGGGCCGCCAGTCGGTTGCAGCAGTCGCCGGTCTCGTCGCGCTCCTTCCAAAGAATCGACAATACTTGGGTTGGGTCGAGATTTAGTTCAGCTTCGACTGCCGACGTGATATCGAATGTGAGCAGGTTGCTCGGCGGCGTGGGCCCCAAGCCGATTGCGCTATTAAAAGTCGCAATCGCTTGCTGATTCGGTACCAGTTGCGGCGCGCTCAGCCAAGTGACGGTGACTTCGTCCCAATTGTCGTCAACGCGAAAAAAATCAAACTGCTTGGTTTGAGGAAATTCCTGTCCGACAATCAATCTCAGAGCGGCACTCTGCAGAGTCTGCCCGGCGGGAATCGGCGGGAGCGCGAATTTGAGCAGCGAACGCGCGTACGAAGCATGGTCAGGGTCGAATGAGCCGGCGTAGAGGAAACCGCCGCCGAAGTTGCTGGCCTCGACGCTCGGAAAACCATTGTTGGCCAGGATTGCGGCATCCTCCGAAACCGGAACCGAGATGTCCGCCGCCAAGGCCGATTGCGTGAATAGAACTACTGCGAACAGCAATCCAGCGAAAGTGCGATACATGGGCAAAACTCCACGAGTTTACAGAAACACCCGCGCTGGCGCACGTGCAACACTCGCCAAGTAATGCCGATATTTCTTGCCTACTTCGGGCGACTGCGTGTCGCAACCGCCATGCTTGCAATCATCACGCATGCCATGACGAACGCACCCGGCTCCGGAACCGACGGTTGCTCGCTGACCGTAATGGTGTAAATGTTATTTGGGCTTCCATTCTGGTCCGGCGTAATTACCCCATCTGTCCACACTAGGGTCTTCGTGATTTTTGCTGGCGGAGCGCTCGGCGGAATTGGTGGAAAGTCGAACCAGATCGACTTTCCGTCGCCGCTCAATGTGGCCGGATAGGTGCTGGTGCCGATAAGAATCGACCCACCGCCCCATTGGAAATTACTATTGGGGCCAGTCGCCGGGAGAATGGTCTCATGCCAATCGGTGGGACGCAGCGTTGAGGTCGGAGGAAATGTAAGCAATTCCATCACGGTGACCGTCTGCCCAGGCGCCCATCCCTGACCGTCGCGGTTGACTTGGAACTGCTTCGTCCAGGCGGTTCCGTTTGGATCGAGAGTAATTGGAATGGGACTACTCGGCGTGCCAACCATGATCATGTCGTCATTGTTGTTGTCACCGACGTATGGCCCAGGCGACGGGAGCGGATTGATTCCGACGAGCGTGCCTCCTTGGGCACCGCCGCCGTTCACATACAAGATGGCATTTGCCTGCGCCAGACACACCCACCCAACCACCCGATTAGGCGACATTAGAATGCGATTCATTAGTCCGCTCCTGGATTTGAGGACGACCAACCCATCGACATAGCCATGACATTAAGCCTTACTGAATCAGATAGCAAGAAAAGAATCGCAAAAAAATTGGTAATTTCTCAACCCCGAATCAAAGGCCGCGAATCGCCGGCGATCTGTAGTAACTTTAATACATTTCCCTAATTTCGCAGCCAAACCTTCACAAACCGATCGCGCTGGGAGGCTCGCTCCTTCTCATCCGGCTTTTTTTCGAATTCCAATGGTTGTGGCCACGCCAATAAGTGACTAAGCGCCAAAGTACCAAGATGGATTCGGACCGGTTTCCCATCCAGCCCGTTTGAAAATGTTGGCCATCGCTTGTCGAAATGCATCGATGCAACCGAGATTGTGCAGATCTCCCAAGACTCGGAAGTAGCCCTAGCCTGTTAGAAGTGCAACTCTAAGCACCAGCGCGCGGATTGCTTTGAAAGTTCGAGGCCGACCTTAGCGACGCCATCTCGTGCCCGTGCCCGACCGCGCGCGATACCTTGATTCTCACAAACCCGAGTCGTGCGCGGCACAAGCTAACAATCCACTCCTTCGATAGCGAAGGACATTCGTGTCGGATACGGAATCCTGAGCAGTGCCCGACACTTGTGTGTCACACATGGGGCGGGAACACTCTGGCATTCCAAAGCGTTCCCACTCAATCGCGGCTGCCCCAAATTCAAGACTTCCTTGTAAAGTCCTGCCGCGAGGCTTAGAATCCCAGCGTCGACTTGGGTTCGAGCAGCCTGGACGTGGAGCGTTGATGTTGCGCAAATTGGCGCCGGGAGCGACCGATGAACACGCCGATCTCACGCGCCGCTCTGGCGACGCTTCTTAGTTGTCTCCTCAATGCGACGGCCTGGCGCTGCCCCATCGGGTCATTTCAAGCAGCTTCTTCGAGCCGTTCTTGTATCCCCAGTCCGGACCAATGCTCGATACAGCGATTGCTGGCGTGCCAAATTTTTTTCACGGCGGGCCAGCGGATGTGCGCGTCCCTAATTGGAATCAATTGCAGGGTCACTCCGGCAATAGAATCACTTTATATGACTCACAAGGCGTGTTAACCAAAGTGCACACCGACTGGATCGCGACTGATGTAGTGTCGAACAACTACTCGAATCCGGTTATCAATGGCGACAGCATGATGATGAATGGGTACCTCTCGAGCAGCACCCTCGGCGCGACCGGATTGGTGACGGTGACCGTCAGCAACCTGAACAGTGCGATCGCTACTGCGGCCGGATATGAAGTGTGGGTATATGCCGATCCCGAAGGGCTGGCGCGAACGGAATCGCTGTTCGTGGACGATGGAATTCACGCGATGGCTGCGCTCACGATGACCGATACGGTCCGAGATACCGATATATTTGGTTTACCACGTCAATTCGATTTCACAACTGACTATGACGAAGGCACGACCGACGGCCTCGGCGTGTGGGCGCGATTCACAAAGCTGACTGGCGACTCGTTCACGATTCAGGCCCAATCACTCAACCCCGGTGAATCGGCGTATATCAATGGTTTTCAAATCATCGGTTCCGAATTTGCCAAGCTCGACGGCGACTACAACGGCAACGGCGTCGTGGACGCGGCCGACTATGTCGCGTGGCGCCACGGACTCGGCACAACGTACACGCAAGCCGACTACGGCGTCTGGCGCGCACACTTCGGCCAGACGGCTGGCAGCGGCGCGGGTGCAATAGCTCACGCCGATGTTCCAGAGCCGACAGTTATGTTGCAAATCGTTGTTCTGGCCGCGATTACGGCTACGCAATGGCGCCGGAATACTTTGTCAGGGCCAAAACTCGTTGACGCATGAGACTCGTCAACAAACGACCGTTAAGAGACGTCCGACTTGCGTTGATCCGGCCGGCTCCGGCGACCACGACTGCGCCTTCGCTGGGCGTTTCAAAACTCATCGATGAGTTAGCTTTCTGGCACAGCTACGGAGTTCCGGATACTCATCGCAGCGCTCGGTCTGACACTCGGCGGTCAATGTGATCGCAAGAACGCGTCATATAACCAAACCATCCTGCTCTTCGTTCCAGCAAGCCAGATTTGCCCTGTTCATTATCCCAAACCTGAGCGACATCTATGTTCCTGGTTATCGTGCCATCGACGTTATTGGCGAACATTTTGCCGAGCGTCGTCCCATTGGTCGGCTGACAGCCGAGCCCGTCGTGCGAGACTCGACGGGCAGGCGGGGGAGACCGAGCCGTCCAAGCGCGCGAAGGGGCACGAACATCAGGCTATCTGGTTTTGGCATCATTAGGTGACCCGTAAAGTTCTACTTGCGCGGACCGCGGAGAATGCACAAAGAGCGTTGCGACGTCCTTGACTTGCCAAAACCGATGACGTCCAGCAGCCGCGTTGAAGTCGGCCTCAAACCAACCGGTCGAGTCCGGCCTTGCCGTTCTATCGTCGTTTAGGCCATGCATACCGCGACCTACGATATACGTGAAATCTGCTTCATGGGTGAAAGAAACCCCGTCGTCCGAAGAAAGGATCTCCCAGCGGGCCCCACGCCCGGTCAGGTCGCCGGCGTAGACAGACCACACGCGAAACCGCTGCAGAGCCGTCGGCGTCGCAAGATCCACCGTAAAATAGTCTCCTACTTTCCACATCCAGCCTTGGTCGGCGCTGCCGTTCGCGACTCCATAGGGAGGTGGGTTACGGCCAATAGAATTCAAGCTGCCCCTTGCGGCGCTCCCCGCGAATTGAGAGGGAGCCACCGCGATGCGATCAGTGCGCGCCTCGACATACTCCTCCCTCACTCCAGTATCAACAGGTTGAATCAACTTTTTGGCCTCCCGGCGAAACCGGATGGTTGCTCCATCTGACGGGTTCGTCTCCATCCATTCCGCCCCTTTGGCGTACCAATCGCGGGCTGCCTGATGACTGCCCAGCTGCCATTCGGCCATAGCGAGGAGGAACCGTTGAAATCCCTCATCATCCCCCTGTGGGAGCTTCATCTCCTTGCAAACTGCGTCAATCGAGTCCTGCCAGTCGCCCATTCGATAGTGGGCTATGCCAAGTGAATTCCAGGTGTTCTCATCTCGCTGCCCCCGTTTGGCGGCCGCTTTCGCCAGCTCCAAAGCTTCGTGCGGGTCACGCAGATCGCAGTCCGGGCACATTGCCAGGACCCACACGAGGTGGCACTGCACCTCGCCGTCGTCAGGGTTTAGCTTCAGGTGTTTGCGGAACACGGCCGCCGCTTCGCGATATCTGGTGATCGCTTCCTCCGGCACACCTTTCAGTTCGAATGCATCGGCGAGCTGAACATAGGCATCCCAGTTGTTCGGATTCAAGCGGATCGTCTCGCGAAATTCGTCAATTGCTTCGCCTGTCTGACCGCATCTAACAAGTGCCGAACCGAGACTGAAGTGAGCCACGTCGTTGTCGGGCTTCAACCGAATTGACTCCCGGCAATCCTCGATCGCTTCGTCGTATTGTCCAAGGCATAGATGCTGGCCTGCACGATTGGCGAGCAAGTAGGGATCGTTGGGATGAAGCGCGGTGGCTCCGTACCAGGCTACGAGAGATTCTGCGTGGCGCCCTTCATCGTCGAGGCGATAGGCCATGAAAAACAAGCCCGGGCGATAGGTTGGGTCAAGACGGAGCATTTCGCGATGGTCCTTAAAGGATTCCTCAAACGAGTACTTCGGATAGCCTCGATACGATGAAACCGTACCCCATACATGGTCACGGTTGATGTAGAAAAGTTCGGACGCGTCGTGGGGCTTTGTTTTCAGAGCGGTTTCACGCAGGCTTTTCTCTCGTTCCTGGTCTCCCGTTAAGAGACAACAATTGGCAAGAAGCCAATAGTATCCACGTGAGGGGGCGTGGAATGACGCCGCCTGATCCAAGTACTTCATTGCTTCATGAGCGACAGCTTGATGAGCGTGGCTCTTATCCCATCGCGAGAGGAAATCGGCCTTTAAAAGCAACAACTCGTAAACTTTCTCCATTACGCGATGGACGACGGCCTCCGGCAGGTTGGCAGCGTGAAGCGACCCCAGCCAGTCCGGCGCGTCCATCACTCGATACAGGGCTAGCGCTTCGTCTGTGGGAGAGTCTGTGGTGAATGCGTCCCTGGCGCGTTGATAAAAAAGGTTAAGCTGCGCATATCGTTCGGACTCCCTCCCTAATTCTGTGACATCGTGGATCAGATCGTGGTTATTCAGCCTGTTGGCGTCAATTCGAGTTTGTGCTTCAGCCAGTCTAAGCAAAGCCTGCTTCACGTCATCGGCCTCCAGTGCCGCTCGAGCAGACAAGAGGGAATCATGGACGAACTGTGTTGCTTCACTGACTTGCCGCCAGCGATCAGCAACGACCGCCGCAGTGAACATCAATAATAGAAGGATCACGATTCCAGCCGCCGCCGTCGCACTTCGATGTCGCCGTGACCATTTCAGAATCTGATCGCGCCACGTCGGCGGCTTCGCTTTTATCGGACGGTGCTCGAGAAACGCCAGCAGATCATCGGCCAGCAGCTGGGCGGTCTGATAGCGCTCATTCGGATTTTTCGCCAGCGCCTTGAGAACGATGGTTTCCACCTCGGCCGGGACGCGGCGATCCAGTTTCCGTAGCGGCCGCGGTTCCTCAATTGCGATCTGCTGCAAGAGTTGCGCACGATCGGTCTCGCCGAACGCCGGCTGCAGAGTGAGCAGCTCGTAGAGAGTCGCGCCGAGGGAATAAACGTCAGCCCGGTGATCGATTACCACGCGCTTGCCCAGCGCCTGCTCGGGCGCCATATAGCGGAGTGTGCCGATGAGGTCGCCGGTCATTGTCAGACCGGGATCGGCATCGATCCGAGCCAAGCCGAAATCGGCGACGTAAAGCTGCGCGTCGGCATCGAGCATAAGATTGCTAGGCTTGATGTCGCGATGCAAGACGCCCTCGTCGTGGGCATGTTGCAAGGCCTCGGCCGCTTGGACGCCGAGTCGAGCCGCCGCGCGATAATATTTTGCGGTCCGCCACGACTCGACCACCGTACCGATACGACGCTTTCCGTCTCGTTTCGTCGATGGCGGTTGATACGTGCCCGAATCAATCGAGGGTGCGTCGCCGCGAGCGTCGGTCGCGCCTGAGGGCCAATCGTTGCGCCGCATTTTCCGCAACTCACAAATCATATCGCCCAAAGTCTGGCCGCGGATGAGCTGCATCGCATAGAAGTGGACGCCGCGCTCTTCGCCCACCGAATAGACCGAGACGATGTGTGGGTGATCCAAGGCTGCGGCCGCCCGGACCTCATTGCGAAATCGCTGCAGTGATTTTTCGTCCACCAGGGCCGCGAACGGCAACACCTTAAGCGCGACGTGCCGACCCATCGAAAGCTGTTCAGCTTCGTAGACGACACCCATCCCGCCGCGGCCCAACTCGCGGATCAATCGGAAGTCACCAAGTTGGTGGTAAGACAGTGTTCGCGGCGCTCCGTTGCCAGATGTACCGATTGCCGGCGGCTCCACAGGCGCTTCACCCATCTGCACGAGCATCTCAACAGCAGGCAATAGCTCACGCAACTCGTCCGCATATTCCGGGTGCGCGGCAACGAGCTGGTCGAGATCAACTGCCTCACCGGCCTGCATCCGTGCGGCCGTGGCCTCGATCAGTTGTTCGAGGTCCGGCGGCAGCGGCCGGGAGTCATCGAGCGCTGAGACGTGGAGCGAAGCGATGCGTGATTTCATGGCTACCAGGCTCCCAATTCGTCACCGAGCAGCCGCCGGAGCCGCTGCAGGGCCCGCAAGTGACGAGAAGTCACTGCAGTTTGGCTGATGCCTAATACGCCTGCAATCTCTTCGACCCCCAATTGCTCTAAATACCGCAGCACGAGGATCTCACGATCGGGCGGCTGGAGTTCCAGCAGGGCAGCCTTCATCCGGGCCTGCATCTCGGAGAGCATCGCCCGTCGGCCCGGGTTATGGCTGCTCGTGACAATGCTGTGGGCCAACTCGGCCACCGATTCGTCATTGAGATTCGGCGTCCCGGGATGTTCGCGCAGCACACTTCTGCGCTCGGCCCCGATGTGCGTGCGGTGCATATCCACGAGTCGGTCCCAGGCGATCCGCCGCAGCCAGGGATAGAAGGACAATTGTGGGTCGGCAAAATACTCTGGCAGGCGATTGTGGGCATCTTTGAGCGCCTCTTGCACGACATCCGAGGGATCGACCCGGGCGGTGAGCCGCTTGTCGATCCGAATGGCGATCATCCGTCGCAGCCGGCCGCGGTAGCTCTCCAAAAGCGCATCTTGAGCCGGTTGGTCGCCCTCCTGGCGCGACGTAAGAGTAAATCGGTTTTTGGGCCGCGGGAATCACCCATTGCGCAATCTCCCTTAGAGATAGCCGGCATGGCTGCCGAGCCGTCACCGATATTCTGAATATTTTTTGCCGGGGAGTCATTTTATCGCTGTGGCGATGGCCACCCGGACCTCAGATGGGCGTAGTTGGAATTTCTTTCCGGAATTCCGGTGACCGGTCCTGAGACAGGACGGCTAGATAGATAGGGAAATTAGCGGCGGATGCGGTCATCAGCCGAGGTCACGGAGTGGTTTTGCGTCGAGCGAGACAGCGGAAAATGCCCGCTTCACACGGTTGTCTGTCGTCGGCGCCAGCGCGTTTGTTTGCACTTATTCGATCTGCTTCCAACACGGAGACAACTTGATGGTTCGCATGACTGGGATTGAAGTTTATCGGCTGATGTTTCTACCAATTATCGCCACCCACTTGGCCGCGCTCGTCCTTTCGCTCAACGCCAGGGGAGACACAATCTATGCATCAGGTGGCGGAAAGATCGAAAAGTTTACCTCCAACGGCGTCGGTTCAGTTTTTGCGAATCAGGTTCAAGGCTCCTTGGCCGTAGACAACGCGGGAAACGTCTATGTGGGCACCGATCAAACTATATTGAAGTTTGATCCTAACGGCACTTCCTCTGTCTTTGCCACCACGACGAGTGGATATGAACAAGAGGGACTGGCAGTTGACAGTGCGGGCAATATTTACGTGAGTCTATACGACTTCACCACCAATCTCATCGAGAAGTTCACCCCGGCTGGAGTAGGTTCCATCCTTGCCCACGTTGATCCACCTGGACCCTTGGTCGTCGACCCTGCGGGGAATGTCTACGTGACGGTCGGCGGACAAGCGAATATAGACAAGATCACACCAAGCGGCGTTGTATCGACGTTCGTCGAGGGTTCCAGTAACGGGCTCGCCGGGGGTTTTGAGAGCATCGCCGGTGACAGCAAAGGCAACGTCTATGCGCTAGTTTACAACGGCACTGCGGATAACGCGATCGTGAAGTATACGCCGTTCGGGCATGGGGCCGTGTTCGCCACAACCTCTAGCGGGAACGGCACTCTGGCAGTTGACAGCAGTGGGAACGTCTTTTTCAGCGACTTCGGCACGATCGAAAAGTTCACACCAAGCGGCGTTGGCTCGCCCTTCGCTAACTTTCCAGCGGGAGCCATCGCGATCACAAGCGTCCCGGAACCAGCGACTCTCGTTTTAGGCGGCTCCGGCGTGACCGCGCTATTGCTCGCATCGTTTCGCCGCAAAGGTCGTGACCAAATACTAAAAAAAGCCAACGCTAAACGCAGACCCGAAATGAAGCGCATCTTTATTTCTTTCGTTCTCTTCGCCGCAATATATCTTGCCGCGTCTCGGGCCGC
The DNA here is from genome assembly GCA_963733705.1 of uncultured Planctomycetota bacterium. Lineage (GTDB taxonomy): Bacteria > Planctomycetota > Planctomycetia > Pirellulales > Lacipirellulaceae > JABDGM01. Next base: position 56,231 of record CAVTEJ010000014.1, on the reverse strand, counting down.
TGTGGCCATCGTCATCGACACGGTGCCGGTCGGCAATCCGGGCAACGTTGCTGACACCGCCATCATGAACGACGGCACCAGCGGCTACGGTTCTGTAGGTTACGCGTATCGGATCGGCACGACGGACGTGACCAATGCCCAATACGCCGCGTTTCTAAATGCCAAAGCGGCCAGCGATCCGTTAGCGCTTTACAGCACGAGCATGGGTAGCGGCAACGGCGGAATCACACGCAACGGATCAAGTCCCAATTTTACCTACGCGACGATCGCCGGCAGGGACAACAAGCCGGTGGACTTTGTCAATTGGTACGACGCGATTCGGTTTGCCAATTGGCTGAATAACGGCCAGGGGAATGGCAGCACAGAGACGGGAGCCTACACGTTGCTCGGCGGTACACCGGTGCCCTCGAACGGCGATAGCATCACGCGCAACCCCGGCGCCACGTGGTTTCTGCCCAGTGAAAACGAGTGGTACAAGGCCGCGTACTACGACCCCGCTTCGGGCACATATTTCCAATATGCGACCTCCAGTAATACCCCGCCCACGGCAGAGGCGCCGCCGGGAGGCAGCAATTCGGCAAACTTCAATTCGGTCGTGGGCGATCTAACGGACGCAGGCGCGTACACCGGAACGAAGAGCCCATATGGCGTCTTCGACATGGGAGGCAACTTGAACCAATGGAACGAATCGTTGCTGAGCGCCGCGGTTCGGGGCCAGCGCGGAGCTTCGTTCCATGGCCCGACTAACAACTTATTATCCTCGGGCCGGTTCTCTAACGCTTCGACGTTCGAAGGCGCCGCCGTCGGAATCCGCGTGGCCACCGTGGCCACGGTTCCGGAGCCGGGTACAGGAGTGCTGGTCGGTTGCGGTTTGGCGCTCCTTTCGCTGGCGACAGCTCGCCGCCGCAGTCAAATGCGAGGAACTTGCCGGGCCAACGACCCCACATGATGCCCCGCGAATCAGAGTATGCCGGTTTGATTTTGTTTTCCTTTTCCTGCGAAAGAAGATCCCACGTTCGCCTCAATCATAACTTTCACGGAGTCCCTCATGTTCCAATCCAATGCCAACCGTCTTCGTCTCCGATCGCGTTCCCGTGGCGCGCTCGAAGCAGCGAGGCAATCATTCGCGGCGGCTGAGCCTCGAAAACCTCGAATCGCGACTCGTGCTCTCGGGCACGTGGACGGCACTGACGCATACGGCGCCGGCGGGGATCGGCACGATGGAACTGCTGTCCGATGGCACCGTAATGGCATCCGCTTCGGTAGGCCCTGCATCCACAAACTGGTATCGACTGACGCCGGACGCCAGCGGCAGCTTCGTCAATGGCACTTGGTCGCAGTTGCCGAGCATGAGCCTTAACCGCTTGTTTTTTGCATCGAACGTGTTGCCCGACGGACGCGTGCTGGTATTGGGGGGCAAGTACGTTGGGCTGAACGACACGCAATACAGTCTCGACAATACCGGCGAGATTTACGATCCCGTGGCGAACACCTGGACCAGCATCGCGAATTTTCCGGAAGTGTCGTTCGGTTCCGCGCCCACGACGCTGACACCCGACGGCAAGGTGTTGGCAGGGTGGGATAATGGCCCTGAAACGTTTATCTATGACCCGGCGACAAACAGCTGGTCACCCGGCCCCACCAAGTTAGATGCCGACAAAAGTGGTCGCGAAACTTGGATCAAACTGCCCGACGGCGGCATTCTGACGTACGACATTCATAAAGCCAATCCAGAAGATACACAAACATTGGATCCGGCAACCAATACGTGGGTCGATTCCGGGGTTGCGACGGTTCCACTACTGAATTCAAGCGATCGCGGGCTGGGACCGGCGCTACTCTTGCCCGATGGGCGAGTTTTCTTGATCGGCAAAGACAACAACAACACCGCGTTCTACACGCCGCCGACTGATACCGGCGGCGTTGGCACTTGGGCTGCGGGCCCGACGATTGCCGGCGGCGACGGTTTTGGCGCCGCGGCTTTGCTGCCAAATGGACATATTCTGTACGCGGGAGGAACGGGCACGGTTGCCTCTGGTCCACCGACCAATCATATGGTGGAGATCGATCCAACCGCTCCGCCTGACAGCGCGGTCACGGAAATCACTCCCCCGGTGAATATCTCGTCGGAGACTTCCTACTTCCAACGCATGTTAGTATTGCCCACCGGGCAGGTGCTATATACCAACGAATACCAGCAACTTTATGTCTACACGCCCGACGGCGCGCCGCAAGCCGTCTGGAAGCCGACGATCGCGAGCGTGGTCGCCAACGGCAACCACTTCACGTTGACCGGCACGCAATTAAACGGACTCTCTGCTGGCGCAAGCTACAACGGCGACGGCGGCGCAGAGATGGACACCAATTACCCAATCGTCGAATTGAAGAATGCAGCCGGAAATGTCTATTTCGCACGCACCTCGAATTGGAGCAGCACCGGTGTGGCCACCGGCAGTACGCCAGAGACCACCGATTTCTCGCTGCCGGCTGGACTGCCGCTGGGAACCTATCAGTTGACGGTGGTTGCCAATGGCATCGCTTCCAGCCCAGTTTCATTCACCGGTGGTTTTATCGGCGCCGATTTGTCCGTGACGATCAGCGGCGGTGGGGCCGCGGAAGAAGGGGATTGGCTCAACTATAACATTTCGGTAACCAACTTCGGACCCAGCGCCGCCACAAAAGCCGTCCTCACGGACACGCTGGGCCCGAACTTGCAGTTCGCCTTTGCCATCTCGCCGCAAGGCAGCATCAAACAATCGGGCAGTGTGGTCACGTTCTCGCTCGGAACCATTGGCGCTGGGCAAACGGTGCGTGGCATAAGTGTAATTGGTCAAGCGCTGGAGGAAGGCAACCTGATCAATACTGTGTCTGTCACCAGCAATGTCTCCGATCCGAATTCGCTCAATAACACTGCGGCCGTGACCAGCCCAGTGACCGAACCGCCGATTATCGTCTCGGCGCCGATTACGGTGACCGGTAAATCACAGAGCAACATCGTCGTGGCGACTTTCACGCATTGGAATCAAGTGCAACCGGCAGCGGAGCCGGCCAGCGATTTTGTGGCCACGATCAACTGGGGCGATGGCTCGACCTCGACCGGCACCGTGACTTACGTAAAGTCAGACGGCAGTTACAAAGTCAAAGGCTCGCATACGTATGCAACCAAGGACGCGCACACCGTCACGACCACCGTCGTGGAGGCCGAGAGTAGCGGTGCCGCCAAAATGGCCCTGGCTGCAGTGGCGGCCAGCCCGCCGTCTACGTTGACGACGAGTTCGGCGATCAGCAACAACACGGCGAACAATACGACGACATCGGCCGCCACTACGAGTCGGACGTCCAGCTTGCTGCTGGCCACGGCGCCGACAGCTCGGCTGTCGGCTATCGCCGCGGATAACGCCTTGGCGGAACTAGGCGACGATGGCTCGGCCAATCGGGACCGCTCTTTGGATGATGAGCTGTTGCTGGAACTCGTGTCTGGCCATTCTTTGTCAAAAGCGTTTTGAATTCGGGGTGCTGGGAACGCCCAACGATGGGAATTTGAACAAACCGCCGCCCGCGATACGCTCGCTGGCGGCGGTGTTCGCAAATCGCCATTCTTGCTGCAAATCCTGGCGCGGCTGCAACTTTGCTCCTAAGTAAAACGCTTGCCGAGTCTCAAAACTCATCGACTCATGGTACACACCGACAACCCACCGTTAAGAAACGGGCCGCTAATCTCAAGAACTCGTACGTTTGGTGGCAGGCCGAACCTGTGCCGAAAACTCATCTTCGCGATCGGACTGACACTCAGTGGTCGTTCTCGTGGCAGAAAGGCGTCGTTTAACGAACGTTTTTTGAACGATTTCGGCGAGCCCGGACGCCAAGTCCCTTGGGTTCGCTTTCCCGGTTCGTAATTGACCGGACCCTTCCGCTGGGCCAGAATACGTCAGCATTGCCCCTAACCAGGGCGCTCATTTTTGCAACAACCACTTCGAGGCCCAGCACGCTGCACCGCGCCCGATAAAGGGTCGTTCCGCACGCACGACGACTTACCTCTACTTGAATTTGCCAGATGGCGTTCGCGCCTTCTTCCACGTTTCGGTACCTGTAACCGGCCAGTGGGAGAAAGCGCTAACGCCTTTTTAATTGCGCCGATGGTTGGGGGAATTGTTGGTAAGTCATTGTGTAAGAGTTAACCGCGTCCCGGAATCCGGTCGCGCTCGGACCCATTGATGGAAAGGACAAGCTCATGAGTCGTCGTCACTGCTGTGCTGCCCTCGTGTTCGCCGCACTATGCTGGCCGACGCCAGCCTTCTCGCACCAATTCTTCTTCGCTACCCCGGAGAACGGGGGTGTCATAGATGCGCTATTTGGCACAAACGACGCCGTCATCGGGTTCACGAAGGCCGACCCCATGAACGCGGAAACGTTTATCGATCCCAGCCCCGTGACCGTCAACTTGACCTCCCAATTCTCGGATCCGGTCGGTTTCCCCCCAGTTTTTCTCGGGTTTCGGGGACTCACGCAGGTCTTCAAAGGGAGCACTTTACAAATTAACAAAGACAGCGCCCATTTCTTTGTTGAAAACGTCGTGCTCCGTGACGACGCCAAGTTCACCATGAAGGGCGGCTTCGCAGTCAGTTTGATCGACTCCCGAAATACCAGCGAAGTGGACCTTAGTGGCGGCGTCGTCGACGCCATCTTTGGAGGGCCAGTAGGAGGGATAGCTGCCGGCGACGACTCGCACGTTAAGATCGAGGGAACCGTCCAGGTCCAACAGCCCATCATAATGAGCTCGCGCAGCGTGTTGAACGGCCTCGGCGGGGTCGTCGGAGGAGTGACGCTGAAAGGAGGTGCGACGGCAAACTTGAGCGGGACCATTTTCACTGGCGGCCTCAGCGTCGTCGCCCCGGACGGAGGCGCCGCGACGATTAGCGGCGGTTCCGTCGACAGCGTCAGCGTTGAGGCCGGGTCGGTCGCCATGAACGGCGGAACGATTGCGAGGGGCGGCGTCACGGTCGGCAGTTTGGACCAAGGCCACTCGGGAACCTTCGAAGCAACCGGGGGATCGATCGGAGGCGACGTCACCGTGACCGGCGGCAGTTGCATTCTGGGCGTCTCAGTTTTGGGAAACGTCACCGTGGACGCAGCAGGAGGCACACATAGCCACCTCGACCTCATCTCTGGGAACGTCACGGGCAGCGTCACCGCCAATAACGGAGCGACCGTCGGCATAGGTGGCGTCGATACCAAGATTAGCCAGGACGTGAGCGCCGTCGGCGGAATCGTCACTTTGTCCGACGGCTCGGTGAGAGGCGATGCCATCGCGCTAAACGGCACACTAAACATGTTGGGTGGCAATGTCTTAGGTACAGTGAGGGCGTTTGGAATCAAAGACGACGGCACCGACGACGTTACCATGGCCGGCGGAACGGCCAATGCACTCTCCGTTTTGAATGGCAGGGCGACGATTGAGGAGAGCAAGATCAAGGGCGACGCCACCGTGTCCGATGGCAAGCTGCACATTTTTGACAGCCAGATCGATGGAACTCTCAGCACGTCTGGGGATAACAGCCTGATAGGCGGTGGCCTTGAGCCGAACGTTACGATGACGAGCGGGAGTTTGGGAGGACTCTCTGCTAACGGCGCGAGCATCGTCAATCTAAGTGGCCCTGCAAAGGTGATTGGAAACGTTGTGGCGCACGACAATGCCCATGTGTCGACGATTTTCGATACTAGCGCCATTATTGGCAATGTTGACGCCTTCGACCAAAGCCACATCGACTTGGGAGGTTCAACAACTGTTGTTGGAAACATGACAGCGCACGACCAGGCGGTTGTCACCTACACTCTCGCGGGACAAATTGTCGTCGTGCCTCCGGCACCCCCAGGCGGCGGCAGCGGAGCCGAAGAAGCCATCCACGCCCTAAAGTCGTCGCTGGCAAACGGCGCCTCCACACCACCGCAGTTTTTTCTCTTTGACGAGAGCACGCTGATCTTCAATGGGCTCGACTTCATGGCCGCGCTCATGGATGGCAACGTCGACGGCAAGTTCAGCGAGTACGGGGTGGCCGGACATTTTGCCGACGGCACCCCGTTTCCCGAAGGCTTGATCGTGTTCGTAGAAAACGGCCACGAGCTAGACCCGCTGGGGATGCCCCACTTCGAGTTTCGGTTCGAGAGCGTTCCCGAACCGGGCGTTCTCGTTTTGCTGACTGTTGGTAGCGCAGTCCTCGTCGCTAAGCATCGCCGTCGCCCCCGCGGGATGAAATCAGCGAAAAACAGTTGCTGACGCCAGTTTGGTTTCCGAAAAAAGGACCGTCTAGAGACGTACGACAATTCTCAAGAGCTCGTCCGTTTGATGATGCGGCTGCAACGTGTCTAAGACTCATCTCCTCGCTCACTCTGATACTCGCCCGTCCGCTCGGCTGAAGAAATGCTCCGTCAAACCAACCTTTTTTGAAGTGGAATATTGCCAAGTATTCCAAACGGTGGCGGCACTAGCCGGCGGCATACACCCCCGCATTAATGCGATAAGGAATGTTTTGGCGGTTCGACTGTCGTTTTGGATGGAGAGAATTCTGGCCCGATCAATTAGAATGGCTTGCTGATCTGTCCGAAAAAAACTCTAGTTGGGGGGACCAATGAAAAGAAGATTCTTTGGTATCGCGGCGCTTACTTTGCTCTACTCCGGAACTGCAAAGGCGACAGTGGTTGATGTGGATAGTCACTGCAATATTTTCGGGGCCGGTCTCGGTTCAGCCGCGTCAGTCGTAGGTGACGGTCTCAGTCCAATCTCAACCAGTTTTGCAGCAGCCCCAAATCAAGTATTAACCTTTTCATCAGTTACTGGGGTAGTCAACTTTTACGGATTTACGAAGCCAAGCACAGAAGGTCCTGACGGATATGGTCCCAGTTTTCAACCATACGCTCCGGGGCAGTACCCCACCTCGCCGGCCAATTTTCCTGGCTTCATGGGACTGTCGGGACTACGTGATGCGAATAATGGCGCGTACTTGGTAGGGGTGTTTCTGACCGACGCTTCGCCTGCGCAGCCTGCGCCGCCAACAACGGATTTCTCAAACAACAAGTCATTCTTAAGCCTGTCGCCGCAAATCGCGCAGCTGTTCTATATTGGCGATGGGAGGACAGGTACGGGGGCGGGTGCTACCCAGCAGTTTTATGTTCCTCCCGATGCGACCCGTCTGTTTATGGGTTTTATTGACTCGCAATTTAGTGACAACTTCGGTTCGCTGCCTGCGGCGTTTCAAATAAGCACCGTACCGGAGCCGTCGACGCTCGTTCTGCTCGCCGTCGGTGCCGCCAGTCTTCTAAACTGTCGCCGCAGAAAATGATAATCGCACGGCTAACGAAGTTTCGACAAATTGGCGAAACCCGAATTCCCTTGGCTCCTACACTTGGCCGTCAACGAATCCGAATCCTAGGCGACGGTCAGATGGCACCGCTAGCGAATTTCGCCCTCACTCCACTTCAGCACGCCGACCAGGGGGTCGAGTGCCACTCATTCTCTCAGCGAAGTAGTCCCGGAACCCACTGATGCTGCTCATGCTCATCGCTTCGTGCTTTCGCCGTACGATTTATCACATCTCACTTTCGGGGGTCTTTATGAATCGCAGCAAGTTATTGTTCCTCGCCGTTCTTTCTTTGGCATTCACCGAATTCAACCCGCGCTTTGTTCTTAGGGCAGGCGAGCAGGTGATAGACTTCCCGACGCCGGACAATCCAGTTGAAGAACGCGTCAAACATTTGTCGGACGCAGAACAACAGGCAATCCAAGTCCCGGAAAATTCTGACCAGCTTGCGTTTAGCGTGGCGGTGTTCTACCCATCCGACGAAAACCGGCCGGAAGAAACTGAAGCCGAGCCATGGCTGCGTGTGTTCGCTGACGGACGAGCAGAATGTAAATGCGCATTGGGTATAAAATCAAAGGCAAGCATCGACAAATTGACGAAATCCGAACTCACTTGGTTATTGCACTTGGCCGTTAACAAATCCGAACTCCTAACACGCTCCACGAAAGAAATTAATGACGAATATCAAAACTACCTACGAAGTGCTCTACGACGACCAAAGACGAGGTACCTTCGGTATCACGTGGCTGTTTCCTCCGGAAAAAACGATCTAGTAGTTCCCGAATTGGCCGTTATAGGCTTAAAGACGCGCGAAAATGAAACTCGATGGAGTTGCTAGTCTGAATAAATATGCCACGTACTTAGATTGTCGAGCGATCCTGGGTGACGCTTCAGAACGTCAGACGATCCTAGAACAAGCAAATGAAAAGCTCAAGACTGAGCTGTCGGATTCGCCGCCGCTGACAATTGAGGACATACTATCCGCCAGTCGAGTTGGCAGCGGTTTCCTGATGGCCCGCTTCGAGAAAGTAACAGAACCGAACTCCAAGAAATTTCGCCGAGTCGACGTCGACGTTCAAGAATACGAAAAAGGGACCGCTCCGGTTTATACCATCCAATCCAACGGCTACGAAAAGCGACATCCTTAACTTTGCACCACATGGCGAGCTGGGGCAATTCGTTCTATTAATGCGACCCGATGGTCTCATAAACTCATGACGCGTGACACCGGTCGACAAACCACCGTCCTGACACAGGTTTTCTGAGACGTGAATCGTGTGCCATAAAACGTGGGCGTGCGGCGTTCGAGATGGATTGGGCCGGACGACGATTATCGTGCGTCATCAATCCAACCTTTCTTGGAGACGGATGTGAGCCCGCGCCGAGCCAGTTGGTCCCCCAGTTGTCAGCTGTGGGCAACTCTTAAGTTGGGATTCGAGTTGTGGACGGTCTTGCCGCGGGCGTTTCTCGCTCTTGTTATAATCGGACTATCACCCAACATAACGAGGGGCCACGGCGATGGCCGATGTCACGCAGATTCTCTCGCAAGTCGAATCCGGCGACTCAGGCGCCGCCAGTCAGCTCTTGCCGCTGGTCTACAGCGAGCTGCGGAAGTTGGCGGCTCAGAAGATGGCGCAGGAGCGGCCCGGGCAAACCCTGCAGGCGACGGGACTGGTTCACGAGGCCTATGTGCGGCTCGTCGGCGACGCGAATGATGCCGAGTGGAGCAATCGGGGGCACTTCTTTGCCGCGGCTGCCGAGGCGATGCGGCGCATTCTGATTGAAAACGCGCGTCGCAAAGGGCGCATTCGGCACGGAGGTGAGTTGAAACGGGTTGATTTGGATAGCCAGCTGCAAGTGTCCGACGAGTCCGATACGAATTTGCTAGCGCTGGACGAAGCGCTCGGACAGTTGGAGGACGAGGAGCCGGAGGCGGCGCGGGTGGTAAAGCTTCGATATTTCGCGGCTCTCACGATCGAGGAAACGGCGGCGGCGCTGGGCATTTCCGCGCGGACGGTGAACCGGCACTGGACCTTCGCGCGGGCGTGGCTGTACGAACGGCTAAACTGAAGCAGCACGCCGTACGCGACGCTAAAATCGTTTTGTGTGGCACAAACTGGGCGCGAATATCGCATTGGGTATTGGAAGCGCCAAACCAGCGATAAAGCAGCCATATGTCGACCGATTCCCCCAATGTGCGTTTAATTTTTGATTCCGCGGTTGAACTGCCGGCCGGTGGCGAACGAGAGGCGTACCTAGATAAGGCTTGCGGGGCCGCGCCGGAAGTTCGCGAGCGTGTCGACGCGTTGTTGAGAGCGTACGAGAACGCCGGCAGCTTCTTAGAATCGCCCGCCGGCAATGCTGCGCCGACAATTTGCAGCCCTGGCCGCGATATCAACGTGGGACTCCGAATTGGCCCGTATAAGCTGCTGCAGCAAATCGGCGAAGGGGGCATGGGCACGGTTTTCATGGCCGAGCAGACCGAGCCAATTCAGCGCAAGGTCGCGCTCAAGGTCATCAAGCCGGGTTTGGACAGCCGCCAGGTGATCGCGCGGTTCGAGGCCGAGCGGCAAGCACTGTCGATGATGGACCATGTCAATATTGCCCGCGTCCTGGATGCCGGGGCGACTAACAGCGGACGGCCCTACTTTGTCATGGAGTTGGTCCACGGCGTGCCGATCACCAAGTATTGCGACGACAACCACCTGACGCCGCGCGAGCGCCTGGAACTCTTCGTGCCGGTCTGCCAGGCGATTCAGCACGCGCACCAGAAGGGGATTATCCACCGCGATATCAAACCGACCAACGTGATGGTCACGCTCTACGACGGCAAACCGGTCCCCAAAGTGATCGACTTCGGCGTGGCGAAGGCCACGGAGCAAAAGCTGACCGAGCGGACGCTGTTTACGCACTTCGGCACGATGGTCGGCACGCTGGAATACATGAGCCCGGAGCAGGCGGAGATGAGCGCTCTGGGCGCCGATACTCGTAGCGACATCTATTCGCTGGGCGTGCTCTTGTACGAATTGCTGACGGGCAGCACGCCGCTGAGCAACAAGCGGATGAAGGACGCAGCGTACGCCGAGATTCTGCGGATGATCAAGGAGGATGAGCCTCCCAAGCCAAGCACGCGCCTCTCCGAATCGGGCGAGGCGCTGGCGTCGATCTCGGCCCTGCGGCACATGGAGCCGGCCAAGCTAACGAATCTGATCCGCGGCGAGTTGGATTGGATCGTGATGAAGACTCTGGAGAAAGACCGCAACCGCCGTTACGAGACGGCGGGCGGCTTCGCCGCCGACGTCGAACGCTATTTGAACGACGAACCGGTGCAGGCCTGCCCGCCATCGGCATCCTACCGATTTCGCAAATTCGTTCGCCGAAATCGCGGGCCAGCGATCACGACCGCTCTCATTGCAATCACGCTCGTGATTGGTGCCGCCCTCAGCACCTGGCAAGCCCTCCGCGCCACGCCGCCGAGCAACAAGCAATTCAAGATCGCGACGACAAAGAACAAGCCCGCCGCGAAGCCGTCACTAGCGCCAACCAGGCGCAAGAAGCCACCGACGCCGAACGGCAAGCCAAGGACGCGGCGGTCACGGCGAAGCTTCAAGCGACACTCCAACTCGCGGACAATTACACCTCGCGTGGGCTGGAAGATTCCAATGCGACATGGAACGCGCGAGCAGCTCTTTGGTTCGCAAATGCCGCCGTCACCTCACGCGACGATCCGCAGCGCGTCCGAGCCAACCTGATCCGCGTGAACAACTGGCTGCAAGGTCAATGGACACCCGTGGCGGCTTTCGGACAAGCCGATAATGGCGACAACCAATTGACCTTTGACCCGGAGAATTCCCGATATTTACTCACTTTCAGACGGCGCGGAACGATCGACGCGCCGCCGCAGATTTGGGATTTGGTAACCGAGCAGCCGCTCCATCCATCGGGGGCGTTTGATCCGCCTAGCGACGCGGTCTGGGCGTCTCGAGGGCAGGTGTTGCTAGCGAGTCCAGGGGGACACGTGGCACTTGCATCGATGCCGGACCTGAAGATCCTGCACCAATGGGATGCCGGCGGCCCCGTCAAGCACGTTGCCGCTGCCATCGATGGGCGATTCGTGGCGGCTGCGAGCGGAAAAAAACTGCTGGTGTGGGAGGTATCCGGCCAGGGTGACCCGGCGATCGCCAAGCATCCGGCGGAAATCGTCTACCTCGGCTTCTCTCCGACAACAGCGCAGCTCGTTACCGCAACCGACAGCGAGGCCAAGGCCCGCCTGTTCTCCATCGAGTCGACCGATTCCGCGATGCCCCAGCTTCGACAAGTGCTTGGTCCCGTGACGCATATGTTCCGAGGAACTGGGGCGGCCTCAACAGACTACTTCACGAAACCTCCTGTCTTTGCGGACGAGGGTCGCGTGCTGGTCACCATCCAGGAGAACGGCACGAAGCAGTTGCCAGGCCAAATTAAATGGTATGACACGGCCTCAGGCGCGGAACTGGCCATGACTGAAAGCCCGCGCATTTCCGAACCTCGCGATGTGGCCGCGTCGCCCGATGGTCACATGATCGCCGTGGGCAGTGCGATGTACAGCGCGCGTACAAGAAAACAGATCCAGGCATTCAGCAACATCGTGGGCATGGCGTTCGGTCCAAACGGCCGTCTCTTTGCCAACTGGGATCAGGGCGTCGAAGTCTACAAAATCGAACCGGGAAAATCGAAATCCCGGGTCTTTCCGATTGTGAACCGCGGAGCCCATCCGGCTTTCTCCGGGGACGGGAAATTCATGGCGATTCTCGATATCGGCGTCGTCCAGGTATTCCGAGTACCAACAACTTCGTCCAGCACGCCGCTCAGCCACAAGGTACGTCTCGACGGCGGATTCACGTGGGCAGCGTTTTCGCCTGACGGTCAGTATACGATGCCCATCGGCAAGACCGCCGGTTCCACGACGGTCAAAACGATCCAGGTGTGTGCCACCGCGACCGGTGAGCCTGTCGGCGAGGCACTGGCACTGGATGCCGAGCTGATCAGCGCCGACTTCTCGCCAAACAGCCAGCTGGTGGCCGCCGTCACAGGAAAGCACGAGGACCCAAGGCAATTGCGAATTTGGAACTGGCGGACGGGAACGTTAGTCTGCAAACCCTTTCAGTTCGACTCGGAGCCGGTTTCGACCTGCTTTGCCCCCGACGGCAAGGCCGTCGCAGTGCATTGCATCGATGGGACAGCGATTTTGGTCGATCCGTCCACGGGCGGCGAATTGCTCCGTGTGAAATGCGGCGCGACCCGCACGGTCGAGGGCTCCTATCCGTGGATGTCGAGACGTGGCACCATTGGCTTCAGCCGCGACGGCAAAACGTTCTTCACATGGGGCTCGCTGGTGGTTCAGGCGTGGGATCGCACCACCGGCCAAGAGCGCTATGCTGTCAAGCATCGCCTGGACTGTTGGGCCTTCGCGGAGTCTCCCGACGGGCGAGTCCTGGCGACTGGAAGCCAGGACGGACGCCTGTGTCTTTGGGACGCTGAGATTGGCAAGGAGTTATGCCCGCCAATTGGCCATCCGGGCCATGTCTTGACGATCGATTTTAGCCACGATGGGCAACTAATGGCCACTGCGTGCCAGGACGGGCAGACTCGGGTTTGGGAAGTGAACACGGGAAAGTTGGCATGTGCGATGTCTCCTGGAGGCTGGCCGACGGACATACGCTTTACGCCGGATGGCCGTTTCGTGGTCAGCGCCGGCGCCAGCGGCATTCAGCTGTGGGACGCCCACACCGGCTATGCCATTTCCACACAGACTGCCACGGGAACCGGCGAGTTTCCGCTGTTGGATATGACACCGGATGGACATTGGGCACTGGTGTCGGGTACCTCCAATTTCTTCCAGGTCATCGATCTTCAAAGCCTCGCGGGCACCGCAAAGAGTTCGCCGGAAGAGTCGCTGCTGTGGGCTGAACTGCTTTCCAACTCGAGAATTAACGGCTCGACAATCGTCAATCTGTCCAACACTGAATGGCTCGACCGCTGGCGGCAATACCGCAGGCAGCACCCTGAATTCCGACCCCTGGAAGAACGGGCCAGCCCGTAAGGCACTCTGACAAAGACCCGGCGAATGCTGCTTCAAAACTCGGGGGGGCGAAGCTCCCGCCGAGCCGTACGATCGATTCTTAGTACCGACCGCTCAACGATCGGCAACGAACGTCAACCAGCAACAAATGACGAAGCAAGACGTTGGTGCTCGCGAATGGCAAATTGAATGATTCGCGGACTCAGCAAAAAACGCCGACGCCGAACTGAAAATCTGCAGTCCACGATTCAACTTCTATCCCATTCCCACAAATAGAAAGAGTGACCTCATGACGGGAAGACCTAGATTCTTCAGGGTACTTGGCCTGACCACCGCGATGTTGTCGATGGCCTGTGCCGAGCGGGCGACCGCTGGGCCGTATTCGATCGACATCCTGATAACGCCCTACCACGCCGGCGTCGTCGACAGTTGGTTGTTCGACATAAACAACCACGGTCAGGCGAGCGGGTACATCATCACCCAGCCCGGAGCCTTCACCCGGTCACTCCGTCGATCAACGGCTTGGGGACAGGGACCTTCAGCTCGATCCAAGGCTTCAACGACCACGGCCAGTTCGTCGGCCTTGTCCGTCCACCCGCGGGCGGAGGCGTCTTCGGCTATGTAGTTTCTCCCGTCCCCGAGCCGGCGACTTCATTGCTCGTTATCATGGCGGCGGCCTGTATTTGCCATACGGGCGGTAGGATGCGTCAAGAACTCATCAGCGCGTGACGCTGGTCAACAAACCACCGTTTAGCGGCCTCCGGTTCGCGCTCCGCAGGTTCCATTGGTCCTGATGAACGCCGTCCATCATGCGTCTTAAAACTCATCGCCGCGGGCGATCTCTGAGACCTATATATAGTGTCGACAACTCATACCTTTTCTGGGAATGAGTCGGGCCGACGGATCGCGGTTCGAAGTGCATCGTCAAACCAACGATACTTGGCCGTCGAAGACTCAGTCCATGGCCGCGAGCTCAACACCAGAATGTTCCAGATCCCCAGCATCGACGGCAACCGCTTTACCAACCCCCTTTCGCGACTTGGACATCGTCCAAGAACTGCAAATCGACCGCCAAATCCTGTCGTGTCGGCGATTTCCTCGACGGTTTGCGCTCGGCGGCTAAAATTTGCGGTTGATTTGCACCGGCTGTATACTCACAGCGCTGGCCGCATGAACGGGGGGAGCAGCTGCGGTCTCCGATCCAACGCGCTGAGCGAGTCAATCTCGGCAGCTTGCCCGTGGGAGGTGGTTCATGCGGCGTACCTTGTATTGCGGGCCGTTCGTCTTCGCTGCCATGACTCTGTTGGTGGCACTGACCATGCCGGTACGGCTTTGCAAGGCGCAGGATATCTATTGGGATGGAACTGGCACGAGTTGGAGCTTGGCCAGCTCTTGGTCGCTTTCTTCAAGCGCGACGGGCCCCGATCCGGGCGGGCCGATCGGCTCGTACGTCCTCTTCCGTTTCAACATCACGACGGTCAACACCGCGCAAACTGTGAATCTCAATGCGGCGCAGAAGGCGGTGGGGCTGGTCTTCAATAGCGCGGGCACGGTTGTCATTCAAACGGGCAGCGGTACGAATACGCTTACCCTTGGAGAGTCAGGAATCAGCGTCATCGCTGGCGCCGGAGCCGATACGGTCAGTACGGCCGTGACCCTCAATCCCGTCTCAGGAGGCGAGTCGTGGACGAATAACTCCAGCAATTTGCTAACAGTCAGCGGAACCGTCAGCAACCTCCAAGGATTCAATTTCCAGGTCGGCGGAAGCGGCAACACCACGCTCAGCGGCAGCGTCAACACTGCGAACACTGTTCTGACCAAGATTGGCAGCGGCACGCTCACGCTCAGCGGCGCCACGGATAACAACAGCCTACCTGTAACCGTCAACGGCGGCACCGTTGTTCTGGCCAAGACGAGCAGCGGAGGTGTGCACGCGATTGGCCAGGACGCGCTGACGATCAGCGGCGGCACGGCCCAACTCGGCGGTACCGGCGGGGATCAGATCTATGATCTGGGGACCGTAATCGTGACCACTGGTGGTTTTGACACCAACGCGCGAAATGAAACCTTCTCGACGCTCAATCTCCAAGGAACCGGCATTGGCGGCGCGGGCGCTCGTCAACACGGCGGCCGGTGCTTCGACGATCACACCCACGAATGGCACTACGCTTACTGCGGACACGACGATCGGCGTCACACAAAGCAGCGGCAGCCTCACGCTCAATAACGCCGTCAGCGGGACCTTCGCGATAACCAAATCCGGCCTGGGTACCTTGGTGCTGAACGGCGTCAATAACTTCACCGGCGGTGTGACGGTTACTGATGGCACGCTGATCGTCGGTAGCAATCAAGCTTTGGGAACCGGCACGCTGACCATCAACGGAGGCACGGTCGATTTGGGTACATTCTCGCTCGGAGGCGCACAACTTAACTTCATCACCGGCGGGCTGTCGCTTACCGGCAACCTGTCGGTCAGTACAGGAGGCTTGCTAGGTCCCAATCCGAGCATCGCGGCGAACCAGACCGTAACCATTGGAGGCACGACTACGATCGATCCCGCCGCCAACCTGACAATCAACGGCGGCACCCTGAATACCACGGCGCTAGTAGCCAACGGCACGTTTAATTTCGTCGGCGGCACGCTGGGTGTAACCGGACCCGCGGGTTTAACCATCGGCGGTGGCAACCCGCTGGGAACCACCATCTCGCTGGGCACGGGAGATCACTTGAACGCGACCAACACACTGCACATCAACAGCGCCGGCCGGTTATCGAACGTCGGAGGCAACGTGCTGGCCGGCAATGTGCAGCTTGATGCCGGCGGACGCTGGACCGTCACCGATGGCATACAGAGCGTGGGAACAGGACTTGTCAATCATGGCACGCTCGTACTGATCGATACCACGCTCAATGGTCCAGTCACCAGCCCGGCCGGCTCGACGGTGACTATCGTCGGCGGCGTGGCGTTCAATCAATTGTTCTCGGGGGCAGGGCAGTTCTTCGGCCCGGGAACAACCGCGTTCAACGGCGGCTACCACCCGGGCGACAGCCCAGCGACCGTGAACTTCCAAGGCGGCGTTACGCTGGGCGGCGGCAATACGTTGGCCATCGAATTGGGCGGCCCCACCCCGGGCGCCCAGTACGATCAGGTGCAAGTGGCAGGCCAACTGTTACTGGGCGGCACCCTCGCCGTTTCGTTCATCAATGGATTCTCTCCTGGTTCCACTTACTCGTTCGACATTCTGGACTGGGGAACGCTCAGCGGCACGTTCTCAACGATCGTCCTACCCACACTTGCGGGCGGACTGGCATGGAACACGTCGCAATTTTACACCGCCGGCATACTGAGCATCGATTCGGCTGGATTGCCGGGCGACTACAACAACAACGGGGTGGTGGATGCGGCCGACTACGTGTTGTGGCGCAAATCGGGGGACGAACAACGTCCTGCCCAACGATCCCATCGGCGGCATGATTGGAACAGCGCAATACAGCACCTGGCGATCCCACTTCGGCCAAACGGCTGGCAGCGGCGCGGCGCTACTCTCCGCCGAACCGCTGTCGGCCACCGTCCCGGAACCGTCGGCCTTAGTGCAATTAATGTTCGCAGCAGTTGGCTGTTGTCTCCGTCGACGCCGGTCCGATAGAAAGTCCCATTAACTCGACAGAGCGTGGGACACGCCGAAAAGCCACCGTTTAATGGCTTGGCGCCAGCAGAACTGGCTTGCCGCTCTATACTTTCGTTCGTTTTGATAGAATGTTGATTTCGCACTCGGCCAACATTTTAGAATCAGGGTGGAGCAATGACTGTCGTTGTAACCAATCGTATTCCTGTAGCCAAAGGGCATGAGATTGATTTCGAGAACCGTTTCCGTAAACGGGTCCACCTCGTCGACAAGTCGCCCGGATTCATCCGTAACGAGGTTCATCGGCCGCGACCAGTTCGGTTTGACCACGACACCGGAACATTCGTCGACGATCCAGACGCAAACGGCTTCTACGAGGTCAAGACGTGGTGGCGCACAATGGAAGACTTTGTTGCATGGACACGTAGTGAAGCATTTGCCGAAGCCCACGCAAGCCGACCGCCAAAAGAAATGTTCCGTGGTCCTAGCGCTCTAGATGTACATGAGGTTTTTCTGACGACCGATGTGGACTGACGCGGCGCCGTTAAACCAATCGTCCTAAGAGTGGACCGTTTTCAATTAAGGTCTTCGCCGGTACCGAGACAGGGTATTTTTCAGTCAGGAAGGGTTTCAAGAGCAACAAAAGCTGGTATTTGATGAAAACCATCCAATTGAGGCCTATCGTCCTGCTTTTGGCGATATCTCAATCTGCATGGGTTCAGTGCGCCGCCGCCCGCTGCGAAGAACATGACCGGCAGCAACTGGAGCAACAACAAGTACAGGAGCAGGCCCCCACCCTCGTGTTTGCTCCGATCAACAGGCTGGCACAGTTCCTGCTCCAGCAGCCGCTGTCTGAACCAGTAGGCACTCTGGCCGATACTTTTGCCAAAGCCGGTCGAGACGAACCAGACTCAATGCCATCCCTGGTATTCAATTGGCGACCGTTGCCAGTTGCGTCGGTCTGGTTCAGGTGGCAACAGTTGCCACCTGCTCCAATCGAAGCTGGCTAACTCAACCCGCACCGGTCGGAACGTAGTTGATTGAATCTCTCCCACTGACCACGGCGACAACTTGGCAGCGTACTTAGGAGTTCGACCACGGCGGCGTGGACGCTGCGGCGGTGGCAGTGGAGGTTGGGGAGCCGGTTTGTTGAACGGTCCCTGACAGCCTGATTAGGTACGCTTGCCCAAGCCCCCGCACCAGGTACGATTGATTGAGTTCAACCATGGAAGTTCAAGCCCACAGGACGGTGTATCATGCGAGTTAAACTCGCGGCAAACGAGCTCGATCACAACTACAGGGTCGAGAATGCAATTGCAGAACAACTGAAGGAAGGACATTCTGCCGAGATAACCATGCCTTCAATCGAGGCCTACCAAGTTTTAGACATGGAAGATGGCGATGTAATTAAGCCAGCGACCACCGAAGACCGGCTGAATCAAATCGTTGCCGTTCTTCGCGAACGATTTGATCTACACGACGTTGAGTGTCAGATCGCGGGTGATGACGTGCAGTTCCGGCAACGACGTCGGCCTCGTTAGTCAGCTCTGGATGTATTCACTCATCCAGTCGAATGCCAACTTCAAGATCTACGACAGCAAAAAGTGGTGTCGATTGCTGATGCAGTCGCGAAGTGAGCCTCGTGCTGTACCTTCATCATTAACTAGGCTTAACTCAGGAGTCGCACCCCCAGGCAAGCCGCGTCCGATCCAGCCCGGGTGTTGTTGAACCTGGGTTTAGCCAACATCCGCCATTCCCACCGCACTGCCACGCTGGTGGTTGTTCCGGATTGATTTAGCCACTGCCGCCGCTGACAGTCGGGTGGAGTATTCCTGAATTCGACTACGGCGGCGTGGATGCTGCGGCGTAGTTGCCGTGGAGGTTGGACAGCCGGTTTGTTCAGCTCGCCTCAGTGGCCAACAACATCGCACGCCAGCCGCACATTCAATTACTCAGCCAGCACCGGCGAGTGCGACGACGCTTCCAAGTTTCCAAATTTCCAGGAATTTACATTGCCGCTTCAGCATGGTAACAACTGACAACTGGTAACAGGTACCTGCCCTGAAATCAGACGAGATTCTTCCGTACCGCCCACACCGCCGCTTGCGTTCGATCGCTCACGCTTAATTTCTTCAAAATATGTTGCACATGCTCTTTCACGGTCTCGTAGCTAATACCCAACGACTTAGCAATCTCTTTGTTTGTGAGTCCGAGTGCCATTTGTTTTAGCACCTCGCTCTCACGCTTGGTGAGCGGTATTTCAATTGTCTCGCCGCGTTTCGCGGTTAATGAGCCTGAAACGCTGCGGAGATCTTCCTGCGACCAGAGGGACTCACCGGTCGCCACTTTCTTAACCGCCGCCTTTATCTCCTGTCGGCCAGCACTCTTTAACAGATAGCCGGAGGCACCTGAGGCGAATGCCCGGGCGATATAAGTTGGATTGTCAAAGGAACTAAACATCAGAACGTTTGACTTGGGGAAATCACGCTTTATGTGAGCAAGGCACTCCAGGCCATCGCCTCCTGGCATACGGACATCGAGGAGCACGACATCTGGCCGGAGTTTTCGAAAGAGCTTTATTGCGTCCCGGCCATTCGATGCTCCGCCGACAACGCGGATAACGGCCCCCTCAAGGATTGCTTTCAAACCCGCGTGAATGACTTCATGATCGTCGACTATTAATAGCTGAATAGGCATCTTGATACGACATGGTTAGTGGCTCTCAATTAGCACAACATTGACGTGACTCTACCACCGGGCAGGCTTTGCAACAAACAAAGGGTGAATCGATGGAAGTCACTGCCGCCACCGCCGTGGCATCGATGCTCAGCCGCCCGGCGACTGCCACGACTTTTCCAAGTTTCCAGGTTTCCAGGAATTTCGATTTCGCCGCTTCGGCCTGTGCGTGGCTTGATAACACCCAAGCATCAACCGAACCGCCAGCACTGTGCCGGGGCGTTCGCGTAGATTTGTTGAATGCGTTCTCGGCCGACACCCCCTTCCTAACTCCATACCGCATTCCGATTCCCGCCTGGCTCAGCAGAGAACAGCTCTCCGAACCCTTGCTGAGCTCGAATGCGGGGGTCGATCGTACATCCAGCCAGCCCACTCGCTGCGTGTTTGTCGAATTGGCATGCGGCTGTTCACCGCCAACTTCCTCAAGCCCTAACCCTCGGCGACAATGCCCTTGCTCGTCAGGATCAATCACCAGCCTCGCTTTCTCTCCGCCTCGAGGAATCACATGCCGCAAACACCTCACATCGAAAAGCACTTCACTTCGTCGGAGTCTGTCCGGGATATCGTGATCGGCATGTCGGACGGTCTCACAGTTCCGTTTGCTCTGGCTGCAGGTTTGTCCGGTGCCGTGCAGTCGAGTGGCATCATCGTGACGGCGGGATTGGCCGAGGTAGCTGCCGGTGCGATTGCGATGGGTCTGGGCGGATATTTGGCGGCGAGAACCGACGCCGAGCATTTCGTCTCCGAGCGGACGCGAGAGGAACTTGAGGTAGACGAGATGCCGGAAATTGAAGCGGACGAAGTTGCCGACGTGCTTCGCTCCTACGGTCTCGAAGGCGGCCAAGTGGCCACGGTCGTCAACGCCATCCGTGCTGACAAGAAGCGATGGGTGGACTTCATGATGCGGTTCGAGCTGGGCCTGACGGAACCGGATCCAAAGCGGGCGAGCCGCAGTGCCTTGACCATCGCCCTCTCGTATATTGTCGGTGGGATGGTCCCGCTGGCCCCGTACTTCATCTGGCAGTCCGTGCACTCGGCCTTGGTCGGCTCGATTGTGGTGACACTTCTGGCACTGCTGGTGTTCGGTTACATCAAGGGGCGGTTTACGACGGCCAAGCCGTTCCGCAGTGCTTGGCAAACGGTCCTCGTGGGCGGGCTGGCGGCGACTGCGGCGTTCGTCATTGCAAAGGCTATTGGGTAGGTTGCACGCCTCGCCCAGCAGTCGGGAGAACCGCACAGAATTGGATAAAACCGCTTTGCCGTACTGAATCCCGTAAGACCTCATCTCGCTGCACCGGGCAACAAAAAAGCTGGCCGAACTTTGAAGGCTCGACCAGCTGCAGGCGTCGTCGCTTGGTTACGGCAATTATTTCTTCGCTTCTTCCTTTTTGTCGTTGTCCTTTTCTTTATCCTTGACTTTGTGCTCGTCCTTCTTCATATCCTTGACTTTGTGCTCGTCCTTCTTCATATCCTTGTCTTTGTGCTCGTCCTTCTTCATATCCTTGTCATGCTTTTTGTCGCCGTCGCGGTCCTGGTCAGCATCGTGGTGGCGTTCATGATCACGCTCTTCGATTGTGACACCATTGCCATTGCGATGGACATCGCGCGACCCACGCTCGTCGCGATCAGAGACCGCGTGGTGCTCACCATTGTCGTCCTGATTTCCCTGAGTTGCCTCTGTGGAGCTGCCACAATCGCAACCACAGCTGTTGCTATTGCCGCCATATGAGCCGCCCGAGGAACCGTAGTGACGATGAAACACGCCACCATGGAATGCGTTGGCCGACGAAGACATCGCGAATGAGAATCCGAGGGCTGCGAAGGCCGTTAAACCTAGTGCACATTTTCGAAACATACGTTACCTCCAAAAAATATAGCTTCTACACGGTGCACGTTGTTGCCCGGCCTATCCACCTGCATCGTGCTTCTCTTTAACAATGACCGGTTGAGGTTGGGGGTAATGCAATAAGGATGCCAAACTGGGGGATTTTGGGGCAGTATGGCAAACTTCCCAATGGTTGGTGGAAATTAGCCATAGGGGTAGTGGCTATTTAAAAGGGATGGGCCAACACCATCTTCATTTACACCTTCAGGCTGGTCTAACTTAACCCACAGCGGCGATCGATTTGAATCGCGAGATGTTCGGCCCCCCCTTTGGACCGGTCGCGACTTCGGGTTCATCGCGAGTGTTGAACTGTACGGATGTATATGTATACTGGCTCGCATGATTGGCCATGTCGATGCAGATTGCTTTTACGTCTCCGCCGAACGAGTGAGGTTTCCTCATTTATGTGGCCTGCCGGTCGGTGTGCTGGGGAATCAAGGCGCATGCGTCATTGCCAAGAGCTACGAAGCCAAGGCAGCGGGAATCACAACCGGGATGCCGATCTGGGAAGCAGTGCCCCGTTGCCCGCTGATGATCTTCGTTAAGCGGGACTTCGCCTGGTACGAAGTACTTAGCCGAAAGATGTTGGCCATCGTTCAGGAATTGAGCCCATGTGTAGAGTTCTATTCGATTGATGAACAGTTCTTCCAACTGGGGCGCGGAACGATCAACGATGCGCGGCAATTGCAACAGAAGATTCTGTCTTGCGTTGGCGTTCCGGTCAGTATCGGCATTGCGCCTACGAAGACGCTGGCGAAGCTCATCAGTGATTCATCGAAACCGTTCGGGTGCGGGGTCGTGCAAAGTGAGCCAGAGCGTGTGCGACTACTGGGCGGGCGTCCGGTCGAAGATATTACCGGCATTGCCAAGCGGTCAGCTCGGAGGCTGGCCGCGTATGGTATCACCACCTGCGACCAGTTCGCGGCTGCCGACCGCCGACTGATCCGCAGGCTGCTTACCAAAACAGGCGAGTGTCTGTGGTGGGAGCTTAACGGGACGCCGGTTATTCCAGTCCAGACTTCGCGGCCGCGCAACAAGTTCGTTGCTCGTGGTGGCAGTATCGGAGCGGCGAGTCGCGATCCGGCGCGGGTCGAGGCATTTGTCGCCAGAAACGTCGAGCGCTTGGTGGAGGCTTTGGCCTACCACAAACTCTGCTGCGATCGCCTTATTCTCTCGTTGCAATTTGTGGAGGGCAGCGGGCGTTCGCAGCGATGTAGCCTGCTGGGGAGCCGTGGCGATTTTGAAGCGATCCTGGAAGCAGCAATGTACCTGCTCCCTCATGTCTGGCAGCCACGCACGGCGTTCGTTCATTACATGCACGTTACTGCGGATGGACTTCGGCCCATCGTCAATCGCCAGCAAAGCTTGTTCGAGCACCCGAAACTGACTGACATCAAACAAGCAATCAATCACCGCATCGGACGCTTCGCCGTGCGGAGTGCGGCCACAACGCCACTGACTGACATCTACGCCGACTCGGCGAATAACTACGACATCTGCGACATTTACGGCAAGAGTTGCTTTTGATGTGCCAGGGAATTGCCATTCTGACATCGCGCATGAGCGAAGAGACGATCGAGCGTTATGGACTTGCAAGCCGCATCGTTAGTCGCGGTGGCCAGTGCAAAGAGTTGCACTTTATGCACTCCGAACGCTATCCAACATTGCCGGTGTATTGCGATGGTGAATTGACAATATGCGAGTGGGGCAATCGGGTTGGTCGCTCAAAGTTGCCGCGTCCAGGTTGGTGTGGCATCGAAAGCCTGGAAAGCGGCAAGTGGCGCGGGCTGGAACCGGAACGAGTTGAGATACCAGCCGACTACGGCTACGAAAAAGGCGTCTGGTATCAGGTCATTCAGGGAATTAGAGGCATCCTGGTAAGGGACGAGCAAGACAGACTACACGCTTACATGCTGACGACGCCCGCGAGCCATTACTACCGGATTATGACGCGGTGCAGTCGGATGCCGGTGCTAATCGAGCAAGAGATTTGATTGTAGCGCTACCCGCTCAATACACTGTGGTCCCTGATGGCGGACGTTGTTCACGAACGTACTGACCGGATAGCGGGTAATTTCGCTGGCTGGGCACGGTGCCAGTAAATGCGATGCATCGCCCGATGACGGATCAAGCCAAAGTCCGTAGTCGTTGTCACCAAGGATAGCCGGCATGCGTTCATGGACCGGCGACATAACCTCGTTGGCATCCGTCGTGACGATGACGCAGCTATCAATGTCGTTCCACGTTTCCCACAAACCCGCGAATGCGAGCAGCTTATCGTCTGGCCGGTGAAAGTAAAACGGTTGTCGCGGCTTGCTATCGTTCAACCATTCAAAGAAACCGCTGGCGGGAATGATGCAGCGGCGAGACTTATACGCGGATCGAAACGATGGCTTTTCCGCGACCGTCTCGGCGCGAGCGTTATTGAGCATCGGTGCCGACTTTATATCCTTTGTCCAAGGAGGTAGCAGACCCCAGCGCATTAACGATACTTGACGATGACCTTTTGACGCGCGGACAACAGGGATGTCGGATGTAGGCGGGAGGTTGTAATTCTCAAAGAGCGAATAGTCTTCTATGCCAACTGCAACTGCGGCAAACTGCGACAGCAAGTCATTTAGCCTGGCTCGAAGTGAGAATCGTCCGCACATGCCCATAGTATAGTGGTGAAAAAATTGACGGGCCACCAAGCATTGGGGCGCGGAAACTCTAGCTCTTGGCTGGGCCACCCGCGTGATGTTGATAGCGAACACAGAAGCCGTCGGGTTACAATGGCCTGCGAACGAAGTGCCGCCTTAACGCTAAGGAGCTTAACCCGTGTATCCAATCTCATCGGATGTCATTGCCAGATTGGTCCGCGTAACCGAACTGGTGGCATTGCAAGACTGCGAAGGCATCCTGCACGGACAACCGCCGTGCCCGACGCAGTACGACGATGATGAGGATTGGTGCATCGTGTGTTTAGCCAAACAAGCCTATAAAGATTATTGCGACGAGCTGTAACTTCGCACCCACAACCCGACCAGCAACACCGCCACCGACCACGCGATTCGCAGCTTGCGATACTTCATCGCGTTACCTCGTGGCCCACACGATCATCCCCAGCCCAACGGCAATGAGCGTCGTGGCGATTAGCAGCGTGCGGAGGGAGAAACGCCAACCAAATGGCAACCAATTAGCCAAAGCGGCAAACCCGAAGAGCAATCCGGGAAACCAGCCGGGAAACTGGATGTAGCTAAAGTTTGAAGATGAATTTACTTGCCATCCAGTCAGCAAGTTCGGCCTGCCGTGACCTCTCTTGATGATTTCATCATACCAGTCATCGACTCGCTGCACGCGAAACCAAAAATGAATGCCCCCATCGAGATTTTGACGGGTGAGAAGTGTTCGACCTTCCGTCGACGTAATCCCCAAAAGCGCAGATGGGTAGAGACGTCCTTCGACCCGAATGATCCACCAATAACTGAATATCCAGACCGAGGTGGAGGCCAGGAAAGCAATGCAGCAAGTCACCGACAACGCGATTCGCAGCTTGCGGTGTTTCATGGCGTCACCGTACTGCCCACGCGATCAGCCCTAGCCCAACGGCAACGAGCGTCGTGGCGATTAGGAGAGTGCGGAGGGAGAAACGCCTCAGTTTCGACAGCGGCACGGCCCAAGGCAAAACGGCGACTGTGGCCACTAACGATACGGGGAACCAAAGAGGCACAGTTAGGTTGATGCGGGACATATCTGGGCCGCTATAAGGCAACCATTGCCATCGACGCAAGGGTGACGCAGACTTTCCCTGTTCAAGGGTGACTTCGTTGTCCTGAAAGTATGTACGCGGGTACCAAGTGCCAGGCGGGCCTATCGTGTACGAACTGGCTTCGACCCCCATCCAATGACTAAGCGTACAAAAGCCGACGTAATGAGATTTGGATACCCAGACTGCCCCTCTAACCTGATTGTGGAGTGCGTGACCCCACAACACGATCAGTAGCACCGCCGCAATTCCCCACGCCGCCGACCACACGATTCGCAGCTTGCGGTATTGCATATCGTGCTATTAGTGCGGTGATGGGAAGTTACTTTCGTCGCGGGAAAACAGAAATGAATATGACCCCGACGCACATCAGAACCGCACCGAGCATTCGCATAAACGGCGTAGATGCCACAAATCCAGTATAAAAAGCAGTTAGCGCCGTCACTACGCATGCAGCGTTGACAATGGTTTGGCGTTTCATTCTCCCATCCTACCGCGCACGAAGCTGTGCCGCCCACACGATCAACCCCAGCCCAATGGCAACGAGCGTCGTGCCGATGAGGAGAGTGCGAAGGCTGAAACGGGTTGACCACCACGGTAGCCACGGAATGCCCCCGATAATCGCTGCGAGAATGCAACCGATTAGCGCGACCAGCCAAAATGGTGTCACATGTATTCGAGCGGAATCATACGGTGGCACGCTTATGCTGATGCCACCTGGAATATTGATACCGATCATCGGTTGGGTTAGTTCACCAGCCAGGATCACGTTCGGCGTTGGGACACCACCGATCCTCAACTCGTGAAAGTCGGGTAGAACGAATAAGACTACCCGCCCGTGCGCTGATTGCAGATGCAGCGACGAATGACCTGAAGCAGGTACCTCGCAAAAATCAAAAAACGAATAGCTGCGTACCCATATTGCGATCAGCAGCACCGCCGCAATGCCCCACGCCACTGACCAAGTGATTCGCAGCTTGCGGTATTTCATTTGTTATCTCGCGAGCCACACGATCAGCCCCAGCCCAACAGCAGCGAGCGTCGTGGCGACGAGCAGAGTGCGAAGGCTGAAGCGCGGCCGGATCAACCATGGCGCTAGGCCAAGAGCCAAGCTGGCAGTCACCGGAGACCAGTAGGGGAGATCAAATCTAAATAGGGTAGGCGTTCTTGTGAAATAGAATCCAAACGTCTCTTTTGAATAAAGGGCTTGGTATGCAGTTGGAGCGGGGCCGGGGCGACTGATAGTTATTAATGAGCCCGAACTAGTTGCGACACGCGGTGAGATGACTGTCACGGTATGGCCGGAATCGGAACTAAGTTGAGTACCCAGTTGCGTTCGTGGCAATCCGGGCCAGTAGCACCGGTCCCATATCCAATAGCTTCGCACCCACAACGCGATCATCAGCACCGCCGCCATGCCCCACCCGACCGACCATGCGATTCGCAGTCTGCGGTATTTCATCGGTCCTACTAATGCGCTGGGGATTATTTCCGCAAGATGTAAGCGTAGTAGGCGAACGCCGCTGCGAACAAGACTAGAGTGATTAGCAGTTCGCCCTTCGTGATTCGCAGCGACTGTCTACGGCGAATATCAGAACGTGAGCGGGGCTGATGATTCCCATTCCCACGATTCTACCACGCACGTGCTACTTCCGCCGTCGCTACCGATATACCACCACGGCAACAAGGGTCGCCAGCAATGCCAGAAACAGCAGGACGGCTGCGCCGAGTATCCAGTAGGTCGATGCTAAAGAGATCGTACTTGACGGTCGCGGAACCGGGTTGGGCGAGCAGAGACAGAAGGCGGCTGGTGAGCATGGCTCCGATTCTACCGCGCACGAAAAAGCCGGCACTGTCGGATTAGTGTGTCGCTAGGAATTATTTCTGGCGGTCGATTGGTGACTTGGCAGATACAAGGCGCTCAATTTCATCGACACTCAGACCGCGCTCCACCATCTCGCGCTTAAATTCAAGCTCATGTCGATAACAAGTGTATTTCCGAGCTTGAATGATAATCACTGCGATCAGCGGCACCAAAACGAATGGCGCGACAACACTTAAAAAGAACAAGAGCGGAGTTGGCGTGCCCATGACATCACCCTTTCAGAGATTGGCCCTAGAACCAGTTCGCCGTAGGGCAACCGATCTTGGCGTTTTCCGTCCCAATGATACCACGGCGCATGGAAAAGGATGAGCCGTCCTATTAGTACGCTGATGGGGAATTATTTTCCGGGTCGCTGTTTATTTTTTTGCGAGCGTTCTTAGTGCTTAACAGACCAAACATGACGGCGGAAGCGACACTGATGCCCGCTATGATCCAGCGCTGCGTTCCGATGCTCGCCAAAACTGAGCAACCGGCTCCAATCACTGCGGCAAGGATCAGCATGTGCGAGTTTTTCATGCCCCCATCCTACCGCGCACGAGCCTAATGTACCGCCCACACGACCAGCCCCAGCCCGATGGCAACGAGTGTCGTGGCGATTAGGAGTGTGCGGAGACGGAAACGCCAGCGGAGCCAAGGGGCACCTGCGATAGCCGCTAGGGTCGATACGGCAAACCAATAGGGCACGAGAAAGTAAGAGTAGTCAAATGCGAATTCGACTACCCTCGGAAAATAAACGCTGGTGATTTCGGAATGAATGATGTCACTGAACACTTCAGGGTCGAGCGAATAATAAGTTAAGCCATCCTCCCCAGCGTCGTCGTCGAAGACATTATGCCTGAGGCGCATCACACCGATATACGTATCGAAACGAACCTCCGGCCGCCCGAATTTGTAAAGGGCGCAGTCCCTACTGTAATAGCTCCGCACCCAAAGCACGACCAGCAGCACAGCCACGATTCCCCACGTCACCGACCACGCGATTCGCAGAGCACGGTGTTTCATGTCGGAAGCGGCCCGAACTTAATGGATCTTGTTGAGCGCATCGACTGCTTTCTTCCGCTCGATTATCAGATACGCCAATTCATCCGATAGCCGACGCGGTCGTCGATGCGTTGCAAAGCTCCACGAGACTTCGCAAGGAAGATCGAGTAACGATTATGGTTTCGGACTTTTATGGTAGCTTTTGGTTGATATCCAAGGAGTCAACTCGAAAAAAGACCGATCTGGAAGTAAAACCCGCCGCAGTGCTCAGTGAAGTACTTAGCTCGTTGAGGGACTTCGAAGAGTAGAGGGCTGATGCGATGTTGAGAATCGATGAAGACCGCTTGAATCAGATCGAGACCGAATATCCAGGCATTAAAGACACCATACGATCAATCGAAGATGATTGTCTGCCGATGTGCTCTCATTGTGGATCGCACGATACCGCACAAGTATTGTGCGGGGTCATCGGCCGTACGATCAATATTGCCGCTGCAACAACCAAAGCAACCCTCGTTGCTAACGAGCCGCCAGGGAAGTACTACTGCAATTCCTGCAGGCAGTTCTTCGACTGATCCGGATTCGGACAATCCCAGAAGGCCAGACACGATCAACGAACAGCTGACGAGTGCCGGTATTAAGCCTCGCACGACAAAGCGGAGCTGGTGATTGCCAGATGCTCCCCGCTTAGATACATAGTAGGGCTCGGCCGGTGCTGCTTGGCATCACGTATCAACTGGCGCAGGACAGACACCGCGAGGGAACGCCGCCGGCCGATCTTGATTAACTTGACGGCGAAGACAGACGCATCGACCACCATCCGATTTCATTTCCACAAACGAGGAGCATCCCATGGCGACTTACATCACCACGATCAAATTCACGGAAAAGGGCATCCAGGATATTCAAGGATCGCCCAAACGGGCAGCCGCCTTCAGAACAGCGGCAAAGAAAATGGGCATCAAAGTCACGGGCACCTATTGGACCCTCGGCGATTCGGACGGCGTCCTGATTTTTGACGCTCCTAACGACGAAACAGCAACCGCCGCTATGCTGAATCTGTCATCGCAAGACAACGTCCACACGTCCACGGCTCGTGCGTTTGACTCGAGCGAAATTGAGAAGGTCATTGGCTTGCTGGCCAAGAAGTGAGCGGGGTAAGACTTCAGCCGGACGCTCTCTGGAGCAAGCCTGTCGCGGGTGGTTATGGTTCGCGGTTCAGTTGAAGTTGAGGCATCAATCCTAGGAGTGGAGGTAGGTTGCCCTATCTGCTGGCGGTTTGCCCCATCGTCAACGATACTGGGCTAGTCTCAATCTAAGTTTGTGGCACTTGCTCTCAGCGGCGATTCCGGCATGCACTACGCCAGCGGCAGGCTTGTCTTTTCGCCGAGCGACCTCGTCGTCTATATGGACGGCGATTACGTCGCGTGGATGGAACGCTGGCACCTTGAATGCCGGAACGGTAATCCGGCGATGGCTACGGCTGCAGGATTGCCGCTGGGACTGACGATTGATGGCATCACGTGCGTCCCTGATGAGCCGGACGCTGAATTAAAACTCATTGCTGCTAAGGGCCAGGAGTACGAAGCAGCCTATCTGGCAAAGCTTCGGACAGATGGCCATGAAGTTTTAGAAATCGCCAGCGGGATAGCGGACGATCAAAAGGTGGTCCGGACAGTTGAAGCGATGCGAGCTGCGCCCCGTTTATCTATCAGGCTCGCCTTCAGCACGATGGTTTTGCCGGCTTTGCGGACTTCCTCGTCCGTCAGCCAGGCCGCTCGAACTTGGGCGATCACCACTACGAAGTTTGCGTGGACTTATTCGGGAAATATTTTATATTGCCGTGAGCGGGAATGCCCTGCTGGTGTGCGTCCTTGGAAGCGGAGAATGTTGGCGACGATACAGGAGTTTTGACCATGATCTGCTGGAGCTGCCAGAAACAAATTCCAGACGCCGCAAACTTCTGTCCCCACTGCGAAGCCGAGGTGGAGGAGGAACCAACCGCTGTCGAACAGGCCGCCGTAAAGGATGTGCTGTCCAGTATAGGTCCCGAGGCGATCAACGAACTTCGCAACGCGTTCGAACAGAGCACCACCGGCGAAGATTTCGTCAATCGGGTCATGATCGGTGACTGCCCAGGGTGCGGCAGTTCCAGCACGCACGACTGTGAAAACGATCCGGAGATCGAAGATCCCTGCGTGGCCCGATGCCTTGAGTGCGGACAGTTATGGTGCTCTCTGTGCGGAGAATTGTTCCAGGCTAATCCGCCCACCGGGCACGACTGCCCGGCCTGGGCCGAGATGGATTTCGATGACGAAGATTGGGACGATGTGGACTTATCGGATTGAAGCGGCGTACCGTGTGCGTCAATTAACAATCCCATCCGAGATTCATGGGTTGCTTGACGCTCTTACAGATGCATGTGTTGACTGCGATGATCCCCACGCCGTGACTGCGGCTTCAGCTTGCGGCGGCACTTGCCGAATGGAGGTTAGCGACCGAGATCTGAAGTAGATTCGGTGTGCAGCGGGCACCAAGGGCGGCGATAACAGCGGGTGTATATACACCCGCAAGCAGCTCTTTTTGGACCTTTTTGGGTCCTATTCAAAAAACCGGAAAAGCCGTTTTCGCGCTGTAAAACAAGGCATTTCTCGCGTTTTTCAGACGACAGCGAAAAGTCGCCATTTACTATTACGAATGCGGTGCTCTGCCAATTGAAGCTACGCTGGCGGAGCGAACGAATGGATTTTGAACACGAAATGTTGCGTCCCGAATGGTCAAAACCCGCCACGGCACGCGGCGGAGCCGCCGAGCGCGCATCTCCGTTTGATGGCTGTGCCGTGATCGTTGATTCTACATTGTGGCGGTTTCCGGCGAAACCCCGTAGGGCCAGCCCTTTTAACGTTGGTAGCGAGTTGCCAAGTTTTTGTTATCCTTCGGCTCTTCCCGACAATCCCTAACCCAGCGAGGGCGACAAGGATGTTGCTGAGCCGAGTGTTTGAGCCGTTTTTGAAAACCCGTCCGGTAGGTGTCATGGCCCGCTGTGCCTTGGAGCGTCTGTTGGATGCCGATCGATTGAATGAACTGTCCGCACAGACGGCGAAGGCACAATACACAAAAGAATTGCTGTTTTCGACGCTGGTCGAACTGATGAGCGAGGTGGTTTTGGGAAAGCAGCCGTCGGTGCATGCGGCCTATCAGTCGCAAGCGGACGAGATTCCCGTGAGCGTCACGGCCGTTTACCGCAAGCTGGATCGAATGGAGCTCGAGGTGTCGGAAGCCTTGGTGCGTAACTCGTTCGAGCGTGCCGAACCGGTGATCCGCAAGCTCCGCGCGACAGAATCTTCGTGGCTTTCGGGATACAAAGTGCGGATTCTGGATGGCCTTCACCTCGGGGCAACCGAGCACCGGATCGAGGACCTCCGCCGCACCTGGGCCGCGCCGCTGCCAGGCAAGGCCCTGGTCGTCTTCGACCAGGCGAAGGGATTGGTGCGCGACGTATTTCTTACCGAGGATGGCCAAGCCCAAGAGCGTCGCCTGATCGGCCAAGTGATCGAGACGGTCCAGCCTGGCGAATTGTGGATCGCCGACCGCAACTTCTGCACACTGCCGCTGATCTTTGACATGCACCGGAAGCAGGCCTCGTTCGTGTTGCGGCAACACGGCCAGCTCAAAGGCCGCCTCGTCGGCCGCCGCCGGCGCGGCGGGAGAACGGAAACGGGAATCGTCTCCGAGCAGGCGATTGCCCTGAGCGAACCGGCGACCGGGAAAGAACTCGTCCTCCGCCGGGTAACGGTGGAGTTGAACCAACCGACGCGGGACGGGGATCTGGAGATCCACATTCTGTCGAACCTTCCGGCCGAAGCCGCCTCGGCCGAGAGGATCGCCGAGTTGTACCGCAACCGGTGGACAATTGAACGCGTGTTCTTCGAGATCGAGCGGGCATTCGAATCGGAAATCTCGACCCTCGGCTACCCGGCGGCGGCGCTGTTCGCGCTCTGTCTGGGATTGTTGGCCTACAACGCCGTGGCCTTGGTGGAAGCGGCCATTGGCTGCGAACACGGCCGCGAGATGAGGTCTCGACCTACTACCTGTCGCTGGAGATCCGTGGGGCATAGGACGGGATGCAGATCGCGATCCCACCGAAGCACTGGCGTACGTTCGCAACGCAGTCGGACGACGAGTTCGCCACAACGCTGCGCGACATCGCCCGTCGGATGAAACTCGCTCGCTACAAAAAACACAGTCGCGGTCCTAAGAAGAAACCACCTCAGAAATCCAAATACAACAACGGCGGACACGTCTCCACCGCTCAACTTATTGCTGAACGAACGTCACGTTAAAAGGGCTGGCCCTTGTATGTTCGCAGAGAGTGTATATTCACTCGCATCTGCGTTAGCGGATGAGTTTTGTTTTTCGCCCCCATGGGGGTGAAAAACAAAAAACGCGGTCGGGAGATCGGTCGCCCTTAGGTGCTCGTGACACCGTCCTGAAGCGTGATCCCCGGCCGCGATGGTGTTTAACCCGAACAGTCGCTTGGGCAATCAGCCCGTATTTGCAAGGAAGGGGTCTCCCACCATGCAGGATTTTAACACGATCCATCGAGAGTCCAATGGATCGTTTTGGGGCGTCGATGTCGCGTCGAAAAAGCTCGACGCGAATTGCCACGGCATTCCGCAAGTGATCACCGTGGAGAATGCGGAGTCGGGCCTCGAAGAGCTAGTCGAGGCAATGCGTGGCGCCGCGCTGGTGGTGGTCGAAGCCACCGGTGGTTATGAGACGGCCCTGGTGGCGTACCTGGCCGAAGCCGGCTTGCCGGTCGTTCTGGCCAATCCGCGGCAACTGCGTGCATTCGCGATTGCCGTTGGTGAATTAGCCAAGACCGATGCGCTCGATGCGCGCGTGATCGCCCGCTACGCGCACGACATCCGGCCCGCGGTGCGACCTCTGGCGAGCGAAAACCAGCGTTTTTTCGCCGACCTGGCCGCTCGTCGGCGGCAACTGATCGAACTCCATACGGCCGAGACGAACCGTCATCATCAGACCCGGCGTGACGAACTGCTGCGTTCGATTGAGGCGGTACTCGCGGTTCTGGAGGAACAGATTGCCGCTGTCAACAAGCAGCTGGCCGAGTTGATTGCAGGCGACCAGCAGTGGCGCGAGCGCGATCAGATTCTGCAGTCAGTTGCCGGAATCGCCACGGCCACCAGCCACGCCCTCTTGGCGGAACTGCCTGAGTTAGGAGAGCTCGGCCACAAGCAGATCGCCAAGCTCGTCGGCGTAGCACCGCTCAATCGTGATAGCGGTAAGCTTCGCGGACACCGCACGATCTTCGGCGGACGCAGCGCCGTTCGCGCCACTCTCTACATGGCAGCCTTCAATGCCATGCGCTGCAATCCTCAAATTCGTACGTTCTACACTCGTCTTCGCCAGGCAGGTAAATGTTACCGCGTAGCAATCACCGCCTGCATGCGAAAACTGCTTACGATCCTAAACGCCATGGTGCGTAACAAAACTCCTTGGAGGAATACTGCAATGCCCACTTGAAAATCAACACAGTCGCTTCAGGGCTTGGCCGCACTAAACGAATGCGTTCCGGTGGCTGAAGCCACCGGCTAAGTTCGTTGCCCCTCTCGGGGGTGAAAATACCGGATTGATTCTTGTTGCCAAGCGCGGATCCGGTCATTGGGACATAGATGGGTGGCGGCGTGGGGCGCGTGGGGCGAGCCGTTTTGGTGCGAGTTTTCGCCACGGCGAATCTTCGATCGGAGAAACTCGCCTACGTAGGGGACGTTGGAAGTTTTGCGCAAGAGTTGATTGCAAGCCTTCGTGCGGAAGAGTGCTGGCGGGTGGTTTCCGAACTCTTGCGAGTTCAGCTACACATCAAATCAAGCGTGACAGAGCACTAGTTGCTTTCCGGCGACATTTAATTGCGGCGACGGCGATGTCGGACGAGTGGAATTCCTGCGCTTGCCATCAGCAGCAAGCCGACGAACGAAGGCTCGGGCACGGACGTCGACGTGAGCGGCGTTGAGGACGAATCGCACAAACTGGCGCTACTGGATGCCGAGAGCGAGCGAGAAGTTAGCATCGCTTTTAGGCCAGAAGTGGTTGTGCCTGTGCTGCCGCCGGCGGTTTGGATGTCGGACAGGAACGTATTCAGGTCGGTTTGAAACGTCTGGTAAGTTGGCAGATTCGTTTGCAACGTGGTTTGCTCGGTCGAGAGCGTATCGATCTTCGAATTCAATCGATCGGTAATTCGGTTGATCACGAGTTCGATGCGACCGAGTTTGGAGGCTGAAATGCTCGTGTCGCTTTGATAATTCGTAAGCAGGTTGGCGTAGAACGTGACATCGTCATTGGCGTTGGAAATCATATTGCCGAGACGATCGATCGTATTCTGCACGCCATTGACGAAAAAATCGTAGCGGTCGGTTAGGGACTGGGCCTTATTGACGATATTGTCGTACGTGATGGACGTGAAGAAGTCGGTCGTATTGGCCACACCATCGTCGTATTTCGTTTTGAGGCTGTCGAAACGAGTTTGAAAATGCGTTTGAAGGAGGTCGACGTTATCGGTGAGGTTGATGCTCAGGTCGCCGCCAAAGCCTCCGAATCCGCCGTGATGGCCGCCGAAGCCGGAGAGGCCGAGGTCGCCCAGGCCGCCGAGCCCGAAATCACCTGAATGGCCGAAGCCGTCGTCGCCGTGTGCGAAGGTTGTTGTGGAAAAGACGAGCGCTGCGATGATTGCGAAGAGATTGGTTTTCACTTTGTTCCTCGTGAGAAATGCCCAGCGAGATCGCCGGAAGTTCGCCAGATTCGATGAGAAGGGCCAAAACGTCGCGGCGGCGATTCCCCGCATAATATTTGGACCGAAAACAAGCGGAGTGCGCCACAATCTGCGAGTAATATTTGCTTCGAATTCTGCGGATGCTTGGACGTGCCCTTGTTATAAAAGTGGCAAGTCGGTCGTGATTCCACGAAACTTGCAAGGTATGGATTTCGAGAAGATCGCGGAGAAGATGTGGCGATCGGTCGCGGCGACGCACATGTTGTGGTTGCGAGCAAAGAGCAAGAACCTTCAGTACGTAGCGGGGTTTAGTAAACGCGGTCCGTACCGGGTTGATACGTGCGATTCGCCACTTACTCCCCTGCGGTGCTCTCTGGAACGGAGCTAGATGGCCTTTCTACGCAAAACGAAGCGCCGCCGCGCGCTTGAGCAAGACCTGCAACGAATTGCCGATGAACGAGACGAGGCGGTTCGTGAGCGCGACGAGGCTCGGCAACAACGGGATGAAGCTCGCGAGCAGCTTTTCGCATTGAATCCAGATGCGCGACATCTCGTTTTTTACCACATTCCAAGGACTGGCGGCTCATCTATATGGCACGCGCTTGCCGGAAGTGCCGCATCAATTAAAGTTCCAATTGTCGACTTGTTTTATCTCTCGCAATTGGACTATGGCTCAACGGAATATGCGCTCAATGTGTTAGCGGATCATCGGGAATTGCTGAAACGCTGCGAGACGCTGATTCACCTCCACACGCCCCAAAACATCAGCTGTTTTTTGCGGGAAGATCGAATCGTTTACGCTACGATCGTACGAGATCCGATCGAACGCTTTTGCTCGGATGTCGCGCATTTGCATCAGGTGTTGCCCAATTTCACGCAAGCTGCACAAAACGACTTTCTCGAAAGAGCGCGGTGGGCTCCGCGATTTGTAGATGCGATGACTGACGTAGAGGTGTCAACCGACACGCTTTTGGAGATGGCTGCTGAAGAACCGTTTTTTCGATACTACTATTACCATCATTTCTACGGGCTGCTGTGCGAGAAGCCGATCCCGGTGCGGCGATTTGAAGCGCCCGAGGATGAAAACTCGAGCCGTATGCTGGCCCGCCTGGTAAACGAGAAGTTCGCTTACATCGGCCAATATCCAAATGTCGCGGGCGGATTTCACGATATCGCCGATCGATTTCGGCTACCGCACGACCGGGCGGATCGGTTTAATCACCACATCAACAGCTCGGGAATGGGTCAGAGTGCGTCTCATCGTCGGGCACGATTCGGCGGCGCGTTTCAAACTTCCTATCAATTGCTGTCCGCGATCGGTGTCGAGTTTTCCGACAAAGCTGATCGAACGTGACCGGAACCTATGCAATTGCCAGTGCTAGCTGCGTGACAGCATTCAACCGACGCGGCCTTTGGCAAAGGGACACTTACGTTCGCCACAGCCCGCGGAATCTGAAGGCGGTTGGGATTTGTTCCGCCGTTTAAATGAATTACAATTTCGTTCCCCCCGTCGGCGGACGGGGAACCCGTTACGATCAAAGCGACCCATTTCTTTGGCAAATGGAATTGCCAAACCGCTTGAGTTGACCCACGCTGAGCGGCACGAGCAACATACTCGCGCTGAAGTTTTTCCCGCTCAATCGCTTTCAGACAAAAGGAGTTGTCGTGAAATGCATCATCCTATGCGGTGGTCAGGGCACTCGATTGCGTGAGCATACCGAGCTTCGCCCGAAGCCCATGGTCGAGATCGGCGGTCGGCCGATTCTGTGGCACATCATGAAGCTGTACGCGTTTCATGGCGTGCGCGAATTTGTGCTGTGCTTGGGTTACAAAGCCCATGTAATTAAGGAGTATTTCCTCAATTACAAGGCGATGAATAGCGACTTCACGATTAAGTTGGACGAGTCGGAAGGCATCGCTCTGCATGGCAGCGATTCTGATGATTCGTGGCAGGTGACGTTGGCCGACACGGGTGAGAACACTATGACGGGAGCCCGGATTTTGCGGGCTGCTCGCTATTTGGATGGCGACGACACGTTCATGGTGACGTATGGCGATGGCGTATCGGACGTGAACCTGGGCGAACTCCTTCGCTTCCATCGTCAGCATGGAATGGCGGCGACGCTGACTGGTGTGCGGCCGCCGTCGCGATTTGGGGAGCTGCGAACGGAAGGGGATCGCGTCGTGTCGTTTGCCGAGAAGCCAAAGCATCACCGCGGGCTGATCAATGGTGGCTTCTTTTGTTTCGAGCGCGATTTCTTGCAGTACTTCGACGATACGCTGGGTTGTACCCTCGAAGCCGACCCACTTGAGCGGTGTGCGGCGGACGGCAACCTGGGCGTGTTTGAGCATCAAGGTTTCTGGCAATGCATGGATACCTACCGCGATTGGCAGGGCCTCGAAGCGCAATGGCAAAGTGGGGAAGCGCCATGGAAAGTTTGGGATCAATCGACTGCAGGTCTGCCTGATCAAATTCCGCAGCGGTGGCGCACAGTCGCGCAATTGTTGGAAAGAGTCGGCGTATAGACGACTGAGAGCGAGGGCGACAATCGTGCAAGCGATTTTTAATAGTGATTTTCGCGGGAAATCTGTCTTCGTAACCGGGCACACGGGTTTCAAGGGTTCGTGGCTTTCGATTTGGCTTCACGAACTTGGTGCTCGGGTGAGCGGATATTCACTTGCGCCGCCGACATCGCCGTCGAACTTCGCGGCGTCGCGGGTTGAGGAGATCATCGATCGCCACTCAATCGGCGATATTCGCTCTGCCGATGACGTTGGGCGCGCGATTGATGATGCCAATCCGGATGTGATTTTCCACCTAGCGGCACAGCCCCTCGTACGCGAGAGCTACGCATCGCCGCGCGATACGTTCGACACGAACATTATGGGAACATGCAATTTGCTGGAGGCGGTTCGTTTGCGGCAAAAACCTTGCGTCGTGGTCGTCATCACGAGCGACAAGTGTTACGAAAACATCGAATCGCAACGGCCGTATCGTGAAGACGATGCAATGGGCGGATATGACCCGTACAGCGCTAGTAAGGGTGCGGCGGAGTTACTTGCCGCTTCGTACCGGCGGTCGTATTTTTCGCCGTCTCGAGTAGATGAACACGCCGTTAAGCTGGCGACGGTGCGAGCCGGGAACGTGATTGGCGGGGGCGATTGGGCGCGCGAGCGAATCGTGCCGGATATCGTTGCTCATCTAACTGCAGGACGCCCCGTGCCGCTGCGAAATCCTCGCGCGGTCCGGCCTTGGCAACACGTGCTGGCCCCTTTGCATGGTTACTTGCAACTCGTGGCGCAACTGATGTCTTCCGATGAGCCGGAACTGTGCGGCGGGTGGAATTTTGGACCGGACGACGCAGGGACTTGTTGTGTCAGCGAATTGGTCGAACGTTTTTGTGCGGCTTGGGGTGGGGGAACGTGGAAATACGTCGGTGACCGAAGCCAGCCTCACGAAGCGGGTCTGTTGAAACTCGCGATTACCAAAGCGGCGGAGATAGGCTGGGAGCCGATTTGGTCTCTCGATCAAACGGTTGAGTATACGGCACGGTGGTATCGTCGATTCCAAGACTCGAATGGAAAATCGATGTTGGAGGCGTGCCTCGACGACATTCGTGACTACTCGTGTGAGGCGAGAGCACACCACCAACGTGGCGCGGGCCAATTCACAGCGGCTGCCGCGTAAGACGGAATCCTACCGATCGTGGTGATTAAGCAGGAAGCGAACGTGATATGACCGCTGGAACAAATCAATCGACGATAGTCGGCCCTTGTGACAATGGAACATCCGACGATGTTTCGGCAAAAGATCCGGTTGAACTGCGGCGCCAGATACTGGAGCTAACGCGTGCGTACCACGCGGCCCGTTGGCCGCAGAAGAATTTTGTTGCAGGTCAATCGGCGGCGCCGGTAAGTGGGCGAGTGTTCGACGGGGACGAGTTAGCGGCACTTGTCGATAGTTCGCTCGACTTTTGGCTGACTTCGGGCCGGTACGCGGGGCAGTTCGAATTTGAATTTGCGGAGTTGATGGGAGTGCGTTTCGCACTGCTCGTAAATTCGGGCTCGAGTGCGAACTTGATTGCGTTTTCGGTTCTGATGGATCACACGCTTGGCGATGATCGAGTGCGGCCGGGCGATGAAGTTATTACGGTGGCCGCGGGTTTTCCGACGACGGTGAACCCAATCATCCAGACGGGTTGCGTGCCGGTGTTCGTGGATATCGAGCTAGGAACCTACAACATCGACGTGGCAGCGCTTGAAGCCGCTCGTAGCGAGAAGACAAAGGCGATCATGATTGCCCATACGCTGGGCAACCCGTTTAATCTCGATGCCGTTGTAGCGTTCGCGAAAAAGTACGATTTGTGGCTGATCGAGGATTGTTGCGACGCGATCGGAGCAACCTACAAAGGTCAGAAAGTTGGCACGTTTGGAGATCTGGCGACATGCAGCTTTTATCCGGCGCATCACATCACGATGGGGGAGGGCGGGGCGGTGCTCGTGAATAGCCCGCGGCTTAAAAAGATTGCCGAGTCGTTGCGAGATTGGGGCCGCGATTGTTGGTGCGAAACGGGCAAGGATGACACGTGTGGGAAGCGCTTCGGCTGGCAACTTGGATCATTGCCGTTCGGCTACGATCACAAGTACACCTACTCGCGGATTGGTTACAACTTGAAGGCAACCGATATGCAGGCCGCGATCGGCGTTGCCCAAATGAAGAAGTTGCCAGATTTCATTGCGGCACGTCGACGGAATTTCCAGTTACTAGGGGATACGCTCAGCGACCTTCAAGATATCTTTCTGCTGCCCATGGCGACCGAAGGATCGGATCCGAGTTGGTTCGGTTTTCCGATGGCCGTGCGGCCGGCCGCGAAGTTCTCGCGTGAGGACCTGCTTAAACATCTTGGGATGCGGAAAATTGGCACCCGCCTGTTGTTTGCTGGTAACTTGATTCACCAGCCGGCGTATCAGCATTGCGAGTTCCGAGTCGTCGGAAATCTCGAGAATTCTGATTTCGCTATGCATCGGGTGTTTTGGCTGGGCGTATTTCCGGGGCTTTCGCCTGTGGCGATTGAATACATCGCCGCCTCGATTCGTGAGTTTGTGTCTCAATGACGCAGGGTTTGATTGCCACATCGTCCGTTCTTCCGAGTGAGGACTTGCAAAGCTTGTTAAGCCACACGCTGCCGATGTGGGAACAGCTGCGCGGCGGACGGTTGTTTGTGACCGGCGGGACCGGTTTCTTCGGAAAGTGGTTGCTGGAGACGTTCGTTTTTGCGAATGCCGAACTGCAGCTCGAGGCCGAACTTGTTGCGCTCACTCGCGATCCGCAGCGATTTTTGCTCGACATGCCGCATTTGGCGGATTGTGAAGGCATTCGCTTTCAAACTGGGGATGTGCGTAATTTCGATTTTCCAGACGGCTTGTTTACACATGTCATTCATGCGGCCACAGAGGCGAGCGCGGCGCTCAATGAGCAAAACCCGCGGGTGATGTTTGACGTCATCGTTGACGGAACGCGACGTGTGCTCGCTTTTTGCGAGCGGTGCGGAGCCGAGAGATTGCTGCTGGCGAGTTCGGGCGCCGTTTACGGAAAGCAACCGGCAGGCGTGACGCATGTCCGTGAGGATTTCACTGGCGGCCCCAATCCACTTTCGCCTGCCGCGGCGTATGCCGAAGGCAAGCGAGTGGCAGAGATGCTTTGCGGTGAGGCGCATTACCACCGGGACATGAAGAATTCGATCGCTCGTTGTTTTGCATTTGTAGGTCCGTACTTGCCACTCGATCGGCATTTCGCGATCGGCAATTTTTTGCGGGACGCGCTGGACGGCGGTCCAGTGGTTGTGCGGAGTGCGGGTCACGATTATCGGTCGTACATGTACGCGGCCGACCTGGCTGCGTGGTTATGGACGATTTTGCTGCAAGGCGAATCGTGCCGTGCCTACAACGTTGGGAGCGACGAGGCGATCTCGATTGCAAATGTGGCGCGGTCCGTCGCCGATTTGGCCGGTTGTGAAGTCGACATTCGCGGCGACGTCGCGGCGAGTACAAATCCGCCGTCGCACTATGTTCCGTCCATCGAGCGGGCGCGCCATGAGCTCGGCCTAACGATCGCAACCGATTTCCAATCCGCCATCGAGCGAACTTTCAAATGGCATGAATGCCGCCGTGGCAACGCGGCTTAAGATCAAGGATTTTTCGAATGCGCCTCGCCGACTACATTGTGCAATGGCTGGTAGAACACGGCACTCGCCACGTTTTTTTGGTGACAGGTGGCGGAGCGATGCACTTGAATGATGCGTTTGGGCGATGCAGCGAATTGGAGTACGTCTGTTGTCATCACGAGCAAGCTGCAGCGATGGCCGCGGAGGCCTACGCGCGAATTTCGGGCGAGGTGCCCGTCGTCAATGTGACGACGGGGCCGGGCGGCATCAATTCGCTTAACGGTGTGTTTGGCGCGTGGGTGGATTCGGTCCCGATGCTTGTGATTTCCGGGCAGGTGCGCCGCGAAACGACGCTCTACAAGAACGGCTTGATCGGCAAGCTTCGTCAGCTTGGTGATCAGGAAGCGGATATCGTGGGGATGGTGCGCGGCATCACCAAATATGCGGTGACGGTCGATGATCCGCGATCGATTCGGTATCACTTGGAGCGTGCACTTCACTTGGCGAAGAGCGGCCGGCCTGGCCCGTGCTGGATCGATGTGCCGGTTGATGTGCAAGGTTCGGAAATCGATCCCGATGACTTAGTGGGATACGATTCGGTGGAAGATGAAATTGCTTGGGAAACGCCGAACTTGTCGGCCTCTTGTGATCTGGTGCTAGAGAAGTTGCGGTCGGCGGAAAGGCCTGTGATTTATGCAGGCTCGGGAATCCGGTTGAGCGGCTGTTACGAAGAATTTTTGACGCTCGTTAAGACGCTTGGCGTGCCGGTGGTGACCGCGTGGAATTCAAACGATCTGTTGTGGAATGAGCATCCACTGTTTGCTGGGCGGCCTGGAATAATCGGTGATCGGCCTGGGAATTTCGCTGTGCAAAATAGCGACTGCCTGCTGATGCTCGGCACGCGACTCAACATGCGGCAAGTGAGTTACAACTGGAAGGCGTTTGCGCGAGCGGCGTATAAGATCGCGGTCGACATCGACGCGGAAGAAATGCGGAAGCCGACGTGCGAAATTGATTTACCGATTCATGCGGACCTGCGCGATTTTCTGCCGATGTTGCAATTCAAAGCGGAAGAGCGAGCCGTCGAACCGCCGCGAGAGTGGCTGGGTTGGTGCAAAGAGCGGCAGGAAAAATACCCTGTTGTTCTGCCCGAATATTGGATCGAAGCAGATGGCGTTAATCCGTACTGCTTCATGCAGTCCCTGTTCGACCAGCTGGGTGAGGGCGAAATCGTCGCGACCGGCGACGGGACCGCCTGCGTCGCCGCGTTTCAGGCGGCGTTCATTCGTCGCGATCAGCGGCTATTTCACAATTCTGGCTGTGCATCGATGGGCTACGATCTACCCGCGGCGATTGGCTGCGCTTTCGCACGCCCCGGGCAAAGGATCGTTTGCATTGCAGGGGATGGCAGCGTGATGATGAACCTGCAGGAGCTGCAAACGATTGTCGGACATCGATTGCCGATCAAGATTTTTGTTTTGAATAACCAGGGCTATCATTCGATTCGCCAGACGCAACGGGGCTTCTTTCCGGACAATGTGGTTGGTTGTGATGTGGAATCGGGCCTCTCGTTTCCGAGTTTTGAGAGGCTCGCGAGTGCATTCGGAATCGAGTTCACTCGCTGCGCAACCCATGACGAGTTGGAACAACAAATCGCTAATTCGCTTGGCGCCGATGGGCCTGTGATTTGCGAAGTCATGCTCGATTTGAAACAGGGATTTGCGCCGCGATCGAGTTCGCGGCGATTGGCGAGTGGAGAGATTGTGAGCACACCGCTGGAAGACATGGCGCCGTTTCTCGATCGCGATGAATTGCGAGCGAACATGATTGTGCCGACCGTGGACGATTGTGAGGCGGGGCCTCAACCTCATGCAAGACCGCCGCTAGCGGCTCGTTAGTCACCTCGCAAGCTTACGCGGGAAGGGCAATCGAACTAGCATGGCTAATGCAGCAAAGATTAAACCGAGGCGTACAGCGTTAGTTACAGGCGGCAGCCGAGGAATTGGCGCGGCGATCGCGAGCGAATTACGCGAACGCGGCATGCAAGTGTTGACGCCACCACGGCAGGCGCTCGACCTGTCGGACGCAAACTCGATTGAACGATATATTCAATCTCTGGACGACGACGGAAAAACAATCGATATCTTGGTCAACAACGCGGGCATCAATTTCGTCAATCCGTTTGAGAAGATTGCGTCGGACACATGGCAGAGTATGCTGCAGACCAATCTCACGGCACCGTTTCGCTTGGCGCAGGCAGTTGCGCCGCAGATGCGCGGCGCGGATGGGGCCGAATCGTAAACATGAGTTCGATCTTTGGAATTGTCACGCGGGCACAACGCGCCGCTTATTCGACCACGAAGGCTGGGCTGGCGGGCCTAACGCGGACGATGGCGGTCGAAATGGGGCGTGATAACGTGCTGGTGAATTGCGTCGCGCCTGGATATGTGGGGACAGAGCTAACACGGCAGAACAACTCTGACGAAGATTTAGAACGGATTGCCGAAACGATTCCTGTTGGCCGACTTGCAGAGCCGGCCGAAATCGCCAAGTTTGTCGCATTCCTGTGCAGCGAAGATAATACGTACATTACCGGCCAGGTTCTGGTCGCGGATGGCGGATTTACGTGCCTTTGATCATGTTAACCATCCGCAGCAAAAGCCATCCGTACAGTGTCGTCGAATGTGACGATGCCCGCGCGACCGTCGCTGGTATTCGAGAGCACGAAAACGCCTTCTTTCTTGTCGATCGCAAAGTAGCCCAACTGTACGAGCAGCAATTCGCCGGCTCGGTTCCCGCGTCACAGACATACTTCATTGATGCTTCGGAGCATGCGAAGTCGTACGATCAAGTGGAACCGATTTTCTGCTGGTTGCTCGAGCGGAAAATCCGGCGAAGTTCAAATCTCGTCGTTATCGGCGGCGGTGTACTACAGGACATTGGGTGTTTTATTGCTTCGGTGTTGATGCGGGGCGTTCGATGGACGCTGATACCAACGACGCTACTCGCCCAGTGTGATAGCTGCATCGGTAGCAAGAGTTCGCTCAACATCAATCGGTTTAAAAACCAACTAGGCACGTTTTACCCGCCGCACGAAATTCGGCTGTGTTTTGAGTACCTCCGGTCTTTGCAACAGGAGGAGTTATATAGCGGGCTCGGCGAAGCGATAAAGCTGCATCTGATTGACGGTGGAGAATCAGTTGCCAAGCTACGAGATATGCTAGCACCGAAGAACGCTTCGGCGCTGCCACTCGACGAAATCGTCTGGAATTCGCTGAAAATCAAACAGCGGTTTATCGAAGAGGATGAATTCGACCTGGGAATCCGCAATATTCTCAACTACGGTCACACGTTTGCGCATGCGTTCGAGTCGGCAACCCTGTATGCAATTCCGCACGGGATCGCGGTCACGATGGGCGTAGTCTGCGCCACGTATTTCGCCATGCGACTGAAAATGGCGGATCCGAGCTATTTCGAAAGCGTTTTGGAATGGACGCGGCCGTATTTCGCGGCATTTATACCGACGCTTAAGGCTGTTCCGCTTGAAGCAATCGTCGACGCGATGAAGCAAGACAAGAAAAATACGGGCCAGCAAGTGACGTTTATCCTTTCCAGCCGGCCCGGTATTATGGAGAAGGTGGCATTGGATGCCACAGCGGTCCCCACCCTGTTGGAGGATTGCCGCAACTTGCTGTAACCATGATTCGAATGGAGTCGAATAAATGGTGTCTCGCGATATCTTCGAAGATT
The DNA here is from genome assembly GCA_963733705.1 of uncultured Planctomycetota bacterium. Classification (GTDB taxonomy): domain Bacteria; phylum Planctomycetota; class Planctomycetia; order Pirellulales; family Lacipirellulaceae; genus JABDGM01. Next base: position 11,253 of record CAVTEJ010000014.1, on the reverse strand, counting down.
TATTCGTCCTTGAGATGACGAATAATCATCTCGGTCAGCTCGAACGCGGAATCGAAATCGTTCGGCAACATGCGCAGGTTGTTCGCGCCAACGATGTTCGGGCTGCGATCAAGGTTCAATTTCGCGACGTCGAAAGCTTCATTCACGACGATTTCAAGAGTCGCACCGATATTCGCTATGTTCGCCGCGTAATGGAAACGCAGATGAGCAAAAGTGATTACGCGACGCTCATTGAAGCGATTCGCGACTCCGGCTGCATTCCCATGGCGACGCCGTTCGACGAAGCTTCCGTGGATTGGTGCGTCGATTTCGACTTGCCGATCATCAAAGTCGCAAGCGCGGACGCGAATGATTGGCAACTCCTCGAACGAATTGCGGCTACAGGAAAGCCGGTGATCGTATCGGTTGGCGGCGCGTCTGAGTCAGGTATCGACGACATGGTGACGTTTTTTGAAGGCCGCGGAATTCCATTGGCGATCAATCACTGCGTCGCAGCCTACCCGCACGAAGCCGATGAATGCGAGCTGAACCAAATCGATTATTTGCGCGATCGATACTGTCGCCACACGATTGGTTACTCGAGCCACGAGCATTGCGATTGGGTCCATTCGGTGACCATGTCGTACGCTAAAGGTGCACGGACATTCGAGCGACACATCGATATCGACACAGATGGCGCGACAATCGCCGATTACTCGTCCTTGCCGGGCGAGATCGACACTTGGTTCAAAGCCTTTCACACTGCCAAGAAATACTGCGGGGCCGGTTCAAAACGACGTTTGCACCCGATGCAGCGCGAAACGGATTTCCTCGACAACTACATCCGCGGCGCGTACGCCAAGCGGGATTTACCGGCGGGTCACGTGTTGACCGTGGATGATGTACAACTTGCGATACCGGTCCGGAGGGGTCAGGTATCTTGCCGCGAGTTTGTGCAAGGTGAAGTGTTGCTCGAAAGTTGCCGCAAGGGCGAGCCCATCGCGATCGACAAGATCGAAAGCGATTACACACAAGATCCTTCGCTCCGCGACGCAATCAACAACCGCGGGTTGAATGAAGAATCAGCAGAAGCGTCGCCCGTCGTGAAAATGTGGCGCATCCCGCGGCCTGCCAAGCGGATCGTTACGAAGCCAGTCGTCGCTGCTGCGGAGACGATGAAGCAATGCGGTTGATCGACCACATTACGCGGGTACTCTCGAGTCGGAGTGGCGACAAATCCCCGGCACGTCCGCGCAGTGGCTATGTGGTTTTTTCGGGGCCGTATCTGTCGAACTCGGCAGGCGTTAATTGTCTCCACCGGTTGTGCAATGAGCTTAACCGGGCTGGCTATCCGTCGTTCACTACAGGCGGAGATGTTGCGGCCCCTCACTTGAACGCGCCGATCATTGACGAAGAATCGGCAGCCGAACTGTGCGCGGGCGGATTCATCGCCATCTATCCAGAAACGGTGACCGGCAACCCGCTTAAGGCCCGCGACGTCGTCCGCTGGGTGCTCAATCGTCCCGGCTTGCTTGGCGGCGATGAATTGTATAACGAATCAGAGCTGGTTTTCTCATACTCCGATGTCTTTTCACCTTACATCAAGAACCGCATTGTTGGCAAATTGCATATGCCGACGATCGATGAAACTCTGTTTTACTGCGATGACGCCGATCTTTCGAAGCGCAACCTTCAGTGTTATTACGTGGGTAAGTCGCAATGGAGGGAGGGTTTCGTCGACCCAGCGCACGCCTTTGAAATCAATCGCAAGACGCCAAACAAGAAAGAGCTGGGAAAACTATTCCGGTCCGCCAAAGTGTTGTACTGCTTTGATAACAGCACGATCCTAATTTACGAAGCGCTGCTGTGCGGGTGCCCTGTCGTCGTAATCCCAGACGGCACGCACCAAAAAGAGGATTTTGCGGCACTCGAACTCGGCTCCGAGGGAATTGCGTGGGGCTTGGACGAATACACGGGAGCGGTGGTCGACGTCGCGGGTTTGCGCGTTCGGCACGAAGCGGTTCGGCAAGAATTCTCCCAACAATTTGAGCGGATGGTCGCCGTAAGTCAGGCCCAGGTGCGTGAAGCCGTCGATTGGGATACGGTCGCTTTCAAGAAGCGAGATTGGTGGTGGCAACCTGGAGTGGCCTTTGCGAAAACCGGGCGAGAAGCCCTACGTCGCGGCCGGAAGGCGGAACGGATGATACGTCGATGGCGGAAGCGTCGACAGGAGAGTTTGCGGAATTGGCGCGACGAGCGGAATCTGCCGCGATTAGATGCGAGCGCGTTTTATTGTGATGACTGGAGTCTCGCGAATCGGCGGCTGGAATGCTATTTGGCAAACGCCCATTGCTCTCAATTACCGGGGCTTGATACGAACAGAGTGTTTGAGATCACGCCCACGACATCGGCCTCGCAAATGAGCAAGCTCTTTCGGGCCTCTCGGCGGTTTTATAGCCTTGAGCCTGATAACCCACTCGTGAAATACGCTCTTGCCTGCGGATGCCCGGTCAGCGTCATCGGAAACGGCGAACTCGTGCAAACCGTCTTGCCGGCGATCGCGGATGCGTCCGGACCGTCTGGCGAACAATCGACATCAATTCGTAGCTGCATCGTGGCAACTTAATCCAATCGAAATGACTTGCCGAGAATCGACCGGCAAACGGCACCATGAGAACTTCCAAAACGCTGACAATATTGATTCCCGTCTATAACGGCGCTAAGTATTTGGCCGGATTGCTCCAAAGCTTTGCTTCGTACATCGACGACGGCGATGCTGGGCAGGCATTTCTTGACGCGACCGAGATATTGGTCGTCAACAACTGTTCGGAAGACGCAACTCTCGACGTGGCCCGTTCGTTCGAGAAAAGCATTCCCAACCTGCGCGTTATCACTCCGTCGACTCATGTCCCCTCGGCCGAAGAGAACGTGTTTCGCGCATTTCAATGGGCTCAAGGTGATTTTACTTGGGTGCTTGGTTGTGACGACATCGTGAGGTTCGAAGCGCTACCCGAGGTGATCGAAGTTGCAAAAGAAGGTCTCCTCGACATCGCCATTTTCAACTTCATGCAGAGCGATCAAGATGGCAAATTGGAGACCGTCTGCAACTATTACATGCGTGATCGCTATTTCGAAGGGGACCTCGTGTCTCTCACACAGCGCATGGGATTTTGGTGGCTGATCGCGGGCTTCTCTGGACAAATCGTGCGGACCTCGCTCGTAGCGAACTTTGATCACGCAGGACTGATTGTGCGCACTTCGCCAATCTATTCGCACGTAACCGCGTACTTGGAATGCTTCGCGGGAAAGCGGGCGGCGATCGTGAACGTGCAAAACGTCATCTATCGGTTGACCGATAGCGACCTGGCCCACTGGCGGCGGGCGGCGGCACGATTTGGCGTTTTCGACGAATATTTCTGGACGTTAGGCTACATCCGCCAAATTCAACACCTGGAAAAAAAGGGAATCGTACGACGCGATTTCCTTACCAAGATGATTGAAAGCGACCGCCGAAGCTTTTTCCGACCGACGGTTGTGATTTACGACAAGATTCTGCATCAGTTGCAGCTGATGAATTCGCTGCCAAAACAACGAGAAGACCGGAATCGCTTGTCGCCGAGCGACTTCGATGAACTCGTCGAATACCTCGAACAGCGAGATTTACTGGCGCGGCCTTTCCTAATCGCGATACGAAACATTTTTGATACGATGTCCAGCGGCCAGTCCGTCAATAAGACGGTGTTCGAACTAGCACGGCGGCGGTTAGACAGCTATCGAAAGAGCTATTTGCTGGGCGAGAGTTTTGTGGGTGTAGAGGGAGATTACGAGATCTATCGAATTTCAAATACTCTCCACGCCGTTCATCGTTGTTTTCGCCCGGCACTGATTGAGCAGTTGCGATATCTCGACCATGTCGAACAAGCGCCGATCGTCTTTACCGCATCCGACCGCTCGGAACTAAAAACTCGAGTATCCGAAGCGGGAGTCGGTCTCGACTGGAACACTGTCCCTCTCTCTCTAATGCGTTTTTGTACGCTACAGCTTCATCAAAAAGGGATCGAATTCAACCATGCCGAATCGGCCGACGACGCTGGTTCCGTCGACTATGAAAAATCGCTGCGCACCGCGCAGCGAGAGCTAACGGCCGTTTACAAATCCAAGAAACGGCCCACTCTTCGAGTGGCCGCTTGGGGAACCGTGCTGGGGCTAAAACTTTCTAAGTGGCTAGCGGCGAAAGAAGTGGCCGCATAGCAGAATTACGAAACGACCTCGAAAGGTGCTCCTGCAAGATCAAGTTAAAGTAATCAAGAGATCCCCGGTCTCGACCTGGGTGCCAGCAACCACGTGTACCTGTGACACCTCGCCATCCGTCTCCGCGCTAATTGTAGCTTCCATCTTCATTGCTTCGAGCATCACCAGCTTCTGCCCGGTTTTGACCCGGTCGCCCGGCTTCACGGCTACCAAGACCACCAAGCCGGGGAACATCGCCCCAACTTGTTTTGCGTTCTTGGGATCTGCCTTGAGCCGTCCCACATCGACACTCTGCAACGAGCGATCGGTGACGGTTACCTCGCGTGGCTGGCCATTCAACTCAAAAAACACGCTCCGAGTGCCGTCGTGGTGGGCTTCGCCGACGGTTAGAAATTTAATGATCAGCGTTTTTCCAGGCTCAATGTCGACGGCGATCTCCTCGCCGGGAATCATTCCATAAAGGAAGACCGGGGTGGGCAGCACACTGACATCCGCAAACTGCCGCTGATGTTCGGCCAATTGCTCGAACACTTGCGGATACATGAGGTAGGAAACCACATTTTGGCCGGTCGGCGTACCCTCGATCATCTTGGCGATCTTCGCGCGCGTAGCGTTGAGGTCGGCTGGCGGGATGCTCTCGCCGGGGCGACCCTCGAGCGGCTTCTCGCCCCGCAGAATTCGGTCGCGCACATCACGGGGAAAGCCACCTTCGACCTGCCCCATCCGCCCGCCTAAAAGATCGAGAACCGACCGGGGGAATGCGATTTCGCGTTCACCTCGCATGACATCTTGGCAACTGAGGTCGTTCGCTACCAGGAACAGCGCCATGTCCCCCACGGCTTTTGACGTAGGCGTCACTTTGACAATATCGCCGAGCAGTTGATTGACGTCCGCATAAACTCGGCAAACTTCGAGCCAGCGCGACGACAGGCCAAGCGCCGTAGCTTGCTGGAAAAGGTTTGTGTATTGCCCGCCCGGCATTTCGTGCTGATAGAGGTCCGAGCCGGCGGCGAGCACCGGACTTTCGAACGGGGTATAGAACTCTCGCGCCTCGCGCCAATACTCCGAAACGGCGTCGAGCACTGCACCATCGAGGCTGCCTTCACGAGATGTGTTCCGCAGGCTTTCAACCAGCGTATTCAGATTCGGCTGCGACGTACCGCCCGACATTGATGCCAATGCGGCGTCGGCAATGTCGAGTCCCGCTTCGGCCGCGTTCAGGATCGCAGCGGCTTGCACGCCGCCCGTATCGTGCGTGTGAAAATGAATCGGCAGGCCCGTTTCTTCGCGTAGCGTTTTTACAAGCTTGGCAGCGGCGTGTGGCTTGCACAACCCGGCCATGTCTTTGATAGCGAGGATATGGGCGCCAAGCGACTTGAGCTCCCGCGCGAGCTTCACATAGTATTCGAGATGATACTTCGGACGGCGCGGGTCCAGGATGTCGCCGGTGTAACAAATTGCCGCCTCGCAAATTGCGCCGGCTTCGATCGTAGCTTCCATCGCCACGCGCATATTCGGCGTCCAGTTGAGCGCATCGAAGATGCGGAACACATCGATCCCCGCGGCCGCCGCCTCGCGGACGCACTCGCGAACGAGATTGTCAGGATAATTCGCATATCCCATCGCGCTCGATGCACGGAGGAGCATTTGGAACAGGATGTTCGGAATCCGCTCGCGAAGTTGTTCGAGGCGTTGCCAGGGCGACTCTTTGAGGAATCGCATCGAGGTATCGAACGTCGCGCCGCCCCACATTTCCAGCGAGAACAGCCCGGCGCAATTGTGGGCGTATACGTCGGCGATTTCCAACAAATCGTAGGTCCGCACCCGGGTCGCCAACAGCGACTGGTGGGCGTCGCGCATCGTCGTGTCGGTCCACAACAGCGGCTTCTGCTCGCGAACCCATGCACAGAACTTCTCGACACCAAGCTTCTTGAATTTGTCGCGCGTGCCTTCGGGCCGTGGTGCCGCGCTGTCAAACGTCGGCACCTGTGCTGGAATCCGGCGTGTGGCCCGAGGCGCGTCCTTAACACTGGGCTGGCCGTTGACGATCACGTCGCTTATGTATTGCAACAGCTTGGTGGCACGGTCGCGTCGGGGCTTGAACTCAAATAGCTCCGGCGTCTCGTCGATGAATCGCGTCGTGCAGTTGCCGGCCAGGAAGGTCGGATCGTGGACGAGTCCAATCAGAAATGGAACGTTTGTCTTTACGCCGCGAACACGGAACTCCTGCAGGCATCGCTCGGTCCGGCCCACCGCCTCGCGAAAGCTGCGGCCCCAAGACGTCACCTTAACAAGCAACGAATCATAGAATGGGGTTACGACCGCCCCTGAGAATGCGGTACCTCCATCGAGTCGGATACCCATGCCGCCCGGCGATCGATAGGCAGTGACCTTGCCATAGTCGGGCATGAACTTGTTTGATGGATCTTCCGTCGTCACACGGCATTGGATGGCAAAGCCATGCGTGGGAATTTGATCTTGCGCCGGCAGGCCGATCGCTGGTCCATCGAGCCGTTCGCCTTGCGCGATCAAGAGCTGCGATCGCACGATGTCGACACCCGTTACTTCCTCGGTGATGGTGTGCTCGACCTGGATCCGAGGATTTACCTCGATGAAGTACAGTTCGTTCGTGTCTGCATCGACGAGGAACTCGACCGTCCCCGCGTTGTCGTAGCCCACGGCGTGTCCGATTGCAATCGCGGACTCGCATATCTTTTCACGTACATCGGGCGGCAGGTTGGGCGCGGGGGCAATTTCTACCACCTTCTGGTGCCGCCTTTGCACCGAGCAGTCGCGTTCCCACAGGTGAACCAAATTGCCGTGACTATCGCCCAGTAGTTGCACTTCTATATGCCGTGCGCGGGAGATGAACTTCTCGACGAAGATCTCGTCGCTGCCAAAGGCGCTGAGCGATTCGCGGCGAGCGGTTTCGAAGGCGTCGCCAAATTCCTTCGCCTGTTGGACGACCCGCATGCCGCGCCCGCCACCACCGTGCGCCGCTTTGAGGATTACGGGAAATTTGAGCGATTCAGCCGTCTTCAACCCTTCGGCAACTGTGGCAATCGGCTTGTCGCTGCCACCGAGCACCGGTACGCCAACCTGTTTCGCAACGGCGCGAGCCGCAATCTTGTCTCCAAGCTTCTCCAATAGTTCCGTGCGCGGACCGACAAAAGTAATACCGGCTTCGCGGCACGCGCGGGCAAAGTCGGCATTTTCGGATAGGAATCCATAGCCCGGATGGATGGCATCGATTTGGCGTTCCACGGCCAAAGCGACAATGTCATCAAACTTCATGTACGCTTGTAACGGCCTGCCGGGCTCGCCTACGACATACGCTTCGTCCGCCTTAAAACGGTGCAGGGCGTAGCGATCCTCGTAGGAATAAATTGCGACAGTTCGAATGCCCAATTCATGGGCGCTGCGGAACACGCGGATGGCAATTTCGCTACGGTTAGCGATGAGTAGTCGGCGGATTGGTTTCATGGAATCGTGGCAAGGTAAGAGACGCAGCACTAACCGAAGCGCTCCATTCCGTTTGGGGCGCAGCCGAACAGTATAGCCGAAATCTGTGCCTAAATCAGGCTGCAGCAGCTTAGGAGGTAAGCTGGGTTCGGCGATCACAAAAGGGGACGCGGAACGCGGTGATACGGGGCCATGGCGAATCGTTAGATTCGGCCGGATCGGATTATTGTCGTTTGCCAGTGAACACGATTTTTTAATACAAAAATCGTGAATATTGGAACGTTGCGAGACGCAGTCGCGCTGGAAAACGCGACATTTTTTGCGATCGGCGGGTCCAAAATCATCCGATTTTTGAGTACGCCGAGCGCAGTTGCGCTTCAATAATCCGCACGTCGTCGAACGATCACTCGCGCGCACTCTTAGCGCCTCCGTTTGTTGCGGATGTTGGCATTGTGTTGAGATGTCAAAGAACGAACGCTTTCATAGTGAAGCGTGATGTGACGGTAGCATAGGTGCTGGCACAATTTCAACAAAAATCTTGGTAGAAAGTTTGGGGCAACTGAGGTCCACAAATGGCAGCGTTGCGTCCCCCCATGGCTAAGGCGATACTCGTGGCAATGAGTTTATTTTCTTTCCTCTTCGGCTCATGTGCGAAGCAATCGGCGCAGCCGGCTGCATCTGATCAGCCTATCGCCAAGTTTCGCGCCGGACAGATTTGGGCATTCAAGACGTCTTCCGCTCAACCGAATGCGAAGCTCGTGGTTCTACGAGTAGAGGACGGTGGAAAGCTCGGAACGATTGTTCATATCGCGCTCACCGGCATCTCGTACGGTGACGGTCAAAATACCATTCAGCATTTACCGTTTGCTGAACGAGCAATTGAGCAGAGCGTAACGAAACTCGAACGAGAATCTGGCCCGGTTCCTGACTTTGCTGAGGGCTATCAGATGTGGCGTGAGGCATTCGACGCAGGCAAAGCTGGTATTTTTACGATTACTGTTGCGGAGGCCTGTGATATGGTTACCGGTGTCGTCCGTGGTGGCAAATGAAATGCTGCCGACTTGGCTAAGGAGTAACCGCCAGTCGTTCAGGCAGTTTGGCGTTTTTCTTTTTGCTGTGGCGAAATCCCGCTAATTCGATCCGGCGGGGCAACTATGCCTTTTCGTACAGCGCGCATTGTCAAGGGCGTAGAACCTTGGCCCAACCGAACGGTGACGAGCGCCGTCCGTGATTCACAATAAAGCGCCCCCGTTAGGCGGACAGTCTGCGTTTAATCTCGTCCCGTTTCCCCTGCTGCAAAAGTAGCCAAAGCTCAATTGCTTCGTCCCGCGTCACCCTCGACGCTCGCACATATTCCCAACTTGGTTACCGAACATCACCAGGCCGCTCTCATAAACATCCACGGTCCACCCTTCATCATCGGAGAGCCAGGTGCTTGGATGCTCCGCGTTGGGGTGTCGAGTTCAGCCAATGCGGCCCACATTTCTTCAATGGTCGGATTATCCGGCCGACCACCCCATCTAGTTTCAAGACAAGTGTCCACAGCGGCTGATGGGCTTCGCTCACGTTTTGGAGTAGAAGGCGGCCGCGCCGTGCAATCGGGGCAAAATCTTCGGAAGCCGGTATTGGGCGTCCGCAAGCCGTGCATATTCTTTTGAGTGCCGCGATGTTCGCCTTGCGCCTTTATTGCCGTCGGCTCCTTGCCCAAATGATACCAAGCCGCGCACGAAAAAGCCCGCCACGAGTGCGGGTAAGTTAGCGTGTGGGATTTGAACTATTACTTGCGGCGTCGACAATCTCTTCGAGAAGTTTCCAGTCGGTGATCTAGCTTGTGCTGGCCAGAGCCGTCGGTGCCTCAGCGACGTCACAATAAGAAACTCGCTCATTCCCGCAAAGAATGCTAGTAACCAGATGGTAAGCGGCGGCCGAGCCAACGACGCCTGCACAGTTCCGCGAGCAGTACGGCCACGAGAGCGATTTCGAAGCTCGACACTGCTTCCTAAACAACGCGCCGCAGAGTTGGGCGTCAGGGTTGACCGGCGAGCTTCTATCTGTAATCCCGGCTTTTGCCGTGAGCTTGCCGCAAAGGACCACCAGCGCACTGTGTGACGCGGCCCGGAAGTTCGGCGAAGTGACCAGCCCCGGTACCACGAACTTGGCCTCGTGGCTCGCGACATGTGGAAGCTACTGAGTGACGCCAGCGAGCGCGGTTTGTAACAGTTGCACCGGCCCACGATCAATGGGCGGCGAGAGACGGGCCATGGACGGCCCGCTTTTTATACCAATACACAAGGAGATAACAAATGACTAATAAGAAGAACGTGCCCGCGCTGTTCGGGCGGCAGTCCTGCGGCTGCGGAGATGCGAGCCCACGAAGTTTTCGCCATGCTCTGCGAGAACGGCAACGCCGTGATCGACCTGGACGAACTGGTCGCGGCCCGGCGTGAAGCCGAGCGGCGAAAAGCCGAACGCGAGCGAGAGGCGGTGCGTGCCCGTCACCCGCTGGCCGAAATCCGCGCGAAGATCGCGCGCACAACGAGGCCATCGGCTACAACACCGAAGCCATGCAGGACGCCAGCACCGCGTGCCGAGGGCCTTGAGGCGGTGCGCGGGGCGTATGTGGAGCAGGACCTGCTGCGTGCTCACCTGATTAGCCGCGTGTTCGCTGGCCCAACGCCGAAGCCGAGCATTTCGGCTTCGACGGCGACGGTGCAGACGACGATGATTACAACCGGTACTACGTTGGGTATCGATTGAGCAGCTAAGGATGGGGCCGGTGGTTGGGTTTATGATCTCTCACCCTTCCACCGGCCCCGTCGTTTACTCGAAGTCGGCGGGATTCGCACCCGGCAGCTTCGACCAATCCACTGTGATCTCCCGGCTGCCGTTCGGGTTCTTCACGTGGCCGTTCACGATGCGGCTGACCACGCTGTTGCGTACTCGCAAACCGTCCATTGTTTCCACCAGCGGCCCATGGCCCACAACTGTTGAATGAGGGCATGGGCTTCGGCGACAGGCGGCGGCCTTGCGAGCGACGCGGTTGGTGAGCTGGTAACTCCGCTTGACGTTCTGGGATTGAGAACCTAAACGCAGATCGGAGGTTGTGGCACATCTTGTTCTCATTCAGATGAAGGCATGTTCGCCTTCTCGCCGGGGCCTCTTCCAAGTGCTGCAGACAGCGGTGTGGACGAAGACCAAGCGCTGTTTCTTGTCCGCCCACAGGTAAGCGATTGGATATCCGGTACCGTTGTGAGGCTTGACGGCCTTAAAGTGGTGAGTAATCTTGTGCCATTTGTCCTGTCGGTTGATCTGGTAACTGTCGAAAGTACGACCTTTGTATACGATGGTTTGCCATCGCTGGGCCATTTGTTTGAACTCCTAATAAATAGTTGGTGACTAACTTATTAGGATTTGCCAAACAAAGCCTCGATACGAATTGATCCCGGGGGTCGCATCCACCGGGCTCGTTCGTTTTACTTGCCGTCGATGCCTAGACCTTACTGAGCATGTCGAGGTTCGCATTCAACTCGTCTCGGATTCGTTGGATTGGGCGTTGGTTGC
>CAVTEJ010000013.1:0-263832 GCA_963733705.1 uncultured Planctomycetota bacterium | reverse complement strand
CGGCCGCGTCGACGACGCCATTATAGTTGTAATCGCCCGCAAGCCCACCCACCACGGAAAGAATGCCTGTCGAGTAGAGTTGGCTCGTATCCCAAATACCGGTCGTCAGCGTCGGAAGCTGCAAGCTAAAGAAGGTGCCGGCCAAGCTGCCCCAATCGAGGATATCGAACGTCGTACCGACGGCGGGCATATAGGTACCGAGCAGCGACACATCCAATTCGCCATCAAGTGACAATTGGCCGGTCACGTGCACCTGGTCGTACTGGGCACCGGGCATTGAACCGGCGAGTTCAATCTTTAAGGACGCCGCGGAGCCGAATGCGACATTGCCGGCGAATTGCACGGCTGGCCGGGCTGTTGCCGGGATTCAGGTCGCCCTCGAAGTTCACGGTTCCGGTACCGGTAAAGGTTCCTGCGCCGGTTACGGAGCCGAAGAAAACAGTGAATCCGCCGGGGCTGGTGTGGATTTCGCCTTGGTTTGTCACATCGTCGAAAAATGTGGTTGGTCCGCCGCCGGAAGAGATAATTTTGCCGCCGAGCGGCGTTGGTAACGTCACCAACGATATTCGCCATGCCGCTGAAGTTCATGACGCCTTGGTTCGTCAGTCCGGCAGTAATGAGCGTGCCATTTCCAGAAATGAGTCCGCCGGAACTATTGGTGAGGTTTTGGGTGAACTCAAGTTGGCCGCCATAGAGATTGATGTGGCCCGCGTTCGTGTTGCCAGAGCCGGTGAACTGTGAGCGACTGGCCGGGCGCAACTCGAACTTCACCGGTAGTCGCATTGGCGAACGGGCCGCCGATCTGGCCGTCGCCTGTCACGAGCCCCTGGTTGGTAATGCCGAGCGTCGAGTTGACGATCATGTCGGACGCAAGATCAAGGCGGCTTGCCAAATTGCCGCTGGGACCAATGGTCAGCGCCTGATTGGTGATATTCAGCGTTCCGTGAAGGAGGTGCAAATTCGAGACGTCGCCGGCCAGATCGCCGGCTGTAAACGTACCACCATCCAACGTGAGAGACGTCGAGAGTGTAGCAGTTCCATCCACCCTAAGACCTTCTTGCACGGCAATCGTCGGGCCGGCCCCGAAAACCCCGGTGATGTTCGCATCCTGACCGACGGTGCGATCCCCGTGAGCTCGACAGTGCCGTAGTTAAAATTAATTCGATCAAAACCGGATCTTCGGATTGTCGAGTCGCAGTGTTCCGCCGTTCAAATTGACGGTGCCTTGACCGCCAATGGCGATCGAGTCAACGTCAACCAGGCCTCCTTGCTGAACGTTAAGCACCCCCGGACCAAATGTCCCGACATAGATTGAGGTGCTCGCCAAGTCGCCCCGGGACCGGAGACGGTTGCCAAGCTGTTTGACGTCGGCAGCTCGCCGATGTACGCGGTCATGGAGTTGACTACGGCTCCATCCGCGACCATCATCGATCCGCCCTGGCTGCCAGTTCCGACGTCGAGAATCTTGCACATCGGCGGTCGTGCCAATGCCGGTGAATATCAAATTGGCATTCACGGTTGGCGCCGTGCCGCCCACCGTTATGTCATCGTCTGAGGTGAACGATCCGCCGTCTGTTACCTGCAGTGCCCCATCGCCGACGATGTTAACTGACTGTAGTCAGCTTACCACCTTGTACCGTCCATATTGGCCCGCTGCCGCCAATATTGGGAAGCTTTTCCAGTATCAGAGCTTTTCCAGCGGTTATGACGGCACCGACCCGAACAAGCTCGCGATGTAGTTAACGTCACTACTACTGACCTAAGGAATTGCGATGGTGCCGGAATTAAAGTTAAGGCGGTCGAGCCCCGTGACCCCAGCGAATCGCAGCATTCCGCCGTTGAGGTTGATACTGCTGGAGCTGTTGATCGAAAGATCATTGAGCACATACACCGAACCGCCGGTGCCGATCGTCATCGTGCCCGATGCCGGCGCCGCCGACCGACGAGATCGTTGCCCACCATTAAGCGTCCCGCCGGAAATGCTGTAGTTGCCGGTCGAACCGGCCATGGCGCCGAGCGTCAGATGCTCTGGATGGTCTGTTCGTGCCGCCGGTCTGATTGAAATTACCAGTGCCGAAGTAGCCGACGTATTCCGACGAGTTGGAGGTCAGCGTACCGGTACCGCTGAGGTTGTACGTGCCGGTTGCGCCGACGTTATCGCCGACTTCGAAAAATGCCGAGCTCGAGGTTACCGTATTCGTGCCGCCCGATTGATTGAACACGCCTGTGCCCGAATAGCCGACGAACTCATTTTGGGCGGCAGTGAACGTGCCGCCGCTCATGGTATACGTGCCCGAGGATCCCGCGCCGTAGCCGACCACCAAATCGGTGCCCGAGGTGGTCGCGAGCGCACCGGCAGATTGCGTTAGAGCGCCGCGCCCACTGGTAGCAGCGGTGCCCGAGTAACCGCCGACAAAGATGGCGTCGGCGGTGAGATTGTTATTGTTGGGCACCGAGAACGTCGCCGCGCTGGTGCCCGCGCCAGTGAGGTCGACGCTTAACAAACCAATTGTCGGCGCGTTCACGTCGTAGGTCACAGTGCGCGGTGTGCCGTCCGTAAACACGATTCGCACCGGCTCGCCGGTTGTCGGCACGCCGCCATTATCCGTACCGGCCGCAGAGCTGGCACTCCAGTTATTGCTGGTGCTCCAATTGCCGCTCGCCACGCTGTTCTTCCAAAACTTCGTGGCTAGAGCAGAAGACGGGTGCAGCAATTGAACTCCGCTCAAAATGATGGCGAAAGCTCCGGTTCGTATTGCGCAAGCCACCGAGAGCCGCCCCGATTCGAAGAGCGCGATGGCCGCGAACGGTGCATGGCTATATCGATGATGGGACATGTTCCCTTTTTCCATTGCAGGTTGATTTAAGACGGCGATGGAGGGCCAATAGGCCGCCCATAGCAAACAGCGTGAGACTGGCGGGCTCGGGGATAGCGGCCGATGTTCCGCTTCCGGCCGCCGACGAACCCAGATTTTTTCGCCACACGACGTAGTCCGCTGCGTCCACGACGCCATCGCCGTTGCCGTCGGCAGCGAGCTGCGACGCGGAACCGAATGCATTTCGCCACAGGCCGTAGTCACTTGCGTCGACCATGCCGTCTCCGTTGAAGTCACCCGGTTCGGCAATGCTGGAGACAGTGGCCAGGGCTTGAAAGCTTACCGCGCCGGCGTCGATGGACGTGAACTTATAGCCGCTGGGGGGCAGCAAGTGCTGCGGGGTCACGTAGTGGCTGGTCGTAGTTCCCAGGCCAAGCTCGCCGTACTCGTTGTCGCCCCAAACCCACAAGCTGCCATCGGAAGACAGGGCGTAGCTGGAAAAGCAGCCGGCGGCGACCGAAACGATGTTGGTTAAATCTGTCGGATCAATATGCAGGGCAACGTGGCTGTCGTTGGTGTTGCCGGAGCCGAGTTGGGCAAATTCGTTGTCGCCCCAGGCATAGACGTTGCCATTTTTGACCGCCAGGCTGTGATACTCGCCGGCGGCGATCGCAGTAACGCCGCTGCTCATTCCGCTGACGGGCACCGGCGTGTTGCTGTCCGCGATGAATCCGGCACCGAGCTGGCCGTCGTCGTTTTCCCCCCAGGAATGGACACCGCCGTTCTGGATCGCCAAGTTGTGGAAGCCGCCGGCAGCGATGGCGGTGACGCCGCTGGACAGATGCTGGACTTGCACGGGCGTGTTGCTGTCGTCGTTGTTGCTACCGTCGCCAAGTTCGCCGTCGAGGTTGTTTCCCCAAGCGTAGATGAGGTGGTTTCGGATCGCCAGGCTATGGGCGTACCCGGCGGCGATGGCGGTGACACCGCTCACCATGCCACTGACCGCCACCGGCGTGTTGCTGATGTTGTTACTGCCATTACCCAGTTGACCATTGTAGTTTTGGCCCCAGGCAAAGAGGGCGCCATTCTGGATCGCCAGACTGTGCGCAGCACCGCCAGCGACGGCGGTGACGTCGCTGGACAAACCGCTGACCGGCAGGGGCGTGTAGCTGTCGTCGTTATTGCCGTTGCCCAATTCACCTACGATGTTGCGTCCCCAGGAATAGAGGCCGCCGTTTTGGATCCCCAAGCTGTGATAACCGCCGCCACTTAGGGCGGTCACGCCGCTGGAGAAATCGCTTACCGCCACTGGCGTGTTACTGCCGGTGTTGTTGCCAATGCCCAGTTGGCCGTACTGGTTGTCGCCCCAAGCTTCGGCGGAATCCTGCGCGCGCGCGGGTGGCGGAAGCAACAACAAGCGCGGCCGCCAGCAGGAGCATGGCGATCAACACCGATATTCGTTGGACCTTCATCGATCTCTCCATTCCGATGGCGGCTGACAGTGCATATTTGCGTTGCTGCTGTCGCGTTCTCTCAATGTGGGAATTGAGCCGCGACGGCGAGTGAAAAAGGTCAGGCTGCCCAGCGCCAACAGCGAGACGCTGCCCGGTTCTGGCACGGAGGCCGACATTCCGCTTGCGGTCGCCGACGAACTCAGATTCTGGGACATGTTCCCTTTTCCCATTGCAGATTGATTTACGACGGCGGGGGAAGGCCAATAGGCCGCCCATAGCAAACAGCGTGAGACTGGCGGGCTCGGGGAGGGCGGCCGACGTTCCGCTTCCGGCCGCCGACGAACTCAGGTTCTTTCGCCACACGACGTAATCCGCCGCGTCCACGACGCCATCGCCGTTGCCGTCGGCATCAAGCTGCGACACGGAGCCGAATGCATTTCGCCACTCGTCATAATCACCCGCGTCGACCATGCCATCTCCGTTGAAATCTCCGGATTGGTCAATGCGGGAGACAGTTCCCAGAAACGTAATGGGCGAAATCACGGACGTGTCCGGATCGGTATAGTTGGCAATCCGAAACGTGCCGCTCGGCGCTACGGCGCCGCCACTGGCGCTGCCGACAAACGGGTCGCGAAGAATCGTAAACGTCGCCCTTCCCGTCACCGTTAAATTGGCGAGGTCGACATCGCTATTGAGCGTCGTGCTGCCGGACTGCGTGAACGTCTCGCGGATGAGGTCGAGCGTGCCGGTGTAGTTGTAGTACAGCCAGAGGCTGCCGGGACCGGTGCTGGACGACCGCGTGGCGATCAGCAGATCGGTCAGCGTCACCTGATAACCGGGAGCGACGAAGAAACTGAACGTGAAGTAATCGTGGGAGGAATTATCATCCCAGCCGCTGGCGGCGAAAGAGTTGGTGCCGCCGTCGCGGTGAGACCGGTGCCGCGCAAAAGGGCTTCTCCATTGACGTGCGGGGCCATCGCGGTCGCAGAGTCGAAGAACTCACTGCCCGCCTTGCCGGTCAGATCATACGCGGTGATCACCTCCGCGTAGCAGACAACCGGCAACACGACGAATGCGAGCGCAAGTAGAGTGGGTCTGTAAAACATTAGGTATTTGCAACGGACATGAGGATTCTAAGTTGGCCGCACATGCGGTTAGCCTTTCCATCGATTGAATTTCAAGAGTGAAGTAATTTGTTTGGACTCATCGTCTCGAATGCCTCCGCGAACTGGCTGCGATCAGAGCAATGCTTCCCAGGGAGGCGATCAGCAACGTGGAAGGCTCGGGCACGAGCGTTACTGAGACAAGATCAAGGCCGATATATGCTCCGCCAGCCGTAGTTGTCCCAACGATACTGATCGGAGTGCTACTGCTCGAGGCCGTAAAATCGAATCCGAACTCGCCCCACTGCGTGCCAGTGCCACCGGGATTGAAGGTGAAAGGCAGTGATGTGCTTCCGGCGGTCGCCACCACAGAAATTGGTCCATGCGTTGCTGGGGAAGCCGAACTCTCCTCAGTCCCCAAGTTAAAAGCGAGGTGATACTGCTGTCCGGACAATGTTGTCAGCGTTTGCAACACACCTCCGTAAGGCGCTGAAAATGCCATCGCCTTGCAGATCGAGGAAGAATGTTCCGTCGAAAGGAGTTATCGGATTTACACTTGCAGCAGAATTCGGGATGGTGCCCCATGCCAATGAATCATTGACCACGGTCCAGCCCCCGATCGCTGTGGAACCGAGCGGCAAAATCTGAAATCCGTCGCCTCGGTTAGTGAAAGTTCCCAACTCAAAGCTGGGATTCGTCACGAGATTCGCGGCGTGCAAATGCGAATTAAGTATCGCGAAGCATCCCCCAAGAAGGACAGCCAAGGTGCGACGATATCCGGCTAGACGCTTAACCATATTGCTGAACTCCAATTGATTTCACTTTGGCGTGTAATCGTCGAACACCTGAACGCGCCATCACGACCTCCGCCGTAATGCTCCAACAAACAGCCCGAAGCTGCACAGCGCCCACGTCGCTGGTTCCGGCACCGGCGATGCGACAAAGCCGTAGGTGCCGAGTAGTCCCGGCGGCGCCACGAGTCCGACGAACGCACCGAGATCGTTGAAGCCCTGAATCGAATCGAACCTGCTTCCCGCGGGCAGCCCACCGATCGAGGGCGTGACGTCAGCCCAAGTATTTGACGTAGGGTCGTAGAGCAGAATTCCATCTTTTAATCGTGAGATGGCGACGATCTGACCTGCACTGTTCCGCTGCACCGAGGGCTCGCCGCCATAGCCGAACTCGAGCAACCCGGCCGCGGGAGCTGGCAGCACCGATAACAGCGCGCCGGTTGAATCCCACAGCGCTAAGTCGTGGCCGGCCCAACCCAAGACAGTTCCAGCATCGTCAATCTCGATCGGACGAATCGGTTCTGTGGGCGATCGCTGTTCAAGGAACTTGAAGCCCCCGTGCCCGTCGTAGAGGTAAGCGTGGTTGTACGCTTCGGTCGACGTGTCGTCGTCCGGATCGAGCGGGTCATGGGGATCATATCCCTCGTCATAGGTGCTGGCGGCGAATTGATTCAGCTTGTTAAACCCTGTATTGCTCACGGTTGCCGTGAAAGAACTGGGGCCGCTATTGAAGTCATTCACGTCCGGCGGGTTCACGTACGGATACAGCGGGTCGAGCGCCGTTAGTGGCGTGTAACCGCTGACGTTCCAAATGCCGAGACCGGAGAACGCATTGGGCGGCATGTCCGCGGGGTCGAGGTAACGGACGGTCAATACATTACCCAAGTCATTCAACGGCTTGTTATAAAAGCCACCGGCCCCCAAAGTACTGCCGATTCCAGGGATGTTGATCGGCGTCACTATGCCGCTCGCGCCGCTGACGAACGCCATTGTTCCAGCCGAAGTGTCCGCAATCGCATCTCCCTGATTGTTAATGGCGCGAACCGTTGCCGTCTCGCCTGGAAGCACGACCTGGCTGGCGCCATTCTGGTAAATCACTGCTTGGCGACGGTTGGGAGCGGGGGCGGGCGGAATGATGTATCCGCCAACTTGACCGCTGTTGTTGATGTCGAAGAACCAACTGTCTCGCACCCCAGCGTGGTAAGGGTCGTGGACGATATCGATCGCGTACTGCTGAGCTTCGCTCGTCAAGCCGCTGGCTGCGATCGCCAGTAGCGCCAGACTGCAGGCTGATAAAAGTCGAGTTCTTGCGCCGGAGACGAGAAATCTAAGTTGATCGCACATGCGTTGAGCCTTTCCTTCGATTGAATATCAACAGTGAAGTAAATTGTTTAGCTTCATCGTCTCGAGCGCGCCCTCGAAGGGGCTGCGATTAGGGCAATACCGCCCAGCGCGGCGATCAGCAACGTGGAAGGTTCGGGAACGGAGTTGTTCGACACGATCCACGAGGCCTCGACGCCATTGAACGTGCCGGTGCCGGAGATGACCGAGCCGTCGGAGGAGATGCCGTTGGCCTCGGTCAGATTCCAGCCGGTGAGGTTCACTCCGAGCGTCGGCAGATAGGTGTTGAGATCGACACTGCCGAGCGTGGAGGTCCACATGACGGCGCGGGGGCCGGCGTCTGCGGTGCTGGTGCCGACGATGCGCGATCCGTCGAATGTCACGGCGTCGGCGATGGAGTAGGTCTCATCGTCAAAGAACAACGGAACCAGGCCGGTGGATGCCGTCCAGCGATATGCGCCGAGCACGGCTCCGAAGCCGGAGGGAGGCGGGAACAGTTGCGAAAAGCCAATGACCGTTTGTCCATCGCCGCTCACATCCCTGGCCACGGATCGGGTAAACCCGGGCTGAACGCCGAGGTCCTGGTAACCGCCCGCATCGGTGTAGCGGTAGGCGTGGTCGGCAGACGTGACGCCGTCCTTGTTAGCATTCGTCCCTACGATGACCGAACCATCGGCGCTGATGCCCGAAGCGCCGTAAGAGAAATCGAAACCTGGCGCGGCCGGCAGGGCCTGCATCCCCGTCGCGGCAGTCCAGCGGAAGGAATGAAGCGTTAGCGTGGTTCCGTCGTTGGCTTGCCCGACTACGACCGAGCCGTTCGCGCTCACACCGGTGGCGAGCGAAAAATTCCCACCGGGCAGGAAATCCCATGTCCACAGGGCCTGTTGCCGCAGTCCAGCGGAATGCCTGATTAAGTCGAGTTCCCGTAGGCACCGACGACGACCGAGCCGTCGGCATTCACGCCATTCGCGGCCGACGATAACGGTGCTGTCACCAGGGCCAATGTCTTTGCCGCCCGTGCCGGCCGTCCATCGGAACGCGCGGCCGATTGCGATCACCGAATTTTCTGCCTGGCCGACGACCGTCGTACCATTACCACTGAGCTCAATCCGTAGGTCTCGGTTCCTGCCCGGAGTGGCTGCCGAGGTTCGTGATAGTCGGAGCTGCACTCACGGCCGTGCTGGCAGTGCAGAGCGAAGTGAACAAAATCGCCACAGTCCTTAAGAATTGTCTGATCATGGATACCCTTTCTGATTTGCAGTATTGAGGCGGCGGTGCGAGCACGGCGACCAAATCCCTATGCGAGGCATAAGGAAAATTGCCTTAACAGAAGACAGTGCGACGGCACGCGCGACTTCGCGCAAAAGATTCTGCGAAAAGAATGGCTGCGGCCTCGCACAGCCGCGCCTAGGGAAGGATCGTTCGTCCTTTGGCCATAGCCTTCCAAAGCCGAATGTCCTTATTTCCGGCTCTGTTTAAGACACTTAGTGCAGATCCTTCTTAAGTTGGCAGCTATTTGGAAGGCGAATTGCTTTTATTGTTTGTCTTTGCATTACGGGATGCTGCCTGGGCCTGGAGGATTGCGTCGGCCTCTCGCAACAAAATGCGGCCCTTTAGCCAGTCTGCCCACAGATTTCCGCCGGAATTTCCTACGCCAAGATGTCCGCGGAGCTTGTCCTCAATCATCTCGCAACCCTGCTAGTTCCCGTTCGGCATCATCGCTTTTGCTGAGACGCCAATCGGCCATTGCTTGTAGAACATGAGCCCGGGCGGCGGCTCCTGGGGCAGGTCCGCCATTCAGACATTTCTGACACCAACCCAACGTTAGATTGACTTTGCCTTGGCGGTAGCGGAAGAGTGCGACTGCTCTATGTGGTGCTGCGTTGTAAATATCGTAAGCTTGCCACCCTCGGCGCCTGAAATTATGGCGCGATCGTGGTTGACAAACGCCACGCTGAATATAGCTCCCTGGCTGACCTTGATCGTGAGTAGTTCGCGCCCGCTGGCAGCGTCCCAAAGTCTCACGGTACCGTCTCCGCCGCAGGTCAAACATCGTCGACCATGAGAATCAAGACAAGAATCTGCCACGAAGTCTGTGTGGCCGGAAAGCCGGCTCACAAGTTCGAGTCGCTTGAGGTCAAAGACGAACGCGCAACGCCCCCACACAACAACTCCAGCCGACCCATCCGGATCCAGGCGAATTCGACCATCGAATTGGCCGCTGGATGCAAGCCAAGTCGGTTCGTCCAGATGGATCGCCGCGAGTTGCACATTATCGGAAAGGCGACGAAAGAGCAAATTCCCTTTGCTGTCGGCACAAATGAGCATGGAGTCAGTGATTGCAAGCGAATCATCCATCATTCCGCTCTCGCTCACCTTCAATTCGCGAAGTTCGTGAGCTCCGTCCGAACTTAACTCCATCACGGTGCCATCCCGCCGGCCGACATACAAGGACCCTAGTCTAGGGTGAAAAGCACAAGCGACGAATTGAGAATCGGAATTAGGAAGTTGAGCGAAAGTAATGTGCCGCCAATCGACTTTTTTGGCGCCCAGCTGCGCGAAATGCAACGTCCTGGCTTCACCAGAATTAGGGACGTCGAGTTCGAATTGTGCATTGCTGCCAATAATGGCCACGCGTTGCGCTGCCCTATCAATAGCAACGTCACGAACGACCTTGACTGGTATCGGTATTTTTTTGTTTATTTGAAAGGGATCGGTGGAGTTAAGGGCCAGGCAATCATCAATCCCGGCGGTTAAAAGTTCACTTGGCGGGTCGCTCGTCTTAAGGTGATAAATCTTTCCGCGGTGGGGAGCGATCGAAAGGCTAGGATGTTCTTCCGCCACTTGCCACTTCTTTACCGAACTGCCCCAACCGCACGAATAGATTTCGCCCAAGTCTGCTGTCGCAATGCACGACGTTACCTGGCAGCCATGATACATTGGCGTTTGAAGTGGACCTTCGAGTGACCAGCGTCGAATCGTGCCGTCCATTGAGGCCGAAGCGAATTGGTCGCCCGATTGCGAAACGGCAACCGCGGTGACGGCGCTTGAATGGCCAGGTAGTTGGGCGATAAGAGTGCCTTGCCGAACATCCCAAACACGGACCGTTTTATCGCGCCCACCAGAGATAATTCTTTCTCCGTCGGGAGTGAACGCGAGACTTAGTACGCCGCCGCCCCAAGGGGTTTTCAGGTGGCCGCGGAGTCGACTTTTGACTGTCAGCGTTCTGCGATCGATTAATTGAATTTGACTGTCGCTCGTGCCCACCGCCACGATTTGCCCATCGGGCGAGTAACTTATGCTGGTCGCGCCAAGAAAACTGCAGCGCACTAGATGGGCTGCCGTTCGCCCCCATACCCAGTCGCTTTTTTGGCTGGCTTCGACAGATATCCGCGCCGTCTCAGCCTTTCGCTGCGTGCTCCAAAAAACCAAGTTGTTGGCGGCGTCGGCGATTGCGAGCTCGTCTGCCGCCGGATTGATGGCGATCGCCGTGATATTACCATCCAACTTTGTCACTTGTTCGAATTGACGGCTCGCGAGATCCCATGCACGAACATCGCCATTGTCGAAGCCGGCATAGGCGGTCTTATGTGACCAATCAACCGCGCAAGCGAGTAAGCTCTCGGAGCCGGTCTGATCCACCGCTTTGGTTTCACCTGACGCGAGGTTCCACAGCTTAAGCTTTCCGCTTAAGCCCGCGGCTAACAAATATTGACCATCCGGGCATCTGTGGAGCGCGACGATTGACTCTGAATCTGTGGCGAACGATTGCACCGGCTGCTTGGACTGCCACTGGTCATGTAGCCACTGCCATTCAAAGCCGCGTAGATCTTTTGGACAGGCATCCAGCGCGGCAAGCGCGGCGCTGTCGTCTCCGTCATCGATGGCTCGGTTAGCGATTTGGATTTGGCCCAAATAGGCATCCTTGCGAAGTTCCTCGCCTTTTTCCGTAGCGGCTACAAGCGCGCTGGTGGCAGATGCTTCGGCGGTTACTGCACGCACGAACCCAATTGTGCTCAGAATCGCGCCGCTGAGAACCGCAAGGCAGACAACTGCTGCGGCTGCAACCGGCAGCTTGTGCCTCGCGAAGTATTTGCTTGCTCGGTAAGAAAGCGATGGTTTCACCGCAAGGACCGGTCGATGATTGAGGTGCCGCTCCAAATCGGCCGCTAACTCGCTTGCCGTTTCGTACCGACGCGTGCGCACTTTTTCGAGGCACTTCATCACGATCCAATCCAAATCACCACGAACGCCTCGGCTCAGTCGTCCCGGTTCCGTATGTCGATTCGCAGCAATCGCTGGCAGCGTAGCGCTCGAGTTAATCCTCGTGCTGGGTCTAGGCGGCTCCTCCTCGCGAATGATTCGTAGCGCTTCGTCAAACGCCGCTTCAGTTAGCCGCTTTCGCTCAAATGGCGTTGACCCGGTCAGTAGTTCATAAAGCAGCACGCCCAATGAATAAATGTCACTACGGGTATCAATATCGAGCTGGTTGAACTTGGCCTGTTCGGGGCTCATATACTCGACTGTGCCGATGACTTGGCCGAACTCCGTGAACATCGTCCGGTCGGTTAGCTTCTGCGCCGTGGCCTTTGCAACGCCGAAGTCAATGATCTTCGGGACGGCCTGATCATCGTATTCGGCCACTAAAACGTTCGTGGGTTTGATATCGCGATGGATAACTCCCTTCTGATGAGCGTGCTGCACCGCCTGGCAAACCGGCAGCAGCAATTCCAACCGCGCGGAGCGGTAGATGTTTTTCATCACAGTAATTCGTAATGGGAACGCCCTTCACTAACTCCATAACGAAGTAGGGCCGGCCGCTCTCGGTGGTGCCCGCATCGAGCACCTTGGCGATATTTGGATGGTCCATCATCGCCAAAGCCTGCCGCTCGGCCTCGAAGCGGGCAATAACTTGCCGGGTGTCCATACCTGGCTTGATGATTTTCAAGGCAACGGCGCGTTGAATCGGCTCAGTCTGCGCGGCCATGAACACAATGCCCATGCCGCCCTCGCCGATTTGTTGCAGCAGCTTGTACGGCCCAATAACCGTCCCCGGCTGCTCGCTGATCGGCGTCGTGATCGTGACTTCCAATTCCGCCGCCGGCGAATCGAGAATGAACGTCGCCGCCCGCTCATGCTCTTCCAACAAACGTTCCACGCGCTGGTGCAGAGCAAGATCATCGCCACAGGCCGCCGCCAGCACAGCCGGCCGTTTGGTGTCGTCGGTTTCCTCAAGAGCTGCAATAAAAATGTCTCGCTCGCGCATGGAATCAGTTCACGCTATGAAGTGATAAGTCCCCCAAGGCGCAGTGCGACAAATGACGCCGGATCGCGCAAGAAACTTCGCGCCCAGCCAAATTGCGGCATTCAGCTGCGTCATGGCTCGCCCATTTCGCGTTTCAGCCAGGCCCGCGCGAATGACCACAGAAAATCCGCCTTCCGCGGCGAGACACCGAGGATTTCCGCCGCTTGCGGAATCGTAAGTCCGGCGAAATAGCGCAGCTTTACGAGTTCCGCCGATTGCGGATCTTCCTGCGCGAGCCGATCGAGAGCGTCATTCAAATCGAGCAACTCTTCCGACTTATCGGGGATCCCGACTTCATCCGGCGACAACTCAGCCCGCTTCAACTTGCCTCCGTGCCGAACACGCCCCTTGCGACGCGCGTTCTCAATCAGAATCCGCCGCATTGCTTCGGCCGCCGCACCAAAAAAATGTCCCCGATTGCTCCACTCGATCTCGCCCCAGCTCCCAACTAGCCGTACATATGCCTCGTGCACCAATCCCGTCGCCTGCAGCGTCTGCCCCGGCCGCTCATGCGCCATCTTCTGGGCCGCCAACTTCCGCAGCTCGCTGTAGACCAGCGGCAAGAGCTGACTGGCGGCGCCTGGGTCGCCGGATTCGACTTGCGAGAGAATCTGCGTGACATCGGCCATCGCCGTGGCCCCTCGTTATGTTGGGTGATAGTCCGATTATAACAAGAGCGAGAAACGCCCGCGGCAAGACCGTCCACAACTCGAATCCCAACTTAAGAGTTGCCCACAGCTGACAACTGGGGGACCAACTGGCTCGGCGCGGGCTCACATCCGTCTCCAAGAAAGGTTGGATTAATGGAGCGACCTTGCGGTCAGAACAGCCGCAAAATGTCAGGCCGGCCCCGGAGTTGAGTTTCCGGAACGGAAAATCCTTTCCGAGAAGCTATCGCATCGACGGGTTTAGAGACGTTCGGCGAGGGCGTCATTCGCCGTCGCCGAACAGGCCGGACCCTCTTCCTCGGAACCGATTCTAAATCGGTCCAATTTCGGCACATCTCACCGATGAATCAGTCTATGAGACCGTTGTACGTCGGCGCGTGTACATCTTCAGGATTCCAGTGAGGCGCATCAACCGTGTCGCTAGCTCGGGAACGGCGGGATTGGCACCAGCGCCAGAGCAATTGCGGCCAACGCTCCGACCATCCTTGTGAATCCTTTCACGATCTGACGGGTGTCCGATGGCGTACCAACTGTGCTGGCTCCCCGGGGCCGGGCTCAATCTCTCTGCTGCAGTCCGCCAACTGCATACGCTTCACTCGGAGCCATAATGCTAGACAAATGGCGGCAGCCACGAGTAGCGCGGCCGCGCTCGGCTCGGGAACCAAATTGGCATCCAGCAGCACAGTGGCGCTTTTTACAAAGTAATCGCCACCCGTGCGATTGAGACGCACGAAAAACACGCCGTCATCCTGAATTTCGCCCAAGACACTGGGAAAATCAGCGGGATTCATATTGCCACCTACGGTCAAAGGGGTGTCCACCGTGGTGCCATTGAGGCCTCTGTCGAACATCGCCACATCCAGATTCGGTTCCCCACTCAAGCTGAACAAGACGCGCCCAGTTTCGTTGTCTTGTTTGTCGCCATCGTCAAACACGTCGACGAAGATGCCGACGGAATTCAGCGATTCAATACGCGTGGCATCCGGCACGGTAAAACGAAAGCGCACGCTGTCTGGACTGGGCGCTTGGTTGTCGACGTAAATCGGCAGGGGTTGCGCGCCGCCGCTGGGCACCAAGGCGGCGTCAAAGTTGACTGCGATCAGCTCAGCCCAGCACGTCTGCGAGACGGCCAGGACAGCCATCGTGGCCGCGAGTGCTGTTAGCAAAAGCGGGCTCGCGATGCGTGGAATTGCCAGTCGTCGCCAGCGCCAGGGAACCAAACCGGCGATACCGACCACCGCGAGTACAAATGTCGACGGCTCGGGTCCCGTCGCCAGGACCGCGACCAAAAGCGTGACGAGGCCCAGCAGAGATGCTAGGGCGAGAGTCGATTGTTTTGAATTCACGAGCACTCTCCTATTTGAGGTTTACAATTCAGAACAGAATTTCAAACGCTGGCGGGGTGTTGTTCGTGATTTCGTGTGTTCTCTGCCGGATGGTTTGAGTCCGGTGGAATGACGGCACGTGGCGTTGCAGACGAGTTTATGTGGCAACGGCGCGTCGCCAAATCAACAATGTCATCGCGCCAGCCAAAAGTAGAACAACCGTGGCCGGCTCGGGCACGGCGGCAGTAGCGGAGCTACCAGCAGCCGAACCGGAATGACTGCCAAAGTGTGCTCTCCAGACGTCGTAGTCGCCCTGGTCGATAACGCCATTTCCATTTCCATCCGCGCCGCTTCCTGGAGCGACGGTCGAGGCGAGCGTGTCACGCCACACCACGTAGTCGGCAGCGTCGACGACGCCGTTGTGGTTGTAATCGCCTGTCAAAGGCAAACTCTCTGCATTGAAGTGGTCGCGCCACACGATGTAATCCCCCGCATCAACGAGGCCATTGCCATTGCCGTCGGCTGCGAGATTGATTGCAGAACCAAAGCTGGACCTCCACAGGTTGTAGTCCGCCGCATCGACGATGCCATCGCCGTTGTAGTCGCCGGGCAGCGGCGCGACCGACGTCAGCGTTACTTCGCCCGTGGTGTACAGCTTGGAAAGATTCCAAGCGTAGGGGCTGGCGACGCTGAAAACACCGGTGGGGGTCACACCCGTCCAATCGAACAGATCGAAAGTGCGGCCGACCTGGCTGGCGAGACTTACATCCGGGGCAAACGTCAATCGCAGCGTCCCGCCGCCGAGCGTGACGGGAATGCCTGACGCGAAGGAGAAAGGATTAGAAAGGCAATCGCAACGCACGCACAATATCTTGGCTTCGATAAAACCATAAACCATCCCCGTTGAGTAAGGAGCGTCAGCGAAGGGTATTAGACCGCAATCTGCTTAACCGATGGCCGCTCCGGCAGTTTCAACCTTGGCGCGGTTGCGTCGGAAGCGGGATACTCATGCCCGCTATTCGTTGTGGGTCGAACTAACCGTCTCCACTAAAAGCGTGAGGTCGTCGGCTGAGTGGCGACAAATTCTCAAATAAACTCGAAATTGTCGTCCAGAGGTAAGGACACCGGCCAGCGGATTTGGATGCCAGCCCGCTGGTTACTTCCATGTAAGCGGGAAAAATGTTATTTCGAGATCGCGGAGAATAGTGAAATTAGAAGTTTTCCGAATAGTCGCCCGCCGGAAGCCCGCCGATTTGAGGTGGCAGCGATCATATTAGAGTTTGCGCAAGCGACGCATAATTGCACTCTTTCCCGTAGGAAAAGTCGACGTTTAAAACTTCTCGATCCGGATTGGGAATTTGGACTCGACTGGTTCTTTGAGGGCCGGCAGGCGGCAGACCTCACGGCCGTCGATATTCACCCCTAGCTCATCTGTACTATTGCGCAACATCGCTATGAACCACTCACGATTGCCATCCGAGTCGATGCGCAATTCTATTGCGACGAATGCGTCCGAACATTGGTTAGAGAGCGGCTGCTGCAACGTACTATTTTGGGTATCGAATATACCGCCGCGCAGAATTCCCTGCGACGGGTCCCGATAGTCGTACAAACTCCGACCTTTGATTGGAACGCCCAATCGCTGCTGATCCTCACGAGCACCAGGACGCTGAATCGAGACACGATCGACGACATTCTGGAGAGTTGCATCGTCGTCCGTCGTATCCTTGGGAGCAACAATACCGGTGGCCTCCCATTTGGGAGTATGGGCGTCGACTTCCCAAATTGTTTTGTCGTCCAACAACTGAATCTCGGCCTTGCCATCCGCCAGAGGCGCGAAGCGATAATACAGCACCGGCAGACCGAATGCTCTCTCCTCCCGCTCCTCGGGATCCGGTGCCAACTCAATTTCCAATAAAGCCTTGGGGCGCCCACTTTCGGAAAAAATGAGGCGTCGCCCAACATGGTGTCGTTGGAGCGGGTCAAGAAACTCAATGCTTTCTATTTTTTTGGCCCGGACCACAGTTGGCGTCGCACTCTCGTGGTCAAGGAAGTTCAATTTCACCTAATGGGACAGTTCTTGACAAGCTTGAGGCATGGGACGCCCAGTGATCAATGCAGGGTCCCTTCCACTCAGGCTCAGCATTGAGAAGGCGATCGAAGTGGCTAGCCGCGGACCTTGGTGATCTTTTTAGAAACACGCCGCTGCGAAGAAGCGTCTTAATATACGCTCTTTGTTAAGTTGCGTGATTTACTACCCCGAGGCCGACAGGGCGGCTTGTCTGACATGGTCGTTGGCGTCTAATTCGCAATGACCGTGTTGGGATCAGTAACATTGTTGAGTTGCTCGCCGCTCGAGGCGCAATTCGCAAGTCGACAATTGGAAGCGAACAGTCATCTGTCCCATTCAGGAATTGAAAAGAGCTGACAATTCACGGGTAAGAAACCGCTGACCAGCAGCAAGTTGCCGTCAATGGTACTGCGTTCGTGCGCCTATACGTCTCAGCGTCGCACTGTGAAAAATCGCGCGGCTAGATGCGAGTAACTTAGACCATCGCCTGTGACGTTGTTCGCGCCGCTTTCCGCTATTCATTGGAGTCCGAATGTTGCGTCGACAGCAGCGGCTCAGCCTCGCGGCAAAGTAATTGAGCGTGCCCCCAATCAGTCCAGTTGTCACAATTCAGCGAAATCCCGTTCGACAGTTTCGGAAATTTTTTGGCAACGATTGCTTTCGCCTTCGATGCGGAAGCCCGCGCTTCTCGAGATTGTCCAAGCCTCTGCAGCGCCATCGCCTGCGTGGCGTAAGCGCAGGCATCAAACTGCTCGCCGTTTTCTTTCGGGGCAAATTTCTGGATGTACTCGACTGCTGCTTGAAACTGGCCAGCCCGTAGTTCAGCTAGACCGGCGGCCAACAAGAAGTTGCGATAAAACATGTGCTTCTCCGTGCCATGTAGCGCGCGCTGAGCGAGCTTCCGCACAGGCTCAAAGTCGACTACCGCATCGGGCGCAAGTGAACACGATTTCGCGACCCCTTCGGCTTCTTCGGGTGAGATTCGCTCATCGTGGCCGAAGCTTTGGAGCATGTGTTGGCAGGTTAGTTGATATGCGGCCCGGTCTTCAGCGGCTAATTGAAGTACTGCCAGAGTGCGCCAATCATGTATGTTAGATCCATCGATTTCTAGCCCACGTGCTTGTTTGGCCGCAGCTTCGGACATTTGACCGGTCGACGCCAGGAACGCCGCTAGCCGAATGTACAGATGTGCGCGCCGCGACGGACTGCAAATCACGTCCTTGGATTCCATTTTCCTCTCGCAGATCTCAATTGAACTTCGAAGCGATTGAATTGCGTCGTCCCTCCGATTTTCCTGAAACATCGTTTCCGCAAGGGCTTCATACATAGGCCCGGCTTCGATTGGGTAATCCGAAACGTCAGGTCGGAGCTGCATGAGCTTCTCGTAACGACTAATCGCGAGTCTTAGAACTACAGCTTTTTCCTGGTGCTGGTCGGTGCGCCTCAACACTCGAGCTAGCCAGTACTCGCTCCATCCCAATTGGTGAAGGTATTCCGTTTCCCCGGGAAACTCTTCAACAAGCGGTTCGAGAATTTCGATGGCCTTCCTCGAAGTCTTTTCCGACCGGGCGAAGTCGTTTGTGCAATAGTCCAAATACGCGAGAGATCGATACCCAACGGCCGTCTCGTAACGTGAGGATCGATCCGAACTTTCATCGAGGCTCAATCCTTCATAGAACTTGCGGGCCTCGTCAGCAAAGGATCTACGCAACTTGTCTGACAACCCAGACCATTCTCCCGTGCCGACCGCCGCTTTCAGTAAGACGTCGCGGATTGCGACCCTGGCCTGCAGAAAGTTATTTTCAGCGTGTTTGCGTGCAGCGTCCGCTTCGGTAGCGCTCTCTTTTGCCGCCGCTAACGCTGCATCTTTGTCGTGAAGTGCCTTAGTCTTGGCTCGACTTTCGGAGTCGACCCGGAGATAAGCCACCGAGGAAACCGCGGCTGTAGCAATCAATAGGGAGGCGGCAGTGGCCGATAGCACCGCGACAGTTGGATTTCGTTTGCACCACCGCCACGCACGTTCGGTGCGACTCACGGGCCTGCCCAAAATCGGGCGACCCGTCAAAAAGCGATTTAATTCGTCGGCCAGTTCGCACGCGGTTTGGTAGCGACGCGCGATCGGCTTTTCCAGGCACTTGAGTGAAATCGTTTCCAAGTCCTTCGGCACGCTCGCATCGAATTCCCGGACCGGGACCGGATCTCGCTCAAGTACCTGCTTAAGGGTGTCCACCGCAGTGGCCGATTGAAACGGCGGACGGCCGACAAGCAACGCGTACAGCGTCGCACCAAGTGAATATACGTCTGAAGCCGGACCGATTTCTGCGGTTTCGCCTTTCACTTGTTCGGGCGGCATGAAACTTGGCGTCCCGAGCACCTGCCCGGTGGCGGTCAAACCACTATCGTCACTAATTCGCTTTGCCAGCCCGAAATCGGTGATACGGGGTTGCCCATCGGAATCGATCAAGATATTGGCTGGTTTTAGATCCCGGTGGATCACGCCCTGGGTGTGGGCATATTGAACTGCTAAGGCTGCCTCTCGAATAATGGTTGCCGCCTCGCGCGGTGGCACTGGCCCAGTCAATAACCGCAGCGAGAGACTAACGCCCGCAACATAACCCATTGAGAAGTAATGCTGCCCTTGATGCTGTCCAACTTCGAAAATCGGTACGATATTTCGATGATCGAGTTTGGCGGCCGCCTGAGCTTCGGCGTAGAATCGATTTACCTCGGCTTTCGATGCGAGTTGGCCGGTCAGAATCATCTTGACCGCGACGATGCGGTTGAGTGTCTTTTGCCGCGCTTTGAAGACAATCCCCATGCCACCGTGCGCGATTTCGTCGAGCAGTTCGTAGTCGCCGAAGTAGCGGATCTCGTCGATCGGAACGCTACCGGTCGAACGATCATCGTTGAAGTGCGAAAAATTGGTCGTCGCGTGGCCCCCTTTCGGCAGCGCATCACGCTTGAAAGAACTGTACTCGGCGATGAATTCGCTAAGTTCGTTGGCAATCGCCGCGTGCCTCGCCAAGAAAGCCACTTGGTCTGGCTGCCCGCCTTTTTCAAGCATTTCAAGATATTCGGCGATGGCCGCGTCAATCCGCTGGCTGTTGGGGTTCTTCTCGTCGCTTGCCATTACCAGTTTCCCATCGGTTCATTTCCGCTCGCAGCTGGCGTACGCCACGCTTGATCAATCCAGCGACTGAGTCCCGCGTTTTCCCGAGATGCTCAGCAACCTGAGCTAACGTCCAATCGCTCCAGTAATGTAAGGTGAGGGCTTCTCGTTCGTCGGATGGCAGCGTACCGAGCGCCGCCACAAGTTTTAGCACGACCTCTTCTTGCTCAACTGTACCGTGAGGTGGCATATCGCATGCGAGCCAGGCCTCCAATCGTAGCGACGATTGTTCTACGGACTGCTGAAACGAAACCTCGCGATTGACATTGCGTTTTGCCGTCTGCATTTTTCGTGCAGCGTCTACAAAATTGTTGATTAGAATTCGCCGCAACCAAGGCAAGCGCCCACCAGGTGATATCGTTTTCCCACGTTGCAGTTGCTGGTGTGCCTCCCAAAGCGTCTCTTGGACCACGCCTGAAAGGTCTACCTTCCCTTGAAAGCGAGAAGCTACTTGCTGAAGGGCCAGAATATTTAAATATTCTCGAAATTGTTCGAGAGAAAATGGATCGGCAGCGCGGTTAGCAGGCATTTGCCACCAGAAACGGAGTTTCGTGCTGCGACCTATCGTAAGATAAATGTCGACTATTTCAAGCGAAAGTCGCATTATTCTCTCGGGGCTTCTGAATGTTTCCTGGAGATGACACCGGGACCTAAGGTAGTAGCGCGGCAATAGTGGAGATTATTCCTTTTGCAATCGTCAGTACCCTGGCCCCGCAATCGGCGTGCTGCGATCGGTCTCGACGTTCTCAAATCAGGCGCACCGTCATCAATTGCCCAGCCCTATGACTGAACACGTCCCGCAAATCGTTGGTTTGATGGGGCACTTTTGCGGTAAAAATTGCCGCCGAGTATCACGCCTGCCGCGGCGACGAGTTTACGGAACGCCGACGCGGTCCCGAAAAGCTACGGCATCGACGGGTTTTGAGATGCCCGGCGAATGCGTCAGTCGCGGTCGCCGGAGTTGGTCCGATCGCAGTCATCGGAACCGTTTCTTAACGGTGGATTGTTGGCTCCTGTCACGCGTCAATGAGTTCCCGACGCAGCCGCGAGTCGGTCTTGGAGTTGCAGGAAGTCTGAATTAAGGCAAAACTACTCCTAAGCTTGACCATTCTTTCGAATGGAGTCGTCCCATGGCCAAACAAAATACAGCTCAACTGTTAATGGAAGCACTGCGGAAACGAGGCGACGCACGCGGTAGCGGGCGGTGGCCCGAAGGCGATCCTGATTATGTCCGGGAGTACTCGCTGACGTCTGAGCATATTCCGGCTCTGATTTCGCTGGCGACCCAATGGATCGATGCACCACCAGAGAATGAAGCCGTCTACGGGCCGGTACATGCATGGCGCGCACTGGGCCAACTGCGTGCGGTGGAGGCTGTCCAGCCGCTCCTCAATATTCAGGACGCGCTCGACGAGCTTGGTGACGACTGGTACTCGGAGGAATTTCACAAGGTCTTCGGTCTGATCGGACCACCTGCCATCGAACCGCTAGCGGCCTACCTGTCAGACGACTCGCACGGCGATTTCCCGCGTGGCAGCGCAGCGAACGGTCTGTGTGAAATCGTCCGTAACTTTCCAGAAACTCGTGCACAGGTAGTGACGATCCTGACAGCCGAACTGGCGCGTCAGAAAACGAACCTGGGAGACCTCAGCGGCTTACTGGTCGGCGACCTGCTTGAGTTGGAAGCGGTCGAGTCGGCCGAGACGATCGAACGAGCGTTTGCTGCGAACATTATCGATCCAACAATAGCTGGCGACTGGGGAGACGTTCGGCGAGAACTCGGCGTAAGTGGCCTTGGCATCGCGTCGGACCGTTCAGCCGGTTGGCCGTCGATCAGGGAACGATGGGGCTTTGCCGATACTACCGCCGAACAGCGAAAACTTGCACAGGAGCGAAGAAAACAACACGACGCAGAACGTCGTGCAAAAGCCAAGAGAAGGCAGCAAAAGAAGGACCGCAGGCGGAGTCACAGGCCACGTTGAGTCCTCGCGGGCTTACGAGCCGCGGGAGCGGTTTTGCAAAACGGTAGATTAATGGCACCTTCGTACACGATCCAGTTCACCCATACACTCTTCTCTGGCGGGAATAAAGGCTTGAGATGCGATAGCTAGCGTTCCTGTGTTGGCGTGAGACCCCAACTCTCACCTATCTATTCGGCGACTGCCGACGTAGACTGAACTCTTGCAAGTTGGCCGGATGGCCTACTTTTCTTATCTGACCCTTAGCCAAAACCAAGCTGACGGCCACCTAACCAACTGCCTATCCATATGCTCTTGTCGATGGCGAGAGCGGATCAGCACGCAGAAAGTTAGGAATATAATGTCAGACAACTCGATCGGCCTCTCCTCACAAGAAATGGGAGAGCGGTTTGACCTGCTGGCAACCGACGCGAAGGAGTATGCCGTTTTCCTGGTCGGACTTGATGGGCTTCTCCTTTGTTGGAACGCAGGCGCAGAACGCATCTTCGGCTTTCGGTCCGACGAAGTCATTGGGCATCACTTCTCTCGGTTCTTTACACCGGAAGCCATTCGCGCAGGCGAGCCCGAGCGTGAACTCCAGTCGGCTTTGTCGGACGGGCGTGCAGACAATGTATGCTGGCAGGTACGGAAGGACGGCACTCGTTTTTGGTGTCAGGCAATCGTTACGGCGCTGCTGGGCGAGAGCAAACGGGCTCGTTCATTTGCCAGAGTGATGCATGACCTCACCGAGAGCGAGGCGGTCGGGGCTCAGCGGAAGCGGGCCGACGGGCTGGCCGAAGCGAATCGGAGCAAGGAAGAATTCATGGCCCTGCTTTCCCATGAACTACGAAGTCCGCTCTCGCCAATCATCAACGCGCTGAACATCCTGCGGCAGATGAAGACCAGCGATCCAATTATCGAGCAAGCCGGAAACGTCATCGACCGTCAGGTCGGAGTAATGGTGCGGTTGGTAGACGATTTATTGGACGTTAGCCGGATCACGAAGGGCAAATTGCGGCTGACTACAGAGCAGGTGGACATGCGTGTCGTTGTGAACCACGCCGTGGAGACGGTCCGCCCGCTCATGGAGGCTCGCACGCACGATTTTTCGGTATCGATTCCTACCGATCCAATTTGGGTCGAGGCGGACCCGGCTCGAATGGAGCAGGTCGTGGTCAACTTGCTCAACAATGCAGCGAAGTACACCGACCCAGGCGGACTCATTCGGATCACTGCAAAGCAACGGGGGACTGAAGCCGTGATACAGGTGCGGGATAATGGTGTTGGCATCACTCAAGAACTGCTACCGCACATCTTCGAGCTATTTACGCAGGTAGACGGCTCGCTAGGCCGCTCGTACGGCGGACTGGGTATTGGGCTGGCACTCGCCAGCAGCCTTGTGGAGATGCAAAACGGAAGATTACAAGCGTCCAGCGGCGGCTTGGGAAAAGGATGCGAATTCACCATAAAACTGCCCGTGGCGTTGAAACCATCCAATAACGCAGCGAGAACCGTTCTGTCGCCGGGTCAACAGGCGCAATCACTGCGTGTACTGGTGGTTGAGGACAATGCAGATGCGGCTGACACCCTAGGTCTGTTATTGCGACTGTATGGGCATAAGGTCGAAATAGCTCGCACCGGCCCGACAGCCCTGCAAATGGCTTCGGCGTCTCGTCCCGATGTGGTGTTGCTAGACATCGGCTTGCCCGGCATGGATGGCTTTCAAGTCGCACAGCAGTTGCGGGAAAAGCCGGAATTCAAAGACGTGGTGATTTGTGCGGTGACTGGCTACACCCCGAGCGAATCCGACCGCCAGCGGCAGAAGGAAACGGGATTCGACCACCACTACGTGAAGCCTCTGGATTTGAAGATATTGCTTGAGATGTTCAAGAGTGTCGTCGGGCAGCCGGCATCGTGACCGTCCAACGTCACCCATCTGTGGCGTATGCCTCGACCGCGGTCTTTATTGCGGCTCTTTTCACTGGAAGAGTGTGCCTAGCTCTGTACGGAATTCTTTTAAAAAGGAAGATGTAGCGTATGAATTGGCAAGAAATGAGCGGCGGCTGGAACGAAATGAAACCATTGGTGCAGTCATACTGGCCAAGAATTGCCGACGTAATGCTGCGTGACATAAACGGCGATCGCGCTGAGCTGGGTCGCGCACTCCAACGCCAATACGGGTTTAGCGCACCCGATGCGGAAATTGCAATTTGCCGTTTTGAAAAAGATGTGCGGCGGCCTGGAGCCGTAAAGTAACCGAAGAATTGCGCGCCGATGAACCGCCCGCGATGGACCGGCGGCGGCTCGGACAATGGGGCCATGGCTCAATTGGAATCAACCGATGGAGGCGCGATGGCACTAAAGACAGCACAGTGGCCACCGCTCGTTAGCGGTGCGACGGGGCTTTACACTTAAACTCTCGCTAGACCACAAGCAATCGCGGCATTAACGCCTGATAGCTTCTCAACCTCGCGGCTTGGCGCGAATTCACGTGTAAAGCCGGTGCGAGGGTCAAATAAAGCCAAAGACTGGCACCCTCAGGGCGGTCGATGCTTGGTCATGATAAATGAGACCGCTGCTGCCAGGGCAATCATACCAGCGAGCGGATACCCGACCCGGTAGTAAATATGATTCGGTCCAGGTTCGCCGGAGGCAATAAACCCATACACACAGAACGCGGTAAATAGCAACAAAGCAAACGCGATTGCCATTCTCATGGTGCGGCTTCCTCCATTAGTTCTTAGATCGTCTAGTACAAGAAACGTTGCTGTCGGGACGTCCGAGAGCGTGTTCAAGTTTTCGGTACAAAACCGTGGTTAGTTGGGAGTGTCACGCGTTGATGAGTTTGGATACTCGCTGCTTGGTCCTTCATCGCTCTGGTTGCTTCCGGCCGAGCGACCAATTGGCCGGGTGGGATTCGCACCCACTGGAAATCGCCGACTTGCACGGCGTACTGAGTTGGTGGCACGGCCGCACGCCCCAAGGCGAACGCCGCTACCAACCATTGACTCGGCCGTCGCGCAAAGTGCATCTCTAGGTCGAGTAGTCCGGGTACCACATTGCGTTGCGGACCAGCTCCGCAATTGCATCCTCGCTGATCGCCCGTCCGGCACCCCGACGACTCAGTTCACCGACCGCTGCTTCGGCAATGTGGGCACTCACCGCGCGTAATTCGCTTTGATCCGGGTAGATGGCACCAATCGCGAGTCGGTCCTGGGATACCAGGCTTGCCAACCGGCGGGCCGCAACCAGGAACACGCCGTCGTCCACCACTCGCGCCTGCGCGAGGATACAGCCCAGCCCAACGCCCGGAAAGACAAATACGTTGTTGGCCTGTCCGATCACGTGGACTCTCTCGCCGTAGCGGACGGGCTCGAATGCTGATCCCGTGGCAACGATCGCGCGCCCGTCGGTCCACTGAATTGCTTCCTGGGGAGTGCACTCAGCCTTGGAAGTCGGATTGCTCATAGCGAAGATAATCGGCCGCTCTACGTGCCGTGACATCTCGCGTAGCACTTCTTCGCCGAAGATTCCCGGTTGTGCTGTCGTGCCAATCAAGACCGTTGGCTTGACCGCGCGGACGACCTCTAGGAGACCGTGCTCACCGTGATTTGTGAATCCATACCGGGCGAGCGTATCTGCGGGCATTGCAAAGGGGCGCTTGTGAACGTCGGCAATGGTCCGGCCTTCATACAAGAGTCCATGACTGTCGACGAACACCTGGGCTGCACGGGGACGAGCTTCGTCGCCGGATTCCTCCGTCATAGCAGTCGCTATCAAGCTCCCGATGCCAGTACCAGCCGCTCCGGCGCCTACATAAACAATCCGCTGTTCGGATAGCTTTCCGCCGGTAACACGAAGTGCCGACAAGAGACCGGCCAGAGCGACTGCGGCTGTACCCTGAATGTCGTCGTTGAAACTCGGAACGGCGGTGCGATATCGATCCAGGACTGCCAATGCGATATCGCTGTGAAAATCCTCCCACTGAACCAGACAATCTGGATAGACTTCCTTGATCGCCGCCACAAACGCGTCGAGCACTTTCCAATATGCGTCGCCGCGAAGTCGTCGTTGTCGATAGCCCATGTAGTACGGGTCGCTGAGCAGCTCGGCGTTGTTGGTGCCCACATCGATGCTGACGGGCAAGCAATGACGCGGGTGAATACCTGCCGCGGCACTATAGAGAGCCAACTTGCCGATCGGTATTCCCATCCCGCCCGCCCCTTGGTCACCTAACCCCAGTATGCGTTCGTTGTCCGTCGCCACGATCAGACGGATGTCCGAAGACGGCGCATTGCGAAGCAATTCCGGGATGCAATCAACATCACCCGGCGTGATCCAAATTCCCCGTGGTTGGCGGAGAATGTGGCTGTATCGCTGACATGCGTAGCCAACCGTTGGCGTGTAGACGATCGGCAGAAGCTCCGTTATGTTTTCGACAAGAACTCGATAAAACAGCGTCTCGTCTCGATCTTGTAGGGCGGCTAGGCCGATGTATTTTTCCAGGTCATCGCGCTTGGACCGTAAGTGCTCCAGTTCGAGAGCAATCAACTGCTCAATCGATAACGGTGTGGGTGGAATCAGCCCTCGGAGATGCAGCGCATCGCGCTCTTCGCGCGAAAATGCTGGCCCTTTGTTCAGCAGCGGCTCACGAAGCAGTCGCACACCAATTTTCTGCGATGACTCAGACGCTGATTGTTCGTGCTGGTCGAGCATACGATTTACCGATTCACAACACTCTTGTTGGGGCGAGACGAGAACCCCGCTCGCGCCGTTTACCGGTGCGGCACTGTCAGCGGCGAGTTGCATCGCTAACGCACTCCGGCAATGCTTAGTACCGTAATTTACCAGATTTTCCGGCACCCAGCGTCATTCAAAACGGCAAGTGGTACGTGCCTCGCACATTACGACTCTGCGTCAACATTCCGTGGGTCACGAGGGTCGATTTTTGATGAGTTTCACGCGTTGGTGACTTGTTGAAACAGGCTGATTGTCGTACGCCGTCCTGATTGGTTCCGGCCGAGCGACCGATTGGATGGGTGGGATTCGCACCTAATGGAGATCGGCGTCTTGCACGGCGAGCTGATTACTTGACATATCTCACGAGTAGGCCGGCCAGACGTGAGAGCGGTCAGCGGAGAATCAGAGTGTATTTGTAGGCGTTTGCGGAAAAGACGTGGTCTTTCTTCTCGCCGAAGCGGGAAAGATAAATCTCCAGGTCCAGCGTCTCCCGGTTTTCAATTAGGCTGAAATTCGAGAATTGCACGGCTTCTGTATCTTCGGGACTGCGGTCGTCAATGACCGTAAGTGTACTTTTCTTGAGGGCGGGAATCTTCTCATCCACCTCGGCAATGTATAGAGGATACCGCGGCAAGTTGCCTTTGGCAGGCCTGCGGCTAATGTGCGACCGTTGCAACGAGCGCGTCTTGCGTGGTCTGCTAGCATGGCGGATTTCCGTGCGAGCAATTCTCGGAGGCCACCATCATGGCGAAGGCGCAAGACAAGACGAAAGAGCGGCAATGGCGACGATTGTTGCGAGAACGAGAGCATTCGGGGGAATCCGTAAATGGCTTCTGCCGCCAGCGACGAATTCCAGTTCATCAGTTTTATTGGTGGCAGCGCCAGCTACGCATGCGCGATGCCGATGTGCAGCCCAGCTCGGACCACAGTGACTTCGTTCCGGTTCGCGTGCCGGTGAATTGGCCGACCATGGAGGTCGTTCATCCGGGAGGCTGCGTCGTCCGCATCTCGGCTGGAATCGACCCACAATCGCTGCAAGCGGTCCTTCAAGCACTCAACGCGGCGGAGGCATGAGATGTTCTTGCTGTCCCCGCACACGAAGGTGTTTCTCGCCAAAGAGCCGACGGACATGAGAAAGAGTTTTCGCGGATTGATCGCGCTCACTGAAGTGACCCTTGCACAAGAGCCTGCGTCGGGTCACTTGTTCGTGTTCGTAAATAAGCGTCGCGACATGCTGAAGATCCTCCATTGGGACGGTAGTGGTTTTTGGATTTGGTACCGCCAGCTGGAGCGAGGCACGTTTCAGGTTCCACTTCCGGCAGGAACCGGTGATTCCCCGGGAATCGAATTGAGTCCTGCTCAGCTATCATTGATCCTGGCTGGCATCGATTTGAAATCGGCGCGTTAGCGTTTGCGACACCGATCAATGGCAGGATAGAAATCGGCAACCGGTTGTCAAACCCCCTCCAAGCCCGCTACGTAGTCTCGTTATATGGCGGGCCTGCTTTCTGAATCGGCTCGCCTGGATGGGAGCTGAGACGATGCCGAAACGCCGAAAACTTCCCCAGACGGTGGCGGAATGCCATCAGCTGATCCTGGAACTCTATGATCGGCTGGATGAACTCGAAGCCCAGGTGGCCGAACTCAAGCGGGCACTCTATGGTCCGCGACGTGAGCGATTTATCACGGAGGAATTCGAGAACGCGTCCCACGTTGAGAGCTATAGTCGCTCGCCATCGCTGCACCTTGACACGACGACGCCGACTGATGAATCGGTGGCCGATGTCTCACAAGACTTGGCACCCCCAGCGGCGCCGTCCGACGAAACACTCTCCTCTGGCGACAAGCAGCGACGAACTTCTTCCGGACGTCAACCGCGCGTCTATCCACCGCATGTGCCGCGTGAAAAAGTCTATCATCCGTTGAACGAACGGGAAGTTCCCCCGGAGATCCTCCATCATCCACGTGCGCGGCGGTTCTTTCGGTTCGTGCGAGAGGAAATGGAACTTCCGCAGCGCCGTCTTCGGGTTCTCGAACATTACCAGGAGGTGATCGTGGTCGATGATCCCCAGGGGACGGAAAGTAAGGCGGTCGTGGCGGCGGTTCCGCCGCCACTCTTGGATCGTTGTTACGTGGGGAACTCCCTGTTGGCCTACCTGGCCGTGAGTCGGTTTGCCGATCATCTGCCGTATTACCGTGAGGAAGACATCCTTCGTCGAAGTGGCTTATCGATTCATCGTGCCACTCAATGGCGTTGGATGCGTGGTCTGGCGCGTGTCGTCGCGCCGTTGGCACAGTTGATTCGTCAACGTGTTTTGCTGGCCCGCGTCGTGGGGATCGATGAAACGCCATGCCCGATCCTGGACCCCACCCTGCCACACACTCGGAACGCTTATCTCTACGCCCAGTACGGCGACGATACACAGCCGTATGTGAGCTACTATTTCGCGTCGCACAAGACACGAGAGAATATCGAAGCGATGTTGGCTGGATTTCAAGGCGTGCTGCAATCGGACGCCTACATCTGCTATGAACTGATTACAGCGGCTTCCCTGGACCGAATCCAGCCTGCGGCGTGCTGGGCGCACGGTCGTCGGAAGTTCGAACCGTTGCTTGTGGCGGGGAAACATCCCAAGGCAACCTGGATGCTGCAACAGATCCAGAAGCTGTATGATATCGAGGACCGTGCGTGGGGCATGTCCCACGAGCAACGACGCGCATTGAGGCAAGCCGAGTCGCGGCCGATTGTCGAGGCGATTGGTCAATGGCTGCGGGAGCGAAGTGAGCAGGAGCGACCTCGATCCGCGCTTCGCAAAGGAGTGAATTACTTCTTGAAGCGTTGGACAGCGTTCACACGCTTCCTGGAAGATGGCACGATCCCCATCGACAACAATCGTGTTGAGGCGGTGATCAAAGGTCCCGTAATGGGAAAGAAGGCCTGGCTCTTCCTGGGGAACGAAGGAGCGGGCGAAACGGCGGCGATCATCTACACCTTGATCATGTCGTGCAAACGCCACTGCATCGTATCCCTACGCGTATCTGGTCGATGTGGTGGGGCGCATCAAACACATTCGTCCCGAAGACCTCGAGTCGCTGCTTCCGGATCGCTGGTTCCAATCTCATCCCGAAGCTTACGTCGAGCAACGAGCCATCGAATCGCACGCCGCGGCGAACCGTAAGCGTATGCGTCGGCTCGCGCGATGCGCAAAGTTGGCCGGTTGATTAGCTCAACGCATCACCCAGAACGCCGACGCACCTCGACCGGGTCTCATCGCTGCACTCCCGCGCCTTGATGCTAGCTCGCAACATGGCACGCTAGCGTGATACGCGCTCGTTGCAACGGTCACGGCTTGACGACTGAAAGATTGCTTCCGTTCAGGTCGGATCGGTATATCACATTGTTACGTCCGTCTGTGAAGAACACTTCATTGCGGCTCAAGTTTAGAGCCATGTCACCGGGAAAAAATCCTCCGGGGATTTGCACGACGGTCGTGACATTTGATCCGTCAAAATTGCAACGTGAAACCGAAGTGCCTGTAGACCAGTAGACAAGCCGATTGATCGGATCGATGTCTACGTTTCCGATATTAGAGTGCGTGTCAACGATTTCTGTGACGTCGCTGCCATCCGGCCTTGAACTCAAGATACTCTGTCCACTGTTAGCCCAGAAAATCCTGTCTCCAGTTGGAATTCCAGCTGCACTCAAGTGAAAGCAATTGAATACAGAAGCCAGCAAGACACTTATTGCGGTCGCACGTTCAATCTGTCCTCGCATTAGCTGTCCTTTCCTTTCCAGTATATACCCGCGAGGTAGCACGCTGCCCCGGCAAGCAACGTCGTGTGGCAAGCAAAGGTGCTCACCATATTTCAGCTGCGGAGGCTCTGCTTTCGTAACTGTGTCAAACAAAACGGCACAATGACCAAAAGAGCAATTGTTTGTGGCTCAGGAACGTCACTGAATTTGGCAATTATCGTGTCATTGAAGCCACCCTTAAATGGACCCGCTAAGCTGCCACCCGCGAATCCGGCGACATAAAGACTCCCGAGGCTATCGGCGGCGACACCACGAAACTCATCGTCCCCGCTGGTTCCGAGCTGTCGAATCCAAATTTGGTTCCCGTTGCTGTCGTATTTGGTGACGTACATGTCAAACTCGCCAGCCGAAGTGCCACCAAGGCTATCTTCGGTATAGCCAACGAGATACACGTTGCCTTTGTTGTCGGCAGAAACACCGGCGCTAAAATCGCCACTACTCATACCGAGTTGCCGACTCCATACTAAATTGCCAGACGAATCGAACTTGGAAATGAATGCATCGGTTCGGCCAGCGTTTGTCCCACCAAGGCTTCCTTCCGTGTCACCAACTACAAAAACATTACCGAGATTATCGGTGGCCACCCGAATTGCTTCATCCGATGCTGTGGTTCCAAATTGACGAGTCCACAGCAGGTTTCCTGATGGGTCGAATTTGCCGACGATTGCATCTCCCACGCCGATATTGGTGCCGCTTAAGCTACCGGCGGAGTACCCAGCAAAATACACATTCCCCAGGCCGTCAGTCGCTAGCCCATTAACACCATCGCTATTGTTCGTGCCGAATTGACGTGACCATAGGAGCGAACCCACGGAGTCATACTTGAGTACAAAGGCATCACCGATCCCGCCCCCTGCGGCGACGACACCTCCAATGTATACGTTCCCCAAACCATCCGCGGCAGCACCATTTGAGCGTTCGGCACCGCTGGTTCCCCATTGACGACTCCAAATGAGGTTTCCCGCCGAATCGTAGCGAGCGGCGAATGCATCATCGCTTCCGGCATTCGCGCCAGCTAAGTTCCCACTCGTGTAACCCGTCACGAATACATTGCCAAGATGATCGGAAGAGACGCCAAAACTTTGCTCATCGCCAGCTGATCCGAGCTGATGATTCCAGAGAAGACTACCCGCAGCGTTGTACTTTGATACCAGGACGTCATAACCGCCAGCGTTTGGTCCAGGTAAATTACCCTCGCTGTATCCAGAGGCGTAAACGTTACCAAGACCATCGGTAGAAACATCATAGTAAATGTCAGACCGACTCGTTCCAAGTTGTTGTATCCAATCCAAGGATGGCGGCGAATTGGTAACGGCGAATGTCGATTGGAAGAGCAGACAGGAAATCACTGCCGCCGAACACATTAGAAGTTTGAGTTTACGACCGTTTGTCATTGCATTAGCGAACCGTGGGATTCTTGAAGTTAATACCGGCGAATCGATATTGTAACAGTCAGAGGCACAGGCGGGAAGAATTTGGCCGTATCCTTGCATACGACGCCAAAGTGAAAAGGAGTTGTGGGTACCGCTGTCGAATTGCATTCGCCTGGACGCGAGCTACCGCAACCGATCAACACGGATTATCTGACCGTCAAACAGGCTGCCGAAAAATACAATATCGGCGAGCGCACGATTTACCGCATGGTTGAAGACGGGTTGCCAGTAGCTCGCGTGGGCAAAGCAATCCGAATCAAACCACGGGAGTTGGCGAAGTGGTTGGAAGACTCGGAAACGATACTGCGTTAGCCGCGTCTAGTCGCAGACACTCGTGAATGCATGCCACTCGTATCCGTCCACCAGCTGGGTACTTGCCGCGAGTTCCAGGTGAACAATGCGGCGATGCATGCTGATCCCTTCCTTGGGCAGGCTGCTACAGTGCGATATCAGAGGTCGCATCGCCAGAACATCGCCCGCTGCCGCGTGAACTTCGACCGGAGATCCGCCGTCGCTTCCCGCAACGTGTGAGCCGGGGATCACGGAGAGCGGTCCGTTATCTGCGGTCATCGGATCGAGGTGCACCCGAAGCGCGAGCATCTTTGCCATGAAGGAATCTGGTGCTTCGACGTGCGGGATGCCTGCTTTCACGGTCGGTCGCCGGAAGTAGTTCGATGGCAGAGCGTTATTCTTGACCGCAATGGTGCGATCCTGGTGCCACGGCAGCGACCAACGACGCCCAGGCGGCTTGTCGAAAAAGAGGGCACGGACGATTCCTGCCTCTGGACCGAGTATTTCAGTGACAAACTGCTTCAGGACGGGCTGCCGGGGAATCTGGCAGACTTCTGGCACGAGGGCGACAAGATCGCGTGAGCCGTAGGTTTCGCCGCGACTCCGCAACACGCTCGGCTGATCCGCTTCGAGTGCAAGTGAAAGCCGGTCGGCCAGCGATTGCATCTCGTTGGAGGTAAACACTCCCGATAGCAGCACGTAACCGGAGGTCTTAAGGCGGTCAGCAGGTGCCAATGAGGTCATTTGATCCCTTGCGGCGGCAGTACCTTTCAGCGAGCGAGTGGTCTGGTTAGCTGACACGCATAGTCCCCGCGTCCGCGTGGTCCGCACAACTTCCCACAATATACTCCCTATACACTCCTGCCCTTCTACCAGTCGTTTCTCAGACTATTAATTCTTGTTTTTACGCGGACCTACGCGGACGGGCCTATAAAAGCCCATGTTTTTGAACCAAAGAACTTCATTCAGCGCGGACTTAACGCGGACATTTTAAACGTTACGCGGACCAATGCTTATTTCAGGAGGGCGTTCCTTTCTCGCTGAACGGTGAGAGGGGGCGGGCGGTGGGAGGCGAGTGCGGG
The DNA here is from genome assembly GCA_963733705.1 of uncultured Planctomycetota bacterium. GTDB lineage: Bacteria > Planctomycetota > Planctomycetia > Pirellulales > Lacipirellulaceae > JABDGM01. The sequence goes on along the minus strand of CAVTEJ010000013.1, from coordinate 230,471 downwards.
GAGCGTGCCGCAGCCAACGGCCCATAATCGGGCATGCACATGCCGTATTTCAACCACCCTGGCCCTGCGAAGCTCGCGGAGTGGTCCGCAACTCGTCTTTGAGTACATCGTTGAGCCGCTTTGAAAAGCGTGGCATGTCAAGGTTGTAGATAGTCACAGTGGCGACAATCCCAACTCTCCAATCGGCGTTCGCAAGCTGGGTAGGTGGACGCCAGAATTGGGAACATAGTTTAGTTGAATCAGGAATAATCTAGAGCACTTGTTCGGAACGCCTATACTGGGGCAGCCAATCCCAACTTCATAAGGCATGGCCAATGTTGCGTTACATACTGCTCAGCCTTCTCTTTGCATCATTTCCAGCGGACTTGATGGCGGCATCTTACCCGATCACGTACTCATGGAGTGGCACCATCTCTCCAATCTATCCGCAAAATGATCCTTGGTCGCTTGGGGCGCTTGGACAGCCATTTAGTCTTAGCTTTACGCTCGCAAGTGATGCACAAGGTGAAACTTATAGCTCGTTATCACCCCTTGTGATATTTCACACTGCGGAGTGCAGCTTGGTCATTAATGGCAAATCCATTCCGATGAGCCCGACGATTGGAAACGGAGTTGGCACTATCGAATTCCTCGAACCATACTATTTAGATTCGCTTCGTTCAGATCCGTATGATCAAATTATTTTCACTGCCATATATCAAATTAACGGCATCACTGGGCAATTAATTTCCACGCCGCAGTTACCACCTGATACCTTTCATGTCACCAGTTTATCGGTGCCATCAATTCCCTTTGGCGATCTCCACACGGTTGACGAATCCGTTGGTGCCATTGGCACATATCAAATGTACGTGCCGAACGGTGCTACGATCAGCATTGTGCCTGAACCGTCCAGGATTCGATTGCTCTTAATTTTCGGAGCTTCTGTTTTCGCAACTGGTCGCCGCCGAGCTGACGCTTCAATTATCGAATGAGAAGCGATGTCAGCCACTAATATCACTGAGGTGATTGAAAATTCGGTGGAGCAGCCCTCTGAATTTGAATGCCTAAAGTATTAACCGTACCATCTGGATTTGTAGCTGGGATGACTGCCGTAAAAGGCGGATTTGGCATGCTGATCCTTGGAAAAGGAGAAACGACGTTGCTGCCGCTTGGCATCTTATAAGCCACAACGCCAAGCCCAACGCAAACCAGCGTTGTCAGAATCAAAAGTCCGCGAATGCTGAATATGATCCGCCCAAGATGCTGCCGCAACAAAGCCGCTTGTTCCTTTTGCACCGTCAGAATTTGCTGAGGTAACTCGTTTGATTTGGTCGTCCATGCTTTATCCCACTTAGAATGTGATAGTCACTCTAACTCATTTCTTTGAAAAGGCAGCGATATGAGTTTCGGCTGGTTTCCATTTGGCCTTAGCGTTCTTATTGCAGCCATGATCTGCGAGGAACTTGTGACGGGTGTAGCTGGCAGCAAGAGCCTTGTTGTGAACAAGGTGGAGAGCCCAAAGGTATTTTGGGCGATTGTTGCATCACAAGTTGTCGGGTTGATCGCGGCCATTTGCCAGCTCGTCTTATTGTTTGTTGACCGGGGAATAGGCATGGACGATCAAAAAACTGATCGAGAGGGCAGCGTAATGAGCAATATTGCCAGCGGCGAAGTTAATCTCACACCTGCTCAACTCACATATCTTAAAAGACTGCGAAAGGCACACGACGCTGGCCGTGTGCGCCGTTTTATGCTCGGAGGGGCTGTATTCCCAAATGGCTCTCGAGCGATCGATATCGCACGGCCTGAGGATGCATATTTCTCCAGGACGCATTCCAGTGGCTCTCTGCAGTTCGATCATTGCCCGCACCGTGGGAGACAAATAGGGCAGGGTGGCGTCAACGATTGAGTCATCAATACACTGAATTCTACCGGTTTCTCGGGCCGATGTTTCGCCAAGTCGGATTCCTTCGACGAGCTCGAGTGTGGCATGGACAGCTGGCGGAATCATTCCCTCGGTAACAGCCCACTTGAAGAGTCGGACAAGAACCGAAACTTGCTGATTGATATAGGATCGAGCCCAGCCAGCGTCGATCATTGACTGCCGAACCGCTCGCAACTGGATCGGGCCGAACTCAGCAGCCCGATAGTATTCGTAAAATCTTAAGAGGTGTCTAAGTGCCGTTTTAATTTTGAAGTGCTCGGCCGTGGGGCGATTGTGTCGCACATACTTTATTTGGGCATAGGACCAGTATCGGCTTGCGAGCTCAGCGACCGTCAGATCCGCGATGGCTGGCACGAGGGGTTGTCGCCCGCGGTCGAGCCATTCGGCAATTAGCTGATCGTACTTCTGGTGGCTCGTTTTCGAATCGTGTGGACCAAGTAAAAAATCACGACCGTTGATTGTGACGATCGCCTGGCCGCTTTGCTTGTGCTTACGGTACTTGGGAACGGCCTTGATAAGGCGTGGCATGGGTGCGGTTCTCCCTTTCGGTGTGCGCAAAACGGAAACTTCCGTTTTGGCACCGAGGAATACGCCGCACGGCCGAACACCGGCCGGAAAGAGAAACCCTTATTTCGGCAGAATTTACAACGAGTGGGCGACACTGGACTCGAACCAGTGACCTCTGCGGTGTGAACACAGCGCTCTAACCAACTGAGCTAGTCGCCCGGAATGAAACAGCCTAGTTGCTTCCCCGAACCGCTGTCAACCGATCTGGAAACGACAAGAGCGGCAGCCGAACTCTTGTCCTGCTGCCGCTCCAATTTCTATTCTTTGATTGCCGTTACCTACTAGACCTTCGGTGGTTCGAACCGTGGTCCGGCCGGCTGTTCGGCTTGTTCGTTGGAGTTGGAGTACGTGACGCGTTGCTTCGGCTCAGAGTAAATCGACGACTTGAAATCCTGTTCCAGGTCGTTCATTCCCTTCTTGAATTCCGACAGGCTGCGACCGAGCGACCGGGCAACCGTCGGCAGCCGATTTCCGAACAGCAAAATGGCGATCACGCCAAAGATCAACATGTGGGCGGGACTAAGGATTCCCATTTTTCACATCCTCTTTTTGAATTCCGAAATGCTTTTACCGAGCGAAAAGGCGATTGCCGGCAGTCGATGGCCAAACATCAGCAGGGCAATTACGCCAAAGATCAATATTTTTATTTGCGTGGGACTAAGCGTTTCCATTTTTGTGTTCTGATCGCGACTGGAAACCGCCGCATTTGTCACCCGTTGCGAGCCGCGCGAATCTCACGATCAACTATGCGGATTGTGATCATCTGACGAATGATCCTCGAGCTCTTTGACACCCTTCTTGAACTCGACGATGCTCTGACCAAGCGAGCGCGCCAACTGCGGCATGCGGTTGCCAAACAACAGCATCACGATCGCAAGGAATATCAACCAGTGAACAATGCTGAATTCGCCCATGATCGCTCGCAATCGTTAGATCGGGCGCAGCGGCATAACATGCAACTGGCCACCCTTTTATTTTACAGGGTGCAGGGTGCCAGTCAAACGCACGAAATCACCCGGAACATCGCCCGTTTCGTACAGCGGCCGCAAATTCAAATAGCCCGGCCTTCTAGGCCGGGTGAAAGAAAGCGTGGGGTTGGCGGCGCGACTACCGCCAATACATCACGTACCCAGGCCGGCTGTACGGGTACCAGGAGTACGGCGAACCGCCTGGCGATTCCCACACTGGGCTGTAATGACCCATCACCGGAGTCGGCGAGGCCTGTGGCCGGCTGTTGGACATGCCATACCACTCCATCGATGCCATCCGGCTCATTCGCTGTTCGGCGCGGAACTGAGCCTTTTGCTGCACGATCACTTTGGGATCGGGCTTCGCGTTCTGTTGTTCGCGATACCAGCTCTGTTCGTGCTGCTCTTCCGTCGCCTGCGGCGGGCCCACGATATTACCGGCGCCAACACTCGTGCTCGCGCACAGCGTGATTCCGGCGCCAAGGAGCAATGCTCCCAACGTAGTTGTCCACATCCGCGACATACGACCGGCCTCCCTGCCACAGCTGCGGCCCGAACTGGGCCAAGCGCAACGTCGACTACAACGTAAATTCGGCCGCGCTCGCTACGCCGGTTGAGACGGATCTGTCGCGCACAACGCCTCATTCGTGGATACTCGGAAGGTGTGCCGAACGGTCCGATTGTGCGGACGCTAGCACCGTAGATACGACGCGGCCACGATACTATCGCGCGGCGCCGTCCAAGCCCGCCCGATGACGCAGCTTGGCCCGCGCTCGGCTAAGCATTGGCCCCACGCTATTTTCTGGCATGCCGGTCGTGCGGCTGATTTCCTGGTAGGTTTTACCTTCCAGGTGATACATGCGAACCACCGTGGCTTCGGAGCCTTGAAGTTGCCCCAATAGCCGGCCAACTTCTTCCTGATCTCCAATCCGCTGCTCGGGCTCAATCTCGTCGGTTTCCGCTCGAGCGACCATGTCGCCGAGCGGCACGGCCGAATGGCCCTCGACTAGTTTTCGTACAACGACCCGCCGCGCGATCACAGTGAGATAGCTAGCGAGCGAACTCTTGCCGCGGAAGTGACGCAGCACCGCCATATCGTTCTCGACAATCGTCAAGAACACATCGGCCGAAAGATCTTCGCGGTCGGCCGCAGTCAGATTGGTCGACCGGCACTGAGCGGTGTGGTTGATGACGTGCACCACCAAACCCATGAACCGGTCAACGAAATCTTCCCAAGCACGCGGCTTGCGGCTTAGGCACCGATCCAGAAGACTGCGATCAATTTCCGACAGCGCCACAGACACACCTATTCGAGTTAGCGCTCGCGCGCGACGAACCATTACTCGCCGTGCACTCGTCAACAGGCCCAGGCTTGGGCGAGGAGACTACCCGACCGCACACTTGTAATCTGATCTGCAGATTGCGAGCAACTGCCCCCTAACATCTCAATTCTAGGTAGGATTTTCGGTCGCAGCAAGGCGAACGTCAGGCCAAGCAAATTGCTCCCTTATAATGTGGTGGCAACGCTACCCAGCTTGCTGACACACCGCTTGACACTACCACCGGTCAAAATTACGATTCGAGAAGCGTGGTGGCTGGGTGCTTCCAAGTGCTTTGAGAACAAGAACTTGGCCCGGTTTGGCCAGGCGGCCGCCAGCAGCCGAAATTGGCCGGTAGCCGGGGCACTCGACCGTCCTGTCCGCTTTGTTTTGCAGTTTTGGCTTCCTTTTGGAGGATCGCGACTCATGACGCACGTCGTTTGCGAACCGTGCTTTGCTTGTAAGTACACCGATTGCGTGGTCGTTTGCCCGGTGGAATGCTTCTACGAAGGTGAGAAGATTCTCTACATCCACGCCGATGAGTGCATCGATTGCGAAGCGTGCGTGCCCGAGTGCCCGGTCGAAGCCATCTTCCACGAAGACAACGTTCCGGAAGAATGGAAGCCGTTCATCGAGCTGAACAAAGAGATGGCCCCGCAGTGCCCGGTCATCACCGAGAAGAAGGAACCGCTCGTACAGGAATAGTACGAGTGCGTCGATCGATTGGCCGCGACTCGCAGAGGAGCGCGGCTCGGCCGATACGCTTCTATTTCAAATCAACCGACCAGTACGCGCTGTCGAGGAACGTCTTCCAACTCGCGTACTTCGGGTTGCCGAGCTTGATCGTAAGTAGCGGGCTGCGCTTTGGCCGCACCGGCTTCTTAATCAAACGAATGCCGGCTTCCTGCGGTGTGCGGCCGCCCTTACGAACATTGCAACGAACGCACGCGCACACTAGGTTTTCCCACGAGGTATCGCCACCACGGCACGTCGGCACGACGTGATCCAGGCTCAATTCACTCGTGGCGAAGCGTTTTCCGCAGTATTGGCAGAGGTTTCCGTCGCGGGCGAAGATGTTGCGGCGATTGAGTCGCACGCGCTGCTTCGGCACGCGATCGTAATGAAGCAGCCGCAATACGCGCGGCACCTGCAACTCAAAGTGTACGCTTTGCACCCAATCCTGATGCGGCTCCTTGAATCGGGAGTGCATCTCGCTGATTTCGCGCCAGGTCTCAAAATTGTAGTTCGCCCACTGATCCCCTTCGATGTGGATCACTTCCGCTAGTTCACGGAACAAGAGGACAAACGCGCGGCGTACGTCCACAACGTGGATCGCTACGTACTGACGGTTCAACAGCAGAACGCTGGAACTCAAAGCTGCACTGCTAGTGGCGTTAGTCATAGGCCCGGTACGCCTGCCACTGCTCAATGGCAGGCCCATGGGGTGTACAGGGAACGGCTCAATCCGGCCAAGATTGCAATACTGTATTTTAACCCCGATCCCTGCGACATTCCAGCGCCAAATTCGCGGTGAGCGACCCGATTGAGGCCCAATTGCAAGGCGAAGTTCGCCCGCCCCACGATGATTTCCCATCGGCGAAATCGCAATTTTGATGCATGCAATCGATGTGACTTCCAGCGAACACATGCCGAATGCGGTAAAAGTTTCAGCTCGATCACGTGCTGTCAATTGCAATTTTGCAACGCAACTACCATACCGCGAAACTAAGTGCCGATCACTGCATCGCGCACGTGTTACGAGTGGTCGAATTTCACCCACTGCGAATTGCAAAAAGTTGACATTCTCACTTGCTCCCCGCGACGAATCCTCATTACGATGAACGTACGCGTCACTTCGAACTCGAATCAAGAAAGGATTGTCGCGAGATGATTCGTTACATTTGCGATCTTTGCCAATGCGAGATCGATCCGCAGCACGAATCGAGCTACGTAGTACAAATGGAGTTGTACGCCGCACCGTCTCCCGAAGAGGTGCGGATGGATGAAGATCGCGATCACCTCGAAGATTTTCACGAAGTGCTCGAACGTTTCGACGAGTTCGATGAAGATGGCGCTCTGTTAGGCGCCGATACTTACCGCAAAAAGCGGTTTGATTTGTGCAGCAACTGCTGCAAGACCTTCTTGAAGGATCCGTTGGGCCGCCAGGCTGCGGAACGCTACTCGCTGAGCAAGCCGGTCGCGTAAGTACACCGTTACTTTTTGCAGCACTTGGAATCATCCAAGCGGAGCGCATAATCGCGCTCCTATGTCCCGTCCCACGGTCAATGCACAGGGCGTTGTGAATCACCCGCGGCAACAGCCGCGGCGTTATTGGTACGACCACCGCGCAGCTGCCGCGTGGATCGTCGTGTTTGGTGTCGTACTGTGGCGCGCGTATTCGGTTACGAATCTGCCGGCACCCGCGCCGGAACAACTCGCCGAGGGGATGCACGAAGTTCGCCGCGACGTGGATGGCGATACGATCCTGCTCGCTTCGGGCGCTCGCGTACGGTTGCAGGGCATCAACTGTCCAGAGTCGGTGAAACCGAACTGGCCGGTCGAGCCTTGGGGCCTGGAGGCGAGCCAGTTCACGAAGGACTTTCTGAAGCGGGCTCGCAATCGGGTGCAGCTCACTTTTAGCCTCGAGCGTAAGGATCGGTACGATCGTTTTCTGGCGTTCGTATGGGACGGTAAAGTCCTGCTCAACGAGGAGCTGGTGCGAGCCGGACTGGCAGAAGCGCGGACGGATTGGAACTATAGCCCGGAAATGAAGCGGCGTTTTTTGGCGGCCCAGGATGAGGCTCGCAAGGCGGGGCGCGGGATTTGGTCGAAACCCGACGCGGAACATGGCGGCCCCTAGCAGCCCGGGGAAGTATTCCTCTACGGCCGGCGGCTTGACACGCATGGTATGTTACGCGGCGTGGGCATCGGAGGCCTGGCACGGAGGATCACGGCATGGCGATGGGCAAGCGACGACAGCGGCAGGAGTCGCTGTTTATCCTGGCGGAGGGGCTGCCGAAATCGGCAGGCCATCCTTTCTATCAGAAGCTCAACACGCTCTTGGCCGCAGCCGACTTCGACCCTTGGATCGAGAAGCGGTGCCAGCGGTACTACGAACGAGAAGAAAAGCGTGGCCAGCCCTCGCTCCCGCCGGGCGTCTATTTTCGGATGCTGCTGGTGGGCTACTTCGAAGGGCTCGACAGCCAACGCGGCATCGCCTGGCGGTGTGCGGACAGCCTCAGCTTACGGCACTTCCTGGGCATCCCGCTCGACGAACCGACGCCCGACCCCAAGACGCTCTCCAACACCCGCCGCCGCCTGCCGGAAGAGGTGTTCGACGAGGTGTTTCAGTTCGTGCTCTCGATCGCGGCCGAGAAGAAGCTGCTCTCGGGCCAAACCGTCGGCGTCGACAGCACGCTGTTGGAAGCCGACGCAGCCATGAAGAGCATCGTGCGACGCGATACGGGCGAGGACTGGCAGCAGTACGTCACACGGTTGATGCGCGAAGAGGGTGCGATCGCGAAAGATCACGAACCGACGGATGAAGAGGTCCGCCGCTTCGATAAGAAACGGACGAATAAGAAGGTCTCGAACGACGAGTGGGTTTCGCCCGACGATCCGGAAAGCCGCATTGCCAAGCTGAAAGACGGTCGCACGCACTTGGCCTACAAGGCCGAGCACGTGGTCGACTTGAAGAGCGACCTGATCCTGGCGGCCGAGATTTACCCGGCTGATCACGGTGACACGCAGACGCTGCTCGATAGCGTGTTGGAGGCAGTCGAGAATGTGAAACAAGCGGACAGCGAAATCGAGATCGAAGAGATCGTGGCCGACAAGGGATACCATGGGGCGGAGACGATCGAGTTAGCTGAGGACCTCAACTTTCGCACGTATATTCCCGAGCCGAAGCGTCCTCATCGTGCGCGGTGGACCGACAAGCCGCCTGAATTTCAACAGGCCGTGTATGCCAATCGGCGGCGCTTGAAGCGCGGCAAGAGCCGAAAGCTGCAAAGGCTTCGCAGCGAACGCGTCGAGCGCTCGTTCGCCCACGTCTGCGATACGGGGGGCATGCGGCGGAGTTGGCTAAAAGGAGTCCTCGATGTCAGCAAGCGCTACCTGATCGCCGCCGCGGCGCACAACTTGGGACGGATCATGCGAAAACTGTTCGGAGTCGGCAAACCCAGGACCTTGCAGGACCTGGGTAGTTTTATCGCGCTTGCGCAGCTTGTGACGACACTGCTCCGCGATCTCCTTCCCACCTCACGAATCTCATACCACGCAACACGCTCCGAATTCTCGGCTGCGGTCGCGTAAATCACCGACCTCAAAAACGACTTACTTCCCCAGGCTGCTAGTTGGGCGTCGCCGATTTTCGCTGGACTGAATAGTGTACGATGTAAATGGCGAACCAACGGACGAGGGGCCACTGACCACGGACCGCCGGCATGATTCTGGAACCGCAGCTTTCGAACAAGGCGCTCTCTGAGCTGTGCCATCGGCTCGCGGTGGAGACGGACTCGGGGATCGATATCCGCCGCACTTGGCAGCGGGAAGCCGATATGGCGCGTGGCCGGACGCGGCCGTACTTCGAGCAGATTCGGGAGTCGATCAATCGGGGCGACAGCCTCAGCGCGGCATTGGCTGGCACCGGCAGCCTGGTGCCGCCGTTGTTTCATGAGATGACGGACGTCGGCGAGCATACTGGCACTCTCGGTCGGGTGTTTCGGCGGCTGGAGGTCCACTACCGGCGGCAGGTCCAGGCACAACGATTGTTTTTGGGGGCCATCGCCTGGCCGATGTTCGAGCTGGCGTTTTCGATCCTGGTGATTGGCGGGCTCATTTGGGTGATGGGAATCATTGCCCAGCGGAACAATGGGCAGCCGATCGATATCTTGGGCTTTGGGCTGGTTGGCACGCGCGGGCTGATCATCTACATCAACTTCATCGTTGCGGTCGGGCTGTGCATCGGTGGCGTTGTCATTGCGATCAAGCGGGGGATGCTTTGGACGCGGCCGCTGCAACGGGCTTTGATGCGGTTGCCGGTCGTCGGCAATGCGCTGCAGCGGATCGCGCTCGCGCGACTGGCATGGGCGCTGCATTTGACGCTGAACGTGGAAATGGATCTGCGGCGAATCATTCCTCTCGCGCTCCGCACGACGGGGACCGACTACTACATGCGGTATACCGACGAGATTGTTAACGATGTGGTTCATGGCGACCCGTTGCACGTTGCTTTCTCGCGGACCGGCGCTTTCCCAGGCGAGTTTGTGGATGCGTTGAGTGTGGCCGAAGAAAGCGGGCGGATTGTGGAATCGATGGAGCGGCTCTCGAACCGGTACGAGGAGGAGGCGGAGCTGGCGGTGCGGACGCTTTCGGTCGCGTTCGGGTGGTTTGTAGGGCTGTGTGTCATGGTCATCATCGTGCTGCTCATATTCCGGCTGGCGGGTTTCTATTTGGGCGCGATCAATAACGCCCTCAACATGACTCGCTGATACTCTTGCGGGTGGGTTGCTTTCGGCTAAACTGTGCGCGGGCCGATTGCTTTCTTTGTGAATAAGGAATGTTTCATGCTCACCAGCCTGGCGTCGCTGTGGCTACCGATCTTGGTTTCCGGTATTGCGTTGTTCTTTGCAAGTTGGGCGGCTTGGATGGTGTTGCCGCATCACAAGGGGGATTGGGTTGGGCTGCCGAATGAGGAAACGATTATGCGGCAGATCAAGAGCGACAATCTCCCACCGGGGCAGTATTGCTTTCCTTATGCATCGAGTCCCGAGGCGATGAGGAGTGAGGCATTCAAGGCCAGGATGCAGGCGGGGCCGCGGGGGACGCTGACGTTGTGGAAGGGGCCGCCGAACATGGGGATGAACCTGGTATGCACGATCGTTTTCTTTCTGGCTGCTAATGCGGTGATTGCGTATCTGGCGGGGATGGTGATTCCGCCCGGCGAAGATCACATGAAGGTGTTTCGGTTCGTGGGGACGGCCGGCGTGCTGACGTACGGCACGGCAAACATCATGAATGGGATTTGGTTCGGGCGGAAAATGGTGTCGGATATTGTGGACGGCATCGCTTACGGGTTGATCACGGGGGCGATCTTCGCTTTCTTGTGGCCCGGCGTTACCACGTGAGTCGCATTTATGTTGCAGGACTGAATTCAATATTGCGAAAACCTTCGAGGGAAACGCATTTTTGAATTTCGCGTGTTTTGCGACGCTGTTGTAAGTTGTTGGCGGCGAAGGCTTTGAAATTTGCCGAATGCGCACCAACTTCATTTTTGCGTCCAAAATTCGTGAATCTCGGGAAATTGAGCCGTTAGTGGTGAATCGGCGTGAAAATCGATGCTCAAAATTCATGGCGCTGCTCGGCGTTTTGCGAATGCGGGGGCGATTGCGCGGCGGTTGTGACAAAACAAGAGCACACTATCATATTAGTGATCGTATGTATAGTATCTGTTTTTGGCCGGGTGGTGGGCGAGTTGGGTTCTTAGATCTGCGACTATTGGTGGGGGCTTTCATGGTCGCTGAAGCGACCATGCCGTCGGAGTGAGTGGGTGCGTTCTACAGTGACGGGCTGAGATTGATGGTGGGGCGTGATCACGACGACGTTCGGGATGGGCCACGAGGCTGGGTGGTTGTTGTCGTTCTCGCGCTCGTGATTGGCGCGGTTTATGCGCGGGCTCGAAGCGCCGTTTCTGATGGATGATGAGATTTCGATCATCAAGAATCCGTCGATTGTCTCGCTATGGCCGTTGATTGGGACGGCGGAGCAGCCGGGGCCGCTTGCGCCGCCGGCCGATTTGCCGACGTCGGCGCGGCCGCTAGTGAACTATTCGTTCGCGCTCAATTATCACTGGGGTGGGCTGAACCCGGTTGGATACCACGTCGTGAATATGGTGATCCATTTTCTAACGGCTTGTTTGCTGTGGGCGGTGGTGCGGCGGACGCTGCGACTCGAATACTTCGAGGGGAAGTTTGCACGCGATGCGGGTTGGGTTGCTTTTGCTGTTGCGCTCGTGTGGGCTGTGCATCCGCTGCAGACGGAGGCGGTGATCTACTCGACGCAGCGGACTGAATTAATGATGGCGTTGTTCTACCTGGCGACGCTGTATTGCAGTTTGCGGTATTGGGAACTCGCGGCGATGCCAGCGGTTCTAACGCGACGGAGTGCCTGGCTGTGGCTGGCAACGCTGGCTTGCGCGTGCGGGATGGCGTCGAAGGAAGTGATGGTGTCGGCGCCGGTTGTGGTGCTGTTGTTTGAGCGGGCGTTCGTTGCCGGTTCGTTAGGTAAGGCGATTCGGCAGTCGTGGCCGTTGTACGTGGGGTTATTCGCAACGTGGTTCGTGTTGCTCGCGCTTAATCTTGGTGCGCCGCGGAGCGGGTCGGCGGGCTTTCATTTCGATGTGCCCGCGTATGCATGGTGGTTTACGCAGTGCGAAGTGCTGCTCATGTATTTGAAGCTGGCGATTTGGCCGGTGCCGCTGCTTTGTCATTATCAGTTGCCGTACTTGATGAGCTTCGGCGAGGCATTGGTGTACGTGTTGCCGGTGCTCGCGCTGGCGGTGTTTACGCTGGTTCTGGTGTGGCGTAACACGGCGGCCGGTTTTTTGCTAACGTTTGCGGCAGCGGTGCTCGCGCCGACGTTTATCGTGCCGATTTTGACCGAGGTGGCCGCGGAACGGCGGATGTATTTGCCGCTGGCATCACTACTCGCGCTGGTGATTGTGGGCGCGTATTGGCTGATTTTTAAGAGCGCACAAACGAAAGCCGCTAACTTGCATGGTGAAACGAGCGCTTTTCGGCCGGAGATGATTGCGTTCGGGCTGGCCGTGGCCGTGGCGCTCGTGGCGGGGGTGGTGAGCGCGAGCCGGCTAGGGGACTACTACGACGATCTGCAGATGTGGCGGCAGGTCACAGAGGCCGAGCCGCAGAATTACATCGCTCATTACAAATACGGCCTGCTTCTCAATGAAGCGGGACGAGAGGACGAGAGTTTTGCGGAGCTTGAAAAATCGATAGCCGCAAATCCGAAGTATGCGAATGCGCGAAGCGCGATGGGATTCGCATTGATTCATGCCGGTCGATTGCCCGAGGCAATTGAGTCACTCAACGTGGCGCTGGCGCTTGATCCGGAATATGTCGGCGCGCTCGACAATTTGGGGATCGCGCTCATGGCGGAGGGGCAGTACGACCAGGCCATCGAAGCGCTCGAGCACGCGCTGCGGGTGGATCCGAGCCATGCGGATGCTCGGAATAATCTTGCGAAAGCGCTAACGGCGGCGGGCCGGGCAGGTGAAGCGCAGCAAGTGTTGCAAAGCGGCCAGGGGACCGGGCCCAATGATCCGGATGCGCTCAATAGCCTGGCGGGATCGCTTGCCGCCCAAGGACAGTTGCCCGAGGCGATCAAGATGTATGAGCGGGCACTTGAGCAGCGGCCGGATTTTGCGGCGGCTGAGAACGGACTTGGCATTGCGCTGGGCAATGCGGGCGACATTCCGCAAGCGATCGAACATTTTCGGCGTTTCCTGAAGTTGCAGCCACAGAATCCCGGCGCGTACTGCAATCTGGCGAATATGATCGCGGCTCAGGGAGATTTTCAGCAAGCGGCAACGCTGTATGCACAAGCGGTGAAGCTTGTGCCGAATTCGGCGGAAGCGCACTACAGTTTGGGGACAGCGCTGGTGAAATTGAATCGCGGACCCGAGGCGATTGAGCAATTTCAGACGGCGCTCGAATTGAAGCCGGGGTTGTTACTGACTTACCCGTTTCTGGCGGACGCGCTGGCGGCGGGGGGACGTGTTGCTGAGGCGCGGGAGATTGCGAAGCAGGGGGTTGGTACCGGGAAGGCGGCGGGGAACGAAGCGTTTGTGGGGCAGATGGAGGAGTGGTTGAAGACGCACTAAGCGGCTTCACCCCACGCATACTGCGGCGGAATGGGAATATAGCCGACCCATTTTGGGTCGGACGAGGTACTTCGGGCTGTGAATGCGGATGAGTGGGTGCGGGGTCGCCCGGCCAAGATGGCCGGGCTATATAAAGTTACACATTTCGTTTAGGGCGGGGGACTCGCCCTTTCCATTGGGCGGGGTCGCCGTCGCTACGCTTCTTTGCGCCACGGCGTTTTTTGCCGCCCGCAGCTTTTTCGGGGACAGCGGAGACAGGCTCGCCGATTTGGTCGCGCATTGCGCTGATGCGGTCGCGGATTGAGGCCGCCCGTTCGAACTCCATCGCTTCGGCGGCGGCCATCATCTCGCCTTCGAGCTCGGTGATGTACTCTTCGGTGATGTAAACCGTTTCGTCAGTGCGGCCGATTTTGGCGTTCGCTTCGGCGTGGGCCGAGGCATGCGATTCGATGCCGGCAAAGATCGCCTTCTTGATCGTTTCGGGCGTGATGCCGTGCTCTTTGTTGTACGCTTCTTGCAGGGCGCGGCGGCGGGTCGTTTCGTCGATCGTCCGCTGCATGGCTTCGGTGACTCGATCGGCGTACAGAATAACTTTGGAGTTCACGTTGTGCGCCGCCCGGCCGATGGTTTGCATAAGCGAGGTTTCGCTACGCAGAAAACCTTCTTTGTCGGCGTCGAGGATGGCGACCATCGAGACTTCGGGCAGGTCGAGGCCTTCGCGGAGGAGATTCACGCCGATCAGGGCATCGAATTTGCCTTGCCTTAAGTCGCGCAGCAGCTCAACCCGTTCGAACGCGTCGAGTTCGCTGTGGAGCCATTTGCACATCACGCCTTCATCGGTGAAGTACGCGGCGAGGTCTTCGGCGAGGCGTTTGGTGAGCGTGGTGACGAGCACGCGCTCGCCGACGGCGCTGCGCTCGCGGACTTGCGTGAGTAGATGGGGCACCTGGCCACGGGCTGAGACGATTTCGATGACGGGGTCGAGCAGGCCGGTGGGGCGGACGACTTGTTCGACGACTTCGCCGCCCGTTTGTTCGAGCTCGAACTTGCCGGGGGTGGCCGAGACGTACACGACTTGATTGACGCGCTGTTGCCACTCGGGGAATTTGAGCGGGCGGTTATCGAGGGCGCTGGGGAGGCGGAAGCCGTGTTCGACGAGCGTTATTTTGCGGCTGCGATCGCCGTTGTACATAGCGCCGATTTGCGGCACGGTGGCGTGCGATTCGTCGACGATGAGCAGGTAGTCTTTGGGGAAGAAGTCGAACAGGGTGTATGGCGGTTCGCCTTCTTTGCGGCCACTGAGGGGGCGGCTGTAGTTTTCGATGCCGGGGCAGTAGCCCATTTCCATCATCATTTCGACGTCGTAGCGCGTGCGGGCGCTGATGCGCTGGGCTTCGAGATGCTTCCCTTGCGATTTGAAGAGCTCGAGGCGCTCGCGGAGCTCGGCGCGGATGCTATCGACGGCGGCGTGAATGCGTTCTTCGGGCAGCACGAAGTGCTTGGCCGGGTAGATGTAAACGCTCTCGAGCTTGTCGATGGTTTCGCCGGAGGTGGGGTTTATGATCGAGATGCGTTCGATTTCGTCGCCCCAGAATTCGAGGCGATAGGCGAACTCTTCGTAGCTCGGCCAGATTTCGACCGAGTCGCCGCGGACGCGGAATTTGCCGCGCGAGGGGTCGGTGTCGTTGCGTTCGTATTGAATGTCGACGAGTTTGCCGAGCATGGCGTCGCGGTCGAGAACGTCGCCGACCGAGACGCCGACCATCATCGCTTTGTAATCGGCGGGGGAGCCGAGGCCGTAAATGCAGGAGACGCTGGCGACGACGATGACATCGCGGCGGCTGACGAGGGAGCTCGTCGTGGCGAGCCGCATGCGGTCGATTTCTTCATTGATCGACGCGTCTTTTTCAATGTAGATATCGCGCTGCGGAATATACGCTTCCGGCTGATAGTAGTCGTAATAACTGACAAAATAGCTGACCGCGTTGTGGGGAAAGAATTCTTTGAACTCGGAGTAGAGCTGGGCGGCGAGCGTTTTATTGTGCGAGAGAACGAGCGTCGGCCGCTGCAGCTCCTGGATGACGTTCGCCATCGTGAACGTTTTGCCGGAGCCGGTGACCCCCATGAGGACCTGCTCTTTGCGACCGGATTGAATGCCCTTTAGCAATTCGCGAATTGCTTGGGGCTGGTCGCCGGCGGGGCCGAAGGGGGCTTGGAGTTGGAATTGCATGCCCTCATTGTATCGCGGCAGGGAAGGGGACCGAAGATTGTGCGTTTCGGCCTGTTTTGTATCGTCTGGTGGCGGAAGCTCACACTGCTAAGTGTTGAACTGCAACCCCGGCGCGTAAAAAAATGCCGCGCCGGCTAGCTCCGACGCGGCATTGAAGCGAACTCGCCCGTACACGGCGCGTCTAACGTCGTCGCGCCATCACAAGGAGAGCTGGAACAAATGTAAGAACCAAAGCGAACGTTATCGGCTCTGGAACTGTTGCGACACTCACGTTGTCGAAATTCCCGCCACCACCGCCACTGGAAAGGTCTGAAGGTCCACCCAGGCGAAGAATATCATACGTGATCCCGGCCGAATTGGCCGGCACAACGGCGCTGCTACTCCCCTTATTACCTGACACGCTGAACGTGATATCCGTCTCTCCAATCACCGCTGCGAAATGCAGCCAAGTGTTCGCATCAGCGATTGTCTGATTGGGGAACGAATGCCAGTTCGTGCTGCCGGGTAAAAATACTGTGCGGTAAGCCCATCCGGACCCTTCCGCAGTTGCGTTGTAGTAGCCCATTTCAAGAATGGCGTTGTTGACCCCAACACCGTTATCGCGGAGGCCACCGGAAACACGCTTGTTACCCGCGCCGTCCCAGAAAAAGTCGAATTGCCATACCAATGGCGACGCGTCGGTCGGCGTCGTTTCCGGGAAGATGTGTTTGGCGGTTGGGCCTGTCCCATCCGAATGGAGGCTTTGCCCTGGGTTGCCGACCACTGTGTCCAGGGTATACGAGGTTAGTGCACTTGCTCCCGCATCACCCCACGCGCCCGGCTGGCGCAGCGCTGTGGTATCGGCGTAGCTTTCGAAGTCGTCGGAAAAGATCGTGGCCGCAGTCAGGGAACGGCATCCCATGAAGATGAGTGCTGTGGCCAACACGATGTTGATTCTCATTAGACCCCTCCAAGGTGAAAAGCTTCGTGTAGGAATTCGAGAACGATCCCGCTATTCATCTAAGCCGTATAAGCCGTATTCTAATTTCGCGATACGCTTCGAACCATTCGAATTTGTGAATCGATCCTTCGGTTTTTTCGTCAGCCAAGCGGACCACCCCGAATTTCAACGCCGGGCGCATTGTGAGAACGGGGACGATGCAAATTTCCGTCGCTACTGCGTTCGAGAAAATAAGTATCAATTGCGGGGATCAGATCGCCCCGCTACGTCACCAGTACCGATGCTAATCTCTCGGCCGAGCAACATCCGGCGCTTATGTTCCAGTTCAATCAGCCGTTTCTTAAGCCGCGCAATTTCCTCGTCGACAGCGAACACGGGATCGGTTTCCGCTTTCTGTGCCGCGAACGCCTCGCGGCTCATGTAGTGAAAGACCGGCACAAGCAGTGTGATCGCTGCTACCAAGATCGAAACCACCCCGGTGAGCCGCCAGTAACGTTCGCCGCCCGAATCGAACAGGCCAAACACGATACCCCCAGCGAGCAGCGTGGCTAATCCCAGGATCAACTGATACGCGATGACATACGCCCAGCGATAGCCACGTGCCAAGTTGGCCATGAACAACATCGATAAATGTGCACAGGCCACGGCGTAAAACGAAGCGATGGCAGTCGTGCTCCAGTACCAATTCGAGTCGGGCTCAGCCCACACCCCAACAAGTAACATGATTGCCGATACTGCCGTCAGAACTAATCCAATGGTCGGCAAAATGCGATGCCCGCGGGTGAGGCATCCGTCGCACGCCAGTCCGCAAATGCTCGCTCCAGCAATGATTGCGGTGGTAATGAAAACCTTGAGCTCGAAATCCCAATTGCGAGTCGGAATGCCAATCGCAACGATGCCCATCACCGCAGCGGCAACCACGGAAGCGATGAACACACGCAGACTTATCTTCGTCAGCCGCTTAGAGTCCATGCGTCCCCCTGTACTCAAATCACAGAGCGTGTTCGCTCGCATTCGCCTCTCCGGCCACATCTTGTTGATCGGGCAGCGGCGATAAATACGGCATCATTTTTTCCAGCGTGCGTGGGCCGATGCCGCGGACGCGGCGAAGATCGTTGTTGTCTTTGAACGGGCCGCGCGTGGTTCGGAGTTCGATGATGCGGCGGGCGAGGGTTTCGCCGACTTCGGGCAGCTCGGCGAGCTCGAACCATTCGGCTTTGTTTATGTCGACGAGGTAACGAGCGGATAGGGGCTCGGCGCGGTCGATTTCGATGAGTTCGCCGCGGGGGCCGCCCTGGACGAACCAGTAGACGGCCATACCGACGAACGCGCTCGATACCAGCAGGGCGACGATCGCTTGGTCGGCGCGGCGCAGGATTGGTTGCCAGCGGCGCTTTGCTGATTGTTTAGATTGTCGGTCGCCGGCCATGGGATGCCTCGACATCGCTTCGTCGCCAAACCACAATTATCGCTGCTGGCGAGATCTGGTCGAGTGATGAAATCTCGCGCATTCACGTACATTCGATCAATTGAGGCATTTCATGGTTAGAAAATTGAAGGGCGTGCAGATTCTGAATTGTGTCGTTGTGATTTTCATCGCGTTGTGCGCGGTGTTGTTTAGCAATATCAGCCTCGCACTGGCCGATGACAAAGAGGCGGCCAAGCCGGCGCCTGCGCCCGATTGGCGCGCCATCTTCCAACTGCATTACACGCAGCGCGTCGATGAATTCCGCCACGAGAACGAACTTTTCCAAAACGTGATTCTCGTCGGCGATAGCATCACCGAAGGTTTCGAAGTTGCGAAATACCTGCCCGGCCGTCGCGTGATTAACCGCGGCATCGGCGCCGACGTCATCGGCAATGAGCTCAAACCCGATGACAAGCGTGGCGTCCTCAAGCGGATCGACGAATCATTCTTCAACCTTCCCGCCACCGACGCTTTTCTGCTCATCGGAATCAACGACCTCGGCGACAATCACACGCCCGACCAAATTGAAGCCGGCTATCGTGAAATCCTCGAAAAGGTCAAAAAAGGCGCTCCCCGTCTCAAGGTTCACCTCCAGTCGCTGCTACCCACTCGCGGCAATTTTGCCAAACACAAAGCCAATATCAACGATATCAATGAGCGGCTTCAAAAACTGGCCCAAGAGTTTGGCTACGACTACATCGATTTGCACTCGCTAATGGCCGACGACAAAGGCGAGCTCAAACAAGAGCTAACGTCGGACGGTCTCCACATCAACGCGGATGGCTACAAAATCTGGAGAGCAGAGATCGAAAAAAAGATGGGCTGGTAACTACACAACAGCCTGCAATTTCGCGCTGCCCTAACCGCCGGCGGAAGCCCGCGGTTTCTCCCTAGTTTGCGCCATTCATTATTCCCGCGCGGCCAAAAATCATTGTAGAAATCGCGCCGCGTCTCTGATAGGTTCGCGATTGAAACGATTTGGCAAGTTATGTTCAGACACAACCGGATTTATTCCGCTGTAAACCGCTCACAAGTACCACGCGCTGGCAAACTCCGGGCGCGGTCTGTTCAGCGATTCATCAGTGACCTCAATGAACCATCATCAACGCACCTATATCAATCGAATTTTGCACGATCCACTTCGAATGCGAACCTACGATAACCGAGAAACCTTCGCCGGCGACCGCGCAAAATGCAGAGTTTTGCACGCGTTTTGTGGGACCCCTACCACGCGAGCAAAATTCTAACCAACTTAGTTCCTATTAACTGACACGCATGCCCGCCGACTTCCACCAAATTGATTGGGACACCACGATTGAAGACGACCTGCGTCAAATCGTACGATTGGCGGTGCGCGAAGATCTGGAACGGCAGCACGATTGGACGACGGTCGCGCTGGTTGGGCCAGATAGTCGGGGCGCGGCGGCAATGGTTGCTCGACAAGCGGGAGTTGTCGCGGGGTTGCGCGCGTTGCCCGTGATCGTTGATGAAATGCACGCTCAAATTGATGTGCAACTCGCGGCGGAAGATGGCGGCGACATTGCGGTCGGTTCGGTGTTGGCAGAATTCTCAGGCTCCGCTCGCGATCTGCTCACCTGCGAGCGGCCGATGCTCAATCTGGTGAGCCGGCTCTCGGGAATTGCGACACTAACGCGGCGATACGTGGAACGCATCGCGGGCACCGGGGCACGACTCTACGACACGCGAAAAACGACACCCGGTTGGCGGCGGTTAGAGAAGTATGCAGTACGTTGCGGCGGTGGGTGCAATCATCGCACTGGGCTGTTTGATGCGATTCTGATCAAGGACAACCATTTAGCCCTCGCTGCTGAAAAGAACCTCACGCCGGCGGATGCGGTTCGTCGCGCTCGCAGTTTTATTGAGCAACTCGATGCTCAATACATTGCGAAAGAGATGTTGATTGAGGTCGAAATCGATCATCTGGATCAGTTGCCGGACGTATTGCTCGCTGGTCCGGATATCGTGCTGCTCGATAACATGAAGCCGGATCAACTGCAGGCCGCGGTTGCCCGGCGTAATGAACTAGCGCCGGAAGTTGAATTCGAAGCTTCGGGCGGCGTATCGCTTGAAACGGTTCGGGCGATTGCCGAAAGCGGCATCGACCGGATTAGTGTCGGCGGACTTACACATTCCAACCGTTCCCTGGATATCGGTCTCGATTGGGTGCCGGGCGGCCATCCGAGCGAATAGCAAACGCGTGATGACGAGGCTCAACCAGCGGATTGTTCCAGCCGTCGCAATCGTGGCACATCGAATCGAAATAGCCGTTACGACTGACCGGTTTGACAACTCGACGCTGCAGAAATCGGCCAAAAGTGCGCTATTCTCAAGTGGATTTGACTGTCCTCCGTCGCGTATTAGGTTTCAGTTGTCGCCGCAACTTTGGGGAGAGGGGCGGCGGCGCGACGCGGCGGGACAAGCTGGGAGCTTGAGGGGACCTCGCCGCGTCTTTTTATGCGCTGCGGCGAACTCAATGGCGGCAAAGTCGCCATAATCGTTAGGAGAGCTGCATTTTTTGATCAT
The DNA here is from genome assembly GCA_963733705.1 of uncultured Planctomycetota bacterium. Lineage (GTDB taxonomy): Bacteria > Planctomycetota > Planctomycetia > Pirellulales > Lacipirellulaceae > JABDGM01. Next base: position 209,609 of record CAVTEJ010000013.1, on the reverse strand, counting down.
TTATGTTGACAGTTCTGTGGAGGGGATTTAGGATCAAAAGACTGGGTGAAGTTTGTCGGTAATTGACCGGCAGGGCTTTGCCTGCGTTTTCGTCTTATTTTTCGGCGTTTTTTTACTCGGAGCGATCTCATGAGTGTCAGATCGGCAGCGGCGAAGGAATTCGCACCGCTGTTCGCCAGACATTCCTGAGTTGAGCGACCTCCGATTTCTTCGCGAACGCCGTCCGCTGATTTGAGCGGGTGTATCCGTGGATCTCGAACATTTGAGCGACCTTGCTCATCACGCCAACTCACCTGCCCACATGTGGGTGAATGTTTTAGCGAGCGGCTCCATCCGGCACTAACGTAATTCGGACAGTTGTCTTTTTGCTGTCCGTTAACGCGCCGGGCGAACGGAATTCCTTCCGCATTCTTGCCGCCGATCTTCGCGTTTTCGATCGGAATAGCCGGCACCGACACGATGTGGTGTGGGCCAATTCTGAGCGGAGAATTACGCGACGTCTCACGACGGACGCTCATCACGAGCTCGAGCAATTGCAACACAGCAGAGAGCAGAAGAGCAGCAAGGGAATGGGAAACATGATCAGCTTCGCAGCGCAATTGATTCGAAGTCACAGCCGCGGCATTGTGCTCGGATTGGCAGTGTTGAGTTTGGCGATGATTGGCGTGGCCGCTCGGGCTCAAGACGCGTTCACGGTAAATATCTCCGAAAAGGAGATGATGCTTTACCACCCCACCGACATGGCGTGGACGAAGTACCTGATGTGGGATTTGGGCTATCAGCGGATGATGAATCGCAACGCGCCGTACATTGAGCTGGAAAACGCGGCAACATCGACCAGCCCGATCACGGAATTTCACCTCACGATCGGCGACAGCCGATTCAATTTTGCTCCACTAAGCCCGTCATCTTCAGCGGTGGTTGCAGTTGGCAGTACGACGCCAGGTTTCGCCCTGACGGGTTCGGCGGCAAATAATGGCGACGAACTTGTTGTAACGATTGGCAATGGCGGTTTGCTGCCGGGGCACCTAGTACGGTTTCAACTGAAGCTGGGTGTGGACCCATCGTATGCCGCTACTTACGCTGCTTCGTTCGGGGCTTCGCAACCGGACTACCGAACGGTTCTGTTCGATATCAACTCGGATGGCGGCAGCACGCCGAAGAATTTGTACGGACCGGACCCGAATGTTCCAGCCGGCGCGGATGACAATGCGAGCGCGTATGTACTGTTTGGCGGCGTGAAAAGCAATTCGGTAACATTTGCGGATACGACGGAAGACGCTCTTGCTCAGGCTGTTAACGGACAGTACCGCAACAACGCGTTGCGAGCTTATGGAGCGTCGGACAACGTGAATCTGTTCCAGCTTCAAGGTTCGGCGGAAGTACCAGAACCAGGCAGCATCGCGTTGGCGCTGATCGGTCTTGGCGCCGGTGCCGTTTGTCGTCGCGGTCGACGTATCGCCTAATTCTGTTTCTGTCGGGTCATTGCATGCAGCCACGTGTTACTCCACGCCTCCGAAATCGCCGCGCAGCAAGCGCGCGGTGTGCCAGGGGCGCTCGGGGCAATCGTCATGTCGCAGCCGACATCGACGTTGCCGCCGGAGTCAAAGCTGCCCGTCGCGACGATCACGCGGCGGCTCGGGCAGCGTAGGGCGCGGCAGATTCAAATACCGTCGCCGTTAGCAGCAACGGCGGCCGGCCGCAAATGGCTGTGGGCCTCAATCTCTTGAGGATGCACTCTTACACCCGATGCATGCGCTCTCTGTAAGTCTCTGAAGACTGCGCAAACTTTGCGGGCGGTATCGTTTTTAACGGACTTTCCGAGAGTTCGGTTTATAACGAAAAAAAGCAAAGTACCGATTCTGCCGGTACCGATGGTTGAAATGGACTTTAACGGTCGGGTGGGGGAGTAGCGGGGGCTACGATCGCGTTGCACTTTGATTGCCGCAGATCGACTTCTGTTGCTGCCGTATAGGCCGCACGTCGCGAATGCCGGCACCCGGCATGTCTTGTTAGGGGGGAATCTCGGATGAAATTGCGCACCTTATGGGTGACTGCGCTAGCGGTATCGCTGGCAGTCGCTGCTTGCGGGGAACGGGCGTCGGCCCAATCGCGATCCACGAGCTCGTATCGCGGCGGTTATGGACCTGCTACGCAAGTGGCAGCAACCGAAGAAATGCCAAGCCGGATGACGGCGAACTCGACGAAGTCATCTCAATCGATGGCTGGCCCACAACCAGCTCGGGTGGTGACGTGGGATATATGAACGGCTATTCGCAAGGCTGCGGCTGCCAGGGCATGCCGTGTGGCGGCGATCAAGGCTGCTGCGATTCAGGCTGCTGCCAGTCAGATTGTTGTAACGATTGCTGTAATAGCGGTGGTGGTTGCTGCTTCGGCAATATGCTTGGGATGGGCGGCAACAGCGAGTTCTTCGTGACGGCTGATTATCTGAATGTGCATGCCAGCTTCAGCCAGGCGACTGCCTTTGTGCGGGAAGATCTGGCGAATTCTGGCTCCGACCAGTACATTCCGTTGGAGTTCAATTACAACTCCTCGTATCGCGTGGGTGGTGGCTGGAAATCGTGCTGCTGCGGCGATCAAATTCGCTTCATGTTCACGCAGATGACTAGCGATGCCAGCAATACGGCGTTTCCTGGCGATATCGTGCCGGAAGAGGCAAGTCCGCCCCCAGGCGGCCAGACGAATATCCGTGCGAATGTTGATGCTCGCACGATCGATTTGGAATGTGCGAAGACGATTCCGCTGGGTGGCCAATGCTGCGGCTGTGGCGATAGCTGCTGCGATTCGTGCTGCACTGGCTGCCCCGCTTGGGATCTTACCTGGTCGGGCGGCATTCGCTGGGCGGATGTCGGCTGGCAAGAATCGTTCGCTCGCCAATAATAGCGACTGCTTTCACCGTCACTGATGGCGAAGTGGGCATGAACTTCCGCGGCGGTGGTTTACGGACTGGCTTGGAAGGTCGCCGTTACTTTTTCAAAGACGGTTGGTTGAGCCTGTACGCCAAGGGCGATATCTCGCTGCTTTTGGGCGATGTGAACGTGTCGTCGATTCGCACGGTGCGGATCCGAACGGGTGTTTCGCCCGATATCGTGAATACCCAAACGTTCCGGTCGCGGCAGATCGTGCCGGTGACCGAACTCGAGGCGGGCGTTACCGGCCAGCTATCGAGCCGGCTTAGCGTCACTGCTGGCTACTTGTTTGCCGCGTGGCATGACTTGGGCATTCGCCAGGAGCACCAGCTCAATACGCTTCAGCCAATTACGTATGACGATGCCAATATTCTTGGCTTTGATGGCTTCTTCGCTCGGGCTGAGCTCGATTTCTAGGCTGAGAGCGAGCTAAATTCAGAAGGGCCGGCATCCTGCGGGATGCCGGCCCTTTTTTGTTGGCGGATGTAAACCAATCCGTGATTGCCGGGTTGGTTTGCAATGCAGCCCCCGGCTCTGCCGGGGGTTGAAGGTGCTACAAGTGCGTCACTGATAGCACAAAACCCTCGGCAGAGCCGGAGGGCTGACGGCACGTGCGCTGTGGGACTGCAAGCAGTAATTGAATTGCCGCGGTCGGCGATAGCAGATACTAGTGAGTTGCGAAGAACTTGTCGCGGCGAGCGCGGCGCTCAGCTCGCAGACGGGCGCGGCGCTTGATTTCGCTAGGTTTTTCGTAGAATTCGCGAACGCGCATTTCTTTCTTGATCCCGCTCCGCTCGACGAGCTTGCGGAAGCGGCGGACGGCTTCTTGGGCCGATTCCTTGTCACGCAAAGTCAGCTTTACCACATGCACTCCTGTGAATTTCCGAAGACAGCACACCGGTCGCGGGCACGACTCCGCCGAATTCGAAAACCGGCGGCCTTCAGTGTGGGAACCCGCCATTGTAGCGACTAATGGCGAATGCTGTCTACGGTGCAATGGCTTATCGGCAGCGGCGGCGGGCGGCCATTCGGCCGAATGCCGCCGAACGCAGCGGGTAGCATGGTTGGGCTGCGTCCAGGCGTGTTAACCGGGTGAAACTGCCAGCAAGCTCGCATGCTGGCGTCCTCACGATCGGAGGCGTTGGCATATCTTGCCGGCGTAGCGGCGAAATCGGCGGGTGCCATCGATTCGAGCTTGTTGGCTTTTAGAGCTGGCGGTCGATGTACCCTTGGGCACGGTTCGCCCGCCGGGCCAAGATGGCCCGGCTATATAACCGCCAAACCCCCGCCTGCCAGTAGCGCCGCCCCTCGGGCGTCGTGATCCCAAATGGCATCGACGCCGCTAACACCGCGTGAATTGGTTGATCGACTCGACGCGCGCCACGACGAGTTGATCGCCAAGCTCGATGCGCTGAACGCCGAGATTGAGGCCGCACTGGCAGCGTTTGGCCGGCCGCGTGAAGTGGCGGCGCCGGAAATAAAAAAAGCGGCGTAGTTCACGCCGCTTGAATTCGCCTGATTTCCACGCTGGGTGGAGGAGGCGGTTGAATCGAGTTGTCTGCCCAGCCATTCGGCCTCGGTTTAGTGGACGAACTCCACACCCAGGTCGAAGCCGTTGGTCAGCATCGTTTGCGTACCGGCGTCGTTGTATCCAAAGTCCGGCAGGTTGTATCGAACGGAAGGTGCGGCCCGGCGAATGCCGCCGATCACCTGGCCCGTGTAGCCCATGTTCAGGGCAAATGCATTGGTGAAGTGATACGAAGCCTTGAATCGCAGCTCGCCGACCGGCGAGAACTCGGTTTCTCGCAGGCCGTGCGCGAAAGCCGTCGGCCGAGCGAAGATTGGTTCGTTCAAAGCTCCCGGCACGAGACCGGCGCCCATCAAGCCGACTTGATTCCAGTTGGCGACATTCAAGCCAGCCATGAAGCGGGCATCACTTTCAAGCCGCCAACGCTGGCGTTCGTTGACCCACGACATTTCAATTTGCGGACCGACGATGTCGTTGTCGAACGACGTATCCCAGGCAGCGTCGTGCAGAATACTCCCGATCGCGGTCACGTTGTAGTCGTCGTAAAGACGCATGAACCGGGCACCGTACGACACCGTGAGGCGATTGTTTTGGTTCTTGGCCATGTAGTGCTGGTTGGTGAGCTCCTGATTCCACATGAGCTCGACGCCATCGACGTTCGTGGTGCTGTGCACCGTGACGGAATCGAAATAGATGTTGAACGTGTACAGATCGCCGTAATCCACGATATGCGCGATACCATTGGGGGTCGACGACGAGCACATCGCCCCAGATGCCGTTGCCGTTCAAGTCGTCTGCACGGCGGAATAGGACGTTATCTGTGATCGTGTTGCCTTCGGTGAAGACGGGGATGCCGTAGCTGCCGACGTACAAATTCGGGCCGCCGACCGTGCCGGACTGGGCCGGTGCGAGATTCTGCACGTAATCGCGGAAGCCTTTGAGGTAGCCGTCGACGGTGTTTCGAAGAGCACGGGAACGCTGCCGAAGCCGAAGGCCCGAGCATCGCCCACTGGGCCAGTGGTGCCGACGGTGCCAGTCGGAACGCCAACGTCGGTGCCGTCGGTGTAATCGGCAGGAATGAAGGGCGGAACACCACCATCACTGGCGCGAGGGATGAACCCGTAGGTGTTGGTCTGGTTCAGCGTGCCGCCATCGAGTACGCCGATGGTCCAGCCGTGACCTTGATCGCGGTAGCCTAATTCGTAGCGGTTACCGAGCGAGAAGCCGGCTCGGGGGCCCGACATTGGTAAGCTCATTTTCGATGAGCGGTATTTGTGATGGGAAATTCTCTACCTGCAAATCGCCCGGATTCGGTTGGTAGATCAGTTCAGCAAATTGCCCCTGAACTTGAACGCCGTTGATGTTCTCGCTAACACGCGGGCTACCGATCGTCGACCGATCGCCGGTGTACGCCCAGAACAGTTTGTTGTACTCAAAGAAATAGCCCGACCACTGTTTGTCGGACATATTATCCAAGTCGAGTTGGTACGGGGCGAATATCTGCAGGTCGTCCTCGTAATTCGAGGGCCCTGTCGGGACATTCTCCTGTGCGCGCAGGACGCTGGTTAGAGCGGCGAGCGTGAAGGCAGCGGCGAGTGGTCCAAATAAACGTATTTTCATCATCTCCCCCTACCGTGGTCAGACGCGGCGGAAGTCAGCAGTACGATGGCGCAATGTGCGGCCCCACCGGATCTGCCGTGTGGGTAGTATCGGAAGCGCTGTCGGTATCAGTTGAGTAAGATCGGTAAAGAGAAGCGAAAATCGGGGTTAATCCGATTGTGCGGGTCGCATCCGACCTTTCAGCCGACAAGAAGTGCGATATTGGCGGGGTTTTTTGCAGTGCGCAGCGAAAGCAGCTAGCGAGGGACGAGATTCGTCGAGGGGGCTGGCCGGGGGGTATAGGAGCGAAGTTCGGCCATTTGAAAGCCGCGAGGGCAATAAAAAAGCTCCCACAGGTGGGGCAGGAACCTGTGGAAGCCGTGGAGTCGAGGCCTATTAGCCCCGATGGTCTCTATAATACCCGAAACCGGCTAGAACGCAAAGATATTTCCAAAAAAGCGGTAATTATTTGGGCTAAGAGGAGCAGCGGGGCTATTTTCGGCGGGTATCGAGGATCAGCCGCGACTGCCGGTTGGCCCAAATTGCCAATCGGAAGAATATGTAAGGCGGAAGGTCTTAATCCGTGGGCGGAGTGTCGTCGGCCAAGATGTTGTCCGGGCGAACATCGCAAAACTCGGGAGCACCTGCTTTGTCGCGAGTTTGCACTGGGCGTATACTTTTCCAACGAGCGCAATCGATTGCGCTATCTCGCCTTACCCAGAAGTGTGAAGGATCGGTTCGATGAGCTTGTTCAGTGGCCGCGCTACTCGTGATTCTTCACGGCACCGTGTTTATGGAGTGCTGGCAGCATTCGTTTTTTTGCTGAGCTCGGTTCTGTGTGCGCCCGGTTGTGCCGAAACGAAGACGGCCGTTCCCGCCAGCGCTGCTGGCGATACGGCGGACGGCATGACGGCGGCCGATGCGAAAGATCCTAAGCTGGGGCAAGATTGGGTCCGCCTGGATTACGACACGAACGGCGAAGTTCGGGGAATGCAAACGGCTGTTGTGCGGTATACCAGCAAGTCGACTGCTGGCAAGGAGCCGGTGCAAGTCGATTTAATCGGCGCTGTGCATATCGCTGATCCCGCGTACTACGACAAGCTGAATGAGCGATTCAAACACTATGACGTGCTGCTTTACGAGCTGGTTGCGCCGGAGGGAACGGTCGTCGAGAAAGGTCGCGGCACTTCGAATGCGCACCCGATCGGCGCGATGCAGAACGTGTTCAAAGATTTGTTGGACCTCGACCATCAACTGGAGGATGTCGATTACACGCGGCCGAATTTTGTGCATGCGGATATGTCTCCCGATGATTTCAAGAAAGCAATGGAACAGCGGAATGACAGTTTCCTGCAGATGTACTTTCGGTTGATTGGGCAGGCGATGGCACACCAGAGCGAGATGGCGGCCAAGGGGGAGTCATCGGACTTCGATTTTTTCTCCGCGCTATTCGCCGAAGATCGGCCGCGGCGGCTCAAAATCGTGCTGGCGAAGCAGCTTTCCGAGATGGAAAGCCTGATGGTTAGTTTTGGCGGTGCAGATGGTTCGGCCATTATTACGGATCGCAATAAGAAAGCCTTGGTAGTGCTTAAAAAGGAAATTGCAGACGGGAAAAAGAAGATCGGTATTTTCTACGGCGCGGGGCACTTGAGCGACATGGATAAGCGTTTGCGGAGCGAATTTGGCCTGGAGCCCGTTTCGATTACCTGGCTTACCGCTTGGAATTTGGCTGCGAAGAAGTAGGCCTGCTGCGGTCTTTTAAGAGGATTGAGGCACGAACTCCCGCGTGCCTTGCGCTTCCGACCGATCGAACTGCCTGATACACTGAAGGATTAGGCAAAATTCAATGGTTCGCTGCATGGTCTCTCGCGCAGCGGTTCCCGTATAGCAAAGCTTTAGATTGAGGAGTTCGTTATGGCCAAACCAGGTCGCAAAGTGAAGAAGGCAAATCACGGTCGTCGTCCGGCGTGCAGCCGGCCACGCAAGAATCGCCGGCACCAAGTGAAGACCTAGCCGCGAGACGTTTGTGCCCAACAAAGATTTGATCATCGATTTTTCGGCGTACGAGCTCGATCGTGTTGTTGCCGATATCGAAGAAATTCGCCGCATCAATCCGCAGCGCCATGAAATGGAGCAGCTGACGGCGATTGTCTACGACGACGTCGAGACCGGCATTTGCGTGGGCTACAAGGATGTCACCGACAACGAGTTCTGGGTGCGCGGTCACATGCCGGGCATGCCGCTAATGCCGGGTGTCGTAATGTGCGAAGCGGCTGCGCAACTTTGCAGCTATCATTCGCAGCGACATAACCTGCTCGGGGCAGAGATGGTTGGCTTCGGCGGCATGGATAGCGTCCGGTTTCGGGGCACGGTAGTGCCCGGCGATCGGCTCGTGATCGTTGCGCAGAAATTGCAGCTGCGCGTGGGTGCGATGATTCGCTGCCGATTTCAATGCTTCGTCAACGAGCAATTGGTGTGCGAAGGTCAGATTCGCGGCATCCCCATTCCGGTGGCGGCTCTCAGTGCGCGGGCGTGAGGGGGAGCTTCTCATGCTCTTTCCGCTCTATGATTTATTGGGGCATCGGCGCATCCCGCTCGTTACGGTGCTGATCATCGCCATTAATTTCGGCGTGACGGCTTGGATGTCGTCAATGCCTGAAGCGCGGCACGACGAAATCGCGATGGAATATGGATTTATTCCGGCGCGGTTGACACACGTTGGCAACGGCCAGCCGATTGTGGTTCAAGGTAAGAGAGTCGATTGGTTCGGCAATGTGTTTCCGGTGCCTGTCGCAAAGTTATCGACGGACCCGGCCGCGGTCTATCCGACGTTTCTGACCACGATGTTTTTGCATGGCGGCTGGGTGCATATGTTGATGAACATGTGGATGTTGTGGGTGTTTGGCAACAACATTGAAGATCGGTTAGGGCATTTTGTGTATTTGGCATTCTACTTGGGTGGGGGCGTGATCGCGACATTGGCGTTTTGGGCGTCGGCGCCGAGTGCGATGATGCCGGTGGTGGGGGCGAGCGGCGCGGTGGCCGCCGTGCTGGGCGGTTATGCCGTTACGTTTCCCACAGCGAAGATTCGTACTTTGCTGTTTCTGTTTGTGTTCATAACGATCGTGGATATGCCGGCGCTGGTGTGGCTGGGCATTTGGTTTATCACGCAGTTATATTCGGGGCTGATGGGTCTGTGGGGCGTGCCACTGGCGCCTGTGGCATTTTGGGCGCACATCGGCGGGTTTGTCGCGGGCATGATTCTGTTGCCGCTGCTGTCGTTGGGTGCGTCGCCGCTCGGTAAGGATTGGCACCAAGAAGTGCATGACATGTTTCGGTTTGATGATCCTCAGGATCCGAATCGGATCGAGAGGTTTTAAACAACGCCAATGGCACGCCGTGCACTGCGAAAGATCGACCCCGCGTTGGATTTCAGTCGGCACTTAAAGTTGCCCACTAACTTGCCGCGGCCATGGGACTCCGCCCCGTTGTTTGGCCGCGTTGCGCCGCTTGAGATCGAAGTGGGCAGCGGCAAGGGATTGTTTTTGGAATCGGCTTCGACGGCAAATCCCGCACACGATTTTTTGGGCATCGAGATTGCGACGAAATACGCACGCTTTGCGGCGGCTCGAGTCGCGCGGCATGACCTTCGCAATGCAGTGATGATTCATGGGGATGCCCAGCCAATCTTCGCCGACTTACTGCCCGAGTCTTCGGTGGCGGCGGTGCATGTGTACTTTCCCGACCCGTGGTGGAAGAAACGGCATGAAAAACGGCGCGTGCTGAATGAGCGATTTGTGAAGCAGGTTGAACGCGTGCTCGTTCCGGGCGGCTTGCTACACTATTGGACGGATGTCCGCGAGCGATTCGACGAGACGCTCGAACTGTTGGCGTGTCAAACGTCGCTGATTGGTCCGCTCGAGGTATCGGAGCGCGCGGCGGAGCACGATTTGGATTACCGCACGCACTTTGAGCGGCGAATGCGATTGGCGGATTTGCCGGTGTACCGCTCGGCTTTCCAGAAGCGATGAGCTGTTTTTCCGCTGGCCTTCTGTGACAACGGGGCGTTTTCCGAGTATCAGCAAACGTCGTAAGTGCTTATTGCGTAACGATCCGGGCGGGCTAAATTAACACATCTTTGGCCGGCCGTTGTCGCCACGTTTGCAGGCCGTATAAAATAGAACGCGGCTGAAGATGGACCATGAGACCCTTGCTTATCAATTCAATTCGCTCCTCGATTAAATGCACTTGGCTCGGAGCCGGTGTGTTTCGGTTGTCGGGTAGCATTTATCGCACGTTCGAAGGACGTCGCTTCTTGCCAGGCGGTATGCCGGCTCACTCAGCTGCTTAGCCGGCAATGTACGCAACGAATGTTGCGTTGTTCTATGAACCTAGAGGTTAATGTTGAACGTTTGTTGCTCGCGCATAAGTCGGTGCGCGCCGAGCTACTGACGGAATGCGCGCCGGCTGGGTGCTGGGAAGGGCAAGTCAGCAGTTCGCCGGCCGCCACGGCTGCGGCAGTGAGCGCACTCGTCGTTTCGCATCGCAAGGAAGCGGAGGACGTGCTCAAGCAGTCGGCCGCGAACGGCGGGATCGTCATCGAGGAATTGGTGCAATGTGACTTGAGCGAGTTGTTCGTCGAAAGTTTGCACTGGCTTGCCCGGCGGCAAAACAAAGATGGCGGCTGGGGGGATTGCGACGGAGCGCAATCGAACATCGCCGCGACGATGCTCGTGCGGGCGGCCTTTCGTTTGACGGGTATACCCGCCAAGTATTCCGACCTAATGGCGCGGGCGGATGACTTCGTCGAACAACAAGATGGAGTCGCCGGGTTGCGGCGCCAATATGCGGATAACAAGGCATATCTCACGTCGGTACTCGCGAGTTGCGCGGCTGCTGACATGATTGGTTGGCGGCAAGTGCCGACGCTCCCCTTCGAATGGCTGCACTTGCCCAAGCGGTGGCAAAGAGAGTTTTCGCTGCCGGTGGCGCGTCATCTTTCGCCGGTCGTCATGGCGGCGGGATTAGCAAAGCTGCACAACGACCCGTCGCGAAATCCAATCACGCGATTGACGCGGCGGAGTTTACAGAACAAGACTCTCACGCGATTGGCGGCGATGCAGGCCAGCGACGACAGCTATTTGGCGTCGCCGCTCATGACAGCGTTTATCGTGTTGAGCCTCGCAAGTGCCGATTGCCAAGAGCATGCCGTTGTTCGCCGTGGAATTGATTTTTTACTGTCATCGGTGGGCGCGGATGCAAGTTGGTCGATGACCGTGAATATGTCGACCCGCAACACGTTAATGGCGATCGAGAGTTTGGTGGATGCGAATGAGCCTGCTATTTCGCGCGCCGAATCGTCGCATTCGATATGGCATGATGCGGCGACAGAGGGTGATTCGCTCGTTGAAGACGCGGAGCACCACGCCGTTGCACATTCGAAAATTCAATTGCACGCGGACGGCGTGGCCCATGATGCTGAAGACGTGCGAGCGCGCGGCGTTGAATGGATTCTAAATACGCAGCGGACATCCGTGAGCATAGTGACGGACTGCCCGGCGGGTGGCTGGGCAGGCAGCGGCGCTGCAGGGGCAGAGCCGACCACGCCGGCTACGGCGGGAGCAGTGTGGTTGCTGTCGCAAGTTTTCGCGCGCGATCGATCCCCAAAGAGCGAGCGTATCGAGCGCAGTGCGGGTGCCGGGATTCGCTGGCTGCTGGAGATGCAAAACGACGACGGCGGTTGGGGCACCTATTCGCACAACGATGATGCTGAGCCGGGCGTCGCGAGCGGGGTCGATGCGACGGCCGCGGCGCTGAAAGCGTTTGGTGGGTGGCGGCGACATTGGAAATGCGACCCGCCAAGTTACACGCAGGCCGCGTTGAAGGGCGTGATCGAGCAGATTCCGCCCGCAATCATGCAAGGCCTGAAGTTTCTTGCGTCGAAGCAGAGTGACGACGGTTCGTTCGCGCCACTCTTGTTCGGCAACGAGCATCAAGCGAAAAATGAGAATCCTGTGCTCGGGACGGCGCAAGTAATTGCCGCGCTTGGTGAGTTGGAATTGTTGGATTCGAATACGGCGGAGCGTGCGGCCAGTTGGATGCTCGCGGCCCAGCACACGTCGGGAGGTTGGGGGCCGCCCCGTGCTCCGATCGATTATTCGGAGAGCGATCGGGATGTGACTTCACGATCGTGGCGAGACAATGACACCATGGCGCGGTACTGTAGCGTCGAGGAAACGGCGGCGGCGATCAGTGCGCTCATGCCGCTGGTGGCGAAAACGCCGGGGTTCGAGCGGGCCGTCTCCCGCGGCTTGAATTGGCTGGCGAACGCGGTGGAACAAGATTGGCACCGCGGGCCTGCGATCATCGGTTTCTATTTACCCCAAATATGGTATTATGAGCGGTTGTACCCGCTGGTTTTTGCGGCGGGCGCGTTGTCGCAATCGATGGGTAAACTGCTGAGAGAGACGCCGACCGTTACGTCTGTCAGTTAGCTGCGAACAAGTTCGCTGCCGGCGCGGTCAATTCAATAGGGGTCGGGACAGCGCACACGCCGCCAGTCGATTGAAGGAGCGGTGGTGAGGGACGGTCCGGAAAGGTTGAGCACATGACATCCGCGCGACAGGACGCGCTTTCGACGGAGCCGAGCCAGTATGTGCATCTGTTGCGCACGGCGCGGCAGATGTTCGAGCCCGATGAGTTGGAGCGACTCGTGCCGCGAGCGCGGGGCGGCCCACGACTTGAGCAAGTCAACGGCGCAGGAGCGGGTGGACTCGATCCGATCGCGGCAACGGAAGCCATTGCCTACGATTTTCTGGCGAAGGGTGGCAAATACTCGCGGCCTTTTATCACATTGGCCGCTTACGATGCGATGACTGGCGGCAAATGCTCGCGCCGCGCAGATGGTGAACAGGCGTGTGACCAGTTGAGCGATGTGGTGCGCCGGGCAGCGATTTCAATCGAATCTTTTCACAAAGCGTCGTTGGTTCACGACGATATTCAGGACAGCGACGAGTTTCGCTACGGTCGGCCGACGCTGCACATTTCGCACGGCGTGCCGACGGCGATCAACGTCGGGGATTTTTTGATCGGACTGGGCTACCGACTCGTGAGCCGAGATACCGAATCTCTCGGTGCGGCAACAGCGGCAGATATTCTCGACAAGCTCGCGGACGCGCACACAAAACTGAGTGAAGGGCAGGGTGCGGAGTTGGTGTGGCGCGATAGCCGAGACAAACGCTTGTCGCCCAACGAAGCGCTGAAGATTTACGCGCTCAAAACAGCGCCGGCGTTCGAGGCCGCGCTGTATTCTGGCTTGCGGCTGGCTGGCCCGGCGGACCAATACGCCAAGCCGATTGCGCAACTCGCCAAGCACCTGGGGATCGCGTTTCAAATTCTCAATGACTTGCAAGATTGGCAAGGAGACGATTTCAACAAGCTCACGCTGGGCGGCGACGTGCTGGGCGGCCGGCCGACCGTGTTGTGGGCACTCGCGCTCGAGGGATTGGGTGACGCCGAGCGTGGCGAACTCGAGCAACTGGTGGCAGACGGAGAGGCCACGCCTAGGGTCTTCAAGCAAATTCGCGCGCTGTTCCAACACGCGGGCGCTTTTGCCAAAGCACTTGAGTTGGTCGATGAGCATCGCCGCAAGGCGGTGCGTGTGGCCGACGGCTTGGCGCCGGAGGCACTCCGCCGGCTGGCCCGCCATTTGATTGATACGGTCCTTCAGCAACCCACCGCGACAGCGCCAAGCTGTCGCCCCTTGGCCGTCCCAGCCCGGTGACTGACCCCGCAATCCCCACCTTTGAATCGGAATTGTTTTCTCGTAGCGCGTCGCGATTAGCGACGTTGTTCTACGACAGTCTCAGCGTGTTGGGTCAGTTCGAGCCGGCCGCGGTCGAAGATTTGCCGGCCGACTATCGCAAATTGCTTGCGCATAATGACCATATGACGGTAGCGCTGGAGGCGTGGCACAAGTCTCGGGTCTCGGTGGCGGCGTTGGACGAGTGGCGCGACGAATCCAGCTACGCCCGCTCGAGCCTGCTGAGTCGCCATTCGGATGGGGCGGTCGTACAATTCGGGATGATGCGGATTTGGCTCGCGGATTTGCCGGCGGCCGCCCAGGACGAGATCGCCAGCAAGAGTGCTCCGTTGGGCCGTGTGCTGATTGAGCACAACGTGCTGCGTGAGGTGGAGCTCATCACGCTGTGGCGAATCATGCCAGGAGAAGTGCTGCGGCAACTTCTCGACGTTAGCGAGCAGGTTCCCATCTATGGACGGACGGCGCAGATATTGGTCGATGAGCGACCGACGGTGCAGTTGTTGGAGCTTGTAAAGTTGTAATGAGAGGATGCGGGATGCAGGATACGGGGGGCAGGGTCGCAAATACAAACCCTGCCCCCTGCATCCACCATCCCTCTCTTGTAAGTCGGAGGCTACAGAAGCATGAGACCTTCATCAGCTGAGTACGACTGCATTGTCATGGGCGGTGGGCCGAGTGGGTCGACTACTGCGGCGTTGGTGGCGGATGCGGGATACCGGGTGTTACTGCTCGAACGCGATCTGGAGCCGCGGCGCAAAGTTGGCGAATCGCTGATGCCTGAGACGTACTGGGTGTTTGAGCGACTTGGTGTGCTCGAAGGTCTAAAGCATGGGCCGTTCGTGGAAAAAGTGGGTGTGCAGTTTGTGAGCAGCAGTGGTAAGGAGTCGTCGCCGTTTCTGTTTACGCGGCACGATCCGCGGGCGTGTGGCCGAACGTGGCACGTGGAGCGGGCCAAGTTCGATCAGTTCTTGTTGGACAACGCGACTAAAAAGGGCGTGGAAGTACATCGCGGGGCGCGCGTGTTGGATGTGGTGTTCGAAGGCGACCGTGCAGTCGGCGTTAAGTTGGCGGCCGACGCAGAATCGATGAATGGCAGCAGTGGGAACGGGACAGCGAATAGTGGTGTTATCCGCGCGAAGGTGGTGGTTGACGCGACGGGACAGGCAGGATTATTGGGTGCGCGCTTTGCGCAGCGAACGCCAAATCCTAACTTCCGGAAAGCGGCGATTTGGGGGCACTTCCGAGGTTCACGCCGCGATGTGATCGAAAATGGTGTGATGACGGTGTGCTTCCGCACATTGTCGAACCGTTCGTGGTTCTGGCACATTCCATTGTCGAACGACGTGGTAAGCATCGGTTGCGTAAGCGATGCTGATTACTTCTTCCGTGCCGGAGCGGGAACACCCGACGAAGTATTTGCCGCCGAAGTGGCGGATTGTCCCGCGATGGCGAAACGGGTGGAAGGCACGGAGAAGGTGGCGGGCTTGGATGTGGTGAAAGAGTACTCCTACACGACCGGCAAGTCGTCCGGCGATGGCTGGGTGCTGGTCGGCGACTCCTGGGGGTTCATCGATCCGATCTATTCGTCCGGCGTGTACTTCGCGCTCAAGAGCGGGCAGTTGGCGGCGGACGCGATTGCCGAGGGATTACGCAACGGCGACACGTCTGCGGTCCAGCTCGGTTCATGGGTAAATGATTTTGCCGTCGGCACCAGCTGGGTACGGAAGCTTGCTGAAGCGTGGTATTGCGGTCAGTTCCGCGTTGGCAAATTCATTCGTGAATATCCGCACCACGTCGGACCGATGACCGACATCTTGATCGGGCGGATTTTCCACGAGGGTGCGGGCGATATGTTCAATGATCTCGATCCATGGCTCGAGCGAATGAAAATGGAAGGTGTGACGAGCTGATAAGTGTCGAGGGTCGATGGTCTAGAGTCAAAGGCCAGATGTATTTCACGTAAATGACGCCGCCGAACTTTTAGCATTTATATTCTATTCTGGTCCTCGACCCTCGACTCTAAACCCTCGACTATTCCTATGCGCATTGCGTACATCACGGCTGGGGCGGCCGGCATGTATTGCGGCAGCTGTTTGCACGACAACACGCTGGCCGCGGCGCTTATTCGGCTTGGCGAGGATGTGCTACTGGTTCCGACGTACACACCGCTGCGCACCGACGAGCCGAACGTGAGCATTGGCCGCATATTTTTCGGCGGCATCAATGTCTACCTGCAAGAAAAAGTGCCGCTGTTTCGGCACACGCCGTGGTGGTTCGATCGATTACTCGACAATCCAGCACTCCTCGAGCGGCTTTCACGCCGTGCGGGCAGCGTTGATCCGACGCAACTCGGCGGAATGACGGTTTCGATGCTCCAGGGCGAAGCGGGCCACCAGCGGAAGGAAGTCGAGAAGCTCGTGCACTGGTTGCTGGATGAGGTGAAGCCTGAGATCGTGCATTTGTCGAACTCCATGCAAATCGGCATGGCACGGATGATTCGCGAGCGCGGCGGGCCGCCGGTGGTTTGTCAGCTATCGGGCGAGGATTTGTTCCTGGAGAAACTGCGGCAGCCGTTTTATGACGAAGCGCGGGCGCATCTGCGAGAGCGTGCCGCCGACGTCGACGCGTTTGTGGCGTTAAACAAGTATTATGCCGATTTCATGGCGGATTACCTGGCGGTCGACCGCGAGCGCGTGCATGTGATTCCGCACGGTTTGAATTTGGAGGGGCATGCGATACGCAAACCCCCGGCAGAGCCGGGGGCTACCTTGCCAATCGATAGTCAGCCCCCGGCTCTGCCGGGGGCTCCTAAACCAGCGATCATTGGTTACTTCGCGCGGATTTGCGAGGACAAGGGACTCCATTTGCTAGTCGAAGCATGTGAGCTGTTGGCACAGCGGAGCGATTTGCCGCGGTTCGAATTGCGAGCGGCCGGCTACTTGGGCGACGGTGATCGGTCTTATCTCGAAAAGCTGGAGTCGGGTGCGGCCGCCGGCCCACTGGCTGGGCGATTTCGTTACATGGGTGAGCTCGATCGGCCGAAAAAGATCGCGTTCTTGCAATCGCTGGATGTTTTCAGCACGCCGACCGTGTATCGAGAATCGAAAGGCATACCGGCGCTCGAAGCCATGGCAAACGGAGTGCCGGTCGTGCTGCCGGATCACGGCAGCTTTTCAGAAATGGTGGCAGAGACGCAGGGTGGTTTGTTGCACCGTCCTCACAACGCGACGCACCTAGCGGAGCAGTTAGCGGAGTTATTGAACGACCCAGTGCGGGCGACGGAGCTCGGATTGATGGGTCAGCAAGCGGTGTTCGATCGCTACCACGCGGACGCCATGGCTCGGCAAACGCGAGAACTCTATCAAGCGTTGTTCGCCGGCAACCGCAGCAGGGCTAGCGTTTATTAATCGAAATGGACTCTCCTAGCGAGTTGCTCTACGCTTTGTGAAATCACGTTTCGGTCGCAAGGAGGTCTCACATGGCGCGATGGACGATAAGAATTGTTGCCGCGCTTGCGATATTGATCGCAAGCGCAATCGTTTTTGCGGTCGCGGGCGCCGTTGTGACCGGAAATGCTTCGGTGGCCGGTACGCTTGGCAGCGGGCGTTTAATCTCGGCAGGCGGGCACACGCCGTGCATTGGATTGGAAACCACTAACAACTCGGCCATCATCAGGACGTTGCGGCATAAGGTCGATGTTATGTCGACAGTGGTAACAGTCGACGGCAAATTTCGCGGCTCGATTCCAGCTTCAGCTAAAAGCGTGGCGGTCCGATTTGAATGGAGTGGGATCGACGTGCTCGCCGACGGGGTACTCGTAGACCCAACTCCTGTTTCGACGGCTGCGGCACAAGCTGCGATTCCGCTGTAAATTGGAAGCCGCCCGCTTTTTCGCCGCGATCCGTGGGAAACGCCATTCGTCCTCAATAACGGGCTAAAACGGGCGCTTGGCAATTCGCCGTAAAACGGCTAGAATCCTGGACTCAAGCGATACGTCAATTTCAGCAGTCCACGTAGCATAATACGAATCCTATGCCCCCGTATCAAAACGACCGTAACGATCGCAACAAGCGTAACAAGAACGTGAAGAAGGTCGCGAAGCGCGACCCGATTTATATCGAGGGGCGGGCACCGCGGCCAATGTACGTGGATTACAAAGATCTCGATTTGCTTACGAAGTTGACGAATCGGCATGGCCGAATTGTGAGCCGCCGTAAGACCGGTTGCCATGCGGCCAGTCAGCACGCGGTCGCTCGGGCGATCAAGCGAGCCCGGTTCATGGCGTTGTTGCCGTATGTGGGCGACTGAAGTTGGTTGAGAGTCGAGGGCCAGAGGGCCAGAGGGAGAGTTAAGAGGCAAGCAGCCATTTGTTTTGCTCTAGACCCTTGACCCTTAGCTCTCGACCTTCACCCAATGCCCACGCCGTTTCATACATCCCGGTTTGTCGAGTTCTCTGATACCGACATGGCCGGGATTATGCATTTCTCGGCATTCTTCCGGTTTATGGAAGCGGCCGAGCATCAGTTGCTGCGGAGCATGGGCTTCAGCGTTTATTCTGAGATCGACGGCGATGTCGTGAGTTTTCCACGGGTGGCGGCGTCGTGTGATTTTCGTTCGCCGGCGCGCTGCGAGGACGTGCTCGAGATTGATGTTACGATTGAGCGTGTGGGGACGAAAAGCATCACCTACGACTTTGCGTTTTCACAGCACGGGCGCGATGTTGCTCATGGGAAGATGACGAGCGTATGCTGTCGTGTGCCGCACGGACAGCCGCCGGTTTCGATTCCGATACCGGATGCGATCGCGAAGAAGCTGCGCGAAATGACGGCGTGATATGACGGCGTGATATGTAAACGCGATTAGCGTAATCGAATTTTCCCAGTGTTTAGGCAGGGCGTCCTCGGCCAATGGCGAATCAACCTGAAGTTGCCGAGCTCGTCGTCGAAAACCTGTGCAAGGAGTATTCGACGCCGGCCGAACCGCTCAAGATTTTGTCGGGAGTGTCGTTCTCACTACGGCGCGGCGAAAACTTGGCGATTCTCGGACCGAGCGGGTCGGGTAAGAGCACGCTGCTATCGATCTTAGGCACGCTTGAATCACCGACTTCGGGCCGCGTGCTCCTGGCAGGCGAAGATCCTTTCAAACTGAAAGAAGCGGAGTTGGCCGAGTTTCGGCGCGAAAATGTGGGGTTCGTGTTTCAAGATCACCACCTGCTGCCGCAATGCACCGTGGTCGAGAATGTGTTGGTGCCCTTTCTTGCGGATGGGGCGGCGACGCCGGATGACCAGCGGCGGGCCGTTGATCTGCTTGGACGAGTTGGCTTGGGTCAGCGGCTAACGCATCGGCCGGCGGAATTGTCCGGTGGCGAACGGCAACGGGTGGCGATCGCCCGAGCCCTGGTCCGCGAACCGACTTTGCTTTTGGCCGATGAACCGACGGGAAACTTGGATCGCACCACAGCGGAAACGATCGCCAAGCTTCTGTTGGAGCTGCAGGCGGAAAAGAACGCGATTCTCGTGGTTGTAACGCACAGCGAGTCGCTTGCCGCGCTGTTGCAAACGAGAATGGAATTGGATGCAGGCCGGCTTGTAACAGTGGCGTGATTGAATTCCGGCCTTTAGCGGCCGAGAATTCAAATATATGCCTGCTTCGATAAGATTCTGTCCACAGATTTCGCAGATGATCGCAGATAGAATAACGAGGACGCAGCGGTCAGCGCGACCATAGTCGCAGAAGTCTTTTCATTCCGATCTGTTCTTATCTGCGAGATCTGTGGACAAAACGCATTCGGCACGATTGCTGGTTCTATGAAAATCACCACCATCCCGAACGTGTACCGTAATGTGAATCGTTGGGGCGAAATCCTCACGATTCTCAGCAAGTACGGGTTGGCGGATTGGGTGAGCCGGTTTGACCTTGCGCTCGTCAAAGGTTTTTTGAAGAATCGCGAAGGTGAGAAGCTCGCGCATTTGAGTCGCGAAACGCGGATTCGGATGGCCATCGAAGAGCTAGGTCCGACGTTTATTAAATTGGGTCAAATTCTCAGCACGCGGCCAGACCAGGTCGGCATGCCGCTCGCGCAGGAATTGCAGAAGCTGCAGGCGAACGTAGTCGGTGACGATTCTGCGGTCGTGCGCACGACCATTGAAACCGAGCTCGAACATCCACTCGATGTTTTGTTTGCTGATTTCGACACGGTGCCATTAGCATCGGCTTCGATCGGCCAAGTCCACCGCGCGAAGCTGCATTCTGGCGATGACGTCGTCATTAAAGTGCAGCACGCCGGCATTCGGCGGCGGATGGAGATCGACCTCGACATTCTGGGCGGTCTCGCACAGTTAGCTGAGAAGATTCCGGAACTGCGACCGTATCGGCCGGAGGCGACGGTGGCTGAATTTCGGCGGATCGTGCGGCGTGAGTGCGACTTCGCTCGAGAAGCTCGCAACTTGCAACAGTTCGAGCGGAATTTCGCGACATCACCGCAGGTGCGCATTCCTCGGCTCTATCCGCAATTGTCGACGGCGCGCGTGATGACGATGGAATGGCTTGATGGCGCGAAGCTGTGCGACCCAGCGGTTCGGCAAATGCCGAGTACGGAGCTGCGGAAAGTCACTCGGCTCGGCGCCGAAATGTATCTGGAGATGATTTTTCATCACGGGTTTTATCACGGTGATCCCCATCCTGGGAATTTGGTCGTGATGCCGAGTGGCGCGATCGGGCTCTTAGATTTCGGCATGGTCGCGCGCCTGGACGATCAGCTGCGCGAAGATATTGAAGACATGCTGATTGCGATCATTTCGCAAGATTCGCAGCAGCTCACCTCGCTGGTGATGCGGTTAGGTTCGGTACCTCCGGGGTTAGATGAGCCGGCGCTCAGCGTTGATTTGGCGGAATTCGTCAATCATTATGCGAATCAGCCCGTCGAGGCGTTCGACTTAGCGGGCGCGCTCACCGAAATGATCGAGATCGTGCAGCGGTATCGAATCGCTCTCATTCCGTCGATGTCGATGTTGATCAAGGTGCTGGTAATGTTGGAAGGCACCGCTCGTATGTTGGAGCCGAGCTTTAGTCTGATGGAACTGATCGAGCCCTATCAGAAGAAGATGTTGAGGCGACGGCTATCGCCTGCGCGGCAAATGCGCAAAGCGCGGCGGATATACTCCGAGGTGGAAAAGCTCGCGGAAGTGTTGCCGCGGCGTCTGCGGGATATTTTGCAGCAGGTCGAGAGTGGAAAGTTTGACGTCCACCTCGACCACCGAGGACTCGAACCCAGTGTCAACAGGTTAGTGCTCGGCCTACTGACGAGCTCGCTATTTTTAGGCTCCTCGTTGCTAATCAGCATGCACGTATGGGAGTTGCGAGGCGCCTCTGTGCCAGGGACACTTGGGGTCGCACTGAGCGCATTTCTTGGATGGCGCCTGCTTCGGGCGATTGGCAAATCGGGCCGACTGGATCGCCGCAAATAGCTAAACCGGGAAATGCAATCACACGGCTCGTTTGCCAAACCGCTGCGACGCACTTGAATCCCCGCTAGGGAAACAGATCGACTATTCGGCCGGTGCTTCCGAATTCTGTTTTGCGTGCGGCGCCTAAGCGCCGACGCTTTGTTTGCTCGAGTGCATGTTGCGAAGCTCTTCTAGCTCCATTGTCAGACGATGACGCAAGGGGCTTTCTGAACGCAACTCATCTAGTAGCAGCTCCGCGCGATCGAACGTGGCAGATTCGAAATTGCTGCCCTTGAACAACTGACTCCAACTACGCGAAACTTCTTGCTCGGTTAACAAAACAAATCTCCTTGCAGTGCCTGGGACTGCGAGAACGTTGGGTAGGAATCCCTAATCTGATTGTATGTATTCTGCCGGCGAACTGCCAAGAGATTTGCAGGATCGAATGTTATGCCGCATCCTGCTCCCGCACGGCAAATACTTGCATTCTCCGTCGGATAGGGCAGCCACGCCGCAAACCTTAGATTTTTCGAGACTTTGAGGAAGGGTATAATAAATGGGTGTTCAGAGCGTCGCGGTTTTGCGTAACTCCAAGGCGTTCGCCAACTTGGTGTCGCTAGCGGAATAAAATCAGGACATTCGGCCGAGGCACGTATGTCGCAAGCAATTGTCGATCCTAATGAACTGCGTCGATTTGCGCAGAACCTTAAGAAATTCAACCAGGAATTGGAAGAGCGACTTACGTCGCTGCGTGCTCAATTGCATTCGCTGGGGGCCACTTGGCGCGACCAGGAACACAAGAAATTCGTCGAGGATTTCGAGGAGCATATGAAGGTCATAGGTCGGTATGTGGAAGTGACCAACGAACATGCGCCGTTCCTCATGAGGAAGGCGGAGCGGATTGAGGAGTATTTGCAGCAGAGGTGAGAAGGGGGTCTAGGGTGGAGAGTTGAGTGTTGAGAGTCAGAGAGTAAAGTCTGCCCGTAAATACCGACACTCAACACACAACCCTCGATTCTCAACCAGCATATGAGTGGTCCTGCCAAAGTACATTCGACGGACGCGATCGAGGCCGTGCGGCTGGCGCTCGTGATGTTTGTTACGCGGGCGACTGATGCAATGTCCGAGTTGAGCGGTGAGATGCGGCGTGTGCAGGAGTGGTTGGAGCATGATCGACCCAAGTTTTGGAAGAACCAAACTCGATTGGCGATGGATCAAGCGCATGAGGCTCAGCAGGCGCTGCACCGCTGCCTGATGTTCCCCATCGCCGACGAGCGCCCTAGCTGCTATGAAGAACGGGCTGATCTAAAAAAGGCGAAGGCGCGACTCGAATATTGTCAGGAGAAAATGGAGCGCGTGCGCCACTGGCAACAAACGATGCGGCACGAATTGTTCGAGTACGAGGGGCGAATGTCGCAACTGGTGAAGCTGGTCGAGATCGAAGTACCGCAAGCGATCAGCGTTTTGAACCGAATTGTTCGCAATTTGGAAGATTACCAAGTCGTTCGAGCGGCGGATCCGCGTAGCTCGTATGACGATGTCGCGATAGCCAAGGCGATTTGGGACGGCAGCAATGCGGAGTCCGCCGAGATACCATCTGAGCCAGAAAAAACTAAATCGGACCAAGAAGTTGCGGCGAATGATCGTGACACGACTCGGGAAATCGAGTCTAAAACCTAAGAACTCCATATTCGTGACCCGGACTTTTCAACCGCGGCTGAATCAATATGCGTAGATGCGATCTTTCCACCGGAGCAGGCCGAATTCGCCACGCGCTAGAGAATCTAGATGTCGTGTGGAACGAGAGTGCCGCCCAGTGGAACGACGTGGTAAGCCGAAATTTCCAGGAGCGGCATTTGGAGCCAATGTTGCCGCGCATCAAGCTGGCGCTCGACGCCATCGGACGCATGGACTTGCTGATCAGCGAGGTGGAGCGTGATTGTGAGTCGTGAGGCGCTCTCCCCAGAGCCGCTCTCGACGCGGCGTGAACTTGAGCTGCTGCGAGATTTGCAGCAGCTGGCGAATGAGCGTGCGCAAGAAGAACAGCGAATTCGGGTCGCGTTGGCGGAATCGTTAGCGGCTGCGGAGAAAGCGCGCGACGCCACGTCGGCGACAATCGAACAGCGGTTCGCTGAAGGTAGAGCGGCAACGACCAGCGAATTTGAGCAAGCGTCCAACGCGGCGCGGGCAAAATATGAAACCGATCGTAATGCGGCGCAGCTGGAATACAAAGGTTTGCGTCAGGGCGTCGAATCCGAGTTTTCCCGCGCTCAAGAGGCGGCTCGCGACGAGCAGCAGACGGCCAGCTGGGAGACACTGACGGTATTCGACGCCCTCAAGGGGAGGCCACGCGAGAAGTTTTTGGCCACCGTGCAGCAGTTGAAGCGCAATCAACAAGAGCTGGCAGTTCTAGAGCAAGACGCCACCGACATTATGAAAATGCGGCGGCAATGGCGTGAGTTTCCGCCGCCCGTAGCTGCCTTTGATGGGCAAGCCTTATCTTCGAACGGTCACCCGGAGGCACCGGAAACGAAAAGTGGCGAAGCATCCACTCCCGCGAAAGCCAAGCGCGGTTGGAAGTCGCTTACCAAGCAAAAGCCGGCGCCGACGATCACCGCAGGCAAAAACGGAACCGACGAGGTCGAAGCGATCGTTCAGCGAACATCCGAATTAACCCAAGCCGTGCGCGGCGAAACGGTTGCGCTCCATCGACAATTGGTGCCCCGATTGTTTGAGGGTGGCTGGCCATTTGGAATGTTCTTTGGAACCTGGGCTCTACTGGCGATTCCCGCGGCGATCATCATCGGCTGGCAGAATTGGTATTGGGTGGCAGCGAGTTTTATTGTCGCCGCTGCCGTGGAAGCGGGGTTGCTCGCGTGGTTGTGGCCTCTTGGGCGTCGTCAAAGCGGTCGACAATTTCAAAAGATTCAGCAATTGTTGGCTGATTCGCGCCAAGGATTGCAACTGGCACTCGAAGGCGCTCGAGATCGCGGCGAACGGGAGACTCAGGAACTTGTCGCCCAGCGAGATCAGCATTTGACTACGGCGCAAGAAAAATTGCACATGCTTGTGGATGAGCGCGAACGCTGGAAGGAAAACGAGATTGGTCGAGCGGGCCAAACATTTCCGCAACGACTAGCCCAACTCCGTAGCGATTTGGATCGCAGCTTGGCGGAGGCGAAGCGAAAGCACGCTATAGCGCTCGCGCAAATTACCGAAAATCGGGATACGGCCGCCGCCGCCAATCGCGCTGACTATAGCGAGCGAGTACAGCGAGCCCGCACCGAGCACGACCGCAACTGGGAATCACTAAGCGAGCGTTGGCAGGCCGGGCTCGCCGGATTGAATGAATCGTGGGATCAGATCCGTGAAGAGTGCCAACGACTCTTTCCAGATTGGAATGCAACGGAGTTCGAATCCTGGCCCGCGCCAGCGGAACCTGCGCCTGCTATCCAATTCGGAACCGTCACGCTCGAACTCGCACAGATCAAAAACGGCCTGTCAATCGATGCGCGGCTGCGGCCCGCGGATACTGCGCTGCATCTGCCGGCAATGATGACGCTCGAAGAACATCCTGTACTTTTAATTACGGCAGAGGAAGAAGGCCGGCGGGAAGCAATCGACGTTTTACAGCTGATGATGCTGCGGATTCTGACCGCGATGCCTCCCGGCAAGGTTCGCTTTACGATTCTCGACCCGGTGGGGTTGGGTGAAAACTTTGCGTCGTTCATGCACCTTGCAGATTTCGATGAGCACTTGATCGCAAGCCGCATTTGGACCGACTCGCGGCAGATCGATGAGCAGCTCACGCGGCTCACGGCCCACATGGAAACCGTGCTGCAGAAGTATCTGCGTAACGAATTCGCGACGATTCACGAATACAACGCCCAAGCGGGCGAAGTTGCCGAGCCGTTTCAGGTATTGGTGGTTGCGAGCTTCCCTACGAATTTCAGCGAAGCGGCGGCCCGCAAGCTCGTGAGCGTCGCGACGAGCGGACCTCGCTGCGGCGTGTACACGTTGATCATGGTCGATCGCAAACAGAAACTGCCTGCCAACTTCGATCTAAAAGATTTAGAAGCGGGTGCCCTGCATTTGGATTGGGTCAGCGGAGCGGGGCGGCAGGCGACACAAACCTTTGGCGAGGAATTGCCATCCGGCGATTCATTGCCCGACCAGCTGCAAGAAGTGCGCGGCGAGGCGGGGTTCCGATGGCGGTATCCGGCGTTTGAACACTTACCGCTCGCGCTGGATAAACCACCGACCGCCGATCGATTCAATGACGTCGTTCGCGCGGCCGGCCGAGCGGCTAAGGATTCGATGAAAGTCGAGGTGCCCTTCGAGCAAGTCGCCCCAACCGAAGCAGATTACTGGAAGGGTGATACCGGCAAGGAGTTGGTCGTTCCGATCGGTCGGGCTGGCGCACGACGCCTTCAATCGGTCCGGCTGGGGAAGGGGACTTCGCAGCATTTGTTGGTGGCGGGTAAGACGGGCTCGGGCAAGTCGACATTTCTGCACGGGCTAATCACGAATACGGCACTGATCTACAGCCCGGAGCAAGTTGAGTTTTATTTGATCGACTTTAAGAAGGGCGTCGAGTTCAAAACTTATGCGACGCATCATTTGCCGCACGCGCGTGTGATTGCGATCGAGAGTGAGCGTGAGTTTGGCTTGAGTGTGCTGGAACGACTCGATGGCGAACTGCGTCGCCGCGGCGAGTTGTTTCGTGCGGCGGGCGTACAGGACTTGCCCGATTACCGCAAAGCGCGGCCGGATGTGCCGATGCCGCGCGTGCTATTTATCGTCGACGAGTTTCAAGAGTTGTTCGTTGAAGATGACAAGCTCGCGCAGGATTCCGGCTTGTTGCTCGACCGCTTGGTGCGGCAAGGTCGTGCGTTTGGTATTCATGTGCTGCTCGGTTCGCAAACATTGAGCGGTGCCTATTCGCTAGCTCGCAGCACGATGGGCCAAATGGCCGTTCGCGTGGCGCTGCAATGTAGCGAGGCGGATGCGCACCTAATTCTGAGTGACGAGCGTAACGAAGCCGCCCGATTTTTGAGCCGGCCGGGCGAGGCAATTTACAACGATCAAAATGGTTTGTTGGCCGGCAATCACCCGTTCCAGGTTGTGTGGCTGCCCGAGGCCCAGCGAGTCAGTTATTTGCGGGAAATCGAAGCCAAGAGTAGCTCGGCCGGCAACAGCAAGCCGGAGACGATTGTTTTCGAAGGCGACCAGGCGGCAGATCCTGCCAATAACTTGCCGCTTCGCGAGTTGTTGGCGAAAGGACCGAGCGGTGCAGCCGGCGGATCGCAAAAAGCCTGGATCGGCGCGGCGGTCGCGATCAAAGAACCGACATTTGCTAGCTTCGGACGGCATGCGGGCAGCAATCTGCTCGTTGTCGGAGCTTGGGAAGAATCGGCGCTTGGGGTATTGGCAAATGCTGTGATTGCCTTGACAGCGCAAAATGCGGGCGAAAGCAATTTGCAATCCGAGACCCCGGTTCCGAAATCGCAAATCCTCGTTCTCGATGGCACGCGGTCGGAATCGCCTGAAGCGGGAACTTGGCAACGAATCGCAGATTCGCTTCCCGGTAGGGTTGCGGTGACCGGGATGCGCGATACGGCACGCGTCATCGGCGAGGTTGCGGCCGAGCTCGCACGGCGAGAAGCGGCTGGCGACGAAGACGCGCCGCCGATTTATTTGGTGATCTTCAACGGCGGCCGGTTCCGCGACTTACGCCGCGGCGACGATGATTTCAGCTTCTCGATG
Source organism: uncultured Planctomycetota bacterium (assembly GCA_963733705.1). Lineage (GTDB taxonomy): Bacteria > Planctomycetota > Planctomycetia > Pirellulales > Lacipirellulaceae > JABDGM01. The sequence goes on along the minus strand of CAVTEJ010000013.1, from coordinate 182,519 downwards.
GATCGCGACAAACCGCCGAGCGCCGATAAGCAGTGGGCAGAAATTCTGCGTAACGGTCCAGCATGGGGCATTCACTCGCTCGTGTGGTGCGATTCTTTTAACAACGTAAATCGTATCCTGGACCGCATGCTGCTGCGTGAGTTCGAGTTGCGAGTCGCGTTCCAAATGAGTGCGGCCGATTCTGCAAGTTTTCTTGATAATCCCGCGGCGACAAAGCTTCGCCAGCACCGCGGCCTATTCGCAAGCGAAGATTTGGGAACAATCGAAAAGTTTCGGCCGTATGGGATTCCGACCGACGCGTGGTTGACGGAAGTTCGAAAGGCCATCACTACAGTTCGATCGTGAATGTTCATGGAGGATCGAAATCAACAGCCTGCCACGAAGGCCGATATCGACGCGTACACTATCGGCGGTGCTCGCAAACATGGTGGACCGGTGTACTTGGCCGCATACGATTCTACGTGGCCAGCGATTTATGCGTGTGAAGCGGGCAGCACTCAGTTGATTCTCGGTGACGCAGTCTTGCGGTTAGAGCACGTCGGCTCGACATCAGTGCCTGGCTTAGCGGCCAAGCCGATCATCGACATCATTCTTGAAGTGCCAGATTCGAGCGACGAGACAGCCTATGTCACCCCGCTGGAGTTACGCGGTTACCAACTCCGGATTCGAGAGCCGAATTGGTATGAGCATCGCATGCTGAAAGGGCCGAGCGCCGATATCAACTTGCATGTTTTCTCGGTTGGCTGCCCCGAAGTTGAGCGAATGCTGCGATTCCGCGATCACTTGCGAAGCCACGCGGCGGATCGGTGCCTTTATGAGGCGAAGAAGCGAGAGTTGGCGGCACAAGATTGGGCCTACATTCAGAATTACGCTGATGCAAAGTCGGAAATAATTGCCGAGATTGATGCACGACAGCGACAAATGCTGGGGAAGTGTCGCGGCAATCAGAAGCATAAACAGTGTCATGCCGGCTGCGGCACCGTTTCCATCGACTGCGCGAACACCTGAGCGATAACCTCTTCTAGCGGCGGGTCCTCGACGCTTACATCTTCGAGCGTGTGGTTGGCGAGCACCGTGGAGAGGACTTGCGAGATTTGATCTCGGTCGACGCGAAGTTTGACGCGTGGTTCGGCAAGTTCAATCACCTCGCCGTAGCGACTTAAATCGCTTGGTAGTTGGCCGCTCTCGAAGAGCAGAGTCAGAACTTTGTGGCTGCTGAAGCGATCGACGATTCCGCCAAGTGAGCCGTCGTACACGATTTGCCCATGATTGATCACGACGACACGATGGCACAGCGCGGCCACATCTTTCATGTAGTGACTGGTCAGCAAGATCGTGATGCGGCGGACTTCCTGGTAGTGTTTCAGGAATTTTTGGATGTTGTGCTGCGCGATGACGTCGAGGCCGATTGTTGGCTCGTCTAGAAATAGCACTTCGGGGGAGTGGAGCAGGGCGGCAATGAGTTCCATCTTCATCCGCTCTCCAAGCGAAAGCTCACGAACGGGCTGATTGAGCAAACGGCGAACATCGAGTAAATCGACAAGCTCGTCCATCGTCTCGCCAAACTGTTTCGGCTCAATGCGATAGATTTGCTGGTGAAGGCGAAACGACTCGGCGGCAGGCAAATCCCACCAGAGCTGATTCTTTTGTCCCATGACGAGGGCGAATCGACGCCGATACGTGTTATCGCGCTGCCACGGTACGAAGCCCAGAACGCGGGCTTCGCCGGCGGTGGGATTGATGACGCCCGAAAGGAGTTTGAGCGTCGTGGTTTTTCCGGCGCCGTTGGGACCGAGAAAGGCGACGAATTCGCCCAATTCAACTTTCAGATCGATGCCGCGAACGGCTTGCACATCTTTGTATTCGCGCTGAAACAGCCCACCGAGGGCGGCCCGCAGGCCTTCTTTTTTCTGGTAAACGCGATACGACTTTTCGAGGCCGCGAATTTCGATGACGGACATACGGGGGTGATTATAGGCAGCGAGCGGCCCAAAGAGTAGGGCGCAAGCCGACGCCTTGACCGGCGAAACGAAAACGACGTGGATCGTCAGGCCGCGTTGAGGTGACAGCTTCGCGGTTCACCGCAAAGCAATTGCTCTAAGAGCGAGATCGTGCGTGCCGTAGCGCCGAGGTTCGATTGGATGAGCGCTCGAGCTCGCCGACCGAGTTCAGCGGCGAATTCGGGACTTTCGAGACATCGTTCGACGAACGATTCGAGCGTGTTAGCATCGTTCACAACGACGGCTCCGTCGGCAGCGAGGAGGGCAGCGACGATGTCGCGAAAGTTCCGCGTATTGGGGCCAAAGGAAACGGCGGCTCCATACGCGGCGGGCTCGAGCATGTTCTGACCGCCACGGCTGCCGAAACTGCCGCCGACGAACGCAATGTGCGTAGCGCCCCACCAGGCGCCGAGTTCGCCAACGGTGTCGACGAGTAAGATTCTCGCTGGACTCGATCCTGCAGCCCCCGGCTCCGCCGGGGGTTTCACCGATAGTGTAGTTCGGCGTTGCCAAGGAAGTCGCGAAGCATCGAGTGCTTTAGCCACCGCGTCGAACCGTTCAGGATGTCGCGGCACGAGGATTAAACGCAGGTGCGGATGCTGCGGCAACAGTCGGCGGAAGATGTCGATCGCGATTTGTTCCTCGGGGTCTTGAGTGCTACCGGCGAGAAACACGATATCGTCATCCTTAATGCCGGCGAGTTCGCGCAGCGATTGCGTGCGCGGATTGTTTCGATCGGTTTGTGCGCCGTCGTATTTAAGCGAACCTGTGACGCGAACGATATCAGCAGGCGCGCCGAGGCTGCGGAAGCGATCCGCCGTTTCATCGTTTTGAGCCGCAATGAGATCGATCTGCCGCAGCATGCGGGCGACAAACGGGCGAATGCGGCGATAGCCGGGAAAGCTGTGATCGCTGAGCCGTCCGTTGACGATGGCGACCTTGGCACCGCGTTGTTTCGCGATCGTAATCAGGTTAGGCCATAGTTCCAACTCGGCGAGGACGAGCAGCGTGGGTCGAATCCGATGCAGGGCATTTCGTACGGCCCAGCTAAAATCGAGCGGGCAATAGAACACCGTGAAGTCTGCATATTTCTTTTGAGCTAGCTCGTAGCCGGTACGGCTAGTCGTTGAAATGACGAACTCCCAATCGGCGTGGGCCGTGCGCAGCTCGCGGAGGAGCGTGGCAAGCAAATTCACTTCGCCAACGCTCACGGCATGAATCCAAACGCAGTTGGCATTCCCGGCTCGACGCGGCGCGAAGCCGAGAACCTTTTGCTGAGACCCCTCGCGGTACTTGCCGGTTCGAAACGCCTGCCACACGATCAGCGGGGACGCAATTGCGATAATCGTCAGGTAGACGACGTTTAGCAACCAGGAGATAAGGCGAGCCATGCGGGATTCCTTTCCCTGTTGGCGCAAAGATTAGTTCGGGCCAGTGTCACGGTCAAGGAAATCGAGGTTCATTTTCGGCGGTGAGGTCGAATCATTCGTCGGTGTTGTTGGCGACACTTCAATTTGGATGGGTTCGCCCTGCATTGTGTCGCGCGTTGTGTCGTTTTCATGGGCACCGCTCATCATCGCACGCTCAACGTCCCAAGGCACACCGATGTTGGTCGTATATTCATTGTGCTTTGCGGATTCGATCAGCTTGAATACGGGTTGTTGTGCGGAATCTTTATTTGTCTTTGTCTGGCCAACGGTCACGACGGTGGGATTGGATTGCAGCCGTTGATTTAGCGTATTGACCGTAGTTTCGAGCGATCGCACGCGGAGCCACAACATTGTCGTCACGACAACTAAGGCAATACCGCAGATCGAGACGGTTATCTGCTTTTTCATGCATCACACTCACTTCCGCATGCAGCATTGCTTATATTTCTTGCCGCTGCCGCACGGACACGGGTCGTTGCGGCCGACTTTGGGGCCCATGTTGCGGATCGGCTCGAGCTTCTTATCCGATTCCGTGCCCGCGATCGCCGCTTGCTGTTGCTGTTCGATCTCGCTCACCGGGCGGGCATCTTCCTTGATTGCGGCCCCTTCAACCCAGGTGCTGCCGACAAAGCTTTCGTCAAGCTGTTCCATCTTGAAGATCAGGTCGGTCACATAGTTGCCGATCGAGAGCCACAGGTTATCGAACAGCGACATGCCCTCGCGCTTGTATTCGACCTTGGGATCCATCTGGCCATAGCCGCGCAGGCCGACGCTGGATTTTAAGTGGTCCATCGCCAAGAGATGTTCTTTCCAGCCGCTATCGAGGATTTGAAGGAGCAGGGCACGCTCCATCCGCCGCATTTCGGGATGGAAGTGATCTTCGACGACTTGCGAAACTTTGCGAGCTGCTTCCTCGCGGTCGAGTCGAGCGAGTTCGTCACTCGTGATTTGGGCGTCGCAGGTGTTTTTGAGCCAGGTAGTGAGATCGGTGAGCTTGCCGTTCTGCCCTGTGACTGCACCTATCGTGGCAGCGGAGTTCGGTTCGCCGTCAAAGAGCTGATCGACGCGTTGCTGCGCCTCGGCCGCAACCTGTTTGGCCTTTTCGTTGTTTTTAGCGCTATGTGCGACCAGCAGCTCGCGAACTTCTTCGCGCTGCTTGTTTTTCAGGTCGTCGATGCTAAGTTCGGCATCGAAGCGGCGCTTGGCCCATTCGACGAGGTCTTCGCGAAGGAAACCCTGCCGTTGACCGCCGGCGCCTTGAGCTGAAAATCGGTATAGACCAGCCAACACGGGATACTCCGATTCACGCTGGTCGTACGCTTCGATTGCCTTTTTATGCGCCAACTCGGTGAGCTTGGCGGCTTCCATATCGTGCGCCTGTTCGACTGGCATTGTGGCTCCGAACTTATCGTGCATCCACGCGCACGCGGTGCGGATGCCGAAGTCCGGTTCCAAGTAGCGAGCGCAGGATGATAAATCAGTCCGTTCAATCGCCTCGTGGGCAAGCTTGATCAATTCTTCCGCCACGTGCTCGCGGCCAAATTTTTTGAGATCGCGATCGCGAAGGTTCAAATTCCAACGTGTATTGGCCGCTGTGGCGAGCGCTGCCCAATTCCATTCGCTTTGGTCTTCGCCTTCGGGAAGATTTTCTTCAATCGCATCAAGAACTTGCGACTCGGCCATGCGGCTGGCTTCGTCGACCGCTTGTTTTTCAGCCGCTTTGTAGTCTGTATTTTTATAATCCTTCGCATCCAACTGAACGTGGAGCAAATTGCCAGCGGCGGCAGCAAACGATTCCGGGCCGTACATCGGCGCCAAAAACCGCTTGAATGCCTCGTCGACTTCGCGGTCGATCATTTCGGTGATGAGATCGCGGCAATTGACACCGTCTAAAATTCGCTGGCGGTAACTGTAAACGCGCTTCCGCTGCTCGTCCATCACCTCGTCGTACTCGAGCAGGTTCTTGCGAACCTCGAAATTGCGCTCTTCGACTTTCTTTTGAGCGCCTTCGATGCGTCGCGAAACCATGCGGCTTTCGATCGCCTCGCCTTCCTGCATACCCAGGCGCGTGAGCAGGTTTTTGACCCATTCGCCGGCGAAGATTCGCATTAGGTCATCTTCCAGGCACAGATAGAAGCGGCTGCTACCGGGATCGCCTTGCCGACCGCAACGTCCGCGAAGCTGGAGGTCAATGCGGCGGGCTTCGTGCCGCTCGGTGCCGATGATATGCAGGCCGCCAAGCTCTTTGACCTCTTGGCCTTCTATCTTCATATGCTCGCGCTGCTCAATTTCCGCGGCGAGCGCGCTCCACTCTTCTGGTGGCACATCGAGCCGGGAGGCGTATTTATCTTGCAGCTGAGCCCAGGCCATCGTTTCGGCATTGCCGCCGAGGATGATATCCGTACCACGACCGGCCATATTCGTAGCAATCGTCACCGCGCCCTTGCGGCCAGCCTGAGCGACGATTTCGGCCTCGCGCTTATGATGCTTCGCATTGAGCACCTGGTGCTTGATGCCGCGCTTATCGAGCAGACCAGAAATGCGCTCGCTCTTTTCGATGGAGACCGTGCCGACGAGCACCGGCCGACCACGCCTTTGGTGGTCTTTGACCTTGTTCATCGGAATGGTGACGGCTTGTTTCGAATTCTGCGGAACGATTGTGATTTCGCTGTCTGTTTCCTTCTCGATATCACCGGTAATCAACTCGCCGTCATCCTTGAGAACCTGGTCGTGCTTGTTCAAGCGTTCGATTTCGTCGGCGATCGAAATGTACTTTTCGCGCTCGCTGCGATAGATCACATCGGGGTAAATCGTCCGTTGAAGCGCTCGATTTGTGGGCACACCGATGACATCGAGCTCGTAAATGTTCCAGAATTCGCCCGCTTCAGTGAGAGCGGTACCCGTCATACCGCAAATTTTGTCGTACAGCTTAAAGAAATTTTGCAGCGTGATCGTGGCAAGCGTTTGCGACTCTTGCTTAATCGTGACGCCTTCTTTAGCTTCCACGGCCTGATGAAGGCCGTCGCTCCAATGGCGGCCCGGCATCAAGCGGCCAGTGAACTCATCGACGATCACGACTTCGCCGTCTTGCACCACGTAATTTACGTCGCGCTTGTAAAGGTGGTGGGCCTTGAGCGCATTGTCGATCAGGTGCGGCCACTGCATGTTGCCGGCCGTATAAAAGCTTTCTACACCGGCCAGGCGCTCAGCTTCGCGAACACCCTCGTCGGTCAGGTTCGCGGTGTGCTCTTTCTCTTTGACCTCAAAGTGGACGTCCTTCTTAAGTTGCCGCGCAACTTTATCGGCTCGCGAATACTTAGTGACATCATCCTCGGCAGGTCCCGAAATGATGAGCGGCGTACGGGCTTCGTCGATCAAAATATTGTCGACTTCGTCGATGATGGCAAAGTGGAGTGGTCCCTGGGACTGTTGTTGCTGTTTCGGATAGCGATCATCGCCGCGGGAGGCGATCCGCATGTTATCCCGCAAGTAGTCGAACCCGAACTCATTGTTCGTGCCGTAGGTGATATCGCAGGAGTAAGCTTTTTGGCGTTCGTCCGATTCCATGCCGGATTGAATGTTGCCAACCGTCAGACCGAGTCCGGTGTACAGCGGGCCCATCCACTCCATATCGCGGCGAGCCAGGTAATCGTTTACGGTAACGACATGTACGGAACCGCGTGGGTGCCCGTCCGCGTCAGTGGTGATTGGTTGCAACGCGTTGAGATACGCGGGAAGCGTGGCAACGAGCGTTTTGCCTTCGCCCGTCACCATTTCTGCGATATTGCCCTCGTGCAAAATCATGCCGCCGAGTAGCTGAACATCATAATGGCGCAGGCCAAGGAAGCGGCGGCCGCCCTCGCGGCAAACAGCAAACGCTTCAACTAGGATATCCTCCAGCGTTTCGCCAGCACCCAGGCGGCGGCGAAACTCTGCCGTTTGATTTCGCAGCTCGTCATCAGTCATCGCCTGGTATTTCGATTCGAGCGCGCCGACTGCTTCGACCCGCGGCTGCAGGCGCTTAATGAATCGCGCGTTCGCCGAACCGAACAGGCCAGTAATTCCCCGTTCGAATCGGCCCATCAGACCGTTGCCGATCGCGGAGACGATTTCCCAAATGCGTTCGAGAATTTCCATGAATAATTCTAGGCAGGAGTGCGCCGATAAGGATTCAATTCGCCGCCGAGACGAAACTACACGGGCAAACTTTTGGCCGAACGTGCGGGCGGTGGCAGGCGGCTGTGGCGATTGCCGCGAAATGCTGCCATGGGCGCGTAACGTGTTTCCGGCCAAAAGTTTATAGCGATTTACGCCTTCGGTCAAGCGGACTTCGGGTAGGTGCGGGCTGCCGCTTCGGCAGGTAAACTCAATGCTGAGGCCGCTTTACGAGCTAACGCAAACGCCGTTCCCGACCAAGTCTGCCCCGATCGACTTGCGATCCACCGAGGTAACCGCCCGCCCGTGTCCAAAAAGTTCGCAACCACTGACATCCGCGGTGAAATGATCCTGTTGGGCACCGGTACGAGCGTGGGAGTGCCCATGGTCGGTTGCGGTTGTGAAGTATGCTCAAGTGAGGATCCGCGAAATCAGCGTACGCGCTGCAGCGTGATTTTAGGACTGCCCGAGGGGAACCTGTTAATCGACACGTCACCCGATTTACGTGCGCAGTTGCTGCGAGAAAACGTCGGCGTCATCCATTCGGTTTTGTTTACTCATGAGCATGCCGACCACATTTTCGGGCTCGATGACCTGCGCATCATGCAGTTCTACTTGGGCGGACCGGTGCCCTTGTTTTGCGAACCCAAAGTCGAGGCGAGGATTCGAAAGTCATTCGACTACGCGTTCGACGATGTGGCACAAACACACCCCGGCGCGGCGCCGCAACTCGTTTTTCATCGCATCGGCTTAGAGCCCTTCGACGTATTGGGAGCGCGCGTCGCGCCGCTGCGCATGCAGCACGGCAAACGGTTCGAAGTGTTAGGCTTCCGCTTTGGCGACATTGCGTATTGCACCGATGCTAGCTCAATCCCGCCCGAGAGCATGGAACGCCTCGCAGGACTGGATGTGTTGATTCTTGACGCGCTCCGCCCACGCGGGCATGCGACCCACTTCAGTTTGGAGCAAGCCGTCGAGATCGCACAGCAACTGAAACCGAAGCAAACGTATTTCACACACATGTCGCATGAGTTGGAACACGCAGCCACCAACGCGAATTTGCCGCCCGGCATGGCGCTCGGGTACGACGGATTGCGAATACCACTTGGCTTTCTGTAGTCGGCGCGACTCCGTAAAAAAAGCACCGTAGCCGAAGCTACGGTGCTTTTTAATTCTAAATCCGGTACGGAATCGCAATCCGACGCAACTACTGCGGGATCACTGCCGTTTGACCGGTCGTGTTTCCCGGTCTGGCTACGGCAACTTTGTTGCCGCCCAGTAGTTCGAGGTAGTCGACCGTGATGTTCAGCGCTTCCTTGCCGTAGCCGTCCATTTCGTAAACGGGCCGCTTCGGATCGTTCATGTCATCGAACATCTTTTCTTGTTCTTTGTCCGAGTCCAATTCCGCTCGTTCTTTGAGGAACTTTTCTTTGTTGAGCGTGACGGTCTTTTTGTCTTTTTGCTCTTCGTACCGCTTGATTTGCCGCTCTTCCTTATTGAAGTAGTCGGAGTCCTTGACGCGGTTGGCCGAGCGTTGACGCAGGCCATCCACAATCTGCGAGTTGAACATGTGGAAATCATCATGCGGCAACGGATCCACCTTGCTAAACTTTAAGGCGTAATCCAGGTCCCGCTCGCCGACGTCCAGGTGCGTGGTCAGCGACGGAAGCTCTACATTCGATACCACGCCGCGATTCTGCGTACTATCGCCACCGGGCCGATAAAATTGCTGAATCGTCAGCTTGAGGGCCCCCATGTTCGGCACGTTGGCCGCACGGAAAAGAGCGTTGCCCAAATCGAACAATTGCTGCACCGTGCCTTTACCGTGCGTGCTCTTGTCGCCAATCACAATCCCGCGATCATAGTCCTGAATGGCGCCGGCGAAGATTTCGCTCGCACTAGCGCTGAACTTGTTGATCATCACTACAACTGGACCTTCCCACACTAAACCCGGCTCGGGGTCCTTATACGGTTGGGTGCGGCCATCCGGACCCTTTACTTGGACCACCGGGCCTTGGTCAATGAACAGGCCGGTCATGTTGACGGCTTCGGTCAGCGAACCACCGCCGTTCCAACGGAGGTCGACAACAACCGCATCCACGCCCTTGGTGTTGAAGTCCTCAAGCAGGCGGCGAACGTCGCGGGTGGTGCTCTTGTAATCAGCCAGGCCGAGCCGGGCGCCATCCATATCCATGTAGAAGCTCGGCAGTTGGATTACGCCGATCTTGTACGGCGAACCATCGGCCTTTTTGCCCCAGTCAATTACTTCGCTGCGAGCTTCGCTGTCCTTCAGTTCGATCTTATCGCGCGTGATCGCGACCGTTTTGCGTCCCGAGCCATCTTTCGGCTCGACTTCCAATCGCACGACCGTGCCGCGCTTGCCGCGGATCTTCTTCACGACGTCGTTAAGCTTCATGTCGACGATGTCTTCCATCGGGCCACTGACGCCTTCGCCGACGCCCACGATTTTATCTTCCGGCTTGAGGCCGCCGTTTTTATCGGCCGCACCGCCGGGGATCACGTTCTGCACAACGGTGTAACCATCCACGCCCCGCAGCGACGCCCCGATGCCTTCCAGCTCCAGCTTCATCTGAATATTGAAGTTATCGAGCGTCGAAGGAGCCATGTAGCTGCTGTGCGGGTCAAACGAACTCGTCATCGCGGTGAGATAACGCTCGAGCAGTTCGTCGTCGTCGGTCTGTTGCCAGCTCTTGCGGATGCTGTCGTAACGTTTGGTGAGCTTTTTGATTGCTTCGTCGGTCGGCACTTTGTCCGATGTCTCTTTCAATAGGTCGAACTTCACCCGCTGACGCCAGCGATCGGCCGCTTCTTCGGGCGTCTTGGCAAACGTTGCCGCTTCCGGGTCGCGGACCATCTTGTCGTCCGGGTCATCGAAGTTCTGCGGCTTGTTCAGATCGGCCTCCGCCATCGTGATCCGTTCATCCACGCGCGCCAAAAAACGCGAGAAGATGTCGTAGGCAAACGTCACGTTGCCTTTCTTCAGGGCATCGCCAATGCTGTTTTCTTTATTCAACTTTTGGAATTCGTCGATATCGCTCTGGTAGAAAAACAGCTTCAGTGGATCCAGATCTTTGATGAACGTTTTCAAAGCCCGTTCGGACATCGTTTTGTCCAAGCGTTGACCCGTCAGGTGCTGCCGCTCCATGAGCATCGAAACGGCGAGGGTGATCTGGCGTTCGGTCGCCGTGGGTTGGGTTGGTCGGGCCAAGGCGATGCCGGTGGTTGTCGTCGTGATAACGGCAACGAGCGCCAGGCGTGCGGAAAGTGGTCGAAAACGGCAATGGGTCGATTGCGTCATGTTTTAATCCTTGAAATCCCCCTGTGACCGGGGGCGAATGCTACACGGTTGCCTACCAACAATTCGAGGCCAATTGGGAGGAGTGTCTAAACCTGGGTATTCGGCCCCGCCCGATCGGCCTAAGTTAAAGCGATTCAACGACTTAAACGGTATCGTATCGCAGTTACGCAAATCGGGCAAGGAAGGCAGAGATTAGCGGTTAATCATTTTATCCATCTGCCGCTAGACCAGAATACGGAGTCTGCCAGCAATGAGTTCAAACCGGTTGCTCCGAAGATGACGATTCGGGCGAGCCGACGGCAGGTTGAGGAGTATCGGCAGAAGAGGGCCCCAATAACGAGTCGACGATCAAGCGATCTTGTCGTGGTAGGACAGTGCGGAGATCGAGCACGATTTGGTCCCCTTCGAGTCGGCCACGAATCGGGATTTTGCCAGCTTGCAGGCGATCATTTAGCGCACCGATATTTTCCGCGGTCGCTCTCAGCGATACACCATAAGACGGCCAACTTTCACCGGCATAGTTAGGCAGGATACGGCTGCGAGTTTCGATCGCCGTAGCGCTCGCGACACCTTCGCCGTGCGCCAATTGAGCAGCGAGTCGCTCGGCACGGTTACGGAGATTGTCGATCGAAGTGCTCAGGCACTGCCACACCGGAATCGCTGGATTTTTGTCGGTCTGATTTTCGTAGCACGCGAGTGTCGCCGCGAGTGCTGCTGCGCAGTGCATCAATTTCAAGGCCGCCGAACATCGGGTGACCGGAGATTCGGCGTATTACTTCTTCGCGACCCAGCAGGATGCCACAGGCCGGACCGCCGACGAATGCATCACCGCGTAAAATTACTAAATCAGCGCCGGCCGCAATGCTGTCCGCGGCAGTGTGTCCAGTAAAGGCGATCGAAGCGGGTGGCGAAACGATCGGCGCCGTTCCGAGTGCGTCGATGAACGGCACATTTCGTTCGCGAGCCATCGCGAACCGTGATTTCAGCGGTTCAGACGCGGCATCCGCTACGGAATGGTTTTCATCGCTAATCTCTAAAACCGCAGCAGTAGCTGGCGAGAAGAGAGTCCCGTAATCGTCGCTGGAAGGACCCGCACCGTTCACATTAAGGCGTTTGAGCGTTGTATTCGTGGACGAAGCGAGCTTCGACAACCAGCCTTCGCCAGCCGATTCTCCGCTTACGACCACTTCGCGACCCGCGGCGAGTACCGCAAGCGCGAGCCAAGTTGCGCCGGGTAGCTGTGAACAACCCGCGCCGCGGTCGCGCCAGTCATTCGACAAACGATCGCGTTTAATTCGCTATGCGATACGCCATGGTCTCTGGCCGAACTGGTCCCATACTCCCGCCCCAATGCAATCATGTGCTCCAGCGCCGTTTCCGCGAGCGGCGCAGACGTCCACGATGACCCGCAAATCTCGCCCGTCGCGTTAATCGCGATGCCGAGCGACTGATGTTGCCGAGAAACGACGTACCGCGCGGCCCGCTCGGCTAGCTCGCGAATCGAGGGGAGTGCGGCAGCGCGGCGCTCGAAGTCGTTGCGTAGCTCGTCCAAAAAAGAACGTACATTTCCGGCGACCACACTCCGATTCCAGCGATCGGCGAGCGCCCGAATCTGAGGCTTCTCGAGTAGTTCAGAAACAGAAGGCAGCCGATTCAAGATGTCGGGCGGTTTGAGAGCCATGATGCGCCTTTCTGGTAACTGTGGTTACCGGTGCGCATCATTCTTGCGATTCAACAAGACGTGTCCAGTGATAGGCTTCGAAGACTCAAGATTTCAGGGGGAAGAGGCTTTGAAATGCGCTCTTTCAAAATCTGCGAATACCTCAAATCCTAAACAAGCGAATTACGGATCGAGTCGTTGTTGTGCCATCCATTGCGGCACTGTCTGCGGTTGCTGCAATTCGGTCTTCGCCCCGAACATCCGCTTGTACCACGGCGGATCCATTTCTTTTTTGGCGATGCGTGGGCTGTTGTCGGTGTTCGATTTCGCTGGTGTGGAACTGCCCGGCGTCACCGCGTTCACGGTTTTGTGCCAGGCGTCCTTCGTCGCTTTGCTCACCTTATGCGCTTCGTCGGTCACCGACTTCATCGGCGACGGTTTCGGCGGCGTTGGCGTTTTCTCGACCCACGAGTTGTGCTTCGTATCGGTCGCCTTTTTGGTTTCGCTCGACGATCCCGACAACGACGGCATCTTAGGCATCGTCAAATGAGGCCAGCTCACCTTGCCACTCGGCGAGCTCAGCATCCAATGATCCTTCTTATCCTTCTCGTCTTTCGACGCACTACCACCGCCTAGTGGCGACTGCGCACCGCCCATCGATGGCCGAGACACCGAGCCGCTCGTTTGCGGGCTTCCCATTTGCGCGGACGGGCCCGTACCAAGCGTGCTCGTATCGGATTTCTTCGTCTCTTGCTGACTCCACGGCCACCAACTCGAACCTGTCGAAGTCGAATCGGCGGCAACTGCTGTTTGCGAACAGCATGCCGCGAGAGCGATGCCACTAAGCACACGCGCGATGTGTCGCATGGCCTGCGTGCCTCCTGAAGCACAATCTGAATCGAGATGAGTAGAAGAGAAAGAGTCCTTCATCTTGAATATTCGTCCAAGATGGGCCGAGAAGTCTCGCAAAAACGCCCCAAGTCGCCTAGATGACTAGTACGGTGAAGCATTTGCAGCCCCCGCGCGTCTGCCGGCAATGCTAGCGACAAGTTGTTTCTACCCTGGAATTCCCGTAGGATGGCGGTGCGAAACTCTTGGTCCAAGTGTGCTGTCGATGCTGGCAATTCGAATAGGTTTGATGGGGGCGGGGCGGATGGCCACAGCACTCGCGCGCGGCCTCGTTCAAGCCGAAATGGTGCCCGGCGATGCCGTCGTTGCCAGCGATCCGAGTGCAGATGCTAGGCGGGCGTTTGAATACGAGGTGCTCGGCTCCCAGGTCACTGGCGACAACGTTGCGAATGTCGCCAAATGCGACGTCATCTTTCTCGCCGTTAAGCCGCAGCAGATCAACGACGCACTTGCCGCGCTAAAGCCAACGATTCGCCCCGAAGCCGTGGTCGTTTCGATCGCCGCCGGCGTCCCAATCACACGCCTCGCGGCAGGCCTGCCGCCGCGACAGCGCGTCGTCCGCGTGATGCCGAACACGCCTTGCCTTATCGGCAAGGGAGCCAGTGGTTTCAGCCTTGGCCAACACGCCACCAAAGACGATGGAGCGCTGGTTGCCAAGCTGTTATCGGCGGTGGGCGCCGCCTTCGAAGTTAAAGAAGAGCTTTTAGATGCCGTTACAGGTCTGTCCGGGTCCGGACCGGCCTTTGTGTATAGTATGATTGAAGCGCTCACCGAAGGGGGCGTGGCCGCTGGTTTGCCCGCTGAGTTAGCCGCCGAACTGGCGGCCCGTACGGCGGAGGGCGCTGCAAGTATGGTGCTCGAAACGGGCGAGACGCCGGCCGTGCTCCGCGAACGCGTCACAAGCCCCGGCGGCACTACTGTTGCGGGTTTAGGCGTCCTTACCGAACGACGATTTAGGGAGGCAGTGGTTGAGGCCGTACAAGCGGCCGCCCGCCGCAGCGCTGAGTTGGGCCAAGGGACGAAATGAGGGTCTGTTAGTTATGTCTGTTTTTTGTCGGATTGATGACAAGCACATTCCGCTCTATCGCGTGATGTGGGTCAGTGCCACGCCACACTATTGCGGCGAGGAAGACTGCGTACGCGAAGGTTCGTACGAGATTCGCCTCGAGCAGGGGGAAGCGGTGTGGGCAAGCTTGACGGAGCGTGATGAAATGCTGCAGCGCCTCGAATCGTGGCATGGAGATATGGACGTGCCCGATGATGGCGAAGCCGACGATGACGATGCCGACACCTGGTAACATCGTAGAAAGCCAGCGCGATGACCGAAGAAAACGATGAACAACTGGAATGGCGCGACACGTACTTCGTGCTGTTCAAGCAAACCGATCGACCGACGTTAACGCAAGTCGAGGCCGCCATCACCGAGTCATCGAAGCGGTTGAAGCTCGAAAACCTCGAGGCCGACGAAGACGGCATGTTTGAATCCGTCCTGGTACAAGCGCCGCAAGATAACGCCGCACTTGAAATCAGCTATGAGCGAGGCGAAGCCGTAGCCGAGCAGAGCGTCGAGCTCGCAAAGCAGATGAAGGAAGACCTCGAACCAAAGCATCTCCAGCGAATGCTCAAAGCCGACGCGCGGCTAGATATCATGCTCTTCGAACGCGTCCGCGACGATATGGTGGAAGATGACGACGAAGAATGGGAAGGCGGCTCACTCGACCCATCTAGCCTGTTAAACGTCGTCGGCGCACTCGCTAAGCTAACGCACGGTTTGCCAATCGACCCTGCCTCGGGCGCGGTGCTGACTTAAGATTTGGATATTTAGGAAATAGAGCTAAGGGCGACGTCGAAACATGTTGGCAAAAGAGATCAAACCGGGCGCAGTCGTAAACTATAATAGCCTGCCTCACATCATCGAGAGCATGACGGTGCAATCACCGTCGGCCCGCGGCGGCGCTACGATTTACAAATTTCGTGCCCGCAATCTTATCTCCAAGCAGAAAACGGACATCTCGCTCAAAGGAACCGACGGGCTCGATGATGCAGATTTCAACAAGCGTGAAGTAACGTTCATGTACGCCGACAACGATACGGCGTTTTTTCTCGACGGCAGCGACTACAACCAGTATGCCGTGCCGCGCGGCGATGTGACCACCGAGTTGCAGTACATCACCGAAGATTTGCAGGGCATGCTCGCCCTGATTTACAACGGCGAGTGTGTAGGAATCCAATTGCCAACGGCCGTCGACCTGAAAATCACGCAATGCGACCCCGCGGTGAAGGGCAACTCGGCCACCTCGCGAACGAAATCGGCCACGCTCGAAACCGGCCTCATTATTCAAGTGCCCGAGTATCTGAAAGAAGGCGAACTGATTCGCGTCGATACACGAAGTGCAGAATTCTTGGCGCGGGCGTAACTTTTTGCAAATCGGAATGCCAGTTCGCGGACCATGGACGAACTCGACGCGCCGATCATCGTTGGGAACTCGAGCAATCAGTCGCCCGCACAGGCGCCGACTGTCCCAAGAATCAAACAACAGTCTAAGCCCTGGGTCACGATCGCCGCGATCGCCATCTGCGTGCTGATCTTTGTCGGAATCAATTCCGAAAAAGCCAATTCCTGGGACGCGTTTTCCAAGTGGGGATATCTGCCGGCGGCCCGAATCTGGAGTGGTGCGTATTGGGGACTCATCACCAATGGTTTCGTCCACATCGCACCGTGGCATCTCGCCTTCAACATGTATTGGCTGTGGTTCCTCGGCGGCCGAATGGAACTGACAATCGGTTGGTGGCGCTATCTGCTATTTGTCATAGCCGCCACCTTTGTTAGCTCCGCGGGCGAAGTAGCGATCTCCGGCGTGAACGGGATTGGCGCCTCGGGATTCGTCTACGCAATTTTTGGGTTCATGTGGATCGCTCGCGATCGATTCTCTAGTTTTCGTGCGATCCTGACTCTCCAGTTAATTAAGGGTTTTCTCGTCTGGCTCGTCGGCTGCATCGTCGCAACCTATCTCGATATTCTGCAAGTCGCGAATGCAGCCCACTTTTTCGGCCTGCTCTTCGGCGTACTCGTCGCCTACGCCGTCGTTGCTTCTCGATGGCAACTGGCAGCTCGCGGGGGAGTGGCCGCGCTAATTGCATGTTCGATTGTGCCCATATTTTGGTGCCCGTGGTCGACCGAATGGCTCAGTCACAAAGCCTACGAAGCCCATGCCGCGCGAGATATTTTCCGCGCGATGGATTTGTACTCGCGGATTCTTCGCTCCGACGCGAACAACGCTTGGGCCCATTACAATCGCGGGCTTATTTACGATGAGCTCGGACAGGACGATGAGGCCCACGCCGATTGGAACGATGCCAATCGACTCGACTCCTCGTATAAAGAACCCAAGTGAGCGCACATAAAAAACGCACGGCCAATGGACCGTGCGCTTCGATATTCGGATTGTCGCTTTTGCTTAAGCCGTTAGAACCGGAGCTGCGTCGGCGGTATACTTCGGTGCCAGGTGCTTGATCTCGACGAAATTGCCTTCGGCAATTTCTTGCTTAAGCGAGTGCAGTCTGCCAGCGGATTTCATTTGGCGAGCCAACACGCGGCGGCCACCGTTGGTCCACACGCCGATCGAGCGTGTTGGCTTGGCGGAGGTTGGGCAGAGGAAGGTTACGCGGGTGGGAGTGACGTGATTGATTTGTACCCGCGTGGCATCGAGCTGGTAATTCACAACCAGCTCGACACGGCGATTATTCTCTTCGTCCTCCCATTGGGCTTGGCAACTGTTCATGATCGTCACTCCAAATACGTAGAAACAAAACGGACCGGTTGGATTTCTTAGGAACGGCGACCAATGAGCTTGGCCACCACCACAGATTGCGACTAGCCAGCCTGAGCCATCGCATCAGGTAGGAAAGTCACACTGTAATTGCCAATTCGGCCAGCCGCCACAGCGATTTGACGGAAAATCCGGCAAGCTGGGCAGAATTTAGCTGAAACAGGCAGTGATACCAATAGTAGCGGTCGCGCCGCGGGAGGCAAGCAAAACGCGAAGTATTGTTATTTGCCTTTGCGCTTCTTCGCGCCGGCTTTCTTCTTGCCAACAGTTTTCACGGTGGATTTAGCCGCTTTTTTTGGGGACTTTTTCGCCGGCTTGGTGGCCGCTTTTTTGGATGACGACGAACGGCCGCCGCTGAAGATGTTTTCCCAGTTGTCTGAATACTGCTTGGTGGCTCCGATGCGGACGACGCTCATGGCGAAACGATGCTCCTGGATGATTTGTCGGCGTGGGCGCCGACGCTAATGGTGTTAACCGTGTTGTAGTTTTTTATAGCGGAACCGATGGGGTTCGTCAGCGCTGGTGCCGAGGCGTTCGTGGCGCTGGTCTTCATAGGTTTGGAAATTGCCTTCGCACCAGTGGACGTAACCATCGCCCTCAAAAGCGAGGATGTGCGTTGCGAGGCGGTCGAGGAACCAGCGGTCGTGGCTTACGACGACGGCACAGCCGGCGAAGTTGGCGACGGCTTCTTCTAGCGCGCGGAGCGTGTCGACGTCTAGATCATTCGTGGGTTCGTCGAGCAGCAGCACGTTTGAGCCGCGGCGAAGTAGCTTGGCGAGGTGGACGCGGTTGCGTTCACCGCCGGAGAGGACGCCGACTTTTTTCTGCTGGTCGGTGCCGGTGAAGTTGAAGCGGGAAACGTATGCGCGGGAGTTCATTGAGCTCTTGCCCATGTCGAGCATATCGTGGCCGCCGGAAATTTCCTGCCACACAGTGTTATCCGCACTGAGACTGTCGCGCGATTGATCGACGTAGCCAAGATTGACGGTCGGGCCGATCTTTAGTTCGCCTTCGTCCGGCTTTTCTTGGCTCATCAGCATACGCAAGAGTGTTGTCTTGCCGGCGCCGTTGGGGCCGATGATGCCGACGATGCCACCCGCGGGGAGGCGGAAGTTTACGTTCTCGAAGATCACGCGGTCGCCGTAGGACTTGCCGAGGTTGTGGCCTTCGATGACCATGTCGCCCAATCGCGGGCCGGGTGGGATCTGGATTTCCAGTTCTTCGGGTTTGTCCTGGAATTCTTCGGCGGCCATTTTTTCGTAGGCTTGAATGCGGGCCTTACTCTTAGCCTGCCGCGCTTTGGCTGAAGACTGAACCCACTCAAGTTCGCGAGCAAGGATCTTCTGGCGAGCGGTCGCCTTTTTCTCTTCGAGCTCGAGCCGCTTTTGCTTCTGTCTCAGCCACGAAGTGTAGTTGCCTTCGAATGGATGGCCTTTGCCGTACTCGAGTTCGAGGATCCACTGGGCAACATTGTCGAGGAAGTACCGATCGTGGGTCACCGCAACGACGGTGCCGGGGTACTCGTGCAGATGGCGTTCGAGCCACGCAACGCTTTCGGCGTCGAGATGGTTCGTTGGTTCGTCCATCAGCAGCAAGTCGGGTTGTTGGAGCAGAAGCTTGCAGAGCGCGACGCGGCGTTTTTCACCACCGGAGAGTTTGCTGACGTCGGCATCGCCGGGCGGGAGGTTCATCGCTTCCATGGCGATTTCGACTTTGCGGTCGAGTTCCCACGCGTTGCAGGCCTCGATTTTATCTTGCACCTTGGCTTGGCGCTCAAGGAGCTTTTCCATCTTGTCGGGGTCGATGACCTCGCCGAGCTGATCGGAAAGCTGTTCGTACTCGGTGAGGAGTGCTCGGGTGGAGGCGACGGCTTCTTCGACGTTGCCGAAGACGTCTTTATCCGGATTGAGGTGGGGTTCTTGTTCCAGAAGGCCGACGGTGAAACCTTCGGAGAGTTTGGCGGTGCCGTCGAAGTTTTTATCGAGGCCGGCCATGATTTTCAGCAGCGTGCTTTTGCCGGAGCCGTTGCGGCCGAGGACGCCGATCTTGCGCCCGGGTAGAACGAGAGCCAGATATCTTTGAGGACTTCGCGCTGACCGATCTTCTTGGTCAGGCTTTCGATTTGGAAGATGTATTTTTGAGCCACGGGAAAATGTTTGCGATAAAAGTTTCGGTTTGTATTAGAACCGGGGGCTAGCGCCCGGCGGCTGATTGAATAGGCCGCAACGCGCTAGCGTTCGGTTTCTGAATATTGTTGAGTGCAGTGAACTCGATTTTTTAATACAAAATTCGTTCTTTTTGGACGGTGCGTGTTTCAATTTTGCCGTGATTTGCAGGGGCTGCGAAATCACAACGTTCCAAAAATAGGCGATTATTGGGTACAGGATGGAATTATCGCTGTGTCTGTTAAGTTGGCAATTGTGACAGCAATGGGTGGTGTTTAGCCCGGACATCCTAGCAGAAAACGAAGTGGAGTTCGACAACGATTTTTGGCCGCGCTGCGGATTGATGGGTGCGCGATAAGTTGGGTCTATCGGATGGTGTGCGTTGCCAAGCGGCTTTGAAGAATTTGGGGACCGGCTACAAGATTCCCACACCACAGCTAACGATTCGCAGGGATTAGCGGCAGCGACGCTTTTCACCGATGCGATGTTATTGTTTCCGTGCCGCTTATTAATGCCCGCGTCAAAAGTGCCGTCAGAAACAAGTGCATGCCGACCACAGGCCACAAAAGTATTCCGGCGAAGCCGCCCGCGAAGCCGACGTAGGCGAGATATAACGTGACGGCCGCGCTGTAGACCAGCATGCCGGAAAGCGCCGTGCGGCCCGGCCAGCAGGCGACCCCCAATGCAACTAGGGCAATGCCGGTGACGCGCGCTACCGGTATGGCGACACCCGCAAGTTCCTCGCCCAAAAGCAATCTGCCGACGAGCGACGGAATAATCAGCAACGCCGCGCCTGTGGCAGCTTCGAGTAAGGCGGTTACAAAAAGAATCGTCCGCGTCTGGTGATTCATGCCTAGTCTTTCGCGCGGGCGACTCGTTCGGCGGCCGACTTAAATTCTGCGGTGGTGTATTGTGCAGGACCAAGATCAAACCGGAGTTTGACGATCTTTCCGGTGAACTTGAATGGGCAGTCGTAGCGATATTCGATCATCGCAACACCGGTGCGGGTGTCTTGACCGACATCGAAGTCCTCATCTTCCGGGAACATGACCGGCGTCGTGTGCTCCAGCTTCTTCTTCGCCACGGACTTCTCATCGACGAATAACTCACCCGTGCCACCTTTGCCGAAACCGGGGCCGTCGTACTTGAAGTCGAACTGGATGGTGTGCTTGCCGGGCTTGAGCTCCGGTCCTTCCCACGCCGTCCGCTTGAGATCGAGGAAATTATACAGGAACACCACGTGGCCCCGGCCGATGCCTTCGACGCCCTTGCTTAGGAACAGGCCGTAGCCGCCGAACCGACCGCCTTCGGTGACGATCATGCCTTCGGCGCGATCTTTGGGAATTTCGACTTGGGCCTTGATGACGAAGTCCTTCGCCATAATGTTTGGGCGCAAGAAGCCGGGACGCCGGTCAGCTCGCCCGAATATTCGAACACTTTTCGACCGGCCGTCGTGCTCGGGCGCTGCGTGAGGAATCGCGCGAGGGTCGAGTTATCGAGCGGAAAAACATTGTACTTCTTCGCCTCGGTGTCGAAGACTGCCTGCAATTCCTTGAGTTTGTCCGGCATCTTGCTAGCGAGGTCATCGGCCTCGGTGACGTCCTCGTTGAGGTTGTAGAGTTCCCATTTGTAGCCGGAGATCACGTCCGGCGGCGTTTTGGTGCTCAACTCCCAGGGAATCGTCACGGGAGTCGTGACTGCCATCCAGCCGTCGTGATATATGCCACGATTGCCCATCATCTCGAAGTATTGTGTGCTGTGCCGGGTAGGCGCATTGGCGTTGGCCTTGTCCCACGTGTATACCATGCTCACGCCTTCGACGGGTCGCTGTGGGATGCCGTTGATGGTCTCGGGCGCAGAGATACCGGTCGCTTCCAGGATCGTCGGCACGATATCGATGATGTGGTGGAATTGATGGCGAATGCCGCCGACGTCCTTGATATGGCCGGGCCACGACATACAAACACCTTGCGC
Organism: uncultured Planctomycetota bacterium; assembly: GCA_963733705.1. Classification (GTDB taxonomy): domain Bacteria; phylum Planctomycetota; class Planctomycetia; order Pirellulales; family Lacipirellulaceae; genus JABDGM01. Next base: position 161,077 of record CAVTEJ010000013.1, on the reverse strand, counting down.
CGTTCCACCGCGATGCGAAGCGACTTGCTTCACCCATTTAAAGGGCGTGTCCATCGCCCACGACCAGCCTGCCGCAAAATGCGGGAAGGTCTTGTCCGATCCCCAGAATTCGTACCAGAGGTATTGATCCTTAACGGGCACCGTAATGCCATTAAAGGTCGTGAATTCGTTCGGTGTTCCGTTGAGGGTGCCTTCGGCGCTCGCCCCATTGTCGCCGCTGATGTAAATGATCAACGTGTCGTTGAGCTTGCCCATATCATCGACCGCCTGAATGACGCGGCCGATTTCGTGGTCCGTGTACGCCAAGTAAGCGCCGTACACGTCGGCCTGCTTGATGAACAGTTTCTTCTCCTCCCGACTCAGCGAATTCCACTCCGGCAACTCCTTCGGCCACGGCGTCAGCTTGGCATCGGCGGGAATGATGCCGAGCCGCTTCTGGTTGGCGAAGATCGTGTCACGGATTTTGTTCCATCCTTCGTCGAACAAATGCTTGTCGCCGATTTTCTTGATCCACTCCGGCGTCGGATGATGTGGCGAATGAGTGCCGCCGGGAACGTAATAAACGAAGAACGGTTTGTCTGGCGCAACCTCACTCAACTGCTTCATATAAGCGATGGCGTCATCGGCCATTGCCGTGGTCAGATTCCAACCGGGGTTGTTTTGAAACGGATAGATTGCGGTCGTATTGCGAAACAGGTTCGGCTGCCACTGGCTCGTATCACCGCCGACGAACCCGTAGAAATAATCGAAGCCCATGCCGGTCGGCCATTGATCGAAGGGCCCGGCTTGGCTCGCTTCGTAAAAGGGCGTGTTGTGATCCTTCCCGAACCACGAAGTCGCGTAGCCGTTCTCCTTGAGAATTTCGCCGATCGTGCCGCAATCCTTCTTGATCACGGAATCGTACCCCGGGAAGCCGGTTGCCGCCTCGCCGACGACACCGTAACCGGCCACATGATGGTTGCGGCCGGTAATCAGTGCGGCGCGCGTGGGAGAACAGAGCGCGCACGAATGAAACTGTGTGTATCGCAACCCATTTTGTGCGATGCGGTCCAAGGCTGGCGTCGGGACGACGCCACCAAACGTGCCCGGTGCGCCGAACCCGCAGTCATCGGTCATGATCACCAGAACGTTGGGCGCACCCTTCGGCGGTACGATACGCGGCGGCCACCACGCTTTCGAATCGGTGGCCTTCTCCTTAATCACGCCGTCGAACTTCGGGTCGGGTGGCGGAAGCTGCTTGCCGCGGATTGTGGTGGTGGCGGTGGGTGAGCCGGGCGTGCCGCTGATTTCCTGGGCATGCGTTTGCCGGGCAACCAACACGGCTATTGTCACCATCATCAGTGACGAACCGAGGCTGAGAAGTTCGTATTTTGATCTCATGGCCGTTTTGCCTTTGGCGATTCAAATTCGCCGGTAGAGTCGCTCGCTGACCGTTGCGAGAGGTTGCGCAGGTCACACTGAAGCAATGGAGAGGAGGCTGGCTGGTTTGGTCCGAAACCTACCATTCGCAGTAAGTCCGCGGTCCAAACAAGAGCGATAACGCCGTCATTCTATCAAGGGCGTGACAGTATGTCGTCCGCCGCCGAAGAGTGTGGAGACGATTCGGCACGTGTTGCGGCTAATTCGGCGTTGGGTGAGGTGAGGGCGTCGATAGTTGAGTGGGCGATGCTGAAACTGGTCGCTGAAACGACCAGTCCGAATGGCGGTTGAGGGAAGGGAGTTGGTATGCTGTTAGCGAGGGCGAGTAATCCGTGCTCGGGTAGAACGACTCGTTTGCAGGGCATGCTATGAGCAGGCCACGTTATCGAACGATTGCGGAGGATTGGTTTCGCAATGGTGGGCATATTCACCCATCGTCGGCGGTTCGATTTTTACGCGAACTGGGCGAGTATCGGAGTCGCCTCGATTCGTTTTACGAAGGGGAAGTTCCGCCGACTTGGCTGCTCAGGTTTCGAAAAGATTTTCGGTTGTTGGGAGAACAACGGGGCGGGTTGGTATTCCAGCGATTTATCTCACTCGGCGATCCCGCGTTGCGACACGTTTATATCTGGCTGTTAAGTAAGTCCGCCAGTCGTTTTTTCTTTCTCGGCTTGGATGAGTATTGCGACGATCCGAACCCCATCGTGCGGAAACATGTGGCGAAAGCGTTAAGGCGGCTGGAAGCGTGGCCGCTGTTGACGCGGATGGCGGAGGCTCATCCGGAAGATGAGCGGTTGCGGTGGTTTGCGACGGCGCCCACCACGAAGCGGCCGTTTAGTGAACGATTGCAGAACTTTCGCACGGCAGTCGACGCTTCGCATGCTGCTGAGGTTGTGACGCCGTCACAGATGCCGTTTTGGGCGAGCGAGTCGTTTTGGAGTTATACGCCGCCGAAGAGTGTCGATGTGATTCGCCGCATGCTGCGGCGAATTCGGCATTGGGTGCGGTGGGGTGTGGGCCAGTCGTAAATTGACTGTATGTGGTCAGTCGTTCGCTCATTCACGCGAACCAAGAAAGCCGCCGATGATTGCGGCAATCGGTTTCAATTTTTTCACGGTCGGGTCGGCATCGACGCCGAAGTTTTCTAGCGCGGTCGCACCCAGCAAATAGAGCGAGTTGTCAGGACCGAAAATCACCGGACAGGTGAGAGTTTCATTTAGTTCTTCGATAGTGAATCGAGCCTCGCCCAATTGACGAGTTTCATGTCTGCCATCGGCTAGCACGAGCTTGCGCGAGCGAAGCGATGTTAAGCCAATTTCTTCAAGCCGCTTTCCGGGTACGTACGAATAGAGTGCGCCTGTATCGACCCAAAACAACTCTTCGAACGAACGATTTGGATCTTCCGGGTTCGCCACTCGAACTTTTACTTGAAACATGCCCATACGTGTCATTCTCGCATGTTTCGACGATATGTATAGATCCGTTCTACGGCGGAGCCGAGCGTACATGGAACGAAACACTAATGCGAGTTGGCGCTGCTTAAAATTCGCCGTAGGGAATGATTTGATCGCGATGGCGGTTCATTTCATCTGCCGTGGCGGGAACAAATACGCCGCGTGAGACTTGAAATTCGATCTGCCGTTGCCGGCGTCTCATGAGTTTTTCAGGAAGTTCCTCATTTTTTATTGTTTCTGCATCGACGCAGTGAACTAATTGGCGTCGGTGTTTGGCGATGAGCTGGTCCGGAGTCGCGTGCGTTAGGTGCCGAATCTTGACTTCGGGTGGCTGTTTGAGTCGCCGGCGGGTATCCGTCACTCCGAATACGACGCCGTTGGAGCGGCGTGTGGCGATCGTGATCGTAGACTTGATGGGAGCGGGGTTGCCGATCCACCCCTGCACTGCGATGACCGAGGCGGCGGAGAGGCGATCCGCGCTCAGAAGGTGCACGCTGAAGCCGCGCACGCGTTTTGATTGAGCCGCTTGTTGCGAGAGCGACCGGACGAAGCCAGCAGATTCAAGAGCCTTGATGCGAGATTCCATGCTTCGAAGAAAGTCTTCCGGTATATCCTGGGGATCAATGAGCTTTGCGTTGTCATACAAGCTGGGCACACCGCGACGCATTTGCTTGCCGCGGAGCTTAGCAAACAGAGCCATGCACTTGGCCATATATACTCGCTTGCCACTTGCTAATCGCCACAGCTCGGCGATTTCGAGCTTAGAGAAGTCATTGACGTAGTATGTGTGCGGTCTGTTTGGTTGGACCAATTCCTGAGTTTTGGCGAGTGCGGACATGGTGCATTACCTGGCGCAAAATGTCAGATTTTCACTCCCACTCGATCGTTGCCGGCGGTTTCGAGGAGATGTCGTAGACGACGCGGTTCACGCCCTTCACTTCGTTGATGATGCGCGTCGAGATCTTGGCGAGCAGGTCGTGCGGCAGGTGGGTCCAGTCGGCGGTCATGAAGTCGTCGGTGGTGACGCAGCGGACGGCGAGGGCGTCTTCGTAGGTGCGGGCGTCGCCCATGACGCCGACGCTGCGGACGGGGAGGAGCACGGCGAAGGCTTGGGATGTGCTGCGGTAGAGGTTTGCGGCTTTGATTTCAGCGACGACGATGGCGTCGGCTTCGCGGAGGGTGTCGAGGCGGTCGCGGGTGATTTCGCCGAGGCAGCGGACGGCGAGGCCGGGGCCGGGGAAGGGGTGTCGCCAGACGATTTCTTCGGGCAGGCCGAGCTGCAGGCCGAGTTGGCGGACTTCGTCTTTAAAGAGGTCGCGCAAGGGTTCGATGAGGTCGAAGCCGAGCTCGGCGGGGAGGCCGCCTACGTTGTGGTGGAGTTTGATGGTGTCAGCGGGGCCGTCTTGGGCGGCGCCGCTTTCGATGACGTCGGGGTAGAGCGTGCCCTGGGCGAGAAATTTCGCGCCTTTGATCTTCATTGCTTCGGCGGCGAAGCAATCGATGAACGCGTGGCCGATGATGCGGCGCTTTTCTTGCGGGTCGGTGATGCCGGCGAGGGCGCTTAAGAAGCGGCCCTCGGCTTTCACGACGTGCAGGTCGGTTTTGAAGTGGTTGCTGAACTCTTCGACGACCGATTTTTCTTCGTCTTTTCGCAGCAGACCGTTGTCGACGAGGATGCAGGAGAGCTGGGGTCCAATAGCGCGATAGAGCAGGGCGGCGACCACGGCGGAATCGACGCCGCCGGAAAGGCCGCAGATGACGCGGTCGTTGCCGACGCGTTCGCGGACCTGCGCGATGGTGCGTTCGGCGAAATCGCCGAGCCGCCATGTTCCCGTGCAGTGGCAAACGTTGGCCACGAAATTCGCCAACATTGTTTTGCCATCGGGCGTGTGCGTGACTTCGGGGTGAAACTGTAGTGCGTACAGCGGGCGGCTGCGGTGTTTTACCGCGGCGAGATCGCAGTTCGCAGTGCTCGCGAGCGGGATGAACTGGTCGGTGATGAGTTTCACCTGATCGCCGTGGCTCATCCAGACTTCGGTTTCGCGCGGGACGCCCGCGAAGAGATCGTCGGATTCTTTGGCTGGTGTCACTTTCAGTTGGGCGCGGCCGAATTCGCGGACGGGATGACTCTCGACGCGGCCGCCGAGGGCCTGGCACATGAGCTGCATGCCGTAGCAGATGCCGAGCACGGGGATGCCAAGGTCAAAGATTTCTGGTTCGCATTGCGGGGCGCCGTCGGCGTAAACGCTCGCCGGGCCACCGGAAAGAATGAGGCCTTTTGGCGCCAGTTCTCGTACCCGGTCGACCGTGATGTTGTGCCGCACGATTTCGGCGTACACATGCTGTTCGCGCACGCGGCGGGCGATGAGCTGAGCGAACTGCGAACCAAAATCCAACACGAGCACGCGTTCGGTAGCGAGGTCCGATTGGTGCGGCGAACTGGATGTATTCGTCATGCAGAAGTATTGCTTTGAGAGGGTGCGCCAGCGTAAGGAACTGCGATTATAGCGCTCGGCTCGCGCGCGAAACAGGGGCGTGTTGTGGTGAGCGGAATCGGGGCTTATGCTGAGGGCGGGAACCTCGACGCGCGACCAGCGGTCGCGGCTTTATGATGAAAATTCTGCTGACTAACGACGATGGGATTTATGCGCCGGGGCTGGCGGCGATGGAGCGTGCGCTGAAGCGGCTGGGTGAAGTGCATGTGGTGGCGCCGGCGATCGAGCAGAGCGGGGTTGGGCATTCGATTACGTTTCTCAGCCCGCTGATGGCGAAGGAAGTTTTTGATGGGGATCGTCGCCGTGGGTGGGCTGTCGAAGGGAGTCCTGCGGATTGCGTGAAGCTGGCGGTGTCGGAGTTTTGCCGCGATCCGGATCTTATCGTGAGCGGTATCAATGGTGGGCTGAACGTGGGGATCAACGTCCTGTACTCGGGGACGGTTGCGGGGGCGACCGAGGGGGCCGTGTTTGGGATACCGAGCGTCGCGGTGTCGCTGGAATATGATGAGCACGCGCAGTTCGATCGGGCCGCCGAGATGGCCGTGCAGTTGATCGAGCAGATTTTAGCTCTTCGCAGCGAAGATTCGCATCGCTTGTATAATATTAATATCCCAACCGTGGCGATGCAGAGGGCAGCTGAGGTTCGGATCGTGCCGATGGGGACCGTTGGCTGGCCGGCTGATTTCGATCGCCGCGAAGATCCTAAGGGGCGGCGATACTATTGGGCGATGGGAACGCCTGCCATGCCGGCGGAAGGTGAACTAACGGATTTGGAAGCATTGCAAAACGGTTGCATCACGCTGACGCCGTTGCGGATTGATCGCACTGAGCGGGAGATGCTGGCGCGGATGCGGGATTGGAAGTTGTCGTTAAAATAGTCTCACGCAAAGGCGCGAAGCGCAAAGAATTCGGAAGGAGAGGGAACACTAATCGGCGCTATTTATCGCTAATGGGATTTTTATTAGCGGGGATTAGTGGTTATTAGTGTTCAGCTTTGTGTTCTTGTTTTTTGCGCCTCTGCGTCTTTGCGTGAGATGAATTGAATTTGGGAGCAAGCGATGTTTGCTATTCGTCGGATTGCAGGTTGCGTCGTGGTGAGTGCGATGGCTCTGGGGATCGTCGGCTGCGGTTCGTCTTCAAGCAGTACGAGTGGCAGTAGTGGCGGCGGCACGAGTATGGATGCGCTGGCGGGGCAGGTCGACGCGCAGAACGCGGCCAAGAAACAGGAAGAAGCGGCCAATGCCGCGAAAGCTGCGGCAGATGCCGCCAAGGCTGCGACCGAGCGTAAAGCGACCGAGGCGGCGGCGATGGCGCAGCAACAGAAGAAGGTGGTGGGCAGTCGGGAAGTTGTCGCGGGCGGTGGTTACTATTCGGCGATCATCGGTGCGCGGCGGCATGTGATGAATGTCGTTGATAACATTTCTTGGATCCAGGGTGTGCGCAACTTCCAAGGAACGTATGGCCGAAAGCCCAAGGATACAAAAGAATTTATGAACGTCTGTGTTAAAGAGAACGACCTTCAATTGCCGCGTATCGAAGCGGATGAAGAGTATCTTTACGATCCCAATGGGGAAACTGCCGGCGATTTCGGTCAGTTGTATGTAGTGAAGAAGGAAACTGCGGCGAGCGCCATGGCTCCGAGCCAGTCAGGCGCGGCCAGTCCCTCGAAATGACGCCGTGAATCCATCGCGCCGAATGATCGCTACAGCCGCTAAAATCGGCACGCGCGGCAACGACTTATCCAAAGAGCCGTTGTGAAGGTGGCGAAATCGCCACATCGCTTGAGTCTGTGAGTCAGCGATTAAATTGGAAGATGTCCGGTGACCCCTCACTGGCCGCTCCCCTCTTCTCCGCAGGTCCCACCGATGAACGCTCTTCTTTGCTATAGTTCGTTTGCGTTCGCGCTCTGTTTCACTTCCATTGCGGCGGCCTGCGAAGCGCCGTGCGAAACTTGTGGGCCGCCGCTGTGCGTTGTTGAAGAGCAGCAGCCGAGTTGGATCTTTATGCACAGCACGTATTCGCACGATCCGATGACGGGCGCACGTGTTGCGCAGTATGAGCGGATTCGACCTGTTGAGCCTCTCGAGGATGAGCGCAACGTGACGAGCAATTATCGCTTTACGCAGACCAATCTTCGCGGCGCGGATGGTTCGGTCGATCGGTACTATCAGGTGCAGGCGTGGGGCAATGGCCGCGGTGGTATGGATGCCGAGTGGGAACGCTTCCACGATGCGTGGCGAGAATCGGTGTTGGCGGCGGGGTATACCAACGTCAGCCCCGGTTACGGCGGTTATCCTGGACCGTACTCATACAACAACGGTTTTTACGGCAATGGGCTTGGCGGCAATGGAAACGGTTTTCCAAACGGCGGCAATCACGGCAACTGGGGGCACGGTGGCTGGGGTGGCGGCTGGCAGAATGGCGGCCAATGGCAGCAAGGCGGCGGCAACTGGAATGGCGGCGGTTGGAACAACGGTGGTGGCCCGCCGCAGGGGCCGTAGTGCGAGGAGGCCCAAACTTCGTAGCTGAAGTCGCAAGACTTCGGACCTTCCGGATTCTTGCGAATCCAGCTACGGCGTAGCTTTATTTTGCGCCGCCGAAGCGCCGCTTTTTGGCAACTGTCGGATCGCGCCGTTCCAATCCTTCTGCGACTTGTAGTTCTCGAGTAGCCAACGATCGCCGTGGCGAACCCAGGTTAAGACCACGCGATCATCGCCGCCCCCTTTCATGCCGTCACGTTTGTTGACGGCCATGATGAAGCCGCGGCATTGGATGGTCGCTGATTTTTCGTCCGGGCTTAGTTCGACCTCTGGGCTGCCAATTACGCGGGCACGTTCGATCCGGACCTGCGGCATTAGTGTCTCGACATCGCGCCGCAACTCTGCGTTTGCACTGGGTGCGAGTTGCGCGAGAGTTCCTAGTACGTCGTTCGCTTCGACTGTCGCGGCTAATTGATAGAGGGCGTGCTCGACCGCTTCGCGTGGTGTTTCGACGAACCAATTGAAAAGCAGTAGCGCGGCCATGACGCCGATCACGCCGAGAATGCCATAAAGGGCGCCCTTCGTTCGCGTCTGAAAGTAAACGACGCACGCCATCGTGAGCGCGATTGCGCCGCCGATCCAAATCGGCAGCGCATTTTCGGCGAGCCATGTCATGGCACGGAGCTTTCAGGATCAGACGAGCGAAAATCGCCGCGGACGTGCCCGCGGTAGAGCATCGCACTCGCGACGACTGCGGCGAGGCCGAGTAGCACGGCCAGCGGCCACAGTGGGACAAGGTTTTCGTCCGGCGTTGCGAATTCACGCCGGACTTCTAAATGATCCATTCGGTCCGGCTCGCTAAAATTATTCTCGGCGGCTACTTGTTCCGCGACCCGCGTGCGGGCCTGATAGTTCCGCTCGATATTTGCTTGCCGCCGACTGTACTTGCCGCTCATGGCGGCGAGGGCGACGAGGCCCATTAGGGCGAAGATGAGCGCCCAAAACCAGGCGGAGTCGGTGATGCCGGATTGCTGGTCGTTTTCGGACAAGAGGATTCACAACGGAGACACGGAAAGCACAGAGTTTAAGAATCCCAGCGCAATCTCCGTGACCTCCGAGTCTCCGGAGTTAAATTCATCTTTTCGGAAATAGCGGCCCGCCGTACTGTGCCGAGTCGCCGAGTTGCTCTTCGATCCGCAGCAGTTGATTGTACTTCGCGATACGATCGCTGCGCGATGCGCTGCCGGTCTTGATTTGGCCGGTGCTGAGAGCGACGGCCAGGTCGGCGATGGTGGAATCTTCGGTTTCGCCGCTGCGGTGGCTCATGACGTTGGTGTAGCCGTTGCGGGTGGCTAGGCGGACGGCTTCGATCGTTTCGGTCAGCGTGCCGATTTGATTCACCTTGATGAGGATGCTGTTGCCGACGCCGCCGTCGATACCGCGCTGTAGCCGTTCGGTGTTCGTAACAAAGATGTCGTCGCCGACAAGCTGCACTTTATCGCCGAGCCGATCCGTAAGGAGTTTCCAGCCATCCCAATCGTCTTCAGCGCACCCATCTTCGAGGGAACAGATCGGATATTTCTCGACCCACTTGGACCAATAATCCACCATTGCGGCCGAGTCGAGCTCTTTGCCGTCGATTTTGTAGACCTTCTTCTCCTTGTCGTAAAACTCGCTCGCTGCGGGATCGAGAGCGATCCAAACTTGCTGACCGGCGCTGTAGCCGGCTTTCTCGATCGCCGAAAGAATCAATTCGATGGCCGCCACATTGTTTGGCAGATCGGGAGCAAAGCCGCCTTCATCCCCCACGGTCGTGCTAAGCTTTTTGCTTTTCAGCACGCTCTTGAGGTGGTGGAAGATTTCGACGCCGCAGCGGAGGGCGTCGCTGAACTTTTCGAAGCCGAGCGGCATGACCATGAATTCTTGGACGTCGACCGAATTATCCGCGTGCTGGCCGCCATTGACGATGTTCATCATCGGTGCCGGTAGCAGGCGGGCGTTCGATCCGCCAACGTATTTATAGAGCGGCATTTCGCAGTAGCGGGCGGCGGCGTGGGCGGTGGCGAGGGAGACGCCGAGAATTGCGTTTGCGCCGAGATTCTTCTTGTTCGGCGTGCCATCGAGCTCGAGCATCCGCTGGTCGACGGCGATTTGATCGGCTGCGTCCATGCCGACGAGTTCACTCGCGAGCACTTCGTTGATATTCGTGACGGCTTTCGAAACGCCCTTGCCCAGGTAGATGGCTTTATCGCCATCGCGCAGTTCCCATGCTTCGTGAATGCCCGTGCTGGCGCCGCTGGGCACGGCGGCCGTGCCGACGGTGTTGTCATCGAGCGTGACATCGACTTCGACGGTGGGGTTGCCGCGGCTATCGAGAATTTGGCGGCCGCGGATATCGACGATCATGCTCATGGGGAAACTTTACCTTTCCAAATCAATTCGCGAATTTGTATCGATTGAAGCCGTTATTTTAGGGTTCTGCCGGCGGTTGTCGAGCGGCACGATGGGTGGCGAATAAGCGTCGGTGCTGGTCGAATTTGCGAAATCTGCGTAAAGTGGAGGCAGGTTTAAAAGAGTGCGCTGCGAATCGAAGGATTAAAGGCGGGGAATGAAATACCTGAATCGCCTGGCAGTTTTGTCGCTGTGCTTAGCGGGGTGCGTCGTCGCGCAACAAGCCGCGGCCATTACGCTGCAAGTTGATTATTCGTACGACACTTCAAATTTCTTCGGGGCGGGCAATCCGCAGGGTGCGGCTGCTGGGGCTCAGGCAAAGACCACGCTCGAATCGGCTGCCAGCTATTTCAGTTCAATTCTGACCGATTCTTTCTCGGCGATTCAAACGCCGGCGCACTTTAGCAGTACGGCTTTCGACGGCGTCGTTGATTGGTCGTGGTCTGAAACCTTTGATAGTCCTGCTACTGGAGCATCGGTGGAAGTCGTGAATCCCACGGTGCCCGCTAATAAGTACATTATTTACGCAGGTGCGCAAAACCTAACTGCCAATACCGCGGGAATTGGGTCGGCCGGCGGGTTTTCTTATCTACCCTACACCTCAACTGGCATGTTTTCTCAAAGTGAAATAAACCAAATCAATTCGACGACCAACAGTTTCATAAGTGCGATAACAACACGCGGGCAGTCTTCGGGCTTTGTAAATTGGGGTGGCGTCGTAAGTTTCGATAACACGGCTCGCAATTGGCATTTCAATAGTGCGACGCTGCCAACGGCTAGCGAAACCGATTTCTATTCCATTGCAATTCACGAACTGGCTCACGCGTTGGGTTTTGGCGAGCAAAGCGATCCAGGTCCTTCTGCGTGGCAAACACTCGTTAGTGGCTCGAACTTCACCGGCATCAATTCTGAAACACTGAACGGTTTTCAGCCGGTGCCGTTGTCCGCCGATTTAGCCCATTGGGCTCAAGGTACGACAAGCGTCGTCTACGGCACTTCGATCGCACAAGAAACGTCGATGTCCCCCAGTATCACCGATGGCACGCGAAAAACATTCACCGCGCTCGATGCAGCCGGCCTCAAGGATATTGGGTGGTCGTTGATTCTGCCGCCCGGCGTGAATGGCGACTACAACAACAATGGCGTCGTCGATGCGGCTGACTACGTGATTTGGCGTGCCCACTTGGGGCAAAGCTTTACTTTGCCGAACGACACTACGCCGGGCACCGTGACGCAGTCCGACTACAACGTGTGGCGTAGCAACTTCGGCGCGAGTGCGGGCAGCGGCAGTGGATCGCTTGTTGGGAGCAGTGCGGTGCCCGAGCCAGCTAGCGTGGCGCTTCTAGTGTTAGGGTGGGCTGCTCTGGTACCTTGTAGGTCGCGACGCGGCATTTCGCGACGCGCCTGTTAGCCCTCGGGACTGCTTCCAAGCGCTGTCCCCAATTGCACCCCGCCGTCGATCCTGCATGCTCGCCCGCGTTCAAACTTGGTGGACGATCCTTCGCATTTGCATCGAGGAGCGCCTCGTTTACCGCGGCGATTTCTGGCTCGGCACGTTGATGCGTTTCCTGCCGATCGTCACGCAGATTTTTCTGTGGAGCGCGGTATTTGAGGGCATGGCCGCCACGCAGGGTACGTCCGGTGCTGGCCAGCAAATCGCTGGTTACACGTACCACGACTTCGTCGCCTACTATTTGCTGACGACGATCACCCGCGCGTTTTCCAGCATGCCCGGTTTGGCGGGCGGCATCGCGTTACAAATTCGCAACGGCGAAATCAAGAAATACCTGCTGCAGCCGGTCGACCTGATCGGCTTCTTGCTGCTGATGCGCGTCGCCCACAAGGTGGTGTACTACGGCATCGCCCTCGCGCCGTTCGCGCTCGTGTTTTACATTTGCCGTGGTTATTTCCCCGGTTGGCCGCCGCCGGATGTGCTGTTCGCGTACATCACGTCGCTGGTGTTTTCGTTTTTGCTCGGCTTCTTTTTAGAGGCGACGATCGGCATGATCGGCTTCTGGTTTTTGGAAGTCAGCTCACTCTTATTCGTGTACATGCTGTTCAATTTCTTCTTCTCCGGTCACATGTTCCCGCTTGATATGCTGCCCAAGCCGTGGAGCACGATCGTTCAACTTACGCCACTGCAGTACTTAGCGTATTTCCCTTCGGCGGTGTTCCTGCAAAAGATTCAAGGCCGCGACCTGTGGATCGGCCTGAGCGTCGAAGCCGCCTGGGTGTTGTTTTTCATTGCTGCCAGCCGGTTTGTTTATTGGCGGGGAGTAAAGCGTTACAGCGGATTTGGGGGATAGTAGAACCACGGATTGCACGGATGGGCACGGATGTGTTCTTGGAAAGTTTATCCAATTAATTATCTGTGTTCATCGGTGTAATCCGTGGTAGTAATCTCTCGGTAGTCGACTCTGCATGTCATCTCGCCCATCCTACCTCCGAGTTTTCCTCACGTTCGTGCGCAACAGTCTCGTGCGCGACATGATGTTCCCCACCAACTTCATCATCGAGACGATTTCGTCGTTCGGATGGGTAATGATGAATGTCGGCTTTTACCTGCTGATCTTCAAATACACGTCGCAAATTGGCCCGGGCACGAGTGCGGGCGAGGCTTGGGACAAGTATCAGTTTTTCGTGTTCATTGCCACAAGCATGTTTATCAATAGCATCGTGCAGATGTTTTTCATGACCAACGCCGATGAGTTCAGCGAGCTGATCCGCACGGGCGGTCTGGACTTCGCACTGCTTAAGCCGATCGATACGCAGTTTCTCATTTCGCTACGGAAGATTGAGTGGTCATCGTTTTCCAATTTTCTGGTTGCTGCGGCATTGATGATTTACGCCTTGCCGCGGGTCGAGGGTTTTCAGCTTACGATATGGCAGGTGCTGCTGTACCCGATTTATGTGTTAGCTGGCGTCATCATTTTGTACAGCCTGATGATTGTGCTTGCCGCGGTGAGTGTGTGGCTGGGTGCAATACCTCGATCTACGACTTCTGGTTTTACATTACGACGTTTTCGCGATACCCGATGGAAATCTATAACGGGTCAATCGGCAATTTGCTTCGCATCGGTTTCACCTTTGTGCTGCCCGTGCTCATCGTGGTCAACGTGCCGGCCCGAATGCTGGCGAAGCCGTTACGGGCCGAGTATGCTCCTTTGGCGCTGTTCGCAATCGCGGCGACTATCGGCAGCTTTGTGGCGAGCCGCTGGGTCTTTCAGCGGGCACTTCTGAGCTATCGCAGCGCAAGTAGTTGATTCAAAATCAAACGAAATTGAATTAACCACGGAGACACGGAGTTCACGGAGAAGAGGAACACTAATTCTCGCTTATAAACTCTAAGGAATCTCAAATCGACGAGTGAAAGTGCCTTGTCTTAAATCCCATTAGTGTTGATTAGCGTTTATTAGTGTTCCATTTTTTTCTTCTCTTCTCCGTGCTCTCCGTGTCTCCTTGGTTTAATGCTGGAATTACTAATGGCTTCAAATAGTCTCGGAAAGTTGGTTGCACTTTGTGCTCTATTCTGGTTCGCTAACTGTGTATTAGCAGCTGAGCCTGCTTCCGCTGTTTCTAAATCGAATGCACCGATGAAATACCCCGCCACCCGCCGCGTTGATCAGGTCGACGAATATCACGGCATCAAAGTTCCGGATCCGTACCGCTGGTTGGAAGCGGACGTGCGTGAGTCGGACGAGGTCGCCACCTGGGTGAAGGAGCAGAATGCGATCGCTCGCAAATATCTGGATGCAATTCCCGAGCGTCCGGCGATCGTCAAGCGGCTGACCGCGCTCTGGAATTATGAACGGTATTCGCCACCGCTTGAAAAGGGCGGCAAGTACTTCTACTCGAAGAACGATGGCCTGCAAAATCAGCCCGTGTTGTACGTGGCCGATTCGTACAAAGCCGAGGGCCGCGTCCTGCTCGATCCCAACACTTGGTCGAAGGATGGCACCATCGCGCTTGCTAGCTACAGTCCTACCGAAGACGGAAAATACCTAGCATATTCTCGCAATGTAGCTGGCAGCGACTGGGAAGAAGTTTTCGTCGTTGAAGTGGCAACGGGCAAACAACTCTCGGACCATCTGCAGTGGTCGAAATTCGCTGGCGTCGAATGGGATAAGGCCGGCACCGGATTTTATTATTCGCGTTATCCCAAGCCCAAACCGGGTGAACAATTTCAGGCCTCGGCGTTGAATCAAATGGTGTGCTTTCACAAGTTGGGCACATCGCAAGATGACGACCAACTCGTTTATCGCCGGCCGGATCACCCCGATTGGCATTTTGGATTTAGCGTGACGGATGATGGCAAATATCTTTTGCTCGATATTGCGCGAAGCACCGATCCGCAAAATCAGGTTTTCGTGCGCGACGCTTCCGCGGTGGCCGATGCACCGTTCAAAGAGTTAATCGGCGACTTTGAGAATCAATTCTCGTTCTTGGGCAATGAGGGAGCGAAGTTCTATTTTCTCACCGACCTCAAAGCAACGACGAAACGCGTCGTGGCAATGGACATCGACCAGCCGGGCCGCGAGCACTTGACCGAAATCGTGCCTGCCCGCAAAGAAACGCTCGAAAGTGCCAGCATTTTGAGCGGCCACATTATTTGCCTGTACATGGTCGACGTGCTGAGTGAAGTCCGCGTACACGACCTGGCCGGCAAGCCGCTCGGCAAAATCGAATTGCCCGGTCCGGGTACCGTTCAAGGGTTTGGCGGTGAGCAGAAGAACACCGAGACGTTCTTCGTCTACACGAGCTACAACGATCCCACGAGCGTTTATCGTTACGACGTGTTGGCAAACAAGACTGAACTTGTCCGTCAGCCAAAGGTAGATTTTCGTCCCGACTCGATTGCCGTCGAGCAAGTCTTTTACCACAGCAAGGACGGCACCCGCGTACCGATGATTCTCACTTACCGCAAAGATCTCAAAAAGGGCGAACCCCATCCCACGCTTCTCTACGGCTACGGCGGCTACAACATTTCGCTGCCACCGGCGTTTCGGCCGGAGTATATCGATTGGGTCGAAATGGGCGGCGTCGTGGCGGTCGCGAACTTGCGCGGCGGCGGCGAGTACGGAGAAGAATGGCATCTCGCCGGCAAGGCATTAAAAAAGCAAAACGTATTCGATGATTTCATCGCGGCCGCCGAATGGTTGATTAAGGAGAAGCGAACGTCGCCCGAAAAGCTCGCCATCATGGGCGGCAGTAACGGCGGCCTGCTGGTGGGAGCGTGCGAAGTTCAGCGGCCGGACTTATTCGGCGCGTGCATTCCGATGGTCGGCGTGCTCGACATGCTTCGCTTCCAAAACTTCACGGCCGGCCAGTTCTGGCGCGACGAATACGGCTACATTGAAAAGGCGGAGGAGTTCCGCACGCTCTACGCTTATTCGCCCTATCACAATATTAAGGAGGGGACAAAGTATCCGCCGACGCTGGTTATGTCTGCCGACACAGACGACCGAGTGGTGCCAATGCACAGCTTTAAATTCGCGGCGGCGCTGCAGCGGGCGCAGGCTGGCGATGCTCCGATCTTACTGCGGATCGAGTCCAAGGCAGGCCACGGCCACGGCACGCCCGTCGCCAAGCAAATCGAAAACGCCGCCGATCGCTGGGCGTTCTTAGTGAAGGAGCTGAAGATGAAAGTGCCGCTCGATAACTAAAGGCTATTTTGCGGCGCGAAGGCTCGAAGCTCCCGTGGCAGTGGGAACGACACATTCTCTTCGCGTATCGACCGGGGCTCAATCGTCGCACCGAAACGCTCGCGCAGCCAGTCGAGACATTCTTCTACCACTTGCTCCGGTGCGCTCGCCCCGGCTGTTACCAGCACGGTTTTGACGCCCTGAAACCATTCGGCACGCAAATCAGCCGGCCCATCGATCAAATGCGCGGGCATACCGCGCTCGCGGGCCAGTTCCGCCAGCCGCTGGCTGTTCGAACTGTTCTGGCTCCCAAGCACGATCGCCAAATCGGCGTCGCGCGCGAGGATCGACACAGCTTCTTGCCGATTCTGCGTCGCGTAGCAAATGTCATCCTTAGGCGGCGCCGTGATATGCGGAAAGCGTTCCTTCAATCGATCGATGATCCGGTTGGCGTCATCGACACTAAGCGTCGTCTGCGTCAGGTACGCGATTTTCCGCTCATCGGCGACATGCAGCGTTGCCACATCTTCGGGCGACTCTACCAGCACGATCGCCTCGGGCGCCTCGCCCATCGTACCGATCACCTCGTCGTGACCTTCGTGGCCAATAAGAAGGATCGTGTAGCCCGCGTTGGCATACTTGATCGCTTCCAAGTGTACCTTGGTTACCAACGGGCACGTCGCATCAATCGCCTGCAGCTGTCGCTCAGCAGCCACGCGGCGAATCTCCGGCGACACACCATGGGCGGAGAACAGCAGCGTCGAGCCGTGCGGCACTTCGGCCAAATCGTCGACAAACGTCACGCCACGCTCGCGAAAGTGTTCCACCACATACTTGTTGTGGACAATTTCATGGTAGACGTAGATCGGCGGCTCGAGCGACGCCAGCGCCAAGTCGAGCGACTCGATCGCCATGTTGACGCCCGCACAAAAACCACGCGGACTAGCCAGGAGAACTTTCATGCCTCCATGATAAACGGCAGGCAAGAGATCGGACAGATTAGCGAGCCGCATAATGTAGCCGTCTCGCTCGGCGAGACGTAATCTCCTCTCGCGGAGCGAGAGATCTACTTTTGCGGACGTTTAAGCCGTTTCGTCCGCCCCTCCAGCGACAACGATGGCAGCTGCGATGGGTAGCGCGCTTCGAGCTCCTTGAGCGACACATGAATCGTGCGGCACAGTTTCAGATAAGGTTCAATGCCGAACGAAATCGGCGGCAGCCAGGGGCAATCGAGCCCGGTGATCAGTGGATGAGTAGAAGGTTGCATCGCGGCTCCTCTCTGTGGCCCAAACCGCAAGCTGGGGAAATTGATCGCCGGACTCTGCGGGTTCCGACGATCGATTGGTTTGAAACTACTACGCAAGACATGCTAGCGCAGTTCGCGGTTCGCGCGTTGAGAGGGCGGCAATTATTATAACTGGACTCGCAAGAGTCCGGCCGCACCTGAGGAAAGCCAGGGTCACAGACCCCAGCTACAGCGTGTGAAAGCGCTTCTAGTTATTTTTAGCGGTGGCCGACGGCGTCGCACTTTCCTTGCGATCTTTCTTGCCCTTGCCGAACGGCTTTTCGTCGCCCTGGCGTCGCTTCATAAACCGCGCGATTTGCTCGGTGGCGGCTAAGAATTCCGATTCGCTTAGCTTCCCATCGCCGTCCCGATCGGCGATTCGCACGAGCCGCTGAATCGGTTCTCGCAGCGGATCTGGCACTTCGTTCGGCTCGAGTTTGCCGTCGCCATTTTCATCCAGTTGGGCGAAAACCTTCCGCGCCTGCTTGGGATCGCGAATTTCGGCGATCGGAACAGGCCGCTGTTCGAAGCGATCGAACGAGTCGCCCTGCGACTTTTTAAGCTTGGCAAGTTCAGCGTCGACATCGATCCCCTTCCGCTGCACATAGCGGTTCGCGATCTGCCCCATTGCCGGTCCGCCGCGGCTCAACTCTTGGCGTTCCAGCGAACCGTTGCCGTTCTTGTCCAACCGCTCAACCATGAAGTCGAACGCTTGTTTCAAATCCTTCGGCACCTCGTTTTTTTCGATCCGGCCATTGCGATTGGTGTCCATCGTCAGCAGCAGGTACCGCACCGCGTTGGCGCCGGGCACGGTGGTCGACTCCTTCGCCTCGATCGGCTTTTCCGGCCGTGTCGTCTTCAGTGCGTCGAGGAATTCTTCCCGCGAGAGCGCGTTGTCATGGTTGGCGTCGCCCCGGCGAATCAGCCGGTCGAAGAGGGCTCGGTTTTCGGACGGGATTTCGTCCACTTCGAGCGTGCCGTTATGGTTCGCATCGAGCCGATCGAACAGCGCGGCATTCTCGGTCGAAGCGGCGTCGCTCGTCGAAGATGCTGCCCGCAGCACCGCCGGATTGGTAGACATCAGTAAAAGTGCGCCCAGCAGCCCGGGCAACATCACAGGCCGAGCCAGAATCGAACAAAATCGTGAACCCATAACAACCCTCCCGACCGCGTCTTCCTAATCTATCAAACCTCCGGCCAGCCCTGGAGTTCCGCCTAAAGTATACGGTCTTGCCACCTACTGCCTGCGCCCGCACTTTAGCACGCACGCCTTCCGGAGTAATTTGACTGCTATCAGCCATTCCAACGCCGGGTTGACCAAAACCGGCCGTTTTAATACTCTTCCACCGCCCAAGATTGCCGCCAGCAGAAACCCGGGCGTTACCGGCGGCGTAATAGGTTTAGGTGCTGCGTTCGCGCGAACTGAAATCGGCGAACAGACCGTTGGTAGGTTGCCGTTTTGCAACCTTCTCGCGGCACGCAATCCACCAGCCCGCACGACTGTTGAACCCGTTCGTAAACGATCGCTATACCCCATACAATGCGCGTTACAGCGCCGATTGGTCGCTCTCAGAAATTGTTGGAAAGCCATGCTCGGCTGCGTCGATTTTGATAGTGCTCTGGCACTCGCATTCGCGACGACGGCCGATCGAAACCTAATCCAAATCGGCCCAGAACCAGAACGCCACGCGTTCTGCCAAATCAACCACCACTCCGACTCATCCCGCACCGGGAAACGTTGCCATGCACATTAACGGCCCATCCCAAGTTCACGGCCCCCAGGCCATCAACGCGCCCCACTTCACGCAGCGCACCCAAGGTTCGCAGGCCACCTCTGGCGCGGCATCGACCGACCGCGTCGAAATCTCGCAAGCCGCCGAAGCCGCGATGAAAGCCACCGAGGAAGGCGGCGTTCGGCAAGACTTGGTAAACCAGATCCGCAGCCAAATCGCCGCCGGCACCTACGACACGCCCAGATAAAATGAACGCCGCCGTCGACCGATTGCTCGATCAAATCGGCTAATCGCACGCTTCGTATTGGCCCGGTAATTCCAAGCTAGCGGTCGATTCTTGCCCGCTGGCCGCGTAGCGCTTAGAATCAATAAGCGCTAGGCCTGTTGTCGTAAAGCGGAAAATAACAACAGGTTGAGGCGAATCGTAGTTTGCCTCGCTGTCTCAATAAGCCGTTTGGCGAGAGGTCCGCTCGGGCAATTGGCCCTCGACCTTCGACGCTCAACCCTCGACCATTCTCCCCACATGTCGAACGATTTTTCACTCGGCGAAGTCCAAGTCTCGCTCTCCCCCAAGGAGCGGTTCGAGGAATATCTGCAGAGTCGAGGCAAGCGGACGACCCAACAACGCCGCGCCCTGGTCGCTTTCATTTTCGAGCGCCACGATCATTTTAACGCTGACGAGTTGATTGACGCCTACTCGGCCAACAACCAGGGCGAAAAAATCAGCCGACCCACCGTCTACCGCACGCTTGACCAACTCGTGGAGGCGGGACTGCTGCGGAAGATGACGCTCAGCGGCCGCGCCGTGTACGAGCACGACTATGGCTACCCGCAACACGATCACCTGTACTGCCAAATCTGCGATAAGCTGATCGAATTCAGCAGCGACGACCTCAACGACATCTGCGACGCCGTCGCCCGTGAGCACAACTTCCGCGTCACCGGCCACCGCCTCATCATCAGCGGCGTCTGCCACGAGTGCAGCCGGTCACGGCATCGGCGGCAGTCGCCGCTGGATCTGATTTAAGTGCGCATCGCATCGGTGAGCGCTTTTCGTCGGTTAGACGCGGACTTCGGCTTTTGCCGTTTGATCGGGGTAACGCTTTTTGATTGGCGCTACAATCTCGTCGAGGAATTCGTCCACTTGTTCCTTACTGCGACCAGTAAGCGTTCCTGGTTCAATCGCCGCATCAATATCAGCTGCGGCAAACTCTTCATCCGCCTTCAATCTCTCGATTAGGTCGTTTGCACCGCCTTCCTCTTTAACGACTGCCGCCGCGGCTTGGCTGTGCTGACGGATCTTTTCGTGGAGAGTTTGCCGATCGCCGCCCGCGGCAACTGCCGCCATGAGAATGTTTTCCGTCGCCATGAAGGGCAGCTCTTCGCGTAAGTGCTTAGCGATGACCTGCGGGTACACAACCAAACCCGTCGCTACGTTTTGGTAGAGAATCAAAATCGCATCGATCGCCAAAAACGCCTGCGGAATCACCAATCGACGGTTTGCGCTATCGTCGAGCGTTCGCTCCATCCACTGCGTCGCGTGCGTATCATCGGCGTTGCTCGCCAGATTCATCGCGAATCGGGCCAGAGCACAAATCCGCTCGCTCCGCATAGGGTTGCGCTTGTACGCCATCGCTGAGGAGCCGATTTGATCTTTCTCGAACGGTTCTTCGATTTCTTTTCGATTCGCGAGAAGCCGCAGATCAGTCGCCGCCTTGTGGCTACTTGCTGCAATGCCGGCCAGCGTATCGAGCACTTGGGCGTCGACTTTCCGCGAATATGTTTGTCCCGTGATGGCGTACGTCGAATCGAACCCAATCTTTTTGGAAACAACTTGCTCGAGCTGCCGCACTTTCGCATGATCGCCGGCAAACA
Organism: uncultured Planctomycetota bacterium; assembly: GCA_963733705.1. GTDB lineage: Bacteria > Planctomycetota > Planctomycetia > Pirellulales > Lacipirellulaceae > JABDGM01. The sequence continues at coordinate 140,243 of CAVTEJ010000013.1, read as the reverse complement.
GCTCCAAAAAGCTCGCCTGCGTGCCCGTGGTGCCTTTCACGCTGCGCGCCTGAAGTGTCGCGACGCGGTGTTCGACTTCCGCCAAATCGAGCGCCAAATCGTATGCCCATAAACAAGCTCGGCGGCCCACGGTCGTCGGCTGCGCCGGTTGCAAATGAGTGAAGCTCAGCGTCGGTAAATCGCGATACTCCTTTGCGAAGTCCGCAAGACTAATGATCGCCGCTGCTAATCGACCAGCGACCATCTGCAATGATTCGCGAATCAAAATCAGATCGGTGTTATCGGTGACGTAACAACTCGTTGCCCCGAGATGAATGATCGGCCGAGCTGCCGGGCACTGATCGCCATACGCGTGGACATGGGCCATCACGTCGTGACGAAGTTTCCGCTCGTATCGCTGGGCAACTTCGAAATTGATGTCATCCGTATGCGCCTTCAATTCCGAAATCTGCGCGGCCGAAACAGGCAGCCCCAATTCCGCTTCCGCCTCCGCCAGGGCGACCCACAATCGCCGCCAAGTGCTGAACTTGCGCTGGTCGCCCCACAGCGTTGCCATCTCCCGCGACGCGTAGCGCGTAATCAGGGGATTCTCATAAGTATCGTGCGAACTGGCCAAAACGAATTCTCCCTCACCAAGTTGGCGTCGACGGCCACGTCGACATCTTATGCATCATCGCCACGTCGTGCCCCTTCGGACTCAACGATTAAAACTAGCGCCGCGACAATCGCCAGTCCCGCCAGGCTGATTCCCCAAAGCGCCAAACATACGCTTGCCAACGTTGCCAGGATTTCCGCCCCGGTGGCGTCGCCCATGCTCGCGACCAAGCTCCGCACACCGACGAGCACGCACTCCGCCACCGGCAGCCCGAGGGCAGTTGCCAGCAGCACTTTCAGAGCGGTCCGTAGAGACATATTGGTTGAACGGGGCGGGGCGATTGGCGGCAGCTAATTGCTGAATTCCGCACCCGTTTTCGCCCACCCGTCGAGCCATGTCAATGAGCCGGAATGATCGGGCGCGGATCGCCCGAATAGTCGGTATCACCCGTCTATTCAGCACTGCAGCAAGTCCAAGTTCGATTGACCATCTCCACCACCAGACGACAATGAAATTAGCCGCCATCGCATGCCCTAACTTTCAGACACTCCGCGAGCCAAGCACGTTCGTGTCGATTCTTCGCTATTTGCTGCGTCCGAGATTCGCCGCGTTCGCAGTTCTGCTGCTGTTCGCCACTCATTCGGTCGGGCAAACGCTGCTCCTCAAAGATGGCCGTAAGCTCGAAGGCAAGTACGCCGAACTGGCCAGCATTGCGGAGAATCCGCTTTCCTCTAAGTCGCCCGCCGGCGAAGTGGCCGTCACGCCGCTGCTTGTTGTCGACGACGGCTTGCGGCGGACGTATATCCACAGTTTCCAAGTCAAACAGGTGCTCGAGGACAAATCGCCGCGCGAAGTCCGCATCAATATTTGGCAACCAGTCGCCCAAAAGGGCGGGATGGTGGGGCGCATCGGCCGCGCCGCACGGATTACGCCGTTCGACGAATTCGGCCGCCGCATCTATGAAATGCAAAGCGCCGATGGTCCGCTCGCCGTCGTGCAAGGCATCACGCAAATCACGCCGCTCTACACCAAGATCGAAGGCCTCAGTGGCGGTGCCAAACCGGTCGTGTGGGACATGCGAGTCGCCACCAGCAGTCTTCCGCGCGAAACGCTGAGCAAGGTCATCAACAACGTGGTCAAGCCCGATGACATCGAAGGCCGGTTGCAGCTCGTACGACTGTATCTTAATAGCGAACGCTATCGCGATGCCGCCATCGAGCTCGAGAAAGTCATCAAAGATTTTCCGCAGCGCAGCGATTTGCAGCAGGATGTGAAACACCTTCGTCAGCTCGGCGCGAAGCTTATTGTCAAAGAAATTGAGCTGCGGGCCGAAGCTGGTCAGCACAAGCTCGCCCGAACACTGCTTTCGGAATTCCCGTCCGACGGCGTCGCCGGTGAAACGCTGCAGCAGGTCCGCGAGCTCTTGGATAAATACAGTTCCGAAGACGCCCGCCGCAAAGCTGTTTTGGATGAGCTCAACGCTCAAGTCGGCAAAATCAGCGATCCAAACGGCCGAAAACTCGCCGAAAACTTCGTCAAAGAAATCACAGATGAAGCGAACGAAGATGCAATCTCGCGGCTGGCATCTTTCGAACGCCTCAACGACGATGCTGCCCTCAAACCCGAGCAAAAAGTGGCCCTCGCCATCAGCGGTTGGCTCGTCGGCGCGAATCAGGCGACCGACAACTTTCAAACCGCCGTTTCGCTCGCTCACGCCCGGGACACGGTTTTCGCTTATCTGCGCGAGCCGCTCGCCCAAAATCGCGTGCGGATGGCTTCCGACGTCCACGACATGGAAGGGGCCTCGATCGATCGCATCGCCCAGATGCTGAAGCTCATGAAGCCGCCGTTCGAAGCCACGAAGCAAACGGAGCGCGGCCCTGGTTTGCACGAGCTGAAAGTTACAGGCCTGCCCGGTGAAGCTGATGTTCGGTATCTCGTGCAGCTTCCACCTGAGTACGATCCGCTGCGGCACTATCCGACGATCCTCACACTCGCCGATGCTGGCAGTGGCCCGGAGCAAATGATTGACTACTGGGCGGGGCCTGCAGACAAGGAAAAAGGCGGCGGGCGCGTGGGGCAAGCGACGCGCCACGGCTACATCGTGATCGCCGTCGATTGGCTTCAGCCACATCAGATTGCGTATGAATACTCGGCCCGCGAACATCATGCGGTGCTCGGCGCCCTCCGCGATGCTTGTCGCCGTTTCTCGATTGATACCGACCGCGTCTACCTTACGGGCCACGGCATCGGCGGCGAGATCGCTTGGGACATCGCGCATCGCTCACCCCGACCTGTGGGCCGGCGTCGTTCCCGTTGTTGCCGCTGCGGACAAATTCATCACTCGCTACGCCGAAAACGCGCCGTACGTCTCCTGGTACTTCCTGGACGGCGAACTCGACGGAGATAAGATGGCGCTGCACAACGGAACGCAGTTCGATCGGTATCTTAAGCCGAACACAGATATCACGGTGGTCGAGTATTTGGGCCGCGGTTATGAACCGTTTGGCGATGAAATTCAGCGGATGTTTGATTGGATGGGTCGCCGCAAGCGAAAGTCGCCGAAGGACATTAATTGCGTTTCGATGCGGCAGTGGGATAATTTCTTTTGGTGGCTCGAAGCGGACGGCCTGCCGCCGAAGTCGATGGTGGCGCCCGGTAACTGGCCGCCGCCGCACGGCGTTCGGCCTGCTCCGATCAGTGGTAAGCGGTTGGAAACTAATAAGGTTTCCGTCAAGTTGCAGGCCAGCAAAGTCACGGTTTGGCTCTCGCCGGAGCTGGTTGACTTCACGCAGCCGCTGGTCGTGGAGGTTAATAATCACTCGATTTCTCCGCGCGACCGGATGGTTCATCCCGACCTCGCGGTGCTGTTGGAGGACGCACGAACGCGTGCCGATCGGCAACACCCGTTCTGGGCGAAGCTCTCGACGCAGTAGGGGCTCGAAATCGTCCGCGCGGCCAGTGCGGCGTGTTGACATCTGCCCAAAGTCGTCTAAATTCCAGCGTGATGCGAACATTTCAGATTCCTGCTGCGCTCCTGTTTGCCTTTCTCGCCTGCTTGGTGATTGTGGCAGGCTGCAATCGCGGGCCCGCGATGGCGCACGTTACTGGGAAGGTTCTATACAACGGTAAGCCGCTCGCGTTTGGGACCATTGCGTTTCAACCGCCGAGTGGCCAACCTGCCCGCGGGGATATTCAGCCGGACGGGACGTTTACGCTTTCGACCTATCGGCTTAATGACGGTGCGGTCATCGGCAAACATAAGGTGCGTGTCGCTTGTTTCGAATCTCAGCGGCCGGGGACGGTGAAGCCGCCGGGTGAACAGTCGCTGGGCAAACTTCTGATCCCGCAGAAGTACACGTTCTTCGAGCAGAGCGGGCTGACGGCCGAAGTTCGCGAGGGCGAAAATCCGCCGCTGACGTTTGAACTCAAAGGGCCGCCGGGCTGATCCGTTGCTCCTAACTTTGCGGAATACACGTGTCAAACAAACTCCTTGTCCTGCCGATCTTGCTTCTTGCGTTGCTCGGGTTTTCCTCGCCGGCGACCGCTGCGGTCGGCGTGGGGGCGAAACCGATCGCCGGTGCTGAACTGCTGCTCGATGGTTCGCGAGCGATGCTTGACGACAAGTGGACTTATTGGAAAGGTCCGCGGTTCGCATCTTCGCTGCCCATCAAGTGGCAAGTGGTGGATGATCCGGTCGATGGCGGCCAGTGCATTTCGTCGTATGAAGAGGCGGCGGCTGGCGGCAAGTATGGCACGGCGGATATTGTCACCAAAAAGCCGTATCGAGACTTTCGGCTGCATGTCGAGTTCCTCGTCATGAAACCCGGCGGCAACAGCGGCGTGTATTTGCAGAACCGGTACGAGATCCAGATCGTCGACGGCGACAAAACCCGGCACGGCATGGCGGCGGTGATCAATGAATCGGACTCGCCGTACGACCAGTACAAAGGCGTCGGCAAGTGGAACGCGTATGACATTGTGTTCCGCGCGGCCCGATTCAAGGACGGCAAACTCACCGAGCAGCCGATGGTCAGCATGTTCTTCAATGGGAAGAAAGTGCATGACCGCGTGCGGATCAGCCAGGTGTGGGGCGGGCGATTCTCGGGCGTCGACGGTGGCAACAATGACGGCAAGGGAATCACCGATTCGCCGCAAGGGCTGAAGCTACAGTCCGAAGGGCATGACGTGCGGTTTCGCAACGTGTGGATCAAGGAACTCGACCTCGACGACAAAGACACGGACTTCTCTGAGTAGCGGCCCGTTCTTTCACCACGAAGGCACAAAGGGCACGAAAGAGATTTGCTAGATCCGGTTTCAATACCTTGTAGCTGAAGTCGCAAGACTTCGGATTCGGCCGGATTCTTGCGAATCCAGCTACCTGGGGAAGGGCTGCGGCTCAGCGGGAGCTCCGCCCTCCCGTCCAATCGCGGGCACGCCGGCGCGATTATTGTCGCGGGCGCCGAACACGATTTTTTAATACAATATTCGGTCTTTTTGGGACGACGCGGGCTTGCGCCGGGCTGGAAAACATGGTGTTTTTCAGTTTCGGGTGTTCCAAAATCGGCCGAATATTGAGATCGGGAGCGGTTGGCGCTGGCGTGTCGTGTTGGTGCGAGTCCGCCGCGGCGGACTCGCCTACGTAGGGGCGCAGTTCTAGCGCGGCCGCTTGGTGCGGGGGTTGGCTGAACTATGCGAGATGTCAAAGAACGGACGCTCCTGCAGTGGAGTGTGGAAAGAGGTTAACATGGATGTAAACTAATGTCCACTATTATTTTTGGCCAGTTTGTTAAGAGCGTGATGTGAAGATCTCACGCAGAGGCGCTGAGGCGCAGAGGGCTTCGCTAAGATTGGATGGGATCAACTCCATCGCTGTTGGGCAGCCGCCTTGATGTCGAAGCTGATTGCTTACGGGGCTGCTTTCGGCGGCGCTTTGTCGCATCTGCCTTTTATTTGAAGAATGTGTTGACAGACTGCATGGTAATATGTTACAAACTGTAACGCTATGCGATGTAACGTTGATTTCGGCGATTTTGAAAGGTAATTTCGCGATGGCAAAGCGTGAGAAACCGGCTTTGAGCCCTTTGGAAAATGCGGTGATGCGTGTGCTTTGGGAGCAGCGCACGGCGACGGCGGATGTTGTGCGGAGCGAGCTGGCAACTGAGCATGCGCTCAAAGACTCGACGGTTCGAACGTTGCTGCGGCGGTTGGAGGCGAAAGGGTACGCGGATCACACGGTGGATGGGCGGACTTTTGTTTATTCGCCGCGGATCGAGTCGCGGAATGTGGCGGCGAATGCGGTGAGGGGCATTATCGATCGTTTTTGCGAAGGGTCGCTGGAGAATCTGCTGGTGGGGATGGTCGACGATGAAATTGTTTCGCCGCAACAACTGAAAAAACTTGCGGAGCGGATCAGCCGGGTAGAGGCGGACGAAAAGGCGAAAGGGAGCACCAAACGACGGTGATAGACGATGGCTATTTCCTTGATTCATTTGAGTGATTGGTTGATCGGGCTGCTCGTGGATGTGTCGTTGAAGTCCGTCGTGCTGGCGGTAGTGGCCGGTGCGGGGATGGCGGTATTTCGGGTACGGAATTCGAGCATTCGGCATCGGGTGTGGACGGCGGTGCTGGCGGGGATGCTTGTCATGCCGCTATTGGCGGCATGGGCGCCGGGTGTGCGATTGCCGGCTTGGGCGTATCCCGACTTGCACGCCGTGAGTGTGCAGGAAATCGTTGTAACACCACCAATTAATAGCAACGCGTCGGTGTCGACGCCGCAGGTCATCGATCGAGCGTCGCAACGCGAATCGGTGGACGCGTCGTCAAAAGTTGCGTCGTCGCCAAGCGTTACTGGTGCGGCGCCGCCAAGTGAGCAGGTCGCGGGTGAGCGGCGAGCGACGAATTTGAGCGTCATTTTCAAAGCGATGCTGGTCGCATGTTATGCAGTCGGTTTTGCGATCTTCGGTGGGAGGCTTTTGGTCGGGCTGGCCGCGGCTTGGCGTTTGGTGCGTAGCGCGAGAGCGGTAGAGTTGTCGCCGCGGCAATTGTCGGCGGTTGGTGCGACACGAGTGGTGGAATCATTCAGCGTGCGGGTGCCGCTGACGGTCGGATGGGTGCGGCCGACGATTGTGTTGCCCAGCGATTGGAAGAATTGGGACGGGCCGTTGCTGGCCGCGGTACTCGCGCATGAGCAGGCGCACGTTGAACGACGTGATCTATGGGTGGCGTTCGTGGCGCAAGTGAATCGGGTGGTGTACTGGTTTCACCCGCTGGCATGGTTCCTGGTGCGGCGATTGACCGTGCTGGCTGAGGCGGCTTGCGATGATGCGGTCATTGAATCGCAGGGGGATCGGACGGGTTACGCGCGGCATCTTTTGACGATCGCGGGTCGGCTGGCGGGGCGGCCGCGGCGCGTGCAGCCGGTTGGTGTGGCGATGGCGGCTCGGCCGGCGGTGGAGAATCGGATTGAGGCGATTTTGGATGACAGGCGTCCGCTTGCGCGGCGCTTGGGATGGGTTGGGTCGCTGGTTTTGTTGGCGGTGGTTGTGCCGCTGGTTTTGGTGGCGGGGGGGATTCGGGCGGACGGGACGAAGGGTGGGGGGGTGAACTCGCCGGACCCGGCCGCTGAAGCGGCCTCGCCTGTGAGCGCGCCGGTGGCGCTGGCGAGCGAGGGTGGGACGTTTCACCTAAAGATCGTGGATGACAATGATGTGCCGGTGCCTGAGGCGAAAGTGCGTGTGAGGGTACGGCAAGTATTTATGGGGGAAGACACCTGGAAGGATGAGAAAAGCGACAAGTCGGGTGAGCTAGAAGTGAAGGTGGAGAAACCCCTTCCGTACCTACTTGAGTTCCAAGTCTCGAAGGCTGGTTACGTTCCGTTCCTGGCGGACTGGGAGAACTATGAAAGTCCTGATCCGATACCGGCTGAGTACACGATGCATCTCGATGCCGCGCGGACGATTGGAGGCATCGTCCGTGATGAGAACGGCAAGCCGATCGAGGGCGTGAAAGTGTCGCCTTTTTTCAACTTGAAGATGCGCGAAGAGCGAACGCGGCAGATGGGGGCGGGAGCGACGTGCAAGACCAACGCGGCGGGAGAGTGGACATACGAAAGTTTCCCGATGGACTTGCAGCAGGCGACGATTAGGCTCACGCATCCGGATTTCATTGCGCAGCGCGCGACGGAATCGATTTCGAATCTCGCCAAACTAACGGGCGGCCATCCGACCGCCGTGACGGTGATGAAAGCAGGCATTCGATTTGGGGGGCGAGTGACAGACGTGAAAGGCGAACCGATTGCCAAAGCGGTCGTGCGGTATTACGCGAATGCGCATATTGGAATGACAACGCTGCGAACGACGACCGACGAAGAGGGTAAGTTCGAAATTGGTTGCGGCGAAGACGGTGAAGGGATGCTGACGGTGGCCGCGACGGATCACGCGGCGACGATGCGAACGGTTCAAGTGACGGAGAAAACGGGACCGACGGACTTTCAGCTTGGCGAAGGGGAGCCGTTGAAGGTTCATGTGGTCGGGCCGGACAAGGCGCCTTTAGTGGGTGTTCATATCGCGCTGTGGAATTGGGACGATTACGCGATTTATAGCCAGCTGCTCGGCTGCTATGGCACCACGGATGAAAAGGGGGAATGGGAGTGGCCACATGCGCCGGCCGGCAACTTGAAGTTCGCGATTTCACTGAAGGGATATGTGTACCAAGGCGGTACGCAGTTGAAGCCGGGAGAGGTAAACGAAGTGGTGATGATGCCGGAAGCGCCGAAAGAGGTTGCGAGACATTTGGTTCGATTTTCGGGGCGAGTGCTAGATGCCGCGACCAAACAGCCAATTGCTAAGTTTCGAACCACGGCGGGAAGCGTGCGCGAAGGGCAACTGTATTGGAATCAAGATAAGCAGTCGGAAGGGCGCGACGGAGCATATCGCCGCGAGTTCACGCAGCATGACTTTGCGGCAGATACCAAGGGATTAGCGCTGCGGTTCGAGGCCGATGGTTACAAACCGGCAATCGTGCAGAAGGACTTGGATGGCAAAAACGATTTTAAATTGGACGTAGCGCTCGAAAAAGCTGATGCGGCGGACAGCTATCGCGTGGTGACGCCGAGCGGCGCGACTGCGGCGAACGCGACGGTTGCGGTTTGCACGCCCGCTGTAGGCGCCATGGTTCAGAATGGGTCGGTGATTAGTAATTCGAGCTGTGAGCAAACGGTAACGGACAGTGAAGGGCGGTTTTCGATCGGGCCGCAGGCAAGCGAATTTGATCTATTGGTTTTGCAAGACTCCGGGGCGGCGTATGTCACGCAATCTCAGTTGGCAAAGTCGCCTACGATTACGCTGGAGCCGTGGGCACGTGTTGAGGGGACGCTCAAAATGCACGGTGAACCAGCGGCGAATGAAACGATCACGCTCAGCCGCAGCGTATTATACAACGCGAATGTGCCAAAAATGTATTACGACTATCGCACAGAAACAGATAAGGACGGCAAGTTTGCTTTCGAGCGTGTGATTCCGGGCAGTGGCCAGGTGGCGCGAGTAGCCGTCACGGAGCTGGGCGGCGGCGCAACAAATTGGACACCGACGATTTCCAGCGATGTGAAGTCTTTGCCGGGTGAAACGACGCACGTAGAACTCGGGCGCACTGGTCGGCAGTTGGTGGGAACGCTGGTATTGCCGGCGGATGCGGACGCGGGCAACGACTGGCGGCGGGCGACGATTTCGATGCAAAGCCGACCCAAGAATGCGCCGGAGCTGAAGCCGATTCCATTCCCGGCGTATATCGATCCGCAAAAGGATCCAAAGGCGGCGCAGGACTGGTTGAACACGTGGAAGCTTACGAGTGAAGGCAAAGAATTTGCCAAGGAGCGAAAAGCCTATTTTGAAGCGGTCAAGGGATTTAAGCCGGATAATTTCAGTGGCCGCGTGGATGCGGACGGGACGTTCGTGTTCGATGACATCCCGAGCGGCGCGTACCATCTGCAAGTGACGGCGACGGCGCCCGCGGCGGCTCCGTTTGGGATTGGCCCGACGAAGCCGCTTGGCACCCTACAACACGATTTCACGATGCCGGATGGAACTGAGAATTCGAAGGGGCCGTTCGATTTGGGTGTGTTGATGTTGGAGGCGGTTAAGGGGAAATCGAATTAGTGAGCGCGGACTCTGAGCAGAGCGCAAGCCTTCGGTTGAAGAGGGCACTGGCGGAGCCAGTGGCACGCGCGCCGTGGCGGGTAGCGCCACCGGGGCGAGCCCGTTATGCGTGATCCATCGGAGTCGGAGACGCCTACCGCAACGAAGCGTGCCGTGCGCCGGGGGTGTACACAGTACAGAGTACTAAGAAAACGGCATCGCTATTTACTGGCGGCGGGGCGTTGGCGTTGGGTGCAGAGGAGCATGATGCCGATGGCCATGGGGACGCCGGTGGTTGGTTCGGGGACGGCGGCGATGAGGCTGGCGGCGGCGCCGGCACCGGCTGAGGTGTTGCCGAAGTTGTTGCGCCACGTTTCATAGTCGGACTGGTCGATGGCGCCATTGCCGGAGCCGTCGGCGGCGAGGCCGATGCCGGTTTGGCCGACGGTTTGGCGCCAGGCGACGTAGTCGGCGGTGTCTACTTTGCCGTCGCCGTTGTAATCGCCGGCGAGGCCGGTGGGGCGATGCCAGACGCGGACGTAATCGACGAGCATTGTTTGCGGGAAGATGGTGGTGCCGTTGGGGTCGCCGCCGAAGTCGCCGCCGACGGCGAGGTTGAGAATGATGTTTTTGGCGGTGGTGAAGTTGGCGTCTGACATGGAGGCGTTTTGGTCGACCGTGAAGAAGAGATTGTTATCCACGTAGTAGCGGATTTCGTTCTCGTTCGAGGTGGGGTTTTTGTCCCACTCGACGGCATAGGTGTGGAAGCCGGTAGTGAAGTTGACTGGCTGGCCGTTGTCGGTGGCGGTGTAAATCTTGGTCGTGTAGAGGTGAGCGCCGCAGCAGGGGCCGGGGTCTTTTTGCCAATGGAAGGCGCTGCTGGTGATGGTGGGCTGGCTGCCTTTGTTTTCCAGGATGTCGATTTCGCCGCCGAGTGGCCACTGGACTTGGTTGGGGTTTAGCCAGAAGGCGGGCCACATGCCTTGGGTGGTGGGGAGATCGATGCGGGCTTCGAACCGGCCCTGGCCGAACAGGGAGTTGGAGGTGATAAGGCCGGAGCGGTATTGTTTGTTGGCGAGTGGTTGATTGGTGGCGGTTATACGCATCCTATTAAATAACAGCGCGTTCATAGATTTTTGCTGAGCAGACGGTTTGCATCAGTTCGGTGTTCATGACGCTGATTCGCCAGGCCTGCATTACGGCTTGTTCGAGAGCCTCGGCGTCCCGGTAGGCCCGGTTTGACCAGTGGTGGCTCTTGAGGTAATGCCACAGATTCTCGATCGGGTTGAACTCTGGGCTGTACGCCGGCAGTTGAATCGCCGTGATGTTGGCCGGCATCACAAGTTGCTTGCCGCGATGGAAGCCGGCCCCGTCCCAGAGCATGACGGCGTGCTCATCCGGAGCTAGGGTTTGTGAGAATTGACTTAAGAACGTGTTGATGTAGCGGGTGTCCAACCGCGGCGCGAGCAGGCCGTCGCTGTGGCCCGTTTCGGGACACACCGCCGCCATCACCCACACGTACTGATAGGCCGTCTGCCGCACGGCCGAGGGCCGCGAGCCGGTCTTGGCCCAGACGTTGGTCGTCGTCCCTTGCTGGCCGAAGCGGGCTTCATCTTGAAAGTAAATCCGCAGGCGTTTGCCCGGATGCGCCAGGGCGATCTGCTCCAACTGGTGCGGCAACGTTGCCAGGAAGGCCTGCTGCTTGAGCGGATCGGCCAGGTCATGCCGGGGCCGCGGACGCAGGTACGAATAGTTCAGCTTGTGCAGCAGGTTGTAGATCGTCGGCAGCGAACGCCGCTGGCCGAACTCGACCTGCAAGATGCGTTGAAAGTCCTTGCCACGTAGACTGCAGACTTGATCCTCGGGGCGGGGGCCAGCCTCGATCCGCGCCGCCAAAACTTGCTCTTGATCCGGCGTTAATAGCGGTCGCGGCGGCGTGCCCCGTTGCTCTTCCAAGGCCGACAAGCCTTGCTCGTTGTAGTCGTAGACCCGCTGCTGCACCACACGACGCGAGAGGTCCAGCGCCATCCCAATGCTGGGAGCCGTCCAGCCCTGCTGGGCTAAGATGATGATCCGCAGATTGCGAAAGAGATAGGCGTCGTTGGTCTGCTTCTGCCGCTCTTGCAACTCGCCGATTGAATGCCGACTCGACACATCCATGAGCTACTCCTAAAAAAAGGATGAAGCTCTAGGTGTATTGCGCAAACTGGGAATGCGCAAGGGCCTGCGCAGGAAGCGCGCTGCTTTTTGTTAGAAAGCGTATTATTTGGAGGTTGCCGCCCGCGACGGTGACCTGGCTCGGGATGTAGTATTCTTTTTCGTTGTTGTAGCTGTCTTGGCGGTTGAGGGCAGTCCAGTTGGTGGTGTTGAGCGTGTTGCCGTCAAATTCGTCGTGCCAGAAGAGCTGCCAACCGGGGAGATCGGGGATTTGGGCGACTGCCGAGTGGCTCATGAAGGCGAGCGCGAGTGCGATCATCGCGGCGAGGGCTTGCCGGTGAATGTGGTGCTGGAGCATCCGAAGTGCCTCTTAAGTTCCAAGTCGCCCGCTATGGGTGGGACGCGAGGGCGAAGTCAAAATTGTTGCGGCCAGGGACGACATCGGCGGTGAAACCGGAAGTTTTGGCGGTAGTGTACTTCGCGGGCGTGACTAAGCGGCCCCCCGGCGCGCCGCCGGCGATTTTGGGAGGGATGATTTCGATTCCGGAGATGGAAACGACATATTTTCCTGGCAGGACGCCACCGCGTGATCCGCTGCTGAGGGAGTAGTGGCCGTTTTCATCGAGGTCAGCGGTCGCCAAGACGCCGTGTCCGCCCTCTGGGGCGAATTGCACGGTGATCGAGAGGTGATCTGTTTTGGCTAAGGGCTTGCCGTCGAGCGTGATGTTGCCGGTAACCGATGACAGGCCGTTCCCGCAGCCGGTGAGTGTGATGCACAGAATTGCCAGGAGAAGTCGCATGAACAAACACTATTGAGGCAGGGCGAAAGGCTCGGCGCCGTTGCGGGTGCAGCTCGTGCGGTAAATGATATTGTCGATATCCTCGGCGAAGAAACGGACCGAGCCATCGACCAGACAGAAGTGGACGCCGCCCGGGTGATGGCTGCGGAAGCTTTGCCCTTCCCACCATTTTTTCAAGAAATCTGCGTTCTGCGGCGGCAGGTTTAGGCCGTGGTTGATCGGGACGTTGCAGCTGCACCAATCGCCGTTGGAGTAGTAGGCGGTGGAGTGCAAATTATAGTCGGGGAGGTCTTCGCCGATCATCAGCGTTTTGCTGGTGCCATCGGTAACTTTGGCGATTGTGACCGGCCGACGATAGGAATGGCGGAAGAAGATTCCTCGGCAGCGCAAATCGCGGTGGCAGTCGCGAGGGGTGGGTACTGGGGATGTTGTGGGCTCGGTGTAGTAACCGCTTTTATATTCGTCAGGATCATCGTTTTTGTACAGACTACCTTCGTACTGTCCCAGCCAATCGTCGTCGAGTACGCCTTTGTAGCTGGTTAGTGCCACGTTACACGCTGTCCATTCATACTGTTTGTTCGAAAGCTGACGCACCGAGTCATCGGATGGGCATTCAAGCACGGTGAGTTGTGTCTGCATAAGAGCGGGGACCGAGATGCCGTTCTTTAGCGAGCCCACGCCTTTGTTTAGCGACGGCCGGATGCATCCGCCGCCACCGGCCGTATACGATCCTTCCAGTGCGCCACCTTGCACGAATTGGTCGTAGAGCGGCTGTTCTTCTAGTTGCGGGAGGACGTTCAAAATCCAACCGGCGCAGGGCTGGTCGACACCAGCAGGTTCTTCACCACCCTCGACCACGTAGCCCATGCTGACGGGAAAGTGCTTTTTGGTGTCATGATGATTGAGGACGGCGAGGCCTAAGTTTTTGAGATTGTTGACGCACGAGGAGCGGCGGGCGGCCTCGCGAGCGGCTTGGATGGCGGGAAGCAACAGCGCGACCAAGATGCCGATGATCGCGATGACGACGAGTAATTCGACCAGCGTAAAGCCGACTTTAGGTCTGCGACTTCGATATCGCATGACTGCCTGCTCCATTCCTTGCGACCGGTTGGGCGGCCGCAGTTTGTGCTACGACCGACGTCGAGTTCCGAACGCGAAAGCCGCGGCTAACAAGGCTAAAGTGCAAACGCACGGTTCGGGTACGGCCGCCGAGCCTACTGCGCTGCCACTGCCGCTGGTGTTGCCGAAGTGTGAACGCCAGAAATCGTAATCGGCTTGTCCGATCGGGCCGGTGATGCCGGAGCCACGATTGTTCAAGGTCGATTGCCCGACGCTATTGCGCCAGAGGACGTAGTCAGCAGCGTCGACGATTCCGTTTCCGTTGTAGTCGCCGGGGACGGCGACGGTCTGTGCAGTCAGGCTTACGAGCGAGGCGTTATCGAACCAGACGGCGCCAGGATCGCCGACTCCACCGTGATAGAGTTGAATGAAGAACAAGCTTTCGCGGACGAAGGCGGTGCCGGCGGGGGCGACAGCATCGACTGTGTACTGAATCCACTGGTTCTCAGGGACGTTCGTGTCGCGGCCATCGAAGATGGGGGTATTTTTTTCGTTCGTGCCTGGGCTGAAATTGACGGAACCAATTACGGCGCCGGCGGCATTTACGAAGGATAAGGTAATGTTTGTGTAGTTCTGTTTGCCTTCGATCGAATCGCTCGTGGGAGTGTATGCGTAAACAGAACCTTCAAACTGCTGCCCGGGAGTAGCGGGCACGTTTTGGAAGGCGCCGGATGCATTCGTGCCGCCGAGGAAGGGGCCGTAGGTTTTTAGGTCGAGGCTGCCGTCTTGCGGACCGCCATTACCAGCGGGGCAAATGCGAGGGGTGGTGCAGGCAGCGGATGCGGGTGGTCCGGTATCTGGGAAGGAGTTGTTGAAGATTGTCCAACCACCGGTGCCATTGGCCGCGGGGGCTTGAAACGTTTCAAAGCTTGGGTCCACCAATAGATTATTGCTGACAGTCGTGTTGATTCGATAGAGTTGCATGCGATCGACTTCGACTTTGTACGTGGTGCCGAGAGAGGTGGCGGACGGTTGAAGAGCGGCGTTGTAGGCAGCGGCGAAGGTGCTATCGGGTGCCCAGACGTTTATGTGGGCTCTCATTGGATCGTTGGGGACGACGGAAGTTTCGGTGCGGACGAGCGAGTTATCGATGTACCATTTGACGCTCGTTGGGGTCCAGTCGACTCGGTAATCGTGGAATTGGGTGACGTCGAACCCGGCTGGGTTGCTGATTGCAACGGGCGCGCCGGCGCTGGCAAAATTGCCGTCGTTCCAGACGTTGGTGAGCGTGTTATCGGGCCCGGCTGTTTGGGCGTTGTTGGTGAGGATTTCGTGGTCGATTTCGTCGCGGACGGGGGTGCCGACAGGATTCTCGCGAGAGACATCATAGAGGAAGGGCGCGGCGACGATGCCGGCAGGCGGGGCGGATTGCATGCGCATACGGGTGGTCATGCTGAGGCCACCGCCGACAGCGAAGTTGCCTTTGGTAATCATATCGGTGCCGAGGAAAGTGGTGCCGGCCGCGTTTGGATTGTACGTATCCAAATT
Source organism: uncultured Planctomycetota bacterium (assembly GCA_963733705.1). Lineage (GTDB taxonomy): Bacteria > Planctomycetota > Planctomycetia > Pirellulales > Lacipirellulaceae > JABDGM01. The sequence goes on along the minus strand of CAVTEJ010000013.1, from coordinate 124,950 downwards.
GAGGACGGCGACTTTGCCATCGGTGCTGCCGGACGCGGCGGTCGCGACGCCATCCTGCGGTAGCGTAAAGCGGAAGTTGGTGCGGCCGACGAAATCGTCGCCGGTCGTGCCGCCGAACGGTGCGCGGTATGTCGTGACATCCACGATGCCTCCCGGATGGAACGCGGCGTTGCCGTGCGTTCCGTCGAACTCATCATCGAGCAATACTTGGGCCGAGGCGGTCGGGGTACTCCACGGCATTCCACAAATCAAACCCAACCCAACCGCCAGCCAAAAACGACGCCGGCACGCGATGCGTGAATTCATGGCGACAAGATCTCCGCTCTGAGGCCAACGAGTGGCCGCGCACACCGAGCGAGTGACGCTCGGGGTGCGTCATATTGAAATAAAACCGAATACCGCGTGTGTCCGCGAGGGCGTCGACTAACGACGACGCCGAATCGCGGTGAAGCAAAGGCCGGCGAGCCCAGCCAACGTCATGATTGCTGGTTCTGGAACTGCCGCGATTTTGATGTTTCCGTAAGGACCGACGTCGGTTACCCAAACGTCCGGACCGATGGTTTCGAAACCGTACTGGACGTGACGAGCTGGGTCATTGATCGTCGCAAGGCTGACGCTGAACGGGCCTGGAGTGAGAGGTACCGTCGTGGAAACCGAGGATGAGTAGTCCGGCGCAAAATCCTTAATGAAGGCGACGGACGTCCATCCATTGCCGAGTTGGTTCGTGCTGCCAACCAAAGTGTTCGAGAGGACGGTGCCGGAGAACGTCAGGTTCTGGCCCGTGTAGACGCCGTTCGTTTCAACGTACATGTTGGCGTCCATCGTTTTGTTACCGACCGCCCCGGGTCCGCCGGAAGGCGTGTACCAGAATGGATCGGGATCGCCGATGGTGTTGGGGCCTAACGTCAGCGTTGAGCCAGCGAAAACTGCAGTCAAATCAGACGTACCCCAGGAACTTCCGAATACATATCCTCCGCCGTTTTGCGGAGTCTCGGACACATTCATGAATCCAACCCAACTAGCACTGGGATCTACCAAAACCGTGGCCGCTTTCACCGGCAGCGCAGCCATACATAATGTCGCGCAGCAAATAATTGCCATCGCCTGGAACCGCCTCATTAGTACACCTCCTGAGAAAAGGGACTCGTGATGTTCGAGCAAGAGTTAGCGAACCGAGCTGTGAAAACTTTTGCGGAACTGTTTCACATAGATTACGTGGAGCTGTTTCACTTGTCAACAAGTTTGTGATTATTTCTGAACAACTCTTCCCCGATTATAGACTCGGCCGCCGCAGATCGCAAAACAAATGGAGGCTTTGAGCGGGGGAAGTTGGGAAGTTTTACTCGCCGACAGCGAGGCGTTCGCCATTGGGCATGATTCGAACGGCTTTCGAAGGGACGCGGGCGGTGGTGTGGTTGATTTCCAGCCAAGCGATGCCGAGTCCCTCGGCAGATTTAACGTCCTCAAGTCCATCGCATTGCTGGAGTAAGAGTTCGTAAGCGAGGCGGCCCAATTGGCGTGAATCCTGGCAGATGGCCGTCATTGCCGGGGCGACGGAGAAGCGGGTATCCGTGTCGTCGAAGCCTAGAATCGACATTTCTTCCGGTACGCGGAGTTTGAGCTTGTGGGCTTCGTTCACGGCACCGGCGGCGGTGAGAGGGTCGACGATAAAAACGGCGGTTGGAGGTGAAATCAGGCTCAGCATTTTGCGCATGAGCTGGGCGCCATCCAGGCGGTGGGCAGGAACGCGAAACACGAGCTGCTCGTCATAAACACCGTGTTTTTTAAGAGTTTGGCGATACGCTTCTAATCGGTCGGTGTGATCGCCGTCGTCGATATTGTTGGCAGCGAAAGCGATTCTCTGGTGGCCGAGAGAGATTAAATGTTCAATTCCTTCAACGCTCGCAACTCGTGAGTCGTTGTAGGCGAAGAGAAGTTTTGGATGCTCGAAGCGGTCGCCCAGAACGACGGCCGGGAAGCCTTCGTCGCCGATTCTTCGGGCAATATCCCGGTCGGACGATGTGGACCGCAGGATGGCGCCACGGATGCCCTTCCGGAGGAAGAACTGTGAGTAGGTTTCGTCGGGCGCTTTATCGCGTCGAAGGTGCGTGATTTTTAAGTCGAAATCGCTTTCCAGCATGGCATTTACGATGCCTTCGATGCAGGCCGCATCGTAGGGAGAGCCGACCGAGAAAGGGCCCGTGTAAACGAGTGCGATCGAGGCCGCGGCGCGGCGGCCGATCGTGGGGGCATAGCCGCAGCGGGTGACAGCGTCCATGACGCGATCACGGAGTTCGGGGGCAACGGCCGTGCTGCCGTTGACCACGCGAGAAACAGTGGCGATGGACACGCCAGCTTTCTGAGCGACCCTGCGAATCGTGGTCATGGCGGAAAAATGGGGAGAAAATTAGGTGAGAAACAGTTTCTCAGTTTACAATATCGAGCGGCGGGGCGACTGTCAACAAAACGGTTGAGGTCGCATGGTTAGCGTTTGGCCCGCCACGGGTCGACGCAATGACATTCGTTGAGCAAAAACTCGATTTGCGCGAGAAGTTCGCGTATGGCGTCGGCGACGCTGCGGCGAACATCGTTTTTCAAACGCAGATTACGTTCTTGCTGTTCTTCTACACGAACGTCCTGGGAATAGCGTCTGGGGTGGCGGGGACAATCCTTTTGATTTCGCGAGCGGTCGACGCTTGCAACGACCCGATCATTGGTGCTTTGGCGGATCGTACGCGCACACGGTGGGGGCACTATCGACCGTGGATTTTGTGGACTGCGGTTCCGATGGCAGTTGCGCTTGTGCTGTGCTACACGACGCCCGACGTAAGTCCCACACGAAAAATCGTGTGGGCGATTGTGACTTACAACGTGTTGATGGTGGTCTACGCGGCGAATAACATTCCCTACTGTGCGCTGTCGGGCGTGATGACGGCCGACCCGCGCGAGCGGACGAGTCTGGCGTCGTGGCGATTCGTTTGCGCAATGTTGGCGACGCTGGTCGTCAACATGTTCACACTCAAGATGGTCGAGTCGTTGGGCGCGGGCGATGCGGCTGCCGGATATCGCGCGACCATGGCGGTGTGGGGCGGGTTGGCAGTCGTCCTGTTCGTGGTGACTTTTGCATTCACGAAGGAGCGAGTGCTTCCGAGCCCTCGACAGCACTCGACAGTTCGACAGGACCTGGCCGATTTGTTGCGGAACAAGCCTTGGCTCAAGTTGTTTGGACTGGCGCTATTGATTCACATCGAACTCGCGCTGCGCGGCGGCGGCATGTTGTATTACTTCAAGTACTACTCGCAGTCGCCAAATGTGTTTGGGTGGATTGATAACTTCGGATTGTTCAACGGCGTCGGCCTGGCGTTTGTGATCGTTGGGGTAAGTCTGTCGAAGCCGCTCGTGTCGATTTTTGGGAAGGGGCCGGCGTTTCGGTTGTGCCTCGTACTATCCGCGGTGTTCATGGGATTGATGGCGCTCGTGTCGAAGGATTCGCTTGGAGCGCTGTTTGTGTTGCAGATTCTGCTGCAGTTGTCGTTCGGACCGACGATTCCGATCCTGTGGTCAATGATGGCAGATGTCGTTGATTACTCCGAATGGGAGACGGGGCGACGTTCCACGGCACTCGCGTTTGCCTCAATTGTGTTCGGTTTGAAAGTCGGGCTCGGAATCGGGGGGTGGTTGAACGGCGAGGCGCTGGCCTGGTTGGGGTATTCGAAGGATGTTCCTCTGACGGCGGCGGCGGAGCGGGGAATCGTGATGCTGGTGAGCATCGTACCGGCTGCGGCGCTGCTCGTCGGAGCAGCGGTGTTGCGGTACTATCCGCTGACGGACAAATTAATGGATGAAATCGAGGTGGCGCTTGCTGAACGACGCGCGCAAGTTGGGCAAAGTGTTTAGCCGTGAGTGTTTTGAGATTGGTGATCTGTGAGATCTTTCGGTTGATATTTGACGCTTTGAGACAGGCAGCATTGAAATGCAAGAGTTAACGCAATTGAAATTTATCTTGGTAATTATGTGTGCGACGTGCGTGGCGGCACTCGATCGGGCGAGCGCAGAAACAGCGGTGGTCGAGAATCGTGTCGCCCAGGCTGAAGATCGCGCGTGGCTGGATCATGAGCAGCCTGTTGATGAACGCGTGCGATTACTACTGGCAAAGATGACGTTGGAAGAGAAGATTGGCCAGATGTGGCAGCTGTGTGGGCTGGGGCCTGAGGGCACGATCACGGGCGATGGCCGGGCAGCACGCAATTCGTTGGTTGCGGATATTCGCGACGGGCGCGTCGGTTCGGTATTGAACGAAGTCGATACGCCGACCGTTAATGCGCTGCAGAAGGTGGCGGTTGAAGAGAGCCGGCTGGGGATACCGCTGATCATTGGTCGGGATGTGATTCATGGTTTTCGGACCGCGATGCCGATTCCGCTGGGTCAGGCGGCGAGCTGGAATCCCGAACTGGTAGAAGAGGGGGCGAGTGTCGCGGCGCGGGAAGCAAGATCGGTTGGCGTCGCTTGGACTTTTGCGCCGATGGTGGATATCGCGCGCGATCCGCGCTGGGGGCGGATTGCGGAAAGCCTGGGGGAGGATCCACATTTAGCAAGCGAGCTGGCGGCGGCGATGGTGCGCGGTTTTCAAGGCAAGGACTTGAGTTCACCGGATCATATTGCGGCGTGTGCTAAGCATTTCGCTTGTTACGGGGCGGTGGAGGGGGGCCGTGATTACAACAGCGCCGCGGTTTCGCCGTCTACATTGCGGAACGTTTACTTGCCGCCGTTTCATGCGGCCGTGGATGCGGGCGTGGCTTCGTTGATGACATCGTTCAATGACCTCAATGGTATTCCTGGCTCGGGGAACGCGCATTTGTTGCGCGATGTGTTGCGAGGCGATTGGAAGTTCCGCGGGTTTGTGGTGAGCGATTGGGAATCGGTGCGTGAAATGATCGTACACGGTTATTGCCGCGATGATAAAGACGCGGTGCGAACCGCAGTACGTGCGGGAGTGAATATGGAGATGGTCAGCCCGCTGTATCACAACGAGTTGCCGGGGCTGGTTAAGACCGGTGAGATTCCGGAATCGATGATCGATCAACTCGTGACGGAGATTTTGCGTGTGAAAATGGAGCTCGGGCTGTTCGAGCATCCGTATACCGAAGAGAAGCACGGGGATCTGTTGTCGCCCGAGAGTTTAAAGACGGCGCAAAAGTTGGCGACGCAATCGGTCGTGCTACTGAAGAATCAAGACAAGTTGCTGCCGCTGGACCGCATCAAGTTGAAAAAGATTGCAGTGATTGGCCCGATGGCAGACAACAAAGATGCGCAGCTTGGGGCCTGGGCGATTGATGGTCGGGCGGCGGATTGTAGGACGCCGTTGGCGGCGCTGAAGGAATCGGCCGGTGCGGGTGTAGAGATTAAGTACGTGTCGGGATTAGCGGACTATCTGGACACGAAGACGACCGCTTTCGAGGAAGCGAAGTCAATTGCACGCGATGCGGACATTGTTTTACTGTTCGTCGGCGAGGGGGCCGATTTATCGGGCGAAGCGCATTCGCGGGCGATTATCGATTTACCGGGCGCGCAGAATGCGCTAGTCGAGGCGATTGCCGCCACGGGCAAACCAGTCGTGCTTGTTGTTGAGGCTGGTCGTCCGCTGACGATCGGTCGACAGATCGAAAAGGTGGCGGCAGTGTTGTATTCATTCCACGCGGGCACGATGGCGGGGCCGGCGATTGCCGATTTGTTGTTTGGCGTCGCGTCCCCCTCGGCGAAGTTGCCGGTTACGTTTCCGAAATCCGTTGGTCAGATTCCGTTGTACTACGACCACATGAACACTGGGCGACCGGCGCGAGAATATGACTTCGCACGCGATAGCCGAGTGGACGACACGATCAAGCGCGATTTAGGTAACAACTCGAACTATATGGACGTCGGTCCATATCCGCTGTTTCCGTTTGGTTATGGGTTGTCGTATGCAACGTTTGAATATGGCAAGCCGGAGCTATCATCGACCACGCTTAAGGGAGCGGATAGGATCAAGATTCGCACCTTGCTCACGAACACAGGTAAGATTGCTGCGGATGAAATCGCGCAGCTGTACGTCCACTCGCTGACGAATAAGCCTGTTCGGCCAGTGCGGGAGTTGAAGGCGTTTCGCCGCGTGCATCTCGCGGCGGGCGAACGGGCCGAGGTGGAATTCGCGCTCTCGGGAGAGGACCTGATCTATTTCGATAACCAGGAGCAGGCGCATCTCGAGCCGGGGAGATTTCAAGTTTTTGTGGGGCCGAATTCTTTGGCTCCGCTCGCAGGCGAGTTTGAAGTGGTGGAATAGGCAGTTTTGGTAGCGACCACAACGTTGGAGGCCGGCAAAAAGTCTAAAAGTGCAGGAAAAATTGCGTGACAAAAAGGGTCGTGTTCTGCCCATAATGTTGAGAAATCGACAGGCTCACGACTATGAACTCCAGCGCGCAACCCAAGGCCGAAGAACTGTTTATGTCGGCGCGTGGCGGTTCTGGTTCCTGCTTGGGGCAACTGCTTGCCTTATATACGAACTATTTGAAGCTGCTCGTCTCGGCTCAGCTCGATAATCGGTTGCGGGCTCGCGTAAGCCCCTCGGATATCGTCCAGGAATCGTTCTACGAAGCGCATCGCGATTTCGGCGATTTTCGCGGTACAAGCATCGGCGAATTCGTCGTCTGGCTGCGGCGGATCGTCGTGAACAATATTCTGCGGGTGGTCGAGCAGCACGTGCTGGCAGAAAAGCGGGACGTGCGGCGGGAAGTTTCGCTCGAAGAAATCGGCCGGCGTCTCGAAAAGTCGACCGTTCGATTAGAATCGTTCTTGGCGGAACAAGCGGAATCGCCGAGCGGCTGTGCCTCGCGGCGCGAGGATGAAATTCTGCTTGCCGATACGCTGGCCCTGCTGCCCGTAGATTATCGAGATGTGATCGTGCTGCGGCACATCGAAGGATTGCCGTTCGAAGAAGTCGCGCAGCGGATGGATCGGTCGGCCGGTGCAGTGCGGATGCTGTGGCTGCGGGCGCTGAAGCGAATGCGAGACACTCTGAATAACGAACCCCAGTGAACGATCCACTGCAAAATCTTGAAGCGACTTGCTCGATGGGCGATGCTCCGCGCCGCGAGTTAGCGGAAGTGCTAGAGCGCTACCTGGCCGATCTGGAATGTGGCGTCGCGCCCGATCAGCAAGCGTTGTTGGCGGCGCATCCGGATTTGGCGGACGAGTTGTTGCCATATCTCGAAAGTTTGCGGCTGCTCGATGGAGCGACGCGAGATTTGCGCGGCATGAAAGCGTTGCGAGGTGATTTAGCGAACGCGGAGTCGGCGGGCGCGAAGCATATCGGCGAATACCGAATCGTGCGCGAAATTGGTCGGGGCGGCATGGGGATTGTTTACGAAGCGCACCAAAAGTCGCTCAACCGACAGGTGGCGCTGAAGATTCTGCCGTTTGCGGCGGTGTTAGATCAACGGCAAATCGCGCGGTTTCGCAACGAGGCGCAGGCGGCGGCCCAGTTGCACCATCCGCATATCGTGCCTGTGTTCGCGGTTGGGCAAGAGCAGGGGATTTATTTTTACGCGATGCAATATATTGATGGCCGGTCGCTGGATCAGGCCATCAGTGAGCTGAGCAATGGTGCGTCGCGGGCCGGCGTGAATTCGACGAAGACGGCCGGGGCGGCCAACGGTTCTACCACGACGATGCACGATGGGGTGGCGTCGGCGCTTGGCGATCAACGATCGACGCGCACTCCGGATTTTTTTCAGACGGTGGCCCGGCTGGGCAAAGAAGCGGCCGACGCGTTGCAGCACGCGCATGAGAATGGGATTATCCATCGCGATATCAAGCCCTCGAATTTGATGATTGATGGCCGCGGGAAGCTGTGGGTCACCGACTTTGGGCTCGCGCGGATGCAGAACGACAACGGCGTTACCCTTACTGGCGACGTCGTCGGCACGCTGCGATACATGAGCCCTGAGCAGGCGAGCGGCTCGGTGGTGGTCGACGCGCGGACCGATGTGTATTCGCTTGGTGTAACGTTGTACGAATTGCTAACGCAGCGGTTCGCACACTCGGCCGATGATCGGCGGACGCTGTTGCGGCAGATCGTGGACGATGAACCGATCGCACCGCGGAAGATCAATCCGGCGGTGCCGGTGGATTTGGAGACGATCGTTTTGGGCGCGATGTCGAAAGCGCGCGACGATCGATATGCGACGGCGCAGTTATTTGCCGACGACTTGCGGCGATTCATCGAAGGAATGCCGACGCTGGCTCGGCGACCGACGCTGATTGACCGCGCGGGCAAATGGGCTCGGCGGCATCGGCCGCTGGTGATGGTGGCCGCGTGTGCAGTCGTGTTGCTGATGGTGGTCTCGGCCGTGGGTATGGTGTTGCTCGCACGCGAACAAGCAAAGACGTCCGCGGCTTTGCAGGACGTGAGCCGTAATGCCGAAATTGCGCAGGAAAACTTTGAGCGTGCCCAGCGGCATTTTGAGCAGGCCCGTGCCGCTGTCGACGAGTTTGGCGTGAGGTCATCCGATCGACTCTCGGAATTTCCGGGGGCTGAGGGGGTGCGCCGCGATATGCTGCTCGACACGCTGAAGTACTATCACCAGTTTGCACAGGATGCCGGCAATGATCCGAACCTGCGGCAGGAAACGGCGCTGGCGCACTTTCGCTCGGCCGTGATAGCAGCAAAGCTGGGGGCCGTGGATGACGCGATTCGCGAGTATAAGGCTGCCCAACAATTATTGCAAGAGACTCATCGGCGCGAATGGGACCGGAGTTGATTTGCGTGGGCAGCTGGCCCTTTCGCACAACAATCTAGGGCTGTTGTACGCAGGGCGGTCTAACTGGAAATCGGCACGGCGCGAGTACGAGTCGGCGATTGCAATTCAAACCGATTTGGTGGGCAAGCAGCGAGAGGATGCGGCATTAGCCAGTCAACTGGCCGAAAGCCAAGCCAATCTTGGGCTGCTGTTGGATCAGGTCGGCGATGCGGCGGGTGCGGAGCGATCGTTGCGTTCTGCCGTGGCAGTGTTGCGAAGAGTGTTTGACGCGCAAGGCGTGCACGCGAAATCGGCACACGATCTGGCGATTGCTTATAACGACTTGAGCTTTGTGTTGCGCAGCCGCGATGCCGAGGCGGCGGAACAGGCATCGCGCGAGGCAATCGCTGTGCTCGAACATGCGCCGCGGCAAGGGGAGCCGGGCGATGAATATCAGGATGACCTGGCACTTTGTTACAACAACCTGGCGACGCTCGAAAGCCAGAAGGGCGATTGGCGTGAGGCGATTGCCTCGCATGAGCGAGCCATCGACTTGCAAACGCAGCTGGCACGCAAGAGCCCGGCGATTGTTCGACATCGCAGCGATTTGGCGATCAGCCTGAATAACCTGGGCGTTGCGTGTTGCCGGGCCGGTGAATCGGCCAAGGCAGACGAAGCGTTTCGGCGGGCTCGTGATTTGTTCTCTCAATTAGCAGGGTGATTATCCAGACGAATTAGCGTATCGCAGTTCGCTAGCCGCGCAATTGAATAACCAAGCCTTGGCGCTGGCCGGAATGGGTCGGCATGCAGAGGCCCTTGAAATCTACCCAGCTGCGATCGAATCGCAGCGAGTTTGCCAGCAGCGACTTCCTAACTCTGTTTTGATGCGCGACGTGCTCAGCAAAATGTATTTTAACTTCGGGCAGTCGCTGCGGGCGGAGCGCAAGTGGAGCGAAGCGGAACAAACCGCTCTCTCGAGACGCGAGTTGTGGAACGGCAATGGCGAGCGGCTGTTGAGTGTGGCCTCGGAACTGGCAGACCTGCGGGCCGCGATGCAGCAGCAAGATGATCCTAGCAATGCTGCCGTGGCGCGGAGCGTTGATCGGGAAGTTCTCAGTACGCTGCAGCATTCGTACGACGAGGGATGGCCGCGGACAATTGATCTGAGTACTGACAAACAGTTTGCCGGTATTCGGCAGAATGCCGAGTATTCCGCGAAGTTCGCCGAGCTGAATCAACGGTCCCGACGTTCGGCCGGCAAGGACCAGCATGGCAGCGGTTCGCCTGCAGATGGATCGAATTAGGGAGCGAAGGATGTTTGGTTCACATAGAAAAAACCGCAAGAATTCGATTCGCCGGCGCGCTCGCGCGAAGGCTCGCACCTCGCTGCGCTTCTTTGGAGTCGAATCGATGGAGCGGCGGCTGATGCTGTCGGCAACCATTGGGGACACGCCGACGGTGCAGGTTCCGACGATTGATCCTCCGGCCCTCAATCGAATCTTTGTACTTTGCGTAGGTTGTCGCAGACAGATGGTGGCTTCATCCTAATTGGTGCCAGCGACAATAACGGGATTGGCGATCTGGCATTGGACCGGGCGAGCCTTCGATCACGATGGTACCCCGCCTCCTCTCGACTATCGATGGATCTTACAAACACGGGACAGGCACTTGGTAACCCGGACCTTCAGAACCTCTTCGATGGGGTGTATACCAATGCGGATCACGGTACTTTTACGTACTACCCAACGTTGGAGACCGCAACGCTCGGCATACAACCCGTTTCGATGATCCTCGTGTATGCTCCGGGGAGCGAATTGCCTGCGATCGGCGGATCGGGCGGTACGTCCGCGGCTCACAGCTCCCTTGAAGGGGGTTCAATCTCGATCGGCAATTTGCTCGCCAGCGCCAAGCAAGAGCAATCGACTGCTGCCGTGGAACACGAAATTGCGTCCACATCGAATATTGCGAGCGAGCTTCGCCACGCGAGTCATTCCAATATCGCGCTTGCAAGCTCCGTCGCCGGCGAATGGGCCCGACCGGCAGCGTTCGAAACGGTGGGGAGCGAGCAGGCGATTAACAATCGCGAAGACGTAGATGCGGGGCATGGCGCTTTACCGGCTGATGAGCCCGCCGCGATCGATTCGGGAGCAGGCGCTGATCAAGCTCCCCAAGCGAAAGCGGCGAAAACCGATGCCGATCGCACTTCGATGGAGGAACCCTCAGCACCCGCACAAGAGCACGACTTCGGGCATCGAGCGGCCGCAGGAACTTTTGCGGCGACGATGTTGGGCGAGCCCAACGGGTCGGAAATTGTTCGCGCCTTATTTGCTGGCAGTGGTGTGATGACGTCTGACGGGGCGGCCGTGCCAATCGCGATTGGAGGACGAGTTGGGGACGCGCTTGATTGGCGCCGACATGAGCCAACCAAGGGCAGCGGCGTTTGATGAAATCGGACGAGCCGAGTCGCTGACACCCATTTGGGAAAAATCGCGTACGGCCGCAGCGATCATCTCGATCTTAGCCCTCGAGCGCATCGCGGAGCTAAACGGTCGGAACGTAGAACACGAATCTTCCGATCCTGTATCTGGCAAAAGCGAAAAGCGCGTTGTCGTCCGGCGGCGAATTCAAAATCTGGCTGGCTTAGGCGTGCGCTGATATTTAAATTAAAGGGGACGGGAGTGAATGGCATCAAAACAAGCTTATCTTCCGTCGGTGCCATGGTTAAGCAGTGCTAGGCTGGCGTTGCTGTCAGAGTAATGAAGAGCCGAGCCTTCGTAGAACGGTGAGTGGTATCAATCAAACACTCGCTCACACGGAGGCTCGGCCATGCAGGGTAACATTGCAGGGATTGTCGCGCAGTTCAAGCAGAGTTGGAGTCGGGAACTGGAGGACGAAGCGATTCGCGCCGCCTGCCGCGAGGCTGGCCACTCGTGGCGTGAGCGGGAACTGGGGCCGGTGACCACGGTGAAAATGTTCCTGCTGCAGGTTCTGTTTGGCAACGTGGCCTGCAACTTCGTGCCCCACTTGGCCGGCAAAGACGTGACCGGTAGCGCCTATTGCGAAGCGCGGGCTCGGCTGCCGCTGGCGGCGCTCGAAGCGCTGCTCACGCGTGCGACGATGAAGATGGCCGAGTGCGTGCGTGAAACGGGATTGTGGTTGGGACATCGCCTGTTGGTCGTCGATGGTTCCAGCTTCTCGATGCCGGACACGCCCGAGCTACGTTCCCACTTTGGACAATCGGGACAGCAGGCCGCGGGCTGCGGATTTCCCACGGCGCATTGGCTGGCGCTGGTTCATTTCGGCAGCGGCCTGTTTCAACGAGTCATTGCCGGACCGCTGCGGACACACGATCTCTCGGGGGCCGCGCGACTGCACCCCGAGCTGGCGGCAGGCGACGTGCTCTTGGGCGACCGGGCTTTTTGCTCGTTTGCCCATCTAGCGCTGCTGCTTGGACAGGGTGTCGAAGCCGTGCTGCGCGCCCACCAACGCGCGATTGTCGACTTCCGGCCGGGCCGCCCCTTCGCGGTTCCACAGGGCGGCAAGAACGAACACAAGAAAGGCCTGCCCCGCTCGCGGTGGATCGAGCGTCTGGGCGCACACGATCAGCTGGTCGAGTGGTTTCGGCCGGTGGCTGTTCCGGATTGGATGTCGGCGGAAAGTTTCGCCGCGTTGCCGGCGACCCTGCGTGTCCGCGAGCTGCAATACACGGTCGCCCGCCCTGGCTTTCGCGTCCGGCAGGTTACCCTCGTCACCACCTTGCTCAACGCGCAAGTTTACACCCAGCAGCAGCTGGCCGAAGTCTATGGCCTGAGGTGGACGATCGAGGTCTACCAGCCGGACTGCACGTCAAGCGCACTCTTGTATCAGTTCGCCGCTTGAGATTAAGGTGTCCTCAAAGGCGCTGCTGCGGATAGCATGTTGGTGTCGACAGCAGCAAGCTGCTAGCACTCAGTCCGAGCAAGGAGGCTCCCCATGCGGTCACGCGTTCCCCCCCGCGCCCAACGACCAATCCACTCGAAGTCGCGACCACAGTTCCGCTGGACCAACTCTGGACGCGACTGTCGCCGACCAAGCAGCACGAGCTACTCACCCAACTGAGCCGGATTCTCGCTCAGCGGCTGGTTCCTCCAACCGACAAGGAGGACGCCGATGAGTAACGCCACGCTTCAATTCACCGCGCAGCAAGTCGCCATCACCGGCGCGACTCGAACCGAAAAGCACAGCCCCGCCAAGTGATACGCTCCGCTCGGACAAGATCACGGACGAACAACTCCGGCGAATGGCCATCGTCTACGTGCGGCAATCGACCCGGCAGCAAGTACTCGAACACCGCGAGTCGACAGCACGGCAGTATGCCTTGGCGGATCGGGCGGTGGCGCTCGGTTGGCCCACTGCAGCGGTGGAAGTGATTGATGAAGATCAAGGGCACAGTGGCAGCTCGGCCGAAGGACGAAGCGGGTTTCAGCGCTTACTGGCGGAGGTCAGTTCGGACCGTGTTGGCCTAATTCTAGGGTTGGAGATGAGTCGACTGGCACGCTCGTGCAAGGATTGGCATGCCTTATTAGAAGTGTGCTCGATTTATCGAACGCTACTGGCTGACGCCGACGGTCTTTACGATCCGAGCCAGTACAACGACCGCTTGCTCTTGGGCCTCAAAGGAACCATGAGCGAAGCGGAATTGCACATCCTCAAGAGTCGTCTGCAGCAAGGGATGTGGAACAAGGCCCAGCGCGGCGAGGTGATCAATCACGCACCGATCGGATATGTGCGCAGCCTTTCTGCCAGGGACGGCGGCGGCGACTTCGTCATCGACCCGGACGAGCAAGTTCAGTCTGTGGTGCGATTGATCTTCGAGCAGTTCACGCGTCGCGGCAGCATCAACGGCTTGTTGAAGTGGCTCGTGCGGAACGATGTCAAATTGCCAGTTCGGCCGCACTTTGGCCCGAACCGTGGTGAACTGGAGTGGCGCCGGCCCAATCGCGTGACTCTGCTGAACATGCTGCATCATCCGATCTACGCCGGCGCCTATCGCTGGGGCCATCGAGAGATTGATCCTCGCAAGAAGATCGCTGGACGTCCAACTACGGGACGTACCTTGAACTCGCACGATGCCTGTCGCGTGCTGATCCAGGATCGCTTCGCGGCTTATATCTCGTGGGAGCAATTCGAGACAAACCAGGAAACGCTGCGTGAAAACAGCAGCTTGGGTAAGCTGCTCGCCGCTCCCCGCCATGGGCCAAGCGTCCTGGCCGGGTTGTTAGTCTGCGGCCGCTGCGGGTACCGGATGATGGTCGGATATAACAATGTCGATGCCCAGAAGACGCTGCGTTACAGCTGCCAGCGTGATGCGATCGACTACGGTCAAGAGGTGTGTCAAAGCCTCTCGGGCGCAGTTCTCGAAACCTTCGTGGTCGAGCGGTTGCTCGGGGCCGTCGCACCCGCATCCTTGGAGCTGAGCCTAGCCGCGACGGCAGACGCGGAGCGTGAGCGAAAGCAGCTTGACGATCACTGGCAACAGCGGCTCACGCGCTCGCGTTACGAAGTCGAGCAGGCACGCAGGCAATACGCGGCGGTCGATCCCGACCATCGCCTGGTGGCTCGCGAATTGGAACGACGCTGGGACGAAGCGCTTCGTGCGGATGAGCAGCTGCAGGCCGACTACGCGCGATTCCAACAAGATAGCCCAACGCAACTCTCGCCACAGCAGCATCAGCAGATTCTCTCGTTAGCGGAGGATCTGCCCGCGCTGTGGCATGCTGATTCGACAACGCCCGAAGATCGGCAAACGATCGCCCGGCTACTGCTGGAACAAGTCACCGTGGCCGTGGAAGGCAACACGGACCGCGTGGATGTCGAACTGCGCTGGGCCGGCGGGTTCGTCAGCCGGCATACATTGAGTCGTCCGGTGCAAACCTACGAACAGTTATCCAACTACGAGGAACTGCTAGCCCGCGTTGAGGCGCTGCGTGCGCAGCGTAAAACACTGTCCGAGATTGCGGCGGCGCTGAACGCCGAAGGCTTTCATCCGCCCAAGCGAACGTCACAATTCACCAAAGGAATCCTGAGCGGCTTGCTGCGTGAACGAAGAGCGAGTGCAGGCGCGTTGCCTAGCAATGGCGCCGCTCAACAATATCTTCAAGTCGACGAATGGTGGCTCGCGAACCTGGCCTCGGAGCTGTCGATGCCAATCGCAACGCTCCATCGTTGGCAATGCGTCGGCTGGGTGACCTCTCGCAAAGTCACGGCCGCGGGAGGTCGCTGGGCGATTTACGCGGACCCCGACGAACTGCACCGCCTGCGTCGGCTCCGTCACTCACCGCGTGGCTGGCCGCAGCCTTACCCAGAAGAACTCATCACTCCGAAGCCGAGACCTGATGACAATGAAAAGCATTGTCAGTAGCAACGCTAGCTCAATAAAAGTGTTATCTTGGGAGGTATTATGATTGGCACACTGAAACCGGCTTCGATCATCTCAAGACCACGATGAACATGAACGTGCTCCGCTGCCAATCCGTCCGCGGGGTGATGAAGGAACTCACGATGTTCCTCTTGGTATACAACTTGGTGCGGATGACCATGTGCGAAGCAGCCCGCCGGCAGGGTGTGCCGATCGAGCGAATCAGTTTCGTTGACGCCCTGCGCTGGTTGGCCACCGCGCGAGTCGGCGACCCGCTCCCCGACCTGGTAATCAACCCACTGCGTCCCGGACGACTCGAACCTCGCGCCGTCAAACGCCGGCCCAAACAATATCAACTCCTCAACCAACCACGACACGTCTTAACACAACAACTGATCCGCCAAGGAGTTCCGGACTAACTTGATGCCATTCGGGACGGGAGTCATTCTTTTGCCGGCTCCGCTTTTCTCGGCCGGCCACGCGAGCGGAATGTGTGTTCCAAGCCGAGTTGCTTGGTCACCTTTGTTTGCCACGCATCGCCGCCGTAGGGTCGGCCGCGCTGCAGACTACAGCGGATTGCCGCGAGTTCCGCTTCCGTCTGCGGTTGGTTGACATAATCGCACCAACTTCTGCCAAGAGCGACGGGCGACTCACTCAGCAGCGCTTGCTCTTCCGGCGACCCGTTGATTCGTCGATACAAGCTGCCCCAACGCCAAGTTTCAGCACGGTCGACCAAACCAGCCCGCATCGGGTTGCGTTCCACGTAACGCAGTACGGTCAGCAGATGTTCGTCGTTCGCGATCGGGAAGCTTTTGAAACGGCCTTGGTAAACGTGCCCCATGCCAGACGTTTGATGGTGGGCATGCCAACGCTGCGAATGGGTAAGAGTCAGCCAGCGGAAGAAGTCGCTGACCGTCTCATGCTGCCGCGGCCGCGGCCATACGACGAAATGCCAATGGTTGCTCATCACCGTGTAGCCGAGGATTCGTAGCGGCACACGCTCGCAGGCTTCGACAAGAAGGGCGTCGAACGCGGCAAAGTCAGCCGCTTTGCGAAATAGCCGTAAACGACCATTGGCTCGGTTGAGCACGTGATAGGCGTATCCGCCGACAATTGATCTTGCGCGCCGCGGCATATCCGCTAGGATATCGACGGCGAGATCGTGGTGTCAAGAAAATGACTCCCGTCCCCTTTAATTTCTCTCCCGTCCCCTTTAATTTCTCTCGTTGATTTCAACAATGTCTAATCGATAGGCGATCTAATGCGTTTAAAGCCGTACGTCGTTTGCCTCATGCTCATGGGAGCTCGGGCAGCTTATTCGCAAAATTCCTACACCATTCAAGATCTTGGAACTGTGAATCGGAGTGCGATCGAAGTCTCGTTCAACGATAGCGCGCAAGTAACATTGTCCATTTCACCCGAAGAGCCGATTTCTGGCCCGCAACTTAAAGGGGAAGCCTTTCTGATCAGCGGGGGTGTCTCGACATCCCTAGGCAACATCGGTGGATCTATAAGGGCAAACGACATCAATTCCTTCGGTACCGTCGTGGGTGCCGGGAGAGCAACAGATGGGTTGTCTCACTCGGTTTTGTTCGCTGGGGGCCAATTAACTGATTTGGGCTCGATCGGCCCTCTCGGCAGTACTGCCAACGCGATTAATAGTGGCGGGGATATTGTAGGGGAGGAGTTCTTTGACGGCAGTTCCCAAGCATTCTTACGTCTGAGTAACGGCGTCGTGACGAATCTTGGAACATTAGGCGGCAGTCATAGCTACGCGTACGACATCTCAAAAACGGGGGTTATTGTTGGGGGCTCACAAACCGTCACCGAGCAGAATGCTACGGCCTTTGCTTACGTTAATCATTTAATGGCACCGCTAGGAACGTTGGGCGGAGTGGAAAGTGTGGCTTACTCTGTTAACGACTCTGATCAAATCGTGGGATTTTCGGATACATTCGACGGGCACGCCCACGCGACTCTCTTTAGCCTGACTGGCTTGGCACTCGACCTTACGCCAAATGTCGAATCGAGCATTGCCACCGACATTAATGATCGCGGCGAAATTGTTGGCTACGTATACGACGGGAACGTGGGTCCGAGAGCGGCGTTGATTTCTCCGACCGCGCCGCCCGTGCTTCTGCAAGACTTAATTCCATCCAATTCCAGGTGGAATTTTCTCTTTCAAGCCACTGCAATTAATGATCGCGGACAAATTGTGGGACTTGGTATCTTCGACAATCAGCCTGGCTTTCACGCTTTCCTGATGACGCCTGTTCCGGAGCCATCAGTTATTGCACTTTTAGCGGCTTGTACGCAGTTCTCGGGTGCGGTGTGAGGCGCCACAAGTGACTTCGGAGCAAAGTGGTTGGGATGGGCTTATTGCGAAGAAAAAATCCATCGAAAGAGTACGTAAACTGAACCGCAGTATCTCCAGACGATCCGACTGGTTTCTCGAACTTGTGTGGCGCGGTGAGAAGAGTCACAAGCGTTGAGTCCACTCTATCTCTTTTATCAGGTGGCCAAAAATAAGAGTGGAATTGCGTTCACATATATGTTAACATCCTGCCACGCTGCATTTTCAGCTGCGTTCGCTCTTTGGCAATTCACTTTCGACATCCATCCGACGACCCGCGGACTGCGCAAGACTTGCGCAGTCGGCGCCGGAATGTGCCCGGAACGAATATTGTGTCGCCTGTGCGCTCTGGCGCACAATAATCGACGAATTTTGGAATGCCCATTCGCTAGAAACGCCGCGTTTTACAGCGCCGGCAAGGCGCAGCACGTTCCAATATTACCGATTTTTGTATTAAAAAATCGTGTTCGCGCGCCGGCGACAATAATCGCACGCCTTAGTGCGCGTTTCAGGTAACCGTAGCGGTTTTTTCGCCGGTTGAGGCTGAAAAAAACGACATGGCAGACGCTACACGCCCGTGCGGCTCGCACTAAGTATGCGCCGAGGCCGTTTGGGCCGACGTGGCAGACGACTTCTTTCCTGTGATCTCGTCGAGTGCCTCGACGATTCCATCGCGAAAATCGACGCGGGGCTGATAGCCTAAGCAGTCGCTGGGCCTTGGCGATAGAGTAGTCCAAGTTCAGTGTCATGAACTTGATCTGTGCGCGTGTTAAAAACGGTGCAGTAGTTCGGCCGCGGGCTTTTGCGATCCATTCGATCGGGCCAACGATCGTGCGGCCGATCGCTTCTGGCACGTGGCGGGGCTGAGGCTTGCCGAGGTATTCGGCAATCGCGCCGATGAACTCTTCGCGAGTAACGAGTCGCCCATCACGAATATTGAACGTTTCGCCGATCGCGTTGGGGTTTTCAATCGCAAGCAGCACGGCATCGCACAGGTTTTCGACGGACGTGTTGTTGAGAAGCCGGTCGCCGCGACCGAGGTATTTCATCTTGCCTTGTTCGATGCGTTCTACAATCCGGCTGATGGCGTGGCGGTCGCCGGGGCCGTAGATGAAACCGGGCCGCAAGATGACGACGGGCAGGCCAAACTCTTGCATGTGGCGTTTGAGCAGAACTTCGGCCTCGGCCTTCGTCTGGGTGTAACCGTCGAGGCCTTTGAGTTCGGGCTCCACAGTTTCGTCGGTGCCGTAGTGGTGGCGCGCCGGATATACTCCGAGTGAACTGATTTGAATCCAGCGTTGCAATCGGCCGAAGCGCTCGGCTGCGCGGAGCATGTGTTCGAGCGCGACGACGTTGATGGCGCGGTACTCTTCGGGCGGGCCCCAATCGCCAACTTTGGCAGCGGAATGGACGACGATGTCGGCTGTCTCAATTGCGGCAGGCAAAGTTTCGGGACGATCTAAATCTGCCTCGACGAAATTAATCGGCAGGCCGCGAAAGATGCTGCGATCGGAGTTCGCGCGAACCATCGCATTGACGGCATACCCTCGAGCGGCACAGGCGCGGCACACGTGGCGACCGACGAGGCCGGTCGAGCCGGTTACGAGGATGGCTGTTTGAGGCATGACCGATAAACCGAAAAGAACAATGGTAGCGAGGTGGAACCCGAGCGTTCCAGTTTAGCAGCAAACCGGCGACGTATCTGCCACTTTTGTCGGTTCGCGGGCGATGGTAATCGCCGCAAAATTCGGCAGGTTTACTAGTGCCGGAAGCGCGACCGTCTGGCAGAGCATTTGCTCGCGGCGTTTGGCGGTGAGCACGACGGGCACGAGTTTGCCGACGCCGTTATCGAGCAACACGCCCTGACCTTGCCAGGGCTGGGTGCCTTGTTGTTTGCCAACGGAACGAAGATGTAACGCGGCGAACTGTCGAATATGGTGTTGATAGCCGTCCAGATACATTGCGGTGATATCTTTGCCAAAGTTGGAAAGGCCGCTCATCTGAAGCGCTTCCCAGTACACGCGGTATCTGTGAGCTGCGTTGCAATAGAGCTTTTGTTTTACCGTTTCGTCTAATTCGGGGGGGAGCGCCAGATTGCGTTGCGCCTTCCAGCATGCGATCGAGCAAAGCTTTATGGGCCGGATCGCGTTCCCATTTTCGCACGCGCCGATTGGCCAATTGATACAAGCCAAAATTAAATATCCACGCGAAGGACGATTGCCGCATTGTTCCCACCACCAACGATTCGTAGCCCATCGCGGGAATCAAGCGCGCCAACGACTGCATGTAATCCTGCATGGGCGCTTTGGAATAGCGATTGGCCATGCGAACCGTGGAATCATCGAACACAATTTTGATTCGCAGCCCCGGCGGATAAACGGCCTGCACCTTTTTGTGCCAGGCAGCAAAGTGGCACAGGGCGAAGAACTCAGCCCAATCTGCCCCCGTGTGATCGACAGTCAGCGGATTCTTCATCGGGCCATACCCGACGCGAACACGAATGGGAGCACTCCGACTGACCCAATGTCGTACGCGCTCAAGCAGCTGCGCATACTCTTCGGCAGGCGGGAAAGGAGTGACCCGAAAGTCGCGGACCAGCATGGCATCGAGCGCGGCTTTGGAGAGTGACTCGATTTTGTCTGACGGCGTTACGTACTTTGGATCGCGCGGGGCGAGCTTGACCCAACGATGCCTGATTTCGCTGACCGCGCGCCCTGAAGTTCGGCAGGTAGGTCGCAGTTCGACATCTGGCTTTCACCACCGTTTATCACGCGGCCGATTGAGCCTGCACAGTCTCTCGCAACCATTCCGCACATTCGGCGATTCCTTGTTCCAAGTTCACCTGCGGCGAAAACCCTAACTCCTTCCGTGCGCGCGTGATATCTACGTGACGGGAGGTTCCCAAGAATCGCAGTGTGGACCGCGTAATTGGTCCGGGGCGGCCCAGCAATCCGAAGACTGCGACGGCAATTTTGGGACCGATGGGCCGCAACACGCGCGTTGGTACCGTAGCTCCGACGGCGCCCGCCAGCGCCGTCGCCAAATCCCCGATCGTGGTTTGTGAACCATCGGTGATATTGAAAACGCGTGGACTGTTCGCGGGCGCTTTGCCAGCCAATAGCATTGCCTCAACGACATCGGTTACATGGACGATCGGCACAATATTGTTGCGGCTGCCAATGAATACGAACTTACCGCGCGAAATTGCCCTAGCTAGCTTGGCGAAGTTTAGATCGCCCTTACCGTAGATCAGTCCAGGGCGAAGGACGACGATATTTTGACCGCCTGCAATCGCACGCTCGGCGATCGCCTCTGCGGCCGATTTCAAGTCGGCGTGGAGGTCGCGTGTCACCTGGCGGGGCAGTTCTTCGGTTCCGCGTTCGAAGCTTTCGTTGCCGAGCACGTTGAGTGAACTGAGGAGCACGATGTGCGCGTTCGGAGCCTCGGATTTTGCTGACTCAAGTAGGCACTCGACCGCGGCGAGATTCGTTTTGCGAATTTCTTCTGGCGACGAAGTCGAATGAGCGGCTGCACAGTGATAAATGGCGTCCGCACCGCTCACGGCTTTCCGCATCACCGTCGGGTCACAGATATCTCCCGCAATTGCTGTTTCACCATGAGTCAGGTATTGTTGGCGTCGCGCTTCATCGCGATACATAGCCCGCACCATTTCGTCCTCTGCTGCGAGCCGACTAAGAAGATGACGACCGACGAAACCGGTTGCGCCCGTGACAAGGGATGTCATACCGAACCTTTGGAGCCACCCTGGCAACCATTTTGCGTGAGGTCGACGGCTGGCGTAGAGCGGTAGCGTACAGTTCGCAGGAGATTCGACCGCCGTTATACCAAGTTAAGAGGGTTATTATAAGTAGTCCAGGCAGGCTGGGCAGTGAATAGCGGTTGTGTGTTACGATGGTTTAACGAGTTCTATTTTTCGGATGCGCTAAGCCGCAGATGGAACTCACGGATACGACGCGATGCCGCACAAGGGATATCGACATTTCTGGCTCCCGGCCGGTACAACGCTGGCGCTAATTACGTGGCTATTAATCCGTGTCAGCCCGCATCGGCTGCTTGACGCTGCCCGCGAAATTGCGTGGGTGCCGTTGGTGATAGCCACGGGAACGATGGTTGTTGCGCTGTATCTGTGGGACTCGGTGTGTTTGCAGACCGTGTACAGTATTCATAAGAACCGCTGGAGTTACAGGCGATCTCTGCAACTCCGAGGTTTATCGTATCTCGGCGGGTGCGTGAATTATGAGTTGGGGCAAGCCGCGCTGGCGTGGGGTCTCGCGAAGCTGCAAAACGCCAATCTGGTGCGGATGTTGTCGCGCAGCGTGTTGCTAGCGTGCCACGATATTTTTGTGTTGTTGACAGGCGCATGCCTCGGCTCCTTGCTGACGAGCGACCCGCGTGTAGTGCGCGTGCGACCGTATTTGGCGATTGCTATCGCCAGCGTGGCGGCGATCGCCGTGCTGTTCCGTGTATTGCCTTACCGCTTTCGCACGCGGTTTCGGGCGTCGGATGGGGAGTCGTATCTCGAAGGCTGGAGTTTTATGCGATCTTTGCGGTTGATCCCGATGCGATTCGTATACTTCGGAATACTGTTGGTTTATGCGGTAATTGCCTTGCATATTTGCGACGTGCCCGTTGACCGCCGGGTAACCGCCTCGACGATGCCGCTCGTGCTTTTGGCGGATGGGCTGCCGAGCTTCGCTGGACTAGGTACCCGCGAAACGTCGCTGCAACTACTGCTGGATCCTGGCCGCGAGCGAGCACCAATGCTTTTGGCAATGAGTTTGTTCTGGTCGACCGGCTTACTTACGGTTCGGCTAACGATCGCGCTCGCGATCTTGTGGATCCGGCCCATCGATTTCCAGCCGGCCGAAGACGAGCATATCGGCAACGAAACAGTCGCGGGTGTTAGGAAGTAACTCAACGATTAGGTCTCAACGAATTAGCGCAATTCTGCATGTCCGATCAAGGAACGAGCGGTAACCGATTGAAGATTTTGCTCACCGAAGGTTCGAGCATTTCATCGCGGCAGTTGCTGTATGATCTCGGGCCGCACCATACAATCGATATTCTCGACCCGAGCCCGATTTGCTTGTCGCGATTCTCGAAATATGTGCGAAAGTGGCATCGTTGCCCCCAGTTCGGACGCGACCCTCTGGGTTTCCTGCGTTGCGTGGGTGAGCGGCTCAGTTTGGATTCGTACGATGTGCTGCTGCCGACGCATGACGAGATTTTTCTGATCGCCCGCGTGCGGGAAGCACTTCAAAAGCGTGTGGCCTTGGCGGTTCCTGACTTCGAACTGATCGAGCGGCTGCAAAGCAAATTGCAATTCGTGAACATCTGCCATGATTTGCAGCTACCGCATCCCGAGACGCGAGTCGTTTCGTCTGAGCGAGAGATAGCGGATTGGAACGAATTTCCTCGCTACCTCAAACTCGATTACGGCACAGCGGGACAAACCGTGAAACTCGTTCACGATCAAAACGAGTTGCAATCGTCGATTGACACGTTTCGAAACAGCGGGTTATGGTCGGACGGCGTGCCGCTATTGCTGCAGAGCCTAAGCGAAGGGACACAGAGCGTGTTCCGCGGCATCTATCGGCGGGGAGAATTGATGTCGCACCACATGAACGTGTTGCGCATGCGCGGCGTGGGCGGATCAGCAGTGGCACGCGAATCGGCCGAGCATCCGGCGGTCGTCGAGCACATGCGCCGCTTCGGCCGCGAGCTTGGTTGGCACGGTCCGTTGTTTGCCGACTACTTCTACGACGAAGCGAAGCAGCGGCCAGAGTACATTGAGGCCAATCCTCGAATCGGCGATACGGCAAACTCGACTTTCAGTGGCCAGCACGTGTGTCAGCATTGGGTTGACATCGCGCTCGAGCGGCCGGTTTCGGTTAACCCGGAACCGCGCTTGCATGTTGGGTCACACAGCGCAACGCTTATTTTAATGTCGAAGGCGCTCGAAAACACGAGCCGCCGGCAACTGCTACGAGAGATTGGATCGCAATTGTCAGGCACTGGCATCTACAAGAATAGCGAAGAAGAGCTCACGCGCATCCACGAGGATCGTTGGAGCGCCTTTCCCTACGCGTGGGTGGCACTTCGATTGCTGACACGGCCGGCGGCCGCGCGTGCGATCGTCGGCAGCACGGTTGCGAACTACGCTCTGACGGCGGAGGCAGCCGAGCGCATTCGACGTCTCCCACTCGCGGAGATTGAAGCGTCCCTCGACGCAGGTGCGAGCTGAAATCGCAATCAATCCGCCGGCAGTTTGAACTTCTTGCGGATTTCCTCGGGCTTGAAATCCGGCGGCACCGGTTCGTCGTGATTCGCCATCAGGTCGCCGAGCGTGAGTGGCTTGTCGTGTACACCATCCGCTGGGACTTCGGCTTTCGCGCACCACACAATCGCGTTCAGCACGAGCTTGCGGAAATCGGGGTTCGACCAATTCCAGTGCACATGAGCGCCGGTAAAGCCGAAGCCGCGGCCGCCATCGTCGCGCTCGGCCGCCCAGGCCATGTGCTGCACTTCTTTGCGGGCGATCGCCGCCCGCACATCCGGATTGCCGGCGTGCGGGTCATCGGGCCGCGACAGTGTTTGCGGCGGCGGGAGGGTCGTTAAAATCGGCGTTACTCCGCGCATACCGTCTCGAAAGCGCATGTGATAGTACCATTCGTCTTCGATGGCAAACGGTTTCACGCCGCGCGTGATCGGGTGCTCGGGCAACTTATCGAATTTGGCGTTCCAGAAGGGGTTCACCGACCAATTGGGTTCGAAATAGCCGCCGATCCAGTCCAGGAATTTGTCGCCAGCAGGTCCTTTCGGCACTTCGGTGGCGTAGTGGAGGCAAACGATCCCGACGCCTTTCTTGGCGAGGGCGTCCATCTCTTCGAGGTGGGGGATTACCATGTGGCCGTCGCCGCCGTCACCGTACATCACAATGCAATCGACGCCGTCGAACGCGTGGGGATCTTTCGGCCAGCCGTAGTGAGAAACTTCGGCCTCGATCGGCAGACCGCTTTCGTTGAGCGACTTGGCCAGAATCATACAGCCAGCCAGATGATCGTGAGCGCCATAGCCGTGGCTGGGTGGGCCCGCCAGGAATAAGACCTTTCGCTTGCCCGCGGTTTTATCACCTTTATCGGCCGCTGAAACGAATGGCGTCGCAACGCAGAAGATCACAAGCGAGGTAAGCCACAGTAAGTAAGTAAGCTTCATCGAGTTAGAACCTTTTCCAAGCTGCCCGCCGGCGGGCGGTTGTCGCCGGACTTCCGGCGATTATTGCCGGGGAGCCCGCCGACTGCAAATCGCCGGTTCGAGGGGATCAAAGAATATGAAATCTGAGCTATTTTTACGTTTTTTACTTTTTCCCCACCAAATCCTGTAAGGATAATCCTAATTCAAAACATTAACTGCCACATAGTTTTCCGATGTCACCCGGTCGTGCGGTGTCGCGGCCCGTGCTTTGGGAAAGCAGCCAGTTGGTCCCCTGCAGCAGATTCTCAATTTATTTACGCGCATGAGCACCGAATCCCCGCTCGCGATGAGTCAGCAGCGCAAGTTGCGCGATGATAACCGCGACGCTGTGTTGTTCGCCGCGCTGTTGCGGGAGAGTCGCAGCCGCGTGTTCGGCTATTTGCTCGCGCTCGTGCAGAATCTTTCCGATGCCGAGGACTTGTATCAGCACACTGCTTTAGTGCTGTGGGACAAGTTCGAGCAATACGAGCCGGGCACCGATTTCGGCACGTGGGCGACGAGCGTTGCACATTTCACGGCACTTAACTTCCTGCGCCGCCAATCGAGGCGCCGCGTGCTGTTCACGAATGTGGTGCTAGAACGCCTGGCCGAGGCACAGTCATCCATGCGCGACACCGAAGTTTCGGCCCGTTCCGAGGCTCTGAAGCGGTGCCTCGATACGTTGTCATCAAATCATCGGCGGTTGCTCACGCTTCGCTATCACGGCGAGTTTTCGATGGAGCAAATCGCCAAGCAGGAGCGGCGTTCGGTTGGTTCGCTGTACGTTGCGCTTTCGCGAATTCGCAAAGCACTTTTGTCTTGTATCGAACAACGAGTGGCGGGGGAGGCCAAATAATGCTCTCACGCGACTTGATGAGCGAAATCAGCGACTTGGCATTGCGCGCTAGCGAAGATCGGTTGAGCGCGCCGCAACAGCAGCGCCTGAACGAGCTCTTGGAATCAAGCGACGAAGCCTGCCGGGCTTTGTTGTTGTGTGGAATATTGGACGCTGAATTAGCCGTCCACGCTCGCGCCGAAGCGGCTCAGGATCGAGCGCTCGAGGAGATCACGACCGAATTTCAACCGAGTGCGATGCGGCCCGAACGCGCTCCCAAGCCGATTTGGCGGCTACGCTGGTGGGCCGCTGCGGCGGGCGCAGCTGCGCTGGCCGTTGTCATTCTCAGCATGCCGAAGCACCATGTGGCTGGCTCGGGTCTAGCCAAGCGCGTCCCTCAACCCGTGGGCAGCCTGACTTCCGCACCCGGTGCGAAGTTTTCCGGCAAAGCACCGCACGTCGGCGATTCATTTGCCGAAGGAGAGACCATCGTGCTCGACCAAGGTGAAGCTCACGTCAGCATGGCATGCGGCGCCGAATTTGTGGTGAAGGCACCCGCCGAATTACGGTTTGATACAGCCAAACACGTCGAGCTTCATCGCGGTGTGCTCACCGCGCACGTGGCCGCCTGGGGTTCCGGCTTCACGGTCGATACCAGTGCGATGCGTGTGGTCGACCTTGGCACCGAGTTCGCCATTTCGGCCTCGCAGGATGATGTCGAGACTCACGTTCTGCGCGGCCAGGTACGTGTGCAGCCGTTGGCGTCGTCGCTCTCGGGTCGTCGCAGCGTGTTGCTCACTCAGGGCGAAGGAATTCGAGTTGATTCCGGCGCTGATCGGCCGGTCCGCATTGCGGCTCAAAAGGATCGGTTCCCTGAGCTGTCGGATATATTTCGGCCGTTCAAGCCGATCGCACTTTCCAACTCCGGCATCGGGCTCACCGAGGGTGACGAAGACCAGCATTGGCGAATCATCAAGGGGCCCAAGTGCGCGAATTTCAACAAGCCGCAGTTCGCAGTCGTCTGCAAGCCAGATGAGCGTTACTCAGACAACGAACCGCAGCGTTCGCAGTGGCTGTCGTTTGCGAAAGACGGTCGGCCGGGCGGGAAAGCCAAGTCGGTCTACACATTTGAAACGAAGTTCGATCTCGCAGGCTTTGACCCATCAACAGTCATGGTGGCCGCCCAAATTCTGGCGGACAACGGCGTGCGGGCTGTGCGAATTAATGGCACCGAAGTGCCCGTGACTCCTTGGGACGACAATGAGCCGGGGCAGACATTTCGGAGCGACCGCTTCCGCTTGGTCAAAATTCGCGAGGGTTTCGTGCCGGGAATTAATCGGCTCGAAATCGATGTCTGGAATGGCGTCATGAAGGGCGCAGCGCCGACAGATCCCAACCCAATGTCGTTGCGTGTCGAGTTTCAGGGCTTCGGTCGGTTGGAAAACCACCACGATTTAACCGGTTCACGGTAATTTTTCGAGCTTTCTCGGGGCGGAATGGGACGAGCGGAATGAGGCGGTATTGATCCCTTGAGTTGTGCGGTGCACATCACCTTCATGTTGAGGAGCGCATTCGATGATTTCGTACAGGCTGAGTTTCTGCAGCGTTGCTTTGGCAATCGTGCTGAGCAGTTTTGGATCGACAGCTGCGATCGGCGCGGGTGTTATCTACGACGAAAACTTTCTTGGAGCTGCCACTGATAATTTGAATGGCTCGACGCCAGATACTGACAATTCTGGCAATAGCAGCCTGTGGTTGGCATCTTCCGGTTTCAAGCAAGACGGCACGATTCCTAATAATGTCGCGCTAGGCGCGTTCTTGCCGTTCACTCCCGTCGCGGGCAACACCTATACGCTTTCGGTAAGCTTCGCAAACGTGGCGGGCACTAGCGTCAACTGGCTTGCTGCCGGTTTCGCCAAAGGGTTGCCAGCCAACGCTGAAACGGGTCCAAACCGATTTGTCGAAGGGAACGCAATCGGTCGCGCTTGGACACTCTACCGCGCCAGCAACGCCACGAATCCAAACCAGGCGTTCTCGGGCGGTGGCACCGGCGGAGCGGTTAACTGGACCGGCGGTCCGACCAATGGTGGAAACGTCGACCTGCAAATCGTCCTCGATACCAATCCAG
The DNA here is from genome assembly GCA_963733705.1 of uncultured Planctomycetota bacterium. Taxonomy (GTDB): domain Bacteria; phylum Planctomycetota; class Planctomycetia; order Pirellulales; family Lacipirellulaceae; genus JABDGM01. The sequence continues at coordinate 97,209 of CAVTEJ010000013.1, read as the reverse complement.
CAATCTGGACGGCGACGTACTTCGCGAAACGAGACACGGATGGTTCGTACACTATGGTCGCTCCGGCTGCTAACTTGACCGCTCAAGACATCGGTGCCGTAGGCTTTGCCCGAAACACGGGTGACGTTACTGGCAAGATCACCAACTTCACCTTGGAAACAAGCGGGTCCATCTTCATTCCGGGCGATGTGAACGGCGACGGTTTCGTGAACGATTTCGACTTCGGCGTAATCCGCGACCATCTCTTCACCAACGGTGCTCGCGCTCAAGGTGACCTGAACAGTGACGGCCTGGTCGACCTCCGTGACTTCCGGGCTTGGAAAACAGCTGCCGGTGCCGGAGCTGGTGCTGGCGCATTTTTTGATGCATCCGTTCCCGAACCCACGAGCATCGGCCTCGTATTCGTAAGCATTGTGTGCGGTCTGTCGACTCGGCGAAATCGTCGTGAGGTGTCCTCTCTGCGAAACGTGTAAAGACATCGGAGTGTTTTCGAGCGTCTTCTTACAGTTTCGCGACTAACTTCGGGGAGTGTACACCATGTCTTATCGCATTCGAGCCACTTACGTCGGCATTGCGGCGACGCTGCTGATGACGTTGGCGCCACCCGCGACCGCGCAGGTTACGGGCATTCTCAACTATTGGAAATCGGCCACCGGCAATTGGAATGATCCTAACAGTTGGAGCAACGGCGTCGTTCCGAATGCCGCCAATGACGATTTCGCCATCGTCGGCGGCGTGAGTGGGCCGTCGGGAATCGCCACTGGCACGGCGACTATCAACACCGCCATTGCCGATACGCCGGGCGGCATTGCACTAGGCCTAGCCGGTGGTAACAGCGGCACGCTGCAAATCGCATCGGGCGGCAGCATAACGGCGGTTGATACGCCGTTCGACGGCGACGGTGGCGTGTACGTCGGCGTGGCGGGCGTTGGCGCGTTGAATATTGACCGCGGCGGATCATTGACCGCGGTGAACCTGGTTATGACCGGAGCGGCCACCGCGAGTTCAATTCGCCTCGGGGGAACGACCGGCAGTGGCAATGCCACGGTGGTTGTTGGCGCCGCTAATCTCGCACGCACGACGACCGTGATTGGTCCAAACGTCGACTTCACTTCGACCACATTGAACTTCGGCACCGCCAGCACGCTCATCGAGCAGCTCACCGCAACGAGCCACTCGGCACTTAAGGCGACAGATAACGCGGGCCTCGGTGGCACACTGACGTTTCAGCTGGATCCAAGCGTCACGCCAACCGTAGGTACGACCTGGAATCTTGTGAATGCTCGGCAAGTCACCGGCAATTTCGATACGGTGAACATGCCGACCACGCCACTCGCGCTGGGGCAGGTGTATAACCTGCGCACGCAGAACGGCGGTCTTGGCAAGCTCGTGCAACTTGCCGTTGAAGAGCGACTGGTTCTCAATGTCAATCGTACGACGCACGCCGTCGCGATCTCGAACCCCGGGACAACCGGAATCGCGATCGACGGCTACAGCGTCCACTCGGCCGCGCTGAACGAATTGAATCCGGCGAATTTCACCTCCCTAGGCGGCACATGGCAGACGGCCAATTCGACGACCGCGCGGGTCAATCAGTTGAATCCAACTGCGGCACCGACGATTGGCGTGGGCAGCAACCTGTCGTTGGGGAATATCTATGCTCCGCCGGTCCCGGCTGCATTTGGCGATACCACGGAGGATCTCACGTTCGATTACACACAGCCAGATGGCACGCTGAAAACTGGCGTTATCAACTACACAGGCACTACTGGTATCAACAACTTGGTGTTGCGGGTCGATCCCACAACGGGCGCTGCCCAGCTGAAGAACACTTCTAATTTTTCGGTCAACATCGACAACTACTCGATTGGTTCGGCGCTTGGATCGCTCGACGTCGGACAATGGAACAGCCTCGACGACCAAAATGCCGCAGGCGGCGACTGGCAAGAGGCCAACCCGAGTGTCAACCACCTCTCAGAGCTCAAGCTCGGCAGCTTCACCTCGTTCGGCAGTGGCCAGTCGTTCAACCTGGGCAATCCGTTCAACGAAGTGACCGGCAAACGTGACCTGACGCTCCAGTTCGTCTTGCACGGTGAAACCTCTATGCGAACCGGGGTCGTCGTGTACGAAGCGATCGGCGGCCCGCTCGCTGGCGACTACGACGGCAATGGTGTCGTGAATGCTGCAGACTATGTTGCTTGGCGTAACAACCCAGGCGCATTCGGCGGATCGCCTGGCGGCTACAACACCTGGCGTGCGAACTTCGGCGCTACCTCCGGTAGCGGAAGTGGCAGCGGCCTTGGCAGTCAGGCTGTGCCGGAGCCCTCGACGCTCGTATTGTTCGTCCTTGCTGTGATCGTGGTTCTTACTCGCAATTCGCGGATAAGTTCCATGCTCGCGTTTTAATGGTAATTCAACGTACCGCGATTTCTAAGTTCCAGTCTTATTCGCAACTTTGTGGGGAGAAATAGCTAATGAAACGATTGAGACCGATCTCGTTGATCGCACTGCTGGTTGTCGTCGCTACCTCGGCGGCAAACGGCGCGATCATCTATCAAGACAATTTCGACGGCAGCGCGAGCACGAATTTGAACGGGCTCCCGCCGGATATTGACAACAATGGCGGAACCAATACTTGGCAAGCTTACTCCGGTTACAAAGCGAACGGCCTGATGCCGAGTGGCAACATCGCCGTCAATCAGGGCGCGTGGCTGTCGTTCGCACCGCAGGCCGGCAACATCTATCAGCTCTCGGCGAGCATGACGGGCGTTGGGCCGGATGGCACAAGCGCCTCTTGGTACGCGCTCGGTTTTGCGCAAAACGTGCCTACCACGCTCGAAACAGGAGACAACCGATTCACTGTAGCGCCGACACTTGGCAAAGCCTGGATGTTGTTCCGCGCCAACAATCCAACTACCAATACGAATCAATACTTTTTGGGGAACACCACGTCCGGTACAGCGGGTGCTGCTTCGTGGACGACCGGCAGCCCGCTCAACGAGGGCGGCGACATCGACTTGCGAATCGTGCTGGATACAAATCCGACGATCTGGACCGCGACGTTCTATGCCAAACGCCCGACGGATTCGAACTACACGCAGGTATCGCCGACCGCACTGCCGCTAAACGCCCAGGATATTCAAGCCATTGGGATTGCCCGCACCTCGGGGAATGTGAGCGGCAACGTGACGTTCTTCCAGCTTGCGACGATACCCGAGCCGATGTCTGGCAGCCTAATACTGGTGGGGCTGTCGATTGTGACCACTGCACGGGTGCCACGACAACGAGTCGAGGTGTGAGCTGCCAGAGAAATTCGGTGATTAATGCGATCATTCTGTCGGGGCAGGGGGTCTGAGGGCGCGCAGCGCCCGCAGACCTTCATTAATTGCTAATCCCACGGACCGTTCGGTTCATGTAGGCAGGAGTTCTCGGTCATGACCTTGCAAAGGCGTGCATTTACGCTGGTTGAACTGCTCGTGGTGATTGCCATCATCGGCATACTTGTCGCATTGCTGCTGCCGGCCGTCCAGGCGGCGCGCGAGGCGGCCCGTCGCTCGCAATGTGTCAACAACATGAAGCAAATCGGCCTCGGCTTGCTCGAGTATGAGCACACCGCGAAGCGTTTTCCGGCCGCGCGAAAGGGTTGTGATGGCGTCATAACGTCGTCGCCGGGTACGGGCGTTGATTGCAGTTCGCAAATTTCATCAGCCGGCTATGAAATGGCCGCCCATGGCGTCAGCGCGCTAGTAATGATTTTGCCATACCTTGAGGAACAACAACTTTACGATCAATTCAAAGTGCAAACCGTGAGTGTCTGGGATGGTGTTACAGGATGCAGGTGGTGTACGGATCCCGATGTGAAACTGGCGGTCGCAAACCGCCCCAAAGCGTATGTCTGCCCGTCGGACGGCGATCTGCAACAGTTTGCCGAGTACAAGCACGAAGTGCCCGCTCGCAACGATGTCTCGACCGGTAGTTATGCCAACGTGGCTGGCTCGCAAGGGCCGCCGAACAGCGCGACCTTGAAATACGCCAACGATGGCACGTTTTTCTATAACCGCCGCATCAAAGTGTCGGAGATTCTCGATGGTCTGAGCCATACACTGTTCGTTGGCGAAACCATTATGGGCGATTTGCCGATTGGTTCGAATATTTGGTCGAATGGTAATCGCGGTAACTCGACTATGCGTACAACTGCCAATCCGCTTAACACGCCGCCTGGTACAGATGGCGGCGCAGGCACGATGGTTTCTACTACCAACATTGCCAATGCTGCGTTTCAAAGCCGACATCCGGGTGGCGGGAATTTTGAGTACGGTGATGGGCACATTTCGTTTATCAATGACTCGATCGATCTCAAAGTTTACCAGGGACTCTCCACCCGCGCCGGTGGTGAGATTGCCCCCGGTGGTTATTGATGCGCGGTGGAGGGCCGCCGATCCATGCTTAACGTTCCGATGAAAACTTTTTGCTTGTTGTGGCTGGGTTTCGCGCTCTGTAGTTTGGCAGGTTGCAACGATGGCAAACCGACGCGCGTGCCTGTCGCGGGCACAGTGCTGATCGATGGTAAGCCTCTCGCGCTGGGGTCGATTCAATTCGTCCCTGAAGGTGCGCGTGCTTCGGGGAGCGCCATCGACAATCAAGGTCATTTCATACTTTCTTGCTACGCTCGCGGCGACGGTGCAGTGGTCGGAAAGCACAAGGTTCGAGTCACCGCTGCGCAGAACCTAAGTGAAAAACAGCTACGCTGGGAAGCGCCTAAAAAGTATTCGGACATCAACACCTCGGGGTTGGAATTTACCGTCGATGGGCCGACGGACAAGGCCGAAATCAATCTGACCTGGGCCGGCGGCAAGCCGTTTGTCGAAAACTTTAAGTGATTCGCCTCGCAGTGACTTTGATTTTGCTCACCTGATTCTGCGTCTACGTCATGCCTCGAAAACTTTTTGCCGTCGCGCTCGCAATAGGCACGCTTGGCGTCGTCTCGATCGCCAGGGCCACCAACTTTGTCACGACGCAGTTGATCACTGACGGCAACGCTACGACCGATGACAGTGGCTACGCCACCAGTAATATCAATTCGGTCCCGATCAAGCTCAATGCGCTCACCTCCGTGGGCGGATACGAATTCACTTCGTACTACGGCTCCGATGGCAAGCTGATCGTGGGGCGCCGCACAACGGATGCAGATACGTGGAGCTTGTTCCGCACCCAATTCACTGCCTTTAACGTTGCGGACGATCACGACATCAGCAGCATTGGGGTTGATGGCGACGGCATCCTCCATATGTCGTGGGGTATGCACGACAATAATTTTCTCTACACCAAATCCACCGCTTCGGTGCTCAACTCGAATCCGATCAGCATGATCGGAGCGAACACGGGCAATTCGGGCTCGCTCAACAACATGACCGGGCTGTACAACACGAGCGTGACGTATCCCGCGTTCAATAATCTTCCGGATGGTGATCTGCTGTTTGAGTACCGCAACGGCGTATCGGGGAACGGCGACTACCGGCTTCGCCGTTACGATACGGCCACAGATACATGGTCTGAACTTGGTTCTGGTCCCGATCAAATTTGGCTGGGGCGACAGGCGCCTGGTAGCAATTTGACCGTTGCGAACGCGTACCCGAACCAACTGGCGTTCGATTCGCACGGCAACATTCTCGCCACCTGGACGTGGCGTAGCAGCGGTGGCAGCTATCAAACGAATCATACGATTAGCTACGCTCGTTCCGCCGATGGCGGTGCCACGTGGACGACGATCAACGGCACTCCATACGGCGGCACGATCTATGAAACAAATGCTGAGGTGGCGGTTCCGATCCCGCAGAACAATAGTCTGATTAATACGACGGGTATGACGGTCGACAAATTCGATCAGCCGGTGGTCGCGTCGTGGTGGGCGCCTGGCGCTGTGCAGGGCGATAACCGCCGGCAGTACATGCTCGCCTGGTACGATAACTCGCAGCAACAGTGGAAGACTTCGCAGATAACGCATCGCACGATTGATGGCTTGGGTATTACGACGGAGGCCGTTGTACGCGACCTGGGGCGACCGATTGTTGTTGTCGACGACGACAACCGTGTGATTGTTGGTATGCGTCACAATGAAGGCTCCAATGGTCTCACGATTGCTTACAGCGAAAACCCGAATCGCAACGATTGGAAGTTCGTCGACCTGGCGACGGAAAACCTTGGTAACTATGAGCCAACGTACGACATCAATCGTTGGAATCAGGATCGCGTACTGAGCTTCTTTTATCAGCCGAGCGGGCTCGGCCAGACGAGCTCGCCGGTTTCGGTGCTGAGTTGGGACTCGAAAAAGTTTTTCGCCGATCTGCACGCGCCGAAGCTCACGCTGACGGTGAATCGCCAGACGGGGGCCGTTACCATGCAAAATGGGACGGGGGCACCGATCGCGTTCGATGGGTATTCGATCAGTTCGCCATCGGGTTCGCTGAGCGTAGCCGGATGGAACAGCCTGCAGGACCAAGGTAATACGCAGTGGCAGGAGGCGAATCCGAACTCGACGCATCTCAACGAACTGAATCCGCTCGGGTCGCTGACGCTCAACAATGCGGCGGCGATCCAACTTGGCTCGCCGTTCGCTTCGAGCGCCACGACGTTGCCGCAGGCGCTCAAGCAGAACGACATTGCGTTCGAGTACACAACGCCCAGCGGCGATGTTCGCAATGGCACGGTGCAGTACACCGGGTTTGGGAACCTGGTGGTACTCGTGGATCCCATCACGGGCGATGTTAAGCTGCGAAATGGGTCGCAGTTTAACGTTGGGCTCGAAGCGTACACCGTGAGTTCGGCGTCGGACTCGCTGCTCTTTCAAAACGGCAACTGGACGAGCCTGGCCGACCAAGGGGCGGCGGGCGGCGACTGGCAGGAAGCCAATGTGAACACCGGCCGAGTTAGCGAACTGAAATTTAGCGGCAGTTATCTGTTTGCTAAGGGGGCTCAGTTCGCGCTTGGTCACTTGTTCAACGTCTTGGGCAGTCAAGACCTGGAGTTTCAGTTCCTCCTGGCGGAAGGAGATGAAACGCTCGACGGGGAAGTTGCTTACCAGCTTGGCGGCGACTTCAACACCGATGGGATCGTGGACATGCGTGATTACGTCACTTGGCGCGACGGGCTGGGCACGACGTACACGCAGGCCGACTTTGCGACGTGGCGGGCCGAGTTCGGCATGACGTACACGCCGTCGTCGGGCGCTCTTGCTGGGAGCGCGGTGCCTGAGCCGACGGTCGGGCTGTTGCTGATGATCGCAATTCCGTTCTTGCCACTCGGCAGCGGTTGCCGAATATTGTTGCTGCGCGCGAACACGATTTTTTAATACAAAAATCGCCATTTTTGGAACGCCGGGTTTGTTGAAAGCACGGCGAATCAAGGGTTGTCGAGCGATCGGACGTTCCAATATTCGGGTAATATTGAGACTCTTTGCGTTACGGCGATGCAATAACTCGGCGCGCTCTCTGCGCAAACCATCAGCCCCGGCTCGTGGGCCACGCTTGCGGCTTGTTGGACAGGGCCTGATTTTAAGTTGCCAAAGAGCGAGCGACGTACTTCGGCGAGCTCAGTACATCGTAAGGTGTGCGAGGTTAACACAGTGCGCGGCCAATTCCAAGAAAAATCTTCTGAGAGAAATGCGCGGCTAAAAATTGGCACTTGACAGGGCGAAGGTGTAGCGCGGGACGTGAGGAATAGGGAACGGATTATCTCACGCCAAGGCGCTAAGGCGCAAAGAAACGAAATCATTTACCACAAAGGCACAAAGTTCACGAAGAGAGAAGAAAGTTTTTTAGTGCCCTTCGGTTCATAACGGGGTGCATCGTCCCGCGTCAAAGTCAGCGTCCGCTCGGCGTCCTGCTTCGTCGAGGCGACCTGCACGAATGTCTGCTTCGATCTGACGGTCCCATAAGTCAGCGCGGTATTCATCGATCCACTGGGCGAGGCGACTAAACTCCTCGTAGGGAAGCTGTCGAATGGCTTCTTCCAATTCTTGAGTGCTCATGCCATCGTCCTTTCGTGATCCATGGTCGCTACAAACCATTATATAACACGATTTACGAGAAGGCTCGACGCGAATTCGTCATTTTGGTGGACGATAACACTGAAAATCGATGTCAACGGTTTGCCCCGGCGTCCCGTTTGTTGAACTGTTCGCGATTGAATTGCAACCATTCGCGTTGTTTGTCGTTTAGCGGACCTAGCTCGATTCGCCGGTCTTCGCCGGGCAACAAGCTTACGGATGAGTCGGCAATGCTGATCGAGCCGCCATCTTGCTCAGCGAAACTGCGGCCAATGGTTGTTTGCCAGATTGCGGGCACGTAGTTGAAGGAAAACGAGTCTGTCGGTTGCGTGAGCTTTAGATCTTCCCAGTATTGGTTGATGCTGACGTCCGGATACCCGGGGCGAGTTTGCGGACGTGTTCGCAAATCGGCGCTTTGTTTGGAATTATCTTCAGCGCCGAGCTTGCAGGTTAGTTTTGCCCAGGGGATCAAACCAACTTTTGCGGTCGAATCGTCGTCGGTGAGATTGAATCCGAAATCTGGATGCGCGACGAGGAGGCGATATTTGGCTCCCTTGGGAGGGTAAATGACAAATTGTCCCGCTTCATCGGAAACGGTGATGATTTCATCGAGTGGATTGCGGATGCGGCCTTGGACCAGCGTGATGTCGAAATCTTTATATGGAAGCGATTCGTCAACTGGCGCGATCAGGACGACTTCGGCCCCGGCGACGGGTTGGTTCTTTGTATCGAAGACGGTACCTGTGACGCGAAGTGAGGGATCGGGTGTGAGGTCGGATTGTTTTTCTATGTGGTCATAGCGAGCGCCGGCACGCGGCAGCAGGCTGCCTTCACTGTGGCCCTGCAATTTGAACTTGCGCGAGAGTTCATAGATTTTCGCTTGCGCCGGCTTTTGGCCATCCTCGGCGTAAACGCCGTTGGTGAAGTAGAAGTGGAGCTGCGGTTTGGAAGGTTCGGGAAGGGCGGCGAGTTTCGCACTAAACTGTTCCCAAGTGGTGATTTCGTTGCCATTGAGCAGTAGCGCGTGCTTGGCGATGACGAGGGATAGCTGTGGCGATTCAGAAGTGTTGGGTTTTGAGACTGTGACGGGGGTTGGCGGCTGCGAGTTTGCAGGCGGTTGCGCGTTCTCAGCAGACTGGCGGTCGGCTGGTGGGGCCTCATTCGCGGGCGGCTTGGAATCGGGTGCGGGTGTTGGTGCTGTGTCTTCGTTTAGTTTCGATGATTTTGGTTCGTCCGGTTTTTGTTGACGCTCAGAGGTAGGTTTGCCATCACTTGAAGATCCGGCTTTCTTGTCTTTCGTTTTCTCTTCTTTTGGGTCAACGATGGCTACCGACAGTTTTCCAGCCGCGGCGGCAACGAATTTTTCGACCGGTACGTCGATATCGACGGTTTGTCCTTCCACGACGTTTACGTCAACTGATTGCCGACCGAACCAGGATGTTACGCCGGCGCGGTCGTTAACACTGCCCACGGTAACCGACTTTTTGCCCGCCGGTGCGCGCAATTCAAAGCGGCCTTGAGTATTTGCTTCAATATTGCTTTTTACGGTCGGTCCGCCGACCGGTGGTGACGAGTTCGAAGAGGCGATGAGCATCACGTTCATGTCCGGTTGAAGTGGAATCGGGCGTTTGGTCGTCGAATCAACGAGTCGCGCCTGATGAAACCGCCTTTGGTGAACGTGAGATCAGGTAACTGCGTGGTCTTTTCGCTGGTCGCGTCGGTTGCGGTAACGCCGGTCGTTACCCAATCTGGAATTTCCGCCGATATGGAATATGAGCCGGGCGGCAGCGCGGCGAAGCGGTATTTGCCAGTCTGGTCGGTACGGACTGCGGTTTTCACTGGGAATTCTTGCCGGGACTGAAACTTTTTGAAGTTATCGGTGGTGATCATCGTCGAAGCTTGCACCATGATATTCGGCGCTGGCTCGTTGGAACCGGCGTAGACGGCGCGACCTTCGAGGACGGCGGGGCGGTCGAGTTGTACGTCTTGTTGGCCTGGTATCTTGGCGAACTGCAATTGTTTCGTCGCGAAGTTATGAGCCTCGATCGTCAGTGACTCGGGGAAAGCCATGAAGACGTCGCCTCCGGACCGCTGCGCTTCTTCTGCCTGCTTCTGGTACGCGGCCAAGTCGAAAGGCTTGAGGTCGGCGATCTGGTACTTGCCCTTGGCATCGGTGCGAGCGGATTTGATGCCTTCCCAGTCGCCGAATCCACGACCGACCGTTAGGAGCGCGCCTGTCACGGGATCTCCATCCGGGCCGGTGACGCGACCGGCCAGAGTGGCGCCGGTTGACATGACGGCTGCCTGAAACATTCCTTGTTCGGCTACTTGGGTTGGCGTCGCCATCCACTCGAAGGGAACTAGGCCGGGAGTGCGAACGATACATTGAATAAACTCGTTGCCAACCTGGTCGCGGGCCGGGAATTTTCTGCCCGGGAATTCTTTTTCGATATCGATGACATTGTCGAATTGAAATCGGCCATCGCTATCGGTTTTCGTTTGGCCAATCAGCTTGCGGGATAAATCGCTGTGGTCGTAGCGAAACAGAAAGACTTCGGCGGCTGTGACGGGCTCATGGTTTTCTTGGAGCGCCAAGCCGGCGACGGTGTTTGGTTTTGGCTGGTTAGGGGTTTTGGGTTTTGGGTTGGCTGGGCTGTCGTTTGATGACGCCGGTTGAGTTGCTTTGCCTGACGACGCCGAGGTTTTTTTCTGTTCGTCCTGGTCACGCTTTTCAGCATCTTCTGTCGCGACCTGAGACAACTGTAGATTGCAGTCTTTGAAACCGAACTTGCTTGCGAACTCGCGGCGGTGATGGGCACCGTCTACAAATAATGTAAGTGCGTCTTGTTCTGATGGTGCAAAGCGGACGCGGGCGAGCAGCGTGTTGTCGCTGGCGTATTTGAGTTTGGGGATGAACTCATGCATGGCGTCTGCGAAATCATCGGGAAAGCGGACTCCATGCTGCGTGCTCAGGATTGGCTTGATGTTTACGACGCAGTCGGTGTTGTGAGCCAACATGAACGACAGAAAGGTTGATTCGGCGAAGACTCGGATGGTGTCGTTGCCGATCGACTTTTCGTCTGGCGTGGTATGCGATGCGGGTGCCCGCAGCGACGACGCTTGCGCTTCGCTGACGTATTTCGACCAGTCGAAATCGGCGCCAAGAAAAGTTGTTGAAGATCGGGTATGCGCGAAGCCTGCGGATTTGCCGATCGCTTCGCAGGTCTTGGCGAGCGACTCGGCGCGCTTTTGCGCGACATCGAACGTCATTGGGCGCTGCGGACCAATGAGGAGCTGGAAAATCACCACGTCGTTGCTGGATTTAGAGGATTTAGAGAAGTGGAAAGCGCGGAGCGAATCGAAAAGACTTTCAAAGAAGGGCGATTTGGGGTCGGTCGGTTCTTCTTTCAGCTGGGCGAAATTAACGAAGACGCAGAGTGAGGCATTCTTTAACGGTGAATCTACGTCACCGAGAAGGCTCTTTTGAAGTTCCGTGGTGACTGGGCAAAAAACGAAGCGGTCGCCCATTACGGAATAGTCAACGTTGTCGGCGAGACGTGCTTTTTCAGTTTCAGTCGGTGCGACCGCCTTCGCGATCGACTTGGCGGAATGATTCAACGATTGATCTTGCGATTGCGCGGGCTGAAGCGTGACAAGCGAAAGCGCTGCCGCGATGATAGTGCAGACGCCGAGCGTGGCGAATTGCCATTTGCGGGAAAAGTCGCGGAGGACGGTGATGCGTTCGTCGAGGAGGAGTGCTACGCGTTGGCGCAGCTGCGATGCGCCTTCCCAGAGGCCGACGGCGGAGGCGAGCCGCATCGTGGGAAGGGTCGTGAGATGGCGGGCCCAATTGATGAGCTGCTCGGCGTATTCGTGGCGCGTGGTAAGTTCGGCGGCGGCTGCGTCGGCGAGTGATTCTTGATCGAGGCGCATGCGGCGGCGCGCGAGCCAATAGAGCGGTTGTGACCAAAAGAGGATTAAAAGTGCGCGGCTGAGAGCGAGCCATTGCAGATCGCGGTTGCGGATGTGCGCGAGTTCGTGGGTGAGGATTGGAGCGAGCGTGGAGGAGGCAGGAACTTGGGGATTTTGTGCTACCATTCTGCTTGGGAGCACGATCGTGGGGTGGCGGAAGCCGAGGGCGACTGGAACTTCAATTAGTTTCGAGACGTTTAGCCTAGGCAGATGGTCAAGCGGAGTTGGTAAGGCGTGGGTGATTTCTTTTAGCAGTTGCTCGACGTGAAGTGGGGCTGGTTGGAATGCGCCTTGCAATTTGCGCGCGGCCGCCCAACCGGTTGCAAGCCAAGTGAGAACGCCGATAGCACCAGTGAGTTCGACGGCACCAATTAATATCCAAATGTTGAAGTTTGGGACGGAATAAATTCGCGCCCGCGTCGAAGGTGGGGCGAGTATCGGAAACGTTGGATGAAGGTTCGTCGTCGGCGTTTCAAAAGCCACTGTCGCGGGGCTCAGCGACGGCGGAGCCGGTTGAACCAATTCGTTCGCTGAAGCGGGTTTCGCCGTTATCAGATGCAGGACTGACCAGCCAGGGAGGGAGCTCAGAACAGCAAGAAGGGCGAGGGCAATGAACAGCGATTTTGTTATCGCCAGGCGGTGAACTGGCTGACGCAGGGCTGCCATCGCGATCAGCGCGAGGATAAGGAGGACGGATCCGAGTAGATAAACGTCGACTGACCAATGGCCTAACCAATCGGCAAAGTGGATCATTTTTTATCTCCTTTGCGGGGCCGCTTCGCGGATCGCGCGCGGGCAGCAGAGAGCATAGCTTCAAGTTGATCGAGCTCGGTGGCGGAGAGGCGTTTTGATTCGAGGGCATGGACGAGGTATTCGTCGACGGCGCCGTCGAAAACTTTTTCGAGGAACGTGTTGGCGAGGCGGCGGATTGTTGTTTGCCGGGGCACGTTAGGCAGGTAGACGTAGGCTTTGCCTTCGCGGCGATGAGTGACGAAGCCTTTTTGCTCCATTACTTGGAGCAGGCTGAGCACGGTGGTGTAGGCGAGTTCGTCCTTGATCGACGCAGCGCTCGCGTTCATCGCGTCCGCGAGGTCTCGGACGGTCACTTCCTCGCGCTCCCAGAGAATTTTGAGCGCTTCTAATTCCCGGTCACTTGGCGTTTCGTTCGGCATTGCGGCCTCCTACTGGTAGAGCAGTAGCAACGACCGTGATTCTACTGGTTGAGCAGTAGTTGTCAAGAGGAGGAAGCGCTCCGCTCCGCGTCGCGGTTAAACGGGCGCGCGGAAGGGTGCGCGCGAGCTGAGCGGTCGACGCGCTCCGCTGCGCGTCGCGGCTAAACATCGCTTAATGGCGTGGAATGAGGGGTTGGGCTTTATGCCGATGGTGGTCCGACAGTGGACTTCGCGAACATTCCGTAGAGGAATAGGAGGATCAGCGCACCGATTACAGCTCCGATCCAGCCAGCAGGTTGGGAGGCGTCCATGGGGCCGCCATGAATAGCGCTGCCGATGTACCCACCGATGAACGAGCCCGCGATACCCAACAGGCAAGTGAGAATAAATCCCATCGGTTGCCGGCCGGGCATTAGCAATCGGGCGAGTGCGCCCACGATCAAACCGAAAATAATCCAGCCGATGACGTGCATTTCAGTACTCCGATGTGGTGGAAAGGGGAACGAAGTCCGGGAACTTTCGCTTCTGATCAGCAAACCCCCTGCCAATTATTAGGTGGAATGCGAATTTTATGGGCGATTTGCGTAAATTTAACGTCAGGTTTTCGGCAGAGCACGTATGGCTCCGATCGAGACGCCACCGTCGACCAAAATGGTTTGGCCGGTGATGTAGCGGCCGGCGTCGGAGGCGAGGAGTAGGAGCGTGCCGTCTAAATCGCCGGGTGCGCCGGGTCGGCCGAGGGGAATTCGCTCGCAGAGGTAGTCGACCCAGCCCTCGTGTTCGTAGAGGGCTCGGTTTTGCTCGGTTTTGAACCAGCCTGGGGCGAGGCAATTCACCGTGATGCCGTACTCGCCCCAATCGTGGGCGAGGCTCATGGTCAGCTGTTTGACGCCGCCGCGGCTCGCGCCGTATGGTCCGAGGCCGGCGTAACCGGCGACGCAGGTGACGGAGCCGATGTTGATGATGCGGCCGGCGCGGCGCTCGATCATGTGGCGAGCGACGGCTTGGGCGACGAAGAAGATGCCGCGGAGATTGGTGTCGAGGATTGTGTTCCAGTCGTCCCAAGTGACTTCGACGGCGCGTTTGCGGATGTTGCAGCCGGCGTTGTTGACGAGGATATCGATTTGGCCGAGTTCGGCGATTGCGGCGGCGACGGCGTTTTCGATGCTTGGTTGCTCGCGAACGTTAAGTTCGATGCAGGCGACGCGGCGGCCGAGGGCACGCATTTCGGTGGCGAATGGTTCGAGGGAGGCGAGCGTGCGGCTGGTGATGGCGAGGTCGGCGCCCATGTTCGCGAGGGCGCGGGCGAATTGTTGGCCGAGGCCGCGGCTGGCGCCAGTGATGAGGGCGGTTTTGCCGGTGAGGTCGAAGGGGTTAGGCATGGGAGAATGACGAATGACGAATTGGGCGCGGGGGTTATGGTTGGAGGATGACTTTCATGAGGCCGGGTTCGCGACGGTAGAGGCGTTCGAACCAGTGGGGGCCTTCGGCGAGTGGCGCGATGGCGCTGATCAACGGGTCGACGCGGATTGCGCCGTTCGCCACGAGCTCGACGGCTCGCGCGTATTCGCCGGCGGAGGCGCAACTGCCGATGAGCGTTATTTCCCGCGTCACGACCGCCTGCAGCGGGAATGGGACTTCGGGTGAGAGGTTTCCTACGAGGCTGACGCGGCCGCCGCGTTTTACGCAGGCGACTGCAGTTTTGAATGCCGCGGCATTGCCGACGACCTCGACAGCGACGTCAACGCCTTCGCCGCTGGTGCGTTGTAGGACTTCGGCGATGGGGTCCGTGTTGCTGCTATTTATTGTGTGAGACGCGCCGAGTTCTTTGGCGAGCGCGAGTCGCCCGGCATCGATATCGATTGCGGCGACGTCGCCGCAGCCGGCTTCACGCAATGCTTGAATCACAAGTAGGCCGATCATGCCACTGCCGACAACCGCGGCGCGTTCGCCGCGCTCGATGGCAAGTCGTGTGACTGCGTGGAGGGCGATCGAGACTGGCTCGATCATTGCGGCGTGCTCGAGCGGCATGCTGGGCGGCAGTGTGTAAATGATGTGTTGCGGGACGACGACAAACTCGGCGAATGCGCCGTGTTGGCGATAGTCGCTGCAGGAGACGCCGAGGACGCGGCGGTTTTGGCAGAGATTGACCGCGCCGCGCCGGCAGGCGTCGCAGTTGTTGCAGAAGATCGTGGAGTCGAAGGTCACGCGATCGCCAACGCGGACGCGGTCGACGGCTGCGCCGATTTCGGCGACGACGCCGGCGGCTTCGTGGCCCATGATGATGGGCGGGATGCGGCGGCCGCTGGAACCGTCGTAGCCGTGGACATCACTACCGCAGATGCCACAGGCAGCGACGCGGATGAGGACGTCGGTCGGGCCGACCGTTGGCCGATCTGCTTCGGTTAATTCCAATTCGCGGTATTTTGTGAGTAGCAGAGCTCGCATGAAGAAAGGGGGAAGGGGGGAGTGCGGAAGGGGGAAGGAAAAATTTAGAATCCTTTGCCCTTGGTTTTCGTTTGGACTTTAAGCAGGTTGTGATTCGCGCACATGAATAGGGTGCTGCCGTCTTCGCCGAAGGCGCAGTTCGCGATGGGATCGTTGCCTGCCGAGATAAAGCCGAGTTGCTTGCCTTCGGGCGTGAAGATGGCGAGGCCGCCGGGGATGGTGGCCCACAGGTTGCCGTGGGCGTCGATCTTCATGCCGTCGCAAGCGCCGGGGCCGGTCGCGCCGGCCGTCTTGGCGTTGAAGAATTCGTGGCCTTCGCCGACGGTACCATCCGAATTGAGCGGGTAGGCCATGATTACGGGGCGGTCGCCATCGGAATTGGCGACGTAGAGTGTTTTCTCATCGAGCGAGAGCGCGATGCCGTTGGGGCGGGCAAGTTCGCGCGTGACGAGCGTTACGTCGCCGCTGGGAGCAATGCGAAACACGCCTTGGAAGTCGAGTTCTTTGCGAGGATCGTCCGGGCCCTTTTCCAAGCCGTAGGGTGGATCGGTGAAGTAGACGCTATCATTTGAGCCGACGACCAAGTCGTTTGGGCTATTGAAGCGCTTGCCGTCGTATCGGTCGGCGAGGGTCACATAGGTTGGCTTCTCGGCATCGAAGGCCGATTCCAGCCGGGCGACGCGGCGGTCGCCGTGTTGGCAAAGGACGAGGCGATCATTGTTGTCCACCGTGAGGGCGTTGGAGCCGGATTCTCCGCCGCGCGGATCGCTGCCGGTGTAGCCGGCAGGCTTGATAAACGTGCGGCAACCGTCTTTCGCGTCCCAACGTACGATGACGTTGTGCGGGATATCGGAGAAGAGCAAGAAGCCGCCGTCGCGAATCCACACCGGGCCTTCGCACCAAGCGAAGCTTTCGCCGATTACTTCGATCTTTGCGTCGGTTGAGAGAAGGGCGTCGAACGCGGGATCCTTCCGATCAATCTTGCCGGTCGTGCGCGGCTCGGCGGCACTCAGGATGGGCGAACACAACAGCAAGGTCGCCGGTGTGAGAATTGTCGCCAACAGTGTGAGAGGGCGCGCTAAATGATACGTTCGCGGCATATGATCGCCTTGCGGGAGCGTGAATCAAGTCATCCCCGTGCGGAGACCATGATACACGCGCCGACTTGGCGATGCCACGATCGGGAACGGGCAACGACGCAGAAGTTTTACTGCACTTCGTTCCACTTGATGACTTTAACGCCGCCGAAGGAGTGACCGGCATTGAACAGAGTCTGAATTTCGGAGGGGCAGAGCGCCCGGTTGTAGATGCGGGCGTCGTCGACAATTCCATTGGAGGCCCACTTCCAATTCGCGGCGCCCGGCGAAGCGATGCCAATATACCACGGTACGGCGCCATATTCGGGGGCAGCACTTCCGGCAGTGAAGCTGCCAGTGTTGACTAAAGTTCCATTCACGTAAATGTTCGCTGATCCTGCCGTGCGATTCAGCACGCCGGCAACGTGATAGAACGCATTGGCATTGTACGTGTTCGAGTAGGTGCCCGTACCCGCCCACGTGTAACCGTTCAGGTAGTGGTCGAATTCGAACTGCTTAGAATTCGTGTAGCTCAGACCAATGTGCCAACCGGGCTTAAGCAGGATTCCGTAAGCCGCATTGTTGGCGGTGCCGGTACCGGGCGGAACACTCAGCGGCTTAAACCAGGCGGCGAGCGTGTAGTTGCCTTCCTGCACATCCTGCAGCGATGAAGAGTTGGGTATGGTGAAGTAATCGTCGCCGTTCGTGTAATCGAATTTGAAACCGTTATTAATATCGGCGGCGGTCCAGTTCACGGTGCCCGTGAGCGAGGCATTGTTGCCAACCCCCGAAGAATCCGATGCCGTAGTTCCCGAAGTTTCATCGAGCTTCCAATAGCCAACAAGACCGTACAGTGTGGCAACTTCGGTGGGGCACAGCATGCGGTTATAGACGCGGACATCGCGCAGAGCGCCGTTCCAGTAATCCGGTGTTCCGGTGCGAGTGCCGAACGAGAGTATACCCGCGGGCTGTTTGGCGTAGGACGCAGGGTTGACGCCAGAACGTTCGAGCTGTCCATCAACGTATATTGCGTACGCTTTGGTCGCCGTATCAAACGTTGCCACGAAGTGATACCAACGACCGACTTGTGTGAGGGGCGTAACAGTGCCGATATTTGTCGAACCGTCGCCGCTAAGGTCAGATACAACGAGTCCGTCTGCATCTTGGCGGATTTCCCAGTCGCCTCCGCACCCTAGGATACGAGCAGTAGCGGAAGGAGTTCCTGTGGAGCGCATCCAGAACGCAACGGTGCCGGTGCTGGGTGGATCGAAGGGGACGGCGGTCGCGGCGATGCCGCCGGTGCCGTTGGTGAGGAGCGCATTGTTGTTGCCGGTGCAGTCGCTCGTCCAAGTGGCGCCGCCGGAGAGCAAGGCTGTGTTACCGAGGCCGGAAGTATCGGCGGCGCTGGTACCGGAGCCCTCGTAAAACGCCCAGTAACCCGCGAGGCCGGTTCCGGCTGCGAGTTCGGTTGTCGTGAGCGGGCGATTGTAGATGCGCACGTCGCGAATCATCCCGGTGAAGCAGTCGGTGCCCGATCGCCCGCCGATGTACAGTGTGCGGGTATCGGAGCCAATCGTGCCGGTGCGGGCGGTGGAACTATCAAGCACGCCGTTGATGTAGATTTTGACTGTCGCGCCATCCCAGGTAACCGCAACGTGGTACCACTGGCTGGTGCTAAGCGTGGCAGTGCTTTTGATGCCGGCGGTGTCGGAGTCATCAAGGCAGAACATGACTTTTCCGCCGGAGATGGCGAGGTTGTAGTTATTCGGCGTGCCCTCGCCCTTGCGGACGATTGTGTTAACATTTCCGTCGCCACCCGCGAGCCACGAGTCGCCATAGACCCAGGCTGAAATCGAGAGCATAGTCGTTGGCTGGAAGTCGGTCGTGCTATTGACGCTGAAATAATTTGTCGAGCCGTCGAAGTCGAACGTACCCATGCCACCGCAATCGCTCGACCAGTGGGCCGTTCCGCTGAGAGTGGCGCTGCGCCGAAGATCGTCGAGTCCGTGGCAATCGAACCGCTGGTTTGATTGAGCTTCCACTGACCTACCAGGCCATATACTTGGGCGACTTCCGAGTCGGACAGCGCATAGTTGTAAACATGAACGTCGTCGATTATTCCGTTGAAATCGTTGCTGGTGCCGCCATTGCCATTACGGCCGATGACCGTGTTCGAGCCAAGACCCGAGTAGGAAATCGAAAAGGTGTTGGTGGCCGATGCGGCTAAAGCGCCATCAATATAAAGCTTGAACACGTTATTCGCGTCATCGAACACGGCGGCGAAGTGATGCCAGCCCGTGCCCGCATAAACGCCGCTGACGGAGACCGATTGGTACGATGATCCGTTGTACATAACGGCCTTAGCGACGCCCCCTTCATCGAGTCGAATATAGAAATGGTCGCCGAGGCTGATGATTTCCGCGCCGTTCGTATCGGCGGTCGTCAGATTTGCCCAAGCGGTGAGAGTTACATTGGCGGGATTATTCATCAAACCGGAAGCTTGAATCTTGGTGGACCCATTGAAAGAGAACCCGTTGCGGATCGCGCCAGCGGTCCACGATGCCGAGCCCGTGACCGTACCGGTGTGGCTGTTGCCGGTCGCGTCGGCAGCACTCGTGCCGCTTGTTTCGTCGAGCTTCCATTGTGCTTCCAATTGGTTGGTCTTATTTGCCGCCCAGAGAAGCGACCGTTGAAGAATTGTTAGCCCGTTGCTATTGAGAGAACTGATCGTGAAGCTGTCGCCGCCCCAGCAGAGTCTGACGCGGCGACCACTCGCCGTACTGTTGCCGTTGGTCGTTTGTGCTAACGTCGCACCGGGATCCATCACGCACAGACCATAGCCGCCAGAGTTTTGATCCCCCAGCTTTTGTAGTCCCGAGGCATAGGTTGTGTTCATCAAGTTAACCGTGTTGCTCGCGTTAAAGATCGTAAGCAAACCCGTGCTAAATTGCGACGTGATGTAGTGGGTGTTGTTGGTGATATTGATTTGAGTCGTGTTAAACGTCCAACCGGGACTGGTGGAGAATCCCATGTAGGCGTCTTCTTGGTTTTCGCTGCAGACAACACCTTTCGATTCGGCGCGTATTTTGGAAGTGAGAACCCATTCCTGAATCGTGTACGGAACGTAGACAACGTCGGCCGCCGTAACTGCGGCGTCGATGTTGGCTTGGGTATCGCCTTGGGCGACGGTCGTGACCGTGTAGCCCCAACTCTGAATCTTCGTTTTGATCGCCGTTTCCTCTGTGGTCAACGAGGAAGTATTGACCACGACTAGCAGGACCGTCATCGCGGGAGCCGATCCAGCGAGAGTCAGGCTCAATATCAGCGAAAGAACAGAATGGGGGCGGCAACGAGGCATCATTGTTCGGTGGCTACCAGGGACCCGGAGTTTTGTAGGCCTCATTAAGTTAGCTTTTTCAGTCGGGGGGACGCCGGTCCGGCAGTGTGCCCGCCGCCAGATGCTTCCGGCTGAGGCAGGCGGCGATTCGATACGTCCGTTACACGCTGCCCAACCGGAGCGATGTATGGGAACAGAGCCGCGAACATTTCGCACAATTGGCGTCCCGCCCGTCCCATCCGCCGCATAGCGATTCACCAGTAGACTGGCTACAATCAACGGAACTTTGTCGGGAGTGTTCGAACTATCCGCTGCGGCAGCGGCTCTTTGGAATCCGTTACCAACTGCGTGGCGACCGCCGGCGGAATTCGGTTACCCCCCTGTGACTCAACGGACTACTCAGGCGGAACTATGTGGATGACAATTCCAATGATTTGCACGGACCGACTGCCCGGGAGAATGCGCAGCCAGGCACAATCGCTGTGCGCGACGTTGCTCCTCGTTGCTTGGGCTCAATTGGCGATGGCGGAGGTGAAAGTGACGGACTTCGGTAAGACGGCGGACGGGAAGGAAGTAAAGGCGTTCACGGTCACGAATAGTAAGGGCGTGAAAGTGAAGCTGCTCTCACGCGGCGCGACGCTCGCCGAATGGCATGCGCCGGATAAGAACGGCAAGATGGATGACGTCGTGTTCGGCTTCGATGACGTGGCCGGATATGAATCAAAAGACAACGGGTACTTCGGCGCGATCGCCGGGCGGGTGGCCAACCGCATTGCCAAAGGCAAGTTCAAGCTCGACGGCAAGGAATACACGCTCGCGACAAACGATGGCCCAAACACGCTGCACGGTGGTGCGAAGCGCAGCTTCGACAAAGTGATTTGGGATGGTAAACCGTTCAAAACTGCGGACGGTGAAGGCGTTGAGTTCACCTACGTGAGCCCCGATGGCGAAGAAGGCTTTCCGGGGAAAGTAACGTGTCATGTGAAGTACACCCTGACCAACAAGGATGAACTGCGGATCGAATACACGGCAACGACCGATAAGGCGACGCCGATCAATGTCACGAATCATGCGTACTTCAATTTGTCTGGGGCCGGTTCACCAACGATTCTGGATCATGAGCTCATGATTGCGGCCGACCATTACACGCCGGTAGATGAGACGCTGATCCCGACCGGTGATATCGCGCCGGTAAAAGGGACGCCGCTCGACTTCCGCGAATTCCACAAGATCGGCGAGCGCGTGAAAGAGCTCGATGACAAGCCGGGCAAAGGGTACGACCACAACTTCGTGCTCAATAACCAAAGCGGCAAACTGGAACTAGCCGCGAAGGTGAAGGACGCCAAATCGGGCCGCGTGCTGAGTGTTTACACAACGGAGCCGGGCATCCAGTTTTATTGCGGCAACTTTCTGAATGGAAAAGCGATCGGCAAAGGGGGGAAGCCGTACGAGTACCGCAGTGGCTTGTGTTTGGAGACGCAGCACTATCCGGATTCGATCAACCACGCGAAGTTTCCGAATACGGTGCTGCGCCCAGGGCAGACGTACAAGCACACGACGGTGTATCAAATTACAACGGAGTGAAGTTTTCGACCGTTTTGGACGCTATTGTCGGTGAACAAGTTTTCGGGCCCGCTTGGCCCGTCCCCCTTAGAGGAAGACAACTCAATGGATCCAAGTCGTCGCGAGTTTTTTAAGCGTTCGGCCCTGACCGGGGCGCTGGTTTCCATTCCAACTGTTTGGGCGTCGGGTAAGAGCACGCCTTCGAAAGATAGCGACAAGCCGACGGTTGCCGCGATTGGCGTGGGGGGCAGCCGCGGGGCGTATTCGCAAGGGGGCGCCGATGCCAAGCGGGCGGCCGAGTTCGGTCGGCTGATCGCCGTGTGCGACGTCGACGTGGTCCACTGCGGCGAGTTCAACGCCAAGTTCGATCACAAACTCGCGATGTACGATGACTACCGCAAGATGCTCGAGCGGGAGAAGCCGGATATCGTGACGATCGGCACGCCGGATCATTGGCACGTGCCGATCGCGATCGCAGCGCTGCATGCCGGTTGCGACGTGTATTGTGAGAAGCCGCTGACGCTGACGATTGAAGAAGGTTTTCGAATTCGCAAGGCGGTAAAAGAAACCAAAAAGGTTTTTCAAGTCGGCACCCAGCAGCGGAGCGAGAACGAGAGCCGCTTTTTGAAGGCGATTGCGATCGTGAAGAGTGGCTTGCTGGGCAAGAAAGTGAACGCTCACGCGGCTATCGGTGGTTCGCCGACGGGCGGCCCTTTCGAAACGACGAAGCCAATCGAGGGACTCAATTGGGACATGTGGGTCGGGCCCGCCCAGAACTCAGATTATTCGAAGGAGCGCCGCAAAGAGTTCCGGTGGTTTTACGATTACTCGGGCGGCAAGATGACCGATTGGGGCGCCCACCACATTGACATTGCGCAATGGGCGCTGGGGTACGATCATTCGGGGCCGGTGAAGGTTTCCGGCACGGGCAGCTTCCCACCGAGCGTTCCGGAGAAATTCGATTGGGCCGCTTATCTGGATAGCAAAGCCAAGCTCCCGAATTCCTTTCAAACGCCCACCAAGTTCGACCTCAATTTGGAATACGCCGACGGTGCGGTGCTGAACGTGTGCGATGAATACAAATCGGAAGACGGCAAGACCGCATTCCCGAATGGTATTCTGTTCGAAGGCGAAAAAGGCCGCATCTTCGTCAATCGCGAAAAGCTGACCGGTAAGCCGGTGGAAGACATGACGAAGGAGGACAAAGCCAAGCTCGACGCGGAAGTCGCCAAGCTCTACGGCGGCCAGCCGGGCAACCACATGAAGAACTTCTTCGATTGCGTGAAGAGTCGGAAGACGCCGATCTCGGATGTCGAAACGCATCATCGGACGATGACGAGTTGCCATCTCTGCAATATCAGCTTGATGTTGGGCCGGGAGCTGAAGTGGGACCCGAAGAAAGAAGAATTTGTCGGCGACGAGCAGGCGACAGTTTTGATGACTCGTCCGCGGCGAGACAAATACTCTTGGAAAGCGACGACGTAGTTACACTGCGGGGGGCACGACCCTAGGAATTGCGGAGGCCGGTATGAGCTTCACGAAATTACTCGCAAGCACGTTGTGTGTGGCGCTCTCCAGCACGATCGCTCACGGCGAAACGCCGCCCGATTTTTCGAAGCGGATCGATGCTTCGCCGCGGCACCATGAGTGGGAAGACATCGATTCCACCGGCGGGCGGAAGGTGCATACCTGGGTCGTGTATCCGGAGGCCGATCACCCGGCGACGACTGTGCTCATCATCCATGAGAATCGCGGCCTCACCGATTGGGTGCGAGGTGTTGCCGATCAATTAGCGGAAGCCGGTTACGTGGCGGTCGCCCCAGATCTATTGAGTGGCACGGCCCCCGGCGGTGGCGGTACGCCCGAGTACGGGTCGGAAGATAAGGCGATTAAAGGTATCTACTCACTGCCGCCGAAGCAGGTGACGGACGATTTAGACGCCGTCTACAAGTACTGCAAGGCACTCCCGGCCGGTAATAAGGTGGTTGCGGTTGGCGGCTTCTGCTGGGGCGGCGGTCAGACCTTTGCCTACGCAACTCACAATCCCAGCGTAGCATCGGCGTTCGTCTTTTACGGTGACGCACCGAAAGACGAGGCGGACCTCAAAAAGATTGCCGCGCCGGTGTACGGTTTTTACGCCGGAAATGACTTCCGCATTTCCGGCCAGGTGCCGACTGTCGAAAAGAACATGAAGCAGGCCGGCAAGGAATATGATCCAGTGATATATGATGGTGCGAAGCACGCGTTTATGCGGTTGGGCGAGGCGTCGACGGACGCCGCCGACCCGAATCGCAAGGCGCACGATCAAGCCTGGGAACGATGGAAAAAGCTGTTAGCACAGCTCAAGAAGTAGCTGATTCCGCGAGCAAGTAGGGGTAGTCGATGGAAAACTGGGCGATTGGCGTTTTCGCGAGCATTGATGCCGGCCTTGGCGTGCAGCTGGAAGTTGCTCGCGAGTTGGGTGTTCGCACGATTCATCTTCACACACCTCACGCAGAATCACGCACGCCGGAGCGCGCAGCGGAGTTCAAAAAACGGCTCGCGGAGCTCAACATTGCGATCACTTGTGTGTTCGCAGGATTCGAAGGCGAAAGCTATGCCGATATCCCCACAGTGAAGCGGACGGTGGGGTTGATGCCGCGCGAAACGCGAGCTGCCCGAGCGCGCGAACTGAAGGAGATCGCGGATTTCGCACGGTTGCTGGAAGTCGACGTCGTTGGCGTGCACTTAGGCTTTGTACCGCACGACAAAGCGGATGCCGACTACCGTGAACTGCTGCAAATCACGCGGGACATTTGTGATCACTGCGCGCGCAATCGGCAGGCGTTGCATTTGGAAACCGGCCAGGAGCCGGTCGATGTGTTGATTTCGTTTTTGGACGACGTGCAGCGCCCCAACATATTCGTCAATTTCGACCCGGCAAACATGATTCTGTACGGCGCGGGCGAGCCGATTCCAGCGATCGAAGCGCTGAGATCGCGCATCCACAGCGTGCATTGCAAGGATGCGACCTGGTCCGATAAACCCGGCGATACATGGGGTGCTGAAGTTCCGCTGGGCGAAGGCGACGTTGACTTCGAATTGTTCCTGACCACACTGAAAAAAATCGGCTACCAAGGACCACTTACAATCGAGCGCGAGATTCCGCAGGAACCGGCGCGGCAAAAAGTTGAAATCGGTCGGGCGATTGAATTGCTGGTCCGCCTTAAGAAACAAATCCAGTAGTATAAGCGTTGCTCATCTGCGTTACGCATATCGGTGGCAAACCACCCACTTAGGAAACAACGGCCATGCTCGTCCGCACTCGTCTCTCGATCATGATGTTCCTGCAGTATTTCGTGTGGGGCGGCTGGTTCGTCACCTTGGCCAACTATCTGCTAAACGCGAAGGATGCCAGTGGCAACCGAGTTTTTACCGATGCGTTCATCGGCGATGCCTACGGCACTGCCGCAATCGCCGCGATTATCGCGCCATTCTTTGTCGGCATGATCGCCGACCGCTTCTTCTCGACCGAGCGAATCCTTTTCGTCCTGCACATTGCCGGGTCGCTGATTTTGTTTTGGCTGTCGAGCGTCACCACGCCGGGATTATTTTACGCTGGGTTGATCATCTACTTCCTGACCTACATGCCGACCCTTGCCCTCACGAACTCCCTCTCGTTTCATCACCTCGATGATCCGGCCCGGCAGTTTCCCGGCGTGCGCGTCGCCGGCACGATCGGCTGGATCGTCGCGGGCCTCATCGTAGGTTCGCTGTTCATGACGGGCACGTCGCTCTTTCATCCGGTGCTCACGGGTTTCCGCTTGGATCGTCCCTTTGAATTACCTTTCACGTTGAAGCTCGGCGATGACCTGTTGGCCACAACAACGATCGAATCCACGGCGATCCCGATGCAAATCGCGGCGATTGCCCAACTCATATTGGGCGTTTATTCGCTCACCTTGCCACATACGCCGCCGGCACGCCGCGATACCAGCGCCACGGTTCGAGACGTCTTAGGACTCGACGCGCTGGGCCTCATGAAGCAGTGGCCATTCTTTGTATTCGTTGTCGGCTCTTTCTTGATCTGCATTCCATTGCAGTTCTATTACACGTTTGCCGATCCGTTCTTGCACCAAGTTGGCGTCGCGAACGCGGCGGCGAAAATGTCCTACGGCCAGATGTCGGAAATCATTTTCATGCTCCTGATGCCCCTCTTCTTCGCGCGGCTCGGCGTCAAATGGATGATGTTCGCCGGCATGGCCGCGTGGGCGCTGCGTTACACGCTATTCGCCTACGGCAATGCTGATGCGGGCCTGTGGATGCTCATCTTCGGCCTCATCTTGCACGGCATTTGCTATGATTTCTTCTTCGTAACTGGCCAGATATACGTCGATAACAAAGCTCCTATTCATGTCCGCGCAGCAGCTCAGGGGTTCATCGCATTCGTAACACTTGGCCTTGGTCTATTTGTCGGCTCGATTGTCTCCGGTCGCGTGGTCGAGCATTACGCAACTCCAACCGCCGCGATTCCCCATGACTGGCGCAGCATCTGGCTCGTGCCGGCCGCAATGGCGGCGATCGTGATGGTGCTGTTCGCGCTCCTGTTTTACGACAAGGGTGATGGCCGACCGCAACATGAGGTCGATCTAGAACACGCCACGCGTACACCCGAGGAGGCGCCCCGGTGATGCGTGTCGGTCTAATTGGCGTCGGTTTCATTGGCTGGATCCACTGGCTCGCGTATCAGCGAATAGGCGGTGCGCAGGTGGTGGCGATTAGCGAAAGCAATCCCCAGCGGCTGGCTGGCGATTGGCGCGGGATTCAGGGGAACTTCGGCCCGCCGGGCGAACAGGTCGATCTTACGGGCATCGCGAAGTACGCGAACCTCGACGAGCTGCTTCGCGATCCACAAGTCGATCTCGTCGATATCGCGCTGCCGACCGCGCTGCATGCGGACGTAGCGGTGCGTGCGCTGGAAGCCGGCAAGCACGTGCTGTGCGAAAAGCCAATGGCTTTGAAGCTAACCGATTGCGAACGAATGGTCGCCGCAGCCCGCAAAGCAGATCGCTTGTTGATGGTGGGCCACGTACTGCCATTCTTCACCGAGTACAACTGGGCGCTCAACGTAATCCGCGGCGGCGAATTCGGCAAAGTGCGCGGCGGTGCGTTTCGACGCATTATTTCCGATCCGACCTGGGTCCGCAATTTTTGGTCGTCCGATTTTATTGGCGGCCCGATGCTCGACTTGCACATCCACGATGCTCACTTCATCCGCCTCGTATTCGGCATGCCGCAGGAAGTGGTTACGTGTGGCCGCATGCGTGGCGAATTGCCTGAGTTTTGGCACACACAATTTCGATTCGCCGACCGGGAACTCGCCGTGGCGGCCACAAGCGGTACGATCGATCAGCAAGGCCGGGCGTTTACGCACAGTTTCGAAATCCATATGGAGCGGGCAACACTGATGTTTGACTTCGCCGTGATTGGCGGGGAAGGGCGATATCTGTGCGAACCAACGTTGCTCGACTCCAGCGGCAATGTGCAGAAGCCCGAACTGTCTGGGGGCGATCCGATCGATGCGTTTGCGAATGAGCTGCGCGAAGTAACCCACTGCGTGCGGGACGGCAGGCCTTCTGAGATTCTGGCGCTATTCTCGCCCAAGATGCGATGCGGCTGTGCGAAGCTCAGGCTGCGAGTTTGCTCTCCGGTAAAGCTGTCGCAATCGCTACATAGCTCAGCCATTCTGGCTGAAAGCTCGATCGTCCGCGGAATGCCCTGCGGTTGGCGCGAGCCAAGATGGCTCGGCCCTTTATTAATCGTATAATCTGGCATGGCGCTTCTGATCGATGGCTATAACTTGCTGAATGTAACGGGCATCTTCGGCGAAGATGGCCCCGGTACAGCGCTCCATCGAACGCGGATGGCATTTTTGAACTTTCTCGCGGCGTCGTTCACCAAACGCGAGCGCAGCACGACGACCATCGTCTTTGACGCCGCCGGTGCGCCGCCCGGATTACCACACACACTCGCGCACGATGGCATGACCATCCATTTCGCACGCCGCCATTCAGACGCGGACGAAATGATCGAAGAGCTGCTCGAGGATTGGAAGAGCCCGCGGTCGTTGCTCGTCGTGTCGAGCGATCATAGAGTGCAACGCGCAGCGCGGCATTGTGGCGCACGCTTCGTCGACAGCGAAGTGTGGTACTCGGAGCTGCTTACGACGAAGCGGAGGCGTGCGGTTACGGAAAATGTGACAGCGAAGCCGACCTGTAAACCAACTGCAGACGAGCTCGCATACTGGCTCAAAGAATTTGGAGAAATGCCGGCTGCCAAATCCGAGGCGGAAAACCCATTTCCGCCAGGCTATGCAGATGACGTCGACGCCGACGACGACTAACAGCGACCGCTACGTCACGTTATTCTTTACGGGCGGATTCAATGGCTGCTGCGGCGGCAAATCGACGGGCTTGAATGTCATCTCGCCGGTCGACCGCAAATCGAGCTCGTAGGTTTTCCCCTTCTGTACCCGCATGCTGACTGCGGTACCCTGGGCAGAATTGATCCCCATTTCCGCTGCTTTTTGCGGGTCATTCGCGATCAGCCAGAAATCGGTCCAAATCTTTTTTTCGAAGTCAGACATTTGCGGGCCGTGCGCGTAGGCCTTCGGCAGCGCACCGACCGTATCCAATTGAAAGCCTTCGACCGGAGCCTGATGCTCCCCGAAAATGCGCTGAAATAGCGCGAGCGAAGTACCTCGCTCGAGATCCGCTTGCTCAATGTATTGATCGTCGAATGTAACGTGCAAGTAATCGACGTACACCATATCGCCAACAACTTCTAACTGCTTGGAAGGCCCGATTGGTTTGCCTTGCTCGTCGACTTCAGTGAACTCAACGCGCGTCAACACGTTCGAATGCGATGCCTTATTGTCGGTTCCCTCGCTCGGAATCGCCGGATTGAGCGACGCGGTAACCTGCTGATCGAGAACCTTCAACCGCGCGAGGCGATGGCGCACTTTGAGCAGATTCATCGCAACTTGAATTCGATCAAGCTGCGCGGTCTTCTCGGCCAGGCGTGTGTTGAGATCCGTAACCTCTTTTTGCCGCGTGGCTAATTCGTCAGTCGCTTGCTTGAGCGTGGCGGCAGTTTTATCCAGTTCGGCTTGCTTGTCCGCAAGTTGCTGACGCGGGGCGTTGTACAAATCGTAGGCTTTGTAGCCACCGATGCCGGCGCCCGCGACTATCACCGTGAGCAACAGATTTCGCACAGCGGAATTTACGTTAGATATCGTATCGTTGACACGCCCCATATTAGTGCGCTCCGAAGAAGAGATGGGCGAGCACTGTCGCGGCGACCAAATGAGTGCTGCTCGCTATCTAAGGATACCGCGCGGCGGACCGACCGCCAAATTATGTTGATCGACAGTGCGGTATTATGTCTCGGTGCAACCGATCAGTGAGCCTTTGATGCGGCTAGTTGGGTGGAGTTTGCCGCCACAATCGCGGGTAGATCAGCAGTCAATTGTCGCGAGTGGACGCGGTCGATTCATCAAGAACCGGGAAGCGGAGAATGATTTCGGCTCCGCTGGCGCGTTTAGTAACGAGCACCTGACCGCCGTGGTCAGTGACGATCCGCCAACATTTCGACAGGCCGAAGCCAAGGCCACGTCCCGCTTCTCGCCCGCTGAAAAATGGGTCAAACATGTGCAGGCGGACAACATCCGAGATTCCTGGCCCATCATCCGCGACGAAGATCTCGACGAACTCTTGATCGCGTCGGATGCCAACTCGCACGTGTCCACCGCCAGAAGCCGCCTCAAGCCCGTTTTTGATGACCGCAGAAAGCGCGACGCCAAGCTGCGTGCCGTCGGCAAACAATGTCTCCGTGGGTGGCGGGTCTTCGCACTGAAGCTCAACACCCGACTCCTCCGCGAGGTCCTTTAATTCACCGACCACCCGCACGACAAGACGACTGAGGTCGAGCTGCGATCGAATAAGTTTGGGCGGTCGAGCAAAGAGCATCAAATCCGAGATCATTTCATGCGCGCGCATCGCCTGCCGATGGATCGCGACAAGTTTCTTGCGCCGATCCGCGTCCGTCTCCTCTTCCAGTAGCGTTTGGGCACGAGCTGCTATGTTCGCAAGCGGATTATTGATCTCGTGACTCGCCCCGTACGCAAGCTCTTTCAACGATTCGAGTTTTGCGTGCTCGAGACGGCGATCGAATTCGGCAAGCGGTCGCTCATTTGCCGCGAGCTTCTTCGCAAGCTGCGGTAGTCGCCAGCCAATGCTGCTCAGAACGCAATCGGCGGAATCTTCAACGATCGCGACGGCTAGTTCGTCGGCCAAGTGATGAGAGAGCCAAGCGACGGCTTCGTCGGTGTGGTTAATCGTCTTGCCCGTGCGTAATTCTGCGACTCTCAACGCCCAACCGGCAAACTCGCGGTCGGTAGTGGCAGCCGACGACAGTTCTTTCTGGCGCGATCCGAGATCGTCGACGAGGAGCGCCCGTTCCAGCGCTAGTGCTGTGCTCTCCTCGAGCGGCAATGGTTCGGGTACGTCGTTCGCCGCCGCATTCGCGGGTAACCGCAAAAAGAGCATTACAAATTAAGGGAAGCGGTGCCGATCAACTGTGTGGCACGGTTTCTACATCGAGCAATTGGCAAATGCGCCCGATGAGTGCTTCAACATCGAACGGCTTTTTGATGAAGTCGTTCGCGCCCGCATCGCGCAACTGTTGAATTTTATCTTCTTCGACCATGCCCGAGATGCAGATCACCCGCACATCGTCCATCGTCTTATCGTCTCGTACACGCTTACAGACTTCGATGCCGTTAATATCCGGGAGCATGACGTCGAGCACGACCAAATCAGGACGGAACTCTTTGATCAACATTCCAGCGCCGAAACCGTTATTGACGCTGCGAACATCGAAGCGCCCATCACGGTTCAGCTGGTCGACGATCAATTCCACCAAATCTTCGTCGTCGTCGACGACGAGGATTTTGCGTTTGCCGCTATCGAGGGCATCGGTTGGGATGCCGTTGTCCCGCATGAACGCGTACAGCTGATCGCGCGGGATGCGTCGAAACCGACTGCCTGGGACGCGGAAGCCTTTTAGCTGGCCCGAGTCAAAGCAGCGGATAATGGTTTGCTGACTAACCTTACAAATTTTGGCAGCTTCGCCGGTCGTAAAAACTGTTTTCATGGTTTCGCTCAACCACCCCTCTCCCTAGTCGATGGTAAGACAATCCTTGCCCTAAACGAGCCGCGAAGGCGATGATTCCACCAAACTCCGCCGACTAACCCATTTGAGCATCCTGCCAGCAAACTACCCTCTAGGGCCGAAGCTCGTAGAGCGCTCAATTCGCTGGCTTTTCCACAATTCTATGGCGGTCGTAACCGGCAGTTTCAACCATGTCTACCAAAGTTGCCTGCCTTGCCAGATGTGAGCGAATTATATCGGAGCGGGGGGCTGAGTCAATATCGATCGTCTGAGCGTAAGCTGTGTATTCGCAAGTGTTTGCGTAAAAACGAAAGTCCGTCGGCAAATTTTAATGCGACAATAGGGAGGATGGCGACGGTGAGTCGACACCTATGCACCAACGGGCGTTATTTGCTGGCAGAATTGCTCGCCCTAGCTATTTTTGGGAAGGGCACTCGCTGCGCGGCTGCGGTCGATTCGCGAAGCTGAGCGGTCTACCGCGGTAGCGCAGTTTTGCCCCTTCCATCTAAATGAACAATGAGCAGGGCAACATCCGCCGGTGTAATGCCGCTGATTCGGCTGGCCTGCGCCAAATTTCGCGGTCGAACGCGGCAAAGCTTATCGCGGGCTTCCGCACGAAGTTGCGAGATATTTTCGTATCGGAACGATTCCGGGATCCGCTTCTCGGCCAGCCGGAATTGCCTCTCGATCTCGGTTTGTTGCCGCGCCACATAGCCTGAGTATTTCAGGTCGAAGACGACATCCTGAGCAATACCGCGATCGATGGCGGTGAGCGCCGGAACTCGTTGGACGACGTCTTCCCACGTTACTTCCGGCCGGCGAATGAACTTTGAAAGACTGCCGCCTTCGAAGTTGGTTGATTCCAGAGTCGCCGTCACCTGTTCAATCGTTTCCCGCTTCCGGTAGAATCGAGCCCACCGATTCTCATCGACTAAGCCCAACGCATGGCCGATGGGCGTCAGCCGCCGATCCGCGTTGTCGTGTCGCAGAAGGATGCGATACTCGGCCCGGCTCGTGAACATGCGATAAGGCTCATCGACGCCGCACGTAACGAGGTCGTCAATGAGCACGCCGATGTAGGCTTTGTCACGATCTAGAATGAGCGGCTCGCGGCCCAGTATTGCGAGTGCCGCATTCGCGCCGGCAATCAAACCTTGAGCACCCGCTTCTTCGTAGCCAGTAGTGCCGTTGATTTGGCCTGCGAAAAACAAACCAGTGACGTTTTTGGTTTCCAGCGTGGCGCGTAGCTGATCCGGTGGCGCGTAGTCGTACTCGACTGCGTAGCCGTAGCGCATGATCTCGGCATGCTCGAGACCCGGAATCTCGCGGAACATGGCGTCTTGCACGTCACGAGGCAAACTAGTGGAGACGCCATTTACGTAGACTTCGCGAGTCCAGCGACCTTCCGGCTCCAAGAACAGCTGATGCTGATTCTTCTCAGCGAAGCGGACGACTTTATCTTCGATCGAGGGACAATATCGAGGTCCACTCGATTCGATCTGACCGCTGTACATCGGAGCGCGATGCAGGTTCGCACGAATCAAGTCGTGAACAGCCAGGTTAGTGTGCGTAATATAGCACGGCAGCTGCTCAAGCTTGAGCTCATCGGTGAGAAACGAAAACGGTTCGGGATGATCGTCGCCGGACTGAAGTTCTAACTGGCTGTAATCAATCGTGCGACCGTTAAGCCGCGGAGGCGTGCCGGTCTTGAACCGTTCTACGCGAAAGCCAAGTCGCACCAGCGCCGCGCTAATGCCGCCCGTGGTTCCTTCTCCGGCGCGGCCACCCGGCGTTTTTGTTTCGCCGGTGTGCATCAGTGCTTGCAAAAATGTGCCCGTCGTGAGCACGACAGCCCGGGCTTGATAAACAGCATCGCCCCGCACGCGCACGCCAATAATTCTTGCTGAAGCGGGGCCGAAAGCGCGATCAGAGGACGTTTCTTCCTCGGTCAGCAACTCCTCGACGACTTCTTGGCGAAGCGTCAGATTCGGAGTTTCTTCGACTAAGCGCTTAATCTCGGCTTGATACGCTTTCTTATCCGCTTGGGCACGGGGGCTGTGCATCGCTGGCCCTTTGCTGCGGTTGAGCATGCGAAACTGAATGCCCGTCGCATCAATCGCGCGGCCCATTGCACCGCCGAGGGCATCGATTTCGCGCACGATCTGGCCCTTGCCGATACCGCCGATGGCGGGATTGCAACTCATTTGGCCAACGGTGTCGCAGTTCGTCGTGAGGAGCGCAGTCTTCGCACCGAGCCGCGCGGCAGCGAGGGCGGCTTCGGTTCCGGCGTGGCCGGCGCCGACTACGATCACGTCGAACTCATACGCACTACTTGCCATGTCTTCAGCATAGCCGAGTGGCGTGGCGGCGTGTATCTGGCCACGCCTGCGTGTATCACTTTCGGCCGGTGCGGATTTCGAAGGGGGCGGTGGCGTGGCCGAGTTTGTCGCTCTGCCGATCTTTGACGACCAATTCGAGGCGGTAGCGGCCGGGTGAGAGGTTTTCGGGCATCGACAGGCCGAACTGGATGTGAAAGTCGCGTCGTCGGCTGCGGCAGCAATCGTCGACATCGGGGAACTCGCCGCCGCTAACGCGCTTGCCTTTGTCATCAAGCAACTCATATGTGGCGCCCAGTAGTGTACAGTAGCCCTTTTCGTTGGAGACACTGTGGTAGTTTTCGATTTCAACGTAGAGCGATACTTGTTGACCGGGAGTGAAAATGTCTGCGTCGTAGGGTTCGAAGGCACCATAGCCGAAAACGTTTTTGCAGAATGACAGGTTTCGCAGGGAAAGGGAACCTAGTTCGCGAAGGTTTGAGACGGCTTCGTCCAAGTGAACAACGGCAGCCGCCGCGCGGCGTTTGTCGTCTGGTTGGCTGTGATGATCGAGGTAAGTGGCCAGGGCGAATATCTGCCGCGACCAATAGTCTTGCTCGGCGGGTGAGATATGTGGAATTGGCTCCAGCGCTTTTTCGGTGTCGCCTTGGAGCAATCGCAACATTCGCAAGCTGACGTGCTGGTGAATTTCGGCGGTTGTGGCTGGCGAGGCGGCGACGTGCTGGGCCAGATCGTCGGCGGCTTGTTGGACGAGGCGTTGCCAGTCCTCGTCGGCGGCTGGATCGGTCGCTGTTTTTGGTGTGGCGGCTTTGGCTGTGTCGGGTTTGGTGACTGGGTGCGACGCATCGACTGGGGTTTGGAATGTCGCCGGTTCCACGGTTGTTTTCTTTGACGATTCGATTGGATGCATCGGACCGTTGCCTGCAAATTCGGCGGGAGCGGCACTGGGAGCAGGTGCGGCGGCTGGCGGCGCGGTTTGGGCCAACACTGTTGTGTTCTCTATCCGAGCGTTCTTCGGATCTCCGAGAGCACCAATTTGAGTCGACGGTGGTTGGTGGTTCGAATCCAAAGCTTGCGGAGCGAGCGGATTCGCAGCCAGCGACCCTTGGCCACCAACGGGTGGTGGCGACGAATGGGCGCTCGCTAAATATTCGGCGCTTTGAGTTGGGGCGTGGTCTTCGGCTACCAGCTGTTGGTGGAGAGCAAGCGTTGCGCGGAATTGTTCGGCGACAAGGGGCCACGTGTTGGGGGGCGTTCGTCGAAGCTCGTCCATCAATCTCGGCTCGGCCGCGGGATCGAGGGCACGTACTTGTTCGATTTTGTCGAGGACTCCGGCCATATCGGCAGTCGGGTCGGCGGCGACTGTGTTCGCGTTCGGCAGTCGTACAGGCGCGTTGGCTGAGTCGGAATCGGAGTTGCGCGGATGGCGATTGAACGGCGTTGATGATGACGACGACCACGGCGCCATGCAGCCTGAACACGCCAGCGCGAGTGCCGACATTGTGGCAACTAACGGCAGTACGGCGCGGCGACGGGACATGCGCGGGTCCACGGGACTGAGGCGGGGAGCACTCGTTTGGCGGGTGAACGATTTCGGCCGCCGAACGGGTGGAAATAAGGGGCGGATGATAGAAAAGTGCGGGAACGGTGGCAAGTACAGGCGGGCTCATGCCGTCGCTCCGGTCGCTGAACGTGTTGGCAGACGCGGGTTTTCAAAGGATTTCGCTGCGGCGGTGCCTAGTCGCGTGATGAGTCGTTCGAGTTCGATGCGGGCACGATCGTCGGATGAGTGATGGCTTTTGATCGCGAGGTCGACTGCTAGCAGCCACCCAGTTAGCGATTGGGCGCGGTTGCGGCCGAGTTGGCGGAGTTGGCGTTCGGCGTCGCCGAGTTTGAAGGGGAGGACGCCGGCTTGTGCTAAGGCATCGCGGGGTGGGAGTCGTCGGCCTTCGGCGGTGGCGGCGTTCATGAGAGCTACGGCCGTTGAGAAGCGCCGCAGCGATGGGGCGATTTGGGGGAAGATTCCGTGAGGCTTTTCGCCGGATGATAGTAAGCGGTCGAGTTGGAGCAGGGCTTCGGCGGTTCGGCCATCGGCGGCGGCGTCTACCATGTCCCAGACCGCGCGGGTGCGCCAGCCGCCGACGTTGTCTTTCACATGTTGGATGCTGATCGTGCGACTCTCGCCCGCGAGGAGTGAGAGCTTGGCGATTTCTTGGGCGAGGATGCCGGGCTCGGGGGGGACGAGGTCGACGAGGGCGTCGACGGCGGCGGAATCTATTTTTACCTGGTGGGCCGATTTCGCGCGGCGGATTAGCCAGCTCTTGATTTGGGGCAGCGTGCCGGCGGCGCATTGGATGCAAATGTTTCCGCGGGCGGCGACGGCTTTTGCGAGGCGAGTGTTGCTGGGCCAGGTTTTTACATCGAGGACTAACAGGCCGTGGGGGTTGCCGGTGACGTAGTCTTCCAGCTCGGCGCGGAACTCGGTGACGAACGGGTCGGCTTCCTCGACGATGACGAGTTGGTTGCCGTCGCCGAAGAGGGAGCGGGAGGCGAGGGCGTCGAGCACATCGCGGAGGCGTGCTTCGCGGCCGGCGAATGTTGTGAGGCCGAAGCCGCCTTCGCCTTCGCCGAGGGCTTGGTGGCGGAGCAGGGTGAGGACTTCGGACTTCAAAAACGCGTCATCGCCAAAAATCGCGCAGAGGCCGACGGTGGGGAGCTGGTTTGCGCCGTCGAGGTATTCGAAAGCGGTTACCGTGCCGGCTTTGGCGGATGATTTAGCCATGGGGGAAGTCGGTGCGTTAGGGATTTGTGTGCGCCATTCTTCGGCGCGTAGTCAAAGTTTACTGGGGTAAAGGTGGTGTCGCAATTTAACGGACTAGCGTCCTTCTGATTGTGCGTTGGAATAATGTCGCATGTTGCGAACTCGATTTTTTAATACAAAATTCGGTAATTGTGGAATGTTGGCGACGCGGTTTTGTCGGAAAACGTAGGGGTGTTTGCATGTGGTGTGTTCCATAATTGGTTGATTATTGAGAATTCGAGGGGCGGTGAATGACTAAATTCGAATGACGAATGACGAATGGATTTGCCCGCGCGTAGCGTGAGCGCTGACTCGCGGTGTCTGTAAGGACTGCACGCGAGTTTATTGCAGGTCTGACCCTAACATAGGTCGTGGCACAATTTCAACAAAATAATCGGGAAGTTAACCTTCGGAAAGAAGTCCGCAGATGACGCAGGTTTTCGCAGACATTTGCTGCTGGGAGGAAGACGCTGGAACGGAAAGCGGCGATCGTCCGCCCAATTATCTGCGGACATCGGCGCAATCTGCGGACTCCCAACGTGGAGAAAAGGTTAACGGGGTCGAGTGCCACCCGACGTTACGAATACTTCTCGGGTAAAGCGTTGACGATTTTCACGGTCTCGATGCTGACGCGGACGACCTGGCCGACGAGGCGCACGATGTATTCTTCATCATCGGGGTTGTTGGGGTCGCTGGTGATGCCGCTACGTTTGTCGGTGCTGATTTGGTATTGGTCGATGACCTAATCGAGGGCTGCGGTTGCCGAGGCGGTAGTCGAAGACTTTGGGCGGAATTCTCGCGAGCGTGAGCGAGTCGTTGACGTTGAGTTGGGTCTTGTCTTTGGAGAGCCGCATTTTCTCGACGTGGTAGGAGAGGGGCACGCTCTCGGCTTCGATCTCTTTGAGGGGCCAGGGTTCGAGTTGTTCGTAGCCGAGGTCGAGTTCGGCCAGCATCTTCCCGGCTTTGGCGAAGGCTTTGAAGCCGGAGGACAAGGCAGCCGCGGAATTCGAGGACTCCGGTGAGGGTCGATTCGGGCTCGCTTGAGCCCGTTGTTGCGGAGCACATCGAGTTCCTTGGTATGCATTTTACGCATCAGCTTTGGCTCGTAGGCGTTGCATTTGGATAGCATAGAAATTCGTTAGCTGCTTGATGTATTTCGACGCAGACGAAATTGATACGATGTCACACCAGCGTTCCGGCCAGCCGTCGCCTAACGTATAAAATCGACACCATTCGCGCGGTTCCAGTCTCCCTTCAGAGAACGACCACAGGTGAGATTCGACAAATACGATTGGATGGTACAAGACAACCTGCTGCATTCTGCCCTGCATCTCTTGCGATACAACATACGGTACCGGCTCGTCAACTTGCGGTGCGAGTGCGACAGCATGAACAAGAATATCATCCACTTCGTCAAGAAACCGCTTGCGAGAACTCTGAACCGCACCGAAGACGCATTGCATTGCTTTCCAAAAAACCGATGCATCGAGATCCTTCTCGCCACCTATATTCGTTTCGCGAAATGCCGATGACTGAAACCATCCGGGAGGCGGGTCGACAAAAAGACGATGAACTCGAAATTGACCGTCTTTAAAGCAAGCATCGTCAAACCATTTCATCGTTTCACGAAGTTCTTCGATAGTTGCTCCTCCCTTACCCAATGCGTCCCTGAATTCCTTCTCGTGAAATCCAATCCATTCGCGCTGGCAAAGTTCAATTCGGTTCGCATAACCCAACGGCGCAAATACAAGATGGAAGTCGCGAAAACTCTTGACCTCAATATGCAACTCAATCGTGACTGATTGAGGACCCTTCCGGATCTTTCGATGCCAGGCTCGTCTCGCTGCTACATCAAGTTTGCGCAATTTACAAGTATTTGGATCGCGATAGAAGGGACCATGCTCGACGCGCCACTTTCTGCGATGTAGCAGTCTTACGATATCCTGTTCGTTCGATAACGAGTGAACCGCGGAACATCCTTTTAGCCGCGTTAAGATGTCATCCGGCGTAATGTTCAAGGTCATAGCCCACTACCCGAGAATCTGGCTCAGCGAAAGAGAAGTTGCGGCAGTTCGTAACGATTCAAATTGTCTGAGCAGGTCGCTGACGTCAAGGAACTGTTATTGATAGGTCTTCCCTCATAGAATCGCGCTGCTCACCGCTTTCAGATGAATTCAGGGAGTCA
The DNA here is from genome assembly GCA_963733705.1 of uncultured Planctomycetota bacterium. Taxonomy (GTDB): domain Bacteria; phylum Planctomycetota; class Planctomycetia; order Pirellulales; family Lacipirellulaceae; genus JABDGM01. The sequence continues at coordinate 59,066 of CAVTEJ010000013.1, read as the reverse complement.
AGGTGATCAATCAGAGGACAAGTTATTGGCTGCGACGTTCGCAACAACTTCGTGTTTAAGATAACCCCCTCCCCCAGCCCTCCCCGCAAGGGGGAGGGAGCCGGAAAACAGAGTTTTGGAGTTGTTTCGCATGAGAGTGCGGCGATTTCGACATAGATTTCAATGTGCCGCTGGCAGCTTTACCGCATAGACCATCGGTGCTTGCGCGTGTCCATGAGTATGCTCACCTCCGATGGTTCGACACTGCCCCAATCGAGACCGTTGATAGATCTAAGCGTATGATCTCGCCCAGCGAGGGCGTCGGCGAACAGGCCGCGTTGCATCGGAGAACATCTTTGTTCGATATTGCGCTCCGCCTAAGTTCGCCGTATTAGCGTGACGAGCTTGTCCGCGTGCGAGAACGTTGCGTCGAAGTGTTCGAGGAAGCCGGTGTGTCCGAGAATTGATTCAGACCATTCTTCGCCGACTACTCCGACGGTAGTTTGAAACGCGTGGACCTCGTTTTCGTCGCTTACTTCAATCGTAAGAAGCCCGTACCAGACGTTCATCGTGCCACTTGCTGACTCAATTGTCATCGCATCTGCCGAGATGGGCACAACGCCCAGCCTCTCTGCGATGGTCTCAGTGATATACGATTCGTCCGCTCCGGTGTCGAGAAGAGCCCAGACTTTTAGGAAGGACGTTGGACCCTGCAAGCGTACGCGGATCACGGGACGATGGAGAGTGGTTCGATCCGGAGCCGCCGGCGACGGATCGACTTGATACTCAGCGTACGGAAACTTCATCGAGTTGCACCGATGATGCGGACTTCCGGTCGCGGAGTTTTTTCAAAAGAAGGGTCGAGCTCCCCGGCCTTCTCGGCCGCTTTTTCGCATTCATCGAGTGTTTCGCCGTGAGCTACGATGCGACTACCGTTAGACGACCAAGCAATCCATTTTCCGCCAAGTTCGGCGGGAACTGTTTGTCTGTGCGGTGGCGTGTTGTTTCGCATTACTAAACGTGCTCCTACCTTAATACTAGGATATGAATGACTTGAGAGTCAAGTTTTAACGGAATACGTGCAATGTTCAATTGTCCTGGTCCCGGCAAACCTTCGAACGCTTTGCTGTGAGAAACTTGAATATTGCGCGGGACTCCTGTCCGTCAAGTTGTGCAATTGCTCGAGCGGTTTCAGGAACTGCTCGCGGCTGAATGCTTTGGACGCGAGGGCGTCGATCACTTTTTCGACTTCGGCCGCGATCACGTTGCGGCGGACGAAGTCGGGGTTGTCGAAGATCGTGTCGAACAGCCGGATCGTGAGCAGGTGCTGGATCAGCATTTCGTCGACGGCCGACTGGCTGAGGTTCGGGTTGAGCGATTGGCGGCAGAGGTCGAAGAAGGTATCGAACGCCTCCTGGAACTTCTTGTTCTTTTTGTGGGCCTCTTCGATCTTGTCTTTGAGGCCGAGGGCGAGTTGGGGGACGCGCTCCTTGAAATCTTCGACGGCCTGCTCGAAGCCTTCGATATCGGGCTCGATGTGGCTATAGAACAGGTTCAGCAGGTCGCAAAGCTGCTGGGGATCGCGGATATCGAAGCGGGGTTCGACCTGTTTGCCGTTCTGGTAGAGGACGGCCGTGGATGTGTCTTCGAAGATCGTGTTGGAAAGGGGATAGCCGAGGGCGATCTTCTTGCGGATTTCCTCGTCGAGCTTGTCGGAGGAGTCTTTGGCTTCCCAGTAGCCGTGGTGGAGGTTGAACTCGTCGCGGAGTGTGCCGTCGGGGCGGACTTGTTTGCCGCGGATGCGGGTGGAGAGTTGCGGGACGAGGTGCCAGAGTGGAATGGCACTCGGATAAGCCTAAGGCATGAAGTGACAAGCTGATATGGATTGAAAAGGACCTCCTTGAGATGGTTGGTGTGCTGTAACTCTCACCAATCCACGACAAGGAGGTCGAGTGATGTTTGGTCGTACGGGACGCGCGATTCGCGCAAGTGAGCGCTGCGGCTGACTGCGAGGGGTTGTTTTTCTCCGAGCGTCTCTCGCCCCAGAGTGTAAGGTCTGCTTGCGAAAAACTTCAACACGAATTTCGTGAGCGGATTTTTTCGCCTGCTATCACGTTGTGGGTTTTTCTGGCCCAGGTCCTCAGCGCCGACCACTCCTGCCGCGAGGCGGTTGCCAAGCTGAACTTCTGGCGGCTAGCGCGAGGCCTTAAGCCGTGCGGCCCCAATGCCGGCAGCTACTGTGAGGCCCGGCAGCGATTGCCCGAGGCGCTGTTGGTGGAATTGGTTCGATCGACCGGTAAGGAGCTGTCGGAAAAAGCGGATGCCGCCTGGCAGTGGTTGGGGCGCATCGTCAAAGTGGTGGACGGCGCCACGATCACGATGGCGGACACGCCGGAGAATCAACGCGACTATCCTCAGGCTCGAACGCAAGCTCCCGGCGTCGGCTTTCCGATCGCCCGGATCGTGGTCGTGTTTTCGTTGGCCGTGGGGGCCGCGATTGACGCGGCCATCGGACCCTACCAAGGGAAGCAAACGGGCGAGAACAACTTGTTTCGCAGTCTTTTGGGATGCCTCCTACCGGGCGAAATTGCCCTGGCCGACGGCTATTATGCCTCGTTCTGGGATTTCGCGCTGCTCTTGGAGCGGAGAGTCGATCTGGTCGCTCGCGCGCAGCACAAACGAAAGATCGATTTTCGCAGCGGACTGAAACTGGGCCCTTACGATCAACTGATCAGCTATTCCAAGCCGCTGCAGCGGCCCGCTTGGCTGGACCACGCCACCTACGAGCGCCTTCCCGATTCAATCCAGATTCGCCAGCTCCGCTACTTGGTCGAACAGCCTGGGTTTCGCACGCGTGTCATTACCCTCGCGACCTCGCTCGTGGATGCGAGTCGCTACAGCGCGGACCAGTTGGCCAATCTGTACCGCCGCCGCTGGCAAGCCGAACTGCATCTGAGAAGTCTCAAGACCCACTTGCAAATGGAACACCTGCGTGCCAAGAAACCGGATACCGTGCGTAAGGAGTTCTATACGCACCTGTTGGCCTACAACTTGATCCGCGGGACCATGCTGGAGGCGGCCATGGCGGCTGGCGTCGCGCCGCACCAACTAAGTTTCAAAGGCACCCTGCAAGCGCTCAATGCGTTCCTAGGCATCGTCATCGCGGACGCCTATAACGCGCACCGGCATTACGCAGCGCTGTTGTGGATGATCGCCGCGCATCACGTCGCCGATCGGCCAGACCGGATTGAACCGCGGCTTGTCAAACGCCGGCCCAAGCCCCACAAACTACTGCAAGAACCACGAGCCGCCGCCAGAAGTCGGCTCCGCAAAAAGAATTAGCGTTATCCGAGTGCCATTCGTGCCAGAGTGCTTTTTTGCAGGTGGCGGCGAGGAGGTTTTGGAAGGCGGAGCTGGTGGCGCCTTCGTGGGCGACTTCGTGCGTGGCGTAGAGAGCGAGTTCTTCGTAGTACGCTTTGATTTCCTTGTGGGCGGGTTTGAATTGGTGGGAGAAAGTCATTGAGTTGTTTACCCCCTCCCTAACCCTCCCCGCAAGTGGGAGGGAACCGGAGGTTGGGAAGCGACCGCGGGGCCGCGGGAATCCGTTCCGATGGGGGGATGATAGCAGATGATGGGCGGGTCGCCAAATTGAGGGATGTTTATTGGCGGTTGGGTAGGTTTGAGAAAGAGCGAGGGGATGTGGAACCCCGATGGTGTTCGTTGGAGTTGCGCGGGCGGTTACCCAGGGTGCGGTGCTACGCTTCGAACCTCGCCGCGTCGAGTCTTTGACCTGGGCTGCGTTGTGGAGCGCCGTTGGCGTTTGGGATGGGGTGGGTGTTTTCGTTGCGTCGAGTTCTTGGATGGAAAACTTGGTTGCGTTGCGAGGTGGGGATTCGGCCTGGCGGCCGACGCTAATGGAGGAGAAACTCGCCTACTAGGTTTACAAAAGTGAACGGACAACCGGATCGCTTGATGCGATCAATCTGCGCATTCGAAGTGGCCGGAATTTTTTGCGTGATGAATAGCATCCGCACTCCTGGCAGTCGATTCTTGGCGTACGTTTATAGTTAGGGAACGACTGCTGGATTTTTATCATCAGTGGCATCATGTGCGGGAAACGAAATCGGTGTCGCAGAGGAACAGCCCTTGTTGAAACGGCGATGGTGTTGCCCGTGCTTGTGGGCCTGTTTCTGGGGATGTGCGAGTTAGGGCCCGCGATCAATGCGACGATCTTGTTGCAGGATGCCGCGGCTTACGGCGGGCGGTTGGCGTCGATCGGTGAATCGACGAATGCGGAAGTAAAGCAGGCGGTTTTGACATCGCTGACGGCCAGTGGCGTGTCGACGGCGCACGCGGTCGTGACGATCAGCAATTTGACGCATCCAGGGACGGACATGCATGCGGCCTCGACGCTGGACAAGCTGCAGATCTCGGTGAGCGTGCCGTTCAAGGATGTGAAATGGGGCGTTTCGGGATTTGTGATTCACGATAGCAATACGCTTAACGCAAATGCGTTCTTTTCTTCGGCGCGGGTGAACCCGTATCCCACCAACATCACCGCGCCAGCTGGTTCTTAACAGCGCACAATACGTGATCTATGTACCGAGTTCGGAGTCGATGCCGCCGCGGTTCGACGGCGGTGGAAGTTGCAATTGCTCTTCCGCTGGTGTTCGCATTCATGTTCGCAATTTGCGATGTGGGGCGGGCGATCGCGACGAAGCAGTTGCTGGTGAATGCGACGCGCTCGGCAGCGCGGCAAGCGGCAGTGGGGACGACGACGCTTACGACGAGCGACATTTCGAACATCGTTACGACGGGGATGGGGAGGTTGGCGCTCTCGGGGATGAACGTGCAGGTGTATCAGGCGGATCCTACGACGGGCGCGAACATTGGGCCGTTTACCAAGGCTGGGAATGGGCAGTGTATTGCGGTGCAAGTGACGGGCAATTTTGTGCCAAACGTGCCGTCGTTCAGTTTGATCAGAAGCTCTGTGACGATGTCATCGAAAGCGTTGGTGGATTGTGAAACGAATTAATGGTTGCGGAGTTGAACTACAAGGTGGCGCCATGAAGCGGAGAGAATCGAGCAAACGTCGCGGCATTATTATTCCGTTGATTGCAGTGGGCGTGGTGGCGCTGGTTGGATTGGTGGCGCTGGCCGTGGATATTGGGCGGTTGGCGCTGGCGCAATCGGCGTGCCAGGCGGCGGCGGACGCTTCGGCCATTGCTGGGGCGCGAAGCTTGGATGGTACGCAGAATTTGCCGGCGGCGACGACCGCGGCGATTGATGCGGCGACGGCTTATGAGATTCTGGGGACGGCGCTGAAGGCTTCGGAAGTAGCGGTTAGCCATGGATCGTATCACTACGACGCGGCGGGGCAGAAGTTTACGCCGCAGATACCGGCGGTAAACCCAGACAATTTTAATCTTACGAAAGTCGTCGTCACGCATTCGGTGAGCACGACTTTTGCGAGGGTGTTGGGGTCGCAGTCGGTGACTGTGACCGCAACGTCGACGGCGGCTCATCGGCCGCGCGATATTGCGATCGTTCTCGATTATTCGGGGTCGATGAATAACGAGAGCGATTTGTGGAACAACGAAGGGTACTTGGGGAGTGCGAACAACAGCCCGAACAATGCGGACCCGTTGTTTCCGCAGTGGGGGCCGTACAACCCGGCGTTTTCGGCGGCTGCCACGTTGCAATGCACGAGCTCGGACTCGCGGGTGGGCATGTGCAACATGACGCAATCGGTGTGGGGCATCCCGCCGCTGGTGAAGGATTTTTATCAGAACAATTTCGGGGCGACGGGCGCGGGGGCGTTTGCGTCGGCGGGGAATACGACGACTGCGCCGATTAGCGGCGACAATTATTTAGTGGCGACTTCGGGTAAGTGCTTGCTGAGCTGGAGCGATACGAGCGCTGCAAAGAAGTACACCACTTTCTATGGCTACTCGCAGGGGCCCGGTTATTGGGGCAAAACGTTTTTCGTGTGGCCGCCTGAGCCGAGTGATGTGAAGCCGACGGCGGGTAATACGACGTCGTTCCCGGCTTGGGGGAGCGCGGCGACGGGTTGGGACTGGCGCAAGCTGTACTTTTTGAATAGCGGTGGTACTGCGCCCGTTACTAGTGACTTGAATCTTTGGAGTAGTGCTGGCGCGTGGAATGACCCGGCGGGCAACTATCGGATTAATTACAAAGCGATTTTGGCGTGGATCAAGGCGAGCCCGAATATCTTTCCATCGCAATTGCGGGCCGGCAATGTGATGTATTACAGTTCGATTCCGAGCGATGTGCCGGCGAGTGCGTATGATCACACGCAACTGAATACCGCGATCACGAACGCGGATCAACGATTCTGGAAGGAGTACATTGATTACGTGGTGGGTGTGTGGCGCGATCCGTTGGGGAACATTCAGCGGCCGGGCAATCCATCGTGCAGTTACGGGCCGGACTTTACGGCGGGCAGTGGCAGAACGCCTACCATCACGGGTCCTGATAGCGGGACCACGCCGTTTGTTGCTGCGAACGATAATCCGAAGCGGCCGCGGCATCGGTTATGGTTTGGGCCGATGACGATGGTGCAGTACATGTCTGATACGGGGCTGTTGCCGGGCACGACGCACGACATATCGATGATTGCGGCTAAGCTGGGCGTGGCGGGGGCGCTGCAGGATGTGAAGATCAATCATCCGAATGATTTGGTGTCGCTGATCATGTTCAGTCGTCCACCTTATGCCGGCGAGCCGGCGGAAGTTGGTCAGTTTGGATTGCCGCAGGTTTCGATGACCAACGACGTCGACAAGTTGTCAAACGCGCTGTGGTTCCCGCCGAATAGCGGCAGCGCCGATGTGCGGCCTTGGGATGCAAACGGCATGCAAACGCCGCGTGCGCATGGTGACTACAACGCGAATACGGCGACGGACTACGGCTTTGTGTTGGCTTACAATCAATTCAGTTCGAATCCGAGTTTAGTTTCGGGCGGGGTAGGTGGATTGGGGCGCAAAGGGGCGCGCAAGATTGTGATTTTGGAAACGGACGGCATGGCGAATCAGTCGAGCAGCGTGGCGTTCAACAATGCGGGGGCGTACCAGTCATATTACAAGGTTGGCTCGTTCGGGACGGCGACCACTTCGGGCACGGCCCCGGCGACATCTTGTGAGACGGTGGCCCAGAGAATCTGCGCGCTCGATACGGCGAGTCCGGCGGGTTATGCTCAGCCGCAACGGCCGGTGGAAATTGACTGTATTGCGTTCGGGGCTGTGTTTGAACCGACTGCGTCGGGTTCGGAGCAGGGGAATGCGATTGCGTTCCTGCAGGCGCTTTCGACGATTGGCGGCACTAAGTTTCCGAGTTCGGCGAGCGATCCGGACAACGGATATAAGTGGTGTATTGGCACGTTGGCGGAGCGGCAGGATAAGCTGCAGCAGGCGTTTACTAAGATTTTGGATGAATCGGAGTCGATTATTTTGGTGAAGTAGTTTTTGAGAACGGCAGCGGCGCTCAACTAAAAAACTAATTGGTGCGAGTTTTGGAAAAACTCGCCTACGTAGGTTAGTACCAGCGGTAGACGCCGCCGCAGCCGAAGCCGTAGCGCGGGTAGTAATAGGGCCACCAGGGGTCGGTAAGGATTAGTACTCGCGGTGGCATGGCGCGGGCAACTTCGGTTCGTGAGCAGGCGGAGCCGGGGGTGAGCATCGCTTGGATGACCTGGTCGTTGACGCCTTGTTCGTGCATGAAGATTACATCTTGGGCGCTGACCGGGGGCAGGTCGTTCGAACGGTTGATGTAGCAAATGATGAATCGCGGTTCGACGCCGGCGCGGGTCATGGCGGCGACTTCGGCGGGGGTGGCAGGACCGGGGGCGACGGGGCGGCCGAGTTGCGTGGCGATGTCGGCGCGGTTGCGGGCGTCGATGTCTTCGAAGCTGGTGCCGAGGGCGGCGTTACTTGGGGCGGCAGCTACGGACTGTGCGCTGCGCTCCGCTGCTGCTGGGGTGCGGCAGCCGGTGATTAGCAGCAGCACAGTGAGTACGCACGGCCCATAAATCCGCGATGTTCTCGAGAGTACGTTCATCGAAGTGAGAGCCGACCGCTAAAGATGCGCTGGCGCTGGCGTTAACGAACTGGAATCACGGTGGGGACAGCGGTGGCCGTGCTGGGAGGCGATTTCAGCCGTCCGGCGATGGGAACGGAACTGAATTCAATCGGTTCGCGGGTTTGGAAGGCCGCGAGATTGCCGGCGATGTCGCGAGCTTCGATTCTCAGGTAGATGCGGGATGGGACGTAGCGCTCTACGCGCCAGGCGTAGTCGCCGGTGTTTTCGAGGTTTGTCGCGATGACCGACCAGGGGCCGGTTGGGCGGCTGCTGAAGAACAGGCCGATGGGTTTGGATTCGAGATTATTGTCTTGGGCGCGCCAATGAAGGATGAGGTGGTCGCTGAGGTTGCCTTCGCCACGTTCGATGGTTGTCAGCTCGACGGTGGGGCGGTGCAAATCGACGGAGACCCACAATTCGGGTTCTTCGCCGGAGCGCGGGGCGGTGATTGGTGCGCCAGTGGCGGACTGCACTAGGATTTTGAAACCGTACAGGCCTTCACTGTCGACCGTGGTGATGAGCGGACTGCGATTGTCGTTGTCGACGGTGTAGCGGTTCCAGGATTGGCCGCCGTCGCGAGTGCCCCAGAGTTCGACTCGGGCGACGCCTTCGCTGCCGGCATCATCGAGATCATATTCGAGTGCGAAGGTGCGCGAGCCGACGAGTTTTGGCGGCGATGTTGGGCGATGGGTGGGCGATGCGGCGGTGTCGATTGGTGTGATGCCGGGCGTGGGGGCTGCTCTATTGAGTTGGTTGAGCGGGACAAGCGATGGGCCGGCGGCTTGTGTGGGTGGAGCTGTTGAGGATGGTTCGCGGAATGGTTCGAGGGGCGAAAATTGAGGGCCGGTTGGTGTTGCGGTTGAGGCCGAGGTCCAACCGGCGTCGCTGGTTTTCACTGCGCCTGCAAATTGAGCAGGAACGCGGGGCTGGTTTGCGGCGGTTGCAAAAGGGGATGGGGATGATTCACGCGTCGTCGCGCTGGGTTTTGAAATGGTTGGGTTGCCGAAGGCGGTGACGCCGTCGTCAGCCGAGGTTTTGCCGGACGTCCACAATTGGAACGGGGCGTTTGCCATGCCGCCGGCTGGCCACGGCTGTGTTTGTGGGAGGGTCGATGGGGGCGAGATTGCGGCGGATGGATTTGATGGGAGCGGCGCGATCGTGGGCTGCGAAAAGCTTGGGCCACTCATGAGGGGCGTGGTTTCCAGTGGTGTTTGGTAGACGGTCGAGTTGCCGGCTTTATCTGAGATCGTGGCGCGGATCGCTACGAGGTGAACGCCTGCGGACGGTTGGAAGGTGGAGTGGAGCAGGGAACCCAGAGCCGGATATGCGGTGTCTTGAACTGGTTGTGCGGGGACTGGATGCCAGGTGCCGGACGCATCGATTTGCGCCTCGTATCTGAGGGAGGCGGGCTCGAGGTTGGCGTCGGTCGCTCGGCACTGGATGTCGATCGCGCCGGTTAGCGTGGAGCGGGCGTGAAGTTCTTCGATGCGGGGGATCGTTGTGTCGACGATGACGCGGAGCTCGGGTTGGAACGGACCGAACGGCGATGAATGGCCGAGGTTGTCGATCGTGCGGACGGCGAACCAGTATTCGCCGTCGCCTTCGGCTCGATAGTTGAACGCTTTGACTTGCGGCTTGGCCTCGCTGATTTTTTGCCAGTTCGCGCCGCGATCCTTGGAGACGTACAGCGTCACCAAGACTGCTGAGGATGGTTCGGCGGCCGAGCTCCACTGGTAGGGAATCAAGAATAGGTTTTGCTTCCAAAAAATCGGGGCGGGTAGGCTGGGTTGGACGGCGACGGGCGCTACGGACGCGGCCGGCAATTGGGCGAATGAGATGGGGGCGCTGAAAGCGAACGATGACATAGTTGCCAGACTGAACACGAAGCGACGGCCGCGCTTGCTTTCGGCGCGCGGAGTGTCGCGAGGCGTATGGCTTTCCTGCGCTTGGTGTCCGACGGCATATTCGTTGCCCGCGCAATCGGAAAATTGCGCAGCCTCCCTCAATCTTTATCGGGGAAAGCGAGGGATCGGCTGTATTGCAAAGTGTGGGCGGCAGGCCAGCAAGTCAACGCAAACCCCGCTGTTCTGGACCATTTTTTGCGGACGGCGCATAATGTAAGGGTCGGGCAAACGTGGCCAGCTAGCAAAACTGCGCCCGGCGGTTCGAGCCGGTGGTATGACCCATCTGACCCAATCGCTGTTGCAGGTTGTTTTGTGGAGTGCGGTTGCACTGGCCGTATCGGCGCTCGCTGTGGCGGCTGTGAGAAGGTGGCGCGGTGATGCCAACGACGGCCAACCACAGGCCAATGAATTGCTGACAAAGTTCCGAGAACTGCATGTCCGGGGTGGTCTCAGCGACGACGAATACCGAACTATTAAAACGAAGCTAGCAACGCAACTCGATGCGGAGCTAAACGACACCAAGCAGAAGAGTTAACAACGCTTGCATCGATCGCGCCGGCTGAACGGCGTGGTGCAATTGCAGCAAGTGTGACAGCAGGCAGAACGCGGATCGCGGTCTCTACTGGCGAACGAATGTGCCAACGGGACGTAGTGATAAGCGAGGATTGAGTTAGGCCGCGGCGTTGTCCGCCGTGGCGCAAAACGCAACTGGGGACAAGGAAGCTCCTCCGGACGCACGCGTGCGAACGGTTCGAGACATCGTCGATTCCACTCCTACGCTGTGGTAGGGAAGTAGACCACCGAACGGAATCGGCTCTCGGAAAGTTCGCCCAAAAGCGAGTGACACCATAGGATATATCAGGCGGCGCAAAATCTAGGGCGATCGTTCGCTCGAGATGGCCGTCAACCGGAAGGAGTTTCGAATGCCCACGGGCCGGGATATCAGCGGCACAACACGCCGCGGCGGCACAACCAAAAAGAACGCGTTCTGTTCGTTCTGTCGCAAGAGTTATCGGGATGTCGGACCATTGGTCGAAGGGCCTGGCGACGTCTACATTTGTGGCGAATGCATTGAGCTTTGCCAATCGATTCTTGACCAGGAACGGAAACGACGCGGGACCAGCAAACAACTTTTCACGCGCATACCGACTCCCCGCGAGATCATGACGCAACTCGACGAGTACGTCATTGGCCAAGAGAAGGCCAAGCGTGTACTTTCGGTTGCGGTACACAGCCACTACAAGCGGCTGGTTGCGGCCGAGGACGAATCGGACGTCGAAATTGACAAGTCGAACATCTTGCTTGTTGGCCCGACGGGTTGCGGCAAGACATTGCTCGCTCGCACACTCGCCAAGAGCCTGAACGTGCCGTTCGCGATTGGCGACGCCACGACGCTAACCGAAGCTGGTTACGTTGGCGAAGACGTTGAGAATTTGCTCCTGAAGTTGCTCCATGCTGCCGATTTCGATATCGAGTCTGCCCAGCGGGGCGTGCTCTACATCGACGAAATCGACAAAATTGGGAAAACGAGCCAGAACGTTTCGATCACTCGCGACGTTTCGGGCGAAGGCGTGCAGCAGGCTTTGCTCAAGATGCTCGAAGGCACGACGGCGAACGTTCCGCCGCAAGGTGGCCGGAAGCACCCCGAGCAGCAGTACATCCAGATTGACACCACGAATATCCTGTTCATTTGCGGCGGTACTTTCACCGGCGTGGACGACATCATCCGCAAGCGGCTTGGCAAGCGGTCGATCGGTTTCACGCAAGACTCGAAGTCGCACACCGACTTGGGTATGGCGGAGTCGCTGCCGTATGTGAACGCGGATGACTTGATCGAGTTCGGCATGATCCCCGAGCTGGTTGGCCGGTTGCCAGTGATCACGGCACTCACGCCACTTGATGAAAACGCCTTGATGCGAGTGCTGACGGAACCGAAAAACGCGCTCACGAAGCAGTACGAGCGGTTGTTTGCGATGGAAGAAGCAGGTCTACAGTTCACCGACCAAGCGTTGCGAGCCATCGCGAAGAAGGCTCAGGAGCGCGAAACCGGTGCCCGTGGTTTGCGTTCGATCATCGAACTTGTGATGCTCGACATCATGTTTGATCTACCGGAACAGCCACGTGGCAGCCGATATGTGATTACAGATGATGTCGTCCATGGCAAGAAACCGGCGTTCGAACAGCCGCAAACGAAGAGTGCGTAAGCACGCTGCAACATACAAAAAAGCTGGGTTGCCCTTCGAGCTTGTCGAAGTTAGCGACCCCGGCATTCAAAAACCTCCGGCGAAAGCTGGAGGTTTTTTTGTTGGGTCGCTTTTTGCTCATTCCGACAGAACTGTGTCCCATGCTTACTTTTTTCCGGTTGCGACCTCTTTCAATGATCGCTGCAACTCCGCGTAGTTTGTGTAAGAACACCCACAATTCGGCAGATTACGCTGGAGCGCAGCCATACCTGATTTCGTCGTGGCATCGCAATCATCGATTTGAAGGTGCTGCAAATTCTTAAGCCCGCCTAAGTGTTCCAAACCCTGATTGCTAACCTCACGGCAACCGCAAATCGTGAGTGATTCGAGTTGAGATTGCCGCGCTATGGCTTCCAAATCGCGGTCGCTCAGATTGACATTCCAAATCTGAAGGTCTTTCATTTTTGGCAGGGGCCGCAATTGTTCCAAGCCGCCGCTTCCCAGTGTGACGGTATGGAAAGTCATGCAGCGCACCGATCGCAAACGGCTTAAATTGAGCACGTCATTGGGCACGAGGGTCAATTTCCGATTCATTCCAACGATCACATCGGTCACCTCTTCGCCAGCTCGGATTACACTCATTCCTAGTTTTGAATCGCCGTCCAGAAAACGCGGCGTATTAACCACCTGAATCCCCGCCGCCTTGAGCTCTTCGATGGCCTTCTCTTCGCAAAAGTGAGCATAGGGCAAGGCGGCGTCCAGTTGCTCCAGCGCTTCATAAGTTACGCTAGTTCCCACGACGCGCAGCGAACAAAGGTTCCGCAGCGTGCTTAATTGCATGATTCCCTCATCCGTCAGCCGAGTCTCGCCCAAGTCCAGCTTTGTTAAGTACGGCAGATTTTGGAGACACTGGATGCCTACATCGGAGATCTGCGTGTGGGCCAGCTTCAGGTCTTTAATATGGCGGAGCGGAACCAGCCGGTTCAAGTCTTCGTTCGAGCATGAAGTTCCAGTCAGATCGAGGCTATACAGCCTGTAACAGCTGTATCGTGCATTGAACATCGCCAGCAGCGAACAGCCCAACGAATCTTCGCGGGGTACGTTTGCGAGCAACGAAATCTTCGCGCCTCGCGCGACGATTTGATCGAGTAACTCCTGCTGTAGCCGCTCCTCGATGATCGGCTGCGCGATTAAGGCTAAAACGACGCACGCGACCGACATCGCCGCCAACATCGACTTGAGCCCAAAGCGAACGGGATGTGCGTCTGCCATAGATTCAGAAACGATGAATGGTCGCCGAGCGTGGCCTTAAGACTTCGCAGGTCAAATGCACACGCTATTATATCTGATGGTCCCTTTGGCAACTAAGGGTGCGTTATCGCCGTCGCCGAGATTGGTTGGTTTAACCAGGCCCCCGCAGAAAGCTCGATCAGTCAATGAGTCGAACCCGGCTGTTAGTGATTTCGATCGCCGCGTTGGCATTCGCGGTGTTTGAAACTTGGGTGGCGTACGATCACGCAGATATGGCGAATCGCGCTTGGGCCGGTTTCGCGTGGCTGTGCGTACTTTTCGTTGCGGGGCTTTGGATTGAGTCGAATCGCACCAAATAATGGGGTGCGTGTGGGCGTCGGTGTTGTGAATGGGCCTAATTAGCGCCAATTGAGTATTCGAAACACACCCGCCCGATTAGCGACTTGATCTGGGATTTCCAGCAGTTTTTCGCGATAGATGCTCAAGATAACGCCAACGGCGAACACAATCGCGCCGCCGACTGCGATGTAGATTCCGATCGCGACTTGTGGCTGGTAAACCACTGAAGCGATTAGCACGATCAGGTAGAGACTTAACGCTGAACCGCCCCAGAGCGTCGTGGCTTTAATCTTCCAGCTTAATCCGGTGACGATCATGGGAATCGTTGCTGTAAGGAGCGCCATTTCATCGTAGATCGAAGGTTCGCCGACGATCCAGCGATGGTAGAAGGTCGCGATCATTAGCGGCAGCACGACCAGCACACTACCGAGCCCTAAGCCAAGGCCGACGTTTTCATTGCGTTTTCCATCTGTTTCGCCAAACAGGCCGATGTGGCTTGCGATAAGGATTGCGGAACCGATCGCGACGCAGAAGATCTCGAGTTTTTGCCAACCACTGAGGTGAATCAACAAATTCAGCCGCAGGAACATTAAGGCGCCTAAGGCAATTGCGGTGCTTGAATAAATGCGGCGCCAACTGAAGGCGGGAACGATCAAGGCTGCAAGTGCAGCAGCCACCGCGGTGATGAGGAGTGAGAGAACGTCTAGCCATGTGCCAGACCTGGTTGCGAGACCCGCGAGTCCCTGCATCATCGCCGCGAGGCAGGCAACGCTGAGAATGCCGTTGCCACACTGAAATACGCCGAGCCCGCGACCGCGAGTGCTCCAATTCTTTTCATGGCTTAGTCGATAAAGGGCGACTTGCTCGAGGCCGAGCACGCGGCTCACGATGAGACACGCTAAACCCAGGCAGGCGTACAGCATGGTGTAGTATCGCTCGTCGACACCGTAGTACCCCATGAACTGCCACAGCGCACCGCACGCGGCGGCGGCGGCAAGATACGTGTTGATGCTTCGGCGGCGAAATATTCCGGCAAGCAAATAGAATCCGGCGGCTTCGACGAATACGAGTCCGAGCATCAGGCTTGAAGTCATTCCTTGCATGGGCGCGAAGCTTCGCACGTCTTGCAATGTCGCTCCAAATACGTGGGCCAGGATTACGGCGGTTGCCGATTGTGCAATCCAATACAACGGTTGTTCTGCCGTGTGACCTCGCCACAGGCGAGAAGCGATCAGATATGCGATCGGGATGAGCATCATCCACGGCGCTTGCTCGCTCCAGTGGATGAGACCGAACACACGAAGCAGCCCTGCTGCTGCAACGAGCAACGAAGCGGCGCTAACAAAGAAATATGCGGACGAGGACTTTCGATCGGAGTGCCGACAGAGATATGCATTCACGCGGTTTGCGGCGGCTGTGATGAGCATGACGACCACAAACTCGCGATCCGTGGCGTAGCTCCAGTCGAGTTGCGAGGCGACGGCACTCGTTGCGCGGACGTGCAACACGATGCCCCATAGGGCCGGGACGACGCCCAAGATCCAGCCGATTGGCGGAACGAAACGATCGGCGCTTCGATAGATGCTTGGGTGTTGGTGATAGCCGACGTTCACCACAACCGACGTGATCGCCATAGCAGCCAATATCCATTCAGCGCGAATATCAAACCCTAACAGCAGGGTTACCTCTGCCATCACGAGGCAGATACCGGCGAGCGCCAAGTAACCGCCGATTTTTCGTACGACGATGTCGGAATAGAGGTAGACGTAGGTTCCGGCCAACCACAGGCCGGTGGCCAACAAATAGCTTGAAGTCAGCAAGTTGCCTTGCCATTCGATACCGAACAGGTGGCGAGCTGGTTCGGCAAGCCATCCCAGCAACTGCGATCCGAGCAGGGTCAAAAGTGCAGCCGCAACCTGAATATGACCGGACCAAAAGAGCGGAAGACCGAATCGTCTGCGCGGGTAGTCGCTTTCTTCGGCAGGCGAGAACATTCGCTCGGCGTGAATCGAAACTAGTCCTAGTGCCATGAAAAATAGGCTGAGCCAGGTCGTATCCGTAATCTTGCCCATATCGCCAAGGAGCAGCAGCGTGGTTAGTGTCACGCCGGCTTCGAAGGCGTACATGAAAATGGGATCGCGTAGAACGATGACCGTGGCGGCATACAACAGGCAACAGACGACCCCTCCGACCCACAAATGGCCGTCGACCGTCACCAGTTTTTGGACGTGGTAAAACCACAAGTTAAGTGGCGCCACAACGCACCCGAGAAACGTAAGGGCCTGCCCTGCGATGCGAAAACGAGTGCGAAGCACGACGAACCAGCCGGCGCCCAAGATTGCCAGCGTCGCCGCGCCTAACGCAATCGCCATGACGTGCGGGTTTTTGAAAACGCCGAGGCTGATCAGCCAAACAATCAGTCCCACTACGCATAATCCGCCGCCGATCATGAGCATCCATTGAATGCTGCGCGGATCCATTAACGCTTCGAACATCCGCCGCCACACAGAGTTGTTTGGCGTCGCGGGCGCTGCCGTTTCTGCAGATTGCCGCGACGCTGGCGGATCGAGGAAATTCTCGATGTTTGCGTACTCGTGCGGAGCCGCCGAGGCGGGAGGATTTCCGGGCAGGGAATCCGCGGATGGTGGCGAACCTACGTTCGGTGAACCGGTGACGTCGACCGTGCTGCCGCAAAATGGGCATTCTGCCCGCCGCCCCAAGGATTCTGCGGGCGCTCTTAAGAGATGACCGCACGCACCACACCGCACATTTATGGACATTCCGAAAATCTCCCGCGGTTTCGATCGCGCCGGCGCAAGTCGTGTCGGGCCGACGGTTTATGCACCATTTATCCCGTAATGGCAAGCAGTTATCTGCGCCATAAGAAATAAAGAGCCGAAAGAAGGCGGCGTTTTGCGCGAAGTACAAAAAAATCCAAATTTTACGGAATGCCGGCTAAACGGTGCAGTCGAAGGCTCAAAATCGACAAGCTGGCGGCCCAGGCTACGCCGAACAGCAACGGAGCCGCAGCCAGCCAAAAGGTCATCAGAATACCTAAAACCAAGAACAAAGAACCGATGGTGTAGCAGTATCCCCAGTAGCTGCTGCCGAGCGTGATGAAAAGCAAGCTGGCTAACACAGCCAACGGCGGGTAGGCCCGAAAGTCATTGAACGTCGTACCAGGGGGGGAATTAAGAAAGGCGATTATGACGAGTGTAAGGGAGCCCGCCATATAGCCTAGCCACAGCGATAACAGTTGCCGCGCAGGTGCGCCTCGCGGCGGAAACCAATGTTCGCGCAGACCCCACAATACGGCCGCCATGCCGACAACTTCAAAAAGACGAATCGCTATTAATCCGGCGAGCGGGTGGGGTGGTCGTATTGTGTGGTTAAAGAATACAAGTACGTGCGTGGCGAGTGAGATCCATGCGAGATGCATGAGCATGCGTGCCCATGTATGAATCTCGCGATCGTATTGGCTACGCTCCAAAGTTCGCATCAGCCGATCGACTAACTTCGAACTGCTAAGACTTATTGGGTCACCAGCAAGGAAACGCGAAAGATCGTCGGCTAGGTCGGCGGCTGAGGCGTAGCGGCGCTGTGGATCTTTTTCCAAGCACTTCAGGCAAATCATTTCCAGTGGACGAGGAACTTGAGAATTGACTTTTCGAGGCGATTGGGGATCACAATCCAGCACTTGCAGCAAGGTTTCGAACTGGTCGCGACCCGCGAACGGAAGTTGCTTGGTTAGCAATTCGTAAAGTAGGACCCCCAAACTGTACACGTCGCAAAGGGGCCCGATGTCTCCACGGCGATTTGTGATTTGCTCGGGCGCCATGTAAGCGGGCGTTCCCACCATTTGTCCCGAAAGTGTTAGCTCGTCGCCTCGATCGACGTGCTTAGCCAAACCGAAATCGGTAACTCGGGCACGTTCGTATTCATCGATCAGTATGTTGGAAGGCTTGATATCGCGATGAACGACGCCGTTTTGATGAGCAAAGTGAATCGCTTTAGCGACTTGCTCGACGTATTCCGCCGCTCTTCGAGGCGAGATTGCGCCAGCACGGAGCACCTGGGCTAAACTCCGCCCTTCGACGTATTCCATAGCATAGAAATACTGATCGTCGCAGTGACCGACATCGTAAATTACGACGATTTGCGGATGCGTAAGCTGGGCGACTGCCTTTGCTTCGAGTTTAAACCGCTCGATCTCTTCACTTCCTGCGAGAGTGCCTTGCAAAATCATTTTGATCGCGACTGTGCGATTGAGGCTTAGTTGGCGTGCTTTGTAGACGACACCCATCCCGCCACGCGCAATCTCATGAAGTAACTCGTAGTCGCCAAATATTCGATGAGATGACTTGGGCGAGTTTTCCTCGACAAAGTCAGAGGAGTTTTGTCGAGGGGTAATCGCTACATTTGGCACTTCAATCGCAAGTCGATCATTCGGATGCGAAGAGTTGACAATTTGGACGATGCGCTGATGATTCGCCAAAAACTCCCGTAAGTCGGTCGCTAAGTCGGGATACGCGGCGATCAACTCGTCAGCGTCGCGCGAAGAGCCTTGCGCTTCATGGTCCAAAAACGTAGCTATTGCGCACTCTAACCGTTGTTGCCGATCAGAAGCCAGTAGATCATCCGCTTGATCCATACTTGGCTTTCGAAATGGGTGACGGTTACCGCGAAATAGCGGTCGAAACTCTCAGCTTATCTCAACTAACCGATCCTGTAGTCGCCGCAATCCGCGGTGAACCAATCCAGCGACAGCGGGCACACTTCGCCCTAGTTCTTCGCTGATTTCTGCGAGCGTCCCGTGCTGCCAGTAGTATCCGATTACGGCGACTCGCTCGGCTTCCGGAAGTTCGTAAACAGCTTTCGCAACTTTTAGCAGTTCTTCGGAATGTTGTGCGGCTTCGCTCGGCGAGTCCTCGTCTGTCGCCAACCACTGTTCGATTCGGCGAGAGGATTCTTGAAGAATTACATCCATGTGTTGCTCGCGGGCCACGTCGCGCTTGGCACAACGCGCATTGCGCAATGCATGGAGAATGGTTCTCATTAGGATTTGCCGCAACCAGGCAATGCGCTGTGCCGAATTATCGCCGCGAAAAGTATCCCAAGCAACGTAGGCTCGCAGCAGCGTATCTTGGACGATGTCCGAAGCATCGATCCGGTTACGTAGCCGGCGGTCCAATTTGATTTCGGCGAGGAAGCGGAGGTAATCGCGGAACTGCTCGAGCTCGGCTTGAATTTCGGGCGTGGCGATGCTCAGGTTATTTGCCCGATCCATATCGATGCCCTAATCGGCGGCTAAAGCGATTTCCAGATATCACTTTTAAGTTTAATCGAGCTGTTAAATCCAAGCTACTAACCATAATCCTGCCTCATAGCCGAACGCATTCGTCCAATACAAGAACCAAAGTATTCACTGGTTAGAAACAGGCGTGGAAACATTCGGGGGGAAGCCCGGCAAGCTAGCGATAGATAGAGTAGTATGTCTACTACACAACGAACTCTATTCACATCCACTACAAGGTAACCAATGGCCAAGAAACCGTTACAATCGAAATCCGACCGCTCTGATCCCAAGAAGAACAAAACGCTTGCCGTTCGCATAATTTTGAAAAAGCGGCCAAGTGCGAAGGCTGCCGAAATCGCTGCGATGGTGAAGAAGGAATACGGCCACTCAGTCAGCCCGAATCTTGTTTACATGGTGAAGACTAAGGCCAACATGGCGGCGGACGGTCGACCGAGAGTTGCCCATCCCACGAACAACGGCACGCCGATGACCACCGCCGCAATGTGGGTCGACGCGATCAAGTCGGCCCGTCAACTTCTAGCTCTCACCGGCAGCGTTCCAAACGCAGTTGCAATCTTGAAGGCGGTCGAGGGCTAGATCAATACAAAATCAACGATCACGAGAAGGCGGACGTCTATGGCGTTCGTCTTTTTGTGTGGTTATCTGTTTGCAAGACTTACTCGCGCCGCTAGATAACTAGGCCGTTGTTCCGTACTCGCGGTCGACTGTGACTCCAGGCGTCGGGACGGGGTACTTACCATCTTTATCTGCGGTCACGGGTGCCGGACTATCTTTCGTAAAGTCGGCCACACCTGGTGCCATTACGTGCGGGCAGTCCAAAATTTGCTGGTAAGTAATTTCCTGCCCAGTATGCGCGGCCATGCGCCCCATGTTTGCCACGAGGCAAGCCTCGATTGCCCGCGGGACTTCGTTGTAAGGCTCATCGTGCGTGACGGCATCCAAGAGGTCTTTCCATTCCATGGTGTATGGATTTGCTTCTGGCTGTTTCGCCATCCACGTTGTTGACGCTTTGTCCTGCTTCTGGGTGTTGAAGGTTCGGCATTTGCCAGGGAAGTGACCCGAGGTGCTCACAATGCCCGAACCCTTTGTGCCATGCACGATGCTCGACATATCGTTTCGCGTACCAATCATGGTTCGGCCATCGAAGAAGAATTTCGAGCCGTCGTCGAACGTGTATTCGATGGAGTAGGTGTCGAAATTCTGATCGACATAGTCGTTTCGGAAATGCCGACCACCTAGCGCTTGCGCCTTGATCGGCCAGGCATTCTTCATCCAGCAGACCTCGTCGATTTGATGCACGTAGAAGTCGTTAAACAGGCCACCGCTGGCCCACAAAAAGCTGTGGAATCGCTCGATTTGCCACAGCAGCTCATCGCGATCGTTCGGCTTTCGCGTCGAGAAGCACGAGCCGACCGGGCCGTGCATGCGATAGGCGCGCATCGCAATGAGGTCCCCGATCTCGCCGTCGCTGATGCGCTTGTGCAGTTCCTGGCGCGCACGGCAATGCCGTATCATGAGACCGACGCCGACTTTTAAGTTCTTCGCTTCGGCTTTTTTCGCCAGGTCCAGCATCCGTTTGGCGGAGGGGCTATCGGCTACCAGGGGTTTCTCCATGAAAACGTTTAGGCCGCGGTCGATCGCGTATTGAAAGTGCACCCAGCGAAATGCCAGCGGCGTTGCCAAGATTACGATGTCTCCAGGCTGCAAAGCATCCATCGCATGCTTGTAGGCATCAAACCCGACGAACTTCTTGTCGTCGGACACGCGAACAATATCCGGATTCGCTTGATACTGCTGCGTGAGGGCTGCGATACTTTCATCTAAGCGGTGCTGAAAAACGTCTGCCATCGCGACCAACTTGATTGGGTAACTCGCGGCGGTGAGCGCATCGACGACGGCTCCTGTACCGCGCCCGCCGCAACCAACCAGCGCAATCTGAAGTTTGTGGTCAACACCGGTTGAGGCAAACACACGCGGCGCTGCGAGTGCAGAAAGAGCGGTAGCGGCACCGGCATACTTCATAAATTCGCGACGATCGGTTTGACGTTGTTGATCCACCTGATGGTTCCTTATGTTAGTTCGATTAAGAATCGATCAGCATTAAAGGGGTTCAAAATTTATCCGTCGAGCTGTTCCAATAGAAATACATTTCTTCCACGGAGGGTATCTCGAGCGGCCGCACGAGGCGAAAACCGACCCAAGGGGCATCTGTAAGATACCAGATACTCTTAGGCAGTTGGGGATCCTGTTGTTCCCAACTGGGGTCGGATCCCATTCGGTAGGCCGATCGCAATTGTGCGGCGTCGCTGGCCCAGCCGCCTCCGCGCACGCTTCGTGGGTAGAGCGATTGCGGCCGGACGAACGGGTCGACGGAAATCGTTTTAAGCCGCGCAAAGTAATCGGGTACGAATTGGTCGGCTGTCCATTCCATGACATTGCCGTACATATCGTAGAGTCCCCACGGATTGGGCTTCTTCGTCCCGACTTTTTGATATTTCTCATCGCTATTTTCGCTGTACCAAGCGTACTCGGGAAGTTTCGCTGGATCGTCGCCAAAAGAGTAGGCAGTCGTCGTTCCGGCGCGGCAAGCGTATTCCCATTCCGCCTCGGTCGGCAATCGGTAGAAATGGCCTGTTTGCGCGCTGAGCCATTCGCAATACTTATTCGCGGCGTGCTGTGTCATCGAAATTGCGGGAAAACCCTTCTGCCCCATGCCAAAACTCATTTCGACATAGGGGGCAGTCGGCGAAGTCACTGCATCCACGTCTGGGTATTTTGTAGCCGGATCGAAGTCCTTACGTGTGCCGTTCTTGAACCGATCGACCGGCGTGATCATGAACGGCTCGTATTCGTCCCACGTCACTTCATACTTTCCCATCCAGAATGATGAGACCTTGACCTGCTTCTGTGGACCCTCGTTCGCATCCCGATCTTTTTCATTAGGAGGGCTGCCCATCAAAAACTCGCCACCTTTGATGGCCACCATTTGATACAACGCGCCGGTCTTGGGGACCTTCGCTGAGTAGTCGGCGAATTTACCGTCTGTCTTCGCGCGCTCAACGATTTGTGCGTGGATTTTGCGCACCAGAACCAGGTCGTCGGAATTGGGAGTACCCGCCGACTTTTTCGCGCGCGTTTTGAGCACCATGTCCTGGGGCCAGTCTGCGCCATCAGCGATCCACCGTCGCAGCGTTTCGATCGAACGCTTGTCGAGCGGTCCGCCTTGTTTGACCGGCGGCATCAAGGTGGAGTCATCCTTTGTCACGATGGCCCGAGTATAGAGCGGGCTGTCTTCTGGCTTGTGCGGGACAATCGCGGGAGGATTGTTGCCAGACGCGAACGCCGTTGAACGTGTCGAAAGGTCGAGGCCCCCTTCCGCTTTTTCCGCGGAGTGGCACGAAACGCAGTTTGTTTCCAGGATCGGCTGCACGTCCTTAACAAAATCGACTGCGGCGCTGGACTGAACGAGCAGCAATACCGAAAGGAAAAATGCGGGAAGGTTGAAGTGCATTTTGTCGGCGGCGGGGCGGGCCGGGCTAGGCAGAGGAATTCCTGAAATATTTTACCATGAATCTTCGTCAGCCGGAAATCACGACTTTGATGCATACGCCCGGCAAGTGAAGTCGGAACCAAACGAGTGCAAATTCGTTGCATTGCGGCCATGTACGTCGACGTGGCTCTCAGGACATCGAAACCACGGCCGTCGGTCTTTCCCGAACGTATGCCCTCCGGGCACATCGTAAACGAACAATTGCCATGATCGCGACCGACTATACGGCCTTCTGGTGGCAAGATATTTAATTGGCTGATGTCAAGCTCTTTCCAAATTCGAGCCGTTGGCAATTAAAGAATAAATGCAGAATTACATCGGCGGTGTCGCGATCTTCGAAGACATCAACGCCCTATAAGTGACCAACTGACGGATGCCAAATCTAGGTTGCGACCTGAAACTTGACTCACGTGCACGAACCTCGTCAATCACCGATTGATACGATTGATTTACGAGAGTTATGGACCGACCGTGACAGTCATTAGAAATGTAAGTCGGGCCAACTGGATTCGAATCCGCCGTTCTCGACCCGCGATCTTCGAATAGCGATGAAAGAAATACTTGGGCATAGCGATGCGCAACGAGTCGAGCTAAACGCGCGCTTTTGCGAATGACATTGGCAAACAATTTGGGTTGCTGTGCATATCGTTTATGCCAGCGAGAGGTGGTAGTCACTGAATACCCGTTGACAGACCGCAGCAAAATTGCAGTGACAGACAGATGTCACCTCACAGCCCGCTGACCAGTCTGGAATTTAGCTCTGATGGCTGTAAACTCGGCAGAGTAAGCGGTAATCCGCAGCTCCCCTGCTCGTCGCTAGCAAAGCCGTGGTGTGAGGCGGGATCGCAGTGCCAAAAATCGCTTCGGCCGCGCGTAGCTAGCCGGTGGTCTCGAGCGTTTGTTGTAGCACAGACATGTCTTTGACATTCAATCGAGGAGCACATAATGCGTTCGCTTTCCGTATCTTTGATCATGGCGCTGTTACTAATAACGTCTCGAGCGGTGTTTGCTGCCGGCCCGCCTTGCTCATGTTTGCAGGAACTATGGGTTGATTATCCAGGACCGTTCGACCTGTACATAGCACTCAACAAATTCAACGATTGCAACGACGAACCTGAGGAAAGTTTGTGGTACGGCACCCCATACAATTCCACGCTTCCCCAGATTTGTGAGGACGGCGATTGTCAACCGTACGAAGACGATGACGAGCGCATGGCAGCCGTGCCTGGGCACGGCCAGTCGCTAGTAGGAGTAAAAGCATGGGAAATGTTCCGTGTCGGAATTGAGGCCGCAGTGCGAAAATCGCCGGGTCTCGAATTCGGTGAGCCGTCGTATCACAGTATTTCCCGAAACAGCTTGCCTTCGAGCGTTGGGGGAAAAGGCGATTTGCTGGTGATGGCAATCCCGATGACTGTTCATGCAAAGGGCAGCCCAATCGATGGAAAAACGTACTACTTCTGTGTGCAGATCGATTCGACAGAGGGGCTGTCAGTGACTAATGCCACTTTTGAAAAAGGTAAGGCGGGGTCAGGAAGCCAATTGCACATCAAGTATCGGGTTAGAGGAGAGGAGCGAAACGGTCTGGTCTGGCTGAAATAAAAAGCATCGGAAAGCGAAGTCACGGTTGAATCAAAAATCGCGGCGTGCCACAGCGCACGCCGCGAATTCCTATTTTTGCCGACTTGTAGTCGTGAGGCGCCAAAACACTTCCATCGGCCCACTTCACCATCTCGGGCAGAGCTGTCGCGTCACCATATCCCTTCAGTACGTGCATCTCATAGAGATGATTCACAACCGCGTTCCCCGCCATGGTCGGGTCCACCTTAATCGTCGTGGTGTATTCCGGGTGATCATCGAAAATATCGTCTATCGGTCGTGAAATATCTCCGCGTTCGATCGCCTTGACGATGGCATCGTACTCGGAAGAACTCGCGATACGTTTGTGATTTTGTTCCGCCCAGTCGACGGCTCCCTGATATGTTATGCAAGGCTCGCCCTGCGCAGTTTTGCTTAGTAGGGTTGCTAGCCTCGGGTTCGGTGAATCGCCATCGTTTGGCAGCGTCTGTTGTGCGTCGACGTAAAGCTCTTTAGGAAGCAGTGGATTGGCTCGACGAGACTCCGTGTCAATTCTTATCTTCACCATTTGGCTTGACGCATCTGCAATCGGCGTGAGCGCGATCGAAGACAACCGGCAGGTTTCCGGATCGAGCCCAGCCTTGATATTTGCTCTCTTCAAAGGCTCGGATTGCCTGCTACTTTTACCAACGGTGCGATAAACTTCCGCAAACATTGGCCCATCACTGCTGGATAACTGCGCTTCAACAAAGTAGCGACCAGCTTTTGCCTCGGTCGAGAGTGGAGTTTCGCCGGAAGGTCGAATTATGTCGGCGGTGTTCTCTGAGGGCTCATTGGTTTCAGGATCGATTGGCACGAGTACGACGTGGGCGCCGCTAGGTTGAGTGGTGACGTACACTGGCCGATAGCCTTCCAGGAGCCGGTTCTGCGTGTGTAACGACGAGATCGCGAAACTACTTGTCGCGAGAATGATCATGCCAATTGCAAGAATCGCAGTAATCGTGGGTCGCTTACGCGTCAGTCGGGCGCATTTTTCCAACAGGTTCGTGCGGCGCACAAGTATTGGCTTTCCCTCCGCAAAGTGACGCAGGTCCGTGGCAAGATCATTCGTCGTCGAATAACGGCAAGCTGGATCTTTCTCGATCGCCTTTAAGCAAATCGTTTCTAAATCCCATGGAATAGTTCGCTTAATGGTTCGCGGGCGCGCAGGCTCTCGCACAAGTATTTGGCGAATCACAGACTCCCGGTCCCCCTCGAACGGACAATCACCTGTCAGCAATTCGAACAGAATAACACCGAGCGAATAAATGTCGCTCTTGTAACTCACTTGTGCAGCGTTCCCATTCGCCTGCTCGGGAGACATGTAAGCAGGGGTGCCGACCAACTCGCCATGCATCGTCAGGTCGTAGTCGTCGTCCAAGAATTTGGCCAATCCAAAATCGATGATGTGTGGGCTTCCACTCGAATCGACGATGATGTTGGCCGGTTTTAAGTCACGATGAATCATCCCTTTTGCGTGAACGTGGTGAAGTGCTTCCGCAATTTCCGCGGACAGTGTCGCTGTTTCTAGAAATGTCGGTCGCCGTCTCAGAACAAATTCGCGAAGATTTTGGCCCTCCACATAATTTGCGACGAGGTAATAGATGTCACCATCACGCCCCACATCGTGAACCGACGCCAGTTGTGCATGTTGAAGCTGGGCGCCGGACTGACCCTCACGCAAGAATCGACGTAGATCGTTCTCTGCCATCGATCGGTTGCGCGGGAGCTTTAACGTTACGTTGCGTCGAAGGCGAGAATCCCACGCTTTCCAAGCCGAACCCATCGCGCCCGAGCCCAATAATTCTACGAGCTCGAAGTGCGCGATAAATTCGCCCGGGTGTAGCGCGTCTGCCGTGGTCTTCCCTTCCTGAGACGACTTCACGAACGCCGCATTGCGGTACTGCAAATCGATGGCTTCGATTTGTGATGCGAACTCTGGGAATTCCAGAAGATAGTCTTTTTGTTTCGGCAGTTCGCCGTTCAAGCAACGATATTCAAGCTCAACAAGCAGAAGTTCGCGAAACAGTTGCGATCGAATAACGCGGTCTACCGATAATAAAAAATCGGAGATCTTTGGCCGCTGGCCATCGCGCCACGCCTGCTCGAAGGCGTCGCAGCGCTCATCTATCCGATCTTCCACGCTGTCGCAACCGTCTATTGGCATTTTGCATTCAGCAAATCGTCTCTATTCATTTGTCAACGTCACGTACTGCCTGCCCGTGTGTAGAAAACTTCACTCGTCGGGTGCGGCAAAGCCGTTATCTCGCGTCGCCGCGGCTTTGAGAATGCCGACGTCTAAGGAGTCCTCCGTTCCCCGGACCGAACCATCGCAATAAAGCAAATTCACAATGCCTGGGTGCGCCGAGAGCAGGGGATTATTAGCGCCAGTATCCTCATAAATTCCAGGTAGATCATAGCGATGCTCGTTGAGGTGATAACGAATCGTTGTGAGGTTGTAGGAAGGCATCAACCAATCGTCATACTTCGGCGGTGCATTAAGGGCGCGGGTTCCCGTCAGCCACCCATTGGCGAATGCCGAGCCAACGTGTTTGACTTGGCCAGTTTGTGTATACGAAAAATCCGATTGCTCGCCGACTAGCAACGTTTTACTAAGTCCATCCGCTATTTGTTCCGTGCGAATTGTCGCATTCGGCACTTCCGCGCCGCCCCCTGAAATCTGACCGTCGCTCCGGCAGCATTTGCTCACTCGCCGTTCGTCGAAACCATCCTCGTTAGATGCTCCCGACACTGCAGTATAGGATGGTGCAGCAATCTGGGCGGTTCCGGCGGAAACGAATTTTTCCACGGGGCTTGAGGGACAGAACAAAAACGATGGAGCAAAACCATTGGCGACATTCGCGTTGTGAAGATTTACTTGAATCCATCCGACATTGGCGCCACTCCGGTCGAGCTGATCTATGATTGCCGCCTGCTCAAGATGCGGAAGGATTGATACCCACCAAGAGAATCCGTACATGGTGGATGGGAACAGCGTCCTATCAAAACGTCCCTCCGCACCTTTGGGGAACTCTTTGTGAACAGATTCATAGTTGGCAAAAGCAAGGCCAATTTGCTTTAGGTTGTTGCGACAACTAATTCCGCGGGAATTCTCGTGAGCCACCTGAATTGCCGGCAGCAGCAACGCAACCAGCAAAGCCAAAATTGCGACGACAACCATGAGTTCCACAAGCGTGAAAGCCGCGATTACGGGAGCGAATTGACGTCGACGCATCATATTCCTCTCCTTCGAAAACCAACAATCACAGGCGAAATAACTATGGCCAGCGATATTAATGACGGCTCTGGCACAGAGACGGCATTCGCATTACTAAGTGACAATGCATTTCGCCAAATGACGTAGTCGGCATCGTCAACGAAGCCATTGTTGTTTCCGTCCGCGTAAAGGTGCGATGGGTCTGTGTACCCAAATGCCTTTCGCCATTCAGCATAGTCGCTAGAGTCAACTCGGCCATCGAAATTGTAATCGCCCGATTCCGGTAGGATTGGTGTAAGTGTTTTGAGAGTGAACCCGCCTAAAGAGGAAGTCCCTACAAAACCTATGGTGGCATACGAAATTGGCGGCAAATCGGACCACAGATACGGCTGATTATCCCCTGTGAAAGTCTGTTCGTCCCAATTAAACGGGAGGATTAGCTTCGAGCGATCGCTAGTGACGGCGGCGCCATTCGCGAGCAACGGCGCCGGCGGAGGAATTAAATCCACTTCGAATGCGTCGATAGGGCTCGGCGTGTTGCTCGGAGGAAAGTCATTGTTTACCGTGATCTTATATTGACTCGCCACGAGGTGCAAAAGCGGTGCTCCGTCGGGTCCGAGAATGTCGAAAGTTAGTCCACCTTGAATGCTTTGCGTAAAAACTTGCGAGTTGTCGTCGCCGCTTGTTTCCGTAGACGTTGTATCATATGAAAAAGTTCCTGCGATCGGAGCGTCTACCGGAACTTTGACTTTAAACAATGTGTATGTAGTCGGCGGAGGCACTCCGGGTAGAGCCAGTGGCGGGGTCATCTGACCGGTAAACTGATATCCGACACGCTCGGCTCTTCCGATTGCCAGCAGGAACGTAGAAAAGAGAATCGTTGCGATCGCAAAGGTGCTCGATCGCACAGGCATCGAAAAGTTCATTAGACACTCCCACACGGACGTTATGAGAAGACGTTCCAAGAGCGGATCGACGAGGCCCATACTTCAAAAATTTGGGCAGTACGTTTTAACATATTCACCTGCCACATGGCAATTTTTTCTAAATCCTCCAACCGGGGGGCGGCCGAGTACACTCAACTAAAGTAATAAAGGTAAACCGACTACGATGTCCGCCTGACGAAGAATTTTGCCGAAGGTAACAAACGGCAAGTTGCCGTCCAGGTTGTGCGGGTCGGCTGAATAGCTGAGAACTCAAACAGCATCCCAGGTGCGCCGCAATCAAGGAGGGTGCATGACCGCGCGTGGTTTAAAGGTCATCCGGCTTAGGAATCAACCCCCGCGAAATACTTGAATAACGAAGTTCCGCCTTCCTCTTACATAATTCGGCGTCGCGCATGATCGCGAATCACAGATGGCCACTGAAATCGTAATTGCAGATGATCATGAGGTAGTTCGTGTCGGACTTAAGGCCCTTCTTCAAGGAAGCGGAATTCGGATCGTGGCCGAAGCGTCGGATGGGATCACGGCATTGAAGTTGGTCAAGAAACACAAACCGAAGTTGGCGCTGCTCGACGTTCGGATGCCAGGTCTGGATGGCATAAGCTGCCTTGGTCGTATCAAACTTGACTTGCCGAATGTCGCGGTGCTGATGTTCAGCTCCTTTGATAACCCAACCTATTTAGCGCGTTCATTAGCGCTGGGTGCAGCTGGGTATTTGTTGAAGACGGCAACCCAAAAGCAGATTCTGAACGCTATCCACGTCGCTGCCGGTGGCGAATCAATTTGGTCTGGAGAGGAATTGCGACGTGTGACGGGAGCGCTCGGAGCGCCCACTGTAGTGATGTCCGACGACGTGCACCTAACGAAGCGAGAAAGCGAAGTCCTAAAACAGATTGCTTTCGGCCTCACCAACAAAGAAATTGCTCAGTCTCTTGGGATTAGTTACGAAACGGTGAAAGAGCACGTGCAACACATATTGCAAAAGCTGGCCGTTTCTGACCGTACCCAGGCTGCAGTGTGGGCCGTTCGAAGAAATCTAGTGTGAATTTGCGAAGATTTTGAATCGGCGATGGCGGCATTTTCGGAGGCCTTTCGCTCCATCAAAGAGAGCCGCGAATATTTGCGCATTTTCACATGCACCCGTGAGGGTAAGCCCCTGAGATACATTTAGCTCTTTGCGCCTGCCGATTGTTGGCAAATCTTTTAAATCAGCCTAGAACGACGGTCTAATTAAATCCCATAGTCGCTCGATATCAGCCGTAGTATCGGTTGAGCACTCGTCGATTTTCTCCAGCATGCCTGGTGAAAGTGAATTGCTTTCGAGCAATTCCAGCACCGACCCCAAAGTTGATCGGCACAGCCGTAGCTGGCGAAGGACGACTGGGAGGTTAAGTTGGTACTCTGCCATAAGTGCTCGGCTGTCGGCCCAATTCCCGGCTGCGTTCGATTCATTAATAGTCATTTTTTGACTCGATCAAAAGATTACGGGTAAGATGATTTCTTGGTCAAACAATACGAAAAGCCGCCATTTTTGCTGGCAAGTCTCAATATTGCCTAATATTGCGTCCAGCAGATCGAGAAGGCTCACTACGTATAAGCCGTAAAAAAGCTCCCGCACCCGACCAAAATTTTCAAAAAAATCCTAAAATTGGCATGCCCGGAGTTGCCATATGAGTCAAACCGCACAATCAACCGTACCAATTGACGATCTATTCGTGCGACTGAAATTGGGGGAAACTCAGGCGGCGCAGGCGCTATGGGACGAGTATTCTGTCGCTCTCGTGAATTTGGCGAAGCAAAGAATCGGCAAATTTCCGTTGGCAATGACGGACGAAGAGGATGTTGCACTTAGTGTTTTCGGCAGTATCTGCCGAGGGGCCGCCGAAGGTCGTTTCACTGATGTCACAACCCGCGACGAGCTTTGGTGGTTGCTTTTACGGATAACAAAACAGAAAGCGGTCAATCATATTCGCCGTGAACTGGCGGTGAAGCGTCGTAGAAAGCAGCATTCCGAAATCCAAAATGGCGACAGCAGTTCCACCTTTTGTATCGAAGATTTGGTAAGCCGGGCTCCAGGTCCAGATTTTCTCCTGGCGTTGGAAGAGGAGTATTCGAGACTCATGCGATCGCTCCGTGACGATTGTTTACGAACAATCGTAGTGCTAAGGATCGAGGGGTATCTCGTAAAGGAGATTGCAGAGCGATTGTCGGTCGGCGAGCGGACCGTCGAGCGTAAACTCCAACTCATTCGCGCCAAGTGGACGCAGGAGCTAAACGTTGGGCACGAGTGTTAGCCGTTATTTACTCTTGTCACTTGAGGCTACAGCAATGAACCTCTCTTTGCCGCGAGTCAGCGATCGTCGGCAGCGTGCCAATAAAGTCTGCTCATCTCGCCATTTTTCCGTCGCAGAGCGAGCCGCGGTGGCGCAATATCTCGACCGCACATCCCGCCTCGATTTCCTCGAATTGATCGAGCCGATCTGATTGCCGATTTACCGATAGCCCGAACCAAGCCGCCAACACGTTGGTGTAATTAAACGGCAGTGGCGGCACGCCAATCCGCGTGATGCTTTCTCAGTTGGGATGTCGTGTCGGCCTAGAATTCGTCGACTCGATAAAAGGCAAGAAGCGGGTCGTTCGCAAATTGGCGGGTGGGATTATCGTTTTTTTGTGACGAGGATCCTTCACGGCAAGGATTGACTCGA
Source organism: uncultured Planctomycetota bacterium (assembly GCA_963733705.1). GTDB lineage: Bacteria > Planctomycetota > Planctomycetia > Pirellulales > Lacipirellulaceae > JABDGM01. Next base: position 27,969 of record CAVTEJ010000013.1, on the reverse strand, counting down.
AGGCCCGAAAAGCGATTCTAACGCATATCCTCGATATCGCATACGTAACCGTTCACGTCCCGGGGTGAGATTATTGCCGCAGTGATCTGGACATGGGTTGTCGTTTTGTGTGACACCATGGGGCATGTCGTCGCAGATCACCGAAGAGCTGATCGCTCGCCAGTCGCCGGAGGCTCAAGGGATTATTCGCGTCTTGCTCGCGGAGATCTCTGCGTTGCGAGCGGAGCTGGATGATCTGCGCCGACGAGTGAAGGGCAAGACGCCGCAGAATTCCTCGCTGCCGCCGAGCACGCAGCATCCGCACGCCAAGCCGGGCCAGAAGAAACCGAAGTCGAACAAGCGTCGCGGCGGTCAGCCGGGCCACGCGAAACACGAGCGGCCGCTCGTGCCGACGAAAGATTGCGACGAGGTCCAAGACTTGAAACCGACCGCGTGCCGGCGTTGCGGAGAACCACTCCGCGGCCGCGATCTCGATCCGCTCCGCCACCAAGTCTGGGAACTGCCAGAGATCAAGCCGCACGTCACCGAGTACCGGCGACAGCGGCTCGCCTGTCTCGGTTGCGGCGAAACGACCTGCGCCGAACTGCCCCCGGCGTGCCGCCGGGCCAGTCGGGTCCGCGGCTGGTGGCGTTGACCGCGCTGCTCATGGCGTACTACCGACAAAGCAAGCGGCGAACCGCCGAGTTTCTCACCGCCCTGCTCGGCCAGCCCTGCTGTCCGGCGCTGACGGTGAAGATGCAGCGCCAGGCGACGGCGGCCTTGCGCCCGGCGTACGACGAGTTGGTCGCCCAACTGCCGAAGCAGGACCAGGTGAGCGGCGACGAAACGGCGACCAAAGAGCAGAACCAGAAAGCGTGGCTGTGGACGTTCGTGGCCCACGCCTTTACGGTATTTTCGGTCCGTGCCACGCGTGAGGCGACGACGCTGATCGATCTGCTCACGGCCGAGTTCGCCGGCAGAGCGGCAAACAGCCAACTCCCAGCGTGGCCATCGTCGACAGCCAGTCGATCCGCACGGCCGAAGGGGGCGAAGAACGAGGCTACGACGCGGGCAAAAAGATCACGGGCCGCAAACGACATGTGGCCGCCGACACGCTGGGATTAGTGTGGGCGGTCGTGGTGCACGGCGCCTACTGGCAGGATCACGACGGGGCCTGTTTGGTGCTGATGCGGCTCCGACAACTGGGACGCCTCCGAGTGGTGTTTGGCGATTCGGCCTACGGCCGTAACGGCTTGCCGACGTGGGTCAAGGAAACGTTCGGCTGGGTCCTGCAAACGGTCCTGCGGCCCGTCGGCGTTAAAGGCTTCGTCGTCTTGCCCAAACGCTGGATCGTCGAACGCACCTTCGCCTGGCTGGCACGTTGCCGCAGACACAGTAAAGATTACGAACGCAACACCGATACGAGCGAAGCCATGATCCACATCTCCATGATCGCCTTGATGGCACGCCGACTCGATCGACTAAAATCATTTTGAAGACACGCTCTGAACTACTACCAGCTAGAAGCCAGTAGTAGTTCAGTGCGCCCACAATGTTTCCCACTGCCGTGTAGAGGTACGTGAGGTAAGTACAAAGGTCATTTTATTGGCATATGGAGAAACCTAACACTCGATGATCGCGTGGGTGTTGCCGGTCTGTATCCAAAGTTGACGATGAACGATGGCCGCATTACTCTCAGTTGGGCGGTATCAAACCGCATCGAGCTGACCAAGCATTAGGTACTTATTTCGCACGTAGGAAGACGGTTGGAGTCCAGGTGTATAACTCAAACTCACTGGCGTTTTTGCCACTCAAATTTATTCGACCGTTAATGGTATACGCTGCCATCGGTGCCCTTTGTGTCACGGCGGTTCCTTGGAATGCGACAAATGCCGAAGAGTGGGACGACTTATCTGTTCTCCAAATCAACCGCCAACCGCCCCGGGCGACGATTGTGAAGTATCTGTCTGCCAGCTTAGCCCAGAGCGGCGGACTGCGCTGGGAGCACTCGCCTTGGTATCAATCGCTGAACGGAACCTGGCAATTCGCCTTCAGCAAGAACCCCGCCGCTCGACCGGCAGATTTTTACAGAGTCTCATTCGATGATTCCAAATGGAGCACAATTCCCGTTCCGTCGAACTGGCAATTGCAGGGGTACGATGTCCCGATTTACACGAACATCGAATACCCCTTCCCACGCAATCCGCCACACTCGCCCCGGGAATTCAATCCCGTCGGTTCGTATCGCCGGCATTTCAAGTTGCCCGAAAGTTGGTCGGGGCGGACCATCTTCGTTCATTTTGATGGAGTCGACTCCGCCTTTTATCTATGGGTCAACGGTCAGCGTGTTGGATACAGCCAAGGTAGCCGAACGCCAGCGGAATTTGAGATTACTAAATACCTCAAACCGGGGGACAACCAGATCGCTGTCGAAGTCTATCGATGGTGTGACGGCAGCTACTTGGAAGATCAAGATATGTGGCGCCTGTCAGGCATTTATCGCGACGTGTATCTGAGGTGCGAGGGTCCGCTCGCGATCGATGATCTCACGGTGCAGTCACCGCTGGACGCAGAATACCGCGACGGCACTTTGCGGATTGCTGTGCGCGTAAAAAATCGCGCCAAAGAAGAATCTAAGATTTCTGTCGTCGCCACACTTTCGAATCCCAATGGCAATGCAATTGGAAGTGAATTGACGAAATCTGCCTCGATCGCAGCGGAGGCGACATCAGAGATTGAACTGTCCCGGAAAGTTAGTTCGCCGCTCGCGTGGTCAGCCGAACAGCCCAATCTCTACCAGCTACTCATCGAGCTTAAGAACTCGGATGGACAAGTCATCGAAGCGGTCCCTCTTCGCGTGGGTTTTCGAACCACGGAAATCAAAAACGGATTGCTTCTGATCAATGGCAAGCCGATTAAGATCAAAGGCACCAATCGTCACGAGCATCATCCCGAGCGAGGCCACTACGTTACCCACGACGACATGGTGCGCGACATCGAGATGATGAAGCGGTTTAACATTAACGCCGTGCGCACATCTCATTATCCGGATGCCCCGGAATGGTACGACTTATGCGACAAATACGGAATTTATTTGTGGGACGAAGCGAATATCGAGTCCCACGGTATGGGATACGAGGCCGAATCACTTGCCAAGCGTCCCGAGTGGGCCGAAGCGCACTTGGATCGTGTTCGTCGCATGGTGGGTCGGGACCAAAACCATCCATCGATCGTCGTTTGGTCGATGGGCAACGAGGCCGGCGACGGAGTGTGCTTCGATAAGTGCGCAGACTGGCTTCGCAAGAACCATCCGGATCGCCCTATTCATTATGAACGTGCCAGGGAGAACGGCACTCGAAACACGGATATCGTGAGTTGGATGTATTCTCGACCGGACGAGGTCGCACGTTATGTTCGCAAGCATGAGGCCAAGCCCATGATTCTTTGCGAATACGCCCATTCAATGGGCAACAGCGATGGAAACCTAAAGGAATACTGGGATCTGTTTAACAACCATGATCAGGCACAGGGAGGGTTCATTTGGGATTGGCGAGACCAGGGAATCGCGGAGATTGTGCCGATAACTTACAAGAAAAAGTCAGTGCCCCCGCAAAACGTTGGTCAAACACTTTTCGCTTACGGCGGCTGGGGAGCCGGCGCGAATTTTCATACGGATGGCAACTTCTGCATGAATGGTCTCGTTAGTCCAGATTGTATCCCGCACCCCGGATTGTTCGCGCTGAAGAAAGAGCTGCAAAACATATCGGTCGAGCCTGTTGATTTGCAGAAGCGACGTTTTCGAATCCTCAATCGTTTTTACTTCCAAGGGTTGAATGATTATGTCCAGGCGCATTGGCGTTTGTTGCAGGACGGCGTGCCGGTTGAAAACGGCGAGATACCTTTAGATGGTGTGGCCGATCAAAACCTCAAGATTGGGCCGCGCGAATCGAAAGAATTCACTGTGCCAGTGGATAGCGGGTTGCTAAACCAACCTCATGAATACATTTTGGATTTTCATTTCACCCTTGCGAAAAGCGCGTCGTGGGCACCGGCCGGCCACGAGCTGGCGTGGGATCAGTTCGACCTTTCGCCCAGATCCGCCACAAAAAAATCAACTTCGATAAGTCACGATCAAGCTGCAGTTGAACACGTTAATCCCCAAAGCATCCGTTTGCCGCTGGCCGTAAGCGAGAGCGACAAACGCATTGAGATGACCGGTCGCAATTTTTTAGTCACCATCGACAAATCCAATGGTGGAATTTCCTCTTATTTTTGGCGGGGCACTGAACTATTGGCGGCTCCATCGCGGCCCGATTTCTGGCGTGCCTATACCGACAACGATAAAGGCAACCATCTGCCCGATCGGTCAGCAGTTTGTAAACACGCAGGGAACAACTGGAAAGTATTATCAGTGAACCTCGATACGAGTAATCAGAAAGAAAGCACGAGCGTCAATGTATGTGTATCCGGCGAACTGCCTGCGCTAAATCATGCTCCTTACAACGTCTCCTACGCGGTTGACGCTACCGGCTGTGTGACGGTCGACATCGACTACAAAGCTCGCAAAGTCGCGCCGAGCGACGAGAACCTGCACCAAACGCAAAAAAATAAAAAACGTGTATCCAAGTATGCCAACGAGTTGCTTTTACCTCGATTCGGAACACTGTGGCAACTTAAAGAGCAATTCGATCACGTAACATGGTATGCACGAGGTCCCTACGCTACTTATTGTGACCGCCAGCAGGCGCCGTTCGGCGTATACGACGGCGCGGTTGCCGACCAGTTTATCCGACTATTCCCGTCCGCAAGAAAACACGAATTGGATGGACGTCCGTTGGGTTGCAGTAACGAGTACGAGCGGCACGGGGTTGTTGGCAACGGCTGAATTCGAGAGTCATAAGTCAGGAACAGCTGAACTAGCGCAAAACGGTCTCAGTGTGAGTGCAAGCCGATATAGTAAGCAACAGTTGGAAGACGCGGACTATGATTTTCAAATTGCTGCCGAAAGGCGGACGTATCTGAACTTGGATGGCGCTCAAATGGGGGTCGGTGGAAATGACAGCTGGGGTGCCTTTCCGCTCGATGAATACTTGCTTCCCAATCAGGATTACCACTATCGGTTCACGATCTGCGGAATTGATGAGCCGCCCGCAATTCCTGGCACGAAATAAACCGTTCACAACAACTCTGTGTCTTAACGTCGTTTCCGGTTTAACCAATTCGACGGCAAAACAGCGCACGCGCCAGCACCCCTGTGATCTAATGCTCCTTATCTGCATTTTTTCGTCGAGTTTCCGGCACTGCCGGCGCCGAAACAAGAACGGGGCTGGCTTGCTTCACCGCAAGGTACTGTGGCGCGTCATCAACCACTAGCGTGAGCGCATTTCGTTCGACCATGGGTGGCGACTTTGACTTTTCTCCGTATGCGAGGCGATTTCGAGGTCGCGTGCGCTTGATGGAATACCACGGAGTGTGGTGCCGGCGACGTGGACCATACTGCCACTTGCGATTCGTCACCTTTGCGAAACAGCAATGCGTAATCAGCCTCATTGCCACGGTCCAAGCGTATTATAAACCGAAAACCATTTAGCACGGAGACGAGTATTTTCGCCGCTATGTAGGCGGGCTTCGGCTGGTAGACCTGCGAGCCGCCCCGGCTGATATGGAAAGGTAACCGTACCGTAGTGGACCTCTGCGTCTTTTGTGGCAGCGCTGAGGCCCAGCGGTTGTTGTGGGAGATTCTGCTGAGCTACGTGGTGCAGGCTGATGAAACGCCGCTCCGCTATCTCGGCGGCGCCCGGGCAAAGCATCGCTCGGTTTGCCGTTGAAAGATCCATCGGAGATATTTGTTAGGCTACCGTAAGATGCACGATATTTACCGTTGAACGTACCGCCAGAAATGTTGACGAGGGCGCCGAATGCTTTGAAGCCATCGCCAATTTGCCCACAGGAAATCGTGACCAAACTGCCCCAACTCGCGGTGAATTTGTCACCTACAACGCCGCCGTCCGACACGATCATCGACTGGCCCGTCCGCAATCCTTGCGGCGCTGGTTCTTGTAAAACTTGGATTACTGCCGGCACCGCCGCGGGCAAGCTCAAACAAAGGTTGTCGATTACTGAATCGGTTGAGTGTTGCCATTCGCCGCCCTATAACAATGCAGATGCTCAAAACGCTCATCCCCAGGTATCGGAGTTCACGCAGCGGAGGATTCAATGAGTAGCGACGACGATTCATCGGCCACCGAAAGTGGTATCACCCAGGCGCAAGTCTACGACAACCTGAAGCGCATCGGCGAACTTGAGGACGAAAAGAAGAGGATTCAGGAAGAGATACAGAATCGCACCGAGCAATTGCGTGAGGTGATCGAGCATATTGACCGTAGTAGCATCCTGTACAAGATGCTCGAATCGGCGCTGAAGGACTTTACCCCAAAGCATGTGACTGCAAGCAGCGGAAAGAGGGCGGCCAAAGGTGCACCCAAAGCGTCTCCGATGGGATCGGGGAAGAAGTCTCGCAGGAAATAGACCTATCACGCAGGGGATTAGGCCCGTGCTGCGATCCGCAGCGCCTGAGCCAGATGATTCTCAACGCATCGAGATCGACGACCGCTTCGTAGCCTGAATTGTCATATTATACGGGCCGGACGGAAGGTCCCTTTCTTTCTAGCCGCTTAGGATTAAACCAATCACTGGGCGGCATCCGTACGCGGAACAGTGACAATAAGGAGTAAGCGATGCGAAACGACCTGACCGACGTGACTGTGGTACTTGATCGCTCCGGCTCGATGCAAACCTGTCGAGAGGATGCCGAAGGCGATCTCAACAGCTTCATCGACGAACAAAAGAAGCAACTAGGCGAAACTCTGTTTTCACTTGTCTAGTTTGATACGGAGTATGAGTTCGTCCACAAGGGCACGCCCATAAAAGAGGTCGGCCCTTGTAGCTGGTGCCCCGAGGGATGACAGACTTGCTCGATGCGAGACATCGTCACGCGGCTCACAAATTCCATCGCCCTCCAGGATCGAGACTGCTGCACCGTTGATGATTTCGCGGCTGAGTTTAAGACGACATCAGGATGCCTCAAAACGACGTTGAAGCAACTTGAAGAAGCTGGGCTCATCACAATCACGGGCGAAGCATCGGAGCTTGTCGTGCCGACAGCCAAGCTTCTCCGTCATCAAAACCCTCACCTAGATGACAGCATTTGGCCACGCTCGTTACGAGACCGGATTACCGGCGTGGACTATCCATTGCTGGCTTCGCCGACCCGCTGGAGGTCCTTTTTACTCGTGCCGTTCGCTGGTCTGGCGCTGGTAATTGGGGCATTGCAAATCAAGGAAGCAGCTGCGCCGCTAGGGTTCCGCCCCCTTCTATTGAGTCGAAACTGAACATCGCCCAGTTCTTTCTAGTGAACGACTATGGGCTCTTTCGGCAAATGACCGAGACGCGACCCGAAATAGTGGTCCAGGGCAGTGTCGACGGGAAAGATTGGAAGGCATACGGATTTCGGTGGAAGCCAGGCGATCCGGCACGCCCACCGCGATTCGCCGCGCCGCATCAGCCGCGGCTGGATTGGCAAATGTGGTTTGAAGCGCTTCGTCTGGAGCAATTTATAAGCTTACGGGTAACATCGATTTTCGGGATATGAGTCCCTGGTTTCAGTCCTTCCTCGTGCGACTGGCCACTGGCGAGACGGCAGTTATCAACCTGCTAGAGACGAACCCGTTCTCGAACGCGCCTCCCAGGTTCATTCGCATTGGGCTCTATCGATATCGCTTTACCACTTCAGAGGAACGAAGAAAGACAGGGAATTGGTGGCACCGTGAACAGGTCTGGGTTGCGCCTGGTTGGTCTCTCAGGAAATAACGTGCATTTCAAAAAAGTGTTTAGCCTTACCTGGAGGTGATCCATCGCCAAAAAACGGTCCATTTATTCGGAGTCCGAGAAACCGATTGGCATCCAGTGTTCACTTGGACCGCCGCTTTATGGCGTAACCGTATTGGGTCGGCCAGGTAGGTTCCTCGCCCAAGTGTTGCTGTGCCTTGAGCGCCCAATACGGTTCACGTAACAGTTCACGTGCGAGGAATACCAGGTCGGCGTCGCCGCCGGTGACGATTTCGTTCGCGTACCCGGCTTCCGTTATCAGCCCGACAGCTCCGGTGGCGATCCCCGCCTCATCCCGAATTCGCCGTGCAAACGGTACTTGATAGCCCTTCGCGACCGGAATGCGAGCCGTAGGAATTAGCGCGCCTGAGGAGACGTCGATCAAATCGACGCCGCGGGCCTTGAGTTCGCGAGAGAGAACGACCGACTGCTCGATGTCCCAGCCCCCTTCCGCCCAATCGGTCGCGGAAATGCGCGTGAACAATGGCATGTCGTCGGGCATCCTTTGGCGTAGTTGCTCGACGACGCGAAGGACCAGCCGCATGCGGTTCTCGAGGCTGCCGCCATATTCGTCGGATCGCTGATTGCTGAGCGGCGAAAGAAACTCATGGAGCAAGTAGCCGTGGGCGGAGTGAATTTCAATGAGCTTGAAACCAGCCTGGATGGCTCGCCGTGCAGCCGCTTCGAATGCGCCGACGATCGCGTCAATGCCAGACGTGTCGAGTGGCGTCGGGATCGGGCTCCCCTCGTTGAATGGTATCGAGCTCGGGCCATAGATGGGTCGCCAGCCCCCTTTTTCGGGCGCGAGCGGGGCGCCGCCGCGCCAGGGTAAATCACAACTTGCCTTTCGACCTGCGTGAGCAAGTTGGATGCTCGGCACCGCGCCTTGCGACTCCACGAACCGCGCGATGCGGGCCAGGGGCTCGATGTGCTCGTCACTCCAAATCCCCATGTCGCCGGGCGAGATGCGGCCGTCTCGTGTCACGGCTGTCGCCTCTACCATCACTAACGACACCCCACCGGCAGCGCGACTACCAAGATGGACGAGGTGCCAGTCATTCGCCATCCCTTCGACGGCGCTGTATTGGCACATAGGCGACATGACAATACGATTGCGGAGCGTCACGCCGCGGAATTTCGCCGGAGTGAGAAGATCATTCACTGGGATTTCACGATCATGATCTGCGCCAGCCGGGCAGCCATGGCCTGCCCGTTGATCGGTTTTCGAATCGTTCATGGCTTCTCTCCGCGAATAGCATTGCGTTTCGCGACTGTACCGACGATATCCCTAGGCGCCGTTGTCATCAATCGGTGGTTAAACGGCACTTGCACGCGTTAACGACTTGTTGGGAATTTCCATGCGGCCCGGCGTCGCTGGAGCCACCGGCCAGCGGCATCATTCAAGGCGAATGGATCCGGCTCCGATAGACCGAGATGTGCATTCGATCCTCAAAAGCACTTGAAGTAGTTTCCGAGGTTTTCGTCGTTGCCTGTCAGGTGTGGCTCCGATGGCGTTGTGCTGATTCTACCCTGAACTGAGTTGCGGTAGAATCGCGTCGAACGGTTTGGATATGTGGGACGCAAAGGACACCACGACGGTACTGCCCGCTGGGAAGCATTAGCAAAAAGCTGCACCGCAAACTGGCGAGTAACTCCAAGAACCTGCCGACGAAAGCGCCGCAGCGGCGTCCCGGCGAACCGCTGCCGGGCGGCGTCCAAGACATGCAGACGCTCATTAACGAGGGCTTCGATCCGATCCATGCCGCTTACCTCTTCATCCAGCAGATGTCCTCTCATTTTGCCGAGGGCGTCTCGCAGATGGCCGAACTGAAGGCGTACTACAAGGTGGCCGCCGCCGCTGAAGACACCTACATGCCTGCCGGGCCGCCGATCAGCCCTTTGACGGCCAGCTTCTTCACGACCTGGGCATTCTACGATCTGCGGATCGCCAACAGTGGCGATACCATCGGCGACTGCCAGATCGAACTCAACGACCTGATCTGGTTGAACGCCGACCAATTGGACGCCCTTAAGAAGCTCAACAATTCACGGATGGGCATCTACGAGCAGGTCGGCTTCGACGGCCCACACATTTGCTTGTGTGAACTCATCACCGAGGAGGAATTCGTCTGCCACAACGCATCGGGGTATCGAGGAGCATCTGGTGAGCTTTGGTACGTTCGCTTGTTACCGCCACTACTGCCGGAACTCGCCAACTACCATATCGCCTTCACAACGCCGTACATCCTGATCGAGTCCACGAAGAACGATTGGACGCAGTTCCTTAAACGCAGCATGTTGCGGATCAAGGCCGACGACGAACGGGCCACCTTGCGCCAACTGCTGAAGTACGGTTTCGACCGGAACTACTGGAACGAATTCGTGTTCAGGGCCTACCACCATCACGACGCCCAGTACCCCCATGCTTGATGCTGAATCGATCCGAGTAAAGCCGACAATGGACCAAGCCGAAATCCAAGACCTTTTCCGCCGATTCGCTGCTCCCTTGGCCTCCTATGCGGCAACGTCGAAGGAGCGGCGAGAGTTGGCAGAAATGTTAGCGAAGCTCCTCTGGATGGCGATGATGCTGGTCCGCGCATGGAGGAAGAAACCTGGCAGGTTTTGATCTCGACAGGCAATCTTGCCCCCGAATCGCTCCCGCCACCAGCCTGCTCCGCCTCGGCGGCCGCAAAGAAATCGCCGCCACGCTCCGCGATACCTCCTACTGCTCCCTCAAACTACTTAAGTTCTTGGGCATTATGAAAAGCTGTTCGCCCGTGGCGCGTCGAAGTCGGTGATTGTCAACTGGCGCTGCGGTACGCTAAAGTTACTTGCTCGGCCTGGAATTACTTTTTCGCAATTCATAAGGTGAGAAATGGAAATTGTCGTCCTTCCCACGTACGAAGAGATGAGTCGCGCAGCGGCCCGAGTCGTGGCTGACGTGATGAACGCGAAACCCAACGCAGTACTCGGGATGGCGACCGGCTCGACGCCGCTCGGCTTGTATCAAGAGCTGGTTCGCATGCATCGCGAGGAGGGGCTCGATTTTACGCAGGTCACGACTTTCAATCTCGACGAATACGTCGGTCTGCGTCCGGAGCACGCGCAAAGTTATCACTACTTCATGCACGAAAACTTCTTCCGGCATGTGAACATTGCGCGAGGGAACATTTACATTCCCTCGGGCACGACAAGCAACTACCGCTCGTTCTGCGAATGGTACGAGCGGCGAATCGAAGAGTGCGGCGGGATCGATGTTCAGATTTTAGGCATCGGCACGGACGGTCACATTGCATTCAACGAACCAGGTAGTTCGCTCTCGTCGCGAACCCGGCTGAAGACGCTTGCGAAGTCGACGATTGACGACAACGCGCGGTTCTTCGATCAGCCGTCGGATGTGCCGATTTACGCGATTACGATGGGTGTTGGCACGATCCTCGAAGCGCGCACGCTCTTGCTGCTGGCGAGCGGAAAGAACAAAGCGGAGGCTGCGGCGGCAATGATTGAGGGGCCAGTCACGTCGATGACGACGGCCAGCGCGCTACAGCTGCATGAGTCGGCTCAGGTGTTTCTCGATCAGAGCGCCGCGAGCCGATTGAAGATGCGAGAATACTACGATTGGGTACAGAAGAAGAAGCCGGATGCTCCACAGGTTTGAGCATGGAAGATTTGCTGACAATTTAGATTGATTCGGTTGAATGTCTGAGCGAGCCGGACAGGCTTGTTTAGTGCCAGGGTTTCGGCATCGTGTTCCAAACGAATGGCGGCCTATGGATCTTGTCGAGCAATTCATTTTGAAGGCGAAAGGGCGCGGCCAAACGGTAGTGCTCCCCGAGGGCGGCGACTCTCGTGTGATCGCGGGGGCGCGGCAACTGGTGGACAAGCAAATCGCCGTGCCAATCGTGCTCGGCACGCCCGAGGAGATCGGCGAGGCGGCCACGAAGGCCGAGGTTGCCGTCGACGGCATACGGGCGGTGAACCCATCGGAATCGGGTTCTTTTGAATCGTACGTGAGCGCATACGCTGTTCAGCGAAAGCTCAATGAGAAGGTCACCAGGCGGATGGTCGCGCGGCCTGTCTTCTTCGGCGGCATGATGGTGGCCCAAGGCGATGCCGACACCATGGTCGCGGGCGTCAGCACTGCAACCGCCAACGTGATTCAAGCGGGCGCGCTCACGGTTGGTTATGCGCCCGGTATTACGACGGCTTCCAGTTTCTTCCTCATGATTCTGCCAGATTTCCGTGGGCAAAAGGATTGCCCGCTGGTATTTGCCGACTGTGCGGTGAACATTGCGCCGACGGCGGAGCAGCTCGCGGATATTGCGTTGGCGTCGGCGGCGAGCGCGGCGAATCTGCTAAGGGAGGAGCCGCGGGTGGCGATTCTTTCGTTCTCGACGCACGGGAGCGCGGCGCATCCAAACGTTGATCTAGTGACGCGAGCGCTCGATATTGTTCGACAACGTGCTCCGGAAGTGCAAATCGACGGCGAGTTTCAGGCCGATACGGCGCTCATGCCGCACGTTGCGGCAAAAAAAATCAAGCGGCAAAGCACCGTCGCCGGTATGGCGAACGTTTTGGTGTTTCCTGATCTCAACTCGGGAAACATTGGCTACAAGCTAACACAGTATCTGGGCGGTGCGCGTGCGATCGGGCCGTTTTTACAAGGCTTCGCCAGTCCGATCAGCGATTTGTCGCGCGGCGCGACCGCGGACGATATCGTGGCAACCGTCGCGGTTTGCCTGGCTCAAACGCGCGAGGCGAAGCCCGCATGAAAGTGCTTGTTCTCAATTGCGGCAGCTCGTCGATCAAGTATCAATTGTTCGACATGCCGGCCCGGACACTTCTGGCGAAGGGCATGGTTGAGCGAATTGGCGAAACTCAGGCTGCCATGAACCATCAGGAAGGAACCGAAAAACGGCAGCAGCCGATCGCGGCGGCCGATCATGAACAGGCCATGGCGGCGATTCTGGCGAAACTCACGCAAGCCGAAGGTAGCAAACGCTCGAACGCAGAGCCCATCGACGCGGTCGGCCATCGCGTAGTCCACGGCGGCGAAGCATTTACCGGATCGGTGCTCATTGACGATGCGGTGATTGCATCGATCGAAAAGACCGCGCAGCTCGCGCCGCTGCACAATCCGCCGAATCTAACGGGCATTCGTGCCGCAATGCGCACACTACCCAATGCTCCGCAGATCGCTTGTTTCGATACGGCATTTCACACGACGATTCCGGAAATGGCGTATATGTACGCTCTGCCGTACGAACTATATGAGAAGTATGGCGTGCGGCGTTATGGATTTCATGGTACGTCGCATCGGTACGTTGCGCGGCGTGCGGCCGAAATGCTCGGGCGACACAAGTACGACATCAATTGCATTACGTGTCACCTGGGAAATGGCAGCTCGATGGCGGCCGTGCGCGACGGGCACTCCGTCGATACGTCGATGGGCCTGACGCCGCTCGAGGGACTCGTGATGGGAACACGCTGTGGCGACATCGACCCGGCGATCATCTTTCATCTGGCCGCAAACGGATACGACCTGAAGAAGCTTAACGATTTGTGCAACAAGAAGAGCGGCGTGCTTGGTGTCTCGGGCTGCTCGAACGATATGCGGACACTCGTCGAAGAGGCCGGCCGCGGCAACCAGCGGGCTCAACTGGCGATCGATATGTTTTGCTACCGCATCAAGAAGTACATCGGGGCCTATTATGCGGCATTAGGCCATCTCGATGCGGTGGTGTTCACGGGCGGCATCGGCGAGAACGCGGCCATTGTGCGTGAAAAAATCTGCAATGACCTGGATGAACTTGGCATCAAGCTCGATCGACAAAGAAATGATCAAGCCAGCCATGAAGCTCGGCGAATCGATGTACAGGGCGGACGAATTGCGGTTCTCGTAATTCCCACCGATGAAGAGGGCGTGATCGCGGCCGACACGTATCAATTGGCGACGGCGTGTAAATGACGGTTGACGAATGAGTGAATTATGGCGGATGGTTCAAAACTCAACTACCGGTCGCTGTCCGCGGATGAAATCCAACAGCTCACGGAACAAGGCTGCACCGCCGATGATTGGGGCGGCTTGCAGGTCAGCGAACCATTTCTCGCTGCGCGCGTGCGAGGCGTAGAATTTGCCGGCAAGGTCCGACTGGGATCGCTGGCTGGAAATGTTCAACGGGCCGACGGGCCGGCGAAACCTTGTGGCGTTTACCATGCGCGCGTGCAGAATTGCGTTGTTGGCGACGGTGCGCGAATTGCAAACGTCGGCAGCCACCTGGCCGGCTATCACATTGGCGACAACGTGCTCATCGAGAACATCGGCGTGATGGAAACGCATGCCGGAGCGCGGTTTGGCAATGGTGTGGAGGTCGTTGCGCTCAACGAGGCGGGTGGCCGCGAAGTTCCACTGTTTAATGCGCTGTCGTCGCAATTCGCGTATCTCGTGTGCGTTCATCGGTATCGCGGCGACCTGCTCAAACGATTGTTTGAAATGGCTCGCCGCGAGGTGGAAGCGGCAACAAGGGATTACGGCACGATCGGCAACGGAGTTTCGATCGTTGGGGTGCCGAAAATTGTTGACGTGAATGTTGGCCCTGCGGGGACGATCGATTCGGCTCAATCACTGACGAACGGCACGGTTCTGAGTCATCCGGATGCGCCGACCATGATCGGAGACGCGGCGATTGCCAAGGATTTTATCGTGGGCGAGGGGGCACAAGTTGTCGGCGGTGCGATCGTCCAAAAATCGTTTGTTGGTCAAGGATGCCGCGTGGGAAACCAGTTCTCGGCGGAGAACTGCCTGTTTTTTGCCAATTGCGAAGCGTTTCACGGCGAGGCGGTCAGCTTTTTTGCGGGGCCGTACACCGTTACGCATCACAAATCGACGCTTCTCATTGGCGGGATGTTCAGCTTCTACAATGCCGGCAGCGGCACGAACCAATCGAATCATCGCTATAAGCTTGGCCCAACTCACGAAGGCAAGCTCGAGCGCGGGTGCAAGACCGGCTCGTTCGCGTACGTGATGTGGCCCTGTCGCGTAGGGCCGTTTTCGGTCGTATTGGGTAAGCACACGCGAAGTTTCGACACCGCCAATTTGCCTTTCAGCCACTTGGAAGCTGACAGCAGCGGCAAATGCGAATTAATTCCAGGGCATTACATTGCAACGGTCGGCACGCTTCGCGACGGGGCCAAATGGCCGAAGCGCGATCGTCGGACCGGCCCGGAGTTGCGCGACATTTTGTGCTTCGACGTTTTCAACCCCATGACCGTTGGTCGTATGGTAGAAGGCGCCGAATTGCTTTCCCGCTTGCAGGAATCGACCGATCGCAGCGTGGCCGCGGTCAATGTGGGCGGGGCCGAGATTAAACGTGTGTTGCTGCGGATGGGTGCCAAACGCTACACGGCGGCCGTGGAGCGCTATTTGCTCGAACAAATGTTTCAACGAATGGAGCAAAAGCTGGCGGGACGCGACATGAAATTGCGAGATGTTTTTGCTCCCGATTCGAAGGCTGTGTATAGCAAAGAGTGGCTCGACATTGGCGGACAGCTTATTCCGCAAGACCGGTTCGAATACATCGCGAGCGAAATCGTGAGTGGTGAGATTAATACAGTCGAGAACTTCCAGCGAGCGCTCGTTAGTGCGCGAGAAGCTTACGATGAGGATGTGTGGTTGTGGGCTCGCAATCAGGCCCAGGAATCACTTGTCGTAAACTTCGATGAAATGACGATCGAGCAAGCACGCGATTTTGCCGCCCAATACAGCGATCAGCAGCAAAAGCTCTTGCGGCTGGTGCTGATCGATGCTGAACGCGAGTACGATGAATCAAGCCGTATCGGGTTCGGCATGGACGGCGATGCCGCGGCACGGGATCAAGACTTTGCCGCCGTCCGGGGTCGGTTAGAAGAAAACAGTTTTGTGAAGCAGCTGCATGCGGACATCGAGCAGATGGGAAAGCGGTGCGAGGCGATTCGAGAACGACTGGCAGCTTCTGGATAGGTGGCCGGCCGATAGAGATTACTTCGAAAGGCAAGTTACATGTCTGAAAACTCAGATCGAGTCAAACGCGTTGTGGCCGAAACGCTCCACGTGGATTTGGATCGGGTGAAGGATAACTCGCGTTTTGTCGAGGACCTCGGGGCCGAATCGGTGCAGAGCGTTGAGCTTGTAGCCGCGTTCGAGGAGGAATTCGACATTGATATGGATGAAGAGGCCGCGCTGCAGGTGAAAAGCGTAGGCGACGCGGTTGCCTTTATTGAGAAGTATCTCGCCTAACGTTGTGCGCACTATGTCGGGACTTCGTTACTTCTAGGGGCGGCGCGCTCGTTGTGTCAGTCGGCGCATAAACCCAGCCACTTATCGGCGGATTAAAACCAGCCAGCTTGAGTAAGGACGATTTGGCCTAATGGGCCTTCAGCGGCATGACCGCGGAAGGAGGCTCAGATGGCGAATCGACTCAAGATGGCCAGGGTTCAATCAATTCTTTCGTTGCACGCGCAAGGCTGGTCCCGCCGGCGGATTGCCCGTGAGTTGTGCGTCGATCGCGAGACGGTCTCGCGGTACGTGCAGCTCGATCAGCAATTGCCCGCCGCAGTCGAACTCGATGGCGGTATTTCAAAACCAGCCAATGCGCCGATTTCGGCCGCCGGCTCGGATACGCAAACAGCAGTCACCAGTGAGCCGAACACAACTTCCCCAAGACGACGGAAAACCGCTGCACAATCCGTCTGAAGTTTCTTGCTATTCACAACAATTCCGAGGAAGATCGATTCAAACGCTGGCCGGTTTTGAAGCGCCGATCACTGGCGGGTTTTAAAGCGCCGATTGACACAAAACGAAGTTTCGGCGTCGATATTGAATATCTCTGACGGTGGGATGTGTCTGCTGATATCGAAAATGAAAAATATCGGCAACCGCCTTCGACTGACTCTGTTCGACGAGGACGCGGAGCCTGCGTATGTTGTCATTACTGTTTGCTGGCAGATCGTCACGGACGATGGTCATGTCTTGGGCTGCGAGTTTGACGACCGAGCAGCCTATCTAAGGCTCAAACACGTCGCCGATCGCCAGGCCACCAGGGGCTACAGCACGTAACCGCTGGTCGGGAACGACCCGCTCCACATCGTGACAGCTCGCCGCTAAGAATACTTAAAACCATCCTGCGCGCCCTCACACTTCCGGTGCCGATTGCGTTTGCCTGTCGACTCCGTCACTAATCGCCCCGCGACGTGCATCGATCACCAGGCGTGGCGGGCACCGATGTTCGGCTTAGGGCACGTCCATCGATCACGTGTCTTGCTACAGACGGACTCAGCTACCTGCCTTAGAATGGCGAAGCCAACCGACTCACTGGGAACAGCAGCTCGCTTTTCTGGCGGTCCATAGCTGTGAAGGAATCCATTGGCCTCTCCACAGACCGAGTACGAAAAACGGTGGGTTCCGGTGTGTCTCACGCGTTAACGAGTTCTGACACGCCTCCCTGCGTATGGTAGCGCCACAGTGGCCGCGGCAGATAGGAGCAGCGACAGCGTTGCCGGTTCAGGCACATGCGGCGTAGTGATGACTCGCATTTCGTCAAGAACCGCCCCAACCTCCATGCTCAGCACGAAGACGGATCGCGAATACCCGCCAGCAACATCGCCCGGCACTCCCACAGCAATGTCGTCGTCGCCTTCCAATGGATCGACGGTCGTGCCGCGCAGCGCAAGTCCACGTGGATAGATCGTACCCGGAGCACCCACGATAAGATCGCTCTGGTCGAGCAAGTCGTCCGATACGATTACGCCAATGATGTCCTCGTCGGTGTAAACATTGAAGGCGGCCGAGTCTATAAAGTTGAGCGGGCTGGGAATATGGTCGAAGTGGATCATAATGCTGCTCACGATGGTGCCGGCGGGAATAACGCCAGGATTGAGCACATCAAGGCCCGTTTTGTATCGACCGGGGATACCGTGGAGAAATCCGTTCGTATCCGTGTGCAGAGGAACTCCCAAGACGATGTCATTCTGTTCTTCGAAGACGTCCCCGTTGTCTAACAAGACGTCGTCGGCAACAGATGATGGCGCGGGAATTAAAGAGCCGCCATATTGTGTGTGATCGTTTGTCGGAATGACGCTAATCACGCCGGCCTCGCAGCAATGGAGACCAAACGCCGCGTACGACACCACGGCGGCGAAGCGAACGCCGCCAGCGAGCAAGGCTCTACGCTTCATTATCGCCCTCCCGGAGAAGAGATCAGCAAAACGTGGGATGGGAGCGTCGACTTGCAATGTAATGGCGAGATCGTCCAAGTGCAAAGCAAATTCTTAGATCAAAACGAAAATTCTGCTAAATATTGGTGCTTTCTCGGGATGTCTCAAGCTAACCCGGGCACGACGAGTTCGGGACATTTTTCGACTGGAAGATTTCCCTAGTGAGTCATTCCAAACGCTGGTCGCTGCCTTGCACGCCAAGCTACCCAGTGCCGGAAAGTAAATCGCAGATGACACTGATTCCGCAATTACGAAGATTTGTCATTCGACGCTGGGCAGCTTATGCTGCAAATTCCCGCAAGCGCATTGCGTTTCTAACTGCGAGTTAGAGGTCGCGCTTTCGGGCATGATCGTCTCGAACCACATCGCGAGAAGCATCTCATGCGTCGCTCCTATCGACTATTGTGCTGCGCAATTTGTCTGTGCTTTTCGATCTCTACCAGACTTATCCGCGCCGACGCTATTAACTTCAATACCGATACCGGCGTGATGACCATCAACGGCAGCCCCACGACCAGCTTCTTCGGCGTGAACGTGCAAACATCGGTGGTGGGTGGAGTACAGCAGTTTCGCTTTCTAGGCGGACTGAGCTTCATTGCCTCCGATGTCGTGACCGCCAGCGGCTCGCGACCGCTCTCGCTATGGTCAGGCAACGATATCTTCGTTAACTCCGGGGCTGTGTTCAACTTCGACGCCTCAGGCACGACAGGTAAACTCGGCGGCGGCAACGGCGCCAATGGCGCGGGCGGCGGGAGTCTGGGAACCGGTGGCAGCGGCGGAACGGGCGGCGGCGGCGGCGCTGGCGGCGCAGGTGGAACCCGCTCGGGTTGCAATACCTTCGGTTGTGACACTTATAATTCCGGTGGCTTTGGCTCGAACGGCTCGAATGGCTCGCTCGGCTCGAACGGCGCCACGGGCGGCACCGGCTCGGCGGGCATTAGCGGCACGGGAGGTTTCGGTAACGCGAGTGGTGTTGGCACTCCCGGCGCCGCCGGCGCCGGGGGAGGTGGCGGCGCGCGTGGAGATACAGGAGGCGCCGCAGGCATTTTCGGTGTTGGGGGCGCGGCGGGAGGCAACTTCGCCGGTGGCGGCGATGGCACGGCCGGCTTTGCGGGATTGTCGTCAGGCACCGGCGGGGCCAACGGAACTAATGGATCGTCGGGCGGCAACGGGCAAGGTGGGATGAACTCGGTTTCCGGGTTTACTCTCACTGGCGGCGCTGGAGGTTCCTCGGGCGGCGGCGGTGGCGGCGGCGGCGGTGGCGGTGGAGGCGCGGGCGGAGGAGGTGGTGGCGGAGGTGGCGGCGGAGGCGCGGGTGGTAACGTCATATCCAGCCAAGACGGCGGCCTCGGCGGCACGGGCGGTAAAGGCGGAAACGGCGGCGTTGGGGGAAACGGTTCAGCCGGACGCGGAGGCGGAAGCGCCGGCGCCGGAGGCGGTGCCGTCGAGATCATCGCGCAGGGCAGGATCGACTTTGGCGGGAGCATCTCGGTCAGGGGCGCTGCGGGAACCAATGGGGCCGCCGCAATCTCAGGCCAATCGGGCTCCAGCAATGTTGGTGCCGGTGGCGGCTCCGGCCAAACTCAATCCGGACCTGGAGGTGACGGCGGCAGCGGCGGCGCCGGCAGCAGCGGCGGACTAAGCGGCAACGGAGGCGCGGGCGGCAGCGGCGGTCATGGCGGCGGCGGCGCTGGCGGAACCATCATGTTTAAAAGCACGCTCTTTAGCGCCGCGGGCGGAACGATCAATGCCTCGGGCGGTTCAAGCGCCGGTAATGCCGGTGGCAATGGTCGATATGTGGTCAGCGAAAACAGTTCTACGAGCACCAATTATGGAACGCGGATTGGCGCGAGCGAATATTTCTTTTCGGGCCAAGCGGCCCGCGACATCAATCCCTTGATCGGCGTCGTCGGTACGACGACATACAACATTGCCGGCCTCCAGGGTGGCGCCGACGTTTATGGCATCATGAGTGGTGTCAGCGCTTCGGACTCATTCTTCAACGATGTGCGCACCAGCGCTCCCGCCAATGCAATTGCCGCGCTCGTGAGACGGAACATTGGCCCGACAGGCGACCACTATCTGGGACAAGACCATCTATTGTTGATGAATCTCACCGATGCGCCACTGAGTGATCCGGCTCTGGGAGTGGGCACTCCCGGCAGCTCATTTTCGGTACCATTGCTGCAACGGGGTTTCGCTAACAATGCTGCCTTCGGCGGTGCCGGTGGAATAACGCTTAACCAACTGCCAGCGGAAAGCGTCTACGCAACACTGATAGGCGAGAACGAACACCTCAACGTGAATGCGAGCGTGAATGGCGCCAGTGTTACCGAAATACCCTTCGACACGCTCAACGTCGTATACCTGACCGCGCTACCAGGAGACTTCAACCACGATGGAGCCGTCAATGCCGCCGATTATGTCGTTTGGCGCAATTCGGACGGCAGCTCGACCAATTACAACTTATGGCGATCGAACTTCGGCAAATCGGCTAGTGCAGATACCGGCGCGGCCGCAGTCTCATCCGCCAACATGCTCGTACCTGAGCCCTCGACCTGTGTGTTACTGTTGTTGGCGGTGGCATGTTTGTGTTTTCGACAACACCGGGCGCTATAGAAAGCCAAAAAGCCTGCAAAGATGTAAAATTTGGATGCACTCCAGAAGAACTTGTGCTGGCGTCGCGAGCCCGGACGAATCAATTCCTGGGATTCGAGGTTCCGACCATCAATGAAGCAGTGCCAAATACGTTCGTTAGATGGCGTGTTCTCGCAGTCAAAGTGACCGCCGAATGTCAGGCCGGCCCCAGAGTTGAGTTTCCGGAACGGAAAATCGGTACCGAAAAGCTACCGTATCGACGGGTTTAGAGCCGCGCATCGATGCCGGCCAGTCGTTTCTAAATCGGTGGGTTGTTGGCGTGTTTCACGCGTTGACGAGTTTTGAAACTCGTCAAGCAGATTGACTTAAGCGTAGACTTGCGGCTTCGCAAGAATTTGCAGCAGAAATAGCTCTTTACGAGAATCGCCGCCAGCGACGGGCTCGCTGGCGGCGATTAATTTAATCTTGCTCAAAGGGACGATGTCTTCTCCCAGTCTAAAATGCTCGTGACAACGAATGGCCGGATACGAGTTCCAGCAACAGCTCATCATCCAAGGAGCGGTCCCGATTGGCGGAGCCATTGTCGGCTAAATCTTCCAGCGCACGATCGGCGGCCTTCGGCAACAGTCGAACTCCTGACTCGGCAGCCAGCAGCAAGCTGGACGTCTGACTCGTGGCGGTGGATGTCATCGGATTGTTGACGGTGTTGATGCCATTCACCTTGCCGGTCGTGGACGCTGTTGAGGTGCTGGCAGCTCCAATCGCCGAAGTGTTGGTGAGGCTGTTCGTCGAAACCTTTAGCGCAGCACTTTTTGCAACCGCGGTATGGGTCGGAGACGACAACTTGATCAGCAAGGCATCCGCTCCACCAGCATTAGGCGCGCCCCACGAACCTGTGGTACGTCCGCCGCTGTAAAAGTTCCCGTGTCCGTCGCTCGTAATTCCGGCGATATCGTCACCGGGTGTGCCGAACTGATTGATCCAGAGCAAATTGCCGGCTGCTCCGTACTTGCCCATCACGATGTCGAAGCCACCTTGGTTGGGCCCGGCGAGCGCACCTTTACTGGATCCGGCGAAGTAGACACTTCCTAAGTTGTCGGTCCACAACTTTGGACCCTGGTCGTTGGCGGTCGTCGCCAGTTGTCGAGTCCATTGCTGGTTCCCGGCCGAATCGAACTTGGTAATGAAGATATCCTGATTGTTGGAGTTCCAAGCGTCCTGGTTGGCATAGACGCCTCCGGCCGTATAGACGTTGCCGAGGCTGTCGGCCGCGACCTCGAACGCAAAATCATAACCGGCCGTTCCAAATTGCCGCGTCCACTGCAAGTTTCCGTTCGTGTCGTATTTGGCGAGAAAGCCATCGGCGAGGCCGGCGTTGGGTCCGATTAGCGAACCGTACGTGTAACCCACGAGATAAACATTTCCTAGACCGTCGAGCGACAAGCCGGAGCTATTCTCATAAGTGCTGCCCGTGTCGACGGTACGCTGCCAAACGACGCCTCCCGTTTGGGCGTCAAACTTGCGAAGGTAGACAAAATTGTTCGCGTAGGACTCCATGTAGGCATAGCCCGAGTTGTCCGTCCTGACGCTATACACTTGCTCGCCGGCCGGCAGCGGCGTTGTCCATTTGAGTGCGCCCGTTGCGTCGTAGTTGTCAAGCGAAGCATTGGTAGTGCCCGTCCCGATGACCTGGAACACGTTGCCCAAGTCGTCCGCGGCAACGCCGACCCCGTCGTGATTCTCGCCATTGGGTGCGCCTTGCTCGAGCCAGCTTTGGTTGCCGGCCGAATCGAATTGGGTGAGAAAGGGTGTCGTTTCGCCGGTTGGATTGCTCATTGCCAGTGAACCGTTCGTAAAGCCGGACATATACACAATTCCGGCACTGTCGGTCGAGGGGGTACGACCGAAGTCGTCACCCGCACTGCCGAATTGCCGAACCCAGTCGATTTGAAGCGGAGCTTCCGCCGATGGTCCATGGACGAGTGCAATTCCTTGCGGGTTTTTGTCCGCCGTGGCCAACGCCAGGCTCGTCGAGGCAGCCTGGCTGCCGGAGCTGCGGCTCGTCGCGCCAGCGTATTGATAAAGGCGATCAGTGCCGCTATCGACGATCCACATATCGGCGACATTGGCCGGGTCGAATGTGATACCGGTCGGCGCTTTGTTAGCCGAGTCGATCGTCCAACTTCCCATGACGCTGCCTGCGAGCGAGTACTTGAAGACTTTGTCTGTCTTGGCGCCGTCATCAACCGTCCACAGAGCGACACCATCGGTCACGATGTCCTTTGGATTGGAATTACTGCTGTTAAGATTGAAACTGCTGGCGGCGTTCTGACTCCCCGAGAGGCGACTCGCGGCGCCCGCGTAGCGGAAGACCTTGTCGCTTTTGCTGTCGATGATCCAGATATCGTTCCCGTCGGTGGCGATGCCTTCCGGCGTAGCCTTGTTGGCCATTGAGCCGGCTGACCAGGAGCCCAAGAGCGTACCGCCCGTGTTGTACACGTAGACGTTCCGATTGGCATCGATCACCCAAGTCTTGTCGGCCACGAGCGAGCTCGTCGTACCGCGCGGAGCCGCATTGGCCGCCGCGAGCGAAGTCGTGCCCTGAGGTGCGCCGCTGGTATTGTATTGGTAGGAAATGTTTGCCGTCGCATCATCAACGACGTGAAACGTCAGGCCAGTGGTGCTCACGGGCGTGCCGGAAAGCATCTGCCGCAGCTCAAGTATTTCGAGCGTCGAGCGGCGCGCGCGGCTCCGCTGCCGACTTGTGCTCGTGCGGCGATTGGTGGGAGAGTTCGAGCGGCGGCTTCGATTGAACAGGCTTCGGTGCATGTTTGGAGTCTTTCATAATGAAGGTTTTGGTTCAGGTTTAGGTTTTTGACAAGTTAACGAACGTGACGACGTTGCCAAGTGAGCGGAATCAGCGCGAGCGCGGCCATTAGCAGAGTGGGCGGTTCGGGCACGACGTCGCTGTACTTCGCCAAAAACGCGTCCCAGTACCCCGCATTGGGTCCGCCCAGGCTGCCGAAGGTAAAGCCCGCGCTGTAGACGTTCCCGTGACCGTCGGCCGAGACGCCACGGTTCTCGTCATAAGCGGAGGTTCCGATTTGCTTTATCCAAGCGAGGTTGCCGACTGCATCGTACTCCGCCAAAAAAGCGTCGCGGTCGCCGGCATTGGCCCCACCCAGGCTTCCGTACGTATAGCCTGAGATGTAGACATTCCCCAGACCGTCCGCCGAGATACCCGTTTCGCGCTCCTCAGCTGAGGTTCCGAGCTGCTTCGTCCACTGGAGGTTTCCGTCGGCATCGTACTTCGCGACAAAGGCGTCGTAGCCACCAGCGTTGGGTCCGCCCAAGCTTCCAGTGGTGAAGCCTGCTACGTATACGTTACCCAGGATGTCCGCCGAGACGCCGCGGGGTTCGTCAGTCCCTGTCGTTCCAAGCTGTTTCGTCCACTGGAGGTTTCCGTCGGCATCATACTTTGTTAGGAAGATGTCGTACTCGCCGGCGTTGGGCCCGCCCAGGCTACCGGCGGTCCAGCCCGAAACATAGACATTCCCCAAACCGTCAACTGAAACGCCACGGCTATTCTCGTAAGCGGAGGTTCCGAGTTGCTTGGTCCACCGGAGGTTGCCGTTGGCATCATACTTCGCGACAAAGGCGTCGTAGTTGCCCGCGTTGGTTCCGGCTAAGTCGCCGTTGGTGAATCCCGAGATATAGACGTTGCCTTCGCTGTCCGCCGAGCAACCAACGCCCGCTTCGTCTCCGGCGGTACCGAGTTGCCGGGTCCACTGGAGGTTGCCACCGGCATCGTACTTCGCGACGAATGCGTCATTGAAACCCGCGTTGGGTCCGCCCAAGCTTCCGGCGGTGATGCCCGGAATGAAGACATTTCCCAATCCGTCCACCGCAGGGCCATCGCTAACGTCGTACGCGGAGGTTCCCAGTTGCTTCGTCCACTGAAGGTTACCCGCCACATCGTACTTGGCCACAAACGAGTCAGCGTCACCCGCGTTGGGTCCGCCCAGGCTGCCGTACGTGTTGCCCGCCATGTATACGTTGCCCTGGCCATCTGCCGATACGCCGCCGCCGGTGTCGCCGCTAACGCTCCCCAACTGGCGGACCCATTCCAGCGAGACGGCCCGCGCCGGGAGGACCGCCCAGCCGAAAAGAAAACTGGTCCCCAGAACGGTTGAAGCAAGCGACCATGAAAAAGAATTTCGCAACATCAGTGGTTACGCTCCGTTGTAGAAAGGATGAAATTAAGTACCTAGGAGAGTGCATTTCGCCATACAATGAACAAAAGCAGGGCCCTGAGGGTGCGCAACGCGACCGCTGGGGCTTGCCTCGGGCCGGTGAGGGTTTTCGTTTGCCGCGAGGGCCTCACCGGCCGCTTCTTAGCGCTTGCAGTTTGGAACGTAATTGGTTCTGCGAATAAAATGCGTTTGGTGGTTTGCTCGTTTTGGTGTGTCGAGTTCGGCGTTACGCTTCGGCGAATTTAGGTCGGACGCGACGGCGCCGTAACGAGCGGCGCAAAGCCGAGTGCTAACATTCCGATGGCAAGCGTGCTCGGCTCCGGAACCGTCACGGTGGACAGCCGCAGCCAGTCGATTGCCACATCCAACGGGTAGTCGCCATTGGGCTGACCTGTTGCTTGTGCCATGCCAATGTGAAAGCCATTCGGAAACGCCGCAGCGGAATACGCCAAGGTCCGCCCTACCAGTTCTGTGGTGCCGTCGTCGGCAAGAAGCGACGCGTGGATGTTCTCACCTGGCAGTCCTTCGATCTACCAAACGGTACCAAGTGTTGTTAAGGTAACTTGACGATTCAACTTGGTATTGACCGTCAATACTGCCACCCGAACGGAACTGGCGAGTTCGCGCCATAATTCTGTCCGTGGGGGCCTGCAAACGTATAGCGAGTTGCGTCCGTGGCATCGGTGAGCCAGGCTTCGAGGAACGAATCGATGCTCGTTGTCGGCGATTGAACAAGAACATCGAACCGCGTCTCAAGTCGAAAGTTGGTTGCGACGAATGTTGTGCTTGTGGTCCACCCTCGCCTCTGTCGATTATTCAGGGTATCAGTCAAACGGATTACCGAGGCGCCGTCCACTGTTCCAAACGAATAGTTCGGAGCACCGAGGTAAGTCAAATCGGCGCCGCCAGAACCAAGCGGTCCGTTCGGAAACGACGCCTGAAAAGCCGGGTTCAAACCTGGTCCATTGAAGTCGTCGAAAAATAGGACTGTTGATTCGGCGTTGATAACCGCTGGCGCGGTCGCAATCAGCGTTGCAGCAACGATCAATGCGCTTTGAATTGTGTTCATCGTGAAGAGCTTTCCGTTAGAGCGTGTTAAAAAAGGTTATGTATTGCTTCTCACTTCGATACAATAAAAACACGCAGGCCTTGTGGGGCGCAACGCGACCGCTGGGGCTTGCCTCGGGCCGGTGAGGGTTTTCGTTTGCCGCGAGGGCCTCACCGGCCGCTATTGTTGCACGGGTTAGTGTTTGGTGTTGGGATCTAGTTTGCTGAGGCGCCAGCTACTTAATGCGCTTGTCCAGGGGACGGCGTCGACTGTCCAGGGGGAAGCGCCGACCTTACCGATTTCAGCACACCGCGTGTATGCTGCGACGGCGGCTTTCTGGTGGTGTTCAAGTTCTCGCCGTCTGCCCACGTAGTACCAGGGGTACCCCACGTTATCGCCAAAATGGTCGACATATTCCTTTTCCGAATTAAGTCGAGGAAATAAGCAGAGTTGAACTGGTCGCCGCCAGCCCGCTTGAGTAACTCTTCTTTTGCCTCTAATTCTGAGACTCTTGCGGCTGCTTCTTCGTGGGCAGCATTGACATGGACTGCAATTGCACGTCGAAAGGCTGCCTTAGCCTCGTCTGCGTTGCCTTGGGCAAGAAGTGCTAGACCAAGGAGGTTATATGCAGCTGGCGACCCGTCACGATTTACCATAGTTCGTAACGTTGGAAGGGCGGTCTCCGTTTTATTGGCGACCAATCTCAGGTCCCACATAGGCATAACATCGCCAACGGGCACACGCGCAGGATCATCCGCGATTGCAAAATCGATCATCTTGTCAACCTGCTCGGTCGTTGTGAGCCCGATAAAGCCGATCGCCATGCCGTATCGGCCTTCGGCTAAACTTTGAGCGATTGCGTCGGCGAGAAAGTGGTTTGCTTTTTCCGCTTTCCCGTCGTGGCGATACGCGAACACCTGCGCCTGGATCGTAGAGCGTAAGTACCACTCGCTCATCTGTGTATCGTTATCGCTCGGGCCATATCTTTTGTCTGACAAGACTAGACATTGCCTGTGCAGCCTGATTGCGTCCTCATATCGGCCGGCGTGGCCATAGGCCATGGCAAGCAGGTGCGTAAGATAAATGGTATCAGGATAATCGCTTCCGTCTTTCTTTTGAGCGACAGGCAGGGCTCTCTCCAATGCCGTGATGATCGCTTTGCCAGATTCAAAAGGGCTATGATTGAACTCAAAAAAATTTCCCGCCGAACCCCAGTCCGCCCAGAGGTCGTTGCCGGGATTCCCCTTCGCAAATACGAGGAATGCATTGGAAACAATGGTATCGGGGTGATCCGGCCCGAGCGTCTCGCGACGCGCATCGACAACTTGCTGCAAAAGTTCCACAGCTTCGCCTCCCCGGCCCGACACTGCATACCTTCCCGCAAGGCGTTGCATCGTGGCAAGTGTTTTGGGATGCACAGCGCCTAATTTTCTGCGCTGTAGTTTCAAGCACGCCTCCAACAATCGCACTTCTTCTTTGGCGTCCGAGTATGTGTATGTCCTGGCAAGCAATGACAGACTATCAAGCGTGTCGGGATGATCTTCGCCAAGCTCGGCTGCGCGAAGTCGGTGCGCCTCCATAAGAGGACCGGTGGCATCCTCGGGCAAACCAAGTGAGTAGCGCGATCGGCCGATGGCCATAAGCAGAGCCGCCTGTATCAGCGGTTCGTCCCGCAGCTCTGTATGCAGATTCTTTTCTGCCCGTGTCAAAATCTCAGCGACGGTGATCGATCGCCCGTCCCGCCTGGCGTCTGGGCTTTCGAAGGCTCGCACCAGAAAATCGGAAATGGCTTCGGCCCGACGCGCGTTCGCTTGGGCTTGTCGTTCGCTGCTCTCTGCGGACTGTCGCTCGGCGGATTCGTGACGGTAGGCACGCGTGACGAGAAATGTACTGGCCCCGGTGATGATCGTTGTCGCCATCAGGCAAAAAGTTGCAGCCCGCACCGCGGCGGGG
>CAVTEJ010000012.1:0-49434 GCA_963733705.1 uncultured Planctomycetota bacterium | reverse complement strand
CTCCCGAAGTACGATACGCTTAATCGCTTAATCGAAACAGCCGCTGAAGGGCATCGATAAGCCCGTCCGGGGATTGATTGAGACTTTCATTGCGCAAGCATTCCATTGGCGGGTGAAGCATCTTAGAGATCAGGCAATCTGCGAATTGTTGGATGGCCTCCCTTGAATGATCGTCCAATTGGGGCAGGCGTCCGTAGAGCCGCTCGAGTTCGCTGGTCTGAATGTTCTTAAGGGCGATGCGAAAACGGGCGATGACCGGATCGGCGGCTTGACACCGCGTATGGGATATTGCGGATTGGATTGGTTCTTCGAGTATCTGGCCGGCCTCCGAAGACAAGGCCAAGAATGCATTCGCATTTCGCTCAAGCGTGTCAGGTGCGTCGGCGCTTTCCTTCAAATGCATGCTGTGCTCCTCGAATCAAGTGGAGCCAATGGTACCTGCATGAATCGATAGGACGCAAGTCCGCAATCGCCGCATTTATCCGCTGCTGCCATCCACGATTCGGCTTTGACATGGACCGGCTGGGCTGCTAGCCTTCGCTCATCATTCGCGGGGCACATCGAGTCAGCTAGCGGGCGATCCGTCCTGCTGCCACTAACTCTCAATCTGACAATGCGCAACGGGGCAATTTCCACATGAGTGCGGACGTCAAACTTACGATCGCAGCACTGCTTGTTGCCACGGCGATTTGCTATTTAGCCTTTCTCGGTGCGGCCAGCAGTTGGCAATACTATCTGTCCGTGGATGAAGCGGTCGTGGACGCGACACATCTTACAGGCACGCGAATTCGCGTAAGCGGCCGCGTAGAGGCGGGATCGCTTAAGATCGTTGACGACCGACGTCAGGCGAACTTTCGAATTGGTTGGTGAATCCCACAAGCTGCTTGCGACGTGTTGTTGTGCGCTGCCAGATAATCTTGCGGAAAACATCGACGTGGTCGTCGAGGGAACGCTTCAAAACGACGGCATTGTGTGCCGTAAGGTCATCACCCGTTGCGCGAGCAAGTATAAGCAAAAGGAAACGGCAACGGCATTGAACGCTTGCTTTACTAGTGCCCCCACACGATGAGCTGATACTGCTTATCTCACGCTTTTTCGACCATAAACCGCTGAGCGACGAGATTCAAGGATGAGAGTGCTTGGCGAGATCTGTTTGTTCGTGAGCCTAGCGGCGACAGGCTACGCTGCATTCCTGTCGCTCTGGTTTGGTCGCCGCAAAGCCGCCTACAGCAGCGGATCGTCATATTTGCGTCAGCGGTTGGGTTGGCCGCGTTGACGATTACCATGGGATTGCTCATCTGGGCGCTCGTCTCGCGAGATTTTCGGTTTGAATACGTTGCGCAGTATGTCAGCCGACTTCTACCGTGGCGTTATAGTCTCTCGGCACTTTGGGTGGGGCAAGCCGGCTCGCTGCTCTTATGGACGTGGATGACGGCTGTCATTGCCATCCTGCTACGCCTGTTGCCGACAGCCGATATCCAACTGCGAAACACGGCGTTCGGTCTGGTAATGGCCAATGTGTTTTTCCTTTTGGTTGTCATGGTATTTGCCGCCGATCCGATGGCACCAAGTCTGATCGCCGCTAATCAAGGAGCCGGTCTGAGCCCGCTTCTTCAAGATCCCTCGATGCTCATTCATCCGCCGATCGTATTCCTTGCATATTCGGTATGGGCTGTACCCTGTGCATTGGCATTGGCCGCGCTCTCTACTGGAACTTTGGACACAACATGGACGTACATGGCCCGGCCATGGGCACTATCAGCATGGACACTTCTCGGCGTCGGCTTATTGCTTGGTGCGCATTGGGCTTATCACGAGCTAGGTTGGGGCGGCTACTGGGGCTGGGATCCGGTCGAAAATGGCTCCCTTTTGCCGTGGCTTACGGGCACGGCGCTCATTCACAGCATGATGGTGTGGCGTCAACGCGGGGCATTAAAGAAAACCGCGATTTTGCTCGCGATTATTACTTTCGGCCTGTGCAATTTCGCCACGTTTCTAACGCGCAGCGGCATCTTCAGCAGCGTTCACGCGTTCAGCGAATCACCGATCGGTTGGATGTTCCTTGGCCTAATGTTCGCGCTCTTGGGCGGTGGCACGACAATGGTAGTCCGGCGGCGCCATTTGCTTGGTGGTCAGCGATTGATACGCACCTTGCTCGCGCGCGAAACGCTAATTGTTGTTTCGATGTTTTTGCTTCTTTCGCTGACGGTCGTCGTGCTAGTCGGAACTCTGATCGGGCCGTTGTCGAAGATGTACGTCGGCCGGATGATTCAGGTCGGGCCAGAGTTTTATAATAATGTGTTGCCGCCGATCGGCCTGGGCCTATTGGCCATGACGTCGATAGTTCCATTGTTGCAATGGGGAGCTGCGCCGAACTCGAACGCACGCCGTCTTCTTATCGTTGGTCTATTTGTCTCGCTCGTTGGCGTCGTGGCGGCATTGGTCGTCGGTGTGCGGCATCCGCTAGCACTGGCTGTCGTGGCCCTGGTAACGCTCGCCATTACAGTTTTGGTAATGGCGCTGTTCGATGATGTTTGGCGACGCGAAGGACATATAGGCTGGCGCAACCTGCTAAGTGTATTGCGCAAGGGTCGTCACAAATATGCGGCCTATTGTATCCATTTGGGCTTCGTGTGCGTGGCGATGGGTGTGGCCGGATCGTCACTCGGCACGCAACGGGAGGAAATGACGCTCGATGAAGGTGCAGTAATCGATTGGGCGGGCCAACGAATTCGCTACGTCCGGCTAGAACAACGGCAGTTGCCGGACAAATTGGTGGCGGAGGCAGTGTTGGAACTTGACCGCCGATCGACTCCAATCGAACTCCGGCCAGCTCGACATTTGCACTTGCTGCAAAACGAATGGACGACTGAAGTCGCCATTTACTCTACTTGGGGGGGCGATTTATACACCGTGCTTAATGCGGGATTAGGCAACGGGAAGATCGCACTGACGCTCGTCAATAATCCAATGATACGGTGGATCTGGGCTGGTGGGGCATTAACGACCCTTAGCGCAGTCGTCGCCATTTGGCCGGTGCGGCGCCACAAAGTGAGTTCTAACGTTGCGGGTACGTCGAGTGGAGAAATGTTCGTCAGTTGCAACGAAAAACGTGCGCGCGGGCCTGAGTGCGGCGGGAGCCATGGATTCAGACACACATAATATCGTGGAGGCGATTGGCTTTTCGGTCGTCCGCAGCCGTTTGTTCATCCTGCACGAAATCGATCTATCGATTTCAAAAGGCGAAGTCGTTGCCTTGATGGGACCCAACGGCGCTGGAAAATCCACGCTGTTAACTTGCCTGGCGGGCACGTTGCGGGCAACTGGCGGTGAAATCCGCTGGTTTGATTGTGCGGGGCGATGCTCGGCGGCGGCAAAGCGCCAGATTGGATTCGTTGGCCACGAAACAGGATTGTATGGGGAATTGACTGCATTGGAAAACTTGATGTTTGCGGCCCGCATGTATGGCGTTGATTCTCCCAGCGAACGTGCACAGATGTTGCTTGATGAAGGAAGGCTCGAGCCGATGGCGCATCGTCGGGTCGCACAGCTCTCCCAGGGCATACGACGGCGGCTCGCAATTATCCGCGCTCTAGTTCATGAACCGCTGCTCATCCTGCTTGACGAGCCGTTCGCCAGTCTCGACACGGATGGCAGCGAATGGTTGGAAAGATTGTTTCAACAATGGCGCCTCGCGAAGCGGACAGTTTGCCTCGCCAGTCACGACATTGACCAAAGTCGTCGTTTGGCCGATCGAATTATTTGGCTAGATGGTGGCCGCATCGCGGCAACCGAACGGCCGACGAGCCTAACCGCGTCCGCGCAGGAGTGCATGATTTCCGCACAAGAGAAACTTAAATCGCTCTGGTGGCTGATCCACAAGGATCTCATCCGGGAAGTGCGCGCTCATGCTTTCTGGCCGGCAATGTTGATGTTGGGTCTGCTGCTCGTTTGTACTTTGGCAATGCACATTGATTTGCCCAAAGAGCAAAAGGAGCACGTTATCGGTGGATTATTATGGCTGGCCATCGTTTTTGCCGGCACGCTGGCTCTGGAGTGGTCGTTCGCCAATGAGCTCGACCACGGATGTTGGAAGACGCTCACAATGTATCCCGTTGCACCAAGCATCCTGTTTTTGTCGAAGATGCTCCTAAATATTATTTCGCTTGTAATTTTAGAGCTGGTGCTTCTTCCGCTATTTGTAGTGATGACGGATGTCCCGCTTCTCGCACGGCCGGGCGCAATCGCACTTATTGCCGGATTGGGCAACATTGGGTTCGCGGCAGCGGGAACCCTGATAAGCGCCATCACTGCCAACCTGCGGAGCCGTGGAGGATTACTTGCTTTGCTGTTTTTGCCGCTGGTGATGCCCGTTGTATTGGCATGCGCCGGTGCGACTGGCATGATGCTGACCGATGAGATGGATGGACAATGGTGGCGCTGGATTCAGTTTCTCGCCGTGTGCGCCGTCGTGTTTACGGTTATCGGAGCATTGGTATTTGAATTTGTCACGGAGGAATGACTTCATGTCTGATTTACGCCTCGGTCATTCGTCGCGGGTTTCGATGATCGCCGCCATCGTGGTCTGCGGACTGACGCTGGCGTCGTTGGTGTTAATTTTCTTTGTCGCCCCTACGGAGGCAACCATGGGGGACGTCCAGCGAATCCTCTACCTGCACGTTGCAGTCGCCTGGTGTGGTTTAGGCGGTTGCATTGCAATGGCTTTCTTTGGAGGCATGTATCTGCTGAGTCGTCGGTTGAACTGGGACTTCTGGTCACAAGCATCGGGCGAAGTGGGCTGGTTGTGTACAACGCTCACGCTTATCTCCGGTTCCGCTTGGGCCCACGAAGCTTGGGGAACGTGGTGGACGTGGGAGCCAAGACTGACGTCGTTACTCGTATTGTGGATCGTCTACGCGGGCGTTTTTTTGGTGCGCTCTAGCATCGATGATCCACACCGACGGGGACGAATCAGCGCTGTGCTGGCGCTCCTGGCCGTCTGCGATGTGCCGCTTATCTTTATGGCGACACGCTGGTTTCGTGGCGTTCACCCGGTATCACCGGAAATGGAACCGGCGATGCGGTTCGTGCTCATGGCGACTGTCGTGAGTTGTACGGTGCTTTTCGCGTACTTAGTTGTATATCGGCGACGCCACTTGCAGCTTGCTGAATTGGCGGACGAACATGATGCGTCGCTATGGCGCACAAACGCATTAAGTTGATTCAGTCACGTTTGTTAGTTGAGGCCACAAATGGGAACGTTAATTGGTACATACACCGTCGCGGCAGTGATAGTGGGGGTTTATGCTGGCTGGCTCGCCGTCGGCACGAGGCGACTTTCGCGCCGTTTGAATCAAGTAGGTTCAGGCTTCCAAAGTGCGCGGAAAAGCAGGAACCGGCCGACGAAGTTCCTCAAAGACGTGGCTTAGGTGAGGCGGTAGTTCCTTGGTGTGATTTGGAGACACACAATGTTACCGTACTTGCTGATCCTACTCTCATCGTGCGCGAATGTGGCGGATCCGCTCGAGCCGGGGGGGCAGATTCAAGGTGTAGTGGTAAATGGTACGCGGGGCAACGAACCGCTCGCGGATGTCGATGTCGTTTTGCAAGGAGGGCACGACCTCGTGCTGAGCCCAGTTGCGAAGACACGGACCGATATCTATGGGAAGTTTGTGTTTGAAGATCTACCGTTAGGTGCAAACATCACCTACTTGCCGGGTGCCAACCGCGATGGCGTTCACTATCCCGGCGATCGTACTCGCCTCGATCGCAATAACCGCGTTGTGGCGGCACGAATTGTTGCTTTTGAGGCCGTCAAGGCACCTTCCCCACTGATCGCAGAGAAACACGAAATTGAGGTCAACATCCGACAAGACTTGCTGGAGATCAGCGAAACACTCTTAGTCGCCAATCCCTCCCGGGCAACCTACGTAGGCGAGCAACTTGAAGACAATTCGCGAATTACGTTATCGCTCACCGTCCCGCCGACATTTGATCGCGTGACTTTTGATAGCGAGTTCTACGGACGGCGGTTTCGAATTGTCGATCACAAGCCGGTTACCGATATACCATGGCCGCCGGGTCGTCGCGAATTGAGATTCACTTATCACATACCGTTGGAAAACAGTGCTGGCGCGCTTCGGCGAACATTGGATCTGCCGTCCAGCAACGTTCGCATCCGTGTGCGAGGCGAGAATACCAAGCAGGTTTCATGCAACCTTCCTGGGCCGTCCGAGGCGGGTGAATATGTGCAGTTTGCGGCCGCCAAAAACCTATCCGCAGGTTCGATCATCGAGCTACAAGTCGGCAAGTTACCCATACCCTGGATGCTATATACGCGATGGGGTTCTCTCGGTGCGCTGGGCATGCTTATGCTCGGCACCGTCGCGGTACACTATCGACGCAGGCATGCAAACACTTGATCGCGAGATAAGCTGGCTATAGCCAGCGATAGTCGAACGTCGAAACCTAAAGGTTCGCCTTAACGTCCCACCCTTGCAAAAATGGGGATCGCCAGCAGGCCAAGGAAAACTAACACCAGGGTCACCGGTTCGGGTACTTCCGTAATCATGACCGACCCGCTGCCGGCTCCCGCCGTGGTTTTGCCAAAGCGAGCCCGCCAGGCCGTGTAATCCGCTGCGTTTACGGTGCCTGGCGTGTCGACCTCGAACTGCAGCGGTCCGCCTTTACGCCACAGCACATAATCGGCAGCATCAACGACTCCGTTGTCGTTGTAATCGCCAGGAACTCCCACCTTCACGGTAAAGCTCGCTGTTTTACTCCAGTCTTCGGAGCCGCCGGCGAGTGTGACGTTAATTTGATAGCTACCTCTGACTGCACCCGCGCCGGGAGTAAGGTTTAGGGACTTAGCTAGTGGTAAGGTGCCAGAGAACGGCCCCAGAGTCCACCAGTCACCTCCTGATGTCTGATGGGTCCAGGCCGCGTCCGCCGTTGCGGCGAGGCCAGCCGCATTGAGTCCGGTTAGGCCAATGCCCATATTCCCACCTCCACTACTTGTGATATTAATTGCAGTTCCTCTCGTTTGGCCCATCGGAAGCTGCAACGTCGATGGAGACACATTTAGCGCGCCAGCCGGGCGGCTGTGGCAACTCGAGCAACTGGACCCGTAACTGGGTAGCGCATAGGCAGCGCCGGCCAGGAGATTCAGTAACGCAACGCTCGCAGTCAGAGATCTCCACGATAATGTCATATTATTCCTCCCGTAAGCGAGCACGAATAGCGCACTGGATCGAACTTCCCCGGATTTCAGGAAGTCCATTTCGCAAATGCAGTACCAAACGGACTGGCGTCGGTGCACACACCACCGCTGCAGATGGTGTGCTGATGCGGGCTTGCTGCGCCGTTGTGGATCCAGTTGTGAAAGCGCTCGACCTTTTCCAATTATGCTGACCGTATTCGCGATGCAGTTCGCCACACGATAAATCAGGTCTTAATTCAGATTTGCAATCAACTCATGGCCGGATCGCGCACCGCCAGAGAACCAGAATCGAAATTGGTGGGCCTATCTGACACATCGATGCGCCGTATCGACAACTGCGCGGCGCAGCTTTCGAGACGCGAATACTAGGGTTGGGGGGACCGAATAAGCGACGAATCGTGAACACACAAACACGGACGATCACCGTCCGTGGTCCAAAACGTGGCAACGTGAGGGCTCAGACGGACATGCTATTTCGTCAGCTTTGCCGAGCGAATGAATTGCTGGATCGCGTCGGCGTGCGATGCGATCGTCTTTTGCGGCCCAGTTGCCTTAATGAAGTGGAGTTGACCATCGATTGGAACGACGGCGGCAATCATGCGGTAACCAGTTCGCCGTTCGGCCGGCGCGAATGGGCCTCGCTGGTCGTTAAAATCGCCAGACAGATCGACGATTGTCGCTTTCAGGCCCCCGATATCAACAACGTCCTGGTTTGATGCTGTTGGCTGCTGAAATTGGCCTTTCCAGCGATCAATGTTGGCTTCGACGCTGCCGCCGGCCGTGCTGATCGTCAGTCGGCCGTCCGCATCATCGCCTTCGGTGCGCGGCAAGAGAAACTCTGCCAGGACAAATTGTGAGCCGGCAGGCTTGCGTGTCCAACCGGGAGGGGCCTGAAGGGTGATCGCACCCAATTCTACTTCTGCGGCCGTTGTTGTAACCGGCGGCTTTTCCGCGGGAGAGGCATTGTGGGCTGTTTCCGCAAGCTTCGCCTTACCCGATTCGAGTTGAGCCGTATCCGCCGATTTGGAATGTTCAATTGTCGAGTTCTGCGCCGCCTGCTGACGACACCCAAACATAAGAGCGGTAAGCAAACCACTGCACCACATCGCGTATCGCATTTTGGACCTCCTCAGTGACGTAAATTGAGACGCTGGCTGCGAGTTCCTTTCCGGCTGCGCAATGATAGCAGTGGCAAACCAGCCATGTCGAGGAGTGGTCCGGACTTGGGCGAGACTACGATAGGCGTTGCCATCCATTGAGGCCATTTGTATCTTCCGCCTTGCTTTTTGCTTACTCCCCCGCAGCTAGCGGCATCGCCGGCATGACATCGCTCATACACACGATTGTCGTTTTGAATCTACGCCGGGCGAGAAAATTTGCGAATGCGGTAATTCACGCACTCGCCTCGATCAAAGTTGCAGTGTCGCTGCTCATTCTACTGGCTGTCGTAATATCGGCCGCCACGATTCTCGAAACGAAACAAGGCCGACCATACAGCCAATGGTTTGTTTATCATAGCTCTTGGTTTGTGGGATTGTTGGGACTGCTAGGTGCCAGCGTGTTTTGTGCCGCCTATGTCCGCTTTCCGTGGAAGCGTCATCAAGCCGGTTTTGTGATAACGCACGCCGGACTACTTGTATTGTTGAGCGGTTCAGCCATTACGAGCTGGCACGGAATTGAAGGCCAGATCGTACTAATGGAAGGTGAAAAAACCGACCAATTTACTTTGAGTCAGCGAAGCCAGATTACGGCCCATTGGACGGACCGGCCGAACGATCGGCCCTATGTGTTTACGTTCGACAGCGGGCCGGTAAATTGGAAGTCGGGGACGAATCTGGACATCGGCAGCGTCGACGGCATGAGCGCTCGTGTGCTGCATTATTACCAGTGCAGTCAGCCAGTCGAGAACTGGGTTGCAGACACCAGCGGACATGGTGGTCCGCTCATGCGTTTTCAACTTGCAGGGCCACAGGGTGGCCACGCGGAGACTCTCGCGCTGCAAACGACGCAGCCTGTTGCCGGAATGCTGGCCGATCAGGACTACGGCGACGAGGTTTTTGTCGGGCCGATTGCCATCCGACTCCAAAGAGCAACCAGCGACACAATGCTTGCCGATTTCTTAAGCCCGCCGAGCAAAGAGCTTGGTGAAAAAGGCGTGCTCACCATTTATTACAAAGACATCGTGCAGCACGTGTCGGTGGATCAGCATGTCGGCCAAGCAATTAAAATTGGCAATACTGGCGCGAGGGTCGAGCTCGTCCAATACTTGTCCAATGCCAAACTAGATGCCGCAGGCAAATTTCAGCCGATCGATGAAACTGTTCGCAATCCACTCGTTGAGCTGAAAATCAATTTGCCGGGCGAGGATCAGCCATTCCGTCAGGTCGCGTTCGCGAAAAGTCCGCTATTGAATTTCGACGGCGTTTACGAAAGGGAATGCCCAGTCAAGTTTGTCTATCAGCATCCAAAATTCACACCGGCAACGGCTATTGAATTCATGCAGGCACGCGACGGTAAACTCTACGGCCGAACAATTGCAGGCGGACAATGCGAGTCGATTGGAGCGGTAACAACCGATAGCCGGCTCAAGCTCCACGGTGGATTCGTATTTACCGTCAACGAATTCATGCCCCACGCTCGTCGCGAAATTTCCTTCAAACCGGCCGTCAAAAACTTAGATGATGATCAATCGCGTGAATCAGCGGCGACGGAAGTAGAGATCAGCATCGCCGGCCAGACAAAAACGCTGTGGCTTAAACGCAATAGTCCACAACTTGAATCGGTGACCATCGACATTGCAGGCAGGCCGCTTTGCACGCGGTTTACTACCGGACAAGCCAGCCTTGGTTTCTCGTTGGAGCTTGTCGATTTCAAGCGCGAGATGAATCCGGGGCAGGTTGGCAATGCGGCTTTCTCGAGCTTGGTTCGGGTCGTCGACAAGGATCATCGTGTCGATCACAAGCAGTTGATCGCGATGAATCACCCGCTTTCACACAATGGTTATCGATTATATCAATCCAGCTTTCGTGAGGC
Source organism: uncultured Planctomycetota bacterium (assembly GCA_963733705.1). Classification (GTDB taxonomy): domain Bacteria; phylum Planctomycetota; class Planctomycetia; order Pirellulales; family Lacipirellulaceae; genus JABDGM01. Next base: position 39,182 of record CAVTEJ010000012.1, on the reverse strand, counting down.
AGGTCATGGGAAAGAAGCATCAATTTTTACCGTTGCGTACGACCCGGGCAGGCCACTGAAATATACCGGCTGCTTGATGATATGTGTGGGCATCACCACGATGTTCTATATGCGGGCTTATTCGTTTGAGCCGCGGCTGCGCGGGGAGTCGTCGCAACGCGACGATGCATCGCCGTTCGAGCCAACATTTAGAATGTCTGCCTGAAGTAACAGCCAGGCTAAAAACGTCCGCGTTTTGCCAGGCTTGGACGAGCCCGCGAAATCAAAGTTCATGTGAGTTTCACTACAAAACGAATTAATCATGAATAGAGCGACGACCTCTGCCATTACTTTGTGCCTGATGCTATCCAGCCATGTACTGGCCGGTGCTCCTAGCGATGGAGCGGCAATCAATTGGCAAATCTGGCAGCGCATGCCCGTCCAATACGGCGGCCGTCAAATGCCATTAGATACGGTGGCCTGGGAAACGCTTCTCCTGACGAGCAACCGGACGTCGGTGGTTGATCGGGACACCAGCAGGCAATTAAATCCTACCGCGCTTTATCTGACTTTGCTCTTTGACTGGACCGGCTGGGACCACGCACGAAGGGATAGCCTACTGCTCTCCAAGGACTGGGGCTCCCAATACTTTTTCCTCCACCAAGCGGATAAGTGGGATAAAACCCCGCTGCTTCGTGCTGAGTTTCGAGAGCTGAAACAAATGATCGGCATGCCTGAACACGTGAAGTATGTGGCGCCAGCCATACTGGCGACGGCGTCCGTCATTGATCCGCGGACGGGGACGAGCGCACCTTTTCCTGCATGGGGGCGTGCTTTGTTGGAGTCGAAGAACGCTGGCAATTCGCTTAGTCAACTGGAGACAAAGGGCCTCGAGTTGGCGAATCGTCTCGTTGCCTATCAGACCGAGCGGATGGGGATGGGGCTTGGTATGGTGCCGGGCGCCAAAGCCGACAATGGGACGTGGTTATCAGTTGGCGAATTGCTGCTGGTTAAGTTCGACGATTCGAGCGACCCTCAGGGGAGCTATCGTCGCGCACAGAATTTGCTTTGGCAAGCACGCGCAGCATTTCGTGGTGGTGATGCCAAAAATTTCAATCTTGCAAGCGAAGAACTCGCCACGGTGTTGCGGACGATAGGCTCGCCTTCGCAAACGTATCCAAGTGAATTCAAAATCAATTTAGAAGTGGCGTACAACCATTTGGAACCATTTCGCGTCGCGTGGATCCTAATGATGTTAGCTGCGCTAGCCATGCTGATTCATTTGGCTCGTCACTGGAAGATGTTTTACTGGTGCGCTTTCGGCTCGTACGGACTGGGGATGATTGCCTTAATCGTTGGTTTTTCGATACGCGTGATTATTTCTGGCCGACCGCTGGTCACCAATATGTACGAATCGGTAATTTTTGTTGGCTCGGGCGTTGCAATCTTCGGAGCGGTGTTCGAAGCGATCTACCGGAAAAAATATGTTCTGGTTGCTGCCGCGGCGGTTTCAACCACTGCTCTCATCTTGGCCGACATTTGTCCGGCAATTTTGGATCCTAGCGTGCGTCCGCTAGAGCCGGTGCTTCGAAGCAACTTTTGGCTCGTGGCTCATGTGCTGACCATCTCGCTCAGTTATGCGGCGTTTGCTTTAGCGCTGGGCGTCGCAAACATCACGCTCGGTTACTTTTTATTACGATCCGATAATGCGGATACGATCCGCACATTAAGCCAATTTACATATAGAGCGATCCAAGTCGGCGTGTTGTTATTGGCGATCGGCATCGTTTTAGGGGCCGCGTGGGCAGATTATTCATGGGGCCGGTTCTGGGGCTGGGATCCCAAGGAAGTATGGGCCCTTGTCGCATTGCTGGGGTATCTGGCCGTGGTGCATGCGCGGTCTGGTGAAGCGATAGGCCACCTGGGCCTGGCCGTGTCGAGCGTTGTTTGCTTTTCACTCGTCGTTATGGCTTGGTATGGCGTAAATTTTGTACTCGGCACTGGCCTGCACAGCTACGGTTTTGGCGACGGTGGACAGGGCTTCGTGTTTTCGGCGTTATTCTTTCAGTGGCTCTTCGCCGCAATCGCCATTCGCCGCAGCCGAGCGACCGCAACTCTGCCGGATTCGCTCCCCGATGACAGGATTGCGATCGTTTTTCACACGGCGTTAGCCAACCCCCTACTTCATGGTCCTTCACGCGGCTGAAGGTAATATAATTATCAACGCGAAACCGCCACGACGTCTTCTCTAGCATCGCCAGCGTTCTGGCCGCAGTTCCCGCTTTGATAGCGATCTTGGCTGCAACACTAAATGGTCTGGGCAAAGTGCGCAATAGCAATCGCTCGGTGTGCGGATGTCTCATCATTGCTAGCGATAATGCAATGCAAATCTCTTACATAATTAACACAAGTATTACTGTCGTTTAATTCGACATAGTCGATACATTTCCACAGGCGCGCCACTATTTGCTGGCACTGCGGGCAGTCGAATTCGCGCGCTGCCGTTGGCAAATGATTGCCGGCTGGTTTGTATTCCATGGATGGAACGGTGCCTGAAAGAGCCGAAAAGTTTGGCGACTCATTCCTCGACTGGTCGATCGCGGCCAGCGTAATTTGTTTGTTTCTTGTCACCGCTGTCTCTTGCCGCGCGCCGCAAGCGACGTCGGCTTATCGTGGCGAGCCAGAAACAGTGCCGTATGGCGTCGAGCCGGTGGCACGCTGGCGGGAACGCGAAACTTCGCAAGTTCGTGCTACCATTCCGCAGGTGCCTAAGGCGGAAATGGTCAATGACAACCAGCTTTGTGCGACATGCCACGAGTCGTACGTCAAGTACCATCAAAGCAATATTCATCAAAAGCTGTTGTGCGAGTCTTGCCATGGTCCGGGTAGCGAGCACATTCGAACCCGGGGCAAGGAACCGGGCTTAATTCGTAGCTTCAAGCAAATGAAGCCGGCCGAGCGAAGTGAAACCTGCCTGCAATGCCACGAAGACAATAGTTGCCAGCCGGGTAAAGAATGGCGGATCAGCGTTCATGCCAATGCTGGCGTGTCATGTACCGACTGTCATACCGGCCACTACACGGTGCCGCCGGGCACGAATGTAACGGATCTCACGAAGGTAGATGAGAGGTACGACAGTCAAATACAGCTGGTGCGCCTGCCAGCCTTAACCGCAGAAACGCGTTCGCCCGCGGACCAGCTACCGGCGAGCGAGGCTCCAGCCTCTGACCAAGCAAAATCCAATTTGCCTTTAACGCTGTCCGACTCGCGCAAAATGGGCGCAATCACTCCGCAGATCTGCTACCGCTGCCACGCCAATATGATGCGCCAAGAAGAGATCGCCCATCCGCATCAGATTTGCGGAGCGACTCAAATGGATTGCACGACGTGCCACGACCCGCACGGCAAGATTCGGCCCGAGACTCGCACCGACTTGTGTCTCAAGTGTCATGACACGAGCTCGCCGACTATGGCGTGGCATTCGTCAACGCATGCCCGGTACGGGGTGGCGTGCGCCGATTGTCACAATCCGCACCCGAATTCTCATGTGCAGCCAGCGCTCGATATTGAACATACGCATATCCAGCGAGAACCCAGGATGCCCATGTCAGTGGACGAGCCGCAAGCGTGCTACAAGTGCCATCCGCAAATCTATGCCAAGAACGCGATGCCGTCTCACCATCCCATTAAGGAAGGCAAGATGGTTTGCTCCGACTGCCACGACCCACATGGACAAACTCAGGACAATCTGAAAGAGCCGACCGTAAACATGGTGTGTTACAAATGCCACGGGGATAAACAAGGCCCGTTCGCCTATGAACATCCACCTGTGACGGAGAATTGTTCGATTTGCCACGATCCGCATGGCGCGGTGGCGAATAATTTGCTCAAACAGCCGACGCCATTCCTCTGTTTGCGGTGCCACACCGGGCACCGCAAAGGGCCGACCGGACCAAATCATACGCCTCTGCTGGGTGATATTGGCAAAAGCCCCGCCTTACAGGCGGCGTTCTACACCGACTGTACACAATGCCACAGCCAAGTACACGGCAGCGATGTGCCAGCTCCGCATCTGCCGGGTGACTTTATGAGATAGACATTCGAAACGGATTCCAGACCTCGAAATCCTATGTGTAAGTGACCATCATCAAGTGACCTTGGATGCGGAGTTGTTGCAGTTCCCCCGCTGCGCAGTCCTTTCGCGTCTCTGAGGACGGGAATAGATGATACGCAATTTCTTGACCATTGCGGTTGTTGCTCTCGCAACGACCGCTGCGGTGGCCGGGGGAGAACCCGAATGGTTTAGAGACCAGTCGGGCTTGCCGCCGTTGCGCATTGACTCGTTGGCAACGACATCGGACCCCGTCGTTGCAACTGCCGATAAGGCCTTCGATATTTCGCTCCCTTCGGACGAACAGCCGGTTGGGGAGAGGAAAAGTGCTAACCAGCCGGATAGCACGATCAGGGTTCAACAAAACGATACCCAAATTCGTCCATTTCGTCCGGTCTGCGAGTGCGGCGACCACGTTCCTTGCTTGGATCACTGGTGCGTATTCGACGCGTATTGCTGTGACGGTCGTCCATGTTCTGAACCACCTTGCGAGTGTGCGCACGGAAACTGTCGTCTCACCGAGGATGGCCGCTGGGTTTGCAATGACGGCGCCTGCGATGTATGGGGACCCCCTGTTTACCAATCCGATGCGGCTGTTCGTTTTGGTTGGTGGGCCGTCGGCTCGAGAGGTTCACAGGTTAAGACGGGAGAGTTCCAGGACCTGCAATCTTCGCCCTTCTGGGACGTCGACATGATTTCCAGCGACGGCATACGAACATGGAACGTTATATTGTCGGGGCTGGATAAAGAAGCCAACGACGCGCACGTTCAATACTACGGCCCGGAGGGAATCGGCAAGTTGGACTTCGAGCGGTATATTCGCCGGCTCGACCACCAGCCACTCACGGGGCTCGATCTTCCCTACGGCCAGGTTCCTCCCGCCAGCCCACCTCCCCCTGATCAGCAAGGCAACGTCATTACCAATGACCTAAACATAGGCCAGGATTACGCCATCCGTATTGAAGAACTAAATGCTAAGTATCGCGGCAAGTTGATGGACAATGTCACGTGGCGAATGAATGTTTGGAGCCAGCGGAAGTTCGGCGAACGACAAGAAAACGCGACAGCGCACTGCTTCAACTTTAATGCTCCGGCGCCGGCAGGGGCGACTGGAAACGTTTGCCATGTTCTTAGCCAGAGTCAGTCCATCGACTGGAGAACCGTCGAAATACAACCGGTATTGGAAGCGAAGTTCGAGCACGCCACCGTCGAATACTCCCACACTATGCGTACATTCGGGGCGGACGATGAAACGGTTAGTCGCCAGTACACCCACTTTAATGGCTTTTCCCCAGCCAACGACGTGCTTGGCCCGAATTACGACTACGCGCTGGTGCCTGATACGGTCACACAAACTGATCGGTTAAAAGTCAGTACAAATCTCACTGACTGCAACCAGCTTTACAGTAACATGTACATTGGCGGCACGAACGATGAACTTCGCGACATGCATCGCAACTTCAATGGTTATGACCTTCGGTTGACCAATACTGCAATCGATCAGGTCAAACTAACTGGTTTCACGAGCCGCTACGCAGAAAACACTTCCTATCCACCATTTTTCCTCACAGCGCCACCTTTACGCCGACCCCGACTCCTCCCAATCCGTCGTATGACCAGACCTCGCTGGATCAGCCGATCGATTACACTCGCACGCGGGCTGGCATCAATGCAACCTGGCAGCCGTATGGCGACCGGGGACCCCGGTGCTCGAACTACGGTCTGTGGGAAGGCACCTCGCTCACATCGGGTTACGAGTACTATCAGCTCGACCGCGAATATGCGGTGTACAAGATTAAGCCGTCCGATCCGGGATTCTTTGCCCAGCCGAATACTACGACCAACCAGATCGAATTCGGGCCTTCGACAAAATGGTCGCGCAGTTTCGATAGCTTCGTGCGATACCGATTGCAATTCATCAAAGATCCACTCGTAGGCGTCAGTGAGTACAGTATCGACGACCCGGACGTCAGCGGCACGTTCAACAGTAACCAACCGGAGCAAGTGAACAACATTGACTTCGGCTACACGTGGTCGCCGTACAGCAATTTCATGACCACCGCCGAACTCACCATCAAGAACAGTTGGAACCATTCGCAATTCGCCAATTTTAACGAAAACAACTACCCGATGTCCTTCACGGTCTGGTACGCGCCGACGGAACGCCTCTCGTTCACTGGCGGATACGCCTATTACTCGGACTGGATTGACCAGGAGATCACGTTAGGAGCCAATCGAGGCATTCCTGCCGACACGGAGACAACTCGCTGGAACTACACGGGTCAGAATCACCTGTTCACGATTAACGGGAACTACGCTTGGTCGCCGTGTGTTCAGCTGCTGGCTGGCTATGAGTGGGATCGAGGCGCCAATTTCTTTGGAGTACCGCCCTCGCCAAACCCAGGTGTCGATTGGTCGCTGCTGCCATATCTTTCGGACGTCAATGTCATAACCCAGCGAATCACGGCTGGCATCGACTGGAAACCCCGCCACGACATGGACGTGTATCTTCGATATGTGTACTACGATTTCAACGACATCGGGTCTCAACTAACCAGCGGTACGACCAACATGATCCTCGCCGGCGCGACTCGTACCTGGTAATACGTCAGTTTGCCTAAGGAGTCCCGGCGTTACGAAAACACCGCGATCAGAATCCCTACCAGCAGGCCCAAGCCAATCGCCACCGCGATAAAGCCACCGACCATCGTCAGAATCAGTGTGGTTCGCGACGGTGTACGAGTACGAAATTGCTCCAAGCCGCCCGATTTCCGCAATCTGCGGACAAGGTCCGGTCGCTCTTCCTCCAGCTCTTCCTCTGTCACCAACCCCGTGAGCATGCTCATGTCCATGGGGAATTTTTCCGCCCGCAGATGCGTGTTGAAAAAGTGGATGGTGAAGATAAAGCCCGTTGCCAGCAGCGCTTCTTCGGAGTGAATTACCTTCGCAATATTGAGCACCTGTCCGGGCAGGAACCGGCAAAAAAATTCGGGGAACCAGAGTAACAAGCCAGAGCAGCCGATAATTGCCACGCCCCAAAAGACGGCCCAATAATCGAACTTCTCCCAGTAAGTCCAACGTTCAAACGTTGGCCTCTTCCCCAGGCCGAAAAACCACCGGAACATTCCCCACAAATCCTTCAGGTCTCGTCCGTTTGGTATTGGCGAATCGGGACCGAGTAGTATCTCACGCCAGCGCATATTTGCGCGGCGACATTGGTAAATTTTCCGTATGAGCCACACCAGATGGGCAATAAAGTAAGAAACAGTCATGAGGGCACAAACGCGGTGCCAGAAGCTCGTCGATTGAAAGCCTCCCAATGCGCTCGCCAGCCGTTTCGCCCAGGCCTGTCCGCTGTATTTCAGCGGCAGCCCTGTGAGAGCTAAACCCAGGAACGAAACGATGACGACCACGTGCAGTGCCCGGTGGAAACCTTCGAAGCGTACGTACGCCGGTTCTCCCGGATGAAGACGTCGCGGCCGGCCATGTCGCACACGGTAAACAATCGAGCGGATAAACCAAAGTAGTGTGTGAATTCCGAAAAAACCAAAAACCGAATACAGCAATGTTTCCATTGCCAGGTAAATGTAATGAAGGGTGGGCGACCGCTCGGAATTGTGATGATCTGCATGGGGATCGAATTTGGCAAAATTTGCGTTGGCACCGTGATGGCACTGGGCGCACGTCGCGATCCGGTTCGCGCCAAAAACGCGCGACTTTGGATTGCTGACGGCGAGAATGTCGTGAGCTCCGTGGCAATCGGAACATTTGGCCGCCGGGCCAAAACCTAAAGTCGTCAATTGACCATGCATGCTCATCAGGTATTGATCGGAGAGTCGCTCATGGCAATTACCACAGAGAATAGACGAGGTGTCGCGAAATCCGATGGATTTCGGATCGCCAAAGTCGTGACCCAAATGACAGGATGTGCAGACGGGCCGTTCGGTTTTGGTTCCTCCTGCTGCGGCCTTTAGTGGCTTTTGAACGCCGTTCGCCTCCCAGCTATGTATACTGCCTTGCAACCGCTGTTGAATGAAAAAATGGCATTTGCCGCATGTCTGAATAACGTTTTTTCCATGCAAATTCGAGCGCTCGTCGGTAACTGGCAGAGGTCCATGAGCGTCGTGGCAGTCGGAGCACGTGGCGCTGACTGCCAGTCCGGCCTCGAACAGGCCGCGGCCATGAACACTGGCGACGTATGTTTGATGGCTCTTTTCATGACATTTTCCGCAAAGGGCGACTTCGCTCATTAGAAACAGGGGGGACGTAGTATCTGTCGTTGGGCGAATTCCGTGTCCGCTTGCACCATGACAATCAGCGCAAGCGAGTGTACCAGCGACCCCTTGTTCATTCCGCTTGCCCGCATGCGCGTGAAGCCCTTCGTTTAGTCGCTTCGTCTCCTTTTCATGGCAATGGGCACACGCAGGTTGAATTTCTGCAAGGGTTGCGCGAAATCCATTTTCTCGAGCGTGCGCATCGTTAACTTTCGATGTATCATGGCTGCCGCCGTGGCAATCGGAACAAGCGACGCCTTTCTGCCAGTGGATGTCGTGTTGCAGGACTTCTGGAGAGACGAACAGATGTTGATTCTTCGCGTCCCATAGCGCGGATTCCGTGTGACATGTGGCGCAATAGTTGGAATCAGCCGCGATGTGGGAACCGGTGACGGCGATCGCTGCCAACTGGTCCGCGACGGCCTTGCTATCGACCAGCGCTTTGGCCGGAGTGCCGGCCGGTGAGGTATCTTCGCGGTCCCAATAGCTGCCGACAGGATGAAATAGCCGACGCTCAGGGTCGCGATGATAAAAACTCGCATTGGGAGCCAATTCGTTCGCGACACCCACTTAGATAAGCCGTGCAATATAGGGCGACATTTATTCGGCAACAGCAACTTTGACTAATCTACCGACGTTCGCGATAGCATGAAATAGAGATTCTCGCTACGCAGGGCAAGTTCCTCAAGGTCTTACCGTGAAGGTGCCGCCGGCGACCTGCCGGCGATTCTTCGGCCGCCACCTAAATGCACGACAAGACAATTATTGATACGAATCTGTGCCGCGGCCGATAGGCCATATGCGCGGGCGTTCACGAGATCCGGCGGCACGCTTACTTATCGTATTTTGGATGAACCTTATGCGACGTAGCGAGGTGGCAATCAACGCACACATTCTTGGGCAGCATCCGATAAATCGTGCTGCGGACGTATTTCTGCTCTTCTTCGCTGAGCTTCTTCTGTCCAAAAGATTTTGCCACCTCCGCGTGTTTACTGCCCGGGCCATGACAATTCTCGCACGTATTGCCCGCCAAATTCGGCGTCTGCTGAAAGCTCGTAAAGCCCGTCGGCTCGCCGAATCCGGTACTGTGGCACTTCAAGCAAGACGCGTCCGTGCGGTACTTTTCCGGCAGAATATCGAACGCCTTTGCGTGAGGGTTGGTGCGCCAAACCTTGAACTGGTCAAAGTGGCATGCGGCACACTCCTTCGCCCCAACATACGTTTGGCCTGCGGGCGGCGTAGCCAATGGTTGCTGAGCAATCGTCGGCTCTCGAAGAAGCGCCGACAGCGCGATTGCCGCCACTAATCCAAACACGAGCAGAGCCGATTTGTTGACGCCAAAAGGAAAATTGTGTCGTTGCATCTCGGGACTCCCCAGTCGTACGCGATGAGATTGATTGCCGAGGACGGCGTCGGCAGTCTACCAAGTGTTTGGACCTATGTCGATAAGTTTCCGGCCCTGGTCACGCTGCGGTCGAAAGATTTTAGCTCACGTAATCGGCACAAAACATTACGGCGCCAACCAGCTTGGCAGATGGGTCAGCGGTGGATTCCCGGCTATACGGTTGGCCATCTACTTCCCGGATGCCCCCCCTCGGCAATGCACGCCGCCCCCTGGTACTGGGCGTCATGCGCTGTCTACTTCTGGTCGAATTGTGGGTGTTGCTTATGGGCCTGCCGAACGTGGCAAAGTATGCACGTCGCGTCCGGCTTCTCTTTATGGATGGAATCGTGCGCCTGCAGTTCCAATTTCGGCTCCAGCGGCGGACTGTCGATGAATTGTTTCACGAATTGAATGTGTTCCAGCGCCGGACCGTGGCACGATTCACAAGCCACGCCACTGGAATGATGGTGCGGACCTGCACTCGCGATGCTCACGACCGGGGCAGGATTCGAATGGCAACTCAGGCAACTCTGGTCTTTTGAATACTTCGTTGGCAACATCGCCGATAAACTGAAGTGCGTTCCGCTACGCCACTGTTGGTACTGATCATAATGACAGCCCCCGCAGGTCTTTACGCTGTATTTCGACAAAGTATTCGGTGGTTCCGTCTTTGCCGTCGGAAGTTGTGACACGATCAATGCAGCATCACGTGGACCGGCACGTGCATTGGCAGCTTTGACAGCTACTTGGTCATCGTACGGCGGATGCTTTTGGTGGGCTTGCATTACGTGACAGCCGGCACAAACCTTGTCCGATGGCGTTTTGATGATCGCCTCCTTCATCTCCTTTTCGATCTTTGCCTCCTCGCCCGGGTTGGCCATAACAAACCGTTTGGCAGCGTCCACGTGCAGGCCACCGGGACCGTGGCAAGTCTCGCAGCCGACCATTAAAAGATCCTTGTCCGTTCCGGCAACGTAGCCATTAGGCTGGCCAAAACCAGTAACGTGGCATTTCAGACATTCCGGGGCGTTCTGATACTTTTTTGGAATATTGGTGACGGCATGCGCATGCTTGGTTTCCGACCACGTGTCAGTCTGCGGGCGATGGCAGGTAAAGCACTGATTTGTTCCAATATAGGATTGCTTTGGATTCGTCGCTGTCGCAGCATCCGGCATCGCGTCAGGATTGTGAGCATTGTTTTTGCCGACGGCCGGCACTTCACTGCGAGAACTTGACTGGGTTGGTAATTCCTCAGGAGCCGACAGAATGGTTCGTGCAGCCAGCCAGAGGACGACCACCGCGCCAAAGTGTTTTAGCAATCGTAATAGATGTCTAAACATGGCTGGGATTGCTCGCCCCATTGATTGACTAACGCAACGTAGACGTCGGAAATGCCAAGGTATACAGTGTAACATCTTTGGCCTAACGCCTGAGAGGCCGATCGGCAAAAGTGTTCACTAGGGGTTGCGGTTGGAGATTACGGCGGGCAGTAATGCGGGAGAAAGTTGGTCAGGAGGTTGAAATGTGTCGCGTGTTCTTATTGTGTATCACATTCTTCATCGCGCCGATCACAATCCAATTTGCTCACGCAGGCGAGCCGAAGTTCTTGTCTCGCGAATTGCTCAAGGAAGGTTGGATTTCATTGTTTGATGGCGAGACACTTTTCGGGTGGGAGCCGGTGGGTGACGCGAAGTGGGAAGTGAAGGACGGCGAGATTCGCACGACCGGCGAGAAGCCGGGCTGGCTGATGACGACCACGCGGTGGGCCGATTACACGCTGTATGGTGAATTCCGTGCGGCAGCATCGACGAACAGCGGCGTCTTTCTTCGCACTCCGCTTCATCCCAAGGATCCGTCCGCCGATTGCTACCAATGGAGTATTGCACCCGATGACAATCCATTTCCAACCGGCAGCTTTTGTGCGCGGCAAAAAGCAATCATCCGCTCGAAGATCGATATCGGATCGGACCGCTGGTTAAGTTTCAAAATCACGGTGCACAACAATTACCTGGTTGCGGCCGTGTTGCGGATCGCAACAGAGACGACGGAACCATATCGAACGGTCGATTATGTCGACTCAAAATCGATCCGAATCAATCGTATTGGGTTGCAGTCGAACAAAGGCCCCGTGGCATTCAGGAAGCTGATGCTGCGTCCGTTTGTAGGGGACCAGGTATTTAATGGCAAGGGCTTGAACGGTTGGAGCACCCGGGCGGCGGAAACGTGCAAATTTGATGTGACTGAGAATGGCGAGATGCATGTGACGAATGGGCCGGGGCAGCTCGAAACAAATAAGGACTTCGCAAATTTTGTGCTGCAGCTTGAGTGCAAGGTGAATGGTGACGGGCTTAATTCGGGGGTGTTCTTTCGGACGCTGCGCGGGGCGTTGGGCAGGCTACGAGAGCCAAATTCAGAATAGTTTTGTTGAGGGCGATCGGACGAAGCCGAAGGATTTTGGGACGGGCGGGATCTATCGGCGGCAGCCGGCAAGGTATGTGGTGCCCAACGATCGTGAGTGGTTTACGAAGACGATTGTTGCGGATGGGCCGCACATGGCGGTTTGGGTGAATGGGTACCAGGTAAGCGATTGGACGGACGAGCGGCCGGAGAAGGAGAATGCGCGCGACGGGAAGCGGCTAGGCGGCGGGGCGATTGCGCTACAGGGTCACGATGCGACGACGGATCTTTTGTTTCGAAATATCCGCGCGGCGGAGCTGCCTCGCTAGCAGGACGCAGGGGACAACGACCAAGTCGGATGCGAGTTTGTACTCGGCAAATGACTTATGGGTGATCTCGCCTGATTGCATTTTGCGAACCTTGGCCGTCAGGAAACGGTCACAGCACTCCTCAATTGTGATGCCATGGACGTTCGGGATGCGCGGCTTGCGGCCGCTGTGGAAAGCTTCTGCCTGGCTCCGATACGACTCCAAAGCTTCCTTCCATCCATCGCCTTCGACACGGACTAGCTTTCCGTTGATGCGACGACCCCACGCGCCAAAGTAGGCAAATTGATTGCGGATTTTTTTGGCCCATTGGCTCGATGGGTGCGCGTAGAGCGGGAAACCATCGTACGGCTTGGATGGTCGACCAGCTTCGCAGAGCACGAACTGAAACACCTCGTCGAACACCTCTTTCGGCAGGCGGCGACGGGTGTTGCTCAAGGTCTTGGGGTCCGGCGTCGCGTCCTCCAGCGGAATACCCAGGAAGTGCCGGAGGCTGAGGCTGTCCGCGCACCGCCAAGCGATGCCGCGTTGGCTGTCGAGGCCTTCGAAGTAGCCCACCAGCAGCATGCGAAAATAAACGCCCGGCGGAATCGAAGGCTGGCCGCGTTTTTCATCTGTAGCGTAAAACCGCTGACATCGCTTTTCGATCCAAGGGTCGAAGTTGGCTTCGGCCAGCAGCTCGTTGAGCTTCTGATAGAAAGGATGGCCCGCCGATTTCGGCAGCCCATCCGCCAGGATAAACAGCGACTCCTACCGCTGTCATCTTTTGCCCACGTCATCGGTGTACCTCCTTGTCAGGCCTGCATGCTCACGCCGCGAAACATACCATGCCTGTCAAGCCGACGGCTGTAGAGGAATACTTCCCCGGGTTGCCAAGACGGGAATGACCTGGTCCAGGGAATGGAACCCGTCTTTAAAATTAGAGTCGGCATCGCTCGAACGGACCAGCCTTATTCGCTCGCTTCGACTACACCTCAGTCATCGATTAATGTCTTCACTTCTAAATGCTCTGGAGACAATAGTAAACTCGGTGGGCCCACAAGCCTGGAACCGTTGTCAGTGGGAAGATAGTCCGGTACTTCGCAGCGGACGAACAGATCATTTAACCGCTCCAACAAGTCTTCGCTCGAGAACTTCCTCGCCACGTCAATTGCCACTCACGCATTCGCACGTCGACGCCGCCAAGGATGTAAACCGACGCCTTTCGTTGGCATCTTGTTTGCAGTCTTCACTAGTAGCGCAAATAAGAACGCATTGCGCAGCCAAACTTGGGTCAAAAAAGGCGCGTTGGATGTGCGAATAAGCACGTTCAGGGCGATTGTAAGCATCTGATCAAAAAACCAAGAACTGAACTCTGATGTGCGTTCACCTGCAGCAACTTTATACACTTTTTCGGCAACACGATCTGAAGTTCGGCGGTTCCGATTTGGTCCGATTGGTGTGCCACCAGTGTGGAGCGCGAGAGGTTTGTCCGTCCAAATTAATGGACGAATATGACGCCGAACACTCAGACTTTGCTAATCTAAAATCGAATCCTCCCGAACTGTTTCAGGGTAAGGTCGCGTCCGATGGCAATCCTTAACTATTCAAAGACTAAATCTATGACATCGTCCAAACTTGAAACCAAGCCCCTCGACTATGTGATAGAAGGATTGATGCAGCGGTATCGGCAGCGAGTACCAGATGTCGACCGGATTATTCGCTGCATGATTGCGGACGGAATCGTTCGAAACGCGAACGACATTGAAAACGACCATATTGCGTTTCGCACGATGGGCGTTTCGCATCTCGGGATTAAGTCACTGGAGAAGATCTTTCTTCACTATGGCTACACGCGGAGAGACCGATTCACATTTCAAGAAAAGAAACTGAATGCTCATTGGTACTCGCCGCCGTCGCCAAAGTATCCGCGCGTTTTTATCAGCGAGCTACGCGTACCCGATTTATCCGACGAGGCACAGCAAATCATCCTTTCGTACACGAGTGAAGTACGGGCCGACCCAGGCGTTGCCTTGGAGCTTAACAATGGCGCCGAGGTCGATTCGTTTTTGCATTCACCGCTTTGGCGTACGCCGAAATGGGATGATTACCAGAGACTTGCCGAAGAAAGTGAGTACGCAGCCTGGGTTATTTACAACCGATACTACCTCAATCATTTCACTGTCAGCGTCCACCAATTGCCCTCGGGCTACAATACGATTCCGCAATTCAATGCTTTTTTGAAACGTCACGGCTTTCGACTCAACAACTCCGGCGGTGAAATCAAAATCAGCGCCGATGACCTGCTGCTTCAGAGTTCAACTGTCGCCGAGATGGTCGAGGCTAAATTCCGAACGAAATTAGGTGAGGTGATTAACCGTCCGATCCCTGGGTCGTATGTGGAATTCGCCGAACGACGCGTGCTGCCGGAATTTGGTGATCTCGAGTCGCACAAAGTATGTCGAGAGCATCGACGCGACGGATTCGAAGTCGCTAGTGCTGACAAAATCTTCGAAAGCACGTATCGAACGCAGGTCCACGCTTGATGAGGCGAAAACGGCCGCAAATACCGAGCAGCGGACGGATTTCCCATTCTGCCGGCTTCCGCCGCACTCAGCCTGCGAAGCACAAATGATTGAGTGGTATGGTCAATTGCTGACAACGCTCACGCGTCGGCCAATTGCCAAAACTACTGCGCGGCCCGACCTCGCCGATGACTTACTCGTGCGACCGCCCAGATCAATGTCACCAAGGTCGATGGCTCAGGAACCGCAGCACCCGACGCGCGACTAATTCCGCTTCCAGATGTGCTTTGCACCTAAATTCAAGTCAAGGCACAAGATCCCCAAACTACGGGAGGTGTTGCCACAACTACTGGTACTTGCCTCACTGTTTTTGTGCAAAGCCCGCGATCAGACGATGGTGACGCGGCAGAAACGACATTCGCCGTCATATACCATCAGCGGAAGCTCAGCGACGCGATGTCAATCGACTTGGGCATCTGTCCTGTCCAGCAACTAACCAGTTGGCGTAGTTGATTCATTCTGCCTTCCAAGCCAACGAGCCACGACGACGTCGGTCGAAGAGTGGGCAAGAATGGAGGCCGCGATACAAAGCGCTATTAGGTGGAATAGCTTGTCGGCCCAGATCCAATCCGCCGAATTCGATTTCGCAGCTTTAAGGATTAAGAGGCCGAACACGACTGAGGCAAAGCCCTTGGGTCCGAACCATGCCGCGACGCCTCGTTCAGGCCAACCGAGCGGACTACCAATAAGCGAGAGCAGTAAGGCCGCCGGTCGCACCGCAACGAGCACAAGTAGTGCGAAGAGATAGCCGGACGCAGGAATCTGGGCCAGAAACTCTGGTGATATCAAAGCACCGAATACTAACAGGGCGGCGAGTTTGAGAAGTTCCGACACAAGTTCTCCGAATCGGTGAAACGCCGCTCGCGCTTCGGGACCGACGGTCGCCACCGTAATGCCCGCCGCGAAAGCAGCCAGAAACGAATTTGCGTGAACCATGCTTGAAATGGTGTAGACCAATAGGCCGATCGCAAAGGCGTTCAGCGGTTGATAGGCCACGTGCGCCGAAAAGAACCGACTTCGCTCTAGACGAATAGCCACCCACGGCACTGCAACGCCAATTACGACG
This sequence comes from uncultured Planctomycetota bacterium, assembly GCA_963733705.1. Taxonomy (GTDB): domain Bacteria; phylum Planctomycetota; class Planctomycetia; order Pirellulales; family Lacipirellulaceae; genus JABDGM01. Next base: position 23,081 of record CAVTEJ010000012.1, on the reverse strand, counting down.
CCGAGAACGATCTCGGCAAGCACGTGCGCCAAATTAACTGGCTCTTTGCCGACAACAGCGAGCATCGCGATCACGATCGGGAGCGCCAGTCCATCGTTCAAACCACTCTCGACATTCAATAGCTGTCGAAGTCTCGCAGAAACTTCTTCCCGTCCCACGATGGCCGCGGCAAATACCGGGTCGGTCGGACTAAGCACAGCGCCCAAAAGAAACGACTCCGCCCAAGGTAGGCCCACCACCCAATGCCCGAGCAGCGCAGTTCCAACCAGCGTCATAGGCAGGCCGAAAAACAGCGCGCGCCCCGGAAGGCGCCACGCCGACTTGAGGTCTTTGACGCCTAACCTCATTCCGTCGGTATATAGGATGCTGAACAGGGCCAACTCTGCAAGCGCGGCGACTACTGGATTGTCTGAATTCAGTGAAATAACTCCGAGGACTCCTCGACCAGCAATAAAACCAGCCACCAGGAAAAGGACCGCTGTGGAAAGAACGGTTCGATCAGCTAGATCGGAGACGAGGACCGCGATGAGCAGCGTTAACGCGAAGATGAATAATGTAGTCATCTGCGCATGCTCAGTTTAACGCGAAACGACGGGACCACTTCGTAACGGCAGATTTTGAGTCATCGCAAGATCGCAGTCGACTTTGCTCGCCGACGGCTGAATTTCTGTGCGTTGTGCGGCTGAGCCTTCCATTTCGACGTCGTAGTTCCGTTCTGGCCTTCCCAGCGCTCGGAATCAGGCCAATAAAACGTGAATTGCAGTCTGCCTGCTGAGTTTGAGTTATCGCATTTCAGATCAGCATAGTGAACCCCCAGAGTCGTATCGGTCGTCCCCGTGCCATGCGAGGTGCGCCAATCGTCGCTGCTCCAATGGATAAGCGCCTTGGCGAAAAGTTCGATTCGCAATGTATGTCCGTCAGGAAGCATACGACACGGTTGTTCGAATCGCCAATAGGTCCGCTGGCAAATGTTTCGCTGCTTGAGGTATCGCTCCACCGTATGAGTTGGCATATCAAACACCTTGCCCTCTTCCAGCGAACGGCGCAGTTTTAGATATTCGGCATGTGCCCAAACAAGTGGCATGGCCGATCCCGAGGGTTGCCCAAAATACAGTTCATGTTCCGGAAGATCGGGTGAATCCCAAACCTGCTCCGAGATGAAACCGCCCAAGAAGTTGCTCTGAAAGTTCTCGCGGAGCACCCAGCCTTATTAAAGACACCTGAGCCGTGGGTACTGGTTGACGATTTGGGCCCGACCACAGTGAACTTGCGCGTCTATTTTTGGTTGGACGGCAGCAAATTCAGCTGGTTGAAGGTCAAGTCGTCGGTTATCCGGCTGGTGAAATGCGCGTTCCAAAATCAAAACGTTACACTGCCCGACGACCTGCGTAAGGTCGTTTTCCCGCAAGGAGTCCTTGTACGAATTATCGAAGAAAGTAAACCGCCTGCGTCAAAAAGCGGCACAATACCACGCAGCGACAAATCGTCCGCATCGCAAGCGGCATCGGTCGAGGCCGAAGGCGGACTCGGCACAGAAGCTGGCGATATTGAAGCCCAAGCACATGGGGCTCGCACTCCCGATGATGGCGAAGATTTACTTCATGCGCCCATGCCCGCACGGCTGAACACGGGTTAGCTGATATGGATATCGGCTTGGGCCCGCCATGTGAAATCAACGACGTGTGCGCTCGCCGAGCGCGAGAAGCACAGCCAAGGATGGAAGGCCGAATAGCGATGGTTCCGGTACGGCAAGCGCCGTACTTACAACGGTGGCAATCAAGCTAGTTTGGCCAAAATTAGATCGCCACTCATTGTAGTGAGCGATCGTGCCATCCATTTTTCGCCACGTTACATAGTCGGCCGCATTCACGTATCCATCGTTGTTGAAGTCGCCGGGCAATGCTGCGGGGACATAGGTCACGAGCAAATTGGAGAATTTTGCTTGATCGGTGCCAAGGTTGCCGCCCAGCAGAAATCCGAGGCGGTTGAAGGTGTACGTGCCGAGCGTGCCTGCCGTGGTATCGGTCCCGCTCAGTATTTGTGTGAAGCCGTTAAACCCGTCAAGCGTTGCCGATATCACGAGATCGTTAGCGGAGCGCTCGATCGTGAGACTCATGTAATAAGTGTCGTCATTGAAGAGGCTGGCTGCGGTGTTGTCGCCGGGAGCGGTAGCGAGCGTGTTTTGTCCACTGGTGGATAAATAGGCGGAGGTGTTGCCGATAGACTTTCGTGCAAGCGTGCCGTGCGGAGTGTCGCTCATGCCGTGTCGGTTGGTCATGAAGTAGCCCACCCATCCTGTGTTATCCGCCGAGCCATTATCCTTGAACAAGCCAAAGCGGAATTGGGTTTTAGGTGCGCCTCCCGAGAGGGGACTATTTACAGTGCCCTCCAAGGTAACATTGCCCGACAGGACAAGTTTGTCGCCGGAGTGTTCAAGCGTGATTTCAGGAATAGCCGAATAAATCATCTCCTGTACCGCGCTGTTCGAGCTTCCGTCGCCAACCGTTGGGGACGAGGAGTTCGCGCCCGAGATAGGGCCGTCGCCAAAGCCGACCGCGTTCTGCCATGGTCCGTGCACCGGAAACGTTTGCGGCGGCCCCGAGCTTGGTCTGTCGCCTACAAGCGGGTTAATCTGCGTTAGCCCCACGACTGATAGGTCATAGTTTGTATAGCTGGTGTACGTGCCGCGCAGCCAAAGTAGTGCGGTGTGTGTGTTGTCCCACTTGGGCACGATCGGTCGAATGTTGTCCATTGTCGAGTTGTATGTAACCGGTTGCCACGTCCAGCTCGCGCCCGAATTGCTCGTATTGCCTTCAAATATTTCGTATCGGGCGAGCGCCACTTCCGTTCGCGGATCAATTTTTGTGGAAATAAACAGCCGATTTGCATCCGCCGGGTCGAGCGCGGCTAAGCCCGTATAATCATTCTCGCCGCTGTAGAGGAAGCCACCGGCCTTGGCCAATTCGTGAACTTGCCAGCCGCTCTTGGTGTAGCGGCCATAGAAGAAGCGGTGGTCGCTGGCATTGTCGTTGACGCGCGCGGTGAAGACTGCGCAGGGCATGCCAGCGGAATCGAGCTGTACGTTGGTCGTCCATGCCCGCGTCATTAGCAGGCCGTTGCTCGGCGACACCGTATTGCCGACCAGCAACGGAGTAAAATCGCTGGCGTGGTAAGGACTGGTTGTGGCCTGACTTAAATCGCCAAGCCGCGTGCCATCGGATTTGTAAACCCCGTACGTGCCCGCCGGTTCGTATTGGATGTAGCCGTGGTAGATACTGTTGGAGATCAAATTGCGCGGATGGGCGTCGGTAGTGATGAAATCGATTCGGTCCACGCCGTTAGAAGTGTAACGAATATACGGTCGATCATTGCTGCCATTATTCCCCTCTGGTCCGGTGAGCAAACGCCCGCCGAAATTAAAACCGTTCTGGGTGGCGAGGTTCCACCTGAGGTAATTTGGATCGTACCCGCCGACAGCACCGGCGACGCGATGAAAGTCAAAGACATCGCCACTGGCCGAAAGATAGGCCAGGTTGGAATACGTCGTGCCCCCGCTTTCGCTATACGTACTTTCCGGCCCCCAATCGGTGATGCTTCCCGGAGCTATCGACTCGCGCCAATGTAGAATTCGGTCGGACGAATGTTTGGAATAGCTCGCCAAGTAGCGGCCATCGGGGAGCTTAAGCAGCGCGGCCGAATCGTGATCGTCCCCTTCCAAGCCCGAGTTGAGCGTGAAGCGAGCGACGCCGCTGGTGGCCAGATCGAGAGCGGCGACTTCGACGTTGCCAGCGCGAGTCGCCCCACCAGTTCCGCTGGAGTTAGCGACTGAGCTGACGATAATCTCGCCGGAGGCGCCGGCGCTCAAGTCGACGATTGCCCGCTCGTCCTGGAACCAGGACCAGCCACCATTATCGTTAATTGTAATTAGCGACCCGCCCACATCGTTGATCGCGAAACACGGGGATGAAATTACAATGCCCACTAGGAGTCCCAACGTTAACCGTGACGAATAGGATTCCGTGACATCGAAACTATTGCCATACGCCATGTTGAATGACTCTGCCTAATTCGAGATGCATTTATTTATTTCTTCTTCGGCGGTACGTCGAAGTTCACGTCGACTTCACGGGCGTCTGCGCTCACGGTAATATCCGGCGTTTGATAGCCTTTGGGAACGTAATTGAACCGTTCGAAGGTTGTCGGGTCGCTGGCGTTTGGATTTCGCATCCAGCACTCGACCGAAGCGTGATAGGTTCCGGGAACAAGTCCATCGTTTTCCCGGAAGGATGTGATCTGAAACTCGCCGCTCTCGCCAAAATCGGCCGTTCCGGGTCGATTTGGGAACCCTTCCGCAACTCGAATCGGCGTGAATGTTATCGAGCCTGGCTTTGGTGGATGACCGCCGTTAAACGTTACCTTGCCATGCACCGGGACGATTGTCAAAGCACTTTTGTTGCAGCCGGCAATCGATGCGAGCAAAACGGCGATCGCGATAAAGGCAACTGTCAGTTTTATGAGCACATTCTTCTCGCAATGCGGCAATCATCGGCGGAACGCAGCTTCATTAGTAGATGTCGCCGGCAGATCCGTCACCGCTAAACGCGCTGCCCAGCATGTTCCAGGCATACCAATCGATTGTTTCCGGCACGAAGTGAACTCCCCCATCGCCCATTAGCATGTTGGCTCCGCCGGGGTGCATACTTTTGAAGCCGCTTGTTTTCCAATAATCGGCGTCGGCGTTGGAATTCGTCGCGTTTGGTCGCCGCTCCATCGTGTTAATCGGAATATTAGTCGAAGAGACGGGGAAGTTGTCGCAAAAGAGACAATTACGACTCCAGTGAGCCGGTAATGTTTCACCTGCCAAGAAAGTATTCGACAGTCCATCGGTAACTGACTTCAGTTTGATTCCTACCTGCCGGCGGCAGATTAACCCCATACAATTCTTGCGATTGCATACTCCCGCTTTCCACAGCGGGGCGACGGCGTCTTCCTTTGGGCAATCGGCATGAGGATCGTCCTCCGGTAGAAGCGAGCCAAAATCGGAACCATCGCAGACAATTTTGATCTTCTCTTTATACTCGGCTATCGGAAGATTTTGCGGCGGGGTAAATGCACACTGGGTTGGAATCGTGGGACCCATCGAACCGGGATACCAGAGTCCTTGGGCCTTCGGTGGGTTATTGCCATCTTTGGTAATTACACCTGGCGTCCCGGCACGGCGTCCGTCGAGAATAGGGCTGCTAGCGATTTCGTCACTCGGACAAATGAACGAGGAAACAATTATCGTCGCGGCGGTATCGATGTTCGACTTTCCATCTCCGTCGCGATCACCCACATCTGCGAGCTCGTCGAAGTCCCAACGATCATTGATCGCCTGCTCCTCCATGTACGGCAGAATTTTGAGAACCCAAGTCCCTTTCGCTTCCGGGTGCATGTAGCCAGATCCGGGCGGCAGCGTCTTTTTGCTCGATTCGTAGTTCAGAATCGCGATGCCAATTTGGCGTAGATTGTTGGTACACTGCGCGCACGAGCAGCTTCCCGGGCCGCTTGAATTGCTGGCAATAGCAGCGCGACGAGAATGCCAATGATCGCGATTACGACCAACAACTCAACCAACGTGAAACCGTGTAAACACGTGGTCGCGACTTTCGGACAAACTCGCCCACGGGCCCGTACATAGTTAGCACCGTGGTCCCTTTGGCGGGGTAGCGGTTGTCGTGCGAGCGACCGATCGCGCGGCGTTGCGGTCAAACCCAACATGCCTGCGTCCTTTCTATGGCAATATCCTTGGGCTACGCACAGGCTGCAACGCAACTCGTGGCGTTCGCGCAAAGGAGAATATTGCAAATGCGGTAAGCAAAGCGACGACGATCGTGGCGGGCTCCGGAACAGCTGCCGATGCAAAAGTGCCACTACCGCCGGCGCTCTGGCCGAACTGGCTCCGCCAGTCGATGTAACCCTGCGCTCCATTGATGTCGTTCTTGCGCCACAGCACGTAATCGGCCGCATCGACAGTGCCATTTTGGTTGTAGTCGGCCGACAACTGCCCGCCAGGAATAAACGTCACATCGAGGTTCGCGTACGCCGCGCGATCGGCCGCCAAGTTGGTACCAGTCAAGAATCCCAATCGGTCAAAATAGTAGGTGCCGTTCGTGGCAGCCGTTGTATCAGTTGCCGACAAAACCTCCGAATAGACGTTTAGTCCAGGAGACGCCGGCGGATTTTCAGGGTCGTATGGTTCAACCGGTGGACGGTCTCCCACTCCGAGTATGGACGAATTCAACACCAATTCACCGGCGGCGTTTCGCTGGATGCTCATCATCAAGTCATACGTCCCATCATTGAAGAGACTGGCATTCGTGCCGTCGCCTTGCATCGATGCCAATACAGCCTGTCCGCCCACTCCTAGAAAAACTGAGGTGTTGCCGGCGGGCTTGCTCGCCAGCACACCCGATGGAGTGCCCGAATTTCCATGCATGTTGCTCGTGTAATAGCCCGCCCAGCCGAGCTGATTTGCGTCGCCGTTGTCCTTAAACAATCCGAAACGGAACTGGGTTCTCGGCGTGCCACTCGTAAGGGGGCTGTTGGACGTGCCGCGAAGCTCGACCGTTCCTGTGAAGACGATTTGGTCGCCCGGATTGGCCAATGTGACTAATGAAAACGGCGAATAAATCATTTCTTGCACCGCGAAGCCACTGTTAAAGGTGGGGTCGTTTGGGTCTTCGCCGACGATGGGACTATTCGTGTCGGGATTCCATATCGGCCCATCACCGAATCCGACTGCATTGACCCACGTGCCATCTACCGCCTCGGCGCAAGCGCGCTGCGCCAAAACTTAGCAAGCCCGCGGCTGCAGAAGCCGCAGCCAAAGTAACAACCATCGCCCGTCTCATTGATGAATCTCCGATTACTTATTACTTATTTAAGGTCGACTCCACGCGCTTCCACCAAGTCCCTTAAGCCGCGCACAATCTGCGGCCACGAACAAATGCCCCGAGAACAAACAGCGACATTACGGCACACAACGACGTCGGTTCCGGCACTCCAATCACCGACTCCCATGTATTTCCAATGCGAATTTCATCCACTTCGCCGGCTGCCGCAGAATCAATGCGGATGCGAATACGATCCAAAACCGCCCCGGTTGTTTCCGTCAGCGTGGAGTCCCAGCTCGATGGCTCGTTAAATGGAACTTGGCTCCCATATCCGCTTCCAAACACCTTCAAGTAGGCCGTATCTGGACCGCTGGCGCCGGAGACGATCTTGGCTACCATAAAGTATGTCTCACCAGCCACGACAGGCGTCGCAGGAGATGTCGAACCGTTAGCATTGAGCCACGGAAGGTCGCCGTTGCCGACGATGCCGACTCCCCACCGACGATTCCCAATCGAGTCAACGAATTCCAAAAGAACGTTATCGTTGTTAACTCCACCGCCATTGGGGGCGTTCTTGCGGAAGAGGGCACTTACGTAGCGGACCGTGCCATCAACGCTTAGATCGGCCGTTTGTGAAAGTAATCTCGAACTGCTCGCATTCGAACTCAACCCGCCAGTACTAACGCGCACCCCAGACGACGAAGGTGTCGTCAGCGGCGATTCGAAGCTAACGGGATACGACAAGCTGGTGCCGTCGTCGGAAAGCTGATTATCTACCGATGCCGTCGTGAACCATCCACCGCTCCATCCCGTCCCGCCGTTCTGCCCGTCCAATGTTGTGCCGCTATACGCGAACGGCTCGTAATCCATGAGCCCGGCGCGTGCAGTCGTGGTAACGGCCAATAACAGGGGTGTGGCGTAAAATGCAACGATCCAAAATGAATTGATCCGTTTTCCAACCGATTGATCCATTAGTCGTCCCTCCCAAGAGTAAGCGAAATCAGTGGTCCCAAAAAACGACAACGATCCTATTTCGTCGCCTAAGGCGACAGCACGCTGCGCCGCGGCGGTGTAGCTCCCTATGAAATGCAGCATGAATATTCACTTGCACGCCCACGGATCTGACTGAAAAGGCAACGCACATCATATATTTTTTTGACTCGCCGCTTGCGGCCGCACGATGCGGTAGTGTTTTATGATTTCCTTTGGGGTCAGCGCGATTGTAAATGGCCAGCTCGTCGAGTTGTCCGATAAACGGCCGCACGGAGCGGGACGGATAGAGGCGACCGAGCAGTAGCCGCATTCCTGCCGGTAGTTCGGTCGCGTCCTCGGTCTCAGCAGCGAGCGAACCGTTGATGTACAGCCGCATGTGCGACGCGTCCTTCACCGCCACCATGTGCTGCCATTTGCGCAGAGCGTACGCATCCACGGAATAGCACGAGGTGCCTCGGTCTGTCGCATTACTTGCCGGGCTGCGATGCAAGAAGCGGACCCGCCCGGGGTGAAACGTCGACGTGGGGATCAATCCAGTGCCACCCAGTTCCATCAGCAGCCCGTGCTGGATAACACCAGTGGGTGTTTCGGGATCGCTAATGAGGGATAAAACGGCGCCCACATGGTAGTGACTTGGCTTTATCCATAACTCGATGGAGTAACTATTCTTGATTTCATCTTCGAATTGGTCATTGCAAAGTATTACGCCGCCCTTGTCTGTAACGCCAAATTCAACGACCTGATTGCCTCGATAGTTCACGACTCCCAGCGCGCCCTTGACATGACATCCGAAGCGGCTTCCCATCTCATTTGGAATAGACGGCCAAGCGTCCCGTTCGAAGCGCCAATAGGCGACGGGAGCCGCGTTTTTCACGGCGGCCACGTAGGCGGATGGAATGACCAATGCGTCCGATGTCATCGACAACTGTGCAATGAAGTAGTCTGCATCAGCAGCTCGCGACGTAATATCCAATTCGCCGTTAGCATCTTTCTGGACGCGAATTGCATGGCCGGCCTCAATCTTTAATGGGACGTTCTGCTGGCCTGAGGACGTTCGCCACGCTGGTTCCAGAGTGGCCGAGCCATCGAATACATGAATCTCGCCATCGTTTCCAAACGCGCACACTCCAATCGAGCCGAAATCTGCAACAATCAATCGACCTATTGGGGTTTCGAGAACGAACGGCCGCGACGTCGTATTGATTGTGGCGGTAAGCCGACCGAACCGAAGCATCGGCATCCCTTCCGAACTCAGCATCATAGCAGCAGGTCCTTCTAAGGAGACCGTCGAGCTGCCACTCTGCGACCAATCCAAAGTGAATTCCGCTAATCCTTCCAAAAGATGTAGCGATTGGCCGCTTGAGAGCCAACTACCAATTTCACGCGATCCTGCGGAATCGCTCGCCCACAGGCACGCAGTGCTCCGAACGAGGCGCGCTTCGTAAGGCGGATTGGCCGTCGGTTGGACTGGCCCAGCGGTTTGCGCGATAGGTGGAACGTTCAACCAAATTGCCCGACGCAGCACGGGCGACGCCAAAATCCCTAGCGCAAAAGCAATTCCAATCGCGATCGTCGGCCACGCCCAAGAGACTTGGAATCCGTTGGCCCGATTTATCACCGATTTTGTGGATGCGTGGTTATCACGTGCGTTAGTGGGGTTGTCAGCCACGTTCCGAGCAGACGATTCGGCCAAACCACTCATTGAGGCCTGCCACAATAGTGTTGCTTGTTGGTCAAATATCCGAGCCGTGTAGTTCGCCAAGTGTGGATCGCTGCGTACGAGCTGGTCCAATCGAAATAGTTGTTCTTCGGTGGCTTCGCCACTACTGGCGGCCACTGCGATTTCTCGGACTTCGCGTTCGCTACTCGAGCGCTCGCTCATACAAGTTCCTCGTTCGCCAAGGTACGCTGTACACAGTTCAGCAACATGTTGTGAATGCGGCTGAGCGCCCGATACACCGAATCGACAGATCGAGATTGCACAGCAGCAATGTGCTTTGGCGGCTGTTGGCAGTAATATCGCGCATGCAACAGATCACGATCGTTCACGCTTAGCCGCGACAAGCAGTCTTCTAGCGCCTCTTGTCGGGTCGACGATTCATCGGCCAGAGCAATGGCTTCTTCCGCAAGCACTTCCAACGTCTCGCCGCTGATGATTCGCGATCGGCGCCGCTGCTTCATGAAACTCAACACTTCGAAATACGCCACACGGCTAGCCCATGCAAAAAAATTACTGCCCGGCTGAAATTCAACAAACTTGTTCCATAGCACGACGCTCGTATTCTGAAACACTTCTTCCGCATCGTGATGGTTAAACACGAGGGTCATAATGAATCCATAGATGCGACGCGCGTTTCGCGAGTATTGGCGGGCAAACTCCTCTCGATCCAGTTCAGGTGGTTCGTTTGCCAGCCTGTCCTCAGCGTTCGTCGGCATTCTCGCACCTAAATGGGAAGAAGAGTTGTCCAATCCAACGCGGCATGAACTTCCTACCAGACGAGATGATCCCCCTAAAGATATACAGCCGAAACTACCGATTTTTTGCGGATTGAAAATAACTGTCGCAGTAAGCTATTCTCCGGCAATAGTTTATAGAATTTGAACTTCCAAGTAGGCTCTGTGGTGCAAGCCAATCCCGCGGTGTCGACGTAATCGAGTGAAGCTTGCCCTTGCCACTCACCAGGTGCTTGTTCCAAAGCAAATTCGTCGCCTGTCGCTCTGGCGTAAGTGCTTACACAATCGCGAGGTGGTGCAACGCCACTTATGGTTTTGAGTGGTTCGTGTCGCTCATCGTACATCTCGGTCAGGAGCATTAGCGAGACCTTGGACGACCCCATGAACGATGGCGCTCACCGGCGCCGGCGGTTTTAAATCGGTGGTTTTACGGAACGACCGCATCAAGTCGATATTGCTCTTCCGAACATACTGCCCTTGACCCGGCACAGATGATTGTGTTGAGCGCGTGCATTCTCAATCAATAGTATGGGTTGAGCTGAACGCTTACATCGGGCTGGATCTTTGTTCCGGAGTCACGACGCTGTGCGGCGCACGCGCAGTTGATTTCCGAATGGTTCGGGATATCGACCCGTCCGGTGACTGACAAAGGCAATTCCATCTTTGGGACGCAATCATTGATTAGAGACTACTGGCCGCCAGCGAGATCAGGAGTTTGCGGATATGGGCGTTTTGGAAATTCTCGCTGCTGAGTACTCGTGAGCACCGGTGTTGCCGAACTGCGATTGTGGGAAGGCTCGAGGCCGACGAGCAGATCCACTCGGTTGTGCGAGGAAGAGCCTTTCACCAATCCCGTTTTGGCGAAATACGTTTGGCGCGAGGATGGGCACACGACAGTTGAAGGGTCACGTAAACAAAATTACCCCGGCAGGCTTTGATTAGAAAGATGAACAGATGTTTGAAAAAGAGCGGCGCTCCGTTTTTGATATGGATGTACCTTTCCTGCCCCCGCAGTGGAGAGCCCACCGCGCGATTGAGCTCGCGGAACATCGTCCGGCGCCGCGTCGCCCGAGCCGCGAAGATGGCCCAGTCGTGAAGATTTATGTTGACTATTTGCTTGCATTGCAAGACACGATTGACGGTGAGGAAAAAATCGAGCGTCTTAATGAGAATTACCATTCAGTGGCGCTCGCTCACCAGATCCATAATTCCGATGAGAGTTATGTCCGTTACATGATCGAGGCACGAGTGTTGGCTCGCGAAACTGCGGAAGCAATCGCCGACAGCTTGGGGATCACGGAGCTCGACGTCCTAGTATACGAACACCTGTTTTTCGACGTGCGTGACCAACTCGACAACGAGGTTTATATCCGAAAAGTTGCGATTGGTCTGAGCTTACATCAGAGTTCAGCGCAAATTGATCCCGACGTTGCCAGAGGCTGCCTGTGGCGGGCGGTCGGGTATTATGGCGGTCCGGACGCGTTGGCGCCATTCGTACTTGGGTTCAGCCCTGGAAAACCGCCGCAGACTCCTGACGAACTTGAAAAGTGGCTGGATGCTTCCATACGGAGTACGGTGACAATTCGGGCTTGGTCGGCGGCTTTCAGCAACTCACTCGCGACAGCCGACGCGACTGGGATTATCAAGCGCGCGCTGCGTCCCTCTGGGAAGGTTAATGTTGAGCCGCCTCCGGAGAAAGATCAACAATGGGACAAGCGAAAAGATCTCGTTGAGCAGTGGCTGGCGGAGAGCGACAGCAAGCGTGGGGCGCGCACCGGAGACGACCACGGGCCGCCCAGCTGAGCGTACAATCTTTCACTGCATTACCGAACGTCGAGCATTGGTCGCGAATTGTCAGCGCAATTGCGATCCGGGAGTTCGTTTGATCCAAGTTATAGTACAGCAGCTGAGCTGATCTGCGATGGTGTGGCCAACCCGTCCCAGGCCATTTGAATAATCCCTGGAGTCTAGCCGCTCTCGCCCTAGCTTTTTATTGCTGCGCAGACGTTATGAGTGCAGAACGTCGCGGAATTCGTAACGAACTCCGCATGAGATGGTCGCCGGCGGGCGATATCCGCCGGCGGCCAAGCCTCGAAAGTTACTTGCCAGAACGCACTCGGCGGATTCCATCCCTGGACTGCTTGGCGGTCTGATCCGCATCATGCGCTGACGCGGGTGCCTTCCTGTTGATAAGCTAGCCAGGATGCTTCTAGTGCCCGCCGCAGCTGCGAAATTCTGCCGGCGGTGACTCCGTATTTCAGCGCGGCCTCGGATGTGGAGCAGCCCAGTGCCAGATCGCTGGCGATCTGCTTCATCTGCTTCGTAAGCGTTGCGAACCAAGCCCGCACATCCAGTTTCGCGGCGACTAGGTCGGGAATAGATGCCCGCTTGCCTTGGACCAGCTTGTCGATCCATTCACCGTTCTGCCGTTCGAATCGGATCTTGCTGCCGACCTGTGCATAGCGGCTCGAAACGTCTTTGCCGTTCATCCGACCAACCGCCGGCCGTCCCCGCTTGACGGCCCGCGCCGCATACCAAGCCAGAGAGGAGGCGGTTGCTTGTGCGGCGCGACCTTGGGCATACAACCGCGAGTAGCTTAGCAAACTATGGACGATCCCCTCTTCGATGGCATCTTCGCGTGCCTCGGGTCCGAGCTGTCGGAACGCCACCCGCAGCCAGTGATTGATTTCGGGAAACATCGCGACGAATTCCGCTTGCCACTGCGATTCACTGCTCTGGTGCTCCTTGTTAATTGCGATCATGGGACGATCTCCTGATGGTGAGACCGCCCCACGACCAGGGCGGTCGTGTTGGGAAAAAACACAAACCGCCTCGCGCGAGACGTTATCAGTTTTCGCTGCTGTTGCAGCGAATTAAAAAGCCCGGCGGTTGGAAGAAGTCCTGCCGCCGGGCATCGAGTAACAGACTTATTCGAAGTGCTTCAGCTCTTTTAAAAACTGCTGATGGGTTTCTGGACATTTACCGATCGACCCGCGTGTGCGGCTGTCGAAGCGGTATCACGAACTCGTTAGCGGGAGAAGGTTCACGCCTGAGGAACGGTATCACGATCATGGACAATTATTCATCCACGGCGGACGACGGTACTCATTGACGGCATTGATAGATAGAATTAGCGACGACGGCGTCGCGCGACGCAGCCGAGAGCTGCGACGCCAAGCGCGGTCAACGCGCAGCGTCGTCGGCTCTGGGACCACTGGGACCAAGGTCATAAACCCGCGGATTTCACCGCCGCCAAAGTTGTGGAGTGGATATTCCAGTAGGCCTTGCCCGCGAGTAGCGCGGCTGTAAAGGCGGCTTCGGCGCGCGCCGTGGTGCCACTGGTGGCGGAGACGTACGAGGGATTCCAACTCGATACTAATGTTAGGTCCAAAGTGTTCGTGAAAGAACCACTAGTTACGCCGAGCGGAAATCCGGCGAACGAAGGCGTGGTGGTCGCAACGCCAGCCGTGCCTGCAAAGGGTACGAGCGTGGCGGCGTGTATGTGGGACGCCGTCGTTGTGCCGGTTAATCCGGTAAAATCTGCATGCAGCGCTAACGTGTGCGCCACGTCGTCGTAGACGGCTGTGCCAGAACCGGTGCCCGGCGACGCGTTCACCGGAAATTCGTTGGGACCACTCATGACCGAGTCGTACGACCACACGGTCGCACTCGCTGTGGAGGCGCATGAAAAAACAAGCGCGGCGAGAAATAGTGCTTGACCAGCGTAGCGTGTCATTAGAACTCCCCCAGGTGATGGCGAAACGACGAACAGGCTGGTCGGCTTGGAGTCGCGTTCGCCTCGCAGCTGCTTTAATACCAAGCCCCTAGCCGGACGGAGTATAGGAGGGTGCGCAGAAATAAACAATCATCCTTGCATTGATGCCTCTTGCCGCCGTAAAGCCCTTATCCGACATTCTCCATATGGCTTGTGCTTGATGACAAAACAAGCTCGAAATGTCGCTTGATTCTAACAAGCTGCGCCCCTCCCCCCGTGTCCAGCGTGTGGGGATTTTTATGTTTTGTCCGCGACCTTGACATCGGCGCTGCCAACGCGGGATTCGTATCCTCCGGCACCTTGGTCGGGCCTCAGCGGAAGGCTCGCCCCCGGGTCGAATTGGTTCCATTGCCGGGTCGTTTCTTCGGCGGGAACCGAGCGCCGAGTCTCAGACCGAGCGCGGAGCTGAGTTTCCGAGGTGCCAGAGATATGTCGTAAAAGGCTTGAGTTCTTGCGGCTGGCGAGCCAACGTAAAACGGGGGGGGTGATGTGAGCACGGAAACTGTCTTGCGACACCTAAGACCGGCATCACTTCTGGACAACCCAAATGTTGCGGAATGCGACGGGGTTGCCATGATCCTGTAGGAATACTGAATCGGGTTCAGGACCTTCGGGGTGACCGCCCGGCGTTGCGTGGGGAAGCTCGAGGTCGTCGTGGATGACCACGCCGTTATGCTTGATCGTCACGTGCGCGTTCTTGGTCTTGCTACCGTGCTTGTCATACCTAGCGGCAGTGAAGTCGACGTCATACGTTTGCCAAGCGAGTGGCGGGAAGCACATGTTGACCGCCGGTCTCGCGATCGAGTAGATTCCCCCGCATTCATTGTCCTCACCTTCCAGGCCAAACGAATCGAGCACTTGGCATTCGTAGCGGCTCTGGATGTAGACGCCGCTGTTGCCGCGGCCTTGGCCGCGCTCAGTTGGCATGAACGGCGTGCAGAACTCGACGTGCAGCGAGTGGTCGCCAAACTTTTGCTTCGACGACGCATTGGTAGGGCCGAGCAGGTTCTTCTCGACGAGCTTGCCATTTTCCCACGCCTCGGTATTGCTGCCATCAAACAAGACGATCGCGCCTTTCGGCGGCCGAGCGCCCAATGTTGGGCTCTTTCGCTCAACATTCTTCAATTCGGCGATCGTCCTCTCGTCACGTAAGATCGTGAGCTTGCCGTCCTTGAGGACCGCGGTGGTACTCTCCGATGCCTTGGAGTTCTCGGGGTGGAACTGGATTTGGCCGTTCTTCAGCTCTCCTTCACCACTGTATTTCTCCGCTCCACGCGACCAACCGTCGCCTGGCAGTCCGCCGAGATAGACAACGGCGTTAAACTTTTTGTCCCCCAGCGCGACGACTTGAGCAGCGACTTTCTTTTTGCCCTCGTCGGCGCTGAGTTCGCCAACGTATTCGCCTTGTAGTTTGTAGTCGATGCCGGCTTCTTCTGGTTCCGTGAACGCGACGGCATGCGGTTCCGCGGTTCGCAGAGTGGCAGCCGATGCAGTAAAGCAGAGCAGAACAAATACGATTGCGCCAATACGTTGCATAGCGATCTCCTGGAAAACCCCCTTTAGCTGAGGCCAAGATTTTCGCCCAGAAAGGATAAATCGGCAACCAGGGACCGCTGCGAAGCCCCACCTCATCCAAGGGGGCCAATTTGCGACGGTGTTGTCCGCTAAAAACTCCGTCTCTAACGGTGGGTTTACGGCACAAGCTCAGCCCGCTCGCGGGCATTGGCGGAATCTTTTTAGAAATACTGGTTCGCTGGTGTAACACCCCGCCCGTCGCTGCGTTCTAGCGGTTGGATGAATCGTTGTCGGGAGTTTCGACAACATTGCCACCTCCAACCGAGAAAGGACGAAGCCATGACCACGACCCGCTCATTCCGCAAGCCCCGAAAGTTGTCGTTTCATTCGCTGGAAGAGAGAACCATGATGGCCGGCGACGTGGCCGTCAGTGTTGTTAATGGCGATCTGCGAATTACCGGTGACGCTGGCGCAAATGACGTCGCCGTTGTTCAGACAATGCAGAATGGCGCACTCGTTACCGGAAGCTATTTTGTGACGGGCCGTAACGGCACAACCATCAACGGCCAGTCTTCCGGCAGAACGTTTACCGGCGTCGCGCGCGATTTCAACATCAATCTGGGTGGCAACGACGACCACGTGACGCTGGGTCCAGAGAACGATCTCTATGGCCCGACCAACCAAGTCAAAGTGCCCCGAGACCTCTTGCTTAACGTGGGCAGCGGCAACAACAGCGTCCTGTTGAACGGGCTTTTTGTCGCGCGTAATGCGTCGATTTCGTCAGGGAATGCCACAGATAATATCTTTGTCCACGCCAGTGTGCAAAACGATTTGACAATCAATACCGGCGGAGGGAATGATCTCGTGGATGTCTGGAACTCCTTCGTGCGCCACAATCTGGCCATCGACTCCGGGTTGAATAACACCAGCGACGTCACGGTTTATTTGACCACGATGAACATCGGCAACGATGTGACGGTTACGACCGGCGCCGGCCAAGATCATGTATATATCACCGAAGTCGGTGCTAACCATGATCTGTCCATTCGAACCGGCGCCAATAACGACACCGTATCGATTTCGGACAGCGAAGCGAGCGACCTATTGTTTGCCGACCTTGGCTCGGGAAACGATACGCTTAAGCTCACCGACATTTACGGTGACCGAGCGGTGCTGGACGGCGGGGTCGGGATCTATGACAGCCTAATTGAGAGCAATGTGAACTTCTACAGTTCGCACGCGAGTCGCAACTTTGAACCATGGGCTTTTCAGAGACGGTAACCCTTTAGGACCACGATAACAGCAAGCGGGCCAGCCGTTCCGCCTGATGCGCATGAAGTCTCGTCCATAGAAAGGATACCCGATTCCAGCATGCGCAAGGTGTATCAAAAATCGTGGTGAGCGTTATATCTATCCGTGGTCGCTGGCGGCCAGTTCTACATTCAGGGAGTGCGCGTGCGGCGATGTGCACGACGAGCGCGGGTGCGGATCGCTTTGGTTCTTGATTCGTGCAGCCGATGGTTGAGAATCGCTTCGGGATGGGCAGCGGCCCAGGGATCAGGCAGCATGTCTTCGAGACGCGGGTCATCGGCATGCAAAAATCGGGGATTTCCTGACCAGTCTCATGCGTTGATGAGTTGTGAATTTCTTCATGCTCGCCAGCGCTGTGGTATCGGCGCGTCCGCAGCCGCCAGTGCCACGTCAAATGCTGCGCGGTTAGTCTTGGGGATTTAGTTCACTGTCAACATGGCGATCGCTGCGGACTGCCATATACCCAAGGAGTTTTCCTTCCCTCGCCAATATTGCCAGCCGGGATGCGAATAACACGGAAGGTGCCGACGGCGTTTCGGTCGACATCGACGCACTACGTCCAAATTTTCAATCGCCTATTCAATCCGCTCATTTTGAAGTACGAGATTCATTTCGGCGTCGGGATAAATTGCAGCATGCCGCGGTTTATTGCCCATGCGATAAATCGTAAGTCTTTTATGGCGGACCCACGATACAATTGAAGCAACGTTGTGTTGGAGGAAGGCTGCCGCTACCGTTCTTGAGGGCCGAAACGATGCCGAACATACGAACTCTCAGACGAGTGGTTGTAGGATTGGTTCTTTTCTCGTCATCCGCAGTTATGGCGTCTGCCGACGATCGGACTGCAGCCCAGCTCTTGCCGCCCAGTACCGTGATCTTCGCCGAGATTCGGCAGCCCCAGGAACT
Source organism: uncultured Planctomycetota bacterium (assembly GCA_963733705.1). Classification (GTDB taxonomy): domain Bacteria; phylum Planctomycetota; class Planctomycetia; order Pirellulales; family Lacipirellulaceae; genus JABDGM01. The sequence goes on along the minus strand of CAVTEJ010000012.1, from coordinate 5,252 downwards.
GTTGAATACTGTATTCGATCATAAGCTGGTTCAGCACATCGAACAACTCGACCAAGTACGATCGGCAATGGAGAAAAAGGGATACCTGGAGTTCAAAGCGGTTGTCGCGATCGTCGAATCTCAGATGGGGTTGCCATGGCGCAAGATCGTCGGCCAAACAATCGGAGGCGGCATTGGATTTGCGATCGATGCCAAGACTCAAGGCGTGGCAATTATAGCCCGAGCGAACGATGCGACCGCGCAGTCCAAGCTGATTGAGACATTGGTCAACTTGGCGAGTCTTGATGCCAAGAATAAAGGCACCCCCAATCCCGTAACGACCAGCGACTATCGCGGGATCAAGGTCTATGACGCTGAAAAGGTGAGGGTAGCCGCAACGGCGGAGTGGCTCATCGTGAGCAACAAAGACGAGCTGAGAAAAAAGATCGTGGATAGCTTCCTTGACAAGCCGAAAGAATCCCTTGCCGCGAATGCCCAGTTCGCCAAAGCACGCACGCGGTGAGTGCGTCAGCGACTCGTGGGGATATATCAGTACGGCGGCTCTCCGCGACGCGGGATTGGCGAAAAAGCTATTTGGCGGCCGGGCTGACAACGTACTCGCCGAGCTCTTTTTTGGCGGTATCGTGAGCACGTTGCACCAGACGCCGTACGTGACGATCGGGCTGGACGTGAGCGATCGGCAAGTGCGATTGTCGGCGTCCGCGCCTTATGACCGCGGCTGGGCGGGCGAATCGCGAATATTACTTCGGTCCGCAAGGAAAAGGTGTTGCGCCGCCGCGGTTGTTGGGAAGCGACACGGTTTTTTCCCTAAGTACCTATCGCGACATTTCAGCGATGTGGCAAAGAGCTGGCGACTTGCTCAACGAACAAGCGAACGAAGAGCTGGCAAAAGCCGACGCTGGCCTGACAACTCTGTTTGGCGGCAAGGATTTTGGCGAGGACATACTGGTGCCTTGGGACCTGAAATTCAATTTGTCGTAACCCGGCAAGAGTTCGCCGCGGGTCAGTCGGCCCCCGCCATTAAGCTTCCCGCGTTCGGACTCGTCACTGACCTGAAAGATCCAGCCAAGATGCAGCCCGAGCTACGTCGCACATTTCAGAATCTGATCGGCTTCTTAAATGTTGTTGGGGCGATGAACGGCCAACCGCAATTTGATTTGGACATGGAGAAGACCGAAACCTCGCAGTTCGTCACAGCAAGCTATTTGCCCGATCCGAATGCAAAAGACCAGGTCAGTTCGAAGATCAACTACAATTTTTCGCCATCGATCGCGTTTACCGGAAGCAGGTTCGTCGTGGCGAGCACGAAGGCCATGGTGCATACCCTGGCCACCGCAAACAGCCCGAACCAGCCTCCAGATGTTGCCGCCCCGGTCGTTAACACCGACGCCGTGCTCCATTTCAGCTGCGCTGCGTAAATCCTCACCGACAACCGCCAGCAACTTATCGCGCAGAACATACTCACCGCCGGACACTCGAAGACTGAGGCCGAACGGGAAATCAGCGGCGTGTTGGACTTGGTTGGCGGGTTTGACCGATGCGGGTGTCATTGGAGACGACATCAAGTGAGTTGCACGTTTCTCTTGAGATAGCCTTGAAACAGGCGGACTGAGACGCATGCGATTGCATTCCCGCCGTCGGCTTCGACTCAGCGATCCGCAGTCTGATTTGGGATTTGGAGCGTTGTATGCCTCGGGCATTGGATACGATCGATCCGGCATGGGCCTGGGAGCTTTTTGAGCCGACCGATGCTCGCGAGTGGAATCGCACCTTGGCGGCCCATCTGTTTCGCCGCGCTGTATTTGCGGCGACAGTCACACAAATCGACGAAGCCGTCAAGCAGAGTCCCGCATCGGTCGTTCAGGAGATCGTGCGAGGCTCCGAGGACACGAGCGACTTTCGCCAGCAATCTGACGAACTGGCCATGACCCTAGCGTCGACGGATAATCCCCGGCAGCTTGCCGCCTGGTGGGTCGACGTCATGCTCCACACAGCCAATCCCCTGCTGGACCGAATGACCCTTTTCTGGCACGGGCATTTTGCCACGATGCCGAGAAAGTGACCAGCCCGGCTGCCATGCTCGCCCAGAATCGATTGCTCCGCCGATACGCAGTCGGCGACTTTCGAGCGTTGGTTCAAGAAATTTCACGCGATCCGGCGATGCTCATGTATCTCCATTCAGCAACCAATCGCAAGGCCCGGCCGAATGAGAACTATTTGCTCGAGCTAATGGAGCTGTTTTGCCTAGGAGAAGGCAACTATTCCGAAAAAGATGTGCAGGAGTTGGCCCGCTGGTTAACAGGTTGGGAATCAAATCCGGAAAATTCCGCTTCAATCAGTTCCAACATGATTCCGGCTCGAAGACCGTGCTGGGAAAGACAGGCACGTTCGAGGACAGGGAGTCAATCGACTGGATTCTACAACAGCCGCAGGCGACGCGGTTCATCGTCGGAAAGCTGTATCGCCAATTTGTCTGCGACGAACCGGCTCCGCCGCCGCAGCTGCTTGAGCCGTTGGCCCACGAGCTCCGCGAAAACCAGTGGCAAATCGGCTCCGTCGTTCAGCGGATTCTCGGCAGTCGGCTCTTCTTTTCCGGGCATGCACTTGGACGCAAGGTGCGGTCACCTGTCGACATGGCCGTCGGTTTGTTGCGGTCGCTGGATGCAACCACGAACACACGCCGATTGGCCGCCGAGTTAGAGCAAAATGGCCAGGGACTGTTTTTTCCACCCAACGTAAAGGGTTGGGACGGCGGACGAGCCTGGATCAACTCGTCGACGATTCTGGGGCGCGCCAATATGACCGCCCGAATGATCGGTGACCAAAATACACGATTCGGCGGCGGCAAGCTCGATGAGTATTGCGCGCGTCTCGGAGCGAACGGACCGGATCAAGTCGTTGATCTGCTGATCGATTTGCAGCTCGCGGTTCCGTTGCCGCCCTCCTCCCGCGACGGCTTGATCGAGATTTGTCGTAAGAATCCCGATCGGGCTGGCGGCGTTGCGGACACAATCCACGCACTGGCCACGTTACCACAATTCCAACTGAGCTGAAGGTTGAGTAATCGTACATCCCACGCAGGAGAGCAACGATGGTCACGTCACGACGCAAATTCTTGGCCAGTTTGGCCGGCGGATCGACTGTTCTATCGTTGGGTGGGCTCGTCCCTCCCTTTCTGGCCCGCGCCGCCGCAGCCGAATCATCCGGCGGAAAAGACACAATTCTCGTCGTCGTGCAACTAACGGGCGGCAACGACGGCCTCAATACCGTGGTGCCCTACAACCATGACGAGTATCGCGCGGCGCGGCCAAAACTGGCGATTCCCGCCAATGACATTCTCAAAATCAACGACATGATCGGGTTACATCCGTCAGCGCGGGGCCTTGCGGATCTGTTGGAGGCTGGAAAACTTGCCGTCGTCCAAGGTGTTGGCTACCCGGATCCCAATCGGTCCCACTTCGAATCGATGGATATCTGGCATACATGTGAACGCAAAGGAAATCCGCGCTCAACCGGCTGGTTGGGACGTTTTCTTGACGCCACTCGTGCATCTGCTGATGTCGATGCTCCGGCAATCCATGTCGGTCCGGAAAAGCAGCCGCTTGCGCTGGCTGCCGAAACGGTGCGCGTTTCTTCGTTTGACAGCCCGGAGTCATTTCGGCTGCAGGACGGCGGCAGTCCTCAGTTTCGTGATGCGATTCGCGAGTTGGCAAATTGCAGCAATGGATCGTCCGACCCGCTCCTGGCCTACCTGCAATCGAGCACCACCTCAGCACTGAGTGCAAGCGAGCGCATCGCCGAAGCGCTCCGGGGCTACCAAACCCCGATTAAATACCCCGCGAACGCGCTCGCCACTCGGCTCAAGACCGTGGCCCAGTTAATTGACGCGGGATTGAAAACGCGCATTTATTACGTTGAGTTAGATGGCTTCGATACGCATTCTCAGCAAGCGGCGGTACATACCGCCTTATTAAAACAACTCAGCGGCGCCGTGTGCGCCTTCGTCGAAGATCTCGCGCATCATGACCATGGCGATCGCACGCTCCTAATGTCCTTCAGCGAGTTCGGCCGTCGAGTGGCGGAAAACGCCAGCGAAGGGACCGACCACGGCGCTGCCGCCCCGATGTTCGTTGCCGGATCGCGCGTTCGCGCCGGTCTAGTAGGTGAACACCCGAGCCTGAGCGACCTTGATAACGGCGATCTTAAGTTTCACACCGATTTCCGTCAGGTCTATGCTACACTGCTCGAACACTGGCTCGGCTGGCCCAGCACAACCGTGCTTGGCGGAGAATTCAAATCTGTCGATATACTGCAGGGCTGAACCAGCGGCGTTGCGGCGGTCGCTGGAGTCGCGCGGGCATAAACATGCGATATATATCGACAGGCCCCCAGCCCAGCATCTTTGTCGTTCGCTTCGGCTACGCCTCAACGAACGAACAGGGCTGGTCTGTTAGCAACACCAACCCTAACTTAGAAATTGGTTCCATACCTGGGGGCAGGTCACCCCGCAACCTGCGAGACGTGAAAACATTAGCTGCCGCAGCAGCTCACACAATAATCACAAGGTCGCGCAGCGCGTCGGGTGTTTGGATGGTCAAGGGCAGATGCCGTGGCCCGTTGCTCTAATTTACACAGGACGCGAACGATAAAGCGCTGCAAGAGCTTATGACGCACTCTTCGCTTTTATTTAGAGCGCCGGCGGAAGCTCACGGACATTCTCAAACGCGATTAAATTGAATGGAACAACGGAACGAGCGCACCGCATGGTGACTGACAATTGGAAATTCCGCTGAGACTGTCGATCGGCAAGAGCGCGGTCCTCAACAGCGAAATTCGAATCAGATAGTTAAATCATCCAATTAGTCGCGCGGCATAACGACGGCTTCTGATACTTGCGACTGGCATTTGAGATGACTGACTTGTGTGTCCGGCGCCGCCGGACCGACTGGAAAGTCACAGCAATTCGCCAATGCGTGACATTGGAAAAAATTTACCATTGTCGCACGGGCACCTCTTTCGAAAACTCAGCCCTTCGTCGGCACATTCCGGGTGCCTTGGAAAGCTCATCCGCGCGGCCGATCGAACATCGGCGATCGTTCCCAACGAAGAAATCCGAGTCGCCACTTTTGCGCGTGTGAAACTCGACGAACAACAGAAGTGTAGTCGGCTGCTCGACGAGCCTGGGAGTGGAATCGCATCGGCTAGCGCCTCAGCAAGGGATCAAGAGGCTATTCAGTTGGTAGTGCCAATTC
>CAVTEJ010000011.1:0-73387 GCA_963733705.1 uncultured Planctomycetota bacterium | reverse complement strand
AATCCTAGTTCCCCAGCTTCTTTTCTCCCGCGTCCTGCGTAGAATCTTACCAACCCGTAGCTGATTGGTAAGAATTTGGTAAGACTGTTGCAACGGTATTGGGTTGGCATTGGAGAGCCACCCAATGGCAGCCTTGCAACTTCGCGGTGATTCCTATCGCCTAATTTTCCAGTAACTTGGCCAACAACAAAGTTGCACGCTCGCCGACATCAGCGAGACCGAGGCCCATCAGTGTAAGACGCGCTGTGAGCAATTGTTGATGCGCATCAGGCAGGGGCTTCTCGAAGTTCCACTTGGCGTCGCCATCGCCGACTTTATTCTGTGTGATGGCCAGCCGCCAGTTGAGGTGGACCCCATTGCCCTGGGTGCCCAATAGGCCAGCCCTTTTAACGTGACGTTCGTTCAGCAATAAGTTGAGCGGTGGAGACGTGTCCGCCGTTGTTGTATTTGGATTTCTTAGGTGGTTTCTTCTTAGAGCGTGTCTTCAAATTGCCTGAAAGGCTAGAAACCGTTACGACTCCGCATCTTGTTTTCTCAGGTCAAGGCAGACGGAGCCGTAACGATGAGCGGACAATATCCCAGCGATTTGACGGACGGACAATGGCAGGTTATTCGGGGGCTGCTGCCTCGGCGGCCAAGACGCGGGCGTCGGCCGATTTGTCGGCGTTTGATTCTCAATGCGATTCTGTACCTCAATCGAACAGGTTGCCAATGGCGTTCGTTGCCGCACGATTTCCCCAATTGGAAAACCGTGTACACCAATTTCTGGAAACCTTGTCGCTGGGTGTTGGCAGCGGCGCCACGCTCGCGTTTTCGGAACCAGAATCAACGGGTGATAAAGAGGTTATGGGGGTGTCCGCACTGCCCCTTAAACCACCTATCGATTCACACCGGGAAGCTAAGAGGTCGCTAGACTGGGAACTATTTGCCGATCGATCCACCGGTCACGGCTCAGTGACCTCGCCAAGTCAACTGACCCACGGTTTCGGAGTAAGTAAAGCCGTTGATGATCATTTGCTTTTAATCTTGGCGAATGATCGGGCGAGGCGATCTTCCAAACTAAGCTCGTCGCTGACTGGCGAGTGCAGTGACAATGCCCGCCGAAGCAACGACTTGAACGAACAAATCGTTGTCAACGATCCAATTGCTTTAGCCGTGGCCGAATCGAATTGAGCGTGCGGCCGGCGGAGTGGGCCATTGGAGATTCATTACGAGCGAGTAGTCTCATCAACGCGTCGAATTTAAGGCGGGTCAGCTAACCACCTTCGTGACACACGTTTCTGAAGCTCGACATCGAATGCCGAAAAACGTCTGCTCGGACGTTTTGAGATGGATCTGACTCGAGTGCCGCTCAATCTATGTCCGCTAACCAACGTCATTCAAAGTCGGGGTCCGACAAACCCGGCTTCTATGCGGCGACCGAAAAAACCTACGTCGCCAGCCCTTGGCCCTTGATATAATCAGGCGACTCCGCCTATCTATCTCGACGGCCACTTTCATGACCGATGTCACACAGATATTGTCGCGGATCGAGTCCGGAGACCCGCGTGCCGTCGAGCAGTTACTTCCGCTCGTTTATAGCGAATTAAGACGACTGGCGGCTCACCGAATTGCGCAGGAGAAGCCGGGGCAAACACTTCAGGCTACTGCCTTAGTGCACGAAGCGTATATCCGACTCGTTGAAGCGGACAATGTTCAGAATTGGGATTCTCGCGGCCATTTCTTTGCCGCGGCGGCCGAGGCGATGCGGCGCATTCTGGTTGAAAATGCTCGACGCAAAGGACGCAAGAAGCGTGGTGGCGAAGCCCAGCGAGTTGAATTCGACGAATCCAACTTAACAACAACGTTGCCCGACGATCGCCTCTTGGCGGTCGACGAGGCGCTCAATCGGTTGGCCGAAGAAGACCCGCAAGCGGCGGAGCTGGTCAAGCTTAGGTTCTTCGCCGGATTCTCAATTACCGAAGCCGGGGAAATTATGGGTCTTTCCCGCTCAAACGCTTATGCCCAGTGGGCTTACGCGCGAGCTTGGCTGCAGTGCCAAGTCGAAGCGGCCGACTAAATAGACGGTTCCAAATTCTTTTCTCAATTCTTGGACGAATCGGTTCCCAACGTCGCATTACGTTGTGGAGCGAAATCGCATGGTGGTTCTGATGAACAATGAGTCGCGCACGGCCAAAGGCATCTTTGTGGAACTGGTGAGCAATGTTCCTACTGCAGAGTGGGACGAGCGATTGGAACAGGTTGCCCAGGGCAATAGTGAACTGCGGAATCGCGTCCGCGCTTTGCTGTCCGCACATGCACAGCCTGGCAGCTTTCTACAGCATCCCGCAGTCGCTGCGGATGCAACGGCGATTGACGAGTCACCGATCAGCGAGAGTCCGGGAACGATCATCGGCCCTTACAAGCTTTTGCAGCAGATCGGCGAAGGCGGCATGGGTGTCGTCTTCATGGCCGAGCAGAACGAGCCGATTCGCCGGACTGTCGCCGTGAAGATTGTCAAACTAGGGATGGACACGCGGCAGGTCATCGCCCGTTTTGAGGCCGAGCGTCACGCCCTGGCACTGATGGACCATTCGAATATCGCAAAAGTACTGGATGCCGGGATGACCGAAAGCGGCCGGCCCTACTTCGTCATGGAACTCGTCAAGGGTGTGCCGATCACGAAATACTGTGACGACAAACGCCTGTCGCTCCGCGCACGACTGGAGCTTATGCTTCCGGTCTGTCAGGCCGTGCAGCATGCCCATCAAAAGGGACTCATCCATCGCGACATAAAGCCCTCAAACGTGCTAGTGGCTGAATACGACAACCACGCTGTGCCGAAGGTAATCGACTTCGGCGTCGCCAAGGCCATCGCACAGAAGCTAACCGAACGGACGATGTACACCGAGTTCGGCCAGGTGATCGGGACGCTCGAATACATGAGTCCCGAACAAGCCAAGCTCAACCAGCTGGACATTGATACCCGCAGCGACATTTATACGCTAGGCGTGCTGCTATACGAGCTGCTTACAGGCACCACACCATTTGATCGCCAGCGGCTGCAGGACACCGCCTTCGACGAAAAGTTGCGGATCATTCGCGAAGAAGAACCTCCCAAGCCGAGCACACGGCTGAGCACAGTGGAAGGGTTGCCCAACATTGCGGCCAGTCGAGACTCAGAGCCAAAGAAACTGAGCGGTCTGTTAAAAGGGGAACTCGACTGGATCGTGATGAAGGCACTCGAGAAGGATCGCGATGGGCGTTACGACACGGCAAACAATCTCGCGGCAGACTTAGAGCGCTATCTGCACAACGAAACGGTCGAAGCCTACCCGGTATCCGCGATTTATCAACTCCGCAAGTTCGCCCGTCGTCACAAACTTGGAGTTGCCGCAAGCATCGCTATTGCAGCTGCGGTCCTGTTAGGAGTTGCAGGGACGACCGGCGGTATGATTTGGGCATTACGTGAACGAGAAGCGGAACAAGCCAGTGCCGCTCGCGCGACAACGCAGGCCGAACGCAGCGACCAGGTTGCCCACTTCCTCGAAGATATGCTGCAAGGAGTTGCCCCGAGTGTAGCGCTGGGTCGCGACACAACGATGTTGCGGGAAATTGTCGATAAGACCGCCGAACGCATAGATAAGGAACTCGAAGGACAGCCCGAAGTCCAGGGCGAACTCCGTCTGACGTTGGCGCAAGTCTACTTTGAATTGCAACTTTATCGAGAAGCAGACAGGATCGCACGACACACACTGGAAATGGCCCGGGCGAGTTTCGGCGAAGAAAACGTTGTAGTAGCGGATGCGCTACTACAACACGGGCGGGCACTGACGTATCTCTGCGACTTTGACGAGGCGGAGACTGTGACTCGTAAAGCGATTGCCATGCAGAGAAAACTGCGTGGCGACGACAGCGTTAAAGAAGCGACTTTATTGTGCTCACTCTCCGACATCCTGCGCCATCAAGCGGATATTCGGGGAGATCGCGCACAACAACTTGCCGAAGCGGAAAGCGCCGCTCGTGCGGGGTTGGCGATTCGTCGAAAACGCTTAGGTAACGAAAGCGACGGTACCGCCTGGGCACTCCACGACTTGTCGATGGTTCTCCTTGATGAGAACAAAGCTACGGAGGCCGAAACCGCTATCCGCGAAGCTCGTCGAATAAGGGCGACAAATTACGGTGACGAGCACCCGTACACGGCGCATGATCTCGCCTTCCTCGGCATCGTGTTGTTACGTCAAGGCAAGCTCGCGGAAGCCGAGGAGTGCTGTCGCAGATCGCTCGCGGTCTCGGAAAAGACAGAGGGCAAGGGAAAACTGTCGCAGTCAAATGTGCATTACTTTTTAGGTGAAGTCCTGCGCGAGCAAGGAAAATTGAAAGAAGCCGAAACGCACTACCGCGAGTCCGTGGTGATCTCGAAACGAGAAATGGGGGAGGACTACTTGGATCTTCCCGGATTCTTGGCCGCTTTAGCGTCTGTCCTGTCCGCGGAAGGCAAGCTTGATGAATCGCGACAATTCGCTGAGGAGGCTGTCGACATCTGCCGTCGTCACCCGGACAAAATTGAACGCTCGCAGCAAGACAGAGCAGCGGCCGCACTACACGACGTCCTGACAAAATTCGGCGACGTTTCCACGGATGCGAACTGGCAGACAACCAAAGACCCAGAGCCACGGAAAAACGCACCCCACTGAATAATTGCTTATCGTTTGGAGTCATTCTTGTACAACCAGCTTGGGCCGCAATCGCGTCAGTCATCGCCCCGTACTTCACTGTGATTTAAGAGAGCACCAGCATGTGGAAAGGAATTGCAGCACGAAGATCTTCTCGCAGGCGTTTGCAACAGCGATCGAAGCGTCGGTCGACTACTGGTGTCGGCGGCCGCCAGCGACGGCCGTTATTTGAGGAACTGGAAGATCGGCGAATGCTGGCGACGGATTTCGCGCAAATTGGATCGGCGCTCAACAGTCAATTGCTAGGGATGCAGGCGCAACTTACGACCAGTCTGAACAATTATCAGTCGGGGGCGTTTTCTAGCCTTCCGTTTGTAGGCCACTCGTTGGGTAGTGCGACGCAAATCGTTACCCGTTTCAATTCTCCGTTGCAAAGCGCCTTAGCCAGTCTGGGCACGCTCGACAGTTTCACCGATAGCGACATCCAAAACGCATTGGCGAGTGGACCACTGCTATCCTTCCTGGTCGATCGCAACGGAAATGGCGCGGGGGTCGATGATGTGCTGGTCACACACCCGGGCAATTTGGGCGGCAATGGCTTCGCCGTCGAGATGCGATTGCAGGGCGCCAGACCGCCGCCAGCAATACGATCAAATTCGACACAGGCCTCCCCGCGTTGCCCCTGATCGTGGCCGACGGTGGAACGATTGACGTCTCGACTGGCTTCGCCTTTGAGCTGGCGTTTACCTACAACTCTAGCAACCAGCAGGTGGCGCTCGATTCCAGCAAGACGCTTACCGGATTAGCGGCTCCCGACTCAAACCATCCAATTGTCGACCCGCTCCACCCCCTTGCAATTTTCGTTACCGCGGGCCTGCCGGCGAACTTTACTGCCAACACCTATGTTGGCTTCGTGCAGGGCACGGCGACGCCGCTCGCCGGCCAAGCCAATTCGCTGTACCTCACAGCAATGGTCAGTAATCTCACAAATGCAGCCAACGTGACGCTCGATGGCCAGGCGAACATCAACTTGCGATACGCTGGCGACTTCGCCGCCGCGGCCGCGGACTTTCCTGCCATCGACACCGATCTCCATGTGAACTGGAGCTTCCACAGCAACAACCCCGCGGCCGATCGACCGGTGATTACCTTCGACAACGTGTACTTGGACCTCGGCAAATTTATTAGCAAGGTCGTGGGACCCGTGTTCAAATCGATCCAAACCACCACCAAGCCGATGGAACCGGTGCAGAAGATTCTTAGAGAGCCGCTGCCGGGACTGTCAGATTTGAGTCATCTGGTAGGAGGCGGTGACGTCACATTGCTTACCCTCGCGAGCGTCATCGCTCCCTACACCGGCTACGGGCCGCTGTGGGATTTAATCCACAATGTCGGAGATATCGTCGACGCGATCGATCAGATCGATATTGGCGACTCGGTGCGATTGCCATTGGGTGGCTTCGATTTGAACAACTACGACCTACGCGGCATCACTGCCGCGCATGACGTCCACGATCTGAGTCTGCCGAACCTCACCAACTTTTCGATCGATGATGTTCAAGGATTGGGCAAAGATATCAATCAAATCATTGACGAATTGCAGATGTCAGACGAGGCCAAAGACCTGACGAAGAAACTCGTCAAAGGGCTCGATAACGGCTACAAAATCGATTTCCCGATCCTCGACGATCCCAGGCAGGCGATCTTCAATTTGCTATTAGGGAAAGAATCCGACCTGTTCACGCTCACGGTTGATGAGGTCGTTACAGCTCAGGGCGGGCAGGTTCCAAGTTTGTCCGTGTTCGGAATCGGGGTCGAGTTCGGTGGCGAAATTAATATCGACGCACATTTCAAGTTTGCCTACGACACCCTTGGCATTCGGGAAATGCTGAATGACATCGCTTCAGGCAATACCTCGAACATCCCCAACGACATCAGGGATGGATATTATCTTTCCGACGATTCCCATTTCATGCTCAACGGCAGCTTGGTTGCCGGAGTCGGGGTAGCAATTGGCATCTACAGCGCGAAGGTCGGCGGCTTCGTCTCCACCGACAACTCCGGCGACGACCCCGTCAGCATTACGTTGGACGACCCCAATCACGATGGCAAAATTCGGTTGACCGAGTTTGACTCAGCTATCCACACCAGCGGCCGGTTGCTGGGCGAGCTGGGAATTGAAGTGCGGGTGGGAGTGGAGATTCTGGGGCACTTCGTCGGACTGAAACATCGTTTCGACATCGCCAGCGTCGTGCTGGTCGATCTAAACACGCCCGGGCCCAACGATCCGCCAATTGTTACTGGGCCGATCCTGGCATCGCAGCCCGACGCGCAAGGCAACATCGATCTGTACATCGGCGCCGAAGCTGGGATGCGGCAGGAGGTCGATCAAACCGATGGTAATGAACAACTCATCATCCAACACATCGACTCGCAACCGGCCGGGGAAACGGTCGAAATCGCGATCTTGCAGCACACGGCTCTCGGTTTTTCGTATTGGGTAACGCAAACAATCTCTGGCGTCAAATCGATTAGCGGTTACGGTGACTTGGGCGATTTGAACGTTAACGTCTTGCCGGCGGTCACTTCCGACGTGCATTTGGAAGGGGGCCTGGGAAAGGCGTTGCTGACCTATTCGGGGTCTGGAGCCGCCTATCTGAAAGCAGGCGACGAAGACAGCGAACTCGTCGGTGGCTCGGGCAACAACACGCTATTTGGCGGCGCAGGCAACGACACACTGGCGTTAGGATCCGCCGTTAATATTGTGGGCGGGGGTGCTGGAAACAACACCATCATCATTAGCACTCCGATGACCCAGGGCGGTTTGATTTTGGGCGGCAGCGACGGGGGAAATAATACCATTGCGGTATTGGCGGGGGACGGAACGCAATCCATTAGCGCTACGCCAGGCTCGAACCCCAGTTTTATCGATCTCAATTACCAAGTCGCTGGTTCGCCCCCGCGCCGGCGCTGGTGCTAGGTCAGTTCTCGACACTGGTGATTAGCGCTCAGGATCGCTCAACCGCGATCACCGTCGGAGACGTCAGTGGCGCCGGCGTTACGCAGGTATTCGTCAACGAGCCGTCCGCCGGCCCCACGGGTCGGACTGTCGATTTGGATGCGCGTGCCGGCAGCGGTCCAAGCGCACTTTCGCTCGAGGCATTTCAGCACATCTATTTCGATCCATCCAATCCCCTGCAGGTGATCGTCGATAATGCGCTAAAACTCGTAAACTCGACAACCGGTCTTATCACGTACTTGATGGGTGTCGCCGGCGATGATGTCACGACCGTCCATCAGCATGGCGGCACGCTCTCAGTGGGTCAATTGATTCACGACGACGGCTTAGTCGTATTCGACGTCGCCACTCGGCAGGTGGGACAAAGTGAAACCATCACGATGACCACGCCGGCCGAGACGGCCGGCAATATCATTTCATCACATCCGTATGGAGCGGGCGATTTTGCCGTCGACGCGATAGACTATCCAACGCTGGTCTTTCATGGGCTGGCGAATGGCGACACGACGACCATGAACGTGACGGCACCTACGATCGGCACCGGTACGAATTTCGGATTTTTGGACGCTTCAACGCTAGTAGGGGCGCTAAACGTAAACGCGTTAGGCGACCCATTCGACGCGAGCGCTATTACGCTCATCAAGGCCGGTACGAGTGCCGTGGTGAGCATTGACGGCGGCACGAGCGATACCAACGTGCAAATTGGGGCTAGCCGCTTGTCGGACATTGCACATTCAGTGACGGTTCGCAATGCCGTGCTGACGATTGACGATTCGGCCACGCTGACTCCCGATATCTCGACGCTCTCTGCCAGCAGTTTTCAGTGGACCATCCCCACGCTCGGATTCTCGCCAACGCTGACCGTGAGCGGCTTGCATGGCGCCCTGACGGTGAAAACGGGTAGCGGCGATCAATACGACGTCGAGCAAACGCCGCCGGGAATCACGCAACTCATATTCAATAATTCGCAGGCCGCCATTCAGAATGTCGTTTATGCCAGTGGTGCTTCGAGCCCTATCGTCCTCAACGGCAACTTCAACCTCTATCTTGGTTGGCGGCTGAATTTGGATGGCTCGGTTGCACAGTTGAATCTCCTGGGTGGTCTGCCCGTTTCCATAACCGAGAACTTCAGCGGCACTCCCACCGGCAACGTGGTGTTCGACGGCGACCTAGATCCGGCGGGCGCCAGTTATTTGATCGATGGCGTCGGCGGTCTACATGTCTTGAATCAAACCGTTGGCTTGGAGGTCACGATCAACGGCTATCGCGATCAGGATCAACTTCACATTCATTTGCCGGGCGGATCAGTCCAGGCGAACTTGACGCAAACAGGGCCCGGAACCATCACGGTCGATGGCAGCGCGCGAGCTGCGGGCACGAATCCGTTGGCCGTCAACAACATTACGGTCGACTCGCGGGGCGGCAACATCACGCTGGACCCGGCGGGCAACGAGCGTAGCGTGCTACATCTGTTCGACACGCTCGATGTGGCAGGCAACTTGCCGCAAGATGACTTGACCGTGAACGTGCCGACACAAACGAATGTGACCAATACATTCACGATTGATGCTTCCCAGCTGCGAGGAACCTTGCATGTGAACGTCGTCGATCCTCTCGCGCAAATCCTGAGCCCATACGGTCTTTCCACGGTAATTCTGGCCGCCGTCAATCCGCTGTTGGCGGTATTTATCATTGGAACGGACCCGTTTCCCGGCAGTGCCAACTACCAAGTCGCCCAAACCACGGTCGATTTCGGCACAGGCCAATTGGCTCGGATCCAAAGCAACGTCGCGATCAGTAAAGCGGTGTTGAATATCGACGATTCGACCGCTGCGCAGCCTAGCAACTTGCAATTGAACGCCACGACATTTAGCAATTGGGTGATTCCAGCCACGTCGCTCACTCCCGCGCTCACGTATCTGGGTCTTTACGATGTGCTAACCGTCTACGCCGGTGCTGGCGATCAGTTGGAGTTGGACCATGCTCCGGAGAGCATTAGCGCGATCGCTCTAAACAACGCCACCTCGACGCAAGACGCCGTTTATGCATCCGATTGGTCCGTGCCGATCACGGCCAATGGCAATTGGTCCGTTTATCTCGGCCGTTATCTCCACGCCGACGGCTCGGTAGTGCGAACTAAGAGTTTAACCGGATTGCCAATTGCAGTGACGTTGAATTTCAGCGGCTCGCCGATCGGTCATGTCATTTTGGACGGTGATGCCGACCCCGCCGGGGCACAGTACACGATCGACGGCAACGGCAATCTGCATGTGGTTAATCAAACCGTCGGTCTGAGCGTGACGATCAACGGCTACCGCGACCAGGACGAGTTGTACATCTACCTGCCGGGCGCGACGGTCGCCGCGAACCTGCAGCGGACCGGCGCCGGCACGATCTATCTCGACGGGCAGTCACGGCTAGCCGGTACCAATCCCACTGCCGCCAACGACATAACCGTCGAAGCTCGCTACGGCCAAACCGAGTTGGTTCCGGTCGGCGACCACAACTCGTTACTGGATATGTTGAATGACGTGTACCTGCTCGGCTCGATGCCGCAGGACAGCTTGGTGGTCAACGTGCCGACGAACGTGCGGATCACTCCTGCCGCGCCCAACGCCCTGGACCTGACCAGCAATCCCACCACCTGGGCGGAAGTGGATGCCGCACGAACCGACGCGCTGATTGCCTGGAAGGAAGGGCCGTGGGGTTCGTTTACTCCCTTCGGGCCGTCTGCACCCTTCGGCACCGTTGGCGACGCGTCAGCGTGGTGGAGCTCAGCGAGCCCCTGGCCCAACCCCTACGTGCTTCCCTACGGGGTCGATGTGCCCTACGAGGACGCCCCGCTGAGCGTCGGCTATTTCTTCATGCAACCCGACGGCAGCATTACAAGCACAATCTACTCCGGCACAGGTCGTTATTTCATCGTCGACCCGCATCCGGTAGCCGTCGATAACGAAGTGCAACTGGACGCCTCTCAACTGCGGGGCAACTTTCATTTCAATATCACCGGTCCGGATTATAACTACGTCGAAAACCTGGCGCGAAACAGCTTCCAGGCGTTCCCCAACTCGTACACCTACAATTATTTTCATACCTGGGGGAGTGCCTACGATCAAATGCGGATTGCGTTCGGCCAGAGCAGGGTGATGTTGACGCACGTCAACCCCGAGCTGTCGGTGCAGATCAACAGCGAGAATCAGGATTTTGCTTACCCCGACGGGACGTTTCCGCCCAACTTCGGGCCGCCCAAGCAGGTCGTCGTCAGCGACTATCCGGTGACGGCGCTCAACGTCGGCAGCGGCCTGCTGGCTAACATTCAGGGCAACCTGTCGGTGCAAGGAGTCGCGCTGACGGTGGACAATTCGGCCGGAGTGACACCGAACAATCTCATTCTCACTGGTACGACACTGACCGGATGGTCGACCGCCGACGGCCTCACGCAACCTGTACTGACGATGTCGGCAATGGAAAACCGGCCACTGACGCTCGTCGGTGGCCCGCTCGACCGGTTTGGCGTCGAAGGTACGCCCGCCACAGCCGGGCCGACGACGATCCGCAATTTGGCCACCAGCGGACCGACCGCGGCAGTGTATGTAATGGGCAAGAGCCCCAACCGCGCTAAATATCGCCGGCAACTTTGAACTCTATATAGGCCGTCGGCTGAATTCCAACGGTTCGGTGACGAACGTAGGCGAAGTTGCCGGCGTTCTGCCAGGCGCTTCCCAGAGCAATCCACAACCGATCACCTTCGACTTCGCAGGCCAAGGGCAGGGGTTGCTGGTCTACGATGCGTCCAATCGGATTGCCACCGAGACTGGGAACATGGGCCAGATGGTGATTACCACTGATTCCACCGATCCGACGAAGGGCCGGCTGCTATTCGAGCATCTGAACAACGCCGTCATCTACGGTGCCAATACGGATATCGACTTCTACGGTCCAACAATTGCAGCGCAGGGCTTTAACCCAAACACGCCGAGAGTTTCGCTGCTGGTGGATAACCGCTTGCCGAGCACGGTCCGTTACTTTGCCGGTCCGACGATTCCACCTCATATCGTGCGGGTAATGGCCGCTTACGGACCTGTGTTTATCCAAGGGGCGGGCGCACTGACTCGCGTCGAGATCGATCCGGCCAACGTCAACAATTTGTTGAATACGAACTTTACGAGCCCCGGCGACGATTTGCTCGACACGATTCTGGCGGATGTCACGGTATCGAATTCGTATTTGACGATCCGGCCAGATTTGGCGACGACGCCCGCTTCATCACAGCTCAAGAATGTATTGATCACGGATACTCAAGTGACTGGACTCGCTGGGGCCGCGATTCACTACGCCGATTTGCGAGACATTGACAATATTGCATACATAACGCCCGGCTTGCTGGTGCAATTGCCGCGACATGCCGCGGAAGTCACGATCGCCGATACGCCGGCCGGCGTTACAACCGGCATTCACGTGATCGGGTTGCCGCTGGCAAACGTGCACGTCTTGGGAACCACTGGCAAGCTGGCGTTGGGCAGCCTGGGACAATCCTTCGAGACGAACGCTTATGCGCTGGATGGATTCCAGCCCGTCAACTTCGCGGCCCAATCATTGACCATCGGCGATGGGAGCGTGCAGAACATTCGCGGTGAAGTATTGCTAGGCCGCACCGATACCTTCACTGTGACTGCGGGAACGGTGATCGACAACCGCAGCGATTCGTCGCCGCGTGATGCCAGCTTCTACATCTCGCCGGTCAATTTTCTGCCAATTATCGAAGGCCTCGCCCCCGCCGCGATTCGGATGCGGCAACTGTCAGGCGGACTTTCGATCTACGACAGCGCCGGCAGCCATTTTACCGCGCACAACCTCGACAGCATTGCCGAGGCAGTAACGCTCTACGGCGGCCTGGGAAGCACTGTTGATCTCGTGGCGACTGGAACCGGTTACGGCGACTACGACTTTATCCCGGCCATGCGCGTGCTGGGAGCGGAGACGGTTCGCCTCCTCGTCCCGGCGCTGGAGGGACAGGTCCGCTACCTTCACGTCCCCACGACTTCCGTGGTTCGAATCGAGGCCGACCCGGCTCGTCCCAACGATGTGACCCACTTAATTGCCGATTTTTCGGAAGTCTATCTGGTGTACATCGGCAACGACTACTTCACGAACTTTGTTGAGCTGCTCGATATCGGCGGCGACGGAACGGGCCGACTCTCTCTCGGAGACACCACGTTTGCTACGCAGGTTGAATTTGCAGCCGCCACGACTGAGTTTACACTATTCGGCTCCAAGTACGATTATTATCCCCAAGAGATCCGCATCGCAGATTCCGGGCCGCGGGGCACCGTGATTTATCCGGGGCGGCAGAAAGTAAACGTCCTCGGCACCAACGGACCGGTAGAGATCCATCAACCAAGAACACCGTTATCCGGCTCAAATCCGTTCGCGGTGGTTGTGGGCAACGCCGGAAACATGCAGGCGATCCACGGCGACGTGACCGTGATCGGCGACGACGCGGCACTCCCCGTGGTGCCGCTGACCTTGAATGACTCAGCCGATGGTACCTCGCGCACCACGACTGTGTCGTATCCCTCGGCAAATCACTGGGCAATCGGCGGCCTTGCCCCGGCGACCATTCACGTACTGGGAGCCCTGGTTGATATTTCCTTGCTGGCCGGCACGGGAAACAACACCCTTGTTGGTCCCGACTACGATAATCTCTGGGAGATCAACGCTACCAACGGCGGCAAACTCAATAGCCGACTGACCTACGGCGGCATTGCAAATCTCATGGGCGGCGCGCTGGGCGACGAGTTCTTCGTCAAGCAGGGCGGCCTGGTCGGCGGCAATCTTGATGGCGGACCGGGTTACGACGTCATTCGCTTCGATTCAAACGTCTTGTCAGAAGGGGAGATAGTCGATCTACCCGCGGGCATCGTGCCTCGGATCAATGGGACCGTGACTAATGTCGAGGCCGTGCCAATCGACATTCTGCCGGTGAACGACCAGACGAGCACCGTTGGCGCATCGATCGCCCCAATCCACATCCTCGCCTGGGGCGGTATCGCGCCGTTGACGTACAGTGCTGTGGGATTGCCGGCGAACTTGGTGATCGACGTCCACACGGGTTACATTAGCGGCACGATTTCCAATGGAGCGGACGCCAGCTCACCGTACAACGTTGTCGTAACGGCCAGCGACGGCTTCGCCAGCGCCACGGTCGATTTCCAGTGGTTTGTGTCGATGCTTCTCACTCGTTAATCCAGGCACGCTCATCGCGCTGGAAGGCGATCCCCGTGAACCTGTTGATTCACGCCGACAATCCTTCGAACCGCCCATTGTCGTTCTACGCGATTGGCAGCTACGG
The DNA here is from genome assembly GCA_963733705.1 of uncultured Planctomycetota bacterium. Lineage (GTDB taxonomy): Bacteria > Planctomycetota > Planctomycetia > Pirellulales > Lacipirellulaceae > JABDGM01. The sequence continues at coordinate 59,361 of CAVTEJ010000011.1, read as the reverse complement.
TCGCCCAGCTATCTCTACTTGACGCAGATCGACAACAGTACCGCAGCCCTCCAGGGCACCGTCTATTTTTATGGAGGCACCTATTTCTGGCCGATCACCGTCTACGCGACGGACGGAACGTCCACCGTCTCGACGAGTTTTAATATCCAAACAGTGCCCGGATTTGGTGTCTACCCTGCATACGATCAAACCAGCCGCGCCGGCGACAGCGCGTATGTTTACGCTGGAATTTACGACAATCGATACGGCCACAATTTTGTGTACGACGTAAGCGGCCTTCCGCCCGGACTGACCTTCGACCCGGCCGCAGCCCGGATCACGGGAACAATTGATGTCAACGCTAGCAGCAGCACGCCCTATCACACTCTGATCAATATTACGGACCAGACGATAAGCTATATACATCAAGTCAGCTTTGATTGGACCGTGACGCCGCTAATCATTCTCGATCAGCCGAGCGATCAATCGTCAACGGTCGGCAGTGTCGTCGACGTGGCTGTGCCAGTGATTCGGGACTTCGGGCAACCCATAACATTCTCAGCAGATAACCTGCCATTAGGTTTGACGATAAATTCGTCAACGGGACGCATTCAAGGAACGGTCGGGCCGCAGGTCGCGATTCCGTCCGATTTGACCGTTTCGGTTCACGCCAACGATGGTGAGGCGAGCGGCGACGTTTCATTCATGTGGCACGTCACCTCCGCCTCTGCGAATGTGGTGCAGTTGGCCGATCCCGTTCACGGCGGCGTAATTACGCTCACGTCGCCAGTCGGCACGACGCTTACTGCCGGAATCGCTGACCAATACTATCCGCAAGCCGTGGAATTTCCCTTGGGATTCTTACGTCTCACCGTAACAGGCCTCGCACCAGGAGCTGCGGCAAATGTCGTAGTCACGCCGCCAGCCGGACACAATTGGACGGACTACTACGTCTATGGCCCCACGCCCGACGGCGCGTACGATTGGTACGATTTCCTCTATCAACACCAGACGGATGCCAATGACGCAAGCACTACGGGAGCTGAATTCTTGGCGAATGGTCAGATCGTACTTCATCTTGTCGACGGTGGTCGCGGCGATTCGGACCTCGCGCAAGACGGCGTTATCGGCATGGCGATTGGCGGAGGTCCGGCGTTTACGCTGCTCACCGGCGCATCGGCGAGTCACCCGCGAATTGGCCGCTCGGCGTACCAGTCACGCTCGACTCTGAAATCGGTGGCACGGCAGCGCCCGGAGCGGTCTTTCAATGGCAGGCCTGGGCGTACACCGATGACTTCCAATACCTGCTACTTGCGCAGGGATCAAACACGTCGCTCACGTTTACGCCGCAAGTGGCCGGCACCTATAACGTGTTCCTGACGGTGACGAGCCAGAACGGACAGGTCAGTGCCAACGATTACATATCCGTCCTTACCTCCGTAACTGGCGCGAGCGCCTCTCACGCAGTTCGGCCTATCTGATCTGCCACCCGACATTATTTCAGGACAAAGCATTTCCGGGCCAATACTGGCACTCGATGCCGATGGAAACTTCATCGCGGATTACTCGGCTGCGGTGACGGTTCAGATCATCGATCAGCACGGCACGCCACAGATGACGGTCCCTGGGAGTTTCAGCGGCGGGACATTTGCTCTGCCAGCTCAATTAATTTCCTCGGCTGAAGACGTGCCGGTCACATATACGCTCATCGTATCGTCCGGTAGCATTTCAACGGAGATGCCGCTCGTCGTGCATCCGACTTCCCGCTTCGGTGCAATCGACAACACACCGATCACGGTCATCGCCGGCCAGCCCTTCACGTTTGCCGTTCAGGCTGAGGACGATCGGGGCAACTTCCCACACTTCTCTGATCCGTCCAACTAACTTATGCCGATGCCGGCGGGACTCACGATATTGGCGGTGGATATCAAAATGTGACGGACGGCATCTCTGTGTTCCAAAACGTCTTGCTTCCGGCGGCTGGCACCTTTCAACTAATCGCTACGAGTGCCGACGGACATTTAACCTGTCGTTTCAACCCGCTGGCCATCGCAGACCGCATCCACATAACGGGTGATTTCAACCAGGACGGCACTGTTGATGCGGCCGACTATGTCGTTTGGCGGAAGGGCCTGGGAACCACAACGTCACAAAGCGAGTATAACGACTGGCGAGCCCACTTCGGCGAGACCGCGAATGGCAGCGGCACGGGCACCTCAATCGCAGCAGTGTCGGCGCAGCCAACCTTTGTGGCAGCCAGCGACGACGGCGATGGGAGAGCTAACGACCCCTTCACGCTTGAGAAGCAGCAAGTTAATGACAACATTGTGGACGCGCCTACTCCATCTTCCATCGAAGCCGTCCAGCCGATGCCAGCCGACGATCCCATCCAACCGCCACGCGATCTCTCGGCAGCAGAAGTCGCAACGCGGACTCAACCTTTTTGGTTGCGGCATGATTTACTTCAACAACCCTTCGTCAACCGGCATGCACATCAAGTGCATGTATCACTTTCGCCCGTTCTCGCCACGGTGCTGGATCAGGGTGTGCTGGCCTGGCTACAATCAAAAGCCTACGCCCATCCGAAATTCGACGATGAATACCACTCCTGGAATTGGTCCAATTCGGCGGCCAAAGCCATCTCCGAATCGGAATTTGACATCGCGCTCGAGGACGCGTTCGAGCAGAATTGGAAAGTCTTCACGCGTTAGCGCCACCAGCTTCGCCAACTCAACGTAAAGACAAGAGACTTCCGTTAGAGGGGCGGCCCAACACTTCGCTTTGTCGCAATCGGCAGGTATATTGAACAGAGCCCTCCAATTAATCTTGGAAACCAACCGGTTGCCCAATCATCGGCCTCTCAATCAAGCGGAGTGACAAATGTCTGAAAGCGCCAATTCAACTGAGACGAATTCTTCGCGTCGCACCTTCTTAAAAGCATCGTCGGCACTTGTGGGGAGTGCGGTACTAGGCGGCGTAAGCGCTCAGATTGCCCGCGCGGCGCACCCGGACGGTAGTGACGAAATCAAGATTGCCTTGATTGGCTGCGGCGGTCGCGGGACGGGGGCGGCGTCCCAGGCCTTGGCGACCAAAGGGAAGGTAACGCTGTGGGCGATGGCCGATGCATTTCCCGATCGGGTCGAAACATGTTTGGCCAACATCAATAAGGAAGTGGAACGTGGACGCCGAGATGGCGATCCGCTTTTCAAGGATTCAACGGTAAGCGTTCCCGCCGAGCGCCAATTTGATGGGTTCGACGCCTATCGCCAAGCGATCGAGAGCGGGGCGGATATGTTGGTCATCGCGACCCCACCTCATTTTCGACCGATCCACTTCGATGCCGCTGTGGAAGCTGGCAAGCATATCTTCATGGAGAAGCCGCTGGCGACCGATGCACCTGGGGTGCGGCGCGTACTCGCTACCAACGAAAAGGCGAAGCAAAAGAATCTGATGGTGGCCGTGGGTCTGCAGCGGCGGCACGATCCGCGCTACGTTGAAACCATCAAGCGAATTCACGATGGCGCGATCGGCGACCTGGTGAACACACGCGTCTACTGGAACGATCGTGGTCTGTGGGTGCGAAACCGCGAGCCGAACTACACGGAAATGGAATACCAAATGCGCAATTGGTATTACTTCACATGGCTGTGCGGCGATCACATTGTCGAACAACATATTCATAACCTCGATGTCGGCACGTGGATTCATGGCGCCCATCCGGTCGAAGCCCAAGGTATGGGTGGCCGGCAGGTGCGAACGGGCAAGGAATACGGGCAAATCTTCGACCATCACGCTGTGGAATACACGTTCGCAGATGGCACCAAGATGTTCAGCCAATGCCGGCACATGGAGGGCTGCACTTCCGAGGTACGCGAACACGCGCACGGCACAAAAGGTAAGCTCGATATCGATGACCAGGCCGGCGGGTTGATCACCACGAAAGATGAAAAATGGAAAAGCCCTGGCCCCAAACTTGATAATCACCATCAAGAGCACCACGACTTATTTGCGGCATTGCGCAAGGGCGACGTTTACAACGAAGTTCAATACGGCGCCGAATCGACGATGACTGCGATCTTGGGTCGGATGGCAACTTACTCAGGGAAGACTATTAAGTGGGACGAGGCATTGAATAAAGGCAGCGATTTATCGCCGAAGACGTATGATTTTGCGGCGACGCCGTCAGTGGTGCCCGATAAGGATGGTTTCTACCCAGTGCCAGTCCCCGGCAAGTACAACCCGTTTGTAAGTTGAAACGACTGTAGCCACGACCTGCCCGCTAGCTTTGACGCGCCTATAATACTGGGATGTCGCTCGAATTTTTTCATCCCGTTGTGCGAGATTGGTTCGCTGGACGGTTTTGTGCGCCCAGTGAAGCCCAGGCGGAGAGTTGGCCCGCGATCGTAGCTGGCGAACACACGCTGCTGGCCGCGCCGACAGGTTCTGGTAAAACGTTGGCGGCCTTTTTGGCGTCGATCGATCGGTTGTTTCGCCAGGCGGTCGATCATACACTTCCCGATGAAACGCAGGTTGTTTACGTTTCGCCTCTTAAGGCGCTCAGCAACGACATCCATCGAAACTTGCAGTTGCCGCTTGAGGAAATACGAGCGGCGGCGACCACGGCCGTACTCGATCCGCAGCCAATTCGTGTCGCAGTAAGAACGGGCGACACACCGGCTAAAGACCGCCAGGCGATGCTCCGAAAAGCGCCACACATTCTGGTGACGACGCCGGAATCGCTCTATTTGATGCTGACGAGCGCGAAAAGTCGCGAGATTTTGCGGAACGTAAGCACCGTAATCGTCGACGAGATTCACGCGCTCGCGCGCGATAAGCGAGGTTCACATCTAACTTTGACACTGGCGAGACTCGACCATTTATGTAACAAGCGACCGACGCGAATTGGCCTGTCGGCTACGCAGCGGCCGATTGATGAAGTGGCGAGGTTTCTTGTTGGTGCGGGCAACGTAGCGAACGATGGCACGCCCCGTTGCCAAGTGATTGATACGGGGCATATTCGCGAGCTGGATTTGGCAGTTGAAATCCCTACGAGCGATCTTTCCGCAGTATGCTCGGTCGAAACTTGGGCGGAGATTTACTCGCGCATATGCCAGTTGATCAATGAACACCGCAGCACGCTCGTATTCGTCAACACACGGCGATTGGCCGAGCGAGTAACACATTTTCTCGAGGAGAAACTAGGCCAAGGCTCTGTAGCAAGTCATCACGGCAGTCTATCGCGCGAGACTCGGCTCAAAGCCGAAGAGCAGCTTAAGAATGGGCAGTTAAAAGCGATCGTCGCGACGGCGTCGCTCGAGTTGGGCATCGATATTGGGTACATCGATCTCGTTTGTCAGATCAATTCGCCGCGATCTATTGCGACGTTCCTGCAGCGTGTTGGCCGGGCGGGGCATGCTTTGGGACGCTTGCCAAAAGGTCGTCTCTTCGCACTGACTCGCGACGAATTGCTTGAGGGACTGGCACTGGTACGCGCTGTTAGGTGCGGGAAACTTGACCGGGTCGAGATGCCGATCGCGCCACTCGATATTCTGGCCCAACAAATTGTAGCGGCCGTTGCGAGCGACGATTGGCAAGAAGATGAGCTGTATTCACTATGCCGTGAAGCGTGGCCGTATCGCGATCTTGATCGCGGCGAATTCGATGAAACTCTGCAATTCCTTAGCGAAGGAATCGCGGTAGGGAATCGCGCTGGCGCATACCTGCACCGCGATCGGATTCACAGCCATCTGCGTGCCCGCCGCAGTGCGCGGATTTCAGCGTTAACCTCAGGTGGCGCAATTCCAGAAATGGCTGACTACCGCGTCGTTATGGAGAGCGACCGCACCTTTGTCGGCACGGTCAACGAAGATTTCGCAATGGAAAGCCAAACTGGGAATGTCTTTCAGTTAGGCAACAGCTCGTGGCGAATCTTGTATGTGCGCGGCGGTGAAGTGATCGTGCGCGATGCACACGGAGCTCCGGCGACTGTGCCTTTTTGGCTGGGAGAAGCGCCGGGTCGCACGCCGGAACTTTCGGCCGAACTCTCGCAGCTGCGCGAAGATATTTGGGAGCGGGCGAGCAAATCAGTCGAAGATGGCACCAATTGGCTTGCGGTCGAAATCGGCGCAAGTGAATCGGCAGCACGACAAGCGGCGGAATATGTGGCGGCGCAAGGTGCCGCAATCGGGGTCATCCCGAGCCAGCGACAAGTTGTGTTCGAACGATTCTTCGATGAATCGGGCGGCATGCAACTTGTGATCCATGCACCGTTTGGCGCGAGAATCAATCGCGCCTGGGGACTGGCGCTGCGCAAAAGCTTTTGCCGCACATTTGATTTTGAGTTACAGGCGATTGCCGATGACAACGGAATCGTACTAGCGCTCGGCCCCCAGCAAAGTTTTCCGCTCGAGCAAATGTTTACACTGCTCGATACGAAGGTCGCTGAATCGGTGCTTATTCAGGCGCTGTTGGCTGCTCCGATGTTCGGTGTGCGTTGGCGTTGGAATGTCACTCGCTCGCTCGCGGTGTTGCGGCAGCGAGCGGGCAAAAAAGTGCCGCCCTATTTACAGCGCTTTCGCGCGGAAGACCTACTGACAGCTGTGTTTCCGATGCAGACTGCGTGTTTTGAACATCGTACCGGCGATTTGCAACCACCGGATCACCCCTTGGTTCGGCAAACCGTTCGTGACTGCTTGCAAGAGGTAATGGATTATTCTCGCTGGACGGAAATCCTGCACGATATAGAAGCTGGCAAGATTGAACTACTTGCCCGCGACACCCGTGAGCCGTCGCCGTTTAGCCACCAGCTAGTGAATTCGAACGTTTACACATTCCTTGATGATGCGCCGATCGAAGAACGACGAGCGCGAGCCGTGGCGGTTCGCCGCACATTTCGGACGGATGACGTCAAGGATTTGGGTCGGCTCGACCCGCTTGCAATAGCTCAAGTGCGACACGATGCGTGGCCGCTCGTTCGCAACGCCGAAGAGTTGCACGACACATTGCTATCCGTCGGAGCATTATCGGAACTCGACTGCGACGAATCGTGGCGGGCGTACTTTGCCGAGTTAGAGGCGAATGGCAGAGCGGTTCGACGGGAAGTCAGCGGCGGACCCGCCCTATGGATTGCAACGGAGCGCTGGCCAGTTGTTAGCGCCGCATTGAATCTCAATGACGGCCAACCACCTAGCACGCTCCCCGAGAATCTGTACACGGTCGTTTCTAAGAACGACGCCTGCTTGTCGCTCGTCCGAGGTTGGCTTGAAATATCGGGGCCAATATCCACGGCCGAGATCGGCGCCAAAATCGGGATGCCAGCCTCCGATATTCTCCTTACGCTTGAGCAATTGGAGCTTTCCGGTTCCGCGATGCGAGGGCATTTTACGAATAAATCGGGCGAAAGCGAGTGGTGCGATCGGCGACTTCTAGCACGTACTCATCGGCTGACACTCGATGGTCTGCGCAAACAGATTGCACCGGTCGACTCCGTGGCGTTCATGCAATTTCTGTTGTCGCATCACGGTGTTGCGAGCGAGTCGCCACGTCGCGGACCTGGCGGCGTAACACATGCGATCGAGATGCTGCAAGGATTTGAAGCGCCGCTGGGAGCGTGGGAACACGATCTGTTTCCTGTACGTGTGGCGTACGAAGCCGAGTCACTTGACCAGCTTTTCGTGCAAGGGCAGACGATTTGGGCGAGGCTTGTGCCTCCGAAGATGTGCGACGATTCTCGCGGGCAGGTTTTGACACGCGTTTCGCCAATCTCAATCATTCGCCGCATCGAACTTGGATGGCTGCTGCCGCCAGACCGTGAAGTGGCAGTTGGCATCGCCCGGTGGGACGCTCAAGCCGTGTACGAAGCGCTTAAGCAACATGGCGCACTTTTCTTTCATGATTTAATCGCGATTACGGGCCTGCTGCCAAGTCAAGTTGAAGATGCATTACGCGAATTGGCAGCCCTGGGGATGGCGACGTCGGACGGCTTCGCTTCGGCCCGGACCATGGCATCAAAAAGCAATCGTACCCGCGGCCGCAGCGCGGGCACTTCGAGACGTATGCGTCCGAATGCTTACGCTCAGGGCGGGCGCTGGTCGGCGTTTCCTCCGTTTGTGCAAAATGTCGAGCCGGATACACGCAACGAAAAATGGGCGTGGCTGTTGTTGCATCGCTATGGCGTAATGTTTCGTGACTTGCTCGAACGCGAATCTCTTGCGCCGGGCTGGAGTGACCTCGTTCGCGTGTACCGCAGACTCGAAATGCGCGGAGAAGTCCGTGGGGGACGTTTTGTAGCCGGAGTCGCGGGGGAACAATTTGCATTACCAGAGGCGGTGGCGCAACTGCGTAAGGCCCGGGACGCGGCGGATTCTCATTCTTGGGCGGTCATTTCAGCAGTCGATCCACTAAATCTCGTTGGTGTCATTACCCATGACGTTCGAGTAGCAGCTCGCCGCGGCAATCGCGTCGTCTACTGCGATGGTCGAGCCATTGCCGCATTGGAAACAGATGCGATCCGATGGCTAACCAATGCAAGCGATGAGACACGACGACACGCTGAAAACCTGCTGAGGCAGCCAGGTCCGTTGAGCGAAGGCACTATCCGACGAACTTGGGAATCTAAAAAATTAGATCTCGGCGGCGTAACCGTAGTTCCGGGCGCCTAAATGGACGCCGCCGATCGAAAATTCGAGCGTGCAGTCTCCCTTTTCGCGATCGCTAAGTGTGACCATTATTCTCTACTCAGTTTTTAGCACTCGCGTTGCCTAGCGCTATTTGGTGTAACGAAGCAAAACTGAATTCCCAGTTTTATTGTCACAACGATGGGTATAAAACCCTCGCCTTCAGGCGAATCCTTTAGGTTTTACGATTTGCTAGACTGGCGGGATGGAAAATTATCGCACGGGACCGCACAGTCGCTTCGATATTAAGTATCACTTTGTATGGGTGACGAAGTATCGGAAGTCGATTTTGACAGGCGAGGTTGGAGTTCGTGTACGGGATTTGGTGCGGGAGGTCTGTCGGACATACGAGATCGAGATTCTGCAAGGAGCGGTGTCAGGGGATCACGTGCATGTGCTGTTGTCGTGTCCGCCGAAGCTCTCTCCGAGCAAGATCATGCAGTACATCAAAGGGAAGACTTCTCGCAAGTTAATGATGGAGTTTAAACACATTCAAAAGCAATACTGGGGTCGCCACCTGTGGGCCCGGGGCTACTTCGTGGCGACCAGTGGGAACGTGACCGACGAGGCGATCGCGGAGTACATTCGCAGCCAAGAGGGCACGGAACCAAGTGATGGTGATGACAAATTTCAAGTAACCCCTTCGTGAGCGAAGGACTTCAGTCCGTAGCTCACGAATCCTCGAACCTACCGGCTTCTAGCCGGTAGTAGTTCAGTCTGTCAGAGAGTCGCGAAGATAATGGTTAACCAAAAGAGTTTTCAATAGCTGAAGCGGACGAATCTTAAGTGCTTTATTTGATTGGTTTTACGTCCCAATTGAAACTCAGAAATGCCAATGTGTTCTGGGGGCTATAGCAACATACTCCTCCTAATACCGACAAAAGTGATCGTGGGAACATTGGCGGTTTTAAGTTGTTTGAGTAAAGTAAAGCGATCAATAGCGCTTTAACGATTGCGTGGAATAGGCGTTCTTGTCGCCCAGGCTGTTCTGCACCACCTAGATAGGTGGTGTTGGCTCCGAGGCGAGTTGCTAGCAACCGGCGGATCGTTAGCTCGGGTCGGATGGAGTCGCGAGAGCTTTTTCGGGCTTTCAGAAATTCGTGCACTCCCAAATGGCTGCGCTAAAACATCGCCAGATTACGCCACGCGACATCGCGCGTGCGCTGTTTCGCTACCAGCGCCGGATGGCGCTTGTCTTTTGCGGCGTTCTATTTCTAACGCTCGTCGCAATCGCTCTGTACCCGAGGTCTTACACTTCGGAATCAAAGCTTTTCATTCGAGTCGGCCGCGAAAGCGTCGCACTAGATCCCACGGCCACCACTGGCCAGACGATCATGATGCAGAAAACGCAGGTCGATGAGGTCAACTCAGCCCTGCAGGTGTTGTTATCGCGAGAGGTGCTTCAGAAAGCTGCGGAGCGTGTGGGCGCTGAACGAATCATTCGAGATGAAAAGATGGTATCGGAGGAAGGCAGCGGAGCTGCCCCATCGGAAGATTGGACCGCCCCAATCGCAAATGCGAAAACGTGGGTCCAATCCAAGCTTGGCAATGCACTCGCCACCCTCCATTTGGCAGATCCGGGTACCACCAATGAAATGGCAGTTCGCAAACTCGAGAGTGGCGTGAAAGCATACGCGCCACGAGATTCCACCGTCATCACGATTACTTTCTCTGCGGCCTCGCCGCAGCTTGCGCGTGACGTCGTTGAAGCCGTCACGAATGTCTTTTTGGAAGAGCATCTTCGCATCAACCACACGGAAGGGTCGCGCGCGTTTTTCTCCGAACAAGCTAGCGCTTTGCAAAAGGAGTTGAATGCCGCTCAGGACACATTGCGCGATCGAAAAAATGAACTCGGAATAGCCTCGATTGAAAGCCGCCGGACGGTTTTTGCGGAGCAATTGAAGGACGTTGAGCTGCAGGTCCTTTCCGCTGAACGAGAATTGGCGTCGTCGGACGCGGAGATTGCCGACCTTACGAGCGCCATTAGCTCATTGCAGCCGGAACTAGTTACGAATCGCGTTAATGGCTTTGCCAATGAGGGCAAAGACTTGATGCGTGAAAAGCTGTACGAATTGGAAATCGAAGAGAGCAAACTTCGATCGCGCTATAGCGACGGCCATCCGCTGCTTGAACAAATCCAGCGGCAGCGGAAAGAGGCTGAGGCAATCCTCAAGGATATGCCGAACGATCGAACTCAAACGACCGCCGCGCTGAACCCTAATCAAAAGCAGTTGGAGCTCGACCTGCTGCAAACCAAGGCCAAGAAGGAAGCCCAGCAAGGCCGCCTCGTCGCGGCTCAGAAGCAACAAAACGAGCTCAAGAAACAGCTTAAGGAACTCAATGGCGCCGAAGTGCAGCTCGACGATCTAGAACGGAACGTGCAAATCCTGGACGGAAAGTATCGGATGCACGTAGAAAAGCTCGAACAAGCACGCGTGAATGATGCTCTTGGGAAGGACGGCATTTCAAATGTAAAAGTTGCTCAAGCTGCAACGTTGGTAACCAAACCTTCGGCGCCGAAGAAGCCGCTCTTGCTCATGCTGGGGTTGGTTTTGGCCCTGGGTGGAGCGTTCGCAGTACCATTCGTGGCGGAGCTCTTTGATGAATCGCTGCACACGGCCGAGCAAGTCGAGAGTGAACTCGGCTTACCTGTTGTGTTGGCTCTTCCATTTCAAGACGGGTCGCGAAGGTCCGCGGCTAATGCCAACCGAACGCCATCGCGCTCCGTTGAGGGTAGCTATCGAACACTCGCCAACCAACTCTTACCGGCAGCCGGCGACAGTGAACACGAATCAAAGGCGGTGGGTGTCGTCGGCTGCGATACTTCGCAAATTCGCAGCCACGTTGCTACGGAACTCGCAATTCAAGCCGCAAACTGCGGCTCTGCGCCAGTGCTTTTAATCGATGCGGACGAGCGTCATCGCAACGTCGCCGAGCGATTTGGGTTGAATGGTTCACCTGGTTGGCACGAAGTGTTGGCCGGGGCGGCCGACCCGCAAAGCTGCGTGCATTCTGCCGATAACGGTCGCCTGGCTGTGATGACGTCCGGCAAGACCGCCACCAAAACAGTAGAAGTCGGCCTGGTTTCAGGTCGCACGCAACTTGGTGAGTTGAAGCAAATGTACGGGTTAGTGATTGTCGATGTGCCGTCGGTCACGGTCTTCGACACGCGGGCATCCACCGATTGGCTCGATGAATCGTTGTTAGTCGTCGAAGCCGGGCATACTCGAGTTCAGTCGGCGCGGCGGGCGCGGGCTTTACTCGAGCGATCGGGAATTCGAGTCGCAGGAGTTGTTTTGGCGAACCAGCGCGAGTACATCCCGCGATGGCTGAACGATCGGTTGTAGGTTGTTAGGGCTGCAAACGGGCTAGATGTTGAGGTGAGCGTTCCAGGGCGAAATCACCTCGTGCAGGAATTAAGTAATGTCGCAGGTTGCAACAGACAACACCCTACTCGCGCTGGGAAGCCGACACCGTGCCGGCCGACGAAGCGTTGTGCGAGACCGTATCGATGTCGACGGATGCTGTTTGCATCGCCACGAGGTTTGAGGGTGCAAACGCCACGCAAAATTTACTCCATAGCGCCGAACAGCTACGTCGGGCGCCGTCTCCATGCCCCGCGTGGAAGCGAATCATGGACATTACCGGTGCAATTCTAGGGCTAGTAATTCTATCGCCGCTATTCTTCGGCATCGCTGTATTCATCAAGTGCGTTTCGCGCGGACCAGTGCTTTATCGTCAGCGGCGGTATGGCCTCAACGGTCATCCGTTTGAAGTGTGGAAATTTCGGACGATAGAGGTGAGCCACGAACCGGACGATCACCATTCGCACGTTTCCGATTTGATGACGAGCAATCGTCCGCTCGAAAAGCGAGATCATAAGCTCGATATTATTCCGGGCGGAGCATTGTTGCGTGGCCTTGGAATTGACGAGCTACCGCAGTTGATCAACGTGTTCAAGGGCGAGATGAGTCTCGTTGGCCCGCGGCCAGACGTAGTGCCATTCGATCAATACGGCGGCTGGCACCGTCGTCGGTTTGATGTATCGCCTGGCATCACCGGACTGTGGCAAGTAAGCGGCAAAAATGAACGGACATTTGTCGAAATGATGTGCCTAGACGTGGCATATGTTCGCCGTCGGAGCCTCTGGCTCGATGTCAGGATTATTTGTTTAACGCTCCCCGCTCTAGCATTGGACTGAGCGAGGATAGGTCCGGGTCCCAGTTACTTTCCCGGACTCTTGAGTAACGTATTGCGCACCTGTGATTTTGAGGAAGTCATGATTCGTATCGGTATTATTGGAGCTGGTTATTGGGGTCCAAACCTGATCCGCTGCTTTCAGGAATCCACCGAGTGTGAGGTGGTATACATTTGCGACCGCGACGAGAAAAAGCTGAAGCAGATCTGTCAACGATTTCCAGATGTAATCGGCACACAAGATGACGCTGAAGTACTGCGTCGCGATCGCATTGACGCAGTAGTTATCGCTACTCCCACGAAAACTCACTACCGACTCGCAAAACGTGCACTTGAAGCGGGATTGCATACGTTTGTTGAAAAGCCGCTCGCGACGCGTAGCGATGAATGCGCAGACCTCATCAATTGCGCCGAATCGAATGGCCGTGTGTTGTTTGTGGGACACGTCTTTTTATACTCGGCTGCCGTGGCGAAACTCAAAGAAATCGTTTCTAGCGGGGAACTGGGTGATATTTACTACATCAGCTCGACACGGCTGAACCTGGGGCCAGTGCGGCAAGACGTGAACGCCCTGTGGGACCTCGCTCCGCACGATACATCGATCATCTTAGAACTAATGGGCCGCTCCCCGATCAGTGTTAGTTGCTCGGGTCTCGCGTATCTCGATCGCCGCATTCACGACGTGTGCAACATGACCATGCAGTTTCCTGATAACCGCATTGGCATCGTGCATGTAAGCTGGTTGGATCCCCGTAAGCGACGAGTAATGACGGTCGTCGGCAGCAAAAAGATGGCTGTGTACGATGACATCGAGCCGATCGAAAAAATTCGCGTGTACGACACCGGTGTACATGCCGCAGACGATGCCAGTTCGTTTGGGGAATTTCTCTACAGCTACCGCTACGGCGATATCCACAGCCCGCGTATCAATGAGGGTGAACCGCTGAAGGCTGAAATTCGCAGCTTCATCGACGCGGTCGCGCACGGAACACCGGCAAAAACGGATGGTTGGAACGGATTACGCGTCGTCGAAGTAATCGAGGCCGCAGACAAATCACTTCGCGATAGCGGCGGCCATGTGCCCATTCAGCGTATTGTGCCGCGTCGCCGCAGCGAGGCCGATCTCAATACGGCCGAAGTCGGTCCTTTAATCGTCGCGGGAGCGGGTAGCTGAGATGTCTGACCTCATGTACCACCCTACCGCATTGGTTGAGAGCGACGAGATCGGAACCGGCACGCGAGTGTGGGTGTTTGCTCACGTAATGCGTGGCGCAAGGATAGGAAGCAATTGCAACATCGGCGACCACGCTTTTGTGGAAGCGGGCGCCGTCGTCGGTGATAACGTCACAATTAAGAACAACGTATGCGTTTGGTCGGGAGTCAGTTTGGAAGAGGGCGTATTCGTGGGACCGAATGCGACTTTCACCAACGATCGATACCCGCGTTCGCCGCGAATGCGAGAGGCCGCGGCTCGGTACGAAACCGTTGAGCGCTGGCTCGCGCGAACCGTTGTGGAACGCGGCGCTTCAATTGGTGCGAATGTTACGATCGTCCCTGGTGTGCGATTAGGTAGGTACTGCATGATCGCAGCCGGGAGTGTTGTGACGACTGATGTTGAGCCGTTCGCGCTGATGGTTGGTGCGCCGGCGCGAGTTGTTGGTTACGTGTGTCGTTGTGGTCAAAAGTTGGTGGATAGTTATCGTATAACATCGTGCGACGCATGCGGCGAAACACCGCAGATGCGCTGTGAACAATCTGAGCTAGAGACAATCATCTTATGACGATTCCATTTGTTGATCTAAAGTGCAATTCGCCGATCATTCGGCAAGAGATTTCCACTGCCGTCGAGCAAGCGATCGACGACGGGCAATACATTTTGGGAGATCAAGTCGCGGCGTTCGAGCACTCGTTCGCTCGGTTTAGCGGCGGACGGCACGGGATCGGTGTTGGCAACGGCACCGAAGCGCTGCATCTCGCTCTTCGCGGACTAAACATTGGTCCCGGCGACGAGGTAATTACCGCCGCCAACACGTTCGTAGCCACGGCGCTCGCAATCGCGTACACCGGCGCCAAACCGGTGCTTGTTGATTGCAACTCGGCGGATTATTTGATCGACGTTGATTTAATTGAACAGGCAATCACGCCTCGCACGAAAGCGATCGTGCCCGTCCACTTGTATGGGCAGCCCGCCGACATGCCGGCAATTATGGAAATTTCAGCTAAATACGATCTGCCCGTCGTGAGCGACGCGTGCCAGGCACATGGCGCCATGATTGGCGGCAAGCCACTCGCCGCGTTCGGCACGGCTCAGTGCTATAGCTTTTATCCCAGCAAAAACCTGGGCGCCTACGGCGATGGCGGCATGACTGTCACTAATTGCGATACGCTTGCCGAACGCATTCGCATGCTGCGTAACTATGGTCAGAAGTCGAAAAACAAGTACGAGATGCTGGGCTTCAACAGCCGCCTCGATACGCTCCAAGCGGCAATTTTGGCCGTCAAATTGCGTTACCTCGCAGAAGGTAACGAACTCCGGCGCGCCGCAGTTGAGCGTTATCGTGAACTACTTTCCGATAGTGCCGATTTGATTCTGCCAACCGAGCGTTCGGATGTTAAGCATGTATATCACCTGTATGTAGTGCAACACCCCCAGCGAGATGAGCTTGCCGCGCACCTTCAAAGCAATGGCGTACAGTGTGGCATTCACTACCCAACGCCCATTCATCAGATCGTCTCATTCGAGTCGTGCCGAACGGTTCCGGAGGGTGCGCCGGTGGCAACGAAACTCGCCGGCAGAATTCTATCTCTGCCGATGTATCCGGAATTGAGTGGCCACCAGATCGAGCAGGTTTGTGCCACGATCGAATCAGGGACCAGGATGGCGCTTGCTAGCTAAGTAGTGTGATGAGTTCCTTCAGTTGTTCAATTTCTGATGCAGCCAAACGTGACACAAACGATGCGGTAGCGCGCGACTACGCGCCACCCTCGTGGATGTTTTGGGTGTCTCTTGTCCTCGTTTGGATGGCCATGTTTTCAATCGAGCACCGATTGAATAACGCATCGGTCGAAGTCGCAGGATACAGCGATGGCAAGCCTGAGGCACTCGACTCTGAAGGAAGTAGCGCGTCGCGTCAGCTTAGCGTCGTAGCACTCGGATTGATGGGCGCGGCTCTGCTTGTTATCCCGACCAAACTGGCCGTTAGCCCCAGTTGGTTGCTATTCAGTGCGATTACTGCGCTTGCAATGCTCCTGTTGATTAGTGCGTCGTGGTCGGACGACTCGATCCTAACTCTCAAGCGATCGCCCCAGCCAATTCTGCTCGTGCTCGCCGCACTTGGAATTGCGAAGCATTGCCGCGCGATCGACGTGTGCCGCTTTGCAGCGATGTTTTCAGGTGCCGTGCTAGTTATAGGTTTCGTCGCTTCGTGCGTAAGCGGAAGCTTTCTCATGGGGGACGCGTATCGCTTCGGTGGGACGCTTCACCCGAATAGTCAAGCCGTGAATTGTGCGATACTAAGCCTTTCCTCACTCACTCTGTTCTGCAATCGACGCGAATCAGGTGCGTTTTGTTGGCGTTGGATGGTTCCATTCGTATTCGGATTGGCATTTCTGCTGCTGACGCGATCGCGTACGACGACGATCGCTTTCGCCGCCGGCCTGGTAATGTTTGGGCTGGTCGGACTGTCGTGGCGTGCGCGGTTTGTATTCGTTCTTTGTTCCGCGGCGGGACTGCTCGCTGGCGCATGTCTTTTGCTCATTCCCGACTCATCCGCCGACGGCGCGCTCATGGGGATGCTACGAATGGGCCGAGAAGATGAAGATATCGGCTCGCTGACGGGTCGCCTTCCAATTTGGCAAGCGATATCCGGCGACATAGCGAAGCGGCCATTTCTGGGGTACGGCTACGGCGGATTTTGGACCGATCAGCAGGTTTGGGACTATTCGTTCATTCGGCATTGGGAGTTTAATCACGCGCACTCTGCGTATCTCGAATCGTTGCTCAACTTGGGGCTAGTCGGCCTATCGCTAGGGCTGTTTTTGGTGCTGTATAGCGTGCGCACGGCTGCTATTAATTTCGGCGTAACAGGCGACGTCGGCTTCCGTTTCATAGCCGCTCTGTTGATCCTAGCTCTCGTACACGGCTTGGTTGATTCGAACTTCGTGATTTTCGGGTTTGCCCCGCTGTTGATCATGCTGTGCATATCCGTCGTTGCACTTCGAGGCCGGGCCGAACCGTTATCGGAAAGCGTTCTTACCGCTTCGCCGGCATTGCTCGGATACTCACCAACTAGGTTTAGCAAAGAAGCGACCAGGTAAATCAACAACTGTGCCCAGCCGGCACTGCGATTCCGATGCAACACAACGCAATATCACGAGTGTCGAAGAATGCAGGAGTGCTTCTGATTGGCACCGTTATGCGCATGGCCATGACATTCGCATTTGTGGTGTACATTGCTCGGTATCTCGGCGCAACCGGGTACGGAAAATACGCGATCACTTCGCTCCTGTTCGAACTTTTTCTGAGCTTGACCTCCGCCGGGTTCGCCGTCCTTGTCACTCGCGAATCCGCCAAGAATATCGGTTGGCTGAGCCAAAATCTCGCTACGCTCATTTCTCTGATCGTACTGGTGAGCGCGTGTGGTGGGGCTATGCTCGCTTTAGTCGCGCACTGCGCAAGTTATGAAGCAGATACCAAACTGGCGATTTACATCGCTTGCACTGCCGTCATCCCGGCTGCGTTTGGTACGGTGGCTGAAGCTGCGTTTATTGCTTTCGAGCGTGCTGAGATCGTATCCGGCGGGATATTTGTTGAGGGGTTTGTACGGACGGCACTGGGGTTCGTGGTGCTAACGTTGGGCTTCGGTATTTTGAGCTTGTTTGTAGTTTTGGTCGTGACCCGTTCCTTGCAATTCATCGCTTATTCAATCTTGTTACGTCGATGGTTGCCGGAAGTAGAGTTTCGCTGGACATTCCGAGAATTTGCCGCGTTGGCACGTGAGTGGCGAATATTCGCCGCAGAAACCTGGGTCGCAACGCTATATCTGAGCCTCGACGGCATAATATTGTCGTTCTTTTATGGCGAAACCGCGGTCGGCATTTACGATGCGGCTTGGAAACTGATCCGTTTCGGACCTGTAATTGCCAGTAGTTTTACTACCGCGGTGTTTCCCTATATCTCACGCTTGTATGTCAACGCCCGCGAAACATTTCAAGTGGTCAACGAGCAGTCGGTTAAGTTCATACTGGCCGGCGTTTTGCCCGCTGTGTTGTGCATCACGATCTTCGCGGACCGAATCGTCTTATTGTTGTTCAAAAGTGAATACGCTGATTCGGCAAATGTGTTGCGGATTCTGGCGTGGCTACTCATTCCGCAGTTTCTCAATCCATTCTTAAGCCGCGTACTTTATGCTCGCGGTCAGCAGCGGCGTTCGTTGGCCGTTGCGACCGTAGGATTGGGCACATTTTTGTCATTGGCCTTTTTCCTAATTCCAGCGTTCGGGCCAATTGGCACCGCTTTTACGGTCGTCATTTCTTCTTACACGGCATTGATAGCATATTTCTGGCACTCCATGCTGGGTACCGATCGGCGCCCGCTCCTGATGATTCTTCTACGGCAATCTATTGCCGCAGCCGTACTTTTGTTGGCATTGCTTCTGGCGCGAGATTTTCAACTGCCCCCAATGATAATTGTATGTGCGATTTTATACATGGGCATGCTCATTGGTCTCCGAATCGTCTCGATTAACGATGTCCGGCTTTTGCAGGAATTGCGTTAGCACGAAATCCCATGCAAGTTGCGGTTATTTCCTTCGGTTTCGTCGAGTACTGCATTCAGCAGGCGAATGGCCTCGCGCGCGAATGCGACGTGCTGTTGATGCTGCCGCGTGACGAAGCGGCTGAACACCAGGCGACTATCGATCCAGCCGTGCACTATCAACCGTTTGATAAACCGCGGTTTCGTCAGCCGTTTCGGCAGATCAAGACAGTCAGTGGAATAGTGCAACAGATCCGAAAATTTCGGCCCGACGTCGTTCACTTGCAGCAAGGCCACATGTGGTTCAACCTTGCGTTGCCACTGCTCAGGGCGTTCCCACTCGTCATTACGATTCACGATCCTCGCTACCATGTTGGCGACCGTGATTCGCGACGTACGCCACAATGGCTGATGGACTTCGGCTTTCGCCGCGGCGGCCGGATTATCGTCCACGGCGAAGCGCTGCGAAAGCAGGTTGTCGAATTGTTTGGTATACCGGCCGAGCGGGTACATGTCGTTCCGCATGTGGCAATCGGCGCCGCAAATAGCCCGAGTGCGAGCGTACATGACGGCGGCACAGTTTTATTCTTTGGCCGGATTTGGGATTACAAAGGCCTCGAATACCTTATTAAGGCCGAGCCTGCGATTAGCGTTGCCAATCCAAACGCGAAATTCGTGATCGCGGGGCAAGGGGACGATTTCGAAAAATATCGCCGCCAAATGGTCCATCCAGAGCGTTTCGAAGTTCACAACCGTTTCATCACGACTATCCATCGCGACGAATTATTCAACGAAGCGAGCCTGGTCGCGCTGCCGTATATCGAAGCCACGCAAAGCGGGGTGATCCCGCTAGCTTACTCGTTTGCAAAGCCGGTTGTGGCAACGCGCGTCGGTGCGCTCGAAGAGGTCGTTGAAGACGGAGTTACTGGCAGGCTGGTGCCGCCGGCAGACTCCGAATCGCTCGCCGCGGCTATTGCGGACTTACTCCAAAATCCGGAAGCCCGCCAGGCTATGGGCGTCGCAGGTCGGCAAAAACTAGAAGCTGAGTGGTGTCCCGCCGCTATTGCGCACCAAACGCTAGAAGTCTACCGCCGTGCGATCCGCGACCGGCAAGTTTTAACGCAACCAGTCGCCGCAGCAGATCGAGCCTTGTTGGAACTCAAATAAATCGCCAGATAGATCTGGCTTGAACCTATGCATATCGGCGTCATCTTATCAATGCGGAATGGCTTAGAGCACTTCGTGTATCGCGAAGTGTCTGAGCTCGCCGAACAGGGCGCCGAGATCAGTTTGTTTCCCTGCAAGCATCGTCGTGGACTTTATAACCCGCAACCGGAATGGAGCTACTTTCCTTGGCGGATGTGGTCGGTACTACTGGCACAGCCGGCGCGTTTTCTGAGCATGCCGCGAAAGTATCTCGCAGTATTGTTCGAAGCCCTGCGATATCGAGCCATCGTCGACTTCTTCCTCGCTGCGTACTTCGCTCGCTATATGCAGTCGGTCGATGTTCTCTATTCGACATTCGGTGACCGCAAATTGTTCGTTGGTTACTTCGCCAAACGCCTGCTCGGAAAACCACTCTCGGTAACCATCCACTCGTCCGAGATGTATTTCAATCCAAATGTCGCGCTGTTCAAGACTGCACTTGCTGCTGCCGATCAGATCGTCTCGGTTACCGAGCATAATCGGCGCAATTGGCAGATCGCTATGGCGTCGATCGCGAGCGCATTCGAGTGGTGCGATTGGCGGTCGACCTCGATCACTACGCACCTGCCGAAAAGTTCAGAATTCTAATCGTCGCATTCTTCGGACCTACCAAAGGGCACGAGATTTTGTTGCGTGCAGTTAAAGAGCTAGGACACGACGATGTCGAGGTCTGGGTTGTCGGTGGGCATGATGGTCGCGACCCAATCGATGTACCGGCGCTCGCCAAGTCAATCGGCGTAGAGTCACAAGTTGCGTTCTTCGGCAAACTAAGTGGGCCAGCGCTCGCGGCTGTTTACCACGCTTGTGATGTGTTTTGCCTGCCATGCCATCAAGATAGTCAGGGCGGCTGTGAAGGATTCCCTGCGGTGATCATTGAGGCGATGGCTTATGGAAAGCCGATTATCACGACACGCCATACGGAAATTCCACGAGTCGTTGAGCAAATCCTCGTCGACGAACAAAATGTCCCACAACTCGTCGAAGCGCTCGAGCGTGTTTATCACTCGGCTGCACTACGCAAAGAGCTGGGCATCCGCAGCCGCGAACTCGCCGAAGAGCACTTTTCGCCGTACAACGTGACGGACCGGCTCAGTTTATTCATGTCACTCATAGGTGAGCGCGTTCAGCCGACGCCTACTTCGGAATTTGTTTCGCCGCCATTGCCGCAGGAGCAGCTTACATGATTTCTGCAGACGACAACTCGAGGCGATCTACCAAGCGAGGCAAGCGGATCTTGATGCTGCTTGAAAATGCCGCGTACTCCGAAGACGGCCGCGTGCGCTGCGAGGCGAATTCGCTGGCATCGGCTGGCTACGCTGTTACGGTCATCGGGCCTGCGGCGAAAGGCGAACGATACTTTGAACAATTCGGCGATGTAACGGCCTATCAATTCCCTCCGCCACCCATGGCACACGGCTTATTGGGCTACTGCATCGAATATGCCTACGCACTCACCGTGATGGCAGCGCTGAGCGTATGGGTCGCAATTCGCCGCGGATTCGACGTCGTGCACGCTCACAATCCGCCGGATTTCCTCGTTGTCATTGGCGGGTTTTGGCGATTGTTCGGCAAAAAGTTCGTGTTCGATCAGCATGATCTGGCGCCAGATATGTATCGAGCGCGGTTTGTAGAACCTGCAAACCCGATGTTGCACCGCATCCTCGTGTTCTTCGAGCGGCTATCGAGCCGTTGGGCCGACCGCGTGATCACAGCCAATGATTCTTACAAGCGGTTGCAGGTGACGCGTAATCTAATTCCGGCCAGCCGAATTACTGTTGTGCGCAACGGTCCTGAGCCTTGGCACATGAACGTGTTTGAGCCGGATCAAGATATCCGCGGTGGTGCAGCCAACGTGATTGGTTATGTCGGCGTGATGGGGACGCAAGACGGCGTCGACTATCTGTTGCGCGCGCTCGGCATTTTGTCTCACGAATACAATCGCCAGGATTGGCTGTGCGTTCTCATCGGCAAAGGCCCCGCCATCGAAGACTTGCAACGATTGGCGACCGAGTTGGACATCGCCGCCAATATGCATTTTACGGGCTGGGTCGACTACGAAAAGGTCCCTCGCTACATCGCAGCGACAGATATCTGCGTCGTACCGGATCCCTCGAACGAATACAACGACCATTCCACCATCGTAAAGGTCATGGAATACATGGCCCAAGCGAAGCCGATCGTGGCTTTCGACTTGCCGGAACACCGCACGACTGCGGGAGACACCGCGCTTTATGCTGAGCCCAACGATGAGCGCGAATTTGCGAAGCATCTTCTGCAGCTAATGGATAACCTGCAACTTCGACGGTCGCTTGGCGATGCAGGTCGGAAACGTGTGATCGAATCGCTGACATGGAAACATCAAGAGACGCACTTGCTGGCCGCATATCGATCTCTCGAAAGTCAAAGTCCAGCTCGCAGCGCAGAGGCGTCCGAACATCGTGAGTTGGCCACGGTTAATACATAGCGAGTAGTGCGGTTTGCTACGACGGTGACTAAGTAAACAGGCAATCAATACACAAGTGTTGTAAGAGATTCGGCAGAAGATGCAGACGACAACTTACCTATCGCTGACTGAACCGCCTGCGCAGCGACATGGACTGGGTGGTGCGTCCGAGCATGAAATAGTGAATCTGCTCGATAATTGGAATACGGTCCAACCGCTGTGGGACCGTTACGTTGCCGAACATCCGAAGGGCAACATCTTCCACACGTCTCAAATGGTCCGCGTGTTCCAGGGAACGCGTGGACACAAACCGATCGCACTAGCCAGCCTCACCGCAAATGGCACGATATCAACACTCCTAGTAAGCGTTCGCGTTCAAACGTTGCCGTCGCCAATGGGCTGGATGTCGTCGCGAGCGATCTTCTATGCCGAACCGCTTTGTCACGAGCACCCCGATAGCATGAAGGCATTGTCGCAAGTGCTTGCCGAACACGACCGCTCGATGGGGCGGTCGGTGTTGTTCGCGGAAGTCAGGCCGCTGTTCGCTCCGAGTAGCGAGCGCATCGTTCTGGAGCGCGCCGGCTATGAGTATTTAGACTACCTCAATTACATCAATGATGTCACGCTGCCCGTTAAGACCTTGTGGTCAAATTTGCATAAGGGAGCCCAATACGCCGTTCGGCAATGCGAAAGGCGTGGGTTAGTTGCGCGAGAAGTGCCGGCGGAAACGGCAGTTGATCAGCTATATCCACTGTTGAAGCTCAGTTACAAGCATTCTGGTATTCCGCTGGCCGATCGCAGTTTGTTTGACGCAACCATTCGCGAAGCCCCAACCCGAGGCATGGTTAAATTCTTTGCGGTGTTCGAAGGCGACCGGCCAGTGGCGATGGATGTATTGCTGACCTTCAAAGGCCGTGTGTACCTGTGGTATGGCGGCGTCTCTCGCTCCTGTGAGGGTTCGCCGTGCAGTCTGCTGCGCTGGCATGAACTCAAATGGGCGCACGAACAGGGGTTCGCCCTATGTGACTCCGGTGGGGCCGGTTGGCCGAACGTGCCGTATGGCGTGCGCGATTTTAAGCGCAAATTCGGCGGCGACCTGGTCCAATTCGGTCGGTATCGAAAAACCTTTTCACCACGAACACTCGCGATTGCGGAAAAGGCATACAACCTAAAGAGAAAAATGTTTGCTGCGAAATAGCAGGGGCGGAACTTAAACGAAGGAAAACGCCAGGCTGCACGAGGACCTGGCACCAGGAGTAGGAAGTGACGACATTATTAGCTGCAAATTCGACACGTTGGAAAACAGTCAATTTGCTCAGCGACTGGGATGAGATCCAGCCAGCCTGGGATGAGTTTGTCGAGCGTCATCCAAAAGGAAGCGTATTTCACACTTCGGCAATGGTGCGGGTATTCGCAAGCGCGAAAGGGCATAAGGTGATGCCCCTCGCTGCTATTTCTGATGCGGGGGAAATCCTTTCCCTGATTGTGGCGGTCCGGGTCCAAACATTGCCGCATGTGCTCGGTGCTGTGTCATCACGCTGTGTTTGGTATGCCGAACCGCTCTGTATCGACTCACCGGAGGGGATCGAGTCGCTCAGCGAGTTGATTGGGCTGAATGATCGGCATCACCAGCGTCGCACGTTGTTTGCCGAGGTTCGTCCGCTGCAGGCGAGCGGCGCCGAACGCGTTGCGCTGGAACGGCACGGATATCAGTATTTGGACTACCTGAACTATCTAATTGATACCAGACAGCCGATTGAACAGATTTGGAAAAAGGTTCACCATTCCGCCCATTCACACGTGCGCAAATGTGAAAAGCGCGGCTTTGAACTGCGGCACCTTGATGGCCCTGATTGTGTCGACGTTCTCTACGATTTTCTACGGTTGACCTATGGTCGCGCCGGCGTGCCTTTAGCCGATCGGAGCCTATTCGAAGCCGCTTATCGTATTCTGAAACCACTGGGCATGATCGAGTTCATCGCCGTCTACGACGGCGACAAACCGATCGCTGCCGACACTTTGCTGCTCTTCAACCGGCGAGCGTTTGCCTGGTACGGCGGCTCGATACGAATGAGCGGTGTATCGCCAGACACTTTTATGCAGTGGCGCGAAGTCGCATGGACCTGCGAAAACGGTTTCGAGTGGTACGACTTCGGTGGAGCAGGCTGGCCGAACGTACCATACGGCGTGCGCGATTTTAAAGCGAGTTTCGGCGGCGACATTGTGTGCTATGGCCGGTATCGCAAAGTGTATTCACGTTGGAAATTAGCACTCGCCGAGCGCGCGTATGAATTAGGGCGAACCGTGATCGCACCCAAATAGTTCATAGCAATTCGATGCGCATATTGTAAATGTACGCCACACAGCGCTTAAGCAAAACACAAACGAGCATTCCGAATTCCAGGAGAAACAAATGATAGCGACTCAAACAGAAATACCGGTTAGTTCCGGGGCACAGGTTGAGGTAGTCGACACGATTACACCCCGAGAATTCAAACAGCAATACATCGATACCAATAGTCCATTGCTGATGCGGCAAGTGACTGCGAACTGGCCGGCAATGAAGAAGTGGTCGTTCGACTTTTTTGCCGACTTAAAGCTTTCCAAACGCGTGTTCTTGGAAATGAACAACGTGCTCCAAGGTGGCGGTCAGTATGAAGTCGTGGAGTATGGCGACTACATTCGACGGATGGCAGACGACACCGACGGAAAGTCCGCCCCTAAGGGCTACCTATCGGTTTTCCGCGTCTTCGATGCGTTTCCTGAGCTTCGCAAGGACGTCGATTTCTCGCTGTTGTCCCAGTTTAAATTGAAGAACACTGCCAAAGGCTGGATCGGGCCCGCCGGCACAGTTACTGGCTATCACGTCGATTGGGGTGACAATGTGCTGGCCCAAATCTGCGGCCGTAAAGAAGTACGGCTCGTTGCTCCGAAGGATTCAAAGTACATGTACCCATCGAAGCGATTCGATCAAGGCACCATGTCGAGCGAAATGGATGTCGACAACTTCGACGAGCAGCGCTTCCCATTGTTTAACAAGGCGACCGAGTATCGCGTCATCATTCATCCAGGCGAGATGTTGTTCATTCCCCGCGGGTGGTGGCATCACGTGCGATCGCTCGATAAATCGATTAGCGTCAGTAACATCAGCTATGATGCAAAAGGAATCGTCGTCGATTTGCTCTCGGAACGAATCAAACAGGTGTTCCACGATGTGGGTCTCTACCGAGTTCCTTGCACCTGTCATATTGAGCATAACGGCAAGCGGATGCGCCGCACGGTAGCCAATTGATGGGCCGCAGTTTCAAGCGTCAGGACAACAGCGTTGCATGAGCAATGAACTGATTAGCACTGACTTCGGCGTCGACTGCCGATTCCTATTTGGCGAAGGCCCCGTTGAAAACTTGTTGCGCGAGTATCTCGCCCGGGAAATGCTGGCTGCGCATTTATCGCCAGCATTTCGTGCTTATTATCGCTTGCGATCGTTTATTCCGTTGCCCGTGCGACAGCTACTGCAGCGTTATCGTCCTGTATTGCCGTCGCCAAATTGGTATTTGCCGCTCGAGTTTGCCAGCGCTCTCGCCGCCGTGTGCAAACAAGCTGGCGATGGGGGAATTCCCGCGATACACCCTTGGCCGGATAGGGCAATGTTTGCATTCGTACCTACGCACGATGTCGAAACATCGGAGGGCATGCGCAAAATCGAAAGAATCGCGAACATTGAGGAAGACTTGGGATTCCGCTCATCATGGAATATCGTTCCCCACAAATACCCCGTCGATTACGGCTTGTTGCGCGACCTACAGACGCGTGGTTTTGAAATCGGCGTGCATGGTTACAATCACGACGGGAAGCTATTCACAAGCCGTACGGTCTTTAATCGGCGAGTCGCGCCGATCAATGCGGCCCTCGACAAATTCGGCGCGGTCGGCTTCCGCGCACCAATGGTGCATCGTAATCTGGAATGGCTGCAATCGCTTATTATCGATTACGACGCATCGTATTTCGACATTGATCCGTATCAAGCAATGCCCGGTGGAATCGGCAGCGTGTGGCCGTTCGTGGCCGGGCGCTTTGTTGAGCTGCCTTACACTCTACCGCAAGATCATACGCTATTTATTGCCCTCGGTGAACGCGACGGCCGAATCTGGGAAGAGAAACTCGCGTTCGTAGCAGAGATTGGCGGACTGGCGCTGTTCATTACGCACCCCGACTACTTGGATTCGGAATCAAGAGTCGATGCCTACCGGCGGCTATTGGAAACGGCTCGAGCCACGCCGGGGATGTGGCACGCACTTCCGAGCCAGGTTGCCCGTTGGTGGCGCGACCGTGATCAATCGACGCTTCGCCAAACAGAGAATGGCGACTGGCAAATCGAAGGGCCCGCTGCATATATTGGCCGCGCGGCTGCGCTACAAGTCGCTAAAGAATCTTGCAACTTGGTCAAGACATCGAAGGATCCTGCTGCAGCGGAGTCGCGGACTTTGACCCCGAAGTTTGTGTGGCATGACCTTCTTAACCTGGCCCAGTCGGGTATTAGTCGCGACGTCTACACCGTCGCTTAAAATCGTTCCACGCCGTCAGTTGGAACTTGACGCCACGGCAACCCTTTCTGTTGTCTTTCCGATAGCGTCGGAGCTGTTCCGTACGCAAATGGTCATCGGCCAACTCGCCTGTTTGCCCTCTTCTTCCGCGCAGGTGGAACTGGCGCGTTTGTTCCGGCACCCATTTACGGGCAGTGATAAATATCGTCCGCTCGCTTTCGCCCTTAAGTAGCGTGACGCCGTTTAATCCGATATTGTCGACGTACACGCCGTGCGGCAGGTTTCGCCCCGCACGCTCGACTCCGAATTTGATCTCACCATCGTATCCAAGCCGCTCAACCTTAATCTTGGCGGTGACGGTTTGGCCCGGCGCGATCACGATTGTGTTGGGCTCGTCTTTGGTCGATGCGTCACCGCGATGATTTAAAGTATTGCGTTCGTTTTCCAGCTTCACGAGAAATTTCGGCAGCGCGCCTAATTTGAGCTCGCCTAACTCGACCGGCTTTAGGGAGACCAGTTCGCCCTTTACACGAGCAGATGCAACCAGGGTCACGGATTTGGCGTCATCGGCGGCGGGGTCTACTGCATCGACGTCAGCCGAAATCACGCCGTAAGCCGTGTTTTGTCCAGCTTCAATGGTTAGCGGACCAGAAACATGAAATCCACGCGGCAACTGCGAAACAGTGAGATCGATTGGGCCATCGAACTCATCTTTTCGAACCGCCGTGACAGTAAATTCCTTACCACTTCCAGCGTTAATTGTGAGATCTTTTTCGGTGATCTTAATCTCAAAGCCGGGGCGCGGCGGCCTCACGATCAACTTATACGAATACCTTTCGCCCCCCATTCCACGAACGTCAGAAACGCGAGCAATGTAGTCGGCATTTGCCGGCGCCGTAAACGGCACGCGCGAATCGGTACCCATTCCCCGCCAGCCGTCGTCGTCATTCTCACAATACATTGTGTATATGGGCAATCCATTGGGTATCAAAGCTTCCGCAGGATCGTGAGGTTGCACAACGTAACACGGTTCATTGAGCGAGTGCGTTACCGCCGTCGAACCAAAGTAAGAATACCTGTTCGCGCCAGCTCCAGGATAAACAACGAAACCCGAGTCTGGCCCATGAGGCAGCAGCCAGAGTTTCATCACGTCGCCGCCTGAGTAAACGTATTCGTTGAACTCCATATCGGCGGCGCCGTGCATACGAATATCGTTAACATCCAGCGAGTCGATGCCGCGAAATGTAAAATAGGAACTCCGGACTGCTTGCAGAATCACGCGCGGTATTGGCATTCCACCGGCGGTCAGCACTTCGAGTTTCGAATCGAGCGGCGACTTGCTGCGAGCCGCGTCGATTTCCAAGACGAGTTGCTGGCCCTTATAAGCGTGAAAGCTGAACAAATCAACGTCCTGTGTGCCCGCAGCATCGCCAGACGAAATCGTTCCGCTCACAATCGAGTTCGTATCAATAGCATTTGCTTCTTGCGGCGAATTGTTGGGCTCCTGCTCGGAAGAATTCGAAACAATGCCAGCGTCATCCGGCTTGCCGGCAGCCGCATTCCGTTGTGGTTCGGGTGGCTTGGACGCAGCCTCGTGCTCGGCACTGGTTAGATCGATCGTATGCCAATCGCCATTAATACATCCAACGAAACAACTTTTCCCGCTCGATGCGAATGTCAATCCTGAGACGACATCCGGTTGATCGCCAAACCGTCTGATCGGCGTCAGGGACGCGGCATCCCATAGAACCAACTCTCGTCCCTGCGAGGCGGTCAGCACTCGTGACCCATCCGGGGAAACTGCTAGTTTTACAATTGGTTTACTGTGTGCCGTACAAGAAAAAACCAGTGGATTGATCTCTGCCTTGTCGCGGGAGAGAAATGTCCATGCCCGGAGCTGCCGATCGGCGCCTGCCGCAAGGATCGACTTAGAATCTGGATTGAATGCAACAGCGCACTGCTCTCCCTCTGCTTGGCCCAATGTATCCAATCGGTCACCTGTTTTTACATTCCAAAGTTTGACCGTGTAATCGGCACTCGCGCTTGCCAGAACGTTTCCGTCTGGCGAAAAGGCAAGTGAATAAACGGCACCATTATGTCCGCTCAATGTTCGGACTAGTGTGCCGTCCGTGGCATTCCATAAATGAATCATGCGATCGTAGCTGCACGTCGCGACTAGCCGTCCGTCGGGACTGAACTTTGCATCGTAGATCACATCGCGATGACCTTTAATTTGTACAATCGTCGAGCCGTCCACAGTGCGACAAATGGTGGCAGTTCCGTAAAGGCCAGCCACTCCCGAACCCGCTACAAAAATCTTCCCGTCGCGCGAAAACGCCACGCTCGTCACTTTTCCAGGTAATTCGCTGGTGGATGCAACCCTTGCTTTCGTGTTCGGATCAACAAGGTCAACACGGCGATACGATCCGAGCGCAAGGCGTTTCCCATCGGGCGAAAGGGCGAGGCTCGTAAGATAAGGGTGCACACCCGCCGCCGTCGGAATCGAGACGGTCGTGATCTCAGGTAACGAAGGGGCCGATCCCGTGGGCCCAACGGCTCCCGCGTCGATCCATATTCGAAGCGTCGCGATATCACTTTCCGTTGGCCGCGGATTATCTGGCGGCGGCATCGCCGGCTCAATTTCACCGGCCAGCGCGCGAATCGCGAGGCTTGCATCCGATTGCCCTGCAACTACAACTGCGCCTTTCTTTCCACCTTTCTGAAGGTCGGCGAAGGACTCAAGCGACAGTTCTCCTTCATGATCGGTTTCGTTGTGGCATCCTGTGCAATACTTGTTGAAAATCGGCGCAACATCCCGCGCATAATCTGGTGTCGGAGCATCAGCCGCTAAAGCGGAGGTGGGAAAAATCGCCCACATCATTGCAAAATAACCAATAACACTTAATCGCATGGCCGCTTGTTCTTCTAGTGATTGAACAAGAATTCGCGGCTGCTTAGAACCGCCCAATACAAATCTTCAATCGCGATCCGACGATTGCTCGCTTGAACATCGCCGGTGACCGCGAGCAGTTTGGAAACTTCTGCGTCGGTCGGATATCGAGAGAGTGCCGATAAATACAAGTCTTCAATCACGCGATACAACGATTGACCGTCCTTTGCCAGCGACTCGACCTTTCCATCTTTCGCTGTGAGTTTTGCGCGAATCGTGTCGCCGTTCGAAATGTGCAGAGCTTGCACCAGACTGGGCTCATTCGATCGTTCGCATTGGCAAGTGATCGCCCGCTGGTTGCGGCCAAACTTCCGCAGGAAAGGCGAGACGACGGCCGAGTCGTACAATTGCAACGCCCGAGTTCCCTTCGGATAAAAATCGGTCTTCACGAAGTCAGACCCAGGAAACTCAATTTGGGTAAATTCCGTCGGCTCTGCAGTTACCTGTGATACCGCGTCCAGCGCTACCTCGGCCGAAAGTCGGCGCGGGTAGTAATGCGAATAGTAACGGCTATCATCTCGGCTTTCCGCGACTGGCTGGCTACTCATCTGGTAAGTGTTCGATTGCAAAATTACGCGCATCAGCGCTTTCAAGTCGTAGTCGTGATCCACCAGGTATTTGCTCGCCGCACTTAATAATTCCTCATTGCTGGCCGCGTTCGATAATCGCATATCGTCAACAGGTTCGACAATTCCAACGCCGAAAAAATTGGCCCAAACACGATTTGTGATCGATCGAGCAAAGTACGGATTTTCAGGCGACGTGAGCCAACAGGCTAACGCAAGACGACGGTCCTCATCGCTATCAACGGGCAACGGCGAACCATCGAGCGGCGCCGGCGGCTGGATAACACCCTTGGTCGGCTGTACAAGATCGCCGCGGCTCGAAACAAACAAGTTGCGTACGCCATCACCATTTCGCCCTTCGCCACCCCATCCTTTAGCGTGGACCCGCGCGAACATATTCGCCATTGCGTAGTATTGGTCATTCGTCCATTTTTCAAGTGGATGGTTATGACACTTCGCACAGCCTATCGATAAACCCATGAATGCCTGGCTGATATTTTCCGACATATCCTCCGGGTCTTGGTGCAAGGCATAGAAGTTTGTCGCGCCATTTTCGATGCTGCTGCCTTTGGCAACGACGATTTGCTCGGCAAACCGATTCCACGGTGTATTTGCCTTTACTTGTTCACGGATCCATTTGTAGAACGCCTCAACAGCTTTGGGCCTTAACCGTGTGCCATTAACGAGCAGCAAGTCCGACCACTGGAAAGACCAATAGTCAACGAACTCGTCGCGAGCCAGCAGCGATTCGATCAATCGATCTCGTTTATCCGGCGCGCCATCAGCAAGAAACGAGCGGACCTCGTTGGCCGTCGGTAGTTTGCCAATGGTATCCAAATACGCGCGGCGCATGAATGTAGCGTCATCGGCGATCGGCGAAGGCTGCAAACGGAGCGAAGCAAGTTGCTTCAGGATCAATTCATCGACGAAATTGCGGTGCTTGGCCTCTTTAAACACCGATTCCGGAATAGGCGTGTCGTATGGAGACCGTACGCGCACAATCGCGATCTTGCTCGAATACCAAACAGAGATTGCGCCGCCACCATGCCCATTACAAGTGATTCGTCCCCCGTCATTAACGCCAGCCACCGCCTCGTTCGTGGCTGTAAACTTTGCCCACGGCGTTACATCGTTCGTATGGCCGTCCGAGTATTTGGCGCGCACCACAATCCGCTGCACGTCCTTTGGATGCAGCGTGACATCGCTCGGATATACTTCGATGCCTTCAATTCGTGGATCATCATCCATCGGCGGCTTCGCGCCCTCCGCAATCCAATGCGAAAGGATTTCAAACGCGGGCGACTCCGTATCAAATCGCAGGCCACCCTTGTGAGGAACCGTCATCGTCGGCTTGAGCAGAATTAAACTTCGGCCGGGATCGCTCGGTTCGATACGGCGCCCGTCTGCCGCGCGCGTGATCGCGTCGAAGTCCGCCGAGGCATCATAACCGCGCAAGGAGAGCTTAAATCCCCCTTTGCCAGCAAGCGCACCATGGCAGGCGCCCATGCTGCAACCCATTTTTGCGAGTACGGGTTGGACATCGTTCCGAAAGCTTCGGCCAGTGTCGCGATCCATACCGACGATTGTGATCCCTACTTTGCAACTCTGCTCGCCGATTTTGGCCATAATTGTCACGGCACCATTTTTAACCGGGTGCACAACGCCGGCAGCATCGACGGTGGCAACGTTGTCGTTGCTCGACGTAAATGATGCGTGATCGGTCTGATCACCGGAGAACTTAGAGTCGTTCAGCTGCTCAACGACGAGTTGCTGTACGCCGTGCGCGCCGTAAATAGTGGAACTGCCCGGGAGCACCGCGAGCGGCACATCGGGTGGCCCCGCGATTGCTGCAGGCGCGACTGCGACCGCGAAAAAAAGCGAGATCAATCGGCGCAGAATACAACTGCCCGATTTAAAAATGTGCCACTGAACTTTGGCCCGGCTAGTCATGCAATCTTGCTAAAACAATTCATGAATTTCGCGATGTCCGGAGTCTACTAGCGGAAATGGCCGCCCGGATGGCCCCGGCAATGTCCTTTCCAAATTTAAGCCTAGGCTGTGAAAGATCGTCGCCACGATGTCGGCAGGCTCAACCGGTCGATCTGCCGGCACCGCGCCAATAGGATCGCTGCTGCCAATCACGCGGCCGCCTTGCACGCCGCCTCCGGCAAAATAGCACGTGAAGCATTGCGGCCAATGATCTCTTCCGCCCGCCGGATTCACGCGAGGTGTCCGCCCAAACTCGGCCAGATTACAAACCAGCGTCGAGTCCAGCATGCCGCGTTGGTCGAGGTCTTCGATCAGCGCGCTGTATGCTCGGTCATACATCGGCGCAACAATGTTTTTCATTCCCTCAATCGACGTGAATGGCTTCGTGCCGTGAATATCCCAAGTGATTTCATCAAACACGGTCAGGAACGTGTTGATCGTTATGAATCGCACGCCCCCTTCGATCAGTCGACGTGCCAGCAAACAGCACTGCCCGAAGCGATTCATGCCGTAGCGTTCGCGTACGCTAGTCGGCTCCTTCGAGAGGTCAAATGCCGCTCGGGCTTGCTTGCTCGTCATCAAACGAAACGCCGCTTGGAAGTTCTCATCCATGAGCTTCGCGTTTTCGCTGGCTTCGAAGTCCTTGACTGTCGAATCCACGATTTCCCGTAGTTTGCGGCGGCGGTTAAGCCGCGCGGCATCGATTTCAG
Organism: uncultured Planctomycetota bacterium; assembly: GCA_963733705.1. Classification (GTDB taxonomy): domain Bacteria; phylum Planctomycetota; class Planctomycetia; order Pirellulales; family Lacipirellulaceae; genus JABDGM01. The sequence goes on along the minus strand of CAVTEJ010000011.1, from coordinate 26,347 downwards.
CGGGCGGCAGTAAGTCGGGGACCTTGAAGTTCGGTTGCGATGGATCGGCCATCAGCGAAAACGGATCATGTGCTTTCCCCAGAAAACCGCCCGCTTGACCGTTCGGCAAATTGCCCCCGCCGCGCCCCATGGTTTGCGGCAATACAACAAACGCGGGCAAGTCGGTTTTCCGCCCGCGTAAGTAGCTCACGACGGAACCCGCGTGGGGCGTGTTCACACCGCCCGCAAACATCCGTCCCGTCTGCATCATTTGCCAACCGGCGTCATGAACGGCTGCGCCGTTATGGTGACATGATCTCACCAGTGAGAACTTATCCGCAATCTTGGCGTGCAGCGGAAAGATCTCGGACAGCTGAATATCGGGCGACGCAGTTGAAATCGGCTTGAACGGTCCCCGAATCTCCGCCGGCGCGTCCGGCTTCATATCGAACGTATCGAGTTGGCTCGGCGCGCCCAGGTTGAAAATCATAATGACAGAGCGGTCATCGTTCGCAGTGACGACATTTCCGGCCGCCTTGGCCGCCAGATAGTCGGTCAACGAAAACCCGATTGCGCCCAGCGCGCCGATTTTCAGAAAGTCGCGCCGCGTCGCACCGTTGCACGTCGTCGCGACGCCGTCGCCGAGAAAGTCCAGCATTAGTGGGCTCCGAGGTGGGGAGGCTGCAACCGAGCAGCCCGTGGAGCATGAACGCCTGCTGGTATTGTAATCAACTTTGTCGGCAATCCGCTAGTTCTGCGCGAGCCACACAGTGCTTAATTTGGCTTTAAGCCGCGCCGGACGCCTTCTGACGTCGGGCCTTTTTCTTTGCGGCAGCATCCTCATCCGGGTTGGAAGCTGCGGCACGGTGCTCATTGAGAACCGCCTGCAATGTTTTGCGTGATTGTTTGGCGTCTGCACCTTCGGTCGCGGGATCGACCGCAATCTCTTCGAACGGCGAATTCTTCAAATCGAACATCGCGCCTCGGCGGGCCAATTTATACCGGGCATCGCGTGCGTACGACTTTCCATTGAGCTCCACATACACCCATTCACGCGGAGTGCCCTTTTCACCTCGAATCTGTGGGGCAAAGCTCTGGCCATCAATCTTTACACCTTCAGGCTTGCCGGCACCCGCCAAATCCGCAAACGTGGTGAAAAAGTCGCTGAAGTCCGTCAGATCATTGTTCACTTCGCCGGCGGGCGTAGTACCCGGCCAGTTCACGATCAACGGCACCCGGCTTCCCCCTTCAAGCATCGTCCCCTTTCGGCCACTGATCGCCTTGCCACCCACTTTGGCAAGTTTTTCGCCAGGCGCAGCGGTTCCATTGTCTCCCGCGAAGATCACCACCGTATTCTCACGCAAATGTTGGCGGTCGAGCTCGTCCGTCAATTTACCGACGAGTTTGTCCATATACTTCACGTTGTCGGCATAGAGCTGATCTGGATCCTCACCGCCCTTGCTGTCCGGTGTTCGAACGATCGGCACATGAATGTGCGACATTGGGTAGTAAAGGAAAAACTGTTCGCCTTTGTGACGGTCAATAAAATCCATCGCGAACTTATTCATGATTTCCGGCAAATACTCGCCTTCCCGCAAATCGATTTGCTTGCCGTTCACGCGATATGTTTTGGTTTGATCGCGCCAGTACCGGCCGCTGCCAGGAAACACCAAATACTCGTCGAAGCCCCACTCGCCAGGTCCGAGGCAGATCTGCCCCCACTTGCCGACGCTGCCCGTTACGTACCCCGCCTTTTTGAGCACAGTCGGAATCATCACTTCGCTCTTTGGATTGACTGCGTTCCGGCTGTGATTGCTATTCAGCCCAGTGCGAAACGGGTAGCGACCCGTGAGCAATTCGCAGCGCGATGGGCCACACAGCGGGGTTGCGTAACAGTACGTAAACTTCGTGCCGCCAGCGGCTAAGTTGTCGATATTCGGCGTGCTGAATGGTCCGCCAGTGCAATGAATGTCGCCCAGACCCACGTCGTCGGAGAACAACATGATGATATTTGGATGCTCTTTCGTTGCCGGTGCGGCAACTACAAGTGGAACGGACGAGAACGCAACGAGAACTGCAACCAGAATAATGAAACGTTGCATAAGTACTCCTCCTGGAAGAATGAATTGCATATCCCAACCAGGACCTATTGTGTCGCGAGTTACGCAATGAAACCACATGCACCGCGGGAAGTTTCGCAAAAATCTCGCCTAGCCCTTTGCAGCGGGACAGAGAATTAGGGCGTCCGATGGGCACTGCAACGAGAAACGCGAGAATTGGCCGTCAGGCAATGATGTCGTTGATCACGTTGCCACTCGTGATCGTTAATCGCTCATCACGGCCATTGTGTTGGAATGTCAGCGATTCGTGATCAATCCCTAACAACGCCAGAATCGTGGCGTGAATATCGTGCGTATGGGACTTATTCTCGACAGCGTACAAACCGATTTCGTCGGTCGCCCCATAAACCACACCTGGCTTGACGCCGCCGCCGGCCATCCACATCGTAAAACCGTATGGATTGTGATCGCGCCCCGTACCGCTTTCGCTCATCGGCGTGCGGCCGAATTCTCCGCCCCAAATAACAAGCGTGCTTTCGAGCAAGCCGCGTTGCTTGAGATCCTTGAGCAGCCCGGCAATAGGACGATCGGTTTCCCCACAATACTGACTATGATTGCCGTCCACGTCGGAGTGCGCATCCCACTTGCTTCCCGACCCCATGTAAAGCTGAACAAATCGCACGCCGCGCTCGACCAGTCGCCGCGCGAGCAAGCAGTTGCGTCCGTTGGCCGCGGTTCGAGTTTGATCGACCCCGTATAGGGCCAGCGTTTGTCGCGTCTCGCCTGAGATATCTGTCGCTTCCGGCGCGGCCGTCTGCATGCGGTATGCAAGTTCGTACGAAGCAATCCGCGCTTCCAATTCAGCGTCATTCGATCGTGCCGCCAAATGCTGCTGATTCAGCTGCTGAATAAAATCAATCTTCGCCCGTTCACGTTGTGTTGCATAGCCAACTGACGGCGAAACGTTCAAAATCGGCGTATTCCCCGCGCGAAACTTTGTGCCCTGGTAGGTAGAAGGCATAAAGCCCGTACTCCACTGCCGGTTGCCCCCAGGCGTTTCCTCCGGGTAGTCGGTCAGCACGACATAGCCCGGCAAGTTTTCACTCACCGACCCTAACCCGTACAGCAACCACGAGCCAACGCACGGTCGGCCCATAAGAATGCTACCCGTGTTCATCTCGCACACACTGCCGACGTGCGTGAGTCCGTCCGCCCAACACGAGCGGATCACCGCCATATCGTCGACACACGACGCAATTTCCGGATACAGGTCGCTGACCCAAGTACCCGACTGGCCATACTGTGCGAACCTGCGCGGGCTGGCCATCAACGGCGTAAACGCCGTTTTGCCCATCGCCGTCATTGGCCGTGCGAAACTGCCCGGGAGCGGCTTGCCCGCTAGTTTGTTGAGCGTCGGCTTCGGGTCAAACAGATCGAGGTGACTCGGACCGCCATCCAGGAAACACCAAATCACTGATTTCGCTTTCGCCGCAAATTGGGGCGGCTTCGCACAAAGAGGGTTTGATAATCGATCGCTTCCCGGTACCTGCGGCCGGGCTTGCAAGTCGCGACCCAGCATCGACCACAGCGCCAACGAACCGAATCCGCCGCCCGCTCGAGTTAAAAAATCGCGCCGCGAGTGCGCACATTCCCTATGCGGTACGGCACCGACAACCTCATCGTTTTGATCAGCACGCGTCATAATTATTGCGGTTCTGCCGCTCAGTCGACGTACAAGAATTCGTTCGAGCAAAATATCGCGTGGCAGAAATCAACGATCGCCGCCGCCTTCGCACGCTCGATCGGTTTAGTAAAGGGGATCGGCAAATACTTCTCCAAACTGCCTTTCTCCGACTCGATCTCCGCTGCTTGCTTGTCAATAAACTCCTCGGCCGCTCCCACCTCTCGCGGCGTCGCAGCGCGTGCGTACGCTTCACTGTACGCTTCGCGAACCAACTTCGGTTCATCGCTACCGCAATCTTTCAAGAGTTTGCCACTCCATTCTTGTGCCATCTGCTCGGTCAACTCACTGTTGAGCATTTCGAGTGCCTGAGGCGCTGTAGTCGTGCAAGTGCGTCGCGGACAACTATTCAAACGGTCGGGCTGATCGAATGCCTCTAAAATCGGCAATCGCATATTTCGCTGAGCGAGCACGTAGATCGAACGACGATTGCGGTTCGCCACGTTTGCATCCGCTTCCCAGCCGTAATACGTGTCCGCAAGTTCTTGCGGCAGAGCAGGGCGTGCGCTTGGACCGTACATCGCCGGATTGAGTTGTCCCGAGATGGCCAGCATGGCATCCCGCAATTCATCCCCTTCAAGTCGTTGACGCCGTGCGTGCCATAGCAGTGTATCAGTGCCGTCGGCGGCAATGGCCGCAGTGTGCGATTGTGTTTGAGGGTCCACATCGCTTGATTGACAATACGTCGCCGACAACAGAATCATTCGCTGAATCGGCTTGATGTGCCAACCATTGCTTACCAATTCCGACGCAAGCCAATCTAATAATTCTTGATGAGACGGGTCGCCCCCCATCGCGCCGAAATCACTCGTCGTCGCCACAATGCCCTGCCCGAAATGGTATTGCCATAACCGATTGACGAGCACGCGAGCTGTCATCGGGTGGTCAGGCCTTGTCAACCAATTCGCCAGCGCCGACCGCCGCCCTGTAGCATTTGGCAGCTTCGCCGGCCGTTTGATTTCAGGTTCGCTCACGCCTAGGAATCCTGGGAATCCTGGCTGTACAACCTGCTCAGGCTTTTGATAGTTACCCGCACGCAGCACACACGTTTGCGGCGCCTCGTCATCACCATCTGTCGCCGTCATCGCCGTTGGCAACGGCGCCGGTTTCATCGATTCAAACTTTTCGAGTTCATGTGTCTGCTGCTCGACCAGCTTTCGTTCTTCCGGCTCACACAAACGATACGCCTTGGAGACGCGATATTCGATCCACTCTTCCGCTTCGGCAACAAGTTGCTCCTGCAAACACGACCGTTTCTCCGCCGGCGTGTTGATGGCCTTCAGCGTTTCGGGATCATACGCCGAGATTGCATTCTCACGCGCCTTTTGCCGCTCGTCGGCCAGCTCATTATCCAGCTTGTCCCGCAGGCTCTTGGTGAGCTGTTCCCAATTCGCAATTTTTCTTTGATACGCGGCCGACTCCGTCGGAGTCGCCAACGACGCATCATCATTCGGCAAAATGGCCGCGAAGCAGGCCTGCAGTCGGTAGTAATCGACTTGCGTGATCGGATCGAACTTGTGGTCGTGGCACTTCGCGCAGCCGACCGTCAATCCAAGGAACACCAGGCTCGTGTTCTCCGTAATGTCATCTAGTATCTGTTGTCGCTGTTCGACCAGATTCGACGCATTGATATCTTCCGGGTAAAGCCGCAAGAAGCCGGTCGCGATTAGCGCATCCTTATCCGATGGGTCTAATTCATCACCGGCGATTTGATCGCGGACGAATTGATCGTACGGCCGGTCTTCGTTGAACGTCCGAATTACATAGTCGCGATATCGAAATGCATCCCGACGAATGTTGTCCTTTTTATATCCTTCGCTCTCGCTGTACCGCACTAAGTCGAGCCAATGCTGAGCCCAGTGCTCGCCGTATTGCGGCGAAGCAAGTAGCCGATCAACGACTTTCGCATAAGCATTCGGCGATTGATCCGCCAGGAAGGCAGCCTGTTCCTCGCGCGTGGGCGGAAGCCCCGTGACATCGAACGTCACGCGTCGCAATAGCGTGAGCTTATTCGCTGGCGGATTTGACTTCAGCTTGGCTGCCTCGAGCTTTTGACCGATGAAATCATCGATCGGGTTATGACTCCAAGTGCTCAACTCATTTAGCTTTGGCACCGCGGGCCGAGCGAGCGGCTGAAAGGGCCAACTGCCTTGGTTGAATTCTGGAGAACTCGCAGTTGCATGCGGCGACGTATCACTTTTCGTGGCCGACCCCGCCGCGAACAACAAATTCGCACACGACAGCGAGGCACATAACGCGATCATCGCCGCCAAGCAACTTGCGCGAGATACCACTGTCGCCACGATCAACGGTCGCAACCGTCAAACGAAAACGGCGCATATTCACGTGAGGTACGTTCCAACCGGAATACGTCCAGCTTCGCGAACGGTTCGAAGTGGGACGTCTTGAAAGAATTGTTTAAGGCGGGATTCGCTGTAGGACCGGCCACCCACGCCGGCATTCACCGTCACCAGCTATTCTCAGTTACGCATCGGAAGAAATCAATGCTTTTGGAGACTAGCGGCCTCGATAAGCGGGCAGTGAAAACGGGGCAAAACCTGACGGTTGAAGCGGTGCGAGCCGGTTGCTGACTGCAATTCAATGGCAAACAGCGAAGATTTAACCGCAAATTCAATTCAATCAATGACTTACGGCCTGCATTGCGCGTGAAACATGAACCGTTGTTTCGCTCTGGTGGACACTTCCGGCCAGGGTGTCTTTGCCGTTCCGGCAGAGTGTGCAATCAACCGATTCGCTGACCAAACAATTGCTCAGACCGAAGGCCGACATTCAGTCGCAGAAACAACTTGCAAGCCGCGTTTCTTTTGAAGCGGAGGGCACGAGACTCGAACTCGCAACCGGTTGCCCGGCACCACATTTCCAGTGTGGCCGCTAGCCATTCGCTTACCCTCCGAAAAATACTATCTAACTTCTTATCGTATCAGCGTTTGCATCCTTTTCAACCGCTCTTCGTTTGCGTCGTTTTGGCCCAAAGTCACCTGAAAGGTCACCTGAGGCGTCTTTTCTGAGCATGTCGCCAATGTCTTCCACGGCGAAATCGACGTAGTACGACATCGTCGTCTTGATCGAGCTGTGACGCATCAACCTTTGCAGAATAGCCGGCTGAAGCTTTCGCGCCCATCGGCTGCCAAAGGTCCGGCGCAGGTCATGAGGGGAGCGATCTTGTGCTTTCACCGACAGGTCCACCAGTTCGCTATAGTTTCAATCCGCGCTCCCCGTGAGGGGAGCGATGTTCTGGACGGCTCCAAGTTCACCGGCATTGATGTTTCAATCCGCGCTCCCCGTGAGGGGAGCGATTTGGTGCAGCCCAGCATCATGACGCAGGCGGCGGTGGTTTCAATCCGCGTCCCCGTGAGGGGAGCGATGATCTTTTGCTCGATGGTGCGCGGAGATTGAGAGTTTCAATCCGCGCTCCCCGTGAGGGGAGCGATTTGTCGATGCAGCAACCACACATACTGTGTGAAAGAGTTTCAATCCGCGCTCCCCGTGAGGGGAGCGATACCGGCCCCTCGACCGTGTTGTCAACGGGGAAATGTTTCAATCCGCGCTCCCCGTGAGGGGAGCGATCACGCTAGTCTGGTAGTATGTTCCGCGAGAACGTGTTTCAATCCGCGCTCCCCGTGAGGGGAGCGATAACGATACAACAGGAGGGGTAAATAACACTAATGTTTCAATCCGCGCTCCCCGTGAGGGGAGCGATTTCGGTCGAGCAGCCACTGAAAATATGGCCTAAAGTTTCAATCCGCGCCTCCCCGTGAGGGGAGCGATGGTGCATCGCTCATTGTTTGTCCGCAAGCGTCAAGTTTCAATCCGCGCTCCCCGTGAGGGGAGCGATTAGCTAACGGAGTCGATGAGTTCACGGACGGGACGTTTCAATCCGCGCTCCCCGTGAGGGGAGCGATGCGTGGCCGGAGTAACCTGACGACTGAGCGTGGCCGTTTCAATCCGCGCTCCCCGTGAGGGGAGCGATAACCAGCCACTTGCAACTATTTCCCGCTATTTCGGTTTCAATCCGCGCTCCCCGTGAGGGGAGCGATGACACAGGCCGTTGCCGGCCATTCGGACGTTGTTCTTGTTTCAATCCGCGCTCCCCGTGAGGGGAGCGATTTGGGATTCAATGAGTCGCTGGTAATTGTCGATTGTTTCAATCCGCGCTCCCCGTGAGGGGAGCGATCAGTGTCCCAGTAACCGCAAGTCCGATCGCAGGGAGTTTCAATCCGCGCTCCCCGTGAGGGGAGCGATCCCCACAATCCATCACCCGTTAGCCCCTGAATATGTTTCAATCCGCGCTCCCCGTGAGGGGAGCGATGTCCGCATTGCTTCCGAGACGCACAAAACAGTTACCGTTTCAATCCGCGCTCCCCGTGAGGGGAGCGATTTATAATCAAAGTCGCCAACACTTCTCGGACAAAGTTTCAATCCGCGCTCCCCGTGAGGGGAGCGATCTTGGTCGTCTTGCCATTCTTGCGTGGCTCGAAGATGTTTCAATCCGCGCTCCCCGTGAGGGGAGCGATTGTGCCCGACATAACCGATTCGCATTCCATTCAGGTTTCAATCCGCGCTCCCCGTGAGGGGAGCGATGGCACAGCTTCTAAGTTAAGACATGGACATGGGTTAATTCAACGCTTTCGCGAACGTTTTGACGGCTATTGAGAAACATTGCCAAATTTGGCGATGATTTCCCGACCTTCGCACGAAATTGCGGCAGATTCATCAATCGCGAACCCCCTAGGAAAATGAGCACCGCTCAGGGTTCGCGGCCCCGTCGGTTATGCAATGAGGGGTCCATCGGGATCGATACTCGGCTTCGCCCCCTTGTGCTCGACGCGCCGCTGCCAATTGCGGCCCAAATAGTAGTACCGCAGGCTGTCTATCTCGGGGTCAATCAGACTCTCCAAGCGATTCTTACATTCTGCCCACTGCCCAGGATCGACCTTCAGCTCGAACACGGAATTCTGCACCCGTTGTCCGAAGTCAAGGCACGCCTTAGCGACGTGTCGCAGTCGTTTGCGACCGGCTGGGGTTACCGTGCTCACATCATAAGTCACAAGAACATACATCGCGCCGTCCGAGCCTTAACGCCAGAGAAACGGAGGATACGCATCCAAATCGCCCCGAATGTGCCGGGCCAACAGTCGCGCCTGCAAATGAACCAACAAACCGACAGTCGACTTCTCGTTCAGGAAGGGATGCGTAATCGCATCCTGCTTGCGCTTCTGAAAGGCGGTCAGCACGAGGCGGCGCGTTTTGTCGTCCATTGTCACGGCACCGCTGGCGGATACTTCGAATCCGTCGGGCGTCACCTGCCGGCGATTGATGAGAGACAGCACCAGCCGGTCCACAATAAATGGGCGAAACTCCTCCATGAGATCGAGGGCCAGGCCGGGCCGGCCGGGCCGATCGCGGTGCAGAAAACCCACCGCCGCGTCGAGGCCGGTCGCTTCGCACGCCGACCGCGTATCGTGGGCTAACATGCTGTACAGGAACGACAACAGCGCGTTGACGCGGTCCATCGGCGGGCGTCGGCTTCGCCCGACAAATCGGAATTCGTCGCCCGGTAAATTGACGAGTCGACTGAAAACCGAGAAATAATGGTTGGCGGCATCGCCCTCGATGCCGCGAAGCCTATCCAAGCTGACCGCTTTCCGTGCTTCGTCAATCATCTGGGCCATCCGGTTGGTGACCGCATCGAGGGCCTGTTTGTGCTCGTCTTGGCTCGACTCACGTGAGGCCCTCAGTAAGACAGCGCGGCAGTTGGCGATTTTCGCCGCCACCATGTTAGTGGCTATGGCACAGCAAGCTGCCTCGTCGTCCGACTTGCGATACTGAGTGCGCCGCAGCAAAACATTGCCCGGCGTGAAGCCGACCACTGCCGCCCGAAAGCCGCCGTATGGGCTCAAGAGCGAGATCGTGACGTTCGCATGGGCACAAGCCTCCATCAATTGAGGGCTGCAACCAACGCGGCCGAAACACACGATGCCGTCCAGATTATGCAGTGGGATCCGCAGCCGCGTTTCCTTTTCCACGCGGACCGCGACCGCCTGGCCATCCTTGCAAAGATAGGCACCGTCGGTTGTAACAAAGAGCGTATTGAGATGCTGCTTCACAGTATTGCTTCAGACGTCGGTGCCGCAATCGCGTCAAAGAGATCGGTCGTCGGAAGACCGTCGCGCAAGTGCCCGGCGAACTGCCGCCCAACGAATCGCGTGGCACTGCGCGATGTTTGCGTCACCTCGGGCAAGCAGAAATTAAATAGGGAGCACGTGTCGCACTTCTTTTCTCGCACGGCCGGCGGCGTTTCGCGCGACGCGATCATTCGGTGGAGCCGTAGTGCAGCGGCTTGCGTCGCCGAGCGGAGCCGTTGGTCGAACTCGACGTGCGTACGCCGCTGCCGCTTGCCATAGAAGAGGTCGCCGGCGTCGACCTTATCTCCCAACATCTCTTCCAGGCACAGCGCCTGGGCGCAGAGCTGCACCCGGTCGCTGTCATTTTTCTTCGGCCGTCCGCGCTTATATTCGATCGGCGTCACGTGGTCGTACGGGGACTGTCCCAATTTTGCGGAGTCCGCGGACCCAGGCGGATCGGTGCAGGTATTGCTTGGTCTTGCGAACGGCACCATATTGCGCGAGCAAAAAAAGACTGTCCCTCTCGCCTCCTTTGGCGGCACCAACTCCACGATGTCGGCTTGGCCGACCAACCCCAGCCGAAACGACCGGATCCACAGCCCACGGACGATACGCACATTTCCGCGCCACTCATCACGGCCATGATGCGCCTTGCGGTGCAAATGTTGCCCCTCGACTGTGAACCGATTCTCCGCCCACAGCCGCTCGACGTGAATCAGCGCACACTGCCGTTCGCAGAACAATAAGTGCTGCAGCGCACTGATCGGGAGAAGTTGGTCTTCGGGGTACATTGAACACTGACTAGATCTTCTGGTGGATCTTAATGCCGCTTGGTAACTCGGATTCATCGACCGTAACTGTGTAATCGGTGAACGAACGGGCGGGAGACCAATCGCCGCTCGCGCTACCGTTCGACGACGTGGCGGCAGCATCGTTTTTTCGCTCAACTTTCACGCGCTCGAACAGTTTGTTCGCGGGCGCGTTGCCGAGCGGACTTTCGTGCTCGAAGACGACCAACATTTGAGGAGCCATCTCGCCACGAGAGGCGGAGCGGTCGGTTTCGAACATCTGGGTGAGTGCGGTCCAGAACAGTTCGAGGTCTTCGCCGTTCTTGTTAAAGCCAGTTTGTGCGGCGAGGTGAGGATTAATGTAACCGTGGACTCGGTAGAGCCCATAAGGAACTGTGAACTTACGGCCCATCGTGCGGTTGTCGCCAGATTGGTCAGCCGCTTCTTTCTCGGTCGTAACAGCGCATCGGGTTACGGCGTGTTCTTGCGAGATGACTGGTTCAATGCTTCGCGCAAAAGCGAATTGGATCGGCCCGCGAACTTGTCCGCAGTTTACGTCGGTCGACATTACCGCGCCGAAAGCACGAATATCAAAAAAGTTGCCGCACATCCATGCAGTTACCTTACGAGCATCTTCTTCCTTCTTAGGAAGTTTGCGTTTCTCCGGCTTAATGTTGAATTCTTTATATGCACGTTCGTGCTGAAGGTTTAAAACGGCCTTTTCTTTTATGTAGATTTCGAAAGGCGGCTTTTCCTCCTTCACTAGACCGACGTAATTGCGAATCTTGCGCTTAAGGCAAACGTCCGTAACCAATCCTTGGCCAGTTTCCGGATCGATCCGGGGCAAATTGCCGGCATCCGGGTCCCCATTGGGATTACCATCCTTAACGTCGAACAGGTAAACAAAATCGTATCGACGGTCCATTGTACAGTTACTCCTTGTCATTGCTGTTGGAAGATTTTTTGGTAAAGATGTCCTGACGCTGATGGTAATAACCGATCGCAAAGAGTCCCTGATGTTGCAGGTTCAGGTGGGCTGGAAAATCGTCCACCTTGCCGAGGATGTCTTGAATGCGTTTTTCGTGGTAAGTACGTTTACCGACGTCGAGTTTGCCCAGGTGATGCTGACTGAGACGAATAAGTCGGGGAAAGACGCTGCTCGGTGTCGCGGACGCGGCACCGAAATACCGATCTTTGATCGTCGCATTGATGCCCGGAAGGGCATCTTCCTGCGTCTTTTCCAGTTCGGCAAAGAATCGCCCCATGTGGTAGGACGGTTCCGGACGATCGGGGTCGAGTGACATACTGATCTCCTGCTGCAAGGGATTGTTACCAAAGCGGATGTTGCGATTCAGATAAGCTTTGATCGCCGCCGTGCGCAGATAGCGAACCTCTCGGTCGGCGCGAATGCGACGCAGCATGGCTGAGAAAAGCATACTCGGGTAGGGCACGCCAGTGAGTACGGACCGCAAGACGGCACCACCGAGTAGTGGTGGAATGTCCTTTGATTCGCGTACCGTCTCTCGAATTAATTGCCAGATCGCAGGAAACTCCGGATCGCGGTCGTTGTGGTCGATTCGCAAGTCAGCAAAATGCTCATGCAAATTGTTAAACACACCTCGCAACGTACTCACCCACCAAAAACGGACCGAAATGCGTGCCGCGTTCGGGGACAACCCCAACACATAAAACGGCGTGTCAGGATTTCCGAACTCACCTGCATAGGTGCCGCTCGCAATGGAACGTAATGCCGACTGAATTCGATTTTTGAGTGCATCGTTCTCCGTATCTTTATTTGGTTCAAAGACCCACGGGAGCAGATTTTCGGCCTCGGTCGGCCGTTCTGTCCAAAAGACGGTCGATGCATCGCCAATCTGTACACGCTGTGGACTATTGGTACGGAGCAAGTGATTGAGCGCCGTACAGTATTGGAAGGCCGCCTGCTCACTGACGGGCGAGTTTAGACTTTGCTCTTTGCCGTAGGATTCGAAGGCGTCCAGATTGAATGAGACAATCGCCGCACCCGATGATTGCGCACCCCATACGCCTTTGATCTTTGGCTCATGCAGCCGGGCCAACGGGCCAACCTGACCTGTAGCCAAACACTGGCCGATGGTTGAATCGGCATCTGCTTCAGCAACAATAAGATGCTTCTCCCACCATTCCCGGACCACTATCTGATCGTGAACGTAATGATCGGCCGCTCGGATTCTAAAGACTCCGAAACCTGTCGAGATTTCGATCAGCGATGGATATTGGACTGCTTCGGCCGGATTCCATTTTTCGAGAAAACGACAGACCGCCGAAAACTCCGGATCGTCGATCGCGGCCTCTGCATCCAAGTGGCGCTTTCGGAATGCAACAAATGATTCACGGGTCCGCTCAGGCTTTTCATCATCCGCTTTGTAGCCAAGCATGTAGGCAGGATTGTCCCAGAGAAATCCAGGATTGATGCCTGAGCCGGATGGCTTAGAATTCCCGAGCACAACAAGCGAGCGGGGCACGGGCTTTTTGCCGTCACGCTCACGAATATCGTCGATCGCCAGCAGCGAACCGTTCCGGTTGAGTGTTATGCAAAATGCAATCTGCTGCCGGCTGTAACCATACGGCGCGATGCCGATTGTGGGATCCTGTTCCAAACGCTCGTAATAACTGTTCAACGCTTGCAGAATCATGACCGTACGTCCCCCGACGCAAAGGGCGGCACCTTGATCACGCCATCACGCATCGTCGCGCGGAAGAATCGCGGCGTTCGATCGTGGGCAAAGTCGATGTCGTGAAGCATGAACCCCAAATCCAGGTCGCCGGTGAGTTCAGATTTGGGAATCTCCCCATCGATCCAATCGAAGTCGCACGGAAATTCTCGCGTTCCAAGATAGGGGTGATGAAAATATTGTCCCTGTTCCGCCCGCCGTTTAAACATGTTGTAGTGCTTCGCGACGGGTTCGCTGGCATCGAGCAGCTCGAAGCAGGCTTCAATCACATATGCGACATCGCGGAGAATCGTCGCGGCCCTTTGTTGGCGATCGTCTTCGATGACAATGCACAGCGGTCCGGTCGCCGTTCCTTTCATCGCCTTACCGCCGCCGTGGCTGCCACATCATTGGAGAGAGTCGTTTGGTAGTTCTACCGATGTGCCACACTGGATGTTATACGCATCCTATTAAATAACAGCGCGTTCATAGATTTTTGCTGAGCAGACCCGCTGCTGCACCACACGACGCGAGAGGTCCATCGCCATCCCAATGCTGGGAGCCGTCCAGCCCTGCTTGGCTAAGATGATGATCCGCAGATTGCGAAAGAGATAGGCGTTGTTGGTCTGCTTCTGCCGCTCTTGCAACTCTGCGATTGAATGCCGATTCGACACATCCATGAGCAACTCCTAAAAAGATGAAGCTCTAGGTGTATTGCGCAACTGGGAATGCGCAAGGGCCTGCGCAGGAAGCGCGCTGCTTTTTGTTAGAAAGCGTATTATTCGTATTGATCGCACTTTGTGGGGCAATCCCTTGGCTCCGCTCGCGCTTCTCCCTCCGCACTCTCCTAATCGCCACGACGCTCGTTGGCGTTGGGCTGGGACTAGCGGTTTATGCTGACGGAAAATAAATCCCGTCAGCACGGCGTCGGCCGCAGAGCCAGTGCCTGTGCATGAATCGCTGTCATTGCCGTGCGCACATGGAAGCCAGTTTGGTTAGTCCACATTCATACCCGGGAAGGTCCGCAAACTATGCGGCATTCCTTTACTGCCAGAGCTAAAGTAGTTCAAAGATCCGTCGCAGCTCGTTCTGTCGTGCGAGTGAATACGCGGCACATAGTTTGCATGAAAACTTTGACGTTAAATCTGTTTCAGCCGGGGCGATGGTTTTCAAGCGAATCCGCACCGGTGGATTCCGCTCTGCGGGGTTGCGACAACGTCGCCCCGGCAACAGATAACACCACCGAGCTATCCGCTCAAAGCTTCAGCCGTCGCGCCGGTCGGGTCGCGACTTCCGGCGGGCTATTTTAAGTTGTCAAAGAACACTCGCCGCGACTAACAGCCGGGGTTGGGTCAATCTGGGCACAAAGCGTAGTAGTGGCGAGGTTGCATTTCTCAAAGAGTGGTGGGACGATATTGGAATGTCCGTAACTGGTTCGGCAAATAACCAATTCGCACATGGGGGAGCTAGTGATACTTCGTTCTATCGCACGTTTTCTAATTGCCGGCGTTTCGGTCGTAGCTCTAATTGCGACGCAACGCATCGCTCGTGCCGACGTCGTTTACAGCAACTTCGGTAACCCTCCCGCTTCGACCAGTCACTATCTAACGCTTTTGGGAGCTACTAGCGGCACTGCTCAGTTCAACCAATACGCCAGCCCATTCATTATCAACGGCGCGGGCGACCTCCTACTCCAAAGTGCAGGCGTCGTCATCGCGAACGACGCGGCCTACGGCTCTGCACATACACTAAACGTGCAATTATTCACTGGCGTGAATGCTCCCGAAACGCAACTTGCGTCTACCACAATCCCAAACGTGCGAACGGACCCATATCTCGCGACCGCCGATTTTTCCAGTGCCGGAATTATTTTACATTCTGGCATCAAGTACTGGTAAGGAGCTCGACATTCAGATGCTCAAGTACGTGGCGTCGGGAAACTGGTGAGCCCTTCCCGGAAGCGGACTGCGATCTGTGAGCTTCGCGAGAAGTTCGCGGTTTCCGAGCGAAGGGCGTGCAAGGTCTTGAATCAACCGCGGAGTTGTCAGCGTTACGAGATGAAGCCACGCACCGACGAGGCGGCACTCTTGAAGCGAATCCTGGAACTTGCCAGAGAACATCCGCGTTATGGTTACCGATTCATCACGGCGAAGTTAGGCCAGGAGGGTTGGCACGTGAATCGCAAACGGGTCTACCGGCTGTGGCGCCGGGAGGGGCTGAAAGTGCCGCAAAAGAAGCGAAAACGCAGGCGCTTGGGCAGCAGCGAGAACGCCTGCCACCGACGACGTGCGACGCACAGGAACGATGTTTGGTGCTGGGATTTTATCTTCGATCGGACCACCAGCGGCAGTCCGCTGAAGTGGCTTTCGATCAAGGATGAGTTCACACGGGAATGTTTTAGGAGCGGACACATTCGAACATACATTTATTTATTGGTATAGCAGTTCTACCGATCCATCGGGAACGTACTTCAATTCCCGCTCCGGATGGACTCTCAATTCTGACACGACGACGCCCGCGTTTCGCATTGTTGCGGTCTCAGTCCCCGAGCCCACCACCGCCACGCTGCTACTGCTCGGAATTCTGGGGTATGGCTGCCGGCGTCGGCGGAATAGCTGACGGCCGGGCGTGCGATTAGAATTGGCGAATCAGGCGACCTTGAGTGAGGAGTGACGCTAATGAGGACATTTAACTTATTTATGCACACCGCAGTTGCATCATCGTTGTTATGCGTCTCTGGATCCTATGGAAGCACGCTCTATGGGCCGTCGCTGACCTTTGGGAATCCACTGACCTGTACGGTCAACCAAACAACTGGCGCCGCGACGGCTGTCGGCCCGTTGCAAGTTCCCATCGCTGGCGACATGACGAGTGATTGGAGGCCGGCGACTTTTCGGCTCTGGACGCTTGATCCTTTGGATCGCAAGCTCATCCAAATCAATCCCGCAACTGGATTGGGGACTGCGATTGGAACGCTGCCACCAAACTTCACTTCTTTGGCTTTCGATGTAACGACAGGCCTGTTGTATGCGGCTGATCAGCGTAATCTTTATCTTGTCGATCCGGCAACAGCGGCGACGACGCTGGTCGGCCTCACGGGGCGCACCGACGTCAACGGCCTCGGGTTTGATCTCAATGGCGTTTTGTTTGGGGTCGGGTTTGGCAATGCTTCGCTCGTCACGTTAAACACCTCGACAGGCCAGGCAACGACGGTTGGGCCACTCGGAGTGGATAGCGTGGCCGATCTCGCAGTACGGCCTGACGACGGTGTGATGTTCGCCACGACTGTTTCAGGTTTGTTTGGCCTGTACCAAGTTGACGTGGCCAGCGGACATGCGACCCTTGTCGGTCCGACCGGTTTGGTCAATGGAATCGATGGGCTCGCATTTTCGCCGGAAGTTCCGGAGCCCTCCGGTGCAGCGTTCGCTTTAATCGGCTTGGCGGGCGGATTCGCCGGCCGCCGCCGCAGATTAGCCTCACACAATCGCGTCTAACGAGCACCGGCGTCTCCGCTCGATACTTCGGTCGCCCGTTGCTACGATGCGTGTATGGCCGAAGACACACGCCCACTCCTGCTACAACTCTCTTCGATGCTCGACCAGATGTTGGCCGGGGCCGACAAGATCATTGATGAGCCAGTCTACGCCAGCATCTACGCGATGGCCGAAGAGCTACGAGAGACAATCGTTGATATCCAGGCTGAGGTCGAGTCGCACCTGGAAGAGCTAGAATATCGGGAGGGCTGAGCACGTATGGACGATCAAAGAAGCGAACGAAGTGCCGGCATGGAAGCCTCACGCCAAGGCGCGTTAGCCGCTATCCTGGAGCGCATCGATGAACAGGTGGCATCGCTCGACACAAAGCTGCGTAATCCGCTTAGCGACGGAGAGCGAGTTCGGATATCGGATGAATTGGCGTATCTGATAATCGAGCGGAAGAAAGCAGTCGATGCGCTCAACAAGATCCATTAAGTTCGGGCCGCTTCCGACATGAAACACCGCAAGCTGCGAATCGCGTGGTCGGTGGCGTGGGGTGCTTGGCGGTGCTGCTGGTTGGTGTCAGACCGGCTACGGCAACAGGCGGGCAAAGTGTGAATAGTGCGGCAGCGATATTCGATTTTTAGGACACGCCACTCATCGACGTATTAAAGCTGTGTGCCGCCAATACCGGTGCGCAACTTGAGGCACTGGTAAGGCCGACTTACCAGTGCCGCTCGTCAGTGCAATGTTTGGCCGCACTCGGCAGACTTGGCGTCACATTAAGTGAACATCCACACGATGAAGGCGATGAAGCTGCCGAGCATCACGAAGGCGATGAGCCAATTTAAGCCAGCGGCCGGTTGCTCGTTCGCTGGCGGCCTGTAGGCTGCGGCCAGAGCGGTAGGAGCATCGACGCCATCGGCCAGCAGGGTTAGAACAACCTCGTCTATCTGGTTGTCGTCGGCCATACTACCATTATAATTCAAAGTCTGGCGACCCTAATTGTCTGGCTTAGTCGGTAGACTTCTATGCGCCGCTACCTGCGATACCTGTGAATCGCGTTCTCCGTTAACGGTTCAACGAATTATAGGACATTGACATGAACTCACACACGATTCCTCAATTTGCGGTATGTTTGCTGAGAGCCCTGGCCGTGTTGGCCATTGCAGCGAACGCTCCTGCGCAAGCCGCTGGCACGCCTCTTCCCCTCGCACCATTGCCACCCGAAATGGAAGCTGCGTGGAAACATCGTACCAACGCAATTAAGTCGCTAACGATCAAGGCGGATATAGATGAGTTCATAAAAGGCCGGGGCGACTCGCCAAAGGAGCCAGACAGCCCCTTTGCGAACTCGCCGCCGAAAGGGGATCGAAATTACAAAGCGACGCTTGAGTTTGCTTTTGAGCAAGGCAAAGCCGCCGTTACCCACTCAGGACACGTGACAGATGTCGACCATCCCGAAAAATCTCGCCAACAAACAGATCGCGCCGCATTCGACGGGCGCGTAAATATGCGGCTTATTGAAGAGACAGGTTTTCAGCGCACGGGCTCCGTTGAACGGATGGACTTTTGTGATGGGAGGATTACTCAAGACGCTAATTTGCTTGGGGTGAATTTGTGGCTTCAGCCCAACGTGACGTTTCTCGCCGTCGGTTATTCGCTTGAAAACATGCGAGTGGAGCAAGACCCGGTAGACGTTGACGGAATTTCGTGCCGTCGCATACACATTTCACGCAGCACGCCCAGATATGTCACCACGATTGATGTTGATCCAAACAAAGAATGGGTGCCCGTTCAGTTGCTTTCTGTTTTTGACGGACGACCCTCGATGAAGGTGACGATCAAATACGGCATCGATAAAAATGCAGGACCTGTTGTAACGGAATGGGTGTTTACGAATTACAACAAAGCCGGTGACATAGAGAAAACTCGCAAAGCGAAGGTCACGCAATATCAGGTCAACGGCGAAATCGATGACAAGCGTTTTGCGATCGAATTTCCAATTGGCACGCTGATTGTGGAAAGGAATGGCAACGACGCGCGTTACTATGTTCAACAAGCGGGTGGGCGGGTGTCAATCAAGGCAAGCGAATTCGGAAGGCCGAAACCCGATAGTTCCGGCGAATGAGACTGGTACTACTCGTTCTCGCCGCTTCGATTTTGGCTACTTATTGCAGCAATAGGACGCGACGAGCCTTCTGGTTGGGTTTTTCTATCGTGATTGTTCCGATGGGATGCGGCGTCTATTACCAATCGCCAGAATGGCCTATACCCAACTTTTACTGGACAACCAACTTATTTTGTAATTGATTACCGTTTCAGGCGAGGATGAGTTGGGGTTGGGGGCGGCAGAGGGCATTGATCAGGAAGGTGAATGGGTGGATGTCGCGTTGGCCGCAGGTGCGGATCACCGACATCAAGATCCCCTGTGCCTGAGCGCCAAGCCAGGTGCGGTTTCCGCCCCAGACTTTGCGGTTGACCACGGCCGGACGAAGGGCTTGCTCGGCCCAATGGTTCGTGGCGGCGATCGTCGGATCGATCAGGAACCAGAACCAGTGCATCGCATGTTTCAAGAGGTGTCCCGCCAGGCGCCGGTTCGGTGCGTACGTGAACCGGCCCGAGGCCAGCTGTTCCAGTTCGCAGCTCAAGGCCAAGCCCTGCATGGCCAGGTCGTCGCGGCCGAGTCGATGACCACGCCACGCGCGACGCAGGGCGAAGGCCCGTTCGATCAGCGCCAGCACCGCGCGCGGCAAGCGCCCGGCGCCGCGCACAGCCGTTTCGAGCAGTTCTTGGCAGCGACGCTGCAAGTGCCGCACACACTGCTGATGAAACGCCCGCGTGAAGCGGTCGTACACGCTCCAGCCGTCATGAACCAGGGTTCCCGACCAGTCGAGCCCCAGCAACTGCTCAGCCGGTTCATGACTCCGCGTCGGATCGATCACGTAACACGTTTCACGTCGACTGACGAAGACGTGCAACCAGGCCGAGCGACCGCCGACACGCCAACCCGTCTCATCGGGCGCGACCTCGGACGCGCCCCGAATATCCCGGCGAAGTTGGTCAGCGGCCGGTCGGCAACGCTCGGCCGTGCGGGCGATCGAACGCACGCTGGTGGCTCGCGCGATGCGCAGCTCGGGGAACAGCGTTCCCAACAACCGTACGCTCTTGCCGTGAGACAGGCCCAACTCTTTGTTGAGAATCGTCAATAGGGCATGCACGCGTGGCCCGAGTTGGCTGGCCGCCGCGCCGCTAGCCGTCGAGGTCTGCAGATCATGCCGGCCTCTGACGGTGTGGCCGCAGTGTTCGCACGTGCCCATGTGCACGTCGAATCGTCGATAGATCACCGTGCGTGGAATCTCCGTCTGATATTGGGTGGCGACGTGGGTCTCGCTCAGGCGACGTCCGCCGCAGTGCGGGCACGTCTTCGGCAACGGCACGTCGTAGGTCTCGTCGATGCGTGGCGGGACAGCCCGATGGGCGTGCGGCCCGTGACGCTTCCCCACTTTGCGTCCGGGCTTCTTCGACGTCGCCGACGGTTCGTCCTGCTTGCGAAAGGGCGCGGCCTGGCGTTTACCTTCACCACGCAGTTTTTCGACGAGCCGCAGCAACTCCTCCACTCGGCGTTCGAGCTTCGCGATTCGCTGCTGGGCGACCCGCAACTCCGCGCGGAGTCGTCGATTGTCGGCGAGCAATTCCTGATACGTCGGATCGGCCAGTCCGCCCGCACCGGCTTCGGATTTCGTCGCGTCCATATTCCTTCTACGACGAGAATCACGCTAGCAGCACAGTCGGCTCCCATTATCCGACTGTGATCGGTAACCAATAACTGATCGGTGCAGCGATACTCTCTTTTTTCCTGCATGATCCAACCGACGCAGCGATCATCCTTGTCATCGTACAGATTAGTGGCTTACTGGGCTTTTGGCAGGAACACAGCGCGGCCAATGCGCTGAAGAAGTTATTGGCGATCGTCACGACCAAGGCGAGCGTTTTGCGTGATGGCCGAGAGATCGCAGTGCAGACTGAATGCGTGGCGCCGGGCGACGTGATTTTGGTTTCGGCGGGCTCGGCCATTCCTGGCGATTGCCTCATCTTGGAATCGAAGGACCTATTTGTCGATGAAGCGACTCTTACGGGAGAAACCTACCCCGTGGAGAAACAACCGGAAGTCCTTGCTGCAGAAACGGCCCTCTGCCATCGCACCAATTCGCTCTTCCTGGGTACGCACGTTGTAAGCGGTACCGCCAAAGCGGTCGTCGTTCATACGGCGCGGCAGACAGAATTCGGCAAAGTATTGGACCGCCTGCAACTCCGACCACCGGAAACTGACTTCGAACAGGGAATACGGCGCTTTGGTTACTTTCTCACAGAGATCACATTGTTGCTGGTGCTATGCATATTTGCGGCCAACGTGCTGCTTCATCGCCCGGTATTGGGTTCGTTTCTGTTCTCACTCGCCTTAGCTGTGGGGCTTACACCGCAACTACTTCCGGCAATTATCAGCGTGAACCTTGCACATGGGGCCAAGCGAATGGCCGCGGAAGACGTGATTGTCAGACGACTATCTTCGATTGAGAACTTCGGCAGCATGAACGTCCTCTGTTCCGACAAGACCGGCACACTGACCGAAGGAAAGATCGAGCTCCACGCGGCCGAGGACGCCGCGGGCGCCAGTAGCGATAAGGTCCTCCGGTATGCCTGCTTGAATGCATCCTTTCAATCGGGTTTCACGAACCCAATCGACGAGGCAATTCGCGCGGGCAACCACAGGGATCTGGCCAACTGCCAAAAGTTGGACGAAGTGCCGTACGATTTTATCCGCAAACGGTTGAGCATTTTGGTGATCGCCGACGATCATCACATCATGATCACCAAAGGAGCGTTAGACAACGTCCTGGCTGCTTGCTCCTCGGTCGAAAATGCCGATGGAAGTGTCGTTAAGTTAGAAGCGTCACGCGGTGCCATTCAGAATCGCTACCAGGCGCTAAGTAACGAGGGCCTACGCACGCTCGGCGTCGCTTACCGCACGATCGATTCAGTAGCGACTATCAACAAGGCGGCCGAAACGGATATGGTGTTTTTGGGGTTCCTCGTGCTGCGCGATCCCCCCAAAGCGGACATCGTTCAGACGGTTCAGCAGCTTCGTTCATTGGGCGTCCGTCTTAAGATGATCACGGGCGACAACCGACTTGTCGCGGCTAATGTCGCACGTCAAGTGGGACTCTCGGCGGATAGTATTCTCGACGGTGGCGAGATTCAAAAGATGAGCGACAACGCCTTACGCCAACGGGCGAACGCGAGCGACGTATTTGCCGAAGTGGAACCCAATCAAAAGGAGCGGATCATCCTCGCGCTGAAAAAGGCCGGACATGTCGTCGGGTATTTGGGAGATGGTATCAACGACGCCTCCGCGCTGCACGCGGCGGATGTTGGCATATCGGTCGATCAAGCGGTGGATGTGGCGAAGGAGGCGGCTGATATCGTTCTGCTAAAGCGCGACCTCGGCGTACTAGTGCGCGGCGTGCAAGAGGGTCGTGCGACCTTTGCGAACACACTTAAATATGTGTACATGGCGACTAGTGCGAACTTTGGGAACATGTTCAGCATGGCAGGCGCATCCTTATTTCTGCCGTTTTTACCGTTGCTACCTAAGCAGATTCTCTTGATGAATCTGCTCACGGACTTTCCTGAAATGACGATAGCGACCGATAGCGTCGACGCGGAGCTGATGACCGAACCGAGACGCTGGGACATTCACTCGATCCGGAATTTTATGCTGGTATTCGGCACGCTGAGCTCGGTGTTCGATTACATGACGTTTGGAGCATTGCTCTTGGTGCTACGCGCGGACAAAGAGGCCTTTCGCACCGGCTGGTTCCTCGAATCGGTGATCTCGGCCTGTTTGGTCGTCCTTGTGGTGCGCAGTCGGAGACCGTTCTGGCGCAGCAAGCCCAGCAAGTACCTGCTTTGGACTACAGTAGGAGTCATCATTGCAACGCTCATCTTGCCCTATACGCCAGCGGCGCACCCCTTAGGACTCCGGCCAGTAGCGCCGATGTTTCTGATGATGCTGGCAGCAATTGTCACTGGCTACGTTGCCACTGCAGAGATTGCCAAGCACTATTTTTACCGCCGATTGAAAAGTGCCTAAACCGTTCCTTTGTCGGAGCGTTTCTGCCGCTGGAACGACCGCCGATCGTCAGGCCGACCGCGGAGACGAGTTCTCGGAACGGAAAATCTGCGCCGAAAAGCTACGGCATCGATGACTTTATAGATGCCCCGCGAAGGCGTCAGTTGCGGTCGCCGGAGCATGCAGGATGGCCGCCGGTCGGCCATTTCTAAACGGTGGTTTGTTAATCGGTGTTACGGATTGATGGACTTGTTGACACAGCTGACAACGCGTGGCTGCCTGAGTGCCTCCGTCCGGACGACCGACTGGCCAGGTTTGGAATACGCAGCTAGGGAAAATCGCAGACGGCAATTATTGGCAATATTGTAGGTCCGGCTGGATTACTTATGCCGGTTGTTTTGGAGAATACTCCCGAAGCGTGTGACCTTTCTACTTTCCATCGTGCTTGGACTCAATCCGCTCCACAAAAGTAAACATTCCAGTGCTAGATTTATTGGTCGTGTCGTAAGTAATGATTCTGTACCTGTCCTGGCCGCCAGTCGGTTCGGAGAAATGCACATGCCTCGCGGACGTTCCATCCTGCTTGCGCTGGGAGCAGCGGTGCTATTCACCACGTCGGCAACTGGTGCTTCATTAACGGCGTGGTTAACTCTCGATGAAACTACGGGCACCACGGCCGCCGATTCCTCCGGCAACGCGAACAACGGCACTTACACCGGCGGCCCCACGTTAGGGACTGCCGCGCCTAACAATCTCGGCGCGTACTTCCCAGCCGATGGCAAATGCGTGATTGCACCAGCCTCTAGTACGCTCAACGCGCTAGGCGTCAGTAACGCTGATTTTAGCGTGGCGTTCTGGGTTAAACCGAGCACCGCGACGGGTGGCTGGCGACCATTGCTGCACAAAGGTTCCGTGGACACGGAACGAGGTCCGGGCGTGTGGCTCAATCCGGGAAGTAACCGGGTCCATTTCAGGGTCAGTACCACCGCGAATTGGAACGAGGGCACCGACTCCGTCGCCAATCTACCCACGGGCGCCTGGTCGCATATCGCCTGCGTGAAAGCTGGCAACAAGTGGCGGTGTTATGTCAACGGCGTCCTCGACACCGAGCTCACGCTTTCGGCGGGCACGACCGGTAACAACGGACCACTCTACGTGGGCGACGACCCTTGGTACGGCGGCTCTAACGTCTACATGGATGACGTGCGGCTTTACAGCGGCGCGTTGACCGATACGGAAATAAAGTATCTCTACGGTTTTGTGGGCAACTGGAAATTCGCCGAGGGGTTCGGGTCGACAGCGGCCGATAGCTCCGGCTTGGCGAATACAGCGACGCTTTCGGGCGGAGCTACCTGGGAGACCACTTGTGCCGGCAATAACGCGCTAACAACGAATGGATCCGGCGGCATCGCCCAGACGAACACGCCATTTACGCCTCCCTCGGTAGGCACCGTCGCATTCTGGATGCGGGGCGCAGGTGATCCCGGCAGGACGGCTCGAATCATGGGATTGGGCGGTGATTGGGAAATCCGGCAGATCCCCGGTGGCTCCCTCTCGTTTGACCTCGGTGGGTCACCTTACGCGGGAAACGAACTGTTCTCAACGCTTGACCCGGTTTGTACGAGCGATAAGTGGTACCACATCGCCGCAGTGTTCGACGACACCGACAACTCGTACAACGTCTACATCGACGGCAAATTGCGAACTAGCGGAATTAGTCCGGTCGATCTGGTTCCACAGAGCGCCGGAGTTCTCTCCTTTGGCACCCGCACCGGAACTACCGATTATTGGAACGGTGCGCTCCGCGATGTCCGCATCTATTCGCGAAAACTGGGCCCGACCGAAATTGCGCAGCTTTACGGAATGGTTGGTTATTGGAAGCTCGACGAAACGAGCGGCACCGTGGCGTCCGACTCATCCGGCGCTACAAACAACGGCACGTATACCGGCGGCCCGACGCTGGGGACTCCCGCGCCCAATAATCTGGGTGTCTACTTCCCATCCGGCGGCCAGTACGTCCTTGCCCCCGCCTCCGACACGCTAAACGCGCTGGGTGTCAACAATGCCGATTTTAGTGTGGCGTTCTGGGTCAAACCCGTCGCCGCAACGAGTGACTGGCGACCTCTCTTTCACAAAGGCTCTGCCGATATGGAACGAGGCCCGGGCCTGTGGCTCAATCCGGGAAGTAACCGAGTGCATTTCAAGGTAAGCACCACAGCGAATTCAAACGAAGGCACCGACTCGGTCGCCAATCTCCCGATGAACGGCTGGTCGCACATCGCCTGTGTGAAAGCGGGCGATAGGTGGCGCTTGTATGTCAACGCGGTCCTCGACACCGAGTACGCTCTGTCCGCGGCCACAACAGGTAACAACGGACCTCTCTATTTCGGCGACGATCCATGGTACGGCCGCTCGAATGTGTATTTGGACGACGTGCGCGCCTACAATCGCGCCCTTTGCCCCGCCGAGGTCACGGCAATCTACGGCGGCCCTCCCTTTCAGGGCGTTAGGATTATCAAGTGGGTCGAGATTCAGTAACGCGCCGCCGGCGTTGATGTGAACCAAGATCGTCATTAGGGCGCCCGGTGAGCGCTCTGGCACGCGCGATAATTTTATTCCCGGCGATCGGCGGTCCCGGCCGTGATACCTTGGTTGACGGCCATCCTCGCCGCAACTCCCTATTTGTAACCGCTACATCATCAAAGGGACCACGAAGGATGTAGCCGAGTTTTTTCGGGCGACAGTTCCAACAGGGTTCGATGCGTCTACAGATGACATCCTCCCCGGATATCTCGCTCCCTGGACTTCTTCTAAACCAGGACGGCGAGCGTGAGCTTGTGCCGATGCAGTTCTGGCTCGCAAAGCTTGGCGCTAGCAACCCCTTTGATCGAAAATTTCCGAACAACAACGCACGCTTCGAAAAGTACAATAGCTGGCCCTTGAAGCTCCCATTCAAAGAGCACCGAGGCGTACTTCCGCTGTCTGAGTTTCGCGAGCCCTGTTGTTGGGGCGATACGGCTGGAACGGAGGTCTACTTCGCGCCGGAAGATGGAAAGTATCTTGGCGCAGCTGGTCTCTACAACGTTTGGAAAAGCCAACGCCCTGAGAAGTTCTACTGCATGACTTTCCTGATGCGGCCAGCGTCTAAGTACGTGATGGAGCACGGCCATCAGCGGCCGCCGTTTTTCATTGACGAACGCGGATTCGATTCATGGATGAAGCCCGGCGCCCGGGATCCCCAAGAATCTCTCACTCTGCTCCGAGAGTTCGCGTACGAGCGGCCCTTTCATCACAAGCTAGCCCGAGAAATGGCACCTAGTTGGAAGACGAG
>CAVTEJ010000010.1:0-127257 GCA_963733705.1 uncultured Planctomycetota bacterium | reverse complement strand
CGGGCGGCACCCGTGAATTTGAACACATAAGTGACCTCGAACATCGTCGTCCCTATGCGAATGAACTAGTTGGCGCAAAGCACCGGTCCCGTCACGGGCGGCGCGGACTGGGCATGCCGATTGCCCGCTCATTGGCTGTTCGCCGGCACCGGAATGCGGATGGGCGATTCGATCCCCGGCCTCGTCGGCTGGGAATATCACGGCGACCCCGCACCTCTTGCTGGATTACAAGTCGTGGCCAGCGGCCCCACTCAGCAGGCACCGGCACGCCGAATGGCGGGACGTTTACCGCCACCATTTATCCCGGGCCAAAAAACAATTTTGTTTTTAATGCGGCCACAATCTGGTGGGCTGACGGCCTTCAGCGCCCCGCCCGGTTACGTTCGCCCCCAGGTCTATACAACGCCTCAAGGTCCGGACCAGCGTGTTCAGCAGATTACTCGCAACCTGCTCGCTGCGATGTGCCACAATCTGGAACGACCTAGTCAAGAGTAACTATCCTTCGTCGAACGACTCTCCGTTAGTTTTTATCGCAATACTTACCGGCCTTGGGCCGCAGATGCGGGACAACATAAATCTCAGGGTGACTTGCCTCGACTCGCTTTGTTCTCGCCAATATGCCTTTTCAGATAGTCGCAGTTGATGACTTTCTCGACCAAGTCGAGCGGCACATAGTAGTATTGGTTCGACGCTTCATAGCCGAGTCGCGAATCGGCGGATGCTAACTGAAACAATTTTTTCGCTAATTCGATTTCGCCATCCAGAATTGCGGTCAACTTCTGGCGTTTACTGCCGGTGTTAGGGGCGTCCGGGGCGGCAAGCAGCGCGTCGCGAGCCATGATGAACCGCGCCTGATTAGCGACGCTTGCAAAATGAATTTGCGCAGCGCGCGCGACGCGCAGGTCGGCGACGGCAGCAGCACGGAGATCAGCGGGCACGTGGCTCTGAGCAGCTCCCAAATCGAGCAAGCCTTCGGCCCAGCCGTCCGCTACTTTCTGGAACTGCGCCGCAAAGATCTGTGGCGGATAGGGACCTCGCCAACCGTTCAGATCGTCATAGGGAATCCCGACCATCGTGGCTGAATAGCCGGTTGGCTGGCCATAGAGCAGATTCGCTGGTCCCAATTGCTGCGGAGCGTTGTAGAGGACGGCGCCACTGTAAGGATATTCCCGGAAGGCGCGACTGAACTTGGTCCAGGCCTGGCGGACAAGCGGAGCGGCCTGAGGACCAAAATGCCGCTCGGCAACTGTCTGCAGTGCCGTTGAAGCATTCGGGGCCGGTCGCGCAGCGAACTCTTGTGCCAACTCAAGATTGAGCGACGGATAGCCGCCTAAGCTCCAACTCAGCATCATTCCGTCCACATCGGCTTTAGCGAGTCGCTCACAGTGCTCAGCAACCAAATCCAGTACCGGCAAATAAGGCACGGCCGACAGTTCCCAAGTGTTGTTTAGCTGCACCTTCGCAACTGTTTTGAGTCCACGCTGTTTAGCGTAGTCCCAATGCAGAGTCGCTCGGGGTCCCGGCCCGACGGACGACATCGAATACTCGCCGACAACCAATTTAACCCCTCCTCGTTCGATCGGGAGCGCCCACTCGCTGACGGACATCAGCCAAACCGAGTCGGGCAAGAGGGCAATCGTATTACGAGCATCACCATGACCATTCCAACCCCAGTCCCAGACGATCACTTTCGCGGCCGGTGCTGCCCGATGGACACCGTCGGAGATTACTGTATTTATTTCGGCCTGGATTTCGGCGTCCGTTCTTTGCGCACAGTGCGGACAATCGCGGCGGTGGTTATGGGAGGCGCAGTTTGTCAGATTCTCTGAAGCAGTGATCGTAAACACGCCGCCGAGACCCGGTACTTCGCGAAACACGTAGGTCAAAGAATCACCGACCCACTGTCGAACGCGGGGATTGCTCGTGCACATGGCTACGTAGTCACCTTCTTCCACGCCCGCCATTTCTGGTCGGTGCTCGAAGAATGCTTTTGGCATGGCCCGCGGCTCGTTCACGTACAGGTAGACATCAATGCCATAGCGTTTGGCGCGCTGAACGAGTTTGCGGAGATTCGCCAGGCGGGCTTCGTGGCCATCACCGAATTCCGGAAAATCTGGTCCGCCCGGCGCTAACTGCCGTAACACGGTGTGCAGCCAAATGCCATTTACGCCCTGCGCGCTTAGCCGGGCTAATAGACCGTCGGGGTAGGGATCCAAATCAGGATCGGCCAGCGGGTCGCCAAACATGGCGAAGTAGGAATAGATAAATCGCAAGCGCTCCATGGAGTTGTGCTTGCGAATGGCGGGTTGCGGATCTGGGATTCGACTGAGAGAGGCAACAAACGCGAATCGCGGTTCGGCTGGTTGGTTAAGTTGATCACCGAACTCGCGCAGTACCAGGTTTTTGATTTCAGCAGCCCGCTGTCGCGCGCGGTCACTGGGTTTTTTGTATTCCAGTCGCTCGCAACGCGGCTTCGCTGAGCCAAGCTTTATATACAAGGCATCGTCTTCGCGGAGCCGGAATGCGAGTTCCTTTGGCGTGATGCCCAGCAATTGCGTGAGTTGATCGTACGGTAATAAATGCCAATTGCGTCGAACAAGCGTGATGTAGCCCCGCTCCAGCATTTCGCTCGGTATGCTCACCTTCCGCGGCAGACCCATTGAAACGGCCAACGCGGTTACGTTGTCGGCAGTAGTTCCCAATACGACCGCCAATCGCTGGGGCTCGACCAACTGCCAGTTGCGCCATACGAACGCATGTAAGATGTCTGGAAAATGCGGCGCTGCCACAGGCAGTCGATCGGATACCGCAGGCAATTCATCGGCTGTTGCAAATGGACACGACATGAGAGTCGAGACAATGCCGAGAATGTATATCGTCAAAGTACATGGATAGTTGCTGACAAGCGATCCCGTCATAATTTGTAGTCCGTGTTTGATCGTCACTGTGGAACTCGCCAACCTGCCGGCCGGCGGTTACGACGAGACTTTGCGCATCGCTACCTCAGACTGTGACGATACCGTGCACAATCGATCCCATCCAGGGCTGACCGGCATTCGCCACCCTGCTCGCCGACTCGAGAACCAATACCACGAACACAATCGTGATAGCGCAGGTCACAACCGAAACTTCAGGGGCTGTCGATCGCCCGCTTTGTCGACCCCGTGGAAAATCGAAAGTATATTATTGCCACGATAGTCCACAGACATTGCAGCAAGTTCCGTCGATACTTTGCCGACATGCCGGCAAGAACTCGTCGAAGCGTGCTGTTGGGAGAAACTCTTCGCGCTGCGCGAAACAAAGCAAACCTATCTCAAGAAGAATTGGCCTTCGTGGTGAAGCTCGACCTTACCCATATTTCACAGCTCGAAAACGGTCATAAGTCGCCGACAGTCGATGCCCTTTTTAGAATCTGTCTGGTACTCGGCAGCGCGGTTTCAGAACGGATCGCGAACGTGGAACACGCTCTCTAATCACGCCGCAAATAACCACCTCTCACGTCGAACTCGGCTGCGTTTGACTCTAAATAATCCGCTAAAACGCGTCATAAAGCTTTGAAGGCGCTTAGGTCTCGGCGATCACAAAGCGACCTTCTCTTCGTCTGCTCTTTAGCGTGTTCGCCGACTGCCGCACGCTGCGGAGTTTGCAGCGAGCGGCTATTCCGTTAGCTATCGAAGGAGGTGCATTCGCGTGAGCATGCTTCTCGTTGTCGCGCTTGCAGTGGCGCTCCTGGCATCTGTTCTAGCGCTCGCTCGCGAGATACGTCTGCGCAAAGCGCTCGAACGACTCATTTCAATTCTTCTTTCCCACGGGAGGGCTCATGGTTCGAAAACTCAAGATGCGGATTCTGTGGATCACGACCCTCGTCGCAATCGGCGGCTGTGACGATCGCGTCACACAAGTCGCTCGTGAGGCAGCCAACCGTCAAGCTCAGCAAAACACGGTGATGGCGGAGCTTCATCAAGAGGTAGCGGCGGGGGCCCGCGACCTAGTGGCGGCGGACGCCAAGGCTCGGGGAGACATTGTCGGCGTTCATCACGACTTGCAGTCGGAACGCGCCCGGCTCGACACCGGTTGGAATGCACTCGAATCCGAACGGCGACAGATTGCAAGTCAGCGTCGCACGGAATCCTTTCTAGCTCCACTCGTTCCCTTGGTCAACGCAGCCGTGCTCGTGATCGTGCTGTTGGGATTCTGCTGGTATGCCGTTGGAGCTGCTCATAAGAACGACAGTCGTGATTTTCGGTTGGAGGAGTTCCTGGTCCGCGAGATCATGCCGGATGAGCCGCGTCTGTTGGGTGGGCGCACAGACCACGAGCAACTTATCGGTTCAGCTAGCACGGATCATCCACCGAGCTAGCGGACCGTTCCTATTTAATCCTCGGATGCTCAGTTTTGTGGAGATAACTTATGGTGAACTTGGTCCTGCATTGCGGTGCTCGACATGTTGAGCGCCGACTCGTCGAGCGCGCGGAGACGCCGCCGGCCTCCGAGACTTGGGTTCCGGTGCCGCATCATCGGTTGCTGGAACAAGTGGAATCAACACTCGCGGTCGGCGGAATGCGGATCGCGAATGAAGCGCACGCCTTGTGGAGTGAGGGACTGCGGTACTTCGGGTTACTGGAAGTTACGAACGGGGAAACTCACGACGATTACGGCCTGGTGATCGGCCTCCGCAATTCTCACGACAAGTCCTTCCCGGCTTCGATTGCGCTTGGAAGCGGTGTGTTCGTTTGTGACAATTTAGCGTTTTCCGCGGAAGTCATGATCGCTCGGCGCCATACCCGGTTCATCGAGCGGGATCTGCCGCGGGTCGTGCATACTGCTGTGGCGCGATTATCCGACATGCGTGGTCAACAGGACGAGCGGATCGCGGCTTACAAAGCAGCCGAACTAACCGACTCCGCGGCCCACGACCTCGTGATTCGGGCTATCGACGCGAGCGTGCTGCCAGTCACGCAGGTGCCGGCGGTCCTCGAAGAATGGCGGACACCGTCGCACGCGGAATTCGCGGTTGATGGCAAAACCGTCTGGCGATTCCACAACGCGATGACGTACGTCTGGAAAGGTCGCAATCTGGCTGCGCTGCCCCGCCGTTCGC
This sequence comes from uncultured Planctomycetota bacterium, assembly GCA_963733705.1. GTDB lineage: Bacteria > Planctomycetota > Planctomycetia > Pirellulales > Lacipirellulaceae > JABDGM01. The sequence goes on along the minus strand of CAVTEJ010000010.1, from coordinate 122,156 downwards.
AGGCGCTGCACGGACTGCTAGACGGCGTTTGTCGACTGGCGGTCTAGCGAATCGTCCTTCGTAACGTCCATCCGAAAATTTACTAGGGCCGGGGGACCTACCCCTGACCCGTTAAGACACACTTACATTGACCGCATCGAAAGGAACACGTGTTATGCAAATTCTGTTCATCAACAACAATGGCGCTGGTTTTGCGAACTACATCGATGTGCCCCACGGCATGACCACCGGTGAACTGTTCGAGCGTGAAATGCGACAGGCGAAGCCTTCCGATTATCTCATTCGCGTTGACAGCCGTCCTGCTGCTCGCGATCAGGTACTGGTGGAAGGTAACCGCATCTCCATCACACCGACCAAAATCGAGGGGGCCGCTCCAGGCAACCGGATGCTGAAGGCCACCTGATTGCCGCCCTCGCGAACGCCGACATGCTATTTCGATAGCGGGCCGTCGAACCACAAGTTCGACGGCCCGCTTTTTCTTTTTCCAGCTCTGAGATTTTTCCATGTGCACGATCAACAAACCTTTGTTACGACTAGCAGCCGTCATATACGACGATTTAGCGCGCTCCAAATCCACCCGGCCCTTCATCAGCCTGCCGGTTGATTCGTGGCAGCGGTGCGTCGAACTTGCTCGCCGAGCGCGTCGGGCCGAACTGCGCGACTGGCACCTGGCTGCCGGAGCGCTTTTATCCGACCTGCGGTATTCGCTCAGCTCAGTCCAAGGCGAACTCGAATCCGTATCGCAACAGGTACCAGGCATAAATTCAGTTCGGGTACTAACCACGCCACACCGTGTGTTCACAGACCTCGTCGCACTCCAAACCGAATTCGGCGAGCTTGAGTATGACCTGCGGCAACGCCGGATCTCGGTCTGCACCGAGCCTATCGAATTAGCTGGAGTCTATCTCGGTCCCTTTGAAATTCAGCTGAACTGGTCGGAACGCTTCGGCCGGCACCCCTATCGGATCAATGCCCGGGATCCGCACCCGGCCGAGAGCCGCCAGGACGTCACGCATCCCCACGTCGCCGATGGCGTTCTGTGCGAAGGGGACGGAAGGTACGCCATCAGGCAGGCGCTCGAGCAGGCGCGGCTGCTCGATTTTTTCACGCTCGTCGCCGGAGTTCTGCGGACTTACAACGCGGAAAGTCCCTTCGTGGAACTGGAACTATGGCGCGGCGTCACTTGTAGTGATTGCGGCGCCATCGTCGCTGACGGTGATGGATACGCCTGCCAGTCCTGTGGCGAAACTCTTTGCGGCAGTTGCGAAAGCTGCTGTGCGCGTTGTGAAGAGTCGCAATGTAGCCAATGTGTGAGTACTTGCGACGAGTGCGAGGAATTTGTGTGCCGAAGATGTTTAAAAACTTGTAGCGGTTGCCGGCGGCGCGTTTGCACCGGCTGCCTCAATCACGACGAAAGGTGCAGTAGCTGCCATGAAAACGAACCAGAGCCTGACACCACCGCAGGTCTTGCGGTTCAGTCCCACAGCCTGGGCCAAGCTCCTCTACTTGCGTGACGCAGGCGATACCGAGATCGGTGGTTTTGGAATCGCACCGATCGAAGATCTGCTGTTCATCGAAGATATTCGACTTCTGCCTCAGATCTGCACTTGGGTCCATGTGGCGTTCGACGACTTGGCTGTCGCGGACTTCTTCGATGCTCAAGTGGACGCCGGCCGACAACCAAAGCAATTTGCACGGCTTTGGTTGCACACCCATCCGGGAAGATCCGCAGAACCAAGCGCAATCGACGAAGCGACATTTTTGAGGGTATTCGGCGGGGCCGAGTGGGCCGTGATGTTCATCCTGGCGCGCGGCGGTCAGACCTATGCACGGCTCCGCTGCAACGTCGGTCCCGGCACTGACTTAAAACTGCCGGTGGACGTGGACTATCGTCGCCACTTCGATCAATCCGACTTTTCAGCCTGGCGGGCGGAATATCAAGCCTGCGTCCGCGTTCCGGAACTGGAACAGCAGCCGCCTGTGAACAAGTCGAGTCCAGCTGCGAGAGATTCGGAACGCACCGTTGATGTTCGCTGGCGGGAAGACTGGGACGAGTATGTGGGCGGAGACCAACTTTTTGAGGAGGCAGAATATGGGTACGTCCGAGATTATTTCTGACAGATACCTCCGACAGCAGGAACTTGTCCCGACCGAACGGTTGGGTGCCCATCAGGCGACTGTGATCGGTGTCGGAGCCATCGGGCGGCAAGTGGCCTTGCAGCTGGCGGCGATCGGCGCGCGGCGTATTCAACTCGTCGATTTTGATCGCGTGGATCCTACGAATATTACGACGCAAGGATATTCCAGTTGTGATATTGGCTGTCTCAAGGTGGCCGCCACGGCTCGAGTCATCCGTGAACTCGATGCCGAGATTGAGCTCGAAGAGATCGCCGACCGCTATCGCCCCAAGTTCGCGACCGGCGACGTCGTGTTCTGTTGTGTGGATTCAATTGAAACCCGAGCGGCGATTTGGCGCTCCGTCGGAAGCCGGACTTCATTTTTCGCCGATGGACGGATGCTGGCCGAAACGATTCGGGTGCTGGCGTGCGCGGATGCCGCCAGCCGCGCGTACTATCCAACGACACTTTTCTCCGCCAACCAAGCCACGACTGGGCGCTGCACCGCCCGGAGTACAATTTACGCGGCCAATATTGCGGCCGCGTTCATGCTGCACCAATGGGTCCGCTGGTTGCGCAATCAGCCGATCGACCAGGACGTGACGCTGAATCTATTGGCCAGCGAACTCATCGTCGCTGGGAGATAGGCACTAGCGTATTTAACAATCGTGTCTCGTTGAGGCACATCACCTGAGGCGACTCCTCGGTTTCGACCAGGAGTCGTTCTTTTTTGGAAGGCTACTATGACGCAAGCAGAACTGAATTCCGCGATAGCGCGCGTAACGGGTGAGCCCGTAGCAGTCGTCAGCGAACTAGGATTTCAACTGGCCGACCCGCTGTATCCGGACTATGACCCGGAGACTCGTCAGCCGTTGATGCTCGATTGGGACAGTATGGACGTGGCGGAATGGCCAACTCGATAGGTGACTCGTCGCCACCTAGTCAACCCCATACGGACGGCTGCCTTGGGAGATTTCAAAGATGTCACTAAAACTAAGCATTACTAGCTCGCGCAAGATCGGTCAGCCTAATTTCGGCTCGCGCGGAGCCGTGGTCGGGCTCGAATTGGAAGTCGACCCAAACCTGCTCGAGCGCCTACCGCAACTTCACCGCAGAATTGCCAAGCTGTTTGCAGTAGCAAAACACGCCGTCGACCGCGAGTTAACTCTAGCTAAGCGGGACGCCCTTAATAGCCCAGAAAGCGACACGGCCTCAGTCCCCGCTCGTTTGGCAACTGTTCGACAGGTCCGGGCGCTGTTTGCGATCGCTAATCGTCATGCAATCGACCTTCACGCGGAATTGCAAACCCGCCTGGGTGTTTCGCGACCAGAGGAGCTCACGCGCGACCAAGCCAGCGGATTAATCTCTGCGCTCAGTTCATTTAACCAGCGCTCTGCCGCTCCGGATAAGCCGGTTCAGGTGACACTGCAAGGCTCAGCGTGAATAAGAGCCTCAGTCAATGCCCGCGCCGCCGATGTCTTCGGTGGCGCGGGCATTTTCGTTTTTCGCGAAGAGAGTCCTTTTTTTAGCTATTAGATCATTCGCTGTATCGATCGATGGCTTCACTAACAAGACTTGCGATCAATAATTCCAAACCGCTATGTCAATACTCCGAACTGAAACTTATCTCGACGGACTGGGATGTGAGAAATACACGACCGAGGTGATTGTCCCAGAGTGTTGCCCAATACGTATCGGTCTGAAAACCAATCGACTTCCGCTCTGCCCCATCGGTGACTTGTCACGCTCAGGTGACACGGAGTTCCATTACCGCAACACAAACACCGTCGAATTTTCAAACTTAAAATCGCTACCGCGAAGGCTTAACTTAGTATAACTTTGCCTGACGCCCGGGGTGCTCAGCTCCAGATTATTTCGGCTTGCCACGGCGCTACGAGTTGTTCAGCGTTGTGTCTCCATCCCATGGATATCGATGAAACGATGGTGCTGACGCTGCAGCTGCCAGCTTGTCCTCGGATTGCCCATTTGATGCGATCGAATTATCGAACCGACCCTCTTCCTCTCGGGACTTCACCCGCTGTTCATAATTCAGCCGCTCGGACTCCGTCATCCCTCCCTTAATGGATGCGATGATCTTGTCAACTTGTGCACTCCCTTTCGCTTCCGCTGCGGTTGCGGCATTCAAATCGACCCCTGATGATGAACTTTGTTTTAGCGCAAGTTGAATCAATCGGAGCGCGTTTTTTTGATCAACCTGCATCGTGAGAGCAGCCCTCAGCGCGCCAGTCCGTGCCATTTCCCGAAGCGCTTCATCAAACCAGCGTCCAACTTCTTCTCGCTTGATTGGGGCAGACTCGCCAATCGCAGTCCGCAGAGTACGGTGTCCAAAACGTGGCGTCCCCCGCGGAGCGCAAGAAACCGCAGCATGTAACCTCTGGCTGCGTCGTCGGAATTGGGACTTCCCGCAGAGCGATTGGGATCAAAGTCGCCACGGACAACTTTCTGAATCCATATCTCGCACGTCCGCCGATCGGCCACATCGAAGTATAGGTCCGCAAAATACTGGATCGTCTTTACCTCAACTCCCAACCGCTCGGCGATTTCTTCAAACGGCATATCTGGCAAAAGCAGATGAGCCTCCAGCATTTGGCGTGTCAGAGAGTCATTTCCATAAAATATTTCATGCGAGTGCCAGATATCCGAGAACTCAGATTTTACCTCATCAAGTAATCGTTCGTTTCCGCTGGCCGCGGTCAGTTCCCTAAACATTCGGCGAGCGCGTTGAATCGAATGCTCATAGTCGCGCGGTAAGCGCGCCGGCTGCCGTCGGCTGCGCATCACCTCGACTAGGCGGAGGTACCGCCAGTGGGGTGGCCGCATCGGACTTTGCTGCGCTATTTTGGGATTCATGGGATAACACCTCGCCACAAACTTCTTCGGGTCCGTCAATCTTAAAACGTATTGAGTCGTGCCGCGACAGCGACATCCGCCAACGAATAATGGCTCGTTATCGCGACTTAACCGCCCGGTCGCGGTGCATTGGTAGTCGGTAAGTCGCCGTACTCGACGGGTAGGCCAGTACTTTTCCACGACTTCGATCCCGTGCTAGCAGTCGGGGCACCGGGACATTTTGTTCAAAAAATAGGATTGCAAATAAAAATTAGCTGTGGCAGATTTGTGCCCCGGTTTGATCTTGACTCACCAGAGTGGTCAGCGACAGCGCAATGTACAATTCATCCCCCGACTTCCGGCCGACTGTCGCAACCCTGCCGGCGGCCTATCGTCCGCAACCACCGGAGATCGCGGAGCACCGCGCCACGATCCTTGAAGCGCTTGAGCAGGAAACAATCATCGCGCCATCGGAGTGGGACTCTCTAAAACCCATTCCTGCTGCTCGCCAACTTGGCCAGTCACCGAAGGAGCTCTTGCCGGGACTGCAGAAATCATTTTCCGACACTGAGCTGATGACCACTGGCGTGGCGTATCTATCTGGCGATGAGCTCAAACTATCAAAGGTGTTTGGGGTACCACCTGAATCCTTTCGCATTCGATATCACGAACAGCGCCCGATTGATGCCGTTAGCGCCCGCGGTGTCCTTTCCGGCGCCCGACGTGAATGGGCTCGGCTGGCCGGTGAAACACGCCCATATAGCGATCTTAAACACAAATGCATTGTGACCGAAAGTGATCGGGACGCCCGCTCATTCCAGCAGCTCGGACTCCACGTCACGGCTGCGTCGCCGTTACGAAAACGGACGCTAAAAACTCTTTCGAACTGTTTGACGGTTCGGTTGCCCGGGGAGCTCTACAAATGGACGTTCGCTGTGCCGCTATGGCAGCTTCACGAATTCAAGAATTCCGCCTCGACGTCAGCGATGGAAATTCTGCAGCAAGTAGATCGCATCGCCCGCTTTCACCAGCTCGATTGCGGATCGATCGTTCGCTTTTGGTATCCGGACGCGGATGAACTACACCGTTTTCGCCAAGCCTACAAACTCAGCGACTGTAAATTGCTCGCCGCCGAATTCACGAAGAGCCTCGCGAACTCGTGCTATTCACCAGCCGAGGCGTTGATTCAGCTTCGTGATCACGAGCAAGTCGATTTCGGCACGGCACTACGACGTCTGGAAGGAGTGATAGCCCAGTCGACAGACTTTCCGCGCGTGCCGGAGGCGAACGCAGGCTTGAACACGCTTACTCGGTCATTCCACCGAGACGTTCTTTCAAAATTCCCTGCCGCATCACAAACGGCGGATGGCCGGGAGTCGTTGGTCACCTACATGGCCACTCAATTAGCAAAAGAGTGGTTCGAACGGCTGGATCAAGTCGTGGCAGGGCGCTCGATTGATGTAGGTAACAATCCGCGGCGAATCAACCGGGATCAACTTTTTGAGAAGCGGTGGAAGGTGATCGATGCGTTTTGCAGACTCTTTCCGCATCTCCCGAAACCTCGATAGGTTTGCGAGCCATTCAAACTACTTCACTTTGCATTTTTAAAACAATATGTCAACCGATTCACGCGGCAGCACTGAGCCCGAATATCGCGACCCTAGCGCAATCAACGCGCAAGCGGAGATTTCAAGTCGAATTGCGGCGTGGGAGTCCACCACCGTGGCTGCTACCGATCCCTGGGCCAAACTCGTGTCTTTATTCACGGCCGACTTGTTTCGCCAGCGCCTCGCCAACCAGGCCGACGTCCGCCAAATCCTCACCGGCACCGGAACTGTGCCAGCACGACTATCGAGGGCTCAGTGTGCGACCAAGCAGTTGCTGCGCAACGCCCGCCGGGCGACCCGCTTGCTATCGATTCAGCTTGCCCGTGATGTCGCGCCCAAATCGAAAAGCTAGAGCGCCCCATTAAGGATCAACATGTCCCACGCCAAAAAATATCCGAAACTCCTCGCGGTACCCGCGCTTCAACGGCTCGGCCTAAACATCGAACAAATTGAGCTGCTGGCAACCCAAGGATTTATCCATGAGGAAGTCCGCCGCGGCCGTCGCGTTTTCAGACTGCACTATCGTGACGCCGACCGCCGACAGCGGGCCGTGAATATTCCTGCCGCGGAGGTGACCGCAATAATGAGCGAACTAAGTGCGCTTCAATCGTTTCGGCAAGTGAAGCGCCGTCTGGTAGAACTTGATTCGAGACGCCGGCAACTCGTCCGTGATAGGAAGGAGGCGCTCGCACCACTAGTTGCCGCAGAGGGTTTTAAATTTCACGGTCGGACAATCCGCGTGCCACGTTGCGCACTGGTAAGGCACGACCACTAATTTGTTACGGTAAGGAGCTACGATAGCGATTTGGAATTTCCCACAGGATTACGCGACGAGAGTGACGCAATTAAGAGCGACACGGAAGAATTGTCAGCTGACGACAAAGCCTGTCTTGCTCGGATTCTCAATATACATACGTCAGGTAGGCTTGCAGGATTCGGACGACATTCCGGCGGTCCTTAAATACTTCGCTAGCTGCGATATGGAACTTAACTTGCATTATCATCATCATCGCGGCCTCCGTCAGATATCTAGCGAGCGAACGAAATCACTGCATGAAATTCCTGAATTGTCACGGTTGGTTACGACGCACCTGGGAGTAGCCCGCCAATACCAACACGATCTAGATTCGGCTGAACGTTTCAAACAAGCGAAGCGAAAGAGAGAGGTGGAGGATCAGTCGCGTCCAATCTCCTATTGGGTTTGTGTCGACCGATAAACCTCGCTGACAATTAGTTTCGCAGCATTGGGGAACTGCTGGCGCTTTTTCCCATTTTTGCAGCTTTATTATTAAACATCCTGTATCAATTGGATGTCCGGGCGGATTCGATGACCTCAATCCACTTACGTGCGGGCGTCGCTCAAAGCATTTTCCACGCGAGTCCGTTTGACCTGCTTTGCGGCCCTTGGCCCAAAGCCTAACTATCGAGAACGGACGCTGACGCGAGGCCCCCTCACCTCCCTCGCCAAACCACCTATCCCACCGATACGCCCCTTGTTTACCGGGCGAAGAAATCGAGTTTTGATACCCCCACGAAACCGTGACACCTGGCCATTTTTACCGGCAATTACTAATGACCGAGATCATAATACGTTTCGTAGATACGTCGAGCGTCGCGGGTCGCTGTCTTCCATGACCACGACTGGCTAAACCGATCTGGGCTCAGGCTCTTAACGTACGGCGATGGATTGGGATCGAGGATCGACTCCACGACATGCTGCCCGATCCCTGCCGAACCGGAGACGCCATGCGCGTTGCATCCACCGGCCATGACGAACCCCTTCACGCGCGAACTTTCGCCCACGATAAATTGGCCATCGGGCGTAAAAGTTGGCCAACCTTTGAACACGCTGCGAATTCCCAGTTGCTCGACCGTCGGCATTTCGGGCGCGAGCTGCTCGGCAAACCAGCCAAGCACGTCCCAGTCGCTTTCGATCGGTGGGAGAACCGTTTCAAGTGAATACGCGCGCGGATCAGCAGAGAACCCTTTACGCTCCCAACCTCCGCACAGCAACGAGTTAATTTCAGCACGCAAATACAGCGTGGTATCAGGAATTCGAATGACTGGTAGGTCGGGCTGCATTCCGGGGGCGTTCACGGTTACGAAATACTCATGACGCACGGGCACAATCGGCAAATCCAGACCAACACTTTGAGCAATGTGATAAGCGTGGGCGCCGGCGGCATTCACTACCATATCGCACCGAATGATGCCATCATCCGTTTCAACACCAACGACCCGATCGTTTTCGACCCGAATTCGACGCACAGGGCAACTGGTTTGGAACTTCACGCCGAGCTCGCGAGCATGGGAAACGTAGGACAGCGTGAGATCAGACGGCTGCAAATACCCATCGGTCGGACACCAGAGAATTGCTTTGGCGCGACCAAAATCCAACGCAGGCCACATCCGTTTCGCCGCGGTTTGATCGATAAACTCAACTTCGAGATCTGCTTCGTCGGCGACCGTTTTCATGTGTCGAAATTCGTCGACGCGCTCGTCACACAAGGCCAGGCGTAATGAACCTACTTGCCGCCAACCTGGTTTGGGATGCTCGTCGTGCTCGAGCTGCGAAAATGTCCGCACCGACCACATCGCAAGCTTGGTCCGCTCGACTGTGTTGCGGACCTGGCCAACCAATCCGGCAGCCTGCGGCGTAGTAGCCGCTGCCACGGTCGCTTCCTTTTCCAGCAGCAAGACATCCGTCTTTCCGGCTTTGGCCAGGCTGTAAGCCACAGCGCATCCAACGGCACCTCCGCCTATGATCACGATTTCTGCACGATCAAGTGTAATAGTCATCGCAGTTTCTCGGAGTCGCGAGCGGTTTGGCAAGAATGCCTACTGATTCAAAGTGGATTCCTGTCCGTCACCATCCATTTTGAATGCCGGCAAGACTTCCGTTCACCCAGCATTTGCGCAATGAGTTTGTGCAAAAGCGGGTTCGTGATCAGCTCGTTAATTTGGCCCAGGAATTTCGTTGCGGGCTCAATCGACAGCAATCGAATCGCGTCCGCGTTGAGCAAGAGAGCGCTCATCTTTCAGCCGAATGCCGCTAATGCGTCGTCGCCGGCCTTCTTCGAGTAAGTAAAAAATAGTTTCGGCGGCAGCCGCAAGGGGCAGCCCTTCTGGTCGGATGTTGGAGACGCAATTTCGCACGGAATCCGTGTTACCTACTTGGGGGTTATACACCAAATATGCTCCTAAGCTATCTGGTGATCCAAGTCCGGGTGCTCGCCAATTAGCATCAGCGCAAGCTGCGCATTCAGGACCTGGCCAATTTCGTCCTCCAGCGCAACGCGCCCTAACTTTGCCACAACAACCGGCGATAGTTGCCACTCGGCCTGCTTCAATTTGGACAGCAACACCGCCAATAAAGGACAAACTTGCCGATGAACTGCCACGGCCGATAAACCGTCGCTAACGCTTATGGTAAGGTCGAATTTCGCCGCAGATCGCATTTGTTGCAACTCGTATCGCGAACGCTCATCGAGCTGACGTCCAAAATCGGGCCGTTCCAAATACATTCGGCGATTCGCGGCGGCCGTCGTTACCGTCACAACCTCAACTCCAAGTCGAGCAATTTCACCTGCCAATTGTTCGGCGTCAAATGGAAAGTGAACCGCCTCGCGCGCGACGGCGTGGTCTGCTTTGAACTTGAGCCATTCGCGCGTGGGCAAACTTCCTCCAGCGCGACCCAACGCGATGCGGGCTGTTGTGGCGGAGCGCAAAGCGATCCACGGGTCGAGTGTAACGGGTTGTACGGATAGGGTGGTATTTTGTGGGCTCATTTTTCCCGTGTCGATTTTGTCGCCGACTCGAGTTTTGCGATTAACCGATGTTGAGCCTGAATCGGAAGCAACCGAGTACCGTTGCTGGCGATCCGCATTTCATCCAGCCAGCGCTCGAATTCCGGCGCAGGGCGCAACCCCAACACTTGTCGCACGTACTGGCTGTCATGGAACGACGTCGACTGGTAATTGAGCATAATGTCATCCGCCCCCGGCACCCCCATAAAATAATTGCAACCGGCGACTGCCAGAAGGGTCTGCAAATTGTCCATGTCGTCTTGGTCAGCTTCAGCATGATTCGTGTAGCACACGTCACACCCCATCGGCAAACCTAACAGTTTTCCACAGAAGTGATCTTCGAGTCCAGCGCGCGCAATTTGTTTGCCGTCGTACAAGTACTCGGGTCCGATAAATCCGACAACCGTATTCACCAGCAATGGATCATACCGACGAGCAACGGCATACGCTCGCGCTTCGAGTGTCTGCTGATCAACTCCATGGTGGGCCTCCGCTGAAAGGCATGATCCCTGGCCGGTCTCAAAGTACATCACGTTATCGTCCAGCACGCCGCGGCCAAGCGATTTTGCCGCATGTTGTGCTTCTTCCAAGATCGCCAGATTGATGCCGAAGCTCGTGTTCGCCCCCTCGGTGCCGGCGATTGATTGAAAAACCAAGTCGACCGGCGCGCCGCGCTCGATCGCCGCGAGTTGTGTCGTCACGTGTGCTAACACACAGCTCTGCGTCGGAATTTGATGCCCCTGAATCAAATCATCCAACATGCGATGCAGTCCGATAACGGTCTCCACAGAATCAGTAGCCGGGTTGATGCCGATCACAGCGTCTCCGCAGCCATACAAGAGTCCGTCGACGATCGAGGCAGCAATTCCCCGCGCATCGTCGGTCGGATGATTGGGCTGAAGTCGAATCGAGAGTCGCCCTGGCAGTCCGAGCGTATTTCGAAATCGCGTGATCACGCGACATTTGCTCGCAACCAAGATGAGATCCTGATTCCGCATCAACTTGCTTACCGCGGCGACCATTTCGGGTGTCAGTCCTGGTGCGAGAGCCGATAACACGTCCGCGGTTGTTTCGTATTGCAAGAGCCAGTTACGAAACTCGCCGACATTAAGTGACGAAATTGGTTCAAAGGCGCGGCGATCATGATGATCGAAAATGAGCCGCGTAACCTCGTCCTGCTCGTACGGGATGACCGCTTCGTTCAAAAAATGAGCAAGCGGTACCTCCGAAAGCGCAACCTGAGCCGCTATCCGCTCCTTATCGCTAGCGGCAGCGATACCGGCAAGCGCGTCGCCGCTACGAACGGGCGATGCCTTCGCTAGCAACGTCTTCAAATCATCGAAGATGAAAGTCCGCTTCGCGATCGTCGATTTAAAAGCCGTCATGCGAGACCATTCAACTGCAATATCGAATTCTCGGTCAATCGGTTGAAGGCCTGACCCGCCACAACGGAACGAGCATCGCTGCCGAGACGAGCAAACCTAGCAGCATCACTTGAAACAACGGCTTCCAATCGGTCCCGCTAGTGATTTTCCCCGGTAACCAGCCACCGAGGATTCCGCCAATGGATCCGATGCCATTCACAAATCCGACGGCGGTGCCCGCGCCGTGTTTGGTGCCGAAATCGATCGAAGCGGTAGACGAAATCAAAGAATCTGGCCCAAAGATAAAGGCGCCGACTAAAAAGAAAAACGCCGTGATGAGCCAGGGATTATGTAATTCTGTTAAACCGGTAATCATTACCAACGCACACGCCAACAACGAAAGAATCGCAACCGGCGCGCGGCGAGCTTGGAATAGCCTATCGCTGATATAGCCCGTCAACACGACGCCCACCAAGCCACCCACTGGCATCGCCGCGGCGACGACCGTGCTTACAAGTGCGTCGCTGTGGATCGTCTCGGCCACGTACTTCGGCCCCCAAAAGATGAACGCGTAGCGGACTAATTTAACGGAAAAGTACGCCCACGCGAGCGTCCAAATACGCGGCGACAATAACACATCGCGGATCAGTCGCCATGAGCCTTCGTCCTCTTCGGCAATTGGACTATCGTCGAGAATTATCTCCTTCTCTGCGTCAAGCGTGTCTCCGTGATACTCGTCGATCGGAGGCAAGCCCAGGTCTTCCGGCCGATCGCGGAGCGACAACCATGTGAGCACCATCACGATTGCGACGACGACGCTGGGCCCCCAAAATGCCCCTGGCCAAAATGGCGCAAGAGTACTGAGTAGCAATGCCGGAGCGAAGCTCGCCGTCGGTGCGTACGGCGCCACCATGCCGAATGTTAAGGCATCGGGCAACTGAAAATCCGTGAATCGCGCGTGGCCGTAACGTTCCATCATCCAGCCGGCAAATGGCAGCGCCACCGCCGCGCCGACTGTGTAATGAGTACACCACCAGCCAATGACCCGCCCTCGTTCATCGACCGAAAACCACGAACTCATGGCCTTATTCGTATTGCTCCAACCCGTCGACTGCGCCACGCCCTGCAAAACACTGAATATGAGAAACGCCGCCAGCGTGGCTGACAAGCCGAAGCCAACGGCTGCTACAACACTCAATCCCAAACCAAACATCAGAATCCCGCGCGGTCCAAATCGATCCCCCAATGGGCCAAACAGAAACTGGCCAAACATATAAAACGTCAAAAAGGCGGAATCGATCAGGCCTAGATCGTCCCGCGAGAGCGAAATCCCGTTCGCAAACGGAAGCGCTACTTTGGCAACCGAAAACGACGATCTCGTGAGATAAAAGCTCGCATAGATCAGCCATGTAATGGCGAATGTTTGCCAACGCCAGCGCTCGTATCGCGGGTTCAACCGGCGCTCCTGAAGGCTGAGAAGCAGCACACGCTCGTGCTGTTGACGTTCTTCTGCTGCACAGGAAAGAGTTTATTGGTGACCTGATAATAGTTTACCGACGGTGGGACCGAAACCGCCTTGCGAAAAAAGCTTTCCTTTTCCTACTGCCACGCGCGTTTTGACAGTTGATTTGCGCCATAAAACGGGGAGCGTCGTCACGATCCAGTTAAATTGAATTTCATGACAAATACGGATTCAGCAGATGTCATTATCATTGGCGGGGGCGTCGCCGGACTAAGTACGGCAATGCAACTATCCGGTCGCGGAGTGCGCGTCATCGTCCTCGAACGGGAACGCATTGGTAACGGGTCGACCGGCAGGGCCGCCGGCCTGCTCGGCCAACTGCGCGGAAACATCGAACACACGCGAATGCTGGTAGATGGCCTGGCCATCGTCAAAGAATTGGAGCAGTTGGCGCGGACTGAGATCTTCGTGAAGACCGGGTCGGTTCGCATCGCCGAAACGGCAGAACGGGCCGGCGAAATCCGCGCCCTCGTCGAAATGGGCAAGTCGATTGGCTTTGATATCGACCACATGTCGACTTCCGACGTCGCCACTCATCTGCCGTACATGCGCACGAACGATTTGGTGGATGCGTGCTACTGCCCATCCGATGGCCACTTACAGCCAGCCGAATTGGCTGCGGCCTATCTGACGATCGGCCGCGAGCGCGGCGTAAAGTATTTGACGCACACGCCCGTCACCGGCATCTTGTTGCAAGGCGACCGAGTTGCTGGCGTGAAAACGCGGTCGGGCGACTTTTTCGCGCCGGCCGTTGTCAACGCGGGAGGCCCTTGGTCGTATCTCAACGCTGAATTTGCCGACTGTGTCTTGCCTACCGCGGCGATCGGTCATTACTACCTTATTACGCGACCGGACCCGAACCAGCTGGTCGACTGTCTGAGCCCTGCAGTACGCGACCGGGAACTGCGCATTTACACGCGGCCCGAGTCGGGCGGCTTGCTCGTTGGCATGTATGGCCCCGAGCCCGAGTTACACGACATGCGAAAATTGCCAGTCGATTTCGATATGTCGCGCATGAAGGCAGCGCGCGATTCAATCCACGTCGCAGAATTGCTCGAAGCTGCCCATCAACGATTTCCGTGGATCACGGAACGAACATTGATGTCGATTACCACGGGCATCATGACTTTCACACCAGATTCGCGACCGTTTTGCGGCAAAATGCCGGATGTCGAAGGCCTGTACCACTGCTCTGGCTTTTCAGGGCATGGCATCGTTCAAAGTCCGGTCATCGGACTTATCATGTCGCAATTGATTCTCGATGGCAGTAGCCAGTACGATATCTCGTCAATTGAAGCCGATCGATATTTCGACATGCCGGGCTTTGCGCTCCGTGAAGACATCGAAGCCCGTTGTGTCGCAATGGCCGGAGACTACTACGGGAAAATAGAGCGACCGACGACGCTAGTCGATGCTCATTCGTCTTGATGAAGATTCTCGTTTCCACGAAGCGCGTTCCCGACACGGACCAAAAGATTATTGCGAGCGACGATGGCTGCCGTGTCCATCTCGAACATATCCCGTTCGTGGTGAACCCGTGCGACGCAGTAGCGCTGGAAGAGGCGCTCCAAATCCGAGAGCGTCAAGCAAATGCCACCGAAGTCGTTGCAATCGGCGTTGGCGGGCCCGGCTATGAGCAAATACTGCGGACGGCGCTCGCGATGGGCGCCTCGCGCGCCATTCATGTTCGGAGCGACGAACCACTAGATCCTTGGAGTGTGGCGCAATTGATGCAGGCGGTCATCGAGCGCGAACAGCCACGCCTCGTAATCATGGGAAAGCAGGCGACCGACGACGACGCCAATCAAACGGGGCAATTTTTGGCGGCACTCCTGGATTGGCCGCAGGCGACGTTCGCGGTTCGACTGGCGCTAGCCGATAGCCAGATCATTGTCGACCGCGAGACCGATTACGGGATCGAAATCGTTCGCATGCCGCTGCCGGCCGTCGTTACCGTCGATCTTCGCCTCAACGAGCCGCGGTACGCATCCTTGGCCGGAATCAAGCGCGCCAAAAACGCGACTATCGAAATGCTGACCAGCGAAGCGCTGGGTGTAACGATCGAACCCCGCGCGCGAGTTCTTCAATTCCGCCCCTGCCCCTCGCGTGGCCGTGGCGTGCGAATTAACTCGGTCGAGGAACTTGTCGAATACTTCTTCCAGCCCGGCGGCATTTTGCACACCCGCAACGCAGGAAAACAACCACTGTGATCCGATGAAGTGTTTAATTATCGCCGAGCACGATGGCAAGTCGCTTCGGCCGGCCAGTCGTTCGTGCTTTACTTTCATCGCCGACGTCATTTGCGCCACCGGCGGCGAAGTCTATTGGCTAATCCTCGGTCACCAAATTGAAGAAGTTGCTGCAGACGCCGCAAGATTCGCCCCCGTGCTCGCAATCGATTTGCCCTGCCTAGCGCATCCGCTGGCCGATGCGTATGCGCAAACGATCGCGACAATCGCGAAGCTGCACCACTTCGATTTGATTGCCGCGGCGTCTACCACGTTCGCAAGAGACGTAATTCCGCGCGGCTGTGCGATTGCGGATGGTGCTATGGCCAGCGATGTTGTCGGGTTTGCGGCAACCCCCTCCGGCCTACACTTCGAATGCCCACAGTTCGCAGGAGCCGTTATCGCTACGATCGAATTGTTAACCTCGCCTCGGTTCATTACCGTCCGTGGTTCGGCGTTCGCGCCTGCAATCAGCGGTGAAAGTTCAAAGTTTTCTATCGAACACATCGAGCTTGATCCCCGTGCCACATCCTCCCGTTGTCAATTCGTCGATTTGAAAACCCAGTTAACCAGCAGACCCGATGTGACGGAGGCCCGAATAATTGTCTCGGGAGGCCGCGCCATCAAAAATCGCAACGACTTAGAACTGCTGTGCGGGCAATTGGCAGACATTCTCGGCGGCGCAGTTGGATGCACGCGGGCTTTGGTCGATGCGGGGATCGCTTCGAGTGAGCAGAAAGTAGGCCAAACTGGGAAAATAGTCGCCCCGGAACTCTACTTCGCATTGGGAATATCAGGCGCGGTGCAACATGTGGCCGGCATGAAAAGCACTCGCACAATCGTCGCCATCAACAGTGATCCCCACGCGCCGATTTTTGAGGTCGCCGATTTTGGCTTGGTGGGCGATATCTATGAACTCGTGCCGGAACTCATCACAAAGTTGGCAACTCGCTTGGACGCATCGGCGCACGGCGGTGGCGCCCCATCGCCGGGTCCAACCACATAATGCCGACCAGCAAAACATTTATCCAGCTTACGGGTTCTGGAACTGCGCTCACCATCGCTGCAAAAGCGCCGGCGCCGTGCGCGGTGTCGTACGCAGACTTGAAAAGGGCGAAGTCCGCTTGATCGTTGTGGTAGTCACCGTTCAAGTCACCCTTTGCGTAGGCTTGGGCCGCGGTCAAACCGGTTAAATTCGCAAGCTGACCCGCACGAAATTGGTTCCAGTCGTCCACGCCTAGGCTGCAGTTGCCGTTTAGGTCTCCAAAAATCGAGCACGCTGGCAGCTGAAACTGCACGACGACCGAGCGATGATCTGACGGATACGGCTGAATGCCAATGTCCGTGTCGGGGTCATTTGCATCGTATCCCAGAATCGAAGCACTTTGGGGCACAACATTTTTCCCCCGATAATACACAAAATCGATCCGATCGAAGACTTCATTCGCGTCCTGCGTAGGCGCCGGCGAACCGGGAGTCCAAGTGTTGCCTTGGTCGTGAATCACGTCGGGGCGCAATTGGCGAAAGGAATCAATGAAGCCCTTATTTGCAACCGATTGCGATGCTGGCCAATCCACCTTCTTGCCGAAGTGAAGGCCCGCGTTCGCGGCTGCTTGTGTCCAATCCAGGTAGGACGGCTCATTGAAGTCGCCGGTTAAAAACACCGGCAAGCCGGTCGCTTGAGCAGGCGCCGTAGTGTTGAGCAGCGAACCGATCTCCGCGCCGCGGGTCGCCTGCGCTTGCGAAATTGCTTGAGCCTCCGTCGTGATCAAGCCGTCTCGAATGTCATAAGGCTGATACGGAAACGGAGTGAGATGCACATTGAACAAAAACGCGTCCTGGGTCGATGAAACGTGCAATCGCACCCCTTGATCAAGAACCTGCGTAATCGGGTAGCGGCTGATGATTGCAACATCGGCGTCGAAACTGTGGTAGTAAAAACCCAACGCGTTCGCGAGAGCCTGACCACTGCCTCGCACCTCCTGAATGCCGATAACGTCGGCCTGTGCCGCCTGAATCACGCCAACCGTCCGCGAAAGAGGCCCATAAGTAGCCCCGCCAAGCAAGATGTTGTAGGTCATCACCCGTAGCGTATCGAGAGCTTGGGCTTCGATTGCCGTCATCGAGGCGAAACCGCTGATGATTCCCGCCATCAACGCAGCTCGGACCAAACTTCGTTTAGTTTTCCGCGTAGCCAAAAGCTTCAACATACGGCTGCAATAGCTCCTGATAGGGCTCAAGCTGTTTCGCATAGTTCCGCCACCGACCGACTGAGCTCGAATAGACTGGCTTCGTTACCGCCTCATACGTGGGCGAATGAACGTGCTTTTGCTGAGCGCGACGATGATACTGCAATACGCAGTCGTCCCACGGCAGTCCCAAAAAGTCGAGCACTCGTCTCGCTTGTTTCTCAAGGCTGGCGACCATATCCTCGTAGCGGATTTCAATCCAAGGATTTCGAATCATGCCGCGAAGCTTAAACCAGGCCTGCATCATCTTGATGTACTTCTTTACGGTTCCTTCCAGCGTCAGATAGTGCACGCTCACCGGGTTAAGCGGCAATTGTTGCGTGAAACAACTGATCACGACATCCCGCGGATCACGCAATGCAAATAACACCTTCATTTCTGGAAATACCCGGGCCACCAATGGCAACAACAATGTAAGCTCGGGATTCTTGTCAATTAGTATCCGCCCACCAATCGACTCCCGCAGGGCTCCTTCCATGCTGCTCCAATACGTCTGCCGGACCTCATTCAAATCTTCCAGCGGCGTCCGGTCGAGAACTTGGGGAATCGGATCTGGTGATTGCGCTTTTTGACCCAGCGGCAGGTAGACCATTTCCGGCATGGTCTGCAACTCATCGGCGCTAATGGCCCCCGGGTGACTGTCGAGCACTTGTTCGAGCAACGTGGTCCCGCTGCGAGGATGACTTGTAAGCAGCGCCAACCCACCCTGGAACGGAGCCAGTTCTCGTCCTGCGGTATGCCACCGCTCACACAGTTCCGGCGTGAGCGTGGCCATGGTCTTACCCGATTGGCGACCGATTTCCCAAGCTTCATCTGAATGGAGGATCGCCCCACCATGGAGTATCTTTTTGGCTTGCGTTAATTCCGCGAACGCCTCGTCGAACCGCCCCGCTTTGTCGTGCAACGCGGCAAGTTGGTAGTGGCAATCGGCACAAATTGGTTGCGGAGTCTGCTTGTCGTTGATCACCTCTTTCCAGCTACTTTCGGCCACCGATACATTGCCAGCACGTCGATCGATGTTTGCGAGCACATATCGAGCATAGTAGAAGTGTGGCGCGAGAGCGACGACCTCTTGCGCACATTCACGGGCGCTTTCGAGGTTATGCAATCGCTCGTACATTTTTGCGAGTTCCAATAGTATCTGTGGTCGCTTGGGCGAATCGGGCTCCAGCTCAATCGATCGGCGATAGCAGACGATCGCGCGATCAAATTGTTGAATCTGTGTATAGGACTCGCCCAGCATAGCCTGAAGTCGCGCGTCATCCGGATAAAGCGAGCGAGCTTTATCGACGAGCTTCTCAGCATCGGCAAAGCGGTATCGCAAAGCGTATGCGCGGGCGACATCCACCAGCAGCACGGGATTCAGCGGATTTCGCGCTAGAGCTCGCTCGTAATACCAAATTGCCTCTTCAAACTTCTGCTCGCGCCACAGAGCTTGTGCTTTGTCGATGCGGACGTCCAGGCGATACTGCGGAATGGGCGGCCCGGCGGCCCCCTTTTTCAAAGCAGCCCGTTTGGCTTCAGCTTTCCTCAGCTGACCGACAGAGGGTGGCTTGTGGCGCGATGGTTTTTTATTCGGGCGACGAGCCATCGGCGGACGAGATCACGCGGAAGTTGGGCCAGCCGTGCGACACAGGCTGTTGAGCCTATTGTAGTCTGCGCCGCTATTTGCTGTCATTTCGAAAGTCGTCGGGCAATTTGGTTTCCTCTACTGAACGGGAACTCCGATGCGCAAACAAAAGCGGCCGGCCACCGCGAGGCAGCCGGCCGCCGGCCAGATTTGCTCACAAAAAAACCGAATATTGTTAGCGTCGGCGACGCATGGCCAATAGAGATATCCCACTCGTACCAAACAAGATGATAGAAGCCGGCTCGGGTACTCCCGTCAGGCTTGCATCATCAACAGCCGCATCTTCGCCGATGTAAAGACCGAGACCGATCGGATGACCAATCGCGGACGACGAAGGCCCCACGAAATAACTGACGCTCAGTTGCGTCCAATTCGCTATGCTCGCGGCGTGGTCGGCACCCGCCCGATTGTGAAAATCACCGGTCGGTCCACCTTGGAACCCCTGAAAGTTTAGTGAGCTCGCCTCCGTAAACGGAACCGTTCCATCAAACAGGTACAAATAAACGCTGTCAGCGCCACCTGCAGCCGCGTCTGAGTCACCTTGAGCCCAGATTGAAAAGGTGTAAAGCGTGTTAGCCTGAAATGTACTCGTAAGTTTTTGAGCACTATATCGATAGAAGCCGTGCAACGCCTGATCTCCGGCGCCGCTACGTGGTGCCCCGCGATAGTGCGGCCCGCTACCCGCGTAATCGGAATAGGCAACGTTGTAGAGCCAATTGCTGCTACTGTTGTCCTGAACGTACGGGTTCGCTGAGTGCTCGAGGTCGTCCACCCAAGGACTCGTCGGACGATACGAGTTCGCATACGCATATCCCAGAGACGGCGAAACGGTGTACGCCTTAAAGTTGGAGTCCGGCACCGGTATGTTTACAGCACGGGCTATGCCTGGAACCGAGATGCCTGCGGCGGCGATCGCCACGGCAATTGTTTTCCGCCAATTTGTAACCTTCATTAGCCGTATCTCCGCACTAGTTGATAAAAATTTCGCTAATTTCCAACTCTTTTAATCTAGCCACCCGCAAACTACCAGCAATGATTTTTCGCGCAGATATTTTGTTTTTTCCAGGCCAAGGGCTTGAGGCGAACTACGTTACGACAAGCACTGCGGGCGTTTTTCGGTCGGCCGAGCCGGACCGGATTTGGTTTTCTCAACTACTGGTTTGCAAACGTTTTTCCACCCGAGGGGGTTAGGCATCATTCACAACTTCTGTTTACCTGTTTCGGACTCGATATGATACGAGGACTGTTTCCAGCAATAGATGCTAGGAAGCGGTTGCATATCGAAATTATGGCTTTGAAAATGGCTACTTCAGGCGCCAGCGGTTATCCCCGTAAGGCGCTTTCAACCACTTCACAACAACTGGTTTTTCGGCTTATAAGAACCCGTCGCTCATGATTCACGGCCGTCGTGTTTGCTTGCTGATCGACACTTCAACTTCGTGGGGCTCGCGCCTCATTAGGGGCGTCAGCCGCCACGCGCAAGAGGTTGGCGACTGGTTGATCCATGTCGAACCCTGGGGGCGATATGAGCGTTTCCGTGTGCCGCAAGGCTGGGAAGGCCACGGCATAATCGCCCGGATTAACCACGAAGCCCTGGCGAAAGACATTGAGGCCACCGGCCTGCCAGCCATCAACCTTTCCTGGCACCCATTCTGCGGTGAGCGGATTGCGCGATGCACGATCGACCCAGTCGCCAGCGGACAAATGGCCGCCGACTATTTCGCCTCGGCCGGATACAAGGAGTTCGCGTTTTGCGGTCCGCTGAGCCGATTTGGCGACGGCGAAGCCTACGTAACTTCATATCGAGACGCACTCGCGCGAAAAGGCTTCGGATGCCATGTCTACCAAACACCGGGCGGCGACCAACAATCGATCCCTTGGGGAGAACATCTGGCGAGTCTGGTCGACTGGATAAAAGAACTCCCACGACCAGTCGCGATGCTGTGCTGGAGCGCCGCGCGCGGTCGGCAAGTCACAGAGGCCTGCCACTACGCCGGTATTCGCGTGCCGGATGAAGTTTCCGTCTTAGGCGGTGATCACGACGACTTGATGGCTCACATTTCCAGTCCGCCCCTTTCGACGATCGACCAGCCGGCGGAGCAAATTGGCTACGAAGCAGCGCGACTATTAGAAGGTATGATGCGCGGCAAAAAACCGCGGAAGCGACCGATTTTTTTTCCGCCGACACGTATCATCGTCCGCCATTCGACAGATACGCTGGCAATCGACGACGAAATCGTTCGCGATGCCTTGCAGTACATTCGGCTTCATGCTCATGAAGGAATCCACGTCTCCGATGTCGTACGGGAACTGGCTGTTGCCCGACGGGCGCTCGAGCAGCGCTTTGTGCGGCTGGTCGGACGAACGCCGGCGAATGAGATTCGTCGCGTGCGAATCGAAACTGCGAAGCGATTGCTGGTCGAATCCGACCGATCGATTGCGAATATCAGCCGTGCGGCCGGCTTTGGTCATCAGGACCTATTCTCGCGCGTATTTCGCCGTAATGTTGGCCTCACTCCCAGTCAGTTTCGCCAGCGAAATCAGCACGGCTAACCGCGAAAAATTGCCAAAATAAATGCGCGAGAATTGGGCCACTCAACGCCCACTGTCTTCAGAATCTCGTGTAAAATCGAGCAATAGCCGCAGACGGCGAGGCAACGTTCGCATTCGCAACCTTCACCGTCGGCGGATGGCTTTCTGGTGGATTGGCGGAACTGCTGGAGTACAGGTTGGATTCGGCGGGCGTGCAAATATGGCGGATAATCATAGGCGCAAACCCCTGCGACCGCGAATATCTTTCACGGTATTGTTCCGGTCTGACACGAGTCGTACTCGTTCCCGTATTCACTAAAGTAGTTGAACAGACGGAGGCTGGCCGTGAAAAAGCGCAACGCGTGTCCTCGCGGCTTCACACTTGTCGAACTGCTCGTCGTAATTGCCATCATTGGAATTCTTGTGGCGCTCCTACTGCCGGCAATCCAAGCGGCACGCGAAGCAGCGCGACGCTCACAGTGCATCAACAATCTCAAGCAGATGACGCTCGCAGCGCTCAATTACGAGAACGCGAAAAAACAGTTTCCGCGTATCACCACTTATCTAAATGGCACTCCCGCACACGGCATGCACCTATTCTTGTTGCCATATATGGAATACCAAGCCGTTTACGATGCTTACGATCAAACGATCCTTTGGAGTAGCACCGCCAACAATACGGGACCTGCTGCGACTAACATTCCAGAGTTTGTGTGCCCCACAGCGCCAGCAATCGCGACGCGAAGCATCGAAATTGCCTTCCGAGATATGGCGCACAGTGGATATGCCGATTACGCAGTGAACGGCCGAGTCGCGCCAGACGCAGTTTGCCTGCTGAGAGCTGTGGGAATTCCAGATCGCCCCGATTGGTCTGGTTTTTTTACCGGCGAGCCGGAATTTGCCACCTTTGACACGACTGGTTGCCCAGCCGGTCCGCTCGCGAAGCAAACCGGCATCACCAAATATCAGCAGTGTACAGATGGCGCTTCGCACACAATTATGTTTTCACCAGACGCCGGTCGCCCCGACTATTACCAGGATGGCCGCCCCCGCCCCGATTTGGTCGCGCCGAAAAACGTCACTGGATCGCGGTGGGCGAGTCCAGACACAGAGTATTGGTCCCATAACCTGTGTGCCGGCGGAAACTCGATCATCAATTGCAATAACAACAACGAAAACTATTCGTTTCATATTGGCGGGGGAATGTTTTCATTCGCAGATGGATCGGTTCACTTTCTAGCAAACAGTTTGGACGTTGACGTTCAGGTATCGCTCAACACGCGCGCCGGTGAAGATCCGGTGCGGGATGTCCAGTAGCACATTTATTTGAGATCTATTTTCGGCCGGATTGCAACTTGTTCCGTTCAGGCATCAGCGCACGTAGTCGCATGCAACATCGCGATCGCTTTTTGTTACACAACGATAATATTTGCGGGGTAGCGATTTACATGGCATTTGGTGCGCTGTTGCTATCGACCATCGGCTGTCGCGGTGAATCGCGGCTCACGGTTGCTCCAGTGCATGGCCGCGTAACCTACCGAGGCCAGGGAATACCGAAGGCAATCGTAATTTTCTGGCCCACCGCAGATGTAGTTGATCAAGCTAAGAAAATGAGGCCCTTTGCATACGCGGACGACCAAGGGAATTTCGACCTTAAAACATACGTGGATGGAGATGGAGCGCCGCTGGGCAAGTACCGGGTGAGTATCGTAGCTATTGCGGCCCCATCCGGTCCAATTCCCCCGGACATCAACAAAAAATACAGCAGTGTGGACACCGCCGGAATCGAAGTGACTGTGCAAGCTGGCGACAACAACCTCCCCCCCTTTGATTTGAAATCCGCGACGGGCGGTTAGCTTACTCAACGCCCCGCGCGAAATTGAAAACATCTTTGGAGAATGACCGATGAAGGTAACCGACCTGCGGAGAAAGCTGGTGGCCGCTTTGGCGGCTGCGGGCCTGCTTGGTCCCGGTGCGGCCTACGCGGCGAACCTGAACCAGAACCTCGTCGTCAACGGCGACTTCGAAACCGTCGATCTGAATACGACCGGCAGTTTCAACGGGCCCAAAATCCTCAATTGGCTCGGGTCACCAACGGCCTTTGCCTACTCCCACGATGGCAGCAGCAGTAGCGCCGGCGTCGTGCCCGATTTCGCCAACGGCACCGATCCGCCCAACGCCGGCCACTGGTACTTTACGTCGAATAACGCCGGTGGCCCGACCGCCCCACGGATCGATGCCCCCGGCAAGTTCTACCAAGACATCGATGTCTCCACCGGCGCCTCCGCCGACGCCATCGCGATCGGCCACGCGCAATTCAACGCGCAGGCCTACATGAGCACTTTTCAGACCGATAAAGACATTGGTCAGGTACACCTCGATTTCCGAAACGGCGCGGGCACGAGCCTCGGCACGTCGCTCATGAGCGACAGCGATGCAGGAACGTCAAACGTATGGAATCTGAACACGTCGACTGGCAATATTCCCGTCGGCACCGCGACGGTCCGCGTCTCTGTCTACGGTACGTTGGTCAAGCCGGGTGATGGCGCCGACGGGTATGTCGACAATGTCGATCTGAAGCTCACGAGCCAAGTCCCCAGCCTCGCTATTTTAGTCGATCGTTCGACGGGAAATATTACACTCAAGAATCTGACCACCGGCAGTGTTCCCATCTCAGGGTACTCAATCACCTCCGCCTTCGAGAGCATGGCACCCACGAATTGGCTCTCGATTGCTGACAACTACGACTCAGGAAATCCGGGCGCAAACCAAGTGGATGCCACCCACGCCTGGAGCAAACTTACGGGTGCCGCCACGCACACCGACCTGAGCGAGGCCGACCTGCAAACAGGCGTTGGGGCAACGCTTGCAACAGGTAAAACGATCAACCTCGGCAATTCCACCTGGATCCAGAATCCCAACCAGGACCTCGTGTTTCAGTACATCTCCAACGGCGCCGTCGTCAACGGCCTCGTCGGCTACATCGGCGGCGTCAATTCGCTACCGTATGCAACGGGTGATTTCAACCTCGACGGCGTCGTCAACGCAGCCGATTGGGTGATCCTCCGCACGAATCAACTCGGCAATCTAAGTTCGAAGTCACTGGCCGAAGCATATCGCCTCGGTGACTTGAACGGCGATAAGGTCGACGACCATGCCGACTTTATCGCGTTCAAATCAATTTACGATTCGGCAAATGGCGCTGGTGCATTCGTGGCAATGGTTGCCGCCACTAGCGTGCCAGAGCCCTCGACTGCGTTCTTAGTCATTGCGGCAGGCACATTTTTATTGCCGTCGTCGCGCCGTCGAGCAGCACGTTGATCAATCAAACACCTTGAAGCAGACAAACAACACCTGAGAAGCGACCACGCTTTCGTGGAGTATTTCGATGAAGGTTACGAATTGGCGTAAGAAGATCGTGGCGACCATTCTGGCAAGCGGGGCGCTCCTGCCCGGGCTCAGCTACGCGGTCAACGTCCCGCTCGGCGATCCGAGTTTTGAAACATACACCGTTCCATCGCGAACTATGCGTATGCGACCGGCGCCTACGGGTCCTACCGTCCGACAAGTCCGTGGGTCGACGACCTCAACAGCCCCAGCTTGCCCGGCTCCGACGCTTACGTTGAAGACTCCGGCGACAGCAACTGGATTTACAACTCTGCGTATGCCGAGTTTGGAGGCAGCACGGGGCATTTTCGTGGCGCCCTGCGCACCGGCAACCAGGCGATGCACGGCCTGCACAATTACAACGCCCAACTAACCACGGCAACATTTGCCGCGGAAAAATACTACACGTACACTGTGTGGGCCCAGGGGGATGCCGACGCGGTTGCCGTGGACGATCGCGCCTTCCTTTATCTGTTCAACGGCGGCATACCGTTTAGCGAAGCAGGCTCCCTAACGTTCAAAGGGTTCCAAGGCGGGCCAGGTGGTGACTTCGCCAACCGTGGCCCAACGATGACCGCTGTGCAAAGCCAGGCGAACTGGACAAAACTTACAATCACTCATGTCACCTATCCCGGCGATCCAGAGATCGGACAACCAGTCGGTGTCGGGTTCTACATCAACCGCGATGCGGCCATAGACGACGCTGCGCTCGATGTCGATGATGCGGCAAATCACCTCATGGTTTTGGAGGTGAACACGACGAATGGCCAAGTTCGGGTTCGTAATCAAACCACCGGCGCAGTCAAAATCGACTACTACGACATTAAGAGCAACGGCGGCGCTTTGAATACCATCGGGTGGAACAGCTTGCAGCAGCAAAACCTCGCGGGCTTTCCTGCAGGCAATGGCTCAGGCAATGGCTGGGAAAAAGCAGGCGGCAGTGGCGCGACCGCCATTGGCGAATCGTATCTAACGGGCAACAGCGATGTAGCGACCGGAGCAAACATTGGCCTCGGCGGAGCTTTCAATGTGGCCGGTGCCCACGACTTAGTGTTCGAATACGGGGCCATTGTCGGCTCGAATGTAAATCCGACGGGCGACTACAACAACAACGGCGTCGTCGACGCCGCTGATTATGTGTTGTGGCGAAATAGCCTCAATCTAAATATCACGCTTCCCAACGACTCTACTCCCGGCACCGTGACCCAGGCCGACTACGACGTTTGGAGAACCCATTTCGGTCAAACTTCCAGCCTGCCTCCGAGCACATTAATGCGGGGTCTGGTGCATTACGTAACTTCGTTCTCGGGCACGGGACTCGGCAGTGACAACGCCGTCCCGGAGCCGTCGGGAATCCTGCTTGTTGGCATCGGATTCACCGCACTGGCAGTAAGACGCAAACGAACCAATTCGGGTTGATCGCACACCGTCCCACAACCGTCTGCTTGTTGAGACGAGGCATATAAAGTTCGAGTTGAGAGGATGACTACTATGAAGCTTCGCCACTGGATGATCGCCACTTCGATTGCGCTTGCTGCGATCGTCAGCCATTCCAATTTGGCACGGGCCGGCGGCACGCTCTTACGGTGGAACAAAATGGGTGAGGACGACCCCGGCGCCGCGAACAACGTCGCGGTTTCATCGACCACCGATACTCCGATTAACGGTAGTGATCTGGTCGCGCTCGATCTTAGCGCAGCGAATTCGCCCGTTTATCGCACAATTACTGGCCGCCCCGATAACGGCACGGGGCTCGGCATCGAGTTCAATCGAACCTCCCAACAATACTTATCCGGCTTTGCGCTAAATTGGCCCGAAGAATCGCCGCTCGACCAGAACAGCGGCGGTCAGCTTAACCTCGCTGGCATCGACGATCGCGGTATGCAATTCTGGGTCAAACCAACATCCACCGCCGTCCAGTCGATCGTCATGGACACGAATCAGCACGGCGTTCGTATCGACGCCAATGGAAAATTCTCGATGCGCTATGCAGATGTAGACTACGAGTCGACCCTCAGCGTCGTTCCGAACACCTGGTACCACGTTGAACTCGTGCGGCCCGCCGGTGTCGCCAACGGCGTCCGAATGTATATCAATGGCAACGCCGTCGCTGCAGCCATTCCTGTCCATGATTATTCCTCTGACACCGATACCCCTATGACCGTTGGTGCAAACACGTCGCTCAGTGGTGAATTCTTTGGCGGCGTTGTAGATGATCTCCGCGAATTTGTAATGGGCTCGACTACCTCCGGAGCGGTGGTCAATTACGGCACGTTTAATCTGCTAACCGATGATGCGTATGTTGCATCACCAGTCACTGGTCTCAAAAACATCGCCGGCGACGTCAACAACGACGGCTTCCTCACCCAAGCCGATAAGGATGCGTTCATCACCGGTTGGATGCATAAGCGGCTCGTGAACGGAATCGAAATCGGAGACATGACCTCGCACGCTCAGGGAGATCTCAATCTCGATGGAATCACGGATATCCAGGATCTCGTAATCATGCAGCACGCCCTCACCGGCAGCGGGCTCGGCGCAATTTCAGCCGCGCAATTGACCAGCGTTCCTGAACCATCCGCACTCATGCTCTTAATGTGCAGCCCGTGTCTGATTGCGCTCCATCGCAGTCGACGCTGGCAATAAGAAGACCGCATCATCGCGGTGCTTAGAAGCAGTTTCATAACCGTGCTGGAAGTAGCTGGATTCGCAAGAATCCGGCCGAATCCGAAGTCTTGCGACTTCAGCTACGACGTTTTGAAATCGGCGCCAGTCTTACGTTGCGATTCGCCCCATGGCCGGGTCGCTATAACTCGGTCGACCCGTTTCGACCCGGCCTGCGTAGCGGCACAGATATTGATTGTTCCCGACTGCGCGAAGCGATAAATCGTACCATCCGAAACTACTGCCGCAATCAAAGGAAAACTGTGTAGTTGCGCCCGGCATAACGGCAACCTTCCGGACCGTGTGCGTGTACGCATCCTCGAATTCAATGGCGTGTCGGTCGCTATCACAGTTAGTGACCTGGATAACTACTGTCGGTTGGCCATCCGCAGCTACGCGGTGTCTGCAACTCACATCCAGCAGTGGCGAGTGAGAATCGCCGTTAAACCGACGGTGAAATCCATTGGGCCCAAACACTGCCAATTCATAGCGATCCTCGGCAAAATCACTCACCCGCCAAGAATCTTCCAGCCGATCTCCAGGTGACAATGCGTAATCGCGCGTTCGCATGTCCGCGGCGGCATGCCGCGCGTAAACCACAAACGGCGCACCGGCCGCGATCTTGCCAAACCGCTCGTTACTTGCTTCCAACACGATACTAAATTGACGCCGGTCCGCGCTCAGTTTTCCATCCGCGACTAGCTCATACGGAAGTGCACAAGCTGCGCGGATTCCCGGTTCTTGACGCGGTAACTTTGAAGACTCCGCAGGTGTTCGCCGAATTTGCTTGATTTCCGACGGCGTCAGTTTGCCCATCGACGGCAAATCATTGAACTGCGCTTGGTGAATTTGCTGCACGAACTCATCGCGCGATGGAAACGGAATGCTTTCCGACCCGCTTGTCGTCTCTGCCCGAAAAGCAGACATCAAGTCTCCGCACACCGTTCGCCGCCACTCGCTAATGTTGGTTTCCCGCACCTCCTTGCCCAACCGCTTGGACAA
Source organism: uncultured Planctomycetota bacterium (assembly GCA_963733705.1). GTDB lineage: Bacteria > Planctomycetota > Planctomycetia > Pirellulales > Lacipirellulaceae > JABDGM01. Next base: position 93,198 of record CAVTEJ010000010.1, on the reverse strand, counting down.
GAACTTTTCGAGAAACTGCAGCGACGATGTATGGTCGAACACCTGCGAGCAAACAAATCCGCCGCGCGTCCACGGCGAAGCGATGATCAGCGGTACGCGATAACCCAAGCCGATCGAACTATCACGAGCTTCGCCAGCCGACTTGCTCTTAAGGTCATCGTGCCGAGTAACATATTCGATTCCAGAGTCGATCCCTTTTGAAACGCGCCCCGTCTCCGCACGACTCGGATCAGGCGCCACAAACGGCGGCACGTGGTCGAAATACCCGTCGTTCTCGTCATAAGTGAGGATAAAAACCGTCTTCTCCCACACCTCCGGATTGTTGGTGAGGATGTCGAACAATTCCGCAATGTACCAAGCCCCATACCAGGCAGAGCTGGGATGGTCCGAAAATCGCTCAGGCGGAACTATCCAGGAGACGGTCGGCAGCGCACCCTTCTCCACATCCTGCCGAAACTGGTGCAACAGGTCCCCTTTGGGAACCGCCACGCGCTGCTCACGACCATGATTCTTGTAAACAATTTCGCTGAGTTGACGATAATTAGGGTCGCCGGAATTCGAGCAAAACGCTTTTGCCAATAGGCTCTTGTCGCGCGCGGAAAGTCGCTCGAAACTCTCCTGGTTCCATCGCTTTAGTTCGCGTTGAATATTCCGCAGCTGAGTCTCCTTATCGCGCAACGCCGCGGCCAACCTTTGCTCATCTGCAGTCGAACGGCTCTTTGCCCCGGCCGTGCGCCGTAGCGCTTCAATCTCCTTCGGCAAAGATTCAGCGCTCGACTGCAAGTACTGACGATGCGCCGGCGTAAGTCGCACGTTGAACTGCGTAAAGTATTCGAGCGGATTGTCGCCAAAGTTGGATAGCCAAGCGTCCTCTTCCTCGCTGAACCCGACCCCCACACTAATTTCGTTCTGGTACACCTTCCAGGAAACGCCAAGGTCCTCCAACCGTTCAGGAAACGTCAACCAGCTTACGTTCGTGTCATGATCGAAATCGGTATTAACTAAGTGGGCGGACGACTTAGCATTTTGCTGGGCTCGAATCGTACCCGTCCACAAATAACTGCGGTTCGGCGTCGTGCCCGTCAGGCTCGAGCAAAAGTGCTGATCGCAAATCGTGAACGCGTCGGCCAACGCATAGTAAAAAGGAATATCGTCTCGGGTGTAGTAACCAAGTGTCAGCGGCAGATCGGCATACTCGCCAATTCCTGAGCGCTTCACGTACAGCCAGCGGTCATACTGCCCGTTGTTCCGCGCGTCGACTTGATCCGACCAACCGTGGGGCAGCGACCCCATCCAGGTCGCTTTAGTATCTTTGATGTCCAGCCGAAAGGGAACAAAACTCTCCCCCGCACGGTTGGTTTGAACCCACACGGGGTTGCCGTTCGCGAGCGTAATCGGCGCGGATCATTAAATCCTGCGCACTCCGCGCAAAGAACCAAAAGCGTGATCGAACGAGCGATTCTCCTGCATCAGAATGACGACGTGCTCGGCATCCCAAACACTGCTGTGCGCTGCCGGTTCAATCGCCAATGCTCGTCGAACTGAACCGAGGAGTTCATCGGACATCACGGCGGCGCCCGCAATTAAAGCTGCCTTACTCAGAAATTCACGTCTCGATTCCATGCCGCCCAGAACTGCAATATGAGGAGCTTAAAATGCCAGCCCGCCGTATCCCATATTCTACCTAAAAACGTCGGGCGACACGCTCTAATTCGCCACATGTCGAAGCATTCCCGCATTGAGTTTACTGCTTCCGGAATCGTTCTAAAGACAAGAAGCCGATCGGCAATTCCGTTCGCCCGTTCATCGCCAGATCCGCCAATCCCTTTCCAAGCGCGGGCGCGAATTTGAAGCCGTGCCCCGATAACCCCGCGGCGAACACAACATTCGCGTATTCCGGATGCCGATCCACGATGAAATGCTCGTCGGGCGACATCGTATAGAGGCAAACCGCGTGGTCGGTCACACGATCTGAAACGCCCGGCAACCATTTGGACCGAACGTCGTTAAGCCGCTCCAGTTCATTGAGATCGATCGCGCGATCCACGTCGAGCGGGTCTTCCACTGTTCGCCCACCACTATGTTCGGCAAACTTCACACCGCGATCGTCAATCTTCGGGAAGCCATAAAACACGCTATTCATGGAATATTCCTCGGTTGATGTGGTGGAACCATTCGGCACCTCAAACAAGAAAACCGGGAAGTCAGCAGACGTATCGTATTCCGATTTGTCTGCTGCGAACCAAAAAAGTGACTTGCGACGAACAGTGAGCGGAATATTCACATCGTTCAACACTTGAGCTGCCCACGGCCCCGCTGTTATCACGAGCCGGTCTGCTACGAACTCGCCGCGATCCGTTTGCAATCGCACTTCACGCTCCGTCGCCGTCCACCCGTGAGCTACCGTATCGACGATTAGCTTGGCGCCGGCAGCCTGCGCAGCGGCAAGATGGGCCGTCACACAATCTTCGACGAGTAAATAACCCGCTGCCGGCTCAAAGACACCCGTAACATCCGCAGCGGCGCGGAGACCCGGCCAGCAACCGACGATTTCTTTAGCCGTCAAACTATGCACCGTTAAACTATGCTCTGCGGCCGCCCGCAACACGCCAGGTACGACGACGCCATCCGCTGGACCGATTTCAATTAATCCCACCTGCTGAAACAAACTCTTGCCCGTGCGTTGCTCGAGAGAACGCCACAGCTGATAACTCTCCGCCAGCAGTGGTACATAGCCCGGATGCTCAAAATACGCCTGGCGAATGACGCGCGTTTGGCCGTGCGTGCTGCCGCGATCGTGTGGCGGTTGAAACCGATCGATTCCGACAGCCCGCACGCCGCGCTGAGCTAGCTGGTCAAGGACGGCGCTGCCAACGCCCCCGACTCCAAGCACGATGACATCCAAGTGTTGCATAAATCGCTAAAACACAAATCTAATTCCAACAAAAATCAACTTTGCACCCACAGCTTTCGGCTAGGCAAGCGCCTCGACTAACCTTACCATCCGAAACGCGTCCCTGGTACGGCTCAAGTGGGCGTGCAAGGCCGATGACGGCCCAACTCAACTTTGATGTCGATCCTTCGCCGGCCCATACTCGGTCGCCAAATTCCGCGCCGAGTTCACTAAGCCTATATGCGAAAACGCTTGCGGAAAATTCCCCAACAATCTCCCCGCCACCGGATCGTACTGTTCCGCCAACAATCCGAGATCGTTTCGTATCGCAAGCAATCGCTCGAATAGCTCATTCGCCTCCTCGCGCCGATCCAGCAGCGCCAGGCAATCCACCAGCCAGTACGAACACGCCAGAAACGAACCTTCTTTTTCCGGCAACTGATCGGTCCCACCCGCCGCGTCGTGCCGATAAACAAATCCGCCGTACATCAACTCCTTCTGAATCGCATCCACCGTTCCCCGAAGTCTTGGGTCGTCCTTACCCAAAAACCCAACAAGCGGAATCATCAGCAGGCTCCCATCCAACTGATCGGAGCCGTAGTACTGCACGAACGAATTCAACTTCTGATTGAATCCCTGCTCGCACACTTCGCGATGAATGTCATCCCGAATTCGCCGCCACTTTTCGACCGGGCCTTCCAAGCCATAGCACTCCACAGTTTTCACGGCCCGATCGAAAGCGACCCACGCCATGACTTTGGAATGCGTGATCGGCACCCGCGGACCGCGCATCTCCCAAATCCCATCGTCGGGTCGCTTCCACGCTTCCTCGAGGAATTGGAGAATCGCCTTTTCGACATCCCAAATTGTTTCGTTTTCCGCCAAGCCCTGCCGCCGCGACAGATGAAGCAGATCAATCACCTCGCCATAGACATCTAACTGAAATTGATTCCATGCCGCATTGCCAGTGCGCACCGGAAGCGAATTCTCGTAACCGCTCAGCCAGTCAATTTCCAATTCCGTGAGCCGACGCACTCCCAAAATGTTGTACGCAATCTGCAATTCGCCCGGGTGCCCCGCCACTGCTCTCACTAACCAATCGCGAAATTCTTTCGCCTCGAGCTGGTACCCCGCGTTGAGCAGTGCGTAAACTGTAAATGTTGCGTCCCGTAGCCAACAAAAGCGATAGTCCCAATTCCGATTGCCGCCAATCTTTTCAGGCAGTGAAGTCGTCGGTGCAGCCACGATTGCACCCGTCGGCGCAAACGCCAGTCCCTTTAGCACGATCAGCGAACGCATCACAGCCTCGCGCCAAGGCCCCTCGTAGTTGCACCGCGCTGACCACTCCTGCCACCAGCTTTCCGTCGACTCGATCGCTTCCTCCACGTCGAGAGTCACAGGCGCCGGCTCGTTCGACGCATGCCACATCAGCACAAACGGCACTCGATCGCCAGCCGACACTTCAAAGTCAGCGACCGTCGTAAAATCTTCGCCGCGCAGCTCGACGGGCGCTTGCAAAACAAGCGTATCGGGCCCAGCAGTTGCGCGAATTCCCTTTTCGATTCGCTCCACCCAGGGCACGACCCACCCGTAATCGAACCGAATCACGAGCTCCATTCGCATCCGCACCGTACCGTGCTTACCGACGACCAGCCGAATCAAATCTGGCTCCCGCGTCCGTGGCGGCATGCAATCAATCACCGTCACTGTACCCGACTCCGTTTCGTAGTCGGTCTCCAGGATCAGCGTATCGCCGCGGTAACGCCGAGAGACCTTCGTCGCATTACCCGTTGGCGCGAGCAACCACCGCCCGTTTTTGGCACTCCCCAATAGCGCCGCAAAACACGCCGGCGAATCGAACATCGGAAAGCACAGCCAATCGATCGACCCGTCAATCCCCACCAGCGCCGCCGTGTGGCAATCGCCAATCATTCCGTACTGTTCAATCGGTAAAGGCATCGCAGTTTTGACCCCAATCAACCAACGGCCTATCTCAAAAAATGATGGGAGGGCGAGGCTCCCGGCGAGCAGTTACCTGTGGCCGGCAAAGCCGCTCGCTCAATCCTCCCGCAAACTCAGCGCCAACCCCGCACAGCCTCAGCAGAATTTTCCAAAAACACCCCTCGGCAGTGCGGCAAAATTCGTCCGCGGGTGTATATTCACCCTTGCGCGACCCCATCGCGATTCGGTTAAGCCGGCCCCGTTTAATCCAGGAGGACGTTGCCATGAACACTGAAGAATTCATTCGCCAAGAATACATTTCACTACGCGATGAAATTCGCGAAGCCAAAAACCGCATCTTTTGGTTGATGATCATCGCCATGTTCTTAGTCGCGACTGCCGGTTACTTGGCCGCCGAACACTCCTCCGCCTTCGCCAACGCCGCGATCCCATTTCTACTACTCGGGCTAATGCTCTCCTTCGTCTCCGAGCAAAACAACATCTCTCGTGCCGGGCGTTATGTCCGCGAAACCATCGAACCACGCATCGAAAACATGGTCGGGTGGGAGCACTGGTTGGAAAGCAAACCCTCGCTCCGCGAAGTCGATCATTACTTCGTGCTCGGCTTCAGCGTCTTGTTTTTGATTTTCTTCGCCATCACCACATCCCTCACACTCACACAACTCGATAAGAAAGCCCACGAAGCATACGTCTGGGCCGCCGCCGTCGCCTACTCACTGGGCGCCCTGTGCACGGCTTTCGTCCTGTGGCGACACTGGCGATCCAGCACGGCGCTCGACGCCAACTCGCCCGTTCCCGCGGCAGCTTGAACATTTGCCGTCCAAACTTGAGGGCCAGCGCGTACTGAGATATGCGTGCCTCGTGTTGCGGCTGCGCTCCTCCGGAGCGTCCGCACTGTCGCGCTACGTTTGTCAACTTGCCGTCCGCTGCTGTCTGTATTGGTCGACCGTCACCGCCACCACAATGATGACGCCAAGGATGATATCCTGTGCCGGATTCTCCAAACCCAATTGAGTGCATCCGCTGGCGATCGTTTGCATGAGTAGCGCGCCCGCAAGCGTCCCCAGCACCGTGCCGCGGCCGCCGTTCAAACTCGCCCCGCCGATCACCACTGCCGCAATGATGCGCAGTTCCAACCCTACGCCAGAAATCGGATTGCCAACCCTTAGTTTGGCGAACTGATACACACCCGCGAGCCCCACAAACAACCCCGCCAACGAATAGATCGCAATTTTTAACGCGGGCACGTTCAGGCCGCATAACCGTGCAGTCCGCTCGTTCGATCCCACCGCAAAAACATGTCGGCCGAAAATCGTGTAGCGCAAAACCAGGCTCATCACGATCGCGAGGAACAACAATAACCAGACCCCAGGCGCCACTAACAACCACGACGGCTCAGGCGCCGGCGACGCCAATCCATCCATCCAATGCGGCACGCTACTCAGTGCTGGCCGCACGGTTGTCTCATCCGCAATCAGCTTCGCAACGCCCAAACAAATTGTCATCGTGCCCAGCGTGACCACGAACGGCACCACTCGCAGCACGCTCACCAGCACACCGTTCACAAAACCCACGAGACATCCGGCAAGAACGCAGCTCGCCAGCGCCAATTCAATCGGCCCATCGTGCTTCAGCACATACGCCAGCACGGTCGCGGACAGCGATATCGCAGTTCCCGCTGAAAGATCGATGCCGCCCGCAATGATGACCGCCGTCGCCCCCAGCCCAGCCACCGCCACCGGCGCCGCTGCAACAAGCATAGATTGCAAGTTCCGCAGCGAAACAAATTGCCCCCCGCCCTCCTGCCAGTGGTCGCACGCAGCGAAAAAACCAAAAACGAGCACCAGCGCAAACAGCGGCCCAAGCTGCCAAACGAACGAACGCCAGAAATTATTTCTCCCAATCTCCACGGTCAATTCACCATCGTCGCCTGCTCGAGTAGTGATTCCTTCGTCCACTCTCCCGCCGGCCGAATCTCGCGCAACCGCCCTCGCGACATTACGCCAATTCGATCACACATCTGCAACAGCTCTTCAAAATACGAACTGACGAACAACACACACTTTCCCCTCGCCGCCAGTTCGCCAATCACTTGATAAATAACGGCCTTCGTTCCCACATCAATGCCGCGCGTCGGCTCATCGAGCAATAGCACGTCGCATTCCTGGTGCAGCACCCGCGCAAACGCGACTTTCTGCTGATTCCCACCGGAAAGCGACTCGACCGCAGCCCCCATCGAGCTAGCTTTGATTTCAAAGCGACTCGCCAATTTCGACACAGTCTCTCGACGCTCACTCAAGTTCAGCCAACCTAACCGCCCATACTTCGACATCCGGCCGTAGGTAACGTTGTCCTCAATCGACCGCCCAAGCGCGACCCCTTCCCCTTTCCGATCTTCGGACAAGAGCGAAACGCCGGCGTGCAATCGCGCCCGCGGCGAATGCGTCGGATAATCCATCCCCACGCGCACTCGCCCACTCCGCACTTCATCCAACGCGAATATTGCTCGCAACAACTCTGTGCGCCCCGCACCGACCAATCCGGTCAGCCCCAGTATCTCGCCACGACGCAGTTCGAGCGAAACACCGGCCGGCTTAACTCGCCCCGTCAAATCCTGTAAGCGCAACAACCCGTCCCCGACGGCGTGCGGAACTTGCGGATAAAGCGCATCCAGCGACCGCCCCACCATACTCGCAATCAAATGACGCTCGCTCGTCGCCGCCAAATCACCACTCTCCACAGCCGCCCCATCCCGCAGCACCGTATAGCGGTCGCACACGCAGCGAACTTCCTCGAGAAAGTGACTGATATAGATGACACCTAGCCCCAACTCCTTAAGCCGCGCAATCACATCGAACAGCCGCTCCATATCTGCATGTGCCAGCGAACTCGTCGGCTCATCGAACACGATGACTTTCGCTCGGCTCACGAGGGCCCGCGCAATTTCCACAACCTGCATCATCCCGACCGATAGCTCACCAACCGGCGTGTCCTGCTGCAATCCGCCATGCCCAAGCCGTTCCAGCACGTCGCCGACAATATGTCGCTGCGCACCGCGATCGGCAACACCCCATCGCACCCGTTCCTGGCCAAGCATGATGTTCTCCGCCACGCTCAAATCGGCCGCCATCGCGAGTTCTTGGTAGATCATCGCCACGCCCGCCGCGCGTGCCGCCTGGGGACCTCGCGGTTGGTAACTCTCGCCCGAAATCCACATTCGCCCTTCGTCGGCAGCAACCGCACCGCTAAGAATCTTCATCAGCGTGCTTTTACCGGCGCCGTTTTCGCCAATCAAAGCCAGCGATTGCCCGGCCGGCAATTCCAAAGAAACGCTCTCAAGCGCCCGCGTGGCGCCGAATCGCTTGGAGATCCCCTCCATCCGCAAGTGGGGCACCGAAGATGGAAGATCATTCGCCACGGTGAATCAACGTCCGAATAATATGTAGCTGGATTCGCAAGAATCCGGCCCTCACCAATTCGCACAACCGAACTCTTGCGAGTTCAGCTACCAAGCCAACTCCTCCTACGGCTTCGCCTTCGCGTGCAACACTTCCCCCATCCGCCGCGCCGCCAGCGCACCCCCTTCGTAGTTATCCGTTGCGACAAAACTAACAATCACACTCTCATCCGCCAGCGCGCTGTCAAAGATCACCGTCGGAATGCCCTGCTGCTTAGCGTCCTTCACCGCCTGCACGAGCGCCTGCGAATCCAGCGGCGCCATTACGATCCCATCCACTTTCTTGGTAATGAAATCCTGCACCACGTTGATCTGCCCATCGGTGTCATTCTCCAGCAGCGGTCCCTTCCACAGTATCTCAACATTACCCGCCTCCTTGGCTGCCTGCGCCGCCCCGGCATGCACCGACTTCCAAAACTCGTGCGTCGTTCCCTTCGGAATGACAGCGATCCGGTATTTGACCTTCTCCACCGGCGCAGTGTCCTCTGTAAACTGCGCTGGTTCGAGCAGTGGTTTAATTTCCGCGTCCTTCATGTTCTCAGGCGTCGCCACATGCTCGCCTGTCACGATCCGCTTTTCAACCGCCGCGCCGTCCAAGTGCGCAACCATCGTCTTGACGCCCTCATAGCCCATCTTCACGGGGTCCTGCAGGACAATACCATCCACCTTTCCCTGCAGCCATTCCGTCGATCAACCCCGAACCCGGATCAAAGACGACACACTTCACTTTGCCAACCAACCCGGTGTTCTCCAGCGCACGCAACACGCCATTCGCGTTCGGCTCGCAAACGGCAAATATACCGCTCACGCGATCCTGATATTTATTGAGAACATCAGTCGCCTTATCGAGCGCCGACTCTGGCGTCGTCCCCGCATATTGATCGGACGACAACACGCGTACCGCGGGAAATTCCTTCGCCAACGTGTCGAGAAACCCCTTCTCGCGTTGCTCCGTACTTTCGCTGCCCGGGTTATAACGCAGCAGCACAACACCGCGCTCCGCAGTATTGCCGCCCTGCCTGCATCCAAGCACCGCCACGAGCATCGCGCAAACGAAAAGCCCCAACCGCCTGGCCATACCAAACCCTCCTGACGCGTACGTACACTCCACCCGTGCCGAATCATCACGCTCGCCTGAGAATACAACCGCCCGCTATTTCCGGCAACAATTCGCGCTCAAACAACGCGCGATTGCTAAACCCTGCCGATTGCACCCAAAATACAACGCCATTTCGCCGAGCTCACGCCACATTACGGCCCGCAATTTCCGCACTCATTCTGCGAATTAAGGCCCTTTCGGCCACGTGGCTCAATTCGTTACAATCGGGCCAACGCAAACGTGTTAGGGTTGGCTTGTCGAGTGTCGGTTAGAGGACGGACCGTCAGTGGCCCAGTTTTTGATTGAAAATCCTATCTGGCCCATTTGGCCCTGGCTGGCTTACACGCTGGCTGCGCTGGTCCAAATCTTTTTCATTGTGAATCTGGTCGCGGTCGGCGCGCTCCTCTTCATTTGGATGGAGCGCAAGGTTTCCGGCCGCATCCAAGATCGCCTCGGCCCCACGCGCGTCGGCGGCAAATTCGGCTGGCTCCAAACCCTCGCCGACGGCCTCAAGCTGCTCACGAAAGAAGACCTTATGCCCGATGGGGCCGATGAGTTCCTCTTCAAAATCGCCCCGTACGTAAGCTTTTGCGCCTCCCTCTCCGCATTCATGGCGATCCCTTTTGCCGGCGGCGATTACCCTTTTGTCGCCCTCCATTTGAATGCCGCCGTCTTCTTCATTCTGGCCGTCATCGGCCTGGAAGTCTTCGGCGTCATCCTGGCCGGCTACTCCTCCGCCTCCAAATGGTCGCTATTCGGGGCGATGCGCGAAGCAGCCCAAGTCGTTAGCTACGAAGTCCCGCTCGGCATGTGCGCCGTCGTCCCCGTGCTCCTCGCCGGTTCGATGGACCTCGTCGTCATCGGCGATCGCCAGGCCGGCGGTTTCTGGAATTGGTACGTTTTCCACGATCCCGGCACGTTCATCACGTTCTGGGTTTATTTCACCTGCGCCACCGCCAGCGTTAACCGCGCTCCCTTCGACCTCGCCGAAGCAGAAAGCGAGCTCGTTGCCGGTTTCCATACCGAATACTCCGGCCTCCGCTGGAGCTTTTTCTTCATGGCCGAGTACGGCTCGATGCTCGCCGTCAGCCTGCTCGCGTCGATCCTCTTCCTCGGCGGTTGGAACGGCCCGATTCCCGATCGCCCACATGCTCGGCCTCACATTCCATCACGGACTTCTGGTGGGGCCTCGCTGGCAATGTGCTTGGCACGATCAACGTAATTACCAAAGGCGTCGTCGGCGTCACCGTCATGATGTGGATCCGTTGGACGCTGCCACGCCTGCGCATCGACCAGGTCATCACCGTCTGCCTCAAATACTGCGTGCCCATCGCCGCGGTCGCCTTCTTGGTCGCCACAACCTGGCAATACCTGTTGCCGAATGGCCTGTTCATGCCCCAAACAGATGACGCGTACACCGTTCGCGAGTTGATAACCCCGCCGGTACCCGCTCTCAAGCCGGCCGCCAGCCCGACAGCGCAGCACGATTCCGCAACCACAACCGGCTTTGCCCGAATGAACTAACGCCGCGATGGAAGACCCAATTTACTGGCCGTCGTTCTTCTTTTTGCTCTTCGCAGGGATCGCGTGCGCATTTGCAGTCGCCGTCGTCATCACGCCGAACGTCGTCCGCATGGCCTTCTACTTGGTGCTTTCCCTCGCCGCCACCGCTGGCTTGTTCTTCCTCGCCGGTGCCGATTTCGTCGGCGCAATGCAAATCATGATCTACGTCGGCGGCACCCTCGTGCTGCTCGTCTTCGGCGTGATGCTCACTTCGCAAGATCGCTTCGTCTCGATGAAGACCAACAATTTCGAATTGTGGATGGCCGCCGGCGTCGGCCTCTGCCTGTTCGTCTTGCTCGTCTACGCCGCCCGCAGCGTACCCGAATGGCGCGGCCTCACCGATCGATCAAGCGAACGCTGTTCCGCTTGCAAACCACCGCGACACCCCTCGGCATGGGCCTGCTGGGTGCCCGCGTCGACGCCCCCGATCGCTCCGGCTACTTGCTCGTATTCGAAATCGTCTCGGTCCACTTGCTCGTCGTTTTGATCGGTGCCGCCTACCTCGCCCGGGCCCGCCGCAGAAGGACACTCGCCGTCGAATGACAACCTTATTACTCGCCAGTTTGTTGACGAGACCCGTCGGAGTCGCCCACTTCCTAGTGGTCGGCGCCGTCCTGTTCGTTTGTGGCGCTCTCTGCATGGCGACCAAACGCAACGCCCTCGGCATCCTGATGGGCATCGAACTCGTGCTCAACGGTGCAAACCTGAATTTCATCGCCTTCGGCAGCCCTTACTTGCGGCAAGCATCCGAAACCATCGGCCTCGATGGCCAACTGATGTCTCTATTCGTAATCGTCCTCGCCGCCGCCGAAGCCGCCGTGGCCCTCGCGATCGCACTCAATTTCTACAACAGCTTCAACACGATCGACGTCGATCGCGCCGACCAGCTTCAAGGTTAGACGCGCATTTGCTATGGATAGAATTCCGTTACTACTGCTGACCGCTTGGCTGCTGCCGCTCGTGTCGTTCGTGATCATCTCGATCGGCTACTCGGTCCCCCAGTTCTTCGGCATCCGCGTCCGCTACGCCACGCAAAAATACGCCTCGTACTTGGCTGTCGGCGCCATCGTCTTCGGCTGCGTATTAAGCATGTACGCCATGTTCGCCTGCTGGCTCCCCGCGAACCCCCTAAAATCCGCCGAAGAACATGAGTCCCAAACCGAACACACGGCGTCTCAAACCACGCCAATCGCGCACCCCGTTACGGCGAGCCCGCTTCAGCGGGCGGGCACCCCCTTCAAGCTAGTCGCGCTAGAAGGCGAAGGATCCAATCCCACCGAAACCGAACGCACTGCCGACCACTCCAACGCCCCGCCCACCAGTCTCACCGGCGATTGGTACACCCTCGGCCAATTCGGCAAACTCCGCCTCACCATCGGCTACTACATCGATACGCTCACCGTCACCATGTTCTGCATGGTCACGCTGATCGCCTCGTGCGTCCACATCTACGCCGTCGGCTACATGCACGATGAGCTCCACGACTACGTCGACCACGAAGTTCACCTGCCAAACCACGAACACCTCCACCGCCGCGGCCGATTCCACCGGTTCTTCCAATATCTGTCGCTGTTCTCGTTCTCGATGCTCGGCATCTGCATCTCCGGCAACCTCGCGATGACGTTCGTCTTCTGGGAGCTCGTCGGCATCACTTCCTACTTCCTGATCGGCTTCTACATCGAACGCCACAGTGCCAGCACCGCCGCCAACAAAGCCTTCATCGTCAACCGCGTTGGCGACTTCGGCATGCTCATCGGCCTGATGATGATCTGGACCACCCTCGGCACGTTCAACTTCGGCGACATGAAAGACGCCGACGGCACCGTCCGCCCCGGCGTCTTCAGCCAGCTCCGCACGAAAGACCGCAACTTTGAGCTCGCCCCCGCCGATGGCATGATCGCCTTCGAAGCCCGCGACCAAATCGCCGAGCTCGTCCGCAACGGCGGCGATGATGCCGCGGTGAAAAACCTGATCACCAACCTGCGTGCCGATACCAATTCCCACTGGGGCCAATGGGCGCTCTTCATCGTCGGCGTCGGCCTGTTCTGCGGCTGCGTCGGAAAAAGCGCCCAGTTCCCGCTCCACGTCTGGTTGCCAGACGCGATGGAAGGCCCGACCCCGGTCTCCGCGCTCGTTCACTCCGCCACGATGGTCGCCGCCGGCGTGTTCCTCGTCGGCCGCATCTATCCCCTGCTCTCGCCCGAAGCACTGCTCGTCGTCGCCACGATCGGTTGCATCACGCTATTGCTCGCCGCTTCAATCGCCCTCACCGCCGTCGATATTAAACGCGTCCTCGCATACTCCACCATCAGCCAGCTCGGGTACATGATGCTCGCGCTCGGCCTCGGCGGATGGGTCGCAGGCCTATTTCACCTCATCACGCACGCCTTCTTCAAGAGCCTCCTCTTCCTCTGCTCCGGCTCCGTCATCCATGCCGTCCACACGAACGACATGCGGCAAATGGGCGGCCTCCGCCACAAAATGCCCGTCACCGCCTACACCATGCTCGCCGGCTGCCTCGCCATCGCCGGCATCGGCATCCCGTTCGCCTTCGGTTTCAGCGGCTTCCACTCAAAAGACGCCATCATCGAGCAATCCCTCCACTTCGCTCGCACCAACGGTGGCGCTCACCCCGTGATGTGGTTATTCGTAGTCACTCCCCTCTTGGGTGCGGCAATCACTTCGTTCTACATGTTCCGCCTCTGGTACATGACCTTCGCCGGCTCGCCGCGCGATCATCACCGCTACGACCACGCCCACGAATCGCCGCCCGTCATGGCCAATGTGCTGATTTTCCTCTCAATCTTCGCCGTCGGTGCCGGCTGGTCGCTTGGCTGGTTTGGCCCGGGAGTTTTCAAAAACTTCGGCGTCGAATCACTGCTGGAACAAGCCCGCCCCATCGGCGTCCTCGGCAACAAACCCGGCGTGCTCATGCCGACGCTCACGATTCCCGATGAACACGCCAGCCACGCCACCGCCGTGAAAATCCCCGCCGGCATTTCGGCGATCCTTGTCGCCCTCGCCGGCGTCCTCGGCGCGACCGTCGTCTACCTCTGGGAATCCATCAGCGCCGCCTCACTCCGCCGCTCGCTATCGCTCCTCTACGCCGCCACGTGGAACAAATGGTGGTTCGACGAACTCTACGACTACCTCTTCGTACGCCCCACGCGCATGATCAGCGCGTTCATCGCATTCGTCCTCGATCGTCGCATCATCGATGGCATCATCCACTCCCTTGCCTGGATCTTCCGCGGCTTCGCCCAAGTCGTCAGCGTCGGCGGCGATCGTTTCCTAATCGATAACGGCGTCGATACCTTCGCCGAAAAAACCTGGGACCTCGGCCTAGGGCTCCGATCACTGCAAACAGGCCGCTTGCGGCAGTACGTCATGTTCATCGTCGTCGGTACCATCGTCCTGTTCGTCGTCGCCAGCCTGTGGTGGAAACTAACCATCACCACCTAGCATCGCTCGCTTCAATCGCAAATCATTCCTGACCTCCGACCCCAACATTCGCAATGTTCGAATTCGCTAATCCAACCGTCTTCCTGACCTGGCTAGTCTTTCTCCCCGCCATCGTCGCGTGCGTGATCGCGTTCCTGCCCGTCCGCGGCGAAACGCTCAAGCAAATCTCACTCGGCACCACCGCCGTCGTGTTCTTGATGTCGCTCGTCATGATCTTCGGCAACGGCAAAATGCGCTTCCAAGCCGGCGATATGGAGATGCAGCACCTCTTCTCCATCCCGTGGATACCGACCTTCAACATCCATTACCTAATGGGCCTCGACGGCATCAGCTTCCCGCTCGTCGTCCTCACCACCTTCGTCAGCCTGCTCGCCATGGGCGCCAGCTGGCCGATCAAAAAATACGAAAAAGGCTACTGCATCCTGTTCCTCCTTTTGGAAACTGGCATGCTCGGCGTGTTCTGTGCCCTCGACTTCTTCCTGTTCTACGTCTTCTGGGAAGTCATGCTCCTGCCGATGTACTTCCTCATCGGCATCTGGGGCGGTCCCCGCAAAGAATACGCCGCCATCAAGTTCTTCCTCTACACGCTCGTCGGCAGCGTGCTGATGCTCATCGCCATCCTCATGCTGTACTTCAACAGCGATCTCCGCGCTCTCAAATCATTGCCGCCGCAGCAAATCTTCGCGACCGGCGTGCTCGATCCCACGCTAGATGACGCTGCCAAAACCGCCGAATGGCAAAAGATCGTCTCGGCCGAAACGAAGCAGCACACGTTCAACATCCTCGCCCTCCAGCAAATGGGCCAGCACACCGATCTCTTCACCACACCCACGTGGAAAGGTCACTCACTGCAGTGGTGGGCTTTCGTCCTGCTCGGCATCGGCTTCGTAATCAAAGTCCCCAGCGTGCCGCTCCACACCTGGTTGCCAGATGCCCACGTCGAAGCGCCGACCCCAATCTCCATGATCCTCGCCGGCGTGCTCCTGAAAATGGGCGGCTACGGCTTGCTCCGCATCTGCTACCCCATCTGCCCCGCCGCCGGCTACGACCTCGCATACTGGGTCTGCGGCATCGGCGTCCTCAGCATGGTCTGGGGCGCATTCGCCGCCCTCGCCCAAACCGATTTCAAGCGCATGGTCGCCTACAGCTCCGTCAGCCACATGGGCTACGTAGTCCTCGGCCTCGGCGTGTGGAGCGCCGTCGCCGGCACGCAATTTAATCCCGACTATTGGAAGATGGGCATGAACGGCGCGATGTTCCAAATGATCGCCCACGGCATCAGCTCGGCCGGCATGTTCTTCCTCGTCGGCGTCGTCTATGACCGCGTCCATCACCGCAACCTCAACGAGTTCGGCGGCCTGTTCGCCAAAATGCCCGTCTACAGCGGCATCGCCGTCGGCATCTTCTTCGCCGGCCTCGGCCTCCCCGGCCTCTGCGGCTTCATCGGCGAAGTGCTAGTCGTCCTCTCCGTCTGGAACTACAGCATCGCCCTCGCCGTGATCTCCGCCGCGGTCGTTATCCTCACCGCCGGCTACATCCTCTGGGCCATCCAACGCGTCTACCTCGGCCCAAGCTACAAAGGCCCGCACCCCGAAGCGCTCACCCCGATGACGCTCCGCGAATTCTCCATCGCCGCGCCCCTCTTAGGCTTAGCAATCTACTTCGGCGTGAACCCCAACGCCCTCCTCAAATACATGCAACCCTCGGTCGACAAAACCGTCGTCGAACTCACCGACTGGACCAAAAAGAACGAACCCGCACCCGCCGCCAAACCGGCCACCGCGGATGCAGCCCCAACCGACAATCACAGCTCCTAAGAAAATAACCACGGAGACACAGAGAACACGGAGCGATTCAAAGACATACCGATCTCCCCTCTCCGTGCCCTCCGTGTCTCCGTGGTTAATAAAAATTTTAAACAGTAAGCGATCGTGAATCTCCAATCCCTAACCCAAGCTCTGACCTCCGACACGCTCCACGTGAGCCTGCCGCTCTTCCGGCCTGAGCTCGTCGTCTGCGCCACGATCGTCATCATGCTGTTCGCGCATTCCGCGCCTCACCGCTTGGATCGATCCCTTCATCATCGCGCTCCTCGGCGTCGCCGTCGCCATCTACTTTGCAATCCCCACCGGCGGCCTCACCGCCCTCGGCAGCATCTCGCACCAAGAATTGTTCACGGGCATGCTCGTCTACGATTCCATGACCGCCTTCTTCCGCCTCTTCCTGCTCGTGTTCGCCTTCGCGTTCATCATCCTCGTCCGCCTCACCGGCCTCGCCGATCGCCAAGACGGCCAAGATTTCTACACGCTCCTGCTCGGCTCCACGCTCGGCATGTGCCTGATGGCCTCCGCCAACCATCTCATGACCGTCTTCCTCGCCGTCGAAATGGCGAGCGTCCCGTCATACGTCATGGCCGGCATCATCAAAGGCCGCCGCCGCGCGAGCGAAGCCTCGCTCAAATACGCCGTCTACGGCGCCGGCGCCGCCGGCATCATGCTCTACGGCATCAGCCTGCTCGCCGGCCTCACCGGCTCCGCGCACCTACCGACCATCGCCGCCAAGCTCGCCGCGATGGACATCCCCGCGCAGATTTCATCCGGCAATGGCGGCCCGCTCATGGTCCTCGTCCTCGCCGGCCTCATGATCATGGTCGGCCTCGCCTTCAAACTCTCCGCCGTCCCCTTCCACTTCTGGTGCCCCGACGTCTTCGAAGGCGCCAGCGCCGAGGTCGACGCCTTCCTCTCCGTAGCCTCCAAAGCCGCCGCCATGGCCCTCTTACTTAGAGTCGCCCTCGGCGTCGCCACCGCACCAACCACTCCCGCGCACCCTACCGCACTACACACGATTCAAGCCCACACCGTCGCGATTGAACAACCCGCCACCGGCGAGGCCGCTTCAGCGGCCGGGGGCCCAACCGCTCAAGTCTCCGCCGCTCCCCTCGCCCCCGTCCGCCACTTCATCGTCCTCCTCCTCGCCATCATCGCCGCCGTCACCTGCACCTTCGGCAACCTCGCCGCCTACGGGCAAACCAACATCAAACGCCTCCTCGCTTACTCCACAATCGCCCACGCCGGCTACATGATCATGGCCGTCGCCGCCGCCGTGCAGCTCGCCGGCACCAACATCATCGGCGCCCGCGAAGCCGTCGCCGCGCTGCTCTTTTATCTCTCCGCTTACATCTTCATGAACCTCGGCGGCTTCGCCATTGTCGCCTTCCTCCGCAACACACTCGGCACCGAAGAAATCGCCGACTACGCCGGTCTCATCCGCAACGCACCTTTCGTCGCCGTCGCATTTACCACCGTGCTCATCAGCCTCATCGGCATCCCGCCCATGATCGGCTTCATGGGCAAGTTCGCAATCTTCCAATCGCTGGTCGTCGCCGGCGGCTACCCCATGATCACCCTCTTGGTCATCGCCAGCATCAATACCGCCATCTCGCTGGTCTACTACCTGCGTGTGGCAAAAGTCATGTGCATCGACGTTCCCCCCGCCGATCGCGGCCCCGTCTCAATCGGCTTTTTGCCAGCCCTCTTCGTCTTCATCGTCGCCCTGCCAGTGCTCATATACGGAATCATCCCCTCCCACCTGTTCGAAATCGCCCACAACGCCGCCCAGCAACTCCTACTGTAACCGCCCCCTTTTTCCGACTCCCCGTCTTCCTGTCTCCCCTTCTCCCTCTCTACTCTTCCACCATGTCTTCACTCGATACCATCGATACCCTGAACCGCGTGCTGGAAATCCTCGAGCGCTCCTTCCCGCAATATCTCCTCTGGGCCCGCCCCTACATCCCCGCCGGCCGCACCAACATCATGGAGACGGTCGAGACAATCACCGCCGGCCAAGACACGCTCGCCGAACGCGTCAGCCAACACGTCTTCGAATCCGGCGGCCTCCCCGACCACGGCGACTTCCCGATCGAATTCACCGATACGCACGACCTGGATATCGATTTCCTCATCGCCGAAGCAATCGACTGTCTCAAGCAAGATATCAGCGAGCTAGAAGACTGCGTCGACACCCTCCGCCTCTCGCCCGCCGCCCAGTCCCTCGCCTCCGAAGCCCTCGGCATGACCAAGGGCCATTTAGAACTCCTCGAAAAACTCCAACTAGACGCCTCCGCCTCCACCCTCCCCGGCCCCCAACCGGCAACGAGCAACGACTAGCGCCGCGTCGAATCCGCAAGAAAACGGGAGGGCGAGGCTCCCGCCGAGCCGCATCGCGAATTTGCGGGAAAGACGTTTCCACGAAGAGAGGCCTGAAAGGCCGCGCTCCGATAGCCCAGGACGAGGCATAGCGCAGCCCTGGGTATGAATTGCGCCTCTCGCCACAAAGCCCTGCAGGGGCGCGCTCCCTTATCGCAAAACTAAGATGTAAAACGCCGCATAGTAAAAAACTACGAACGTCATCACCCAGAACATTGCGGCAAGTCTAAATTGCAGTTTTCTCGGACGCCATGAATACCAAATCAGAAATACCGCAACCGGTAACAAGGCCAACGAATAAGGCAGCAGACAAAATGTCGCAAGCAATGACAGACGCGAAAACCCAACAGACAGAAGACTGTCTGCGATAACGCTGCCCGTCCCACCCGTTCTTTGATCGTCCATGCGAGGTCGGTAATCCCGCGGGTCCGATCAGCAACCAAAATCTCGCGGCCGAACACAAAACACCAACACCCCCATCCCCAGCAGCAACCCCGGCATAGGTTCCGGCACAGGCGCGAACGCCCCAGCCCCCGCCCCGCTTGCACCAACCGCCCCAAAGTTCCCACGCCACAACTGGTAATCGGCCGAATCAACAACACCATTCAAATTAGCATCGGCCGCCAGATTACTCGTCGATCCCACCGTATCCCGCCACACCACATAGTCCGCCATGTCGACCTTGCCATCGTGATTGAAGTCCCCCGTGAGCGGCGCGGTCAAATTCACGAGTGCCAGATTGTCAAAAAACACAGTCGCCGCGGACGTTCCCCAATTCCCATTTAGCGCGAAGTACATCGTGTACGAGCTAGAGCCAGCAGTCAGCCCTGCAAAGCTCGTCAGCGGAATAGCAACATGAATCGTCTGATTCGTGTGCCCATTGCTCAGGCCCAAACTGTCGACCTGCGACCAGGTACCCGCCGCATTCTGAATCGCGATCGACTCATTAATAAAGCTCACCCCCGCGTTCTGAGGAATCGACGCAGTATCGTACGTCACGTCAAACTCAAGTCGATAATTCGCGTGGTTATCCGTCAGCGCCAGCGATAACGCATTCAGCGCGTCCCCCGTCAGCGGCACATACGCATCCCAACTGAACCCGCTACCCGTCTGAGTGATAGCCAAACTGTGTTGCCCCGCCGTCGCGCCCTTCGTCCCCTGCGCAAGTGCAACAGGTTTGCCCGCAAAGCTCGGCACCTGCCAGCCTTGAACACCACTCTCCCAAGAAAACAACGTTTGCGTAGGCGCACCGTGCGGTGGCGGCGGAACGCCCGGCCCGCCGTAATACTGCTGTAGAACCGCCTGCGCCGGCTTGTTCTGCGGCGTAAACCCCGTGTCACTAGAACCGCCCGAGTTCGGATTCGGATCCCAACTCCACCAAAACGCGCCGTCCCACCAGGGCTTCGTCGTCATCACCGACAGCAACGCGTGATACGAATCAGCCTGTTCCTGCAAGTCGAGCGTCGGAGTGCCGGCAACCCCATAAGGCGCTGCGCCGCGCCGTTCGCCGATTGATAACCAACCTCAGTAAAGATGACCTGCTTAGTCCCCAGCCCGCTCGCTTGCCGCCAGTTCTCGATCGAGTTGGCCTGGTTCTGCCACGCAGTCGTCAGGCCGGCGAGCGTCGTGTTGTTCGACGTCGCAATCGGAAAGTACGCATCAATGCCGATGTAATCAAGCTGATTCCACCACGGCACATTCTGATACCCGCCAACATTCGCACCGATAGCATTCCAGTTGGCCGCGTAAGTGAGTTTGCCACTATATCGTGACCGCATATTCGTAATGAGAGTGGACCACGAAGCGTTGTTAGCCGGCTTCTCCAACGTATTCATTTCACAGCCAATGCTCAGCAGCTCGACTCCTTTCGATTGCGCCAAATCGGCAAACGAGCCAATAAAACTTGTGTAGTTGCTGAACCACTGGCTTTTATTACTGGGGTCGATATTCGCGCGCCACGTATTGTTCGCATCAGATACATCCAGCATCGGCTTAAGCAACACCTTCATGCCCAGCCCATGAATCGTATCAATGGCGTGCTCAACCGAAGTCATCGTCGAGCTATAACGAGTAAAGTCAGGAGCCATTGAGTTGGCAGTGGTCGACGTCTGAAACCACCAGAAATTGAGAGCCACCGTATCGGTGCCAACCAGCGACATATTCAGAAGCGATTGATCCGAGCCAGACGTAGATAGCACATCGCTCCCGAACGATGTGTAAGACATGCCGTTATAGGCCGGCGCAGCGGAAGCACGTCCGCAAGTCGCCGCACCAATCGCCATTCCAATAATCAAGGCCAACCGTTGCATCATCGCTCCTCCGCCCAGGCCCAACGCGTCCCCGCACTCAACCTGCCGCCGCCCGCAATTATAACCTGCCAGCCCGTCTTCATTAGCGATTATTAGCGCGAAATAGTTCCTCCCATGATTAAGCCTAACATCGCCGAGCGTCTCGTCACTGTCATTCCTCCAGAGGCCTGAAAGGCCGAGCTCCGACAGCCCAGGGCGACGCGCAGCACTGCCCTGGGTAACTGAACACCCCCGCAACGCAAAAGCCCTGCAAGGGCGCCTCACTTCATTAGCGATCATAAGCGCAAATTAGAGTTCTCTCCTCTCCTTCTCCTCGCTGACGAAAATCGCGCGCGGCCAAAAATCGTTGTAGAAATCACTCTCGCAGAGTGCTACATTCGACCCGCCGCCAAACGTGCGCTTCCACATCAACGCCAACCCGATTATTGAAACCGCCGCGCATCCACAGTCTCAATATTCACCGATTTTTGGATCGTTCGATGTTAAAACACATCGTGTTTTACCGCACCGCTCGCGTCGCCAACGTTCCAATATCCCCGAATTTTGTATCAAAAAATCGAGTTCACATAATTCGCACCCCGCCGCAATTCACAACAACGTTTCAGTGCAACAACTTACGTCACTCTCCCCCTCCACCAACAATTCCCAAAACTCTAAATAAATCTCTCTGTGCTCTCCGTGTCCTCAGTGGCTAACAATCCGCAATGCAACTCTTCGACACCCACGCCCATCTCGACCAGCCCGAATTCAACGACGACCGCGCCGCCGTCATCGCCCGCGCACGCGAAGCCGGCGTCACGAACATGATCGCCGTCGGCATCTCCGCCGACACCAGCGCCGCATCCATCGAAGTGGCCACAGCAGTTCGAAGGCGTCCACGCCGCCGTCGGCATGCAGCCCAACTACATCGCCGAAGTCCAAGCCCGGCGACTGGGACCGCGTCGTTGCGCTGTTAGACCAGCCGAAAGTTGTCGCCATCGGCGAAACCGGCCTCGACCGCCACTGGGACTTCACGCCCTTCGACGTCCAGCAAGATTATTTCGACCGCCACATCCGGCTCTCGCAAGAGCGTGGCCTGCCGTTCATCGTCCACATCCGCGATTGCGACGAAGACATCCTCATCATGCTCCGCGAAGCCCGCCAGCGCGGCCCATTGAGCGGCGTCATGCACTCCTTCACCGGCAGCCCCGCCATGTGCGAAGAGTGCGTCGAGATGGGCCTCTACATCAGCTTTGCCGGCATGGTCACGTTCAAGAAGTCCGACGACCTGCGAGCGATCGCCGAAAAAGTGCCAGACGACCGCATCCTCATCGAAACCGACAGCCCGTACCTCACGCCCGAGCCCGTCCGCAAAATCAAACGCAACGAGCCCGGCCACGTCCGTTTCACCGCCGGTTGCCTTGCCGAGAGTCCGCCATACAACGCTTGAAGCGTTCGCCGATTTAACATCGACGAACGCTAAGCGTCTGTTCCGAATTGAAAGCGAAGAGAGGTTGCCGTGAGTTACAGCGTCACCCCATCCTGCAAGATCACCAAACTGGCCGCGATTGAGAATTTCCGCTGTTCGATTGGCTGCTGTTTACCGGCCGCGAAGCAACTCGCGTTTGATTCTGCTGATTCGGCTGCTGGGTCACATACGCCGGCCGATACTTGCCCTGCGATTGCTGCGGCTGATTGCGAGCCACTTGCATCCGGTTCGGCTGGCTCTGCTTCACATAAGCGGCGCCGCTGTTGTTCGGCGAATGAATCTGCGCCGAGCCCCCTTCACAGCCGCAACCACCCGTGCAACCACCTTCACATCCGCAGCCACCGCATCCACTGTTGCAGCCACAGCCGCCGCAACCGCCACAGCCACAGCCCGTATACTCGCCGCAGCAATTGCACGGATCATGGCAATACGGCGGATCGTTGTGCCATTCGCTCCAGTAGATTTCACCACTGCAACCCCCGCATGGGCAGAGGCACGCAATGCAATTGACCAAGTGGCCACAGCAAGTGCAGAGTCCGCAATGCTTCAAACAGCATTTACGCGGGCAATTGGCCGTGCCGCCAAACCACGAGCAGCACCCGGTGCCGCAACCACAGCACGGTTCGCAACAACTGCTGCAACCACAAGCAGGTTCGCAGCAACTGTCGCCACAGCCGCAGCCACACGTGGGCTCACAACAACTGCCGCAGCCGCAATCATTGCAACCCACGCACGGACAAATCGGTGCATGGCTGCAGCAATTGCAGTGGTACATCTGCCCCGCATACTGCCGACCATTCGCACAGCAGCCGGTTCCGCAACCACAACAAGGTTCGCAACAACTGCTGCAACCACAAGCAGGTTCGCAGCAACTATTGCAACCGCACGCGGGCTCACAGCAACTGTCGCAGCCACAGCCGCAATCGCCTTGCGATGCGCAGCCGCAGTTGTGGTGGCAGCAGCAATCGAAGCCAAATAGCCCCAAAATGCCGGCGTGTGAAGGTGTGGGCGCCAACGTAATCGCGGCAACCACCGCCAGCGCGGTGAACAGATTTCGCATCGCTCAATTCCTCAGCGCCAGCGCGCACGGGCAACGGGGGGATGCGACTCCCGCGGCCCAAGACAAGTTCCCCCCGGAGCTGCCCGTGTGACAAGCAGCGCATTGATTCTGGGCCGTGTAGTGCTGGTATCATCGTCGGGCCGGCTCCCGCAGAATGAGAAAAACCGCTACAATTGCCCACGTTTACCGGCGATCACACCGCTAGCGGCGATGCCATCGCCAGCGATTCAAGCCCTGCAGTTTTGCTCAACGCTTCAACCGATGAACAGGCCACGATAAATCATGGACGCCGCCGCCAAAAAATTCTTCCAAGAGATCCTCGAAACCCCCAGCCCCTCAGGCTACGAGCAACCCGTGCAAGAAATCGTGCGCAAGTACGCTGCTAAGTTTGCAGACGACATCCGCACCGATCTGCACGGCAACGTCATCGCGAGTTGCAACACAAAAGCGCCGCTGCGAGTCATGTACGCCGGCCATGCCGATCAAATCGGCCTGATTGTTTCGCACGTCAATGAAAATGGCTTCATCTATACAAACACCATCGGCGGCTGGGACCCGCAACAGCTCATCGGCCAACGAATGACGATTCACACCGAGAGCGGCCCCATTCCCGCCGTCATCGCCCGCAAGGCGATTCACCTGCTCGATGAGGAGGAGCGCAAGAAAGTCGTGAAAACCAAAGAGATGTGGCTCGATATCGGCGCCAAGGACAAAGAAGAGGCGGCCGCCGCCGTTGCTGTCGGCGACTGTGTGACGCTCCAACTCGGCTACGAAGAAATGCGCAACAACCTGGCCAACTCCCCCGGCATGGACGACAAGACCGGCCTGTGGGTCGCCGTCGAAGCGCTCCGCCGCGCGAAAAAACGAGGTGGACTTGAAAGTCGCCCTGTTCGCCGCCGCAACAGTACAGGAAGAAATCGGCCTCCGCGGTGCGATCACCAGCGCCTACGGCATTAACCCACACGTCGGCATCGCGATCGACGTCACCCACGCTACAGATTGCCCCACGATCGACAAAACCCAAGAAGGCGACATCAAACTCGGCGGCGGCCCCGTGATCGAACGCGGCCCGAACATGAACCCGATCGTCGTATCGCGCCTCAAGAGTGCCGCCGAAAAAACGAAGATCGCCTTTCAATGGGCAGCTTGCGGTCGTGGCACCGGCACAGATGCCAACGCGATCCAACTCGCCCGCGGCGGCGTCGCAGCCGGCCTCGTCAGCATCCCGAACCGCTACATGCACAGTGCAGTCGAAATGATTTCGCTCGACGATATCGACCAGGCCGCCGACCTGCTCGCCGAATTCGCGCTAGCAATCGACGAGGACACCGATTTTACTCCGACAGTTTAACAGTTTGCGCTCCGATTATGACATTGCTAGCGGCCATAGCCCCGGCTAAACTTCTCCGCCAATTTGGAGAAACTGTATGCGTGGCCGCCGCTCTATCTTTATCGCGAGCGCTTGGTTGGCGCTCATCACAAACGGCGCACTCGGCCAATTGCGCGAGCAGTCGCCCAATGACCCGCCCGCGCTCGAGCAAACACCGGCGGCTGGCGCGGGCAACAAGTCATTGGCACCTGCCGACGCTCCCACCACGACTTCGCCCAAAGAGAAGTTGGCTCGAGTGTTTTCCAACGAGCCCATATTGGTTCGCCTCGCCCGCGACCGATTCGGTGCCGAACTCACTGAGACAGATGCCAAGTTCTTTACGGCCGTCACGAACAACGACTGGGCCGATTTTCGATCGTCGCCCGATGCCAAATTCAACCCACAGGAACCTTCGTCGTGGGAACAGAGCCCCACGCTAAAAGCCGACCGAATCAATTGGCTGTGCACCGACCCGGCCGCAGCCAAGCTCGTCCCCAGTCACGGCCTATGGCTCCGCGGCGTCAGCATTGCCGGCCGAGTCGATCTGTACCGCACGAATGTTCCGTTTGCTCTCACGTTCTACGATTGCCTGTTTTGCGACGGTTTGAATATCAGCCACGCAAAGCTGCCAGAGCTCGACCTCCGCAATTGCTGTTCGGCCCATATCGAAGCCCGGTCGGTCCAGGTGGCAGAGAACTTTTACATGCTCACTACCTGTGTGTTCGGTGGCCTCGATTTCATCGACGCGAATATCGGCGGCGACTTCGATTTCAGTGGCGGGCTTGCCTTCCACGGAATGAAAACAGAAGACATCAAGAAGCAAGGCGTCGCACTTAACTTTCACGACGCCAAAGTCGCCGGCGACATTCGACTCGGCGACAAATTCCGAGCGATCGGCCAAGTCCGACTGATCGGCGCCACGATCGGCCGGAGCCTCACCTGTGGCGGCGGCAAGTTCAAAGGCGGCGGCCAAACCGCCATCGATGCCCGTCGCGCGCAAATTGGCTGCAATGTCGTTTTCACGACGGGGTTCCTGGCCGACGGTGGCGTCGAACTCCGGCGGGCAAAACTTGGCGGCGACCTCGACTGCAACGGCGGCCGATTTATTGCCTCGAATTCTGGCGCGCTCAGCGCCGACCTGATCGACGTCGGCGGGCAAGTGTTGTTTGGCGAGGGCTTTCACGCCGAAGGCGAGGTGCGGCTGATCAATGCCACGGTCGCCGGCGACGTCGATTGCGACAACGGGCACTTTTTGAACCCGGAGAACGACGCTCTTACACTCGATGGCTGTGTCATCGGTCGCAGCCTGCGAATCGGTCTGGATCCCACGGCCGCTGGAGATGAAACGAAAGAACTTCCGAAGGGTTTCCTTAGTCGCGGAACGTTCCGCTTG
Organism: uncultured Planctomycetota bacterium; assembly: GCA_963733705.1. Taxonomy (GTDB): domain Bacteria; phylum Planctomycetota; class Planctomycetia; order Pirellulales; family Lacipirellulaceae; genus JABDGM01. The sequence continues at coordinate 66,958 of CAVTEJ010000010.1, read as the reverse complement.
TGGAGCACGCAAGTCGCACAAGATGTTCTCGCCAACGGCGCTGAGTTCGATTTCCCGACCGGTACTGCGGTTCTGGCATGCAACCTCAAGGTAGCCAGTCGGGTTGTGTTGACTTCGGTCAAAGCGGCTGGAACCGTCAATTTGTTTTCAGCGGATATTGAACATGAACTCGATCTACGCGGCAGCGAATTCGATGGCCAGCAGGCGTTTAGCAAGATTGCGTTTTGGGGCAACGGCATGCACATTCGCGGGCATGTGTTCTGCAATCAAGTCGATGGCGATGGTGCTCCCAGCCGCGTCGTTTTTAAAGGCTTAACCTCATTCCAGTTCGCGACGATTAGCATGCATTGGGATCTGTCCGGCGCGGAACTAATCAACCCAGGCGGCGACGCTGCTCGACGCGAGCGATTGTCGCGTCGGCGGCTACGTAAATTTAGATACAGTGAAAATCGATGGCCGGGCGACGTTTTCGCGCGCGAAAATCGATGGCATGTGGATCATCAACAAGACCGTCCAGCCGGAAAATCTGCGGCTAGATATGCGATTTGCGCATATCTGGGTGATCAAGGACGAACGTCTCGACGATTGGCCTCCCGCAGGTCAATTGCAGCTCGAAGGATTGGTCTATGACCATTTCGACGACGATTCGCCGCTCGATGTGAATGATCGGCTGGTGTGGTTGCGTCGGCAATACGTGCCACCGCGCACGTCATCGCGCACCAAAACTGTCGCGAACGTTGCGATCCGAAGGTCGCCGGACCAAGTTGTGCCTCTAATGCACCATCAAGACTCGGCCGCGACGCTGATTAATCCGTCACGACAGGCTCCGCCAGTTCAAACTGGAGACCGATATGCGGTTTCGCCCGCCGGCTTCCAGGCAGCCACGATGCCAGCGCCAATGCATGCGCCTGTTGCTACGCCGCCCGAACCTGTTAGCGCGCCCAATCCCGTCACGCCAATTGCTGAAACGACCAGTGACGCGATTGGCGACTCGGCCGATGCAACGAGCGAAGATACGAGCACGAATACGACCGATTTGATAACAACGACGTCTCCGCTTTCAGATCCCAGCGGCCGCCGGTACATCACGCAACCCTATACTCAATTGGCGTCTGTTTACCGCGCCATCGGTCTCGACGAGCAGGCGAGCACCGTGCTCGTTGCCAGAGCTCAGCGGCTGGGCGAATTGGCTCCGCCGTTCTCGGCGCATGGCTTGTGGTATCGCTATGTCGGCCGACTCATTGGTTACGGGTATGAGCCGTTTCGCGCGGTGAAAATCGGCCTGGTAATAATCGCTTTGGGCGCCTTCGTGTTTACAATCGGCGCTCGTCGCAATCTGATGGCCGAGACGAAACTTGCCGAGCAAGTCCTTTCGGACGAAGGGCACCCCGGGCAAGTTTCGCCGTCTTATCCGCGCTTTAATTCCATCGTGTACTCGCTCGACGTATTTCTGCCGTTCGTCGACTTGAATCAGGTGTGCTACTGGATTCCCGGCGAAAAGCCCCATTCCGCGCGAAAAAGCCGCAATTGTTTGATGCATATTGGCCCGTATTCGCTCAAGTGGAGCGCGCTGCTGCATTGCTATTTGTGGTTTCAAACCCTCGCTGGCTGGACGCTTTGCACGCTGCTCGCGGCGGCGGTTGCTGGAATTGTGCAGAGTTAATGCAGGGGGCTCGCTTGGCGAGCCAATTCCTCTCGCGGAGCGAGAGGGCTACATTCATTTGCCGCGCCGGTCCCAGCAAATCAGATTTCGGCTACACTGAAAGTATGCTGAAATGTGCGAAGATTATCAGTGCGTTGGCGCTCATCGTGCTGCAATTGCCAGTACCTGTGCGAGCAGAAACCGGCGACCGCGCCACGCCACCGCCATCCAATTCCGCGTCTGAAAAGCCGCGTGCAAAGCAGACAGCGCCGCGCGAGCGAACAACGAATCGGCGGACTGCCGGCAACCGTCGTAGCAAGGCGAAGCGCGACCAGGATCGTGCCGAGTGGCTAGCGAAACTCAAAGCGAATGGCGTCGAGGCGTGGCCCGACGATGAATCGGAAGAAACTCACGCCGCGGCCCTTGCCAAATCGCGAGAAATGGTCAGCGAGGTGACGACGAACTTTCCTGGCACACAGTTATATGAGACGAAACATTTTCTGTTCGTCTCGAATATCCCTTCGCAACAAGTTGGCCCGTACATCGCTTCGCTCGACAAGATGTATGACTGGATGTGCCAGCTCTACAACGTGCCACGCGAGCACAAAGTTTGGCTCGGTGGCAAAGCGCCGATCTTCGCTTTTCTCAATCACGAGGAATTCACGGCGTTCGAAGATCGTTTGTTTCCGGAAACTCACGAGTCATTTCATACGCTCAGCAACATTTACGGCCTCAGCCATTTGAGCATGACCGGTGAGGCGGTGATTTCCTGTTTTCGCGGCAACGATCCGAATGATTTCGCGCAAATGCTCGTGCATGAAACGAGCCATGGATTTATCCACCGTTATAGAAGCAAGGCCCGGCTTCCCAACTGGGTCGATGAAGGCATGGCTGACCTCATCGGGGCCGAGATGGTGCCGGCCAGCACGGCCGTCAAAAATCGCGAATACCAAGCCCTGCAGCGTTTGTCGCAACAGCCCACTCTGGGCGGAATGTTAAAAGCTGAGCGAATCGAAGCCTGGCAGTACGGGGTAGCCAGCAATCTGAACCGGTTCATGATTCAAACGAATCGCGACAGCTACGTTCGGTTCATCGAAGACCTCAAGGCCGGCGACAAATGGGAGGCGGCACTGCGCGATGCCTACGACAGCGGTCCCGACGACCTTCTGGCCGGTTACGCGCGGTGGATTCGCCTACCCAGTTTGCAACCGTAGTATAATTCGGCCATTTTGGCAAAAGTCGGCACGACGCTTGCACTATTGCCTCGTAGGTTTCTCGTCTCACACAACTTTTCGCATTTGACATTGGCGCCGTCGAAGCAAATAGACCCTATCGCAACGCAGTTCGCTTCGTTAATGTAGCACCGACTTGTGACTATCCGGGCATTGGTCGCCACTGCTTATGAAGATTGCCTTCGTCGTTAACGATGTCCAGACCGAGTTCGCCTCGTATACAACGACGCGACTGGCGATGGCCGCCACAAACCGTGGTCACAAAAGTTACACTTTTGGCGTGGGCGATTTCATTTGCACCTGCGACGGTTCGATTCACGCGCTGGCTCGCACGGTTCGCGCGAAGAGCTACAAATCGCTCGACAAATTCCTGGCAGAGCTACAATCGGCCGATCATGCGCCCGAACACATCAACTTGGACGAGTTCGATGCCGTCATGCTGCGCAATGATCCCTCGACCGATGCGCACGAACGGCCGTGGGCGCAGCCGTCTGGCATTTTGTTCGGACAGCTAGTGGCCAATCGCGGTGTGATGGTCTTAAACGATCCGGAGAACCTTGCCCGGGCGATCAATAAAACGTACTTTCAGCAGTTTCCACAAGAAGTTCGCCCGCTGACGTGTATTTCTCGCAAGGCCGAGGAGTTGAAGCGTTTTATCGGCGAGCGACATGACAAAGTTGTCATTAAGCCATTACAAGGCTCGGGCGGCAAAAATGTGTTTCTGGTTGGTGAAGACGAGCGGGCAAATCTCAACCAAATGCTGGATGCAGTCTTGCGCGATGGTTACTGCGTGGCGCAGGAGTATTTGCCCGCGGCGGCGAAGGGAGACGTGCGACTGTTCGCGATGAACGGCCGGCCGTTGGAACGGAACGGCAAGATTGCGGCTTTCCGCCGCATCAATAAATCCGGGGACGCCCGCAGCAACATGCACTCGGGTGGAGAAAGTGAGCCGGTCGAGGTAACTGATAAGATGCTGCGGCTGTTGGAGATCGTGCGCCCCAAATTGGTGAGCGATGGCATGTTTCTGGTAGGACTCGATATCGTGGCCGACAAACTGATTGAAATTAACGTCTTTAGCCCGGGTGGACTCGGGAGCAGCAGCGAATTCGCCGGTGTCGACTTCGCCCAGGTTGTCATTGAAGACTTGGAGCGGAAAGTGGAGCACCGCAAATACTACGGCGGCCGCATGATGAATAAAGAATTGGCGACGTTTTGAAGGATGTTAGTTGATAGTGGTTAGTTGATAGTGGTTGCTATAACTAGCAACCACTATCAAACCTTCGCAATCCAAGTCTGTCGCCATAAGCGCATGGGCGCCGGCGAGCGGAATTGCCACGGCCAAGATTGATCGAACACCTGCAGCTTGAACATCTCCCATGCCGCCTGCGGCCGGCGCACGAACTGGCGTCCGAGGGACCACCACACGCGAGGATTGTACGTGAGCGAACGAAAGAAGTGTCGCTGCCAATACTCGCTGGTGCGATAGTAATCGTGTGTGCCGTCTTCTTCTGCGATGAGTTCGAAATAGGGTCGTGCGCAACGCTCGAGCTGCCCCGGCTCGGGATACCAGCCCCCGAATAGTTCGACCAACATTGCGTACTGGTAGGCATCGCTGCCACGAACGTGTGCTCGATGGCCGCGAGCAATTTCCGCCGGATTGAACTGGCTAGGCTTAGAAAAATGGATGGCGGTCGTCGCCAATCGTCCGCCACCTGTAAGCAGCCGGCGGCAAATCGCGAACATCTCTTCGTAAATTCTATCGGCGCGTCCCGCGACCGCATCTGCTACTTGCACAAAATGTTCGAGCGACCCATTGGCCACCACGGCATCGAATCCATGCTCCCAACTCGCGTCGCTACTCTTAAAGGGCGGGGCAAGTGAAGAATTTGCCTCACTGAAAATATGGCGGTAATTCAGTTCCCGCACATCCAGTCCGCGGGCCCGATCGGCTGCTACTTGTGGCGGCGAAATTGTGATTCCGACAGCTTGTGCGCCCCGTCGCGCGGCGTGCTCCAAGATCCGACCGTAGCCGCAACCGATATCTAGCAAGCGAGTGTCTTGCCCGCACGTAACTTGATCCAAAAGATATTCGGCCTGCCGCTCTTGGGCTGCCCAGTAAGCGACCTGATCGTTTCGATCATCGACATATTTGCCATCGGTGAAATCGGTCAGCCCGCACGCGGGCACAACCGTGAGCAGGTCGTAGCAGCGGCGCACGGCGGGCACGGTGCCTCGTTCCGCGGTCGGCGCGGTCGCAACACTCGCCATGGCTTGTCTCCCAATGGGGGGCGGAGCTCCACCACCGGTGATTGTAGTAGATCGCTTTCTACTTACAAGCAGGCAGAACACTTACGGCTTTGTTTTTGAGCGTGGCGAAATTCGGGATGTATCGAGCAGCCGTTTCACGACCTCTCGTGGATCACCCGTTTCGGACATCAGATCGAGTTGCAGTTGAGCCGTGCTTAGCTGCCTGGCCATCTGCACGCAGTGTTGGAGATACGACTCGCACCCCAGTTCAGCGGCGGCGGCGTGAAGTTTTTTCACCAGTCGCTCGACGGTTTTGTCCACTGGCGCCGACTCGTACGTAGTTGTGTCGACCAGTTTCGCTTGATTGCCAAAGCGCGCCGCCCGCCATTTGTTTTGTTGCACCATCATCGGGTGGCTTTCGCTTTGATACGTTCCATTGTCGATTTCGTCGGATAGCGCCTTCACCAGGCATTGGATGAGCGCCGCGAGGCCGAGTGTATCCGATAGATTCCCCGGCATGTCGCACACCCGCACTTCGACGGTGCCGAAATTGTGATGCGGTCGCACGTCCCACCAGATTTCGCGAATCGTGTTGATGAAGCCCGTATCGACCATGTGGTTGACGAGCCATACGTATTCGCTCCAGTTTCGCATCTGCGTTGGCAGGCCCGCAGTTGGCAATCCCTCCATCACTTTCGAGCGATGCGAATGCAAACCGGTTGGCCGACCTTCCCAAAACGGGCTGCTTACGCTGAGCGCGAGTAGAGTTGGCAAATGGCGCATGATGCGATCGCATATCATGACGGCTTTGTCGCCGGAGTCAACGCCAACGTGAACGTGCAGCCCAAACGTGACTAACCGGCGCGCCATCTCCTGCAGCAGGTTCACGAGCATGAGATATCGTTCGTCGGGCGTGATCCGTTGTTCAAGCCACGTCGAAAACGGATGGGTCGCACCCCACCACAGTCGCAAATCGAGCGCGTCGCACGCCGCTTCTACGATCGCCAACTTTGCGCGTAAATCTTGGTCTGCCTGTTCGACTGTCTCGCAGACCTTGGTGTTCACTTCCAACACGCATTGCATCAACTCAGGCTTGAAGCATTCGGCGGTGTTGAATTGACCGCCTGCGGCCGAGAGGTGAGCGCTCAATTGCTCGTAAGCACTCGTGAGTGCCATCGTCCGCGCGTCGACGAGACCGAGTTCCAACTCGATACCGACAGTCGGTCGCTCATTTCGATGGAATTCAATTTTCGCCATGGGGTTTGTTGGTAGTTCGTGGATAGTAGATGGTTGTTTGTCGCGACTCTCGCCCCAGCACACAACTATCGAATACCCACTCAATCGTTATTTTTGCGCCGACCATTCGACAACGCATCGCGCCAATATCTTGGCCCCCACGGCCAAGCATCTCTCGTCAACATCGAACATCGACGTATGCAAGCCGGGCCAAGGTGAATCATCGCCCGCGGCCCCGAGTCGGAACATCGCTCCCGGCACGTGCTCAAGATAGGCGGCAAAGTCCTCACTCCCCATGCTCGGCCGCGGAATTTTCTGTACGTGCTCCGCTCCCAGCAAGTCGGCACCTTCACGCGACACGAGCTGAATGAGCTCGGCGTCATTGAAGACCGACGGACTGCCATGTTCAAACACGACTTCGATCCGGGTACCGGTCACGCGTTCGATTCCTTCAGTCAGGGTGCGAACGTGCTGAATTGTTTTTTCCCGCACGACTGGATTGAGAGTGCGAATGGTTCCGTCCAGCACGACCTCTTCGGGGATGACGTTTGAGTTTTGACCGCCGTGGATTTGGCCGAACGACACGACAACAGCGTCTTGGCTGTCGGTGGCGCGCGGCACGTATTGGTAAAGCGTGCTAATGAGTTCGGCTGCCGCTGCGATTGGATCATCCGACTCGTGTGGCCGTGCCGCATGGCCCCCGCGACCGCGGATTGTCACCCGCATTGCGTCGCAGCTCGCGGTAAGGACGCCAGGCCGGACGCCGATTGTGCCGGCTCGCCGTGTGGGGTCGACGTGCATCGAAAGAATTGCGTCGACCCCCTCGAGCGCACGTGCCGCGACCATTGCCTTGGCGCCGTTTCCAGTTTCTTCCGAGGGCTGAAATATGCCACGCCACCTCACCGGCCAGGGCGATGCGCTATCGCGTTCGAGTCGATCTAAGGCAGCAAGGGCGCCGCATACTGTGGCGGTGTGGGCGTCGTGCCCGCAAGCGTGCATAACATCCGCCACGGTGCTGCGATAGGGCACTTGCTTTTGATCTTGGATACGCAGAGCGTCGACATCTGCCCGCAAGGCGATTCGCCGGCTCGCAGCTTGATTTCGACTTTCGACGATGACGCCACAACCCTCGGGCCCCATGCGGACAGCTAAGCCCTGCGAATCGAATAACTGATAGAGCCGCAGACTGGTTTGCAATTCCGCGCCGCTTGGCTCTGGGTGGGCGTGCATCTGGCGCCGCAGCGAAACCATCTGCTCGAACGCGTCGTCGACTGCATCATCAATTCGGCTTCGCCAATCGGCAGTCATTTTTCACCACAACGGCACGACGATCACGACGACAAAAACTTGTATCGCCCAATTCCGCACTTTGTACGCCGTGATCATTGTGAAGTCGCGGTTAATTTTTGCCTACTTTACGAATTCCGGTGCAATGAGCTCGGGCAAAACGCCCGCAGCGTGCCCCTGCGCCAGGAATTCCGTCACGGCTTGTCGACCACGTGGCCCGAAGTCCAGCGTCCAGTCGTTTACGTACATGCCGACGAACTTGTCGGCCTGCCGATCATTCAAATCACGACCGTACTGCAAGGCATACTCAAGCGCTTGCTCCCGATGGTTAAGCCCAAATTCGATGCTCTCTTTTAGCAACCGTTGCACTTCGCGGATCGTTTCCGTTCCCAAATTCTTTCGCACCGCGTTGGCGCCAAGGGGCAACGGCAAACCCGTCCGTTCCTTCCACCAGACGCCTAGGTCGACGATCAGCTTGAGATCCTGCTCGCCGTACGTGAGTTGACCTTCGTGAATGATCAACCCAGCCTGGATCGGTCGGCCGTCGTATTCGCCGGCGACGACCGATGGAATGATCTCGTCAAACGGCACTTCGACACACTTGAAATCTCGATTCAAACACAATCGCAGTGCGAGGTATGCACTGGTCAATTTGCCTGGTACGGCAATTGTCAGTTCGCGCAGATCGTCGAGGCTCATCGACTCCTGGGCGACGACCATGGGACCATACCCATCGCCCATGCTTGCGCCGCAAGTGCACAGCACATATTTGTCGTGCAAGAACGCATAAGCGTGGATGCTGACGGCCGTCAGTTCGAGCTGCGCCTTAAACGCCCGCCGATTGAGCGTTTCGATATCGACCAATTCGTGCGTGAATGAATAATTGCCCGTATCGAGCTTGTTCTTTGCAAGCGCGTAAAACATGAACGCGTCATCGGGATCGGGGCTGTGCCCAACCCGAATCAGCTGCGTGGTAGCATTCAAGATTTGGTTCCTCATGCGATGGGTTTCATCGCATAATAGCAGGAACCGCGGCAATCGCCCACCGGTGGCGAACCTAAGCTTCGAGCGAAAAGCCTCGTTTAGTGTTCGCATTTCGGCTTCCGCCGAACGCGCTCAGGTGTGGTGTGGTTGGCCCAGACTGGGTGTCAGCGCTCAGTTTGTCGCATAGCATTTGCCAAGTTTGACGTTCGTAGTCCAGCAGCCGCAATGCTTCAGCGAGAGCCGCCGAGTCGGAGTTTATCTTGGCCTCGGAAACGCGGCGAAAGAGAAACAAATACAAATCCGCGATGCTTTTATTAAGTTCGCTTTTGTTGGCACGAGCCGCCGCGAGCAACTCGCCAATAATATCGATCGTTCGCAATAACAAGCTGCTGGCCGCGACTCGATCGCCGGTACGCAGCGCCTCCTCGGCGTGCCGCCCGAAACGAATCGCGCCTTCGATCAGCATGAGCTGCAGCCGTTGCGGCGGGGCGGTCAGAACTTTCGATTCCAAATAGGTCGAGTGTTGCATGATAACCTTATTTCTCGTACGCAATCCGTTAGGCTCGCATGACGGCTACAAAATCACCGCTGCCTAAGCCGTGGTCCTGCTAGTGCTAGTAATCGGCGGGATAATCTGCAGCGATTGCAATGCGGTGAGGTTGTTTTTCAAACCCGCAATTGTTGTTTCTAACGCGTCGAATTGCGCGAGCAGCGCGTTGCGCTGTTTACTCAATGAGGCCGTCATTTGTGTCAGGCGATCGTTGTTGTTGTCGATCGTGGTCGATAGCGACTCCAACCTCGACGACAGCACTGAATGCTGCGCTCCCGCCAGATTGTCGAGCTTCGAGTTGAGTTTCGTGACTATGCCGTGATTCGGGTCGGCGAAGAGCTTCCTCACGGCATCCGGGTCTTTGCTAAACGCGGTCGTGAGTTGAGCAGTATCAAGCTGCATCTGCCCTTTGGAATCAAGCGAAATGCCAATTTGCGCCAACGATGTAAATTGCCCGTTGCCGAAATAGTTGCCGTTGACCAACTGCGTCAAGCTGGAATCGACTTGCAGCGTTTCGCTTGATCCGAACAAGATGCCGGTCGTCAGCGCGGTCGGATCAAACGACGTCACTGAATCCAGGGTCGAGCGAATCGAATTATAGGCCGAAACAAATTGTTTAACCGTGCTAACGAGCGAGTCGCTGCTCGAAGCGACGTTGATTTGAACCGGCGCTTGCGAGCCGCTGTTTACGGTAACGTTGAGGCCGCTCACGATATTATTGAATGTGTTCGTGCTCGAACTTACGAGCACTCCTGCGCCGCCGGAAGCACCGTACACAATCAACGCATCGCGACCGCTGCTGATTTCATTGAGCGATAAGTTCGACTTGCTCGTGTCGACTAGCAGCTCGTTCGCGGCTCCGGATTTATCGGCCAAAATCGAGAGCCGCTGCTGACTCCCATCGTTGAGTATACTGGCCGTTACACCGGCGTTTAGCGCGTTGATCTTTTTGACCACATCGCTCAATGTGTCGGTCGCGGCGATCTCAACGGTGGACGTCGCGGTGCCATCGATAACTTGCGTCGGAACGCCGTTTACGTTCTGCAACGTCGACGTACCCAAGAGGTGCAAATCCTTGGCGGTGGTGCCGTTGCCGACTTCGGTGACTTTGATCGAACCTACGCCGTGCGCAGTGTCGACGAGTTCGATCCCATCGCCGCGAGCGTTGATCTTGGCGGATACACCGATGCCCAATCCGTTAATGCGGTTAATCACGTCGCCAACGGTTTTGGCAATATCGTCGATCTTGTTGAGGTCGAGTGCAGCGGTCTGCCCGTTCGTATCGGTGATCTTCAAGTCACCGACTGCAATTCCAGCGCCGCCATTCAGTGCCGAAAGCGCCGTCCCGGCGCTAATCTGCCGCCGCTGCAATCCGTTACCAGTTACAGTCGTCGCAGTGCTGTTCGTAAGAACGCCCAGCGCACTTGCGGTGTTGTTCGAATCGCCGTTGGTAACGATAAAATTGCTTGTCGACCCGCCGGTCGTATCCGTCAGTTGAATTCCGTTCCGCGCCGCGTTGATCGAAGCCTGCACGCCAGTTGCCTGCGTGTTAATTGCGTTGACGACATCGCCAAGCGTTTCGGCCCCAGTCAAATCAACGTCCGACGATACGCCGTTGCGATTGGTGATGCTGAGATGGCCGAGTGTCCCGATTCCCTCTCCGCCTTTCAAACTGGAAATCAGCGTATCACGCAAGCCACTCACGAGCCGGTTGCCGGAAAGCGTGTTGCCAGAAGCGCTGGCAGTAAGCCCCAAGTCCTGTGCGGCCGTGCCGGTACCAACGTTGGCAACCGAAAACGCGCTCGAGCCGGTCGTGTTGTCTTGAAGTTGCAGTCGGTTTCCATCGCTGCCGATCGAGGCCGTAACCGCGCCAGACGACCCTGAATTGATCGCATTGATCACATCGCCCAGCGTGGTCGCATTACCTAGGTCGATGCTCACCGAGGTTCCGTTCGCCAGCGAGACGAGCAATTCTCCACCACTCTTCAATTGAACGCCCGTTCCATCGTTCAGCGTTGAGAGCGCGGTCTTCGTCCCCAACGAGAACACATCGGCGCCCGTAGCGGTGCTGCCGGCGACGTCGATGCCATTGAGTCCCAAGCTCGCGGCAGTCTTGCCGCCAGACACCTCTTGGACCTTTAAATTGCCCGTGCCGCCGCTTCCATCGGTAAGCTTGAAAGAATCACCGCTTACCGTCGGCCGACACGTTGATATCCGTGTTCGAATTAATCGCGTTCAGTACGTCATCGACACTGCGTGCATAGCTCAAATCGATCACCGAGCTCGCACCGCTGCGATCAGTAATACGAATTTTCCCACGCTGAATGCCGGTGCTCGCGTTCAATTGGTCGAGCGAAATACCGGGATCGACGAACCCACCGGCTCCGAAAGAAATGCTGCCGATGCCGACTGCATCGGTGGCCGCAAAGCCTTGGCTCAACAACTGCTGCGACGATGCCGTCTGAACGGGCGTGAACGAATAGCTGCCCACGGCCGGATTACTATCCGTTGCAACCGCGGCACTCAGTGCGCTGTCGTTGCTTGAGGTCACAGCCCGCGATGTGAAAATGGAATCATTTCCCAGTTGCGTGGTCTCGAACTGAAATGCGACTAGCAGAGACGTCAGTTGAGTAAACGCCGCTTTTTCGGATGACAGCGTTTGCGTTCGCGAAGTAAGATTGTTTTTCGATTGCGACGCGATCGTCATCAATTTGTTGACGGTGTCGTCGATGTTCAGTCCCGTAACGAGACCGATACCCGATGCGAGCGTACCAGACGTACTAGAGGACGAGATTGCGCTCATATCCGTAACTGCAGGGGGAGCGAGTGGGGATTTCGTGGCCTTCGCGAATCGCCACTCAAACTTACGGCGCAGCAGCTACCGCCGCGCGCGGAACCCTACGGAATATATCGACCGTGCAGGCTTGGTTCTGGATGCGCTCTCGCCGCAGGAGTGCCAGCAGATTCTCAAGAAACCGGACGCTAGCCACCCACGGGTTACCCGCCGGCTAATTCGATCAGCCTCGGGGCGCTAGCTCCGGTTTTGGCATTAGCTCAAAAAAACAGCCGGCTCGGTCGCGAAGGACCGAGCCGGCATGTCTTTAGAACGGCGATGTTAGCACTTAAGGGGCTACAAGCGACTATTAAAGGCCCTTGAGCAGAGCCAGCACGTTTTGCGGGTTCTGGTTCGCAACTTGGAGCACCGTCGTGCCGGATTGCACCAGGATTTGAGCCCGGGTTAAAGCGGCCGATTCCGAAGCGAAGTCCGCGTCGCGAATCGAGCTCTGGGCTTTTGTCAGGTTGACCAGCGTGTCATTGAGCGTGTTCTTGTTCGTCTCGAGCGAAGCACTCTGGAACGCACCCAACCGACCACGGAGGGAGGTAACTTGGGTGATCGCTTCTTGTACAATGTTCGCGGCCTTGTTCGGGTCGGTTGTCAGCGAAGCATCGCCACCCGAGCCGAGCTCGAACAACGCACCGTCGACACCACCCAACTTGGCGGTGTTCACGCTCGTGACACCGATGCGGGTCTGCTGATTGCTGACCACATCGGGACCGAGTTGGAACAACGCACCGCCGCCGGTGATCGTGAAGCTCGAGGTACCGGTGAAGCCGGCCTGTACGGTCGTCTTCAGGTCGAGCGTCGAGGTGTTGACCGACAACAGGTTGCCGTCACCCTTGGCCGCGATACCATTGACAGTCGCGACTGCATCGGTACCAGCAACGCGTACGTCGCCGGTGATGCTGCCTAATCGCCGAGGTGCCGGTCTGCAGCTTCAAAGAGATGAACTGCGAAGAACCGTACTTCGACGAATTCAGCGTGATGGTCGTGCCGCTCAGCGAGGCTTCGACGCCAGTCGCGTCTTTCACCTGGTTGATCGCGTCCACAACCTTCTGAGCCGAGGTGTTGACGCCGAAAGCTCAGCACTTCCGCACCGTTGGCGCCAGAGAGCTCGAACGAGGCCGCTGAGGCCAAACCACCGCTCGCATCGGCACCCAAGCCTAACGTCGCAAGAGACCGGAGGCGAGTCGTTGGCTTCGATGTAGTTCTGGTCGCCGGTGACAGAAATCGTGGCGCTGTATCCGTCCAAATTGTCGATCGCCGTGTTGATCGCGGCTTTCGTCACCGTGCCGTGCACTTTGACAGAAATGTTGCCGCTGCCATCAACCGCAGCGACCGCCGTGTTATTGGTGATCGAGCTGTCTTCCGTCAGCGTTACCGTTTTACCGTTGGCAGCAGCTCCGGCCGTATCGGCTGTAACCGTGATCGTCGCGCTACCGGCATTACGACCACCAGCAACCAAGCCAGAGCCCGTGTTCGTGGCAGTCACCGTATCGGTACCACTGGTTACACCAGCGGTCGCGAAATCGGTCCGGCATTGATAACGCTAGCCAAGTGCGACACAGTATCGCTACCACCGGTAATGTCAATCGTGGCGGTGAGGGTGTGCGTACCGGCGTTGTACGAAGCCCCTTCCGAAGCACCGTCGACGATCACAAGATTCGACCGTACCGTTTGCCGGCGGTGCCAGCAGCGGCACCGCCGGGCTTCGCGGTAATCGTGAATGAAGCGTTGTTCGTTGAGTCCGTGGTGATCGTACCCGTCGCCTTGCGCGGCAGAATTCGTGAGCGACAACGTCGTTGTCGCGTTCGCGGCATCCGTCGAGGCCGTGATGCCGGTGATGGTCCTGGCTGGCCTTCGCGGCAGCCGTCGTAACCGAAACGTCCACTGCCAACTGGCCGGTCGCACCCAGGTTCGCCTGATCAATCGACAGACCGCTGAGCTTGTTGAAGTTCGTGCCGCCGCTGGTGATGAAGTCCAAGCTGCCATCGAGCAGCTTGCGCCTTGGAACGTGACCGTTTGCGAAATCTGATTCAAGGCTTTGAGCGATTGGTCCAATTGCAGCTGGTTAGCGGCAATCTGATCGGCGCCGGCCGCACCGCTGTTCGCCGCTTCGGTGACCAGGCCGCGGATGTCGTTGAGCAGGCTGCTCACCTGGGCCAAACCGCTGTCGGCCGTCGCGATAACTTCGTTCGCGCGGTCCGTATTGCTGATGGCCTTGGTGATGCTGGTGATGTCGCTGCGGAGGTTTTCGCTGGCGATCAAACCGGCCGGGTCGTCCTTACCGGTGTTGATCCGCAAACCGGTGCTGAGCCGGGTCAAGGATTGTTGCAAATCCGCCTGGGATTTGCCTAACGTGTTCTGAGCGATCAATGAACTAACGTTCGTGTTAATCCGTGTCATTTCGAACCCCCTTGTGCGACCGAACTTTGTTTCAACCTAGGCCGGAGTTCCGCTCGTTCGCGACAACCAGCTTGTTGTATTCGGTGACTCGTTTCCTATTCGGCCCAAGACGACGCGTCTTGAAGCGATCGTGTTTTGTTTTCGATCCCTACTGCTAGTCAGGAATCAAACTGACCAAGCCTAGGTTGCGATTTTTGCGCGGGAAGCGCTCCTTCCGAAATTCTGGTCGGAAGCCTGCCACGATGGTCGCGTTATAGCAACCTATCGACGAGCAAAATTGGGCACTTTACGCCCTATGCTGGCTTTTCTGGCAGTCGCGTGACCAGGAAAACGCATAGCCGGCACAACCCGCAAAGTCGTTAGCGGCTCGCAGCGCGCTACTTGCGATCGGTCGAAGAATTGCCAATTTGTCGCGCATCATCCAGGCCTATTTTAGATGCCTGTTGATTCTCGCGCTGTATGGCTTCGTAAACTTCACGGCGATGAACCGAAACTTCGCGGGGCGCCTCGATGCCGAGCCGCACTTTATCGCCGCGGACATCTACGACGGTTACAACGATATTATCGCCAATGATGATGCTCTCGTCGCGCTGTCGGGAAAGCACAAGCATGATGCAACCACCGCGCTTAGAGTAATTCGGTCGCTACCGACCGCCGAGAGCCGAGCTTCGAGTTCCGCAACTCGACACATCTTGTACTAGCTTGATCGGAAGCCTTGCAGCCCACACTCAAGAAAGCTCGCGCACATTTGACTGGCGCGGATACGCCGCGGGTCCGGCCGCAACACCTGGGGAGACTTTTCGTACAACAGGCGTCAAAACCGATCGCTAGCGCGACCCGGCTGATTCGGATCAGCCGCCGGGCACTAGCCCCCGGTTGCACGCGAGTTAAGCGATTTTCCGTCGCGCCGTCGATTGCAGTCGATGTTGAATCGCGTGATCGTCGCGAGCCACAATTTGCCGACCCAGTCGTTCGGCCACGTGAATCACGAGTGGCGCCTTCAGATTGAGTGCCAGGCCGTTATCGCTATGGCTCACGATGGCGAGAATCTGCGCCTCCGAGGGGTTTTGCAGACCCAGGGGTTGAATTTCACGACGCGCAACACGCACCTGGTAATCGGGGACGAACCGGCGCGGGCTCACAACTCCGAGCGCCACATCCGGCCGATCAAGGCTCTGAAGCCAACCGAGCGCTGTGTTCTGCGCATCGGCCAGCAGCACCCACCGGCGGCAGTCTTCCATGCCGATCAAACCATCGACGAACGTCAGCACGTCCGCATCTTCGATCGTTACCGCACCAAAACGTGTCGTTGAGATTTTCATGACAGTTCTCGACCAGCCGAAAAGTCACTCACATTACCCGCAGCGGATTACGCAGATCAGCGCAATTGCGCCATTGGAATTAATCGGCCGGTTTTACGCCGCACACTCAACCAATTCCCCTCGCACCGTCAGCTCGCAGCATCGTGCTTCCGGTTAGGTAGTTTAGATATAATTTAATATCGATAGCTGCAGTAAACTCGCCGCTGTTTGCAGCGATGCTTGCAGTGAATACTGCCGACCCGTCAAATCGGAAATCGCCTGGACCATGTCCACGTCCATGTTGTCGGACAAGGACGACTTGATCTGTACGTTCTGGTCCTTCAGGCTGTCGCTGATATTCCCGAGACTCTGCAGGCGCGAGCCGGTATCCGAGCGCGCGAACGCCACTCGGCTGATATCCGATTGCAGGCTCGTGACCGCTCGACCAATTGCCTCGGTATCGTTCGATTGCAGCGCCTGCTTTAGTTGTAAGAGCGTGTTGAAAACGCCGTCGGATTGGACGGCGCGGGTATCGGCACTTTGCAACATGTAGTTGCCGCTCGAACCCGCAGTCGAGGTAGCCTGGGTCTGTCCGCTTGGCACAAATCCCAAGAATTCTGCCGCCCGACTTCCTTCCGCCGATTCGACCGTAAGGGGACCAGTCGTGGCGGTGCTCTCATCTATCAGTTGGATGCCATTGCCGGTCGTCGCCAATTGGGCCACAACTTTGGTCGTCCCTGTGTTATTCGCCGAGTTCCCGTTGATCCGATCGATTACATCCTTGACGGTCTTCGCATCACCAATGTCGACGTACAGCTTCGTTCCGTCGCGCGCGGTGATCACAACGTCGTTGCCCTGGACATTCGTGCCGGAGAGCGTGTCGTTGCCCGCGTCGCTACCGCCGTTCAGGACGGCCGTACCGGTGTTCGTAGCGGCAATCGTGTCGCCACCGCCGGCCACGACCGAGGCGGTGAAGTCATTACTGCTGTTGAGCACGGCAGCCAAGTCGGACGCCTTCGTGTGGCCGCCGGTGATGTTAACCGTCGCGGTAATCGTATTCGTAGCGGCATCGTAAGCGACGCCTTCGGCCGTGCCGTCAACGATTTGCAGGGTCTTGGTGCCTTGACCCTCTGCACCAGCGGCCGCACCGCCGCTCTTGGCTGAAAGGCTGATCGTTGCATTGCCGGCTGTATTTAGCAGCAGCAAACCCGCGGCTTGGGTTGCCGTGGTCTGTGATGTCGAAGTACTCTGAGTTGCGCCGGCCGGCACTAACCCAAGGTATTGAGCTGCCTTGTTTCCAGTCGGCACTTGTACGGTGAGTTTGCCCGTCACAGAGCCGCTCGAATCCACCAATTCAATTCGATTTCCATTCACCGGCAGGCTCGCGGTCACAGCCGTCGTGCCTGTATTATTTCCGGCCGCCTGATTGATCTTGTCAACAACGCCTTGCAATGACGTAGCGCCGGCGAGATCCACATTAAGCGTCGTGCCGTTTCGCGCCACGATGGTCAGACTATCGAGCTGCGAGGTGTCTAATTGTTGGAGTGCGCCAGAAGCTTGCGCCGACACCACCATTAAAATCAGCGAGTTTCGTGTCTGCGGTATACGTGCGAATTCCAAGCTGGGTGGCAAGTTGGCCGCCGTTTTCGCCAATCGTCAGGCCCGTCCCGCTGAGCGTCGAGCGGACGTTGATGCCACTGCTATCCGAATTGATTTCGGCCACGAGGCCCAAGCCAGCGCCGTTAATTTCATTCAGGAGGTCTTCAACGGTTTTGGCGCCGCTAGTGTCGATCGTCGCCGACTTGCCACCGTTCGAAATGATTAAACCGGCGCCTGTATCAAGCGCTTGCTTGTCGCCGCCCGCGGTAATCTGACCAAAATCGTTCGCGATAACAGGGCCAGTGCCCTGTGCCGCGGCAGAGGTGCGGTCGTGATAATCGATGCTCGCCTGAAACGTTCCATCTGCATTGATCGCGGCCGCCACCCCGGACGCCGTCGAAAAACCCGATTGTATATGAACCGTCAAGGTTTTATTTAACGGATCTGTCGCGTCGTAAGCAGCCGTTTCGTGCCCCGCGGTTCCGTCGTTCGCAAACACGACTCGCACGTCGTTGAACGCCGCGCCATTCTGTGCAGCCGATAGTACAATGTCATTGTTGCTGCCCGAAGATTGGAGCACAGCCTGTGCTTTGGTGCCCAACAACGAATCCAGCGACGTCGTTTTTGCGATGGTTGGATTGAGCGGGTTGCCGTTAATCGTTGAAGTTTGCGCCGCCCCTTTGACTGTGGCGATTCCGAGCTCGTTGGCACTTTTACCTTCGCCGACCTCGCCCACGGTCAGTGAACCGCTGCTGGTGGTTAGCGTTAACCCCGTACCATTAACGCTGGCTTTGATAGTCGTGCCCACTGGTGCGCCCTGCTCGATTAGCCGAGCCACATCGCCCAGCGTCACTGCTTTGCTCAAATCGATTACGCTTGAAACGGTTGACGTCCCCGTGTTGATTGAAACCGTTATGGAAGGGTTTTTATCGATTCCGGCACCGTTGTTGATCGTGCTCAACACCGTGCTGTTGCTCGTTTGCGGGTTGAGAGCGACGCCCTGCATCTGCTGCGACAAGCCGCCAAATGCATCCGTTCCAGGAATACTCGCGTTGAACAAGCGATTCAAATCCACATAGGTGGGTGATGCCCCTTCGTTGCCGTTGTATTGCACATACTGGCCATTGTATGTGTACGGTTGAACCTGAGTTTTCGAGCCCGAAAACAAGTATTGGCCCGCTGATTTTGAGTTCGCTAGATTGACTAACGCTTCTAAAGCCTGGTCGACATCGTTCACGGCTTGTTGTCGCTGATCAACGCTGCTCGTATTGCCTGCGGCCGACACAGCCTCGCCGAGCACGCCATTAAGAATGCTAGACACCTGGCTAAGAGCTGAATCGGCTGCGGTCAGCACGGTCGTGTTCGCAGTCACGTTTGTCTGAATTTGCGTCTTCTGAGCCAATAACCGCTGTAAACTGATCGCCCGAAGCGCGGCCGGTGCATCGTCGCTCGGCAATTGCAACCGTTGCCCCGTACTGACTTCAGTTTGCAGCTTGAACAGATCGACTTGATCGCTTTGCGTTTGCGCGACTAGCCGCTGACGGATGAAATAATCCCCGACGCGCGTTGTAGGAATTGGGACGATGTTTGACATGGCTTTACGTTCGATCGATTAATGCCGATGGTTGGCGGCGGTCGACTAGCGCCGACTTACATCTTCATCAGTTCGTCCAGTAGTTCGGAGATAGTCGAAATATACTTCGCCGACGCCTGATAAATTCGCTGCAGCGTCATCATGTTGACGGCTTCTTCGTCGATACTGACGCCGCTAACGGCTTGCTCTTGGCCTTCGAGAGAGCTTTGGAACTGCTGATACCCGTCGGCCACTGACGACGCCACCGCGGATCCCTGAGTCACTTGATTGATGATTTGGGTGTATTGATCTGAGATCGACGTGCCACCGGTGGAATCCAACGGTTGATCCAATAACCCTGCAAGGTTGACGGCATTTTGCGAATCATTGCCAATTCCGCCCGTACTGGCGGCAAATTTGCTGGCGTTGTCGATCCCCTTCAATTCATTGTTCACACCCAACGTGGCGGCTGTCGAACCCGTGAAAAACGTATTGATGCCTAGTGAGGCGAGCACGCCGCTAGTGTCGCCGGAAAACGCAAAATCAATATCCGGCGAATCAGACTTGATTTGCAATTTTCCGGCAGGCGTCACAGTGGCAGAAATTCCGTCCACGTCGTTCAATTGTTTCGCCAAATCCTTGAGCGTCGTATCGCCATCGATGCCATCGAGATCGATTTTGATTTGCGTTGTTTGCGTGAGCGTTTTGGTTGGGTCATTGTTCTTGGTGCGAACCAAGATATCAAAGTTGCCACTCTGCGGCGTAAACGCGAGACCAGCCGTATCCAGCGCGGCCGTCGGATCGGCCACGGCCGACTGGCTCGTCAATTGACTGAAGCCGACCTGCCCCTGCCCTTGTGAGTACACTTTGTTGAATTCAAATGCCAGCGTCTTGGCGAAGCCATCCAACTTGGAAAGGAAACCACCAACGATTTGATCGCGGGACGTATATAGCCCTTGCAGCTCACCGGTTCCAGAGTTCAAGACCGCGTGACTGTTTGTGAATTGAATGACATCCGCTGAAGTGCCGTTGTTTGCGCCGCTCTTCACTTCTACCGCGTTCCGTTGCCCTTCAAATACAAGCAGCTCGCCGCCAACGGAAATATTGAGTCCGCCGCTCGGCTGCTCTTGCACTTGGATGCCAAGGATCTGGGACAACTTATCGACGGCCGTCTGCCGTAGCGAGCGCAAGCCGCCGGCTTCGCTGGCCGACGAATTACCACCTTCAATCGACGAGATCTTGACGTTGAGCTGGCGAATTTGTTCGGAAAGATTATTGATTTGATCCGCGTCGGAATCCACGCGATCGTTCAGCTCCTTCTGCACGTCGGCCACGCGGTCGTGCAAGTTAGCAATGTCTTGCGTCAGCGAAACGCCCTTTCCAATCGCAAGATTGGTCGTCGCGGCGCCTGGCGTGTTCAGCACATCCTGGATGGAATTGAAGAACCCCGTCAGTGAGCTGCTCAAATCGGTGGTGCTCGAAAGCTCGTTGAGCAGCGTTTCCAGGTCCTTGTACGTCTGATTTTGAACGGACGCATTCGAACTATCGCCGCGCGCCTACCAATCGGGCTTGGACGAATTTATCGACTTGCTGCGTAATGCTGTCGACGCTGACTCCGAGCCCCAGAATCAGCCCGCCCTGCTTTTGAACGCCGGCGGGCACAAAATTCGCCTGCTGGCGAACGTAGCCAGGCGTATTGGCATTCGAGATGTTATTGCCGACGACCTGCAGGCCGATTTGCATCGCCTGCAGCGTGTTGCCAGCCATTTGAACGGAGCCGAAAAGACTCATGCGCCACCGATCGCCAAAGACAAGGCTGCACTGATCGGCTCACTGGGCAATTAGATCGAGCGAACACCAACACAGTGCGTTGGTACGTTAGCCCGAATGATTGTGGCAGTTCCCCAGCGAACGCTGCGCCGCGCCGCTCGAAGACGCCTCCCCTTTACCGACATGCGCAGAAAATTACGCGGCTCGGTCGACCAACACCCCACCGGCGCCGTTGTCCGAGCCCTTTCCATATGTCGGCTTCATTCGACCGCCGGTAGCAATAATCTCTATCAACTGCGAGAGATGTAGCAGCGACCGTTGTACTAGCACCCAATTCGCAAGGCTCTGGTGCTGCAAGAGTTTCGTTCGATTCGCAGTTTCCTGAATGCTAGCGTGCATGCGCTCACGCGAGCCCGCTGGCAGAGTTTCGCTGAGCGACTGAATGCTATCCGCCGGCAAGCCTTCGGCTTCGGCTCGCACTAACAGGCCCTGCCGTCGCTCATGGCACGCCTGAAGACGATTCGCGAGCTCTTGTTCACGAATCGACATCGTCGCCAATGCTTCCTTATCACGTGATACAATCAACTTGCGCTTTTCGCCGAGATTTGCCAGCAGGGCCGTTTGCACTTCCGCCAACTCGGTCAACAGACCGCCAATTTCGCTTTCCCAAACGTCGTTCATTTGTCGTCTCGATCGGTGCCGCAGCCGCTGCCGCCATCATTCGGAAAGTCGCTTACCGACGCATCAGTTGCGAAAGTTGTCCCAGGTCGTGTGCAGGGGCCTTCTCAGCCAGGTTCGGAAACTGGCGTTCGAACATCGGATCCGCCAACTTCGAAGCCGAGGCCTTGGTCATTTCTTGAGCCATCGTTTGGTCGAGCTGTCCCTGAAATACCTGTTCGCCGCGACCGCCATTGAAATATGCCGGCTTGCCGACCGTCGACCGCATGCTCTTGAGCATCTGCCCATAAAACGTTTCGCCGACAAACTGCGTGAACTTGTCGTGAACCTCTTCTTTGCCGTTCGTTTTCGCATGTAGCGAAATCGCATCGGCGGCGCTGGGCTTTCCGTGGCCTTTGAGCGCGGCCCCGGTGCCTTTCGCACTCGTACGCTGCGGCAGCCCGCCCGAAAGCTGGAGCATGGCTGCGGCATCCGCATTCCTGATTGTATTTGATGTATTGATCATTTCGTTAATCTCTGACTAATGACTAAAAGCTAAGAGCGAACAGCTATTCGATAATCAGCCGGCCGTGCAGCTTCCCGTTGCGTTCAATACCGCGAATGATTTCAATCATGTCGGCCGTGGGAACCTTGAGTGCATTGAGTTGGTCGACCAGCGTCTGCAGCTTGGGTTTACCCGAGTCATCCACATCGATCGCCGAAAAAGTCGGAGCTTGCGACGCGTCTACCACCACGTTTTTGTGCGAAATGATAACATCCCCGATTTCAATGTCACCGCTGATCACGATCGTGCCTGCTCGGGAGTTTATCACCACACGCGACTCGGTCTGCGTCTCTTGCACCGGGACGTCCAACAGCATTGATGCAAACCCCACGGGGTCGTGCAGATACAATTCGGGAATTCGCACGACGATGTTCGCCGCATCGACCGCCCGCACGCGGTCATCACCGGCCTTCGGGTTGTTATTCTCCGAATACAATAGCTTTTCGCGAATCATCGACACGATGTCGTCCGCCATCTGAAAATCAGCGTGATTCTTATCCAAGATTAGCGTGATGTAACCATCGCGATAAAACGGCGTGAAAATGTCTGCCTCCATTTGGCAACCAGCGTGCACGACACCGACCATCGGCTGCGCTGCGTTGTCGATCGTGATCTGTCCTTGACATAACGCGTAAACTCGCGGGTCTTGTGTGTTCGGCCCTTGCAGCGAAGCGAACGCTAGTCGTCCTCCGTCCAAACTCTTGCCACTGATGGCGCTGACGAAGCAATCGACATGATCACCGCGCCGCGCCCGTGGCCGGCACCGTGGCGGACACCATCACGAGTGCCGCGTTTTTTACTTTTTTGAGTTCGTCGACCGCACTCTTTTGGGAATCCATCGCCACCGGATTGCCCATGATTTCCATAGCCCGGGCAATGGCTCGCATCGTCGGGAGATCGTTCGCTTCGCCGGTGCCGTTGAGGCCGACGACTAAACCCATCCCCCGCAGCGTGTTTTCTTCCTGGCCTTTAACGCGACAAATGTCTTTCAGCCGCGTCCGGGCAAAGGACGGACTCGCAATACTCACCAGCAAGCAGCACAGGATTAAAACTGTTTTGTTCATTACGTATTTCTAAGCCTTGCGTACTAAAAAGGCTTCCAATAGTCGTACCACTTCGTGAACCAGCCGCGGTTGTACGAATCGCGAATGAAACCCTTTTCCCTCTTTTCGATTCGCAGTTCCGCGACTTCGTCGCTCCGCACCGTGCGATCGGCGCCGATCGATTGTCGCCGCACCACGCCGGTTAACGATTGCATCCACACTTCGTCGTTGATCTGAATTTCTCGCCGGGCTTCGATCACCAAATTGCCGTTCGGCCGAATGTCCACGACCGCAGCCGCGATGCGAAACGTCAACGAATCCTTGAGCGTCATGTCCGCTTGCGTTTTGAACTGACTGTCGAGCTGTCCGGCAATTCGCGGATCACCGTGCGACATTGGCGCCGGCGAGAGGCTTTTGCCGTCGAACTTCAACCAGTCCGAGAGAACCGCATTCAAGCTCGTGGTCCGCTTCGCATTCGCGTCCCCTTCGCTCAGCATGCTCGACTTGTAGTCGACGAGCACGGTGACAATATCATTGATCTGAAGCTCGCGTTGCTCCGCCTCAGGGGGAAGCTTGCGATACATGAACGAGCAATTGGCGAGATTCAGCGTTCCCTTTTGCTCCGCGGTCGTGGCTGGCGCGAGCAACAAACTGGCATCTTGAGCCCGAGCGCTGCCGTTCCAGGCCAGCGGTGCCGACAAGCCAATCGCAACCACAGCGCCCTTTGCTTGTCTCACGCAAAGGCGCAAAGGCGCAAAAAGCTCATTTTTATTTGTTTGTGGCTTGAGCATTTCGAATTTCTTGCTGTTTCTTGCCTGCTCTTTGCGCCTTCGCGCCTTTGCGTGAGATTCTTAACGGTTCGTTGGAGCCACGGTTTGCGACCGCGCCGTTTTTGTCCGATCGACCGGTGTCGATACCACGTGCGTCGGTGCGAATACCGAGGCCTGACGCAAACCGACGACGCGAGCGTCGTACCGCTGCTTCGAGTCTAAAGATTCGACTTGAATCAAATCACCATTCGCTCCGTCCTGAATCGCTTTCGCACGCGTGCTCACACTGATGCCGCCGCTGCGAGATGATACCGAGATCAATTCACCCCGTTTCACCAGCACGGGCGGTTGAACCTGGTCGGCGAACACGATTTCGTCTTGTTGTAAGGGCTGCTTTGCTTCCATGCCGATAAGTTTTTCAATCGAATCGAAGTTCGCTCGCTGACCGGCCGATTTTGCCGATGGCTCGATCATTCGCACTTCCACGTCTGCGGCCGTGATCGGCTTGCCGCGATCCACGGCTCGCTTCGCGACCACAATCGGCATCGCTGGCTCGGCCACTTCCACATTCACAGGAATCTGCACCGGCCCAGCCGCAGTTGTGAATGCAATCGTGAACTTCTGACGACCCGTCCATGGCTCGGAACCACCGCTGCAAACAGGCATTGATGTTGCAGCAGCAAGTTTCGCAAGCTGACGATCTGGCATCGTGCAGTCGATCGCGCCGATCTCGGCCTTCCCCGATTTCATCCGCAAATAGTCGCTAATCAACCGGCACATTTGCGCCTTGTAGTCGTTCGCGTCGGCCAATTTCAACTTTGCCGCGGCCCCGTCCGTTTGTCCGCCCGCCAAAACCGCCGCGTGCTGATTGCAGTTAGCGCCACTAGATGGCGTGTTCACCTCTTGAAACGCGGCAGGCTCGACACGGCTCTTCGCACAAATTGCGATCGTCTCGGCGCCACTGAATTGAATGTCCGCGAGTTCAACGCCATTGGCAGCCAACATGTCGGCAATTTCTCGCTTCCGCAAGAACCGCTCGGTAGTCGGCGCCGGGGCCGGCATCAGCGGCACGATCGCCAGCTTCTTCGCCACTTGCCGATCCTTTGCGGAAATGTCGGCGATATCACCCAATCGCACGACCGAAGCTTTCGGCACTACACGTTCCCGCAGTCTCACTTCCACAGCGGTAGCGGAGTGAATTGACACCCACAGCGAAAGCACAATCGCGATTTCGAAACACAAGCTGGTTTTGAAAAGACTCATGGCAAAAAATTTGTTATTTGATAGTCAACCGAACTAAGCCCGTCGTAGATTCGCGACCAACTGCATGATCTGGTCGCCGGCCTGCACCACTTGCGAATTCAGCTCGAAGCCACGTTGCGTCGTAATCAAATCGATCAACTCATTCACCGGTTCCACATTCGACGCTTCCAAAAAACCTTGTCGAATGTTGCCAAAGCCGTTTTTGCCCGGGTTATCGATCTGCTCGTCACCCGAAGCATCCGTCTTTTGGAACAGATTGTCACCGAGCTTGAGCAGCCCGTCTGGGTTTACGAACTTGGCAAGTTGAAGCTGCCCGAGTGTCGTCAGCGTATTCGAGTTCGACGTACTGTATTGCACTTGCCCATCCGCCGAGACAACGAGGCCCGTCGCTTCCTGTGGGACGGTCAAACCGGGATCGAGAATGTACCCGTTGGTTGCCGAGCCGAGCACAATCTGTCCGTTTGCGTTCAGGTTGAAGTTGCCGGCCCTCGTGTAGTAAAAATCTCCGTTCGGATTTTGAACGCGGAAGAAACCATCACCTTCGATCGCCAGGTCCAGCGGATTATTCGTCGTTTGAAACGACCCCTGCTTGAAATTCGCTTGCGTGCTCGAAACGCGTGTACCCAAACCAACTTCGATACCGGTCGCGGTCCGCGTGCCATCGGCGTCTTGCGCGCCCGGCAGGCGGTACTGGCGATAGAACACGTCTTCGAAGTTCGCACGGTCTTTCTTAAAAGCCGTGGTGCTGATGTTCGCCATATTATTGGCGATCACATCGAGCTTCGTCTCCAAAGCCTCCATGCCCGTTGCGGCCGTGTAGAGTGTTTGTACTGTCATTTGTGAGCCCCACGTACCGTGGTCAAAAGTGTTTTGTTACGCCAGCACTCGGCTAATCAAAGTTCCCGTCACCGAGTCCTGGTTCTGAATCAATTTCGTGTTCGCTTCGAAAGCGCGGGTTGTTTCGATCATCGCCATCATTTGGCGAATCGGGTTCGCGCCCGAGGTCTCCACGTAACCTTGCCGCACGTTCCGGTCTTTCAATTCAAGCGGCTGAACTGTCCCAGTCGGCTGCCACAGGTTGTTGCCGATCTTTACCATGTCGTTGAGCGATTCGGGCTGCGACATGCCGATCGCATACGTCGTGCTGCCCTGGTGAATAAAGCCATCGTTCGAGATTTCGAACGGCACATCGCGCGAGAGCTTGATCTCGCCGCCTTGTTGGTCGAGCACCAGCCGCTGACCGTTCTGGGTCACCAACCGGCCTTGCGAATCCAACTGAAATTCGCCGGCCCGCGACAAATACTGCTGACCATCGTCGCCGCGGACGTGGAAGAAGCCTTTGCCGTTGATCGCGAGATCGAGGTCGTTACCCGTTCGCTTCAGCTCGCCCGGCGAATAATCTGTCTCAACGCCGACGACCTTCACACCGCCGCCGATGTCGTTCATGGAGTGGTCGCCAGCCTGGGCTTGCCCGCGCTGAATCGCCTCGGCGAACCGCGCTTGGAACAGCGGCACGTCCTGCTTGAAGCCAGCGGTGTCCGCGTTCGCCATGTTATTGGCGATCACTTCCAACCGCTGAGCCTGGGCAGTAGCGCCTTCGGCCGAGATGTACATTCCGTACGGCATGACAGACGAGCATTACGCAGGTGCGCCCCCCTGCGTGTTCGGCGTCTTAAGCAACGGGTGTGCCGAAAGATGGCGCAGCAAAGTATTCACCGCGCAACTCGCTACAGCGAAAGCGATTGCCGCAAAGAAGAAGCGAACGCTATCAAACGCTAGCAAAAAGACACGCCGCCCAAACTCGGCGATTCATGCCGATCCCAGAATTCCGGACCGGCAATTACTGCGCGTTACGCATTACATCGGACTGGTCGCTTCAGCGACCAGTTGCCCAGCCGCAAAATCACCCATACCCCAATTTGCGAAGATCCCGCTCTGTAAGCCCGACGTGGTGCCCATATTCGTGCAGAATCGTCCGCCGAATCTGATTGCGCAGCTCAGCTTTATCAAACCCACCCTCGCGAGCACGCGACTTCGTCAAAATTCCCAGCCGATAGATTTGCACCACATCCGAAGGCACACCCGAGTTGGAAATGCTGCGATTGATCAGCGGAATGCCCGTGTACAGCCCATATAAATAGGCCGGATGCCGAATCCGCATCCGCTCCATCACTTCGCGAGACGGATAATCCTCGACGATCAGCGGCACGTCCTTCATGAACGCTTGAACCTGCTGCGGCAGCTCTGCCAGCACCAGTTCCACCTGCTCGTCGAATAAATCTCGCAACTCAGGACTCATTGGGCACCTGACCTCGACTACCGCTAATCAATTGGGTGGCACCGAGCTTCGTTAGCTGGTCGGCGACTCGGCAACCCAAAGCTTCCGCATCCGCCGGTTCGCAAGCACCGCTCGCAGCAATTCGTTGTGCACCATCCGGACTTAGCACGACCGCCTGCAACCGCAGTTCGCCGTGCTCAGCAACTGCCAGCGCACCAATCGGCGCCATGCAACCGCCGCGCAGTCGATCGAGGAGCGCACGCTCCGCTATCACCGCCGCATACGTGGCAAAATCGTTCAACGGCCGGACCGCAGACAATCTATTATCGTCATCTGTCCGGCACTCAATGCCCAGCGCACCCTGCCCTACCGCCGGTAGCATCAAGTCAAACGGCAAGCTGTATCGAATGCGACCTTCTAGACCGAGCCTGCGCAGGCCCGCCTCTGCCAGCACGATCGCATCGAACTCGCCGTCATCCAATTTCCGCAGTCGCGTATCGACATTCCCGCGCACTTCTGAAACTCGTAGATCGGGCCGTAAGTGCCGCAATTGAGCCTGCCGCCGCAAGCTGCCAGTACCAACACGCGCGTTTGAAAGCAGTTGCGCAATGCTGACCCTTCCTCCATCCGTCGTCCCTTTTGGAAACACCAATACGTCCGCTGGGTTCTCACGCTTGGGCACCGCCGCGAGCATCAGCCCCGACACTGGCTCGGTCGGCAAATCCTTGAGGCTATGAACGGCTAAATCAATTCGGCCGTCGACTAGCGCTAGTTGAATTGCCTTCGTGAAGACACCGCGAGTGCCAAGTTCTTCAATCGGCCGCGCGCGATCAACATCGCCATGCGTAGCGATTTCAACTAGGTCAACAGCGCAGCCCAATCGTCGCAGCTCGCCCGCGACCCATTCCGCTTGCCACCGAGCTAGCGCACTACCGCGCGTCCCCAGTCGCAGCGTTCGCGAGTGTGCCGATGCTTCAGCCATTGTTCGGTGCCGCGCCCGAGAGCTGTAAGCGTTCACTGCGTCGCGAAGCGGTTTCTATCATTCGGCCAGTAATCGGCGGCGGCGGAATCACCACGCCGCAGCTCACCACCCACTGAATCGCTTGGTCAACCGAAATATTCAGGTCGATCGTTTCGCTCTTCTTCACGGTCACGGCAAACCCCGTAAACGGCATTGGCGAATGGGGTACGAAGACCGACATCAGCGTTTCCTCGGTCGTGCATTGGATGTCGAACATTGGCTCACCCGTCACGAAACCAAGTGTCCAAATGCCGCGCCGCGGATACTCGACTGCCACCACGCGGGTGTATTGCATCTCAGGTTCAGAGAATAAAAAGTCAGTGACCTGCTTGATCGAGGAATAAACGTTGCTCACGAGCGGCACACGATGAATGCCACGTTCGAACTGGCTCCAGAAAAACCGACCGACTCCCGCTGCAAGGAATTTTCCCAGCAGGTATAACGCCAGTAGGAAGATGCAAATGAAAATCGGCACAATGAACCGACGCTGCAACCAGCGATGGTCCACGTACCAGCGGTACACATCCGTCGCCGTCGACGGCATCGGCTCGCGGCCCACGCCATCGAGCACCGTTTTGTAAACCTGCAACGGCACAAAGTTCCCGTCCTCGGTGCGATGATACACTTCTTGATTGCCGAGCGTGATCGTGCCCTTTGACGACACCGGCCGCTGTTGGCCGTCGACAACAACCGTATCCCCCATCTTCACCTGGGGTTCCTGCTCATCCGGCGTACGGATATCGGCAAAATGCTCCACGGCGATCGATTGCATCGCGTTCTCGAGTGGGTCGAGCAAGTATTCGCCAATCGTGTGGCCAACCCACAAGAAGATGACAATCGTCAGCAATGGCGGCAACAGCACGCCCAGGCCGCGCAGGACGGCCCGACGAAACGGTCCCATGCGTTTCGGTGCGTTAAGTTCTTCGAGTCGTTCGTTTAAGTCCACGTTAGGCTCGCTCTCGTTTCGCCTGTTCCATTATTCGCCAAAGGCCCGAGCCACGACGGCCACGGTGACCCGCACTGCCCCAGCCTCTCGCAATGCACGGGCAGCTTCGCTGCACGTTGCACCAGTAGTCAAAATATCGTCCACCAGGAGGACGTGGGCGTCTCTTAAATGATAGCCCGCTCGCACGGCAAAGGCCCGACGCACATTTTCCCAGCGTTTCGGCGGATTTAAGTCAAATTGCCTTAAAGTTGAGCGTGTCCGGCGTAATAACCCGTCGGCCCAGGGCACGCCCATTTTCGAGGACAACACCTCCGCCAACACGGCGGCTGAATTAGTTCGATGCGAAATCCGGCGCCGCCAATGGAGCGGTATCGGAGCCACGACATCGGCATTGCCCGCAACGAGGCGCTCGCCACATTGCTGCCACATGAGTCGCCCCAAAGCGAGCGACACGCCATCTCCAGAGTGCGCCTTCATTCGTAACAACAGGTCGCGCAGTCGCCCTTCGTAATGCCCGAGTGCGATAGTCGCATCGAACCACATTTTCCGTCCGCGGCATCGATAACAACCTACGTCTTTCGCTCGCCGTTTCGAATTCTCGCCATCCTGTTTCGCAATTCTCGGGAATGGAACCGGCGCACCGCATCGCTCACATACAGGCTCACTGAAGAATTCAATTCGCTCCAAACACAAATCGCAGAGCGGAACGTCCGTTGTTGCACCCTGGGCGTTATCGAGTTCCTCCTCGCAGCTCACGCAGGTCGGCGGAAAAACCAGATTCGCGAGTCCCGCTTGCAGAAAACGCACACTGCTATAGACATCGCTTCGCGCCGGTAGCCGCGACACCACCGCAGCGCCACTTCGCCGCACCCCGCGCCATCCTTGTTGAACCACCGTTTTCATCTGGCCAAGTGCTACTCCCTCAGTTCATCCCGCCTGCTAGCAGTGGCCAATTATAACACTTCCTCCCTCGCAAATTGACCCCCGCACAATCCTATTTTGGCTGCTGATTCTCCCTGTCCCCGGCATCCTGCATCCTGTATCCTTTCCCCGCCATGCCCACGATCATCGACCGCTATCTGCTGCGGCAATTCGTTCAGGTTCTCATTATCTGCCTGATGAGTTTCATCGGGCTGTACATCGTCATAGATGCCTTCAGCCACCTCGACCACTTTGTCGAGTACGCCGATAAACACGGTGGCCTGCTTTCCATCATGGGTGCATACTATGCCTACCGAGCGGTGGCGATTTTCGATCGCATGAGTGGTGTATTAACGCTCATAGCGCTCATGTTCACGATCACATGGATTCAGCGCCATCAAGAAATGACGGCGCTTTTGGCCGCCGGCGTCACGCGAATACGCGTCTTGCGACCTGTGCTAATCGCTGCGATTGGCGTGAGCCTGCTCGCAGCCGCGAATCGCGAAATCATCATGCCGAACATTCGTGAACATTTGGCGAACGACTCGCGAAATCTTGGCGGCGAACAAGAAACCATGATGCAGTCGCGGTTCGACAGCCAAACGGATATCCTCCTCGGCGGCGAAAAAATCGTTGCCGCTAGTCAACGAATTGTGAACCCTAGCTTCGTATTGCCGCGTGAGTTCGATCAATTCGGCCGGCAGCTTACTGCGAAAGAGGCCCGCTTCCTCCCTGCGAAAGGGGATCAGCCCAGCGGCTATCTGCTTTCAGGCGTGACGGCGCCAAAAGCATTGCTGAAAAGCCCCCCGCTGCTCCAAGGGGACAAGGAAATTGTTCTCACGCCCATCGGCAGCACTTGGCTGCAACCCGATCAGGTCTTCGTCGTCAGCGGTGTGTCCTTCGAATTCCTCGCCGCAGGCGCTGACGTGGCGCGATTTCGCGTCGACACACGAAATGATCCAACAACTTCGCAGCCCGAGCACCGACCTCGGCGCCGATGTCCGCGTCGCCATCCACGGCCGCTTTCTACAACCGTTTCTGGACACAACGCTGCTATTCCTCGGCCTACCGTTTGTCGTCACTCGCACCAACCGCAACCCATTTCTCTCGATCGGTCTGTCCCTAGCGGTGGTGACGGTTTTCATGATCACAGAACTCGGCTGCCAGTCACTCGGCTCGAAGGGCGTGCTGCCCGCGCCGCTTGCCGCCTGGCTACCGCTTATGCTTTCCGCCCCCGTCGCCGCCGCGATGGTCGACTCGCTGCATCAGTAAACGACGATCCCCTGCTTTCACTACTGGCCAGGGGAAAATTGCCGCTATTTGGCACCGGTCGCGTCTTCGTCCCCCAACACGCGCACGTACTCCTGCGCCAATTAGTATCACGAGGGACGCGTAGTACGCCCACAACATCACCACGATAAACGACCCGATGATGCCGTACGCGCTTTGGTAATTCAAATGCAGTACGTAAGCGGCGAGCCCTTGTCGGCCAACTTCCCACAACACAGCCGCGATGAAACCGCCGCGGGCTGCACTCACCCAATGCACTTCAGCCTTCGGCACAAAGCGATAGAGCACAACGAGCGCCATCCAGGTCAACGCCAAGTTGATCGCCAAGCTTAGTTCCCAGCCCACCCAATGCGCGAACGGAAGCTGAGTCTGCGAAGCGCGGCGCTCTAGTGCCGACCACACCATCGAGGTCACCATTACCGCGATAACAAATCCCGCCAAGCCGAGTAACATCGCCAGCGATTTCAAGCGCTGAAACACCAATCGACCCAACCATTCGCGCCACGTGGCATGAGGATCGCTTGGCAATTGCCACACCCGATCGAACGCCGCATCCAGTTGGCCAAAAATCGCGATCGACGAAGCCAGCAATACCAAGAAACCGATCGGGCCATTGGCAGACGCCCGATCTTGTACTGCATTCAACATTCGCCCCACTTGTTTCCCCAAGTCGGGCGATGTCTGTTGCGAAATCGTGTGGAGTAACGCGTGTTGGGCGTCTTGCCCGGTTTGAGTCCACTCCAAAAACGTTGCCAATCCTGATACCAACACCAGCAGCAGCGGAAAAAAAGATAGGGCAATATAATACGCAATGCTCGCGGCAGACAGTGTACCGTCGTGCGCCTGAAAGCCTTTATGCGCCGCCAGTAAACGCTGCCCAATTTTCCGCGGTTTGATCATTCGGATGGTCCGTTGTCAGTGGTCCGTGGTCAGTTGTATGATTATTAGTCGTCACACTCAACTCAGTGAGCAACTAACAACTAACATCGGACCACTGACAAACCCAATGAAAACCGCCACTATCAAAACCAAGCACGGCGATATTCGCATCAAGCTGCACGACGACAAAACGCCCAAGACGGTTGCCAACTTCGAAAAGCTCGCCGCCAAAGGTTTTTATGACGGCCTGACATTCCACCGTGTCATCCCCGATTTCATGATCCAGGGCGGCTGCCCCACAGGCACCGGCACCGGCGGCCCCGGCTACAGCTTCGAGGACGAGTTCCACAAAGACCTCAAGCACAGCGGCCCCGGCGTCCTCTCGATGGCGAACTCCGGCCCCAACTCGAACGGCTCGCAGTTTTTCATCACACACGTCCCCACGCCCTGGCTCGACAACAAGCACTCGATCTTCGGCCAAGTGATCGACGACACTCAAAAGGTTGTCGACGCCGTCCGCCAAGGCGACAAAATGGAAAAGGTCACCGTCCAAGATGAGTAATCTACTACGATGTTTGCCTCTCCGATTCGCGATCCTTATCGCTTGCGGCTTAGCGACATCGCCGTACACCTGCGCCGAACCGCCGGTTCCCAAGGTCAAACCCGCCTCGGCTCCGCGCTTCGAAAACGAAATCGCCGCCTTCGAAGCCTACGACCACAAAAACGCTCCGCCGCGCGACCCGATCCTGTTCGTCGGCAGCTCGACAATCCGCCTCTGGCAAACCGCCGACGCCTTCCCCAACCTTCCTGTCATCAACCGCGGCTTCGGCGGTAGCACGACCGATGATGTCAACCACTTTGCCGACAGCATCGTCTTCAAATACAAGCCGCGGGTGATCGTCTTCTACTGCGGCGACAACGACCTCGCCGCGGGCCGCACCCCTGATCGCACCGTTAACGATTTCCAAACATTTCTCGCAAGCGCGCACGACCACCTTCCAAACACGCCCGTCATTTACTTGGCGATCAAGCCCAGCATCGCCCGCTGGAAACTCTGGCCGCAAATGCAGGAAGTAAACGGCCGCGTGAAAGAAATCACACAGCAGAACAAACAACTCACGTACATCGACACCGCCCCGCCCCTCCTCGGCCCCGATGGCAAACCTCAAAGCAATCTCTTCCGCGACGACGGCCTGCACATGAACGACAAAGGATATGCGGCGTGGAACAAACTGCTCAATTCGCAATTGAGTGCAGACAATACGTCGGCTCAGTAGTCCATCCCTCGTTTTCCATGCTGAAACAGTCGAGTTTCTGCAAACTTCGCGTAGCTGAATGGGACAAGCTAGCCTTTCGTCATTCAAGAGGAGTATATTAACAACGCAAGCCTTCCATTCAGATTTGGCGGAACACAACCGAACGGGAGGTGCCAATGCGACGATTTACTCTTTGGGTGATTCTCGCCCTATTCGCGGCGATTGCTGTTGGCCGTGTCGCGTCTGCCGCTAGCGTCAATGACTTCCTTGTCTACAACTACACGGACAGCAGCAACAACGTCCTTCTCCCCGGGCGGCTCTTCGTGCCGAACGACTATGCCGCAAATCCAAACATTCCGCGGCCTCTCATTCTCTTCCTCCACGGCTCGGGCGAGTCGGGCACCAATAATACTGCGCAGGTGAATGGAAACATCGATAATCTGTTCGCCGCGGCGAAAGCGCGTGGCGCATTCCTTTACTGCGCCGCAAACAAACAGCGGATGGGATAGCCCTGCTTTGCTTGGCGATGCATTGTCGATGATTGACCGAGCGATCACCGATCGCGATGTCGATCCGAATCGCGTTTACGTCACCGGCCTGTCGATGGGTGGCGGCGGAGCTTGGAATTTCCTCAACGATTTCCCCACGCGCGTCGCCGCGACCGTGCCGATTTGCGCCGTCCCGCCGTCGGGAACTTTCGATTTTAGTGGGCTTCTCGGCGAACCGATTTGGGCTCACCACGGCCGATTCGACGCAAACGTTTCGGCGAATGTCACCAGAGGTATGATCAACACATTTCTCGGCGTCGCTGGAATCCCGGCCCCCGCCTACCCGCCACTTAACACATTCGGACCCGATGTGACCTACGATTTTCCGTCGATCAACTTACGGTACTCCGATTATCAAGGCAGTCACGATATTTGGACGCGCGTTTACGCCCGGCCCGAGCTCTACGATTGGATGTTCGCACAGGGCGTTGTCCCCGAGCCGAACGCGTCTGCGCTCGCGTTCGTATCGCTGTCGCTCGTAGGTCTCGTTCGACGCGGCACTCGCAAGTCGATAGTAAATGGAGCGTAACAATGCCGCATCTCGTTGCCGGAGCAACGGTTCAGCAGGTCTTTCCGTACCTCATTGCGCAACGCCGAGGCCGCGAAATGTGGACAACCAAGGTGGACCATTCCGCATGGCAGCTCAACTTGCCACTAAATGAGCACAGTTCCGTTCGGACACTGACGCGACCGCGCCGCGAGTAAACGCTCCTTCGTGCTGCAGCAGCCATTCTTTTCGCGCCAGCCCGCCGCCATAGCCAATCAGCGTACCATTCGCGCCGATCACTCGATGACACGGGACGACGATCGCAATCGGATTCGCGCCATTCGCGGCGCCGACCGCACGACTTGCACCAGCGCGACCGATATCGGCCGCGAGTTGTCCGTAACTCTTTGTAGTTCCAGGCTCAATCCCACGCAGCGCTTGCCACACCTTCCGCTGAAACGGCGTGCCCCCCGTTGCCGTTGGTATGCCGTCGAGCGCATTCAGCTTCCCGTCAAAATATTTGTCAAATGCACGCACGATCAATTTCGGCGCCGCCCCCTCTTCGAGCGAATATGAACCGTAATGATCGCGTAGCAGTCGATGCATTCGCGATTCATAATTTGCAAACTCCACTGCCCGCAGTGCGCCGTCTTCATCCGTAACGAGCAGTAGCTGTGACAACGGAGCCGAATATCGTTCAAGCAGTAAGCGCATTGTACCTCTCCTTGTTTGAAAACTTCGCGGAACCCGTGCGTCCGCCATCCATAGGTGCAACATCGCATACGCCCGCCACGGTCGCCAACGCTCTGCATGGGCCAGCAACGTCCTGGCCGACGTCCGTTCGCCGCGACCGAATTTTCGTTGCAACGCCACGTCGGCCGCCAAAAATGCATCGCTCTCGCCGAGCGCCCGCATCGCGATGTACTGTGCCGTCCACTCGCCGACGCCAGCCAGGTTGCGCAACCGCGCGACGGCTTCGGCCAAATCGCGACGCGGATCGAACAAGCGCTCATCCGCACACAGCGCCTTTGCGATGCCACTGAGTGCGGCCGCCCTAGATTCCGGCATTCCCAATTCAGCAAGCGACTTTGTCGTGAAGCGCTCCGGCTTTGGAAAAACGTGCGTCAACCCACTGCCATCATTCGAATCCGCAATTTGATCGCCGAGTGCAGCGACGATGCGCCCCGCCAGCCCAGTTGCCACTTTGACAGTTATCTGTTGGCCGAGCACCGCTCGCACAGCGACTTCGAACCCGTCCCAGCCACCCGGCACGCACAACCCCGGCCGCGCCGCAACAAGCGGCGCGAGCATCGAATCACAAGAAAGCGCCGCGGCGACTGCACTCGGATCAGCGCCAAGATCGAACTGCCGGCGAACTCGCGCGATGATCGCAGGCAACATATTTAGCCGCGGGAAGCGCACGGTCACACGTAACGAAGTGTCCTCTGGGGCATGCCAAACTTGAATCGAGCCCACAGCGTCTTCCAGGGCAACAGCGCGGCTATAGCTGTCGTCCTTCACCACTTCGAGTCCAGCAACTGCGCGTGCTCCAAGAAACCGAATCATTGCCTGCCAATCGTAAGGCGGCCGATACGGCAATAAGATTGTGATTTCTGGTGACGCAGTCGCCAAATTAGCTCGTCTGCGAAGTTCGCTCGGCGGTCGCTTATACATCTTCTGAAATGTTTCGTTGAATCGCCGCACGCTGCCAAACCCGCTCGCGAGCGCCACGCCAAGCATCGAGAGATTCGTTTGATGGATCAGTTGCTTCGCCAACAGCACTCGCCGCGTTTGCGCAACCGTAATCGGCGCCGCGCCAAGGTGTCGACTGAACAATCGTCGCAGTTGCCGCTCCCCAATCTCGAGCCTTTCGGCCAGCGACGCAACGTTCCCGCTATCAAGCGCCCCGGCCTCAATCAACTTTAGCGCTCGCGAAACGGTCGCCTCCGTGCCACGCCACGCGTCGAGCTCTGGCGAACTTTCAGGACGACATCGCAAACAGGGCCGATATCCCGCTTCCTGCGCCGCGGCAGCCGTCGGCACGAAAGTGCAATTCTCAAGCTTCGGCGGCCGTGCGGGACAAATCGGCCGGCAGTAAATCCCCGTCGTCTTCACACAAGTGAAGAACCGCCCGTCATACCGCGAATCACGCGCTTGCACCGCTCGATAACAAACTTTCGGATTGAGCTCCATAACACCTAATCATAGGCGCGAGCCCGTGATTGTCTCGCGGTTTTCGGACCTCAATGCCGGGCTTTTTATAGCGTGCAAATTATCGAGCCAATTTCGCCCGAGCCGCTAACACGGTATCGTATTCGATAAGACAGTTCACAGGACTATCTCTATCACCAAAATCATATTTGTAGAAAGGCTTTTGATGCCCAAGCTCACAGTCGAAGGTGTCGGCGAATTCGAAGTCGCCGAGGACAAGCGTTTAGTCCTGGCACTTACCGAAGACGCCGGAATCGATCAATTGCACGCTTGCGGCGGACACGCCCGCTGCACCACCTGCCGTGTTGAATTCATCAGTGGCGAACCCACTCGCATGACCGTCGCCGAACGCGATGTATTGAAAGCCCGCGGCCTGACTGGCGTTCGACTGAGTTGCCAAATCGCATGCGATCACGATATGGCGGTCCGCGCGATCAGCCGGTTCGAGGGAAGTGGCCGCAAAGACGCCGGATCGCTGCCAGCCCTGGAAATTGAACCAACGCCCGAATGGACCGATGCCTAGCGGCGCAATTCGAATCCGCAAGAACGTTCTTTTACGCAATAGTTCTTGTACAAAATACTCATCAAGGGCGCTGCCCTGTGAATCGGACATTGCCCACTCCTTGGAAACCCACCAAAGCCCAACTCCTCGCCGCGCACAACAAGCGCGTCCCGGATCTCGTCGCCAAAAACCTCATCGTCCTCTTCGCCGGCATCAATCCCGGCCTCTACACCGCCGCCATCGGCCGCCACTTCGGCCGCCCTGGCAACCGCTTCTGGCCCGCGCTGTACGCGGGCGGCTTCACGCCGCGCCTCTTCTCCCCCTTTGAAAGCGATCTACTTCTCGACTACGAATTCGGCATCACCAACGTCGTCGACCGCGCCACGGCGCGCGCCGATGAACTGACCAACGACGAACTCCGCGCCGGCGGCAAACGCCTCGAAGCCAAAGTCAAACGCTGGCGTCCTACCGTCGTCGCCTTCGTAGGCATCGGTCCGTACCGCATCGTCTCCGGCATCAAAGACGCCCGCGTCGGCCTCCAAAAGGACCCGTTCGGCGGCAGCCACGCCTGGGTACTCCCCAACCCCAGCGGCCTCAACGCTCACTACCAACCAGCAGCCCTCGCACAACTCTTCGGAGACCTCCGACGCTGGGCCACTGCAGAGCACAAGCGCCGCCAGAAAAAACTCTCCACTGCTGAGTGATAAATATCAAAGGAGTGTAACGATGGCAACAAGTGACGGCCTTCGCGATACAAGAATGCCGCTCAACAATGGAACCGGCGCAATCCCCGCGCTTGGATTTGGCACACTCATTCCCGACTCTGTCGCAACTAAAAACGCGACTAAGGCCGCGCTGGAAGCAGGATTTCGTCAACTCGATACTTCCGAACGCTACCGAACCGAAAAAGAAGTCGGCGAAGCAATGCAGGAAGTGTTCAAGGCGGGGAAGATCAAACGCGAGGACGTGTTTGTCGCCACGAAACTCTGGAATAACAATCACCGTCCGGAGCGCGTCAAAACAGCTTTCGAAGCGAGTCTCAAGAAACTCCAGCTCGACTACGTCGATCTCTACCTCATCCACACGCCGTTTGCATTCCAACCTGGCGAAGAGCAAGACCCGCGCGATGCGAATGGCAATGTGATTTACGATCAAGAGGTCACACTGCAGGACACATGGAAGGCGTTGGAGGCGCTAGTCGACGAGGGCCGATGCAAAGCCATCGGATTATCCGACGTCGGCCTAGAACAGACGAAAGAAATCTTTGATGCCGCGCGGATCAAGCCCGCGGTAGTTCACGTCGAATCCCATCCGTACCTCCCGGAATGGGACCTTGTAAACTACTGCAAAAAGAATGGCATCGTGTTTCAAGCATTCGCGGCGCTAGGGCACAGCAGCGAACCCAACTTGTTAAAAGATCCAGTCATCACGTCGATCGCCAAGCGAGTCAATAGGACCCCCGCGCAAGTCTTACTCGCCTGGGCGATCCAGCGCGGAACAGCACTCCTGACCACGTCGAAGACTCCTAGCCGAATCGAGGAGAACTTTGACGTCTCCCCGATTCCTGAAGGCGCCGTGCAAGAGATTAGCGAAGGAATCAAGTCGCGGGTCAGATTTAATGCCGTTGTAGTGACTGGCGTTCCCGGTTTCATTCCGCGAGGCAAGTAAGACGCGAGGGCATCGCACACGTGCGATTCGCGCCTAATAAATTGACACGTGCGGCCCGCCCCCGTAGACCCGCATCATGACGAAGTCGAAAATTGCGGCGACCACAACTGTGCTCGCCCAAAAGCGATATGGCGCTGCCATCCGAGTACGGCGCCAAACGATCGCGCATAGGAGACCGACGGGCAGCAGATAAGTGAGTGCGAGTACGTACGGCCGGGCCGTGATCTCGCTGATCGACAGGCCAATCGGCCACATCACTTTTCTCAAAATCACATTCAACAGCCAGATCGCCCAATCCACCTTCGGCACCTGCAGCACCGTAAACACGGGCAACTCGCCGAGCCAGAGGCTATCCAAAAACGGAAGCGTCGCGCAGCTCAACAAAAAGTAAGCCGTCATACTCTTCATGGCCACCAGGCAGCGGGCCTTCCCGTTGCGTCGAAACACGACCGGCGCAGCGAACACCGCCAACACGAAGAAACAAAAGAAACTCAACCATTGCCACAGGAACAGCACGACGGCCACGTGGACCGTCGCCGTAAACAACGATCGCAATCCGAACCGCCACCGACGGGGCTCGGTACTATTCGCGACATCCGTCAATTGCGCTGCGTCCATCGGCCACAGTGTAATACCAGCTCAATGTCAGCATCAAACTCAACTTGCCCGTCCAGCACCGATTGGGTGACGTATAAAGCGTCTCCCACTCGCCACCCGCACCAGCACTGCTAAAATAAACGCTTGGCCCTCGTAGCTCAGGGGATAGAGCAGTGGTTTCCTAAACCATTGGTCGCATGTTCGAATCATGCCGGGGGCGCTTTCCCTACTAACGACTTACGTCGCTGGCCGCTGATAGTGGTACTGACGCAGTTCCCACCGAACTGTTCCCAACAGTGAGCTTATCGCGGATGATGCCAGCACTCTGCTGCACCGTTCCTGGTGCGTAATACTTGCGGGTCGTCTCTACGTCCGCATGGCGTAGCACCATGGCTACTTCCCGCTCATCCACCCCTGCCGATACCAGCCGCTCGGCACAGCTACGGCGAAGATCGTGGGCGCTCACGAACTTAGGCTTACCACCGCCCTTGGCAGGCTGCACGATGACACTGGCCTTGGCGCCGATACGGCAGATGATCTTGCTCACCCACTCGGCATTGGGCCGCTGGTGACGTACACGGCGCCCTAGCTTCGTTTGCAAGCTCATCGGGTTGAAACACCAGCCAAACCTCTCGGGCTTGGCGGTTTCGAGCAGAAGCGATTCCAGGGAAGGCAGCAGCGGGATACTCTCCTCGGTGTCGTTCTTCTGCATTGGGGCCGGGATAGACAGCTCTGGCAGCCTTCCCTTTCCCCAGCGTGGAACGATGAACTGCTCGTCGGACCAGTGCAGGTGCATTAGCTCGTCGATCCGCAAGCTAGATTCCCAGAGACCGCGTACCTGACAGCTAAGCACACTGCAGACGAAATCGCCGGCCACAATTGACCACCGACTTCGTCTGCAGTGAACAAGAGCCAGTGGTCCTACTCAGCATCACGCCACCGCCGCCGCCTCCTGCTGAAACGCCGCCCAAGACTCCTCCAGCACCCGCCGCAACTGGCTGATCCTCCCCGCAGTCACCCCATATTTCCTCGCAACCTCCGACGTCGAGCAACCAAACGCCAGATCCTTGGCGATCTCCTTCATCCGCTTCGTGAGCGTTGCGAACCAGGCCCGCACATCCATCTTCGCGGCAACCTGATCGGCGACCGAAGCTCGTTTGTCCTCGGCCAACTTGTCGATCCAGTCACCGTTGCTGGCGTTCGACCTCGATTTCGCTGCCGATCTGTGCGTACCGCGAAAGTGGCTCCTTGCTATTCATGCGGCCGCACTGCGGGACGGCCACGTTTAATTTGCCGCGAACTATACCAAGCCAGGCTCGATGCAGTTGCGACTTCCGCTCGGCCTTGCTCATGCAATCGCACATAGGCCAACAAGCAATGGACGATGCCTTCTTCAATCGCATCCTCGCGGGCCTCGATGGTCCAGACGACAAAAGGCGAGGCGGAGTCTTTGCTCGATCTCGGGGAGCATGGCGACGAAGCTGATTGCCAATCGGATGCGATTCGTTCTGAGACGCGTTGTTGAACGCGATCATGGGACGATCTCCTAAGTGAGACCGCCCCACGACCGGGGCGGTCGTGTTGGGGGAAACACAAACCGCCCGCAACGTGCGGGACGGGAAACGATGTTGGCTGCTGTGGCAGCGCAACAAAAAAGCCCGGTCGTCGGAACATATCCAACGACTGGGCGAGTGGTGTGATCGGTTATCGATTACCGTTCACGCTAGGGGCTCTGCGAGCAGCACCATATAGTGATGGAGCAGAATTGGCATTTATTTAGCTACTGCGTCGTAGAGATCACCGTCGCCGGGCCCGCCGCCACTCGCGTCAATTCCAGCGATGAGCATCCACTGGCATTGCAATGGATTCCCGCTCGCCGTCTTTCCCGATGGCGACGACCTCAAGTCCGAGAGCCGCGACCTGAACAATCAGGTCGATGCCCAGTTGGCAGAGCTTGATCCCGACAAGAGAGTAGATAAAAAGAAGATCACCGCCCTAAAAAAGGACAAGTTTGCCCTCTCCACACGGATC
The DNA here is from genome assembly GCA_963733705.1 of uncultured Planctomycetota bacterium. Classification (GTDB taxonomy): domain Bacteria; phylum Planctomycetota; class Planctomycetia; order Pirellulales; family Lacipirellulaceae; genus JABDGM01. The sequence goes on along the minus strand of CAVTEJ010000010.1, from coordinate 25,359 downwards.
GCCAATAATCTGTGTAGGGGATCAATCGGCAAGTGCCTTTGGCTTCGACAAAAATCTGCGATCAGACGGCATAAATGTGGGGCTTTCCGGAATGTGATGTTGTGCTAAGTTTTGCGGTGATCCGGTCGCCCAGAATACAATATCAAAATCACCAGGTGCTCTATTTGGCACTTGACGCAGTCGCATGCGGATAGTGCCACTGCAAGCTGCAGACTATTACGGGTGGGAGCAACCCAAGCGCGATCTCATATCAAAGATTATTCGACTCCAGATATGGTCGACCGAGCCGCATCCGACTTGCTCCTACCCGATCTTATGCGGTCCCAGCCCGCGACGAAGCGATACCAATCGATCGACGCTGCACGCTTTTTGGCGGCGGCGGCAATCGTCTGGTTGCATGTGATGTCGATTAGTCCCGATTGGCTCTTCCTGACGGGCATCGGTCGCTTTGGAGTACCGTTCTTTGTTATTTCATCGATGGTGTTAATTGGCGATGGTTTGCGACGTCACCCAGAGCGACAATTCGGTCAATATGCGATTGCGCGGACACTGCGCATTATGGCGCCACTTTTGTTCTGGTCGCTTGTTTTTGTTATTCTGCGTTCAGCTAAGTACCGCTATCTACCTGGTTCGCGAGCAGTAACGTTTTCACCGATGCTTTTTTTCGGCATGGCCATGAAGCATTTATGGTTTTTGCCGTTTATCCTCATCTGTTCATTGCTTGCGTTTCCCGTGCTGCGGACTATGCTGCGCGACAGGCAACTCGCTGGCATCATTTCTCTCGCGGCAGCTTTGGTGGGCATCGCGATATGCTTTGTTAATAGTCAGATCGACTTGCCATTGGAAAAAGGACTTCGGCATGATCTCTCCTATCTTTGGATCCTTGCCGAAATGGCTCTGCCATCGTTTTTTTGGGGCCTTGCCTTAAGTCTCTATTACCCGCAGGATGGTTTGAGCGACATACCTCTCTCTCAATTCTTGCGGGCATTTTAATGATTCCGCTCATCCAATGCGTCGTGATTTGGGGCCGCGATAAGGGCTTAGAGAATACCGCGGGCCTTTTTTTGTTATTGCTGGCCAGTGGACGATTCGAGGGGCGGCTCCTGCGCGTATGTCATTCCTTGGCCGTTATGCATATGGCATTTATCTTTCGCACCCAATGTTCACTCTCGGTCTCAGTACCTGGGTCTTGCGCGGCCGATCCCAAGTCCCGTTGATTACACTGGTACTCATCTTTGCAGCAGCTCTGTCGGGTAGTTTCATACTCTGCTATGCGCTTAGTTTGAGCCACTGGACACGCTGGACGGTTGTGTGATTGAGCAAGACCCGTTGGCTGATGATTCTGACTCGGTCGTAAACCAATTATTAGGTATCCGCTGCCTATTGCCATTGCAGCAATGGTGATGATCGCCTTTGCCACTCTCGGCCAGAAGTCCGTCACCTGGATGAACGGCCAATGGAGTACGCTCCAAGGCACGAACATTTCGGCTGATGGTGCCGGCTCCCCCCGGCGCACCCGCTTACGCAGGACGAGTTGAAAAACACGCTCGAATAATGATTTCAGATTGATTGTCGCTAGGCTGTCCTCGATGTTAAAACAGTGCCGGCCCGCGCCACGGGCGAAGCGATTGGCAGCCTCCGCTCCTCAACTTCTGAGCCGGATTCCCAAACCGTTCGTTGCATGTTCGAATCTAGTCGGAGGCGCACGATGCCTCACGTAAGACTGCCCTGCTTGGTATCCGTGTGGCTCCTGATTGTTGCGGCCACGTCGGTATGTGCCGCGATCGAGCCCAGTATCGAATTCATCCGCGTGAAAGATGGCTTCGGCGTCAAACAGATCAAAGCCGATGGCGTTCCGCTCTTGGTCGATGATGCGGCGGGATTTTATTTGATCGGCAGCGGTAGCGGCGTTGACGACGCGAACAACATCGCGTCATTCGTTCCCGAAAATAACGGCATGCTCCGCTCGATGAACAGCGCGAAGCAAGTATCGCTGCCATATTCGTTCAAACTACAACCGGATGCCAAGAACCGAAACAAACTCAACTTCGAAATCGCGTTAGGCCCGGCGCCAGTCAAATTGGCGACGGTCAGCATGCCGGTGGATGGTCGCCGACAAGTGTTCGATCGACTTCGCTACGACGGTGAACGCACGGTTTGGCAATATGCCGATAACCCCGCAGGCTACACGCCGCCCGGTCGCGGGCAGTACAACATTCGCACCGCGCCGGGTCATCCGAAATGGGGCGAAATGATCGGACCCGACTACACAGTTCGAGTCACGATCACGAATAGTTCGCGGCCGCTCTCGCTTTCGTTTGTCGATGCGCCCAGCTTGAGCACCGGCGTTCGCAACGTCGAATTTGGCTTCGGTTCGTTCGCGATTGGCGACCGGGCAACTGCATCCGGCTATCTCGAAGTCGAAAAGACGGACCCGCGCGATTTGCGATAAGTCGCGGTGCTAGCATCCGAACTCATCTTGACCCTCGCACGCGAGTTGGTTGATCATGCTTGCTCGCCGAACAATCGAGAACCAACTTACAAATTCTTGCGTGCTTATCGGAGGGAACCATGAAACGCGACGTCGATTTAATTCGTCAAATTCTGCTCGATCTTGAACGACACGGAGCAGAGTGCACGCTCGATTCGCTACGAAACGGCGCTGCCCACGAAGTCGACGAACGGACGCGTTATCACTTGCGATTGTGCATTGATGCGGGACTCGCGAAAGAAATCGATCGCACGGCGGCAGGTTCGCCATGCGTGCGACTAACGAACGCGGGCCACGAATTCCTGGATATTTGCCGCGGCGACGAGCGGTGGCAAGCGGCGAAGTGGATGGTTCATCAACAAACGGGCGGCATGTCGCTCGCAGTGTTGCGAGCCGTTCTCACCAAGTGGGCCGTGCAAGGAATCTCTCGCAGCGAACGCCAACGACGTTGGCAGCGCAGTTATCGGCCGTATTACGCCGAGGATTACATGACCGGCGAGCGTCCGACGCAACCCCAACCGCCGTACCGCGTCGATTCGTTCCGCTGGGGTAACGAGCCGATGTTCGACGAACCGATGCAGCTAGTCCGGCCGCGGCGCGATTACCGCGAACACTTAGGCCCCGTGGAGCATTGGGACCATGCTCCGCACCACGCGGAGGAAATGCTCGCCGAAGAGCCCCTCGGCGTTTCGCTGCCGATTAATATTATTTAATCGGTAACCGGCTGTTTGCCGCGAAACGAAAACGAATACTCGGAAAGCGCCGCCATTTTGGCGGCGCTTTTTCGTGCGCCAATTCCTACGCGAGAGTGCAAAAACGCCTGTAGAATTCGGCGTCCCGGTTGTATACTCGACACTGCCTCAGCACCACACATCGATTTCGACTTCGCCCATGCCACGTTACGTCGTTCGTCACGGAGTCATGCGAAACCTCGGCGTATTCACTCCGCGTGGTCGCGATACGTATGTCCGCGGCGAGCAGGTGGTAGCCCGCACAAGTCGCGGACTCGAGTCGGGCGAGATTTTGTGCGAAGCGAGTGATGAAGCAGTCGCGCAATTGACTGATCCGAAACAGGGCCAAATTCTGCGCAAGCTGTCGGGCGACGATGTCCGCGACCTCCGCAAGATGTTCGAGCAAGAACGTCGCGAATATGAAATTTGCCAAAGCGAAATCAAGAAGCTCAATCTGGATATGCGGCTCGTCGATGTCGAGCATTTGTACGGCGGGGAACGAGTCGTGATTTATTATTTGGCTGAGGATCGCGTTGACTTTCGCGACCTCGTGAAAACACTCGCCACCGAATTTCAAACACGGATCGAAATGCGGCAGATCGGTGTTCGCGATGAAGCGAAGCTGCTCGCCGATTACGGCGATTGCGGCAAGCCGGTGTGCTGCAATACGCATCTCAGCGAGATGCCGCCGGTCTCGATGAAGATGGCCAAGTTGCAGCGGGCCACGCTCGATCCGACGAAGATCTCCGGTCGCTGCGGCCGGCTCAAGTGTTGTCTGCGCTACGAGTACGATACGTATCAAGACTTGCAGCGCGAGTTGCCGCCCGTGGGCGCGGATATCATTACGAACACAGGGCGTGCGCGCGTGCTTGCTCAAGAAATCCTTGCTGGACAAGTGCTCGTTGAAACAGAAGATGGTCGGCGGATTGTGATCGATGCGTCTGATGTGCTCACAGTGCTGAAGCGCGAGCGGAGGCCGCAACCCGAGCCGCCGTCGGAAATCGAAGCGGAAGAATCTGACGAACCGATAAGCGAGGTGCCGCCGGATTTGGCGATGTTGGAGGACACGGTGTTTCGCGATAAACGTTCGCCGCGGGAAGAATCGAGTGGCGAACCCGATGACGTGCCGGACGTCAATGGCAACGGCGGCGGCAACTGAGGCAACGTGCGTCAATTGCAGCCGGCGTAAATTCACGTCGCCCGCGCCTGATTGTTCGACAGGTGTCATTTTTTCGGCCACAAAATATGCGGAAGCGTTTGCAAAATCGACTCGTCTTGTTGCCTAAAACGCCGCTGCCATCGACAATAGAAGAATGCTAGACCAAGATCATCCCCTGGCGGAACTGCTTCGGCGCGACCGCCGGTATCATCGCGACGCGTATTTCTTTGTGTTCGAAGCTCTGCGATTCGCCCAAGAGCAATTGGGCATCGGCGGGATGGCGCCGCAGCAGGGTGAATCGGACCCGGATGAAGAACGTCACGTAACCGGCCAACAGCTGTGTGAGGCGATCCGCCAGTATGCCATTCAGCAATATGGCATGTTGTCGAAAAATGTACTCAACGAGTGGGGTGTCCGCTCGACTGCCGATTTTGGCGAGATTGTATTTAATCTGATCGAAATCGGTCAGATGAAGAAGACGGATAGCGATCGCCGTGAAGACTTCGAAAACGTATTCGATTTCGAAACCGGACTGCGAGACGCGTTCGTACCGATCACGTCCGACTCGTAGCAACGGTGTGCAATCGCCGGACGGATCGCAGCGGCTGAACCATGCCCGAACGGAATGATCCGAATTCGACCGCAACGGAAGTCGCGCCCGCACTGCCACTTCGCGGCAGCCGCTGGCAGCTTGTGACCGCCGGCATTTTGGTGGCGCTGTGGATGGCGTTTCTACTGGCGATGTCGATTTACAGTTAACCATGGCTTGATGGTGATCCCATGAAATACTGCAACACTGTCGTTGTTCCGTCGTTACGCGCCGTTTGTATTGCTGCAGTCGTTATAGTTTTCGCCGCGGCCTCGCAAGCGGCCAACAAGAATTCGGCAAGCACCATCGACAGCGCGAAGGTCAAAGCAGCGATCGATCGGGCTACCGATTTTTTGAAAGAGGCACAGGCAAAGGATGGTTCGTTTAGTGCAAAGTCAGGCCCTGGTGTGACGGCCATTGTGGCTGCTGGTTTGCTCAAATCGGGCCGACCCGTTCAAGATCCCGTTGTCGCAAAGGCGCTGAAGTATTTGGAAAGCGATCGGCATGAGGACGGCGGCGTTTATCAACCGGGCAGCAATCATAAGAACTACGAAACGTGCTTGGCGATCATCGCTTTCCAAGCGGCGAACGGCGATCACCATTACGACAAGTTACTCGCGGATGCTGAAAAGTTTGTGAAGAAGGAGCAGTGGGACGGGGACGAAGGAAAAAGTGAGGACAACGTTTATTACGGCGGCGCGGGCTATGGCTCATCAAGTCGGCCTGATCTTTCGAATACCAGTTTTTTGCTGGATGCACTCCACGCGCTCGGTCGTGGCGATGATGATCCGGCGATTCAGAAGGCACTCATTTTTGTTTCTCGCAGTCAGAATTTGAAATCGAAGTACAACACTGAGGCGTTTGCGGACAAGGTGAACGACGGTGGCTTCATTTATAGTCCGGTTGAAGGTGGCCAAAGTGTGGCTGGCAAAACGGATGATGGCGGGCTGCGTAGTTATGGATCAATGACGTATGCCGGTTTTAAAAGCATGATTTACGCCGGCGTCAAAAAGGACGATCCGCGAGTGAAGGCCGCGTATAAATGGATTCAGAAGCATTACACACTGGATGAAAATCCGGGCCTTGGTGCCCAGGGTTTGTATTATTACTATCACACGTTTGCCAAAGCGCTCGATGCGATGGGGGATGACAAGTTTGTGGATGCTGAGGGTAAATCGCACGATTGGCGTGCAGAGTTAGCTGAGAAATATATTGCGACTCAAAATGCAGATGGTAGTTGGGTGAACAAAACTCCGCGGTGGATGGAGAACGATCCAAACCTGGTGACGGCGTATGGGCTGTTGTGTTTGTCATATTGCCAGCATAAATCGCCGCCGATTGATCACGTTTTTGCCCCCGTTACACCGGCGCAAACGAAACGCTAATCGGGCGATCTGAATTCTTGCGAATTCAGCTACGCGAGTGCGTGATGGGTATGGCCGGATTCTTGCGAATCCAGCTACGAGGGTGCTATTCGTCGCCGCCGGTCTCTTTTCGAGCTTTCCTGCGGGCCCGTTTTTCGTCCTTCGTAAGCTTTTTCACCGGACCTTGCTCGGTATTTTTGGTGGGCATTTTTGCGCCGAGCTCTTTGCGCCAGTCGAGCATTTTTTCGTGGAGCTCTTTGACTTTGTCAGGGTTGTCGGTGGCGACGTTGTGTTTTTCGCCGATGTCGTCTTTCAAGTTGTAGAGCTCTTGCCGGCCGTCTTCGAAGAACTCGAGGAGCTTCCAATCGCCGGCGCTTACGGCGGCCGCTGGCGTTGTACGCCATTCGCCTTGGCCGAAGCCTAAGTAGCCGGGGAAGTGCCAATCCAGGCCGCTGCGGTCGAGCGTTTTTTTGACGCCTGTGAGCACCGGCATCAGGCTGACACCATCGAGTGGATAGTTGGGCGGTGCCTCGGCGTGTGCTAGCTCGACAAATGTTGGGTACAGGTCGATGCCCATGATGGCCGTGTCGTTGGTGACACCGGGCGCGATCTTGCCTTTCCAGTTGAAGATGTACGGCACACGGATGCCGCCTTCGTAGAGCATGCCTTTGCCGCCTTTGAGCGGGGCATTATCAGTGACACCGTTGCGACTGAGGCCGACGCTTTCGTAACCGCCGACGCCACCGTTGTCGCTCGAGAAAATCACGAGCGTGTTGTCAGTCAGGCCTAGCTTATCGAGCGTGGCGATGACGCGGCCGACGCTTTCGTCGACGCTCGCGATCATTGCGGCGTAGGTGGGGTTTTTCTGGCCGCCTACTGGTGGTTTGTTTTTGAATTTCGCGATCAATTCCTTTTTTGCCTGATACGGTGCGTGAACTCCAAAATGGGGCAAATACAGAAAGAAGGGTTGATCTTTGTGACGCTCGATGAAATCGACGGCGTGGTCGGTGAGGAAATCGGCGAGGTACTGGCCTTTCGGGTAGTCGGTTTTTGGATAGGTTTTGAAATCGAAATGAGCGCCCGAGGATTCGATGGCTTCGTCGAAACCGCGTTTGGTGGGAAAATGTTCGGCATCCATGCCGAGATGCCATTTGCCGAACATGCCAGTGGCGTAGCCGGCCTTTTTGAGCGTGTCGGCGATGGTGATTTTGTCGAGCGGCAGGGCGGTGACGTTATCGACGGGGCGGAGCGGGCGGCTGTGCCAATCAAAGCGGTCGATGCTGCCGACGGTGTAGATGCCGGTGCGCGGGCCGTATTGGCCGCTCATCAGCGCGGCGCGGGACGGTTGGCAGTTGGGGCCGCAGGAGTAGCCGTCGATGAACTTCATGCCGCCGGCGGCGAGTTTATCGATGTTTGGGGTTTCGTAGTATTTGCTGCCGAAGCAGGCGAGGTCGCTGTAGCCGAGGTCGTCGGCGAGGATGAAGACGATGTTCGGGTGCTGGGGGTCGGCGGCGCGAGCAGTGGAAAGGAATGCAACGACGAGTAGAAACGAGCTTAAAAACCGCATGATTGCTTTGCCTGGAATAGTGTCTGAATTTTGCAGCCCGAATTCTTGCGAATTCAGCTACGTTGTTACGGTGGTTCTACTTCTTTTCGAGGAGCTTTTGGCCTTCGGATTTTAGTTTACCGGTGATTTTGTCGGCGATGGCGGCGAGCATATCGGGGAGGTCGACTTGGAATTCGACGGAGTCGGCGCGCACGTCCATCCGGCCGGTGATTTTTTGGCCGAGGCCACCACCGTCGAAGTTGAGCCGATCGCCGTCCCACTGCTGGTTGAACGTGAGCATCGCGCCGATGCCGCCGGTCATTTGCTGTCGTAAACGATCGAAGCCTTCGGAAATTCGTTTTTTGGCTTCTTCTTTACCTAGGGTGTGGGGGATGGTGACTGATATCGGTCGGGCCATGGTCGAGCTCCTGCGATTTGGCGTTGGGTTTGGTCATCGTCGTATTTTACGCAGGCCGCGGGAGTTTAGCTAAACCGAAGCGGATGGTTGGGGTTCCGGTTAAATCAAAAAAATGAAGGATCATCTGGGGCTTAGGCGGATGCGCAGCGGTAGAAATCACGTTCGCCACGGCGAACGTGTCTACGTACGATCGGTCCAATTCCCAACCGTCCGAGCGAATTGTTGGGGTCCCATGGGGGCCGGCGACAGACTTGCGGAGAGGCGAGACGTCGGTACTTCCGTTATGCAATGGGAAGGCGTGCGTTGCTGTTCCTGGAGGTCTGCCGCGCGGCGTGCGCAACGGCAACTACGATCGAACGGTCATTTCAGGATGGAGAGCGTAACACAGTGGGTGGCCAAAAACTAGAAAAAATCCTCGAAGATGATTTTGTACAAAAGTGAGGGGTTGACGAGGGCGGTGGAGCGAAACCGCAAGCGGGTAGAGAAGCGCGCGGTGAAAACGCGCCGCGTTGAGGTGCGGGCGGAGAGAACTTCGCGCGGGCGTCGGTTAGAGGCCGGCGAAGTAGTTTTGGACGGCGAGGTCGAAGTTGTCGGGGGTGAGGCGCTTTGGTTCGCCGTGTACTTCGCAGAAGTTTTTGACTTGCCGCAATAGATCGCGCGGGTGGCAGAAGCGGTAAGGACGGTGAGCGCGGCGGTAATGCTGCTCGATCAGGTGATCGATCGCACCGGGTTCGACTTCGAAGCTAAGCGTGGTGGCCTGGGTCTTCATCAGCTCGCGGAATTGCACTTCGGTTGGGTCGCCGATTTCGATTTTGTACGGAATGCGGCGGAGGAATGCTTCGTCGAGTAAGTCGCGCGGTTCGAGGTTGGTCGATAGAACAAGCAACTCGTCGAATGGCACTTGGATTTGTCGGCCGCTGGCAAGGTACAGGAAGTCGTAGTGCTTTTCGAGAGGGACGATCAAGCGATTCAATATTTCGGTGCTGCTGACGCGCTGGCGACCGAAGTCGTCGATCACGAGCGTGCCGCAATTGGCTTTCAGCTGAACGGGGGCCTCGGCAATGCCGGCGGCAGTGTTGAAGCGTGTTTCAAGGTACTCAAGCGTGAGTTCGCCGCCGACGACGATCGTAGGGCGACGAATGAGCACCCAACGGCGATCGTATTTGAGGGCGTCGACCTGCGGTGATTTGACGATTTCGTGGCAACTGGGGTCGTAGATGCGCATCAGCTCGCCGTGAATGGTCACGACTTGCGGGATCCACACGCATTGGCCGAAGGAGTTGCAGACGCGTTCGGCGATGCTGGTTTTACCGTTACCGGGTGCACCGTAGAGGAACAGTCCGCGGCCATCGTTGAGGGCCTGACCGATTTGGCTGATCAGGCTGGGCTGCAGGACCATGCTCGACAGCGCGCGCCGCAATTGACCCAGATTAAACGGCGCGCGCTGCAGAGACTGACGATAGATCGAAGCGACGTAGTCGTCGAAGACGACAGGAGCCGGTCCGACGAAGTTGCAGCGGGCCGAGTATTGCTGACCGCGTTTGAATCCCGCTTCGGTGACCTGATAAATGTAATCGTGAATGCCAGAGGACGATTTAATCGTGACGAGCAGCTCGTTGCGGATGCGATCGAGTGTTTCCGCAACGATGCTGCGTGGCATGCAGGCGACTTCGCTGATGACGCTGCCGGTGCAGGTGCCGCGCTGCAGGAGGATTTTCAGGATCAGCGATTCGAGCTCGGCGCGAGGCAATCCGCTGTCGAGCAATGTTTCTGGTTCGGGCGGAATCGAGAGGGGCGTGGTTTCGCTGGCGCGGGTCGGCGTGGAGTCACCGCGCGCGATTGGTGCGGGGGCCGGCGGGGGCACAATGGCTTGCGCTCCATCGCCGCCGGGTGCGTCGAGAATCATGTCGTTCGCGGGCAGTACGTCCATCGCGGTGATCCAACAAGTTGAGCCTGGCGAATTAACGCTGGGCAGATATTCCGCCACAAAGAGATAGGGCGCGGAATGTGGGGTGTCCAATGGACGGGGCCGGATTTGCGTTTGAGTGGGGTTGTAGCGGCGATATTGCCAAGGACGAGGAGCTAAACCGCAAGCGATGAGGAGGGGACGGGACGTGGCGTCGGAATTATAGCGAGCGCAGGTAGGCGACGGCGTTTTCGATTTCTTCGATCGGGTTGGGAGAATCGCGGCGTTCGATGGTGACCCAGCCGCGGTAATCGAATTCGGTGAGGTGGCCGAGGAGCTCGGGCATGTCGGCAGCGCCGCGGCCGAGTTCGACTTCGATTCCTTCGCGGGTGACGACGTCGCGGACGGCATCGCAAGCGTGGATATGCAGGACGTGCGGGCCCAATAGTTCAACCGTTTCGCGTGGAGAGTGACCGCCTTTGATGAGCTCGCTCGGATTGAGGTCGACACCGACGGTTTGATCAGGCAAGGCTTGAATTAAGCGTAAGAGATCGGCAGGGGCGACGTCGGCAGTTTGGAGTGCGGGCCGCACGCCGATGTGATTGCCAAACACGCCGAGAGCGGTGAGAGATTCGACGAGGCGGGACGAGGAAAAGGCTTCGGATTCGCCAGGAATTCGGCCAGCGCGAAGGATGATGACGTCGGCACGTAAATCGGCGGCGAAGCGCATGGCTTCCTGGGTGGCCAGTACGCGGCGTTCGAGGTCGTCGGGCACGTCGTAGCCCCGGCGCGTGGGAAACGCGATGGCAGCGACGCGGAGGTTCATATCGTCCATCAGCTTGTGAAATTCACGAATGCCGGTTCGAGAAACGTCGTGCGGCCGGAGTTCGGAACGGGCGTCGATTTCGACTCCCGCAGCGCCAAGCCGCGCAGCTGTGGTGAGCGCCTGCCGGATCGGCTGGTAGAGGCTGCGAGTTTGAATTCCGATTTTGACGGTTGGCACGGTTATGTTGGCGAGCGAGGTGTAGGGAGCGGCGTTAAGAGCGGAAGTTATTCGTTCGGCGGTTGGAAACGCTTCGGAGGGCTTATTTTACGGTAGATTTTCGCAATGAAGAGTTCATCCACAATTCGATTCAGCCGCGTGTTGTGCTGCGCGCTGTTTGCGGCCCTGATTGTACAAGGGCTGGCACGCAAGAGCGAAGCCCGTCAGAGCGATTCCGTCACGATATTTCATTGTGACTTCGGCAACGACTGGGACGTGAATTACGACGGTTGGCCCGATCGCTGGGATCGCAAGACGGGCGTTGACTACCCCCACTACGTGAACGCGACCATTCGCGATGACGATGAAGCGGCAGGCAAGAAATGCTTGAAGATCGACTTGGATGGCGCCGCGGCGAGCGTGAGCACACCACCGATCGCGGTGCTTTCTCGTTTCAGCTATGTGTTTGAAGCGCAGCTGAAGAATGACGGACTTAAGCACAGCGTCGTCGTGTTGTCGTTGGATTTTTGCGACTCGACGGGCCACGTGCTGCAAACGGCGAAGTCGGAACCGATTCCGTCCACAAATGGTTGGCGAACGGTTCGCATTGGTCCGCTGGAGCCTCGTGCTCGCGCGGTGGATCATGCAATCGTGAGCCTGACTGTGATACGCGGCAGCAAAGGAGACCTGCAAGGGCACGTATCACTGGCGGATGTGTGGCTCGAACGGCTGCCGCGAATTGATGTCGCGACGAACAACCCGTGTAACGTTTACACCGAACTGACGGGAGTGAGTGTTAAGTGCTCGCTCTCGGGAATTCGAGAACGGGACCCGGAGATCGATTTTCAATTGCTCGATGGGTCGAACCGGGTGCTGCAGACGGAACACTTCCGCTTAGATGGGAAGGTCATAGTCAACAAAGCGAAAAGCACGCCAAGCGCGGGCACAACCGAAGAAGCCCCTGATGGTTATGAAGGAACAATTACTTGGGAACCGAAAATTCCTGACTATGGTTTTTATCGCGTGGCGGTGAGGATGCGGACCCTGGAAGGGCCTGTGAAGGGATCAGACGGTCTACTCGCGGACGGTTGCCACACGATTGACCTCGTCGTAGCGCCTCCGCTGGATATGCCACGCCGTGGTGAATTTGGTTGGACGTTAGCAGACGGCGATCAACCGCTTTCGTTCCAGGACCTGAGTCATTTGCTACCGCAGGTTGGGATCAACTGGGCGAAAGTGCCGGTGTGGTTCGACGCCAACGATCAGCAGCGCGGCGACGAATTGATTCGCTTTGTGGAGTTGCTGGGGGCGTCGAATATTGACGTGGTGGGTATTGTCGATCGACCACCGAGTAAGGTTACGATCGGTGGGCACTCTGCGCATGATCTGTCGATCGCAGATATTTTGTCGCAAGATACGAGTGTGTGGTCGACCGCGCTGGAACCCGTGATGAGTCGACTGGCGCTACGCGTGCGTTGGTGGCAGCTGGGGCGAGACTACGATATCAGCCTGATCAATCAGCCGAAGCTCAATAAGCGAATCGAGGAGGTACGCACGGCGCTGTTCCGATTCGGTCAGGATGTGCGACTTGGGCTGTGCGCAGACTGGGATGCGGCCGAGACGCACACGGGAAAGGTGACTTGGGATTTCGCGCAGCTTTCATTGCAGACTCAAGCGACAGAAAAGAAGTATGACTCGCTGCTGGCGAAGCCGCGAGCGAATTCGGCACAGCGATGGATTGCGGTTGACCCACCGGCAGCAGCGCCAGCGACATCACGCTCGAACGATGTGATCGCGGCGATGTGCACACCGTGCGATCCGTTGGAGATGGCCGGCGCACTTTCAATTCCGGCTTGGATAGAAGGGGCGTATGAAGGGCCGCGCCAGCATGAAGCAGATCGCCAGGCCCGCTGCAGTGCGTTCGTACATCGGCTCGTATCTGCGAAACTACAAGGGGCCGACGCGATCATCGCAGCCAAGCCGTTCGACGATGAAAACGGATTAATGCGGTCCGACGGCATGCCCGCTGAATTGCTGTTGCCTTGGCGAACCACTGCGGCGATGTTGGGCGGCGCACAATATTTGGGCCACCTGCAGTTGCCGAACGATAGTTCGAATGAAGTCTTTCTACGACCAGACGGGCAAGTGGTGATGGTCGTTTGGAACGATCAGCCGACGCGCGAGGTGCTGTATCTCGGCGACAACGTGCGACAGTTCGATATGCTGGGTCGCTCGACGGTAGTCCCGAAGAAAGGGCGCGAGCAGTCGATTGAGGTCGCGTCGACACCGTCATTCGTGTTGGGTTTGAATGAAGCAATCGCGCGGTGGCGGATGAGCTTGAAGTTTGAAGCGACTCAAATCCCAAGTATTTTCTCGCGACCTTACCATGATTCGCTGACGTTCAAGAATTTCTTCCCGCAAGGAGTTGGGGGAACGGCAAAGATCATCGTCTTGCAGGATCAGGATGGCTCAGAGGGTTCGTCGCCGACTCAGACGGTTGGAGCGACAAGTTTGGCGCTCGATCGTTGGTTAATCGAACCGCCGAAGACGAGCTTCCAACTGGCGGCTGGCGCGGAGACTAAGTTTCCGTTCGACATCAAACTGAAAAACGCGTTCTATGGCAAGCAGCCGATTCGCATTGACTTTACCGTGGAAGCGGACGAACGATTGCAGTTTAGTGCCTATGGCCAATTGGAGGTCGGCACGAAGGATTTGACGCTGGATGTGCAATCGCACCTCGATCAGGATGGCACGTTGATCGTGGAACAGTTTATGACCAACCACGAACCACATCTGGCCGACTTCAAATGTTATCTGCGTTCGAAGGGATATCGCCCGAAACGTATGCAAGTGTATCGATTGGGTCGCGAGACCGACCGCAAAGTTTATCGTTTTCCGGACGGCGCTGATTTGGTCGGCAAGGAGATGCTGCTGGAAATTGAAGAGGTCAATGGGCAGCGCGTGCTGAAGTATCGATTCGTCGCTAGCGACCATGTCAAGGCGCAAGATGCCCCTGAGGGTGAGGAAGCTGTCCAGTCGGGCGAGGCGCGCAAAACAGCGCCGAGCGGCAGCCCGCCGCCGCTTGCGAAGCTTGGTTCGTAACGATTAGGCAAGGCGGATGGTGCTGTGCGCCACGCATATTGGTCGGCGTTCTGCCGTGCGGTTGACCCTTGTCGCGCCACATCTAAAATGGGTGGAACGACATGACGTCGCTTCGGCGGAGTGCGAAGGGAATTGCTAGCGATGCACAGTGAGAACATTCCCTTCGAGATTCGCGATATGGACTATTCGCCCCGCGTTCTAACAGCCTTGCCGGTCTACAACGAACGTACGCACGTGAACCCTGTGTTGGATGAAGTCGTTCGTTACGCGGACGACGTGCTCGTGGTCGATGATGGCGCGACCGACGGGACTTCCGCTTTGCTCGATGCGCGGACGGACGTGCGTGTGCTGCGGCATGAAAAGAACCGGGGTTATGGCGCCGCGTTGAAGACCGCATTTGATTACTCAATGGAGAATAAGTACGACGTGCTGGTAACGATCGACTGTGATGGTCAACACGAGCCGCAGCGGATTGGCCAGTTGGTGGCTGCGTGCCGCGATGCAGATATGGTTTCTGGTAGCCGGTATTTGCGGAACAAGGAAAATGCTGAGCAAGCGCCGCCCGAACGGCGGCAGATCAACACGCAGATTACGCGTGAGCTGAACGAGCTGTTGGGATTATCGCTGACGGATGCGTTTTGTGGGTTCAAGGCGTATCGAGTACCGGAACTGGCCAAGCTCACCATTAACGAACCTGGGTATGGAATGCCCCTTGAGTTGTGGGTGCAAGCGGTGCATCACGGACTGCGAATCGTGGAATTGCCGGTGCCGCTTGTTTATCTGGAAGAGGAACGGAGCTTCGGCGGCAGCTTGGACGACGGCCGGCGGCGGCTCGAGTATTACCATCGCGTGATTGATACGGCACTGGCGGCAGTCGACCAACACAATAGCGATGACGCGACCCACCCGACGATAGGCAATCCCACAAAAACCGGTTGCGGGTGCTCTTAAGGCGCTGCACGCTCGTGCAAAGCCGCCCCACGAATCATGCTGATGGACTGTGCCAGTAAGTTCCGAAGTTTGCGCGCACCCAGCGGCGACGGGCAGACGCTCGTCGACCCGCCGTACGCTGCGCTGCCAGAGACGGTGGCCGACAATCGTGAGAAGCTCGCGAGTGCGAATTACGACGTGCAAGGTCGAACGCTGGTCGAATTAAGCGAATCGGCGCGGCGCAGATTGTTGCAATTGGCGGTGGCGTACACAGGCGAATATCGCAATGTGCCCGAGCGTTGGTTGCGGAGCCCAGATATTCAAGGTTTGCCGTTTATTTTTTCGGGCCATCAGCCGGAGATGTTTCATCCCGGCGTTTGGTACAAAAACTTTGTGTTGGGTGGACTGGCGCGACGCATGGATGGCGTCGGAATTCATTTGCTGATCGACAGTGATTTGTGTCGTGGAGCGTCGATTCGCGTGCCGACGGGCGGAGTTGAGCGGCCGCGTGTGGAAGCAGTGCCGTACGACAAGCCTGCGCCGGAAATGCCTTATGAAGAGCGGCGGATCCTGGATAAGGCGACGTTCAGCACGTTCGCGGAGCGCACGGCCGCGCTGATTCGGCCGCTGGTAAGCGAACCGCTGGTGGCGTCGTTGTGGCCGCTGACGATGGGGCGGAATCCGCGACAAAACATTCTTGGATTGCGATTGGCCGAGGGACGGCACGCGCTCGAGGGGACGTGGCAGAACGATACACTCGAATTGCCACAAAGCGCGGTTTGCGGGCTGCCGGAATTCGCCTGGTTCACCGCACACTTACTCGCGCAGTTGCCGAAGTTTTGGGCGGCTTATAACAAGGCGTTGGCAACGTATCGCTGCGTTCATAAGATGCGGAATCGGGCGCAACCCATGCCCGATTTGGCGATGGTGGATGATTGGCTGGAAGCGCCGTTTTGGATTTGGACCGCGGAAGATCCGGTGCGGCGACCGCTGTTTGCGCGGCGCAATGGTAATGAGATCGTAATCAGCGATCGCAATCAACATTCGATCGCGCTGAAATTAACGGCAGATGGAGATCCGACCCTGGCGGCAGAGCAGCTGAATGAGCTTTCGTCGCGTGGAATCAAGGTGCGGACACGCGCGCTCACGACCACCATATTCGCGCGGCTTGTGTTGAGCGATATCTTTCTGCACGGCATCGGTGGGGCGAAGTACGACCAGGTAACTGACGAAATCGTGCGGCTGTTCTTTGGATTCGAGCCGCCGGAGTTCGCGACGGTTTCTGCGACGTTGCGATTGCCGCATGAGAACGGCAATCAAGTGGGCGCTATTGTGGGCCAGTGGGAGCAGCGGTTGCGTGAGTTGCAATATCATCCCGAGCAGCATGTGGATGTCGATGGTGCGAATGGTGATTCGAATCGGGTCGCGCAGATCATCGAGGGGAAGCTGAACTGGCTGAAAACGCCGAAAACGGCAGAGAATGCGCGTGAACGACACGTGGCGATTGTCCGAGCGAATCGTGAACTGCAGCCGTTCGTCGAGCCACTTGCGCGAGCAAATCGAGCGGGAGCGGGACGACACGCAACATCGCAAACGGAACGAAGCAATCTTGAATTCACGCGAGTACTCTTTTTGTCTGTATACGCGGCAGCATTTCGATCGGCTGCTGGTTGAGCCGCAGCTTTAGGTGCGTCGCTGTTTACCTGGTCGCTGAAGCGACCAGGCCGTATGCATGGCGATCTTCATTTCTTAGCGCGGTTGATTATGATGATGGGCTGATGCTCTATTCCTCCATGCTCGCCGCTTGATGTTCATCCCCTACAACACCGACGCGCCGATCTATCACTTACCGATCGGCACGGTTGGCCTGATTGTGGCCAATGTCGCGGCGTATCTCGCCGTTGCTGTCGGGGGTTATCTGTCGCCGGAAAGTTGGACGTTGGCATTCGCCGACGGTATCCATCCCGAGCAATGGCTGCTTTCAATCTTCATGCACGCCGGGTGGATGCATTTGATCGGCAACATGATCTTTCTGTGGGTGTTCGGGCTGGTCGTGGAAGGGAAACTCGGCTGGTGGCGGTTCATACCGTGCTACCTGGCAATCGGCATGGGGCAAATGGGGATCGAGCAATTCGCCATGCTGCATTACACGGGCGAACAGATTGGAGCTGTCGGGGCATCGGGCGCGATCTTCGGGTTGATGGCGATGGCGATGATTTGGGCGCCGCTGAATGAGATCGGCGTGGCGTATTTGGTGGGATTTTCGTACGGCACGGTGGACGTCGACATCGCGGTGCTCGCTGGTCTCTACACGGTGTGGGAAGTGGTCATGATTTGTATCTTTGGCGGCAATGCGGGCAGCAGTTGGCTGCACCTGACCGGTTTTGCACTGGGTTTGCCGATGGCGGTTGCCATGCTGAAAACGGGCGTCGTCGATTGCGAGGGGTGGGACGCGTTCACCGTGTGGAGCGGCAACTACGGCGGGTTCAAGAAGGAGCCGGACTATACGGAAGCTCGACGCAAAAATCAATGCCGAGAAAAAGTCGAAAGAAGAGCAATTAGTCCAGCAAGCAAAGCAGCAGTTTCGCGTTTTTCTGCAACAGCAGAATGTTGACGCTGCGATTCGATTGTACGAGAAGATGAAGCACGTGCGCGGCGGATTTACGCCCGAGCGCAACGAATGGATGCCGATGATCCAGTGGCTGCATGGGCAGAAACGATGGGCAGAATCGGCGCCGTATATGGCGAAATACATTGACGCTTACCCAGCTCAGGCCGATGCGGTGCGGATGAAGCTGGCGCAAATCTGCGTGCTGGAGCTCATGCGGCCGGGCAAGGCGCTCGAGCTACTTACGCCGATTAAGACGGCTTCGCTGCCCGAAAAGCAGGCGGGGTTTGTCGAGCGGATTCGGGCGAAGGCGGTGGAAATGCAGCACGAGGGGGTCGTCGAGCTGGATACAGACACGTGGTAGCGGCGGATGGCGTCTGCTATTTCCGCAAGTGGCCAACGCTCGACTGAAAGTACTTCTGACGACGGCGTGACACTTCACTTTCGGCCGATGACTGCAGCGATTTGAGATCGGCGACGCTGGCGGCGCAGTAGCGGCATTCGACGGTGTCGATGTGGAAGGTGATGTATTCTGCTTCATCGCGGGAGAGCACGCCCAGCAAGTAGCTGCCTAACTGTTCGCGTGAGGGGCAACTCAGGCGATGGCGTCGCCAGATATCGCCCAGCGAATGGACGCCGGCGTCACGACGGCCGTTGATGGCGGTCAGTTGCTTCTGCAACGATCGAGTCGCTGCGGAGTGCATCTTCGATTGCGGCCATACGCTCGGGCGGCAGCGATTCGTCGAGAAAGGCTTCTAGGTCGGAATTGGAAAAGGCGGCTGACATCGGTCTTAGGTCTCACGCAAAGGCGCTAAGTCGCAAAGGAATACGAAGGAAATTAACCACGGAGACACGGAGAGCACGGAGGAAATGCAAATAGGATTTAATGCACTTCGTGTTCTTCGGGCCTTCGTGGTGAAATAATTATTGCCTTTTTTGCGCTTCGCCTTTGCGTGAGATGTTTTAGTCTTGGTAAAGTTCGGGGAAGACGTCTTCGTTAAGGCGTTGGTTCTTGACGATTTTTCGCAGGCGGTCGAGGAAATCGAATTTGAAGTTGGCGACTTGTTGTTCGGTGATGCCGAGCGTCGTGGCGACGTCTTTATTCGCGGCGCCGCGGACGAACAGGAGCTCCATGCACTTCACTTTTTCCCAGTCGCCTTTCGAACGCCAGTGATCGATTTGTTCGCGGAGGCCGTTGGCGATCGACTCCTCCTCTAGTTCGCGGCGTTCGCCGCTGCGGGCGATGCTGCTCGCCGGGCGGCCACCGCCGGGCATGTCCCAGGAGCCGCCGGTGCTGTTGGCCGTGGACGACAGCGGGAGCGCAGGTCGGCGACCTTCGCGACGTAGGTAGTCGGTCAGCTTGTGGGCGGCGATCGAAAACAGGTAGCTTTCGAGCGGGCGGCGGGTGTCGTAGTTCGGAAGGCTCGTCAGAAAGCCGATGAACGTTTCTTGAACGACGTCTTCGCTGGAGGCGCGTCGCCGCAGACGGCTATCGACAAACGACAGCAGGCGGCCTTCGTATTGCGCGATGAGCGTCGTCCAGGCGTCTGGTTGCCCAGAGCGGATCTGCTCCACCAGCAGTAGATCGGGGTGGGGCGTATTTGGCATTTCGGGAGTGGTTTAACGAATAACTAGAACTGACAGGAGTGCAGTTCCGATTATCGCCGCCGGCACGCCGACGAACAACCACTTTGAATAATAGCCTTTGGTGGCGGTATCGACCTTTAACAATCCCCAGACTGTAAATAGCAAACCGAAGATACCGGCGGACGAGACGCCGACCAGCTTAAATCGCCCGCGGCGGGCGTAGGCATCCAGCTTTTGCGTAAGGTCGACGATCGATGGCAGTGTGTGAATTCGAGTTCCATGTACACTTTTTTCATGGGACCGTTTGAGCTCTCGACGGTATCGAGAAATTCGCATGATTCGTTGTGCCGGTCCTTGGCTATGAGCTCGCGATGAATGTAATCGAGACTGATGCCGAGCGCATTCAGATATTGCGGACGCCAGTCGACCCATTGCCGGTTCTTATCACCCACTGGCGATGAGTTCTTCCGTCAGCCAGATCATGTCCGTTTGAAATGTAATCGAGGGAAGATCCGTGTCTTGAACAGGCTGATTGGCCAGTTGCCTGCACGTGGTCATAGGTTTTGAAAAGCAAATAGATATCGGCTGCTTGATAGCATTCCTCTGCGGTTACGTAGGGATCCGTTTCGATCACTTCGCGGCGAATGTGGCCGGTGCGTTTTGGTGGTTTGTTGATCCAGGCGGGTTTGCCGGCGGAAAACGATTCGCTGGGCGGCGGATTTTTGGAAGTGGTTTTGACCCAGTGATTGTCGCCTGATGTATTTCGCTTGGCGGCTCGCTTCATCGGAGTTTGCCTGGCTGATCTTGAATCCCGAACTCGGTCGTTGCGGCGATTGCCTGTGGAGCGGGTGCTGCGGGAGGAGCGGCGGCAGTTGCCGGTGATGGGGCCGCGGGGGCACTGGAATTGCGGGAGTATTGATTAAGTTTGGCGACTGTCGTCGCACTCGGAATCTTGCCGATGCGGTTTCGATTTCGATGATGAATGCTTCTTATTCTTATCCGTTGTATTAGCAAGCCGTTGCATTGGTTGGCGAGCTAACCGGAGTCGAGTGCTTGTCGGTGTCGCCGCCATGATCAAGGCAGCGGGGGCCGATGAAGGGCTGAGCGGCATTTGGAGCATAATTCGCGGAGCGTCGAACTCATCCATGAGTTGCTGGATGTCCATTTTGTCGATGCGCTGATGAAGGTCGGTACTCAGCTCGGTAGCACGCTTTATGAGTGCTTGCTGTTGCTTTACGAACGACTCCGTCTGAGCACGGATCTTCTCATTCATATCGGCATTCGTTTCGGCAGCGTGCCTGGCGAGCTCTTGCTGCTGTTGTGCGAAGGCTTCTGCCTGAAGGCGGACGTTCTCATTGAGCTCATCCGCTTGACTGATTGCGCTCTCGATCATGTTCGACCTTGGTTCGAAATCCGCCGATCACGAGGAGGGCGACTATTGGTATGGCGATTAACATAGGCCAACGAAATGCGTGGCCAGCCGCACCAGCATGTGCGAAATGATGCTTTGCAGACCGTGCCAAGATAAACATGATGGCAACGATCAAAAACAAAGCAGGGAAAGCACCGATCCGCCATCTTGGTTGGGAGCCGAATGACACCGCTGGGTGCGGAAGCCCGCTTACCGCAAACTGAGGCGGTGACATTGCTTCCACCGTTGCGTTCGTTGCGGTCACGGTCGCGTGTTGATCGTACATTTGCACGGTCAGGGATGCCGCGAATCCAATCGCAATAATCACCATAAAAAACGCGCCGGCCCCGATCGCAACAGCAAGTCCAAAGCGACCGTGCGCAATCGACATCCCGATTGCCGCGATGATAGCCACGCCTAGTCCCAGCAGGAACAAAATTACCAGCAACGCACCTATTCCTAGAATTGCCATGGTAGTAACGCTTTATGCGACTCCACTGTTAGGAGCTTCGCTCAGGGCGCGGCGTTTGCTTGGAGGCATCCAGGGACTGGCCAGCTGCGTCGAAACAGCGATGATTCCAGCGGCCATCATGCCGAGCGGCTGTGGGAACCACCAGAACAGTTGCAGGAACCATGCCCACCCGATGCAAGTGACCGCCGACCACACGCTAAGGCGCGAGGTGCGCGTGAAATCGGTTTGTCGCCACCAGCGCGGGACGAGAAACAGGAACGCAAAGTACGCGACATAGAACTGAACAGCCGGGTTGGTTCCGCTTTCGCTACCAGGCCAACTGAGCATTTGATGGCTGAGGAGGCCGCGGCCAACATCGAATGGTTCGCGCCAACCGGGCGTTTTGAGCATGAGCGAGTCGCCGAGGAACCAGGCCGTTAAGCCGATGAGTGTTCCCAATAGGAGCATCGAGATTCGCAGCGGAGTGTGATCTTCGACTTTGCCTTCGGCAAATTTTGCGGGTACTAGCACGGCCCAACTGCCGAACGTGCTAACCAGTGCCAGCCAAATATACGTTGCGAGTTGTTCGGAGCCGGGTTGTTTTTGCAGCACGAAAGGGACGATGCAGGCCGCGACCGCTGAGCAGATAGCGGCTAACAGCATTGAGCCGACAAGTTCGGACAGTTTTTCGCGAAACGGTTTGGCAACAAGCTGCTGGTTCGCACGATCACGCCATGTGGAGCGGACACGACGGGGCGTGCGGGTGGCGTTCAGAGCGACTTGCGGGCGGACAGGCGCGTCGGCTGGTTGCCAGGCGACGGTGTGTTTGTCGCTCGATGGGACGGCCGGATTTTGATGGAGTGCTGCGGCTTTTGCCGCGATCGCGGCTGTGGTAGCAGTTTGGCGCTTTGTAATGCTTGTCCAAATGATGTAGTAGACGAAATAGCAGAACGCGATCGGCATCACGATCGAGAGCGTCTTATCGCCGTACATCATGACGGCGACCACAATGGCGAAAATTGCCAGCCCGCGTTTGAGCGGATGAATTTTATTGAAATTGTCACGGCCGAGCGTTTCGCGAATTGCTTTCCAGATCGGTTCTTCGACGCGCTCATTGCCGAATTTGTTCCAGCGGATGACCTGACTGAGGCCGCTCGCGGCAGCGGAATCGGCAGCCTTTAGGGCTGGTCCGCGCGAAACGGGCCAAGGTACTGCATTTGGAGGCGCGACGGCGGGCGACGGCGTACGCGCCGGCTGCGGCGGCGCTTGGCCTCCACCGCCGGGAAGTAGGGAGACCAGTTCACCCACATCCTTCAGTCGCAGCGCGGGATCTTTTGCCAACGCGCGGGCGACGATATCTCGATATGGTTCGGCTAGCGCGCTCAAATCGGGCTCGGCCGTAAGATGCTTCATGAGCACTTCGCCCACGCTTTCGCCTTCGAATGGCACATGGCCAGTGAGCATTTCGAAGAGAATGATGCCGAGGGCGTAGGTGTCGATCTCGCGGCCGTAACGGCCGTTGGCGATTTCGGGCGCCATGTAATGGACGGTGCCGACGCTTTCGGTTTGGCCACTACGGCGGCTGCAGGAGATGAATTTGGCCAGGCCGTAGTCGCCGATTTTGACCGTGCCTTCGTCGGAAAAAATATTTCCCGGCTTCAAGTCGCGGTGGACGATGCCGTGGTCGTGCAAGTAGGCAACGCCGGCGCAGATGCCGCGCATCCACCACAGTGCTTCTTCAATCGGCACGCCGTTCGGATTGCGTTCGATGACGTCCTCGAGCGATTCGCCGGAGACGTATTCCATGACGACCCATTGGTCGTCGGTGCTATCGGTGCGGATGTCGTACAACGCGATAAGGTTCGGGTGCTTCAGATTGAGGCACTGCGTGACGCCGCGGAGCTCGACATCCAGGTTGCGGCGAATAAGCTTGAGAGCGACTTCCTTGCCGGCGTCGCTGGTGGCGAAATAGACCTCGCCGAAGCCGCCCCGCCCTACCCCGCGCTTGATCGTGTAGCCATCGAGTGGCCTTGCGCCACTGGCATACGCGAACTTAATCGTCGCGGCTCGCGGAAGATCCGCTCGCGGACGATCGGCATCGTCGAGTTGCGGCGCTGGCGCGTTCATGGCAGAAAGGTTCTCTCGTTCTAGCGTAGCTGTCGGATTGCCCATCTGTCTAGGTAAAGGATGCGGGGTGCAGGATGCGGGATGCAGGGGAAATGCAGCGAAAAATTGGCGTTTGCGGGTTGGGACTGGCTCATGTCAGACCCTCCCAGGCAAACGAGAAATCATCGCCTTCCACTCGTGCACCGGATTGCAATTCGCTTTTGCCGGATGAGAGCACACCATCGATTGATAGTGGTTCGTCGGCGCGGCAGAAAACTTGGTTATTTTGTCGGTAAACGATTACGTCGCGGTGCCAATAGCGACACTGCACGTGGCAGTGGCGGTTCGGGCCCAGGACGCAACTGTCGGCCATCAGGAGCACGGCGTCGGCCGTGGGCTGCGTTTTGTGGTGGCTTTCCAGGGAGAGGCGGGCCGTTGCGCTCAGGGCGTGGGGCTTGTGGAAGCGTAGGCGGACATTGTCGCCGAGTTGAATTAGTTGGTTGTCGCTGAGCACGAAAGGGGTCTTGATTTCACGACCGTCGACCGAGGTGCGCTGCACCGGTTCGAGGATGTAGGCGCCGGCATCGCGGCGAATGACGGCATGGCGGCGTGACAAGTCGGCGAGGATCGGGAAGGTAATCGGGTCGCCGGGTGAAGGTTGGCCGATGGTGATGGCGTCATCGAGGCAAACGAGGAAACCGCCGACGGCATCGACCCATAACAGCGCTCGGTTTGGTTGCTCTTTGCCTAACACGGTGTCGACCTTACTGGAGCGCGTCGCGGAATGAGTCGAAGACCGACCCCTGCGGTCATTCATTGGATTGAATGCGAGCGAAACCGGTCCCCGCGCCAGTTGGCGAACGTGCAGCTGCGTTACGTCCATGCCGACCGCTTTCCAAGCCCGGCGGCGAGCTTGGCCGGCCGCCACGTGCTGTGGAGCGAGGGCGAGCAACGCGTCGGCGTTTGTCAGCACCACACTCCAATTCTCGGCGGCGAGCGCGGTGTGCATTTCGGTCGTGAGCCGTTGGCATTCGCTGGTGGCCGATTGGAAGCGATCGAATTCGGTGTGTAGCCGGTCCGCAACTTCATCCATTATACCTGGTTCAGCTTGCGGCAACTTCGCGAGCGATTCGGCCCGGTTTATCGCTGTGGCGGCTTCGGAAAAATGGCCGTGGGCCGCTCGTTGATTGGCTTCCTGCATGAGTGCGGCGATTTGTTGGAGGGTGCGAATACGGTCGTCGGCGATGCCCCGCTTTTGCAGCTTTTCCAGACACTTGATCGCGTGGCCTGGCTGACCGACAGTCAAACATTGGCGGACTTCGCGGAGCGAGCGGTCTTCGTAGGATTGGCGAAGCTGATGGATTAGTTCATCCTGACCGCCGAGCCGATTGGCGGCGTTCAAATCGTGCCACGCGGCCACCGAGTCGCCGGTCGCAAAACGATCGCCGGCACGCTGCAGGATTTTTCCGGCGACTTCTGCGGCGAGTTGCTTGGCGGGGAGAAAATCGCGAAGCTTTTCGTCAGCGAGAACCCGGCTGGCTTCGTCGTAGCGGCCGTTTTGGCACGCCACGCGGGCTTCTTTCAGTCGCATTCGCCAGGTTTGGAACATTTGAAGGTTGAGGGTCTAGAGTCGAGAGTTGAGAGTCTAGAGCCAGAATTCCGGTTTGTAGCTGAACTCGCAAGAGTTCGGTTCTCCTCGCTCCGAATTCTTGCGAGTTCAGCTACGGCCGATGGAATGGTTAAGAGAGTGAGAGTCGAGGGCGGAGCGCTCCGGCTGCCGCCGCTCGACTCTCAGCTCGTGGGGCTTACTCGTGAGCGAGGGAAACTGGAGAGACTTCGGTTTCCTTCGCGGGCTCGACTTTGACGATCGCTTCTTCCTTCGGACCTTCCTTTGGTGCCAGTTTGAAGTACTGGGTGACCTGGTCGGTGATATCCGCGGGAGCGGCGTCGTCCAATGGAATTTCGGTTTGGACGTTCA
>CAVTEJ010000009.1:0-36530 GCA_963733705.1 uncultured Planctomycetota bacterium | reverse complement strand
ATATAACAGGTTGGAAACGAGCGGGTAGGGTGTGCGGGCATCCTTGCGCACGACGAATTGCGATCAGTATTTATTTGGTGGATTGAACCCACCCTACTCGCAAGGCGAAATCATGGCAACCACAACAGAGCCATCTATCGAATCTGTCCCCATCTTTTCGAACGGCAAATGGACCGATTTGCGATCGAAGCGGGCGGGTGACGTATACAACCCTTCGACAGGCAAAGTGATCGGCCGCGTTTCGTACGCGACTGCGGACCAGACCGACGAAGTGGTCGAAGCAACAGCGGCCGCATTGCCAGCTTGGAGCAACAGGCGAAACGATTGAGCGGTAGCGGCTCATGTTTCGTCTTCCCTCGCCGCTCGAGCAAAACTTCGAAGAACTGGCAGCGCTTGTGACTCGCGAACACGGTAAAACGTTGCCGAAGCCCGAGCCGAAGTGAATCGCGGCATCGAAGTTGTCGAATTCGCCTGCGGCATTCCGAGTTTGATCATGGGCGAAGTGCCGCCAAACATTGCGACCGATGTCGACGCCGATGCGATCCGCCATCCGGTTGGCGTGTGCGTTGGCATCACGCCGTACAATTTCCCATTCATGGTGCCGCTGTGGATGTTCCCGATCGCGCTTACGTGCGGCAACACGTTTGTATTGAAGCCGTCGGAAAAACTGCCGCTTTCGGCGGTTCGAACCGGCGAATTGTTGGCTGAAGCCGGATTGCCGGAGGGTGTATTCAACATCGTGCATGGCGACAAGGAATGCGTCGATGCGTTGCTCGATCATCCGAAGGTTGCCGCTATTTCTTTCGTCGGCTCGACGCCATCGCGAAGTACATCTACGAACGCGGCACGGCAACGGCAGCGTGTGCAATGGCGGGCGGTGCGAAGAATCACCTCATCATCATGCCGGATGCCGACATGGAGCAAACCGTAAAGCAGTTGGCGGCGAGCGCTACGGTTCGCAGGCCAGCGTTGCATGGCGGGCAGTGTGGCAGTTGCGGTCTAAAGCCCGCGACCCGCTCGTGCAGGGTTTGGTCGATTATGCCGGCAAGATGCGCGTCGGTCCGACAGACGGAAATGAAGGCGTCGACATGGGCCCCGTGATCCGGGGCGAGCATCGCGAAAAGTTGCGAGCGTCGTCGACATCGCCAGCGATGGCGCGATGCTGCGCTCGACGGGCGGCGAGATTTCAAATCGGACGGGTTTTTATTGGGACCGAGCGTTGTCGACCGCGTTAAGCCGACGATGGGTACCGAAAGAAGAAATCTTTGGCCCGGTCCTCTCCGTGGTTCGGGCGGGCGATCTTGATGAAGCGATGGCCGTCGGCGACGACTACAATACGGCAACGGTGCCGTAATCTTCACCCTAGCGGCTACGCCGCCGGGCATTCAAGCAGCACTTTAACGCGGGCATGATTCGAATCAATGTCGGGTCCCGCCGCCGATGGCATGGTTTCCGTTCACCGGTTGGAATCCATCGTTCTTTGGCGACCTGCACATTGAAGGCAGCGAGAGCATTCAGTTCTACACGCGGCAAAAGGTGACTCTCACGCGCTGGCCGAAGGCGGATGATTCGCATCTCGATCCGGTGTGGCGAGAGAATCGGAAGTAGCATTACCAATGACCAAGCACCAATGACCAACTATGTCGCTGCTTGTGTTGGTCATTGTGATTTGGTCATTGGTCATTTCTGATGAAACTCGCTTTCAGCTCGAACGCATACCTACGTTACTCGATCGAGGAAACAATCTCGCGCGTTGCGGCTATGGGTTATGCAGGCATCGAGTTGCTGGCCGATGTGCCGCACGCTTGGCCAGCGGGACTGCTCGAAGAACAAAAGCAAAAGATTCGCGATGCACTGACCGAGCACCGGTTGGCGATTTCGAACATCAACGCGTTCATGATGAACGCGATTGCCGATCCACGTCAGCCGTATTGGCATCCGAGCTGGATCGAGCCCGATCCGCACTACCCCGCCATTCGCCGCGAGCATACGAAGCGGGCCTACAATTGGCGTACGACTTGGGTGCATCGCAGATTACGACCAGCCCGGCGGACCTCTTGCCGACGGGCAATCGTGGGCCGACGGTGCCGCGATCTTTTACGAAGAGCTGATGCCGTGCGTCGACATTGCCGAAAAGCTTGGTGTGCCGTTGCTAATCGAGCCCGAGCCCGAGTTGCTTATCGAGCGATTCGATCAGTACTTGGAATTTGTCAGCCGCATCAATTCGCCGATGATCGGACTCAACTTCGACGTCGGCCACGCGTACTGCGTCGGCGAAGATCCCCAGATTTGGTGCAGACGATGGCGACTGACACGCGGCACTACCACCTAGAAGACATTGCGGTCACGCGCGTCCATCAGCACCTAGTGCCGGGTCGCGGGGCGATCGATTTTCCGGCAACACTCGCCGCGATTGCGGAAACCGGGTACGACGGCTGGCTAACGGTTGAGTTGTATCCGTATCTTGATGACCCCGATGCGGCGGCCCGCGAAGCTCGGACTTTCAACTCAGCAATCGGCCGGCAAGTAGCATGATGCGACGCGTTACCGCCGGCTGCAACTCTCAGGCTACCGAACGTCTTTACGGCGGCCGCCGACGTGACGATGGGCTTCCTGGTAACACAGCGCGGGCTGGAGCCGCAGCTGGATTTTGCAATGCTCGTCGTTGCCTCATGCCTGCTGTACTTAAGCGGCATGGTGCTGAACGATGTTTTTGATGCGGAAGTCGACGCGCCAGCGGCCCGAGCGACCGATTCCTTCCGGCCGCATTTCGCTGGAGGTCGCAGCGATCGTCGGCTGGGCGATGCTCGCAACCGGCGTGACGCTTGGCTGTACCGTATCTCTCCACGCGAATGACTGGCGGCCGGGCGTTGTGGTATCGTTGCTTGCCGTCATTATTTTGTTGTACGACGGTAAACTGAAGCGATCGCGGTTCGCTCCCCTCTTGATGGGCGAATGTCGATTTTTGAATGTGCTTCTCGGGATGAGTCTGTTTCTCATTCCGTGGGGGAAGTCGGAAGTGTTGATCGCGGGGCATTGGCGTTTACATCATGGGAGTAACGATTTTTGCCCGCACTGATGCCCACGTAAGCCAGCGCAACCGATTGGTGGCAGGTTTTGCCGTGTTGATTGGGGGAATAGCGTTGCTCGCGGGCGTGCCGCTGCTAACAAACGAGAGGCCGCCCCTAGAGATTTTGTGGTTCGGTTGGCTCTTGATGTGGGTAACCGTGGGGATCATCATTGCGCGGCGATGCATACTGGCGATTCTCGACCCGTCGCCCAGTCGCGTGCAAGCAGCGGTTTGGCATTGCGTGCAGTCGGTCATTGTGCTGGATGCGGTGGTGTGTGCCGGTTATGTAGGCCCATACTGGGGATTCGTCGTGCTGACGTTTCTCATTCCCACGTACCTGCTCACAATGTGGCTTAACGCGACTTAGTCGCTACAATAGGCCGCATGAAAACAAGCGATTTGGACCAACTTGTCGAGAGCGCTGCGACGAAATTCACCGAACGGTTTGGGCGACAAGCGAAGTGGATTGTTGCAACGCCAGGCCGGGTCAATCTCATTGGCGAGCATATCGATTACAACGACGGCTTCGTGCTGCCGATGGCGATCGAGCGGACTGCGTGATTGCGTCCGACGCGAATTCGAGCGACGGAACAACAGCTACCGTCTTTAGCGTGGCGACGAACGAAGACGCCACTATCTCGCTCTCGATGCCACGACCCCACGAAAAACAGGGGCATTGGTCGAATTATTTCGCAGGCGTCGTGGCCGGTTGTTTAGAGCACGGGATGCAGCCTGGCAGCTTTGATGTCGTCGTGGAGTCAAGTGTTCCGGTCGGCGGCGGGCTCTCTAGTAGCGCGCCTTCGAAGTTGCCACTGCCACACTCTTCGAAGCGATGTCCGGCATGACGCTCGACCTGGTGGCCAAGGCACTCCTATGCCAGCAAGCCGAACATAAATTCGCAGGCGTCCCCTGTGGGATTATGGATCAGTTCGCATCCACCATGTGCCAGGCCGATCATTTGATGCTACTCGATTGCCGATCGCGAGAGATCGAGCAGATTCCGTTCGTCGATCCGAACATAACGGTGCTGATCATCAACTCGAATGTGAAGCACGGCTTTCCGGCGGCGAGTATGCCGAGCGGCGTGGCCAATGTGAATCGTCCGCACGAAAGCTGGGCGTTACTTCATTGCGGGATTTGACGCTCGAACAGCTCAAGGCAGGTCAATCCAAACTCGAAGAGGTTGAGTTTCACCGTGCGCGTTACGGGGTGACCGAAATTCGCGCACAGTGACGCCGCTGAGTCACTCAAAGCCGGTAAGTGGAGCGAAGTCGGTCAATTGATGTACGCAAGCCACGAATCGTTGCGCGACGACTTCGAGGTAAGTTGCAGCGAGCTTGATCTACTGGTGGATATCGCTCGAAATATCGGCTCGGCAGGCAGCGTTTATGGTTCGCGCATGACCGGCGGGGGTTCGGAGGCTGCACGGTGAGCCTGGTGGATACCGGCCGCGCAGAAAAAATCGCCGAAACTATCGTCGCTGGTTACGAAAAAGCAACCGGAATCGAACCGACGGTCATTACGATTTGCCCAGCGCGGGGTGCATA
This sequence comes from uncultured Planctomycetota bacterium, assembly GCA_963733705.1. Taxonomy (GTDB): domain Bacteria; phylum Planctomycetota; class Planctomycetia; order Pirellulales; family Lacipirellulaceae; genus JABDGM01. Next base: position 31,913 of record CAVTEJ010000009.1, on the reverse strand, counting down.
CGTCGTGCGGAGCAGATAGCCCAGCCATCTGGCTGGCGGGTGTGTTCCCTCGCAAATCGCCACGATTTGCGACCGACCCAAGATGGGTCGGCTATATTTCTGGATCAATGCCCACCGCGTTTTTGGCGGCCGGCCTGCTCAACGCGCGCTTTGCGCTGCTCGATTTTGCGTCCTTCGGGCGAGTCGTCTGCCGGCCGCACTGTTGAAGTGCCGCGGGCCGAGCCAAAACATGACGACTCCAAACGCGAGCAAGATCGCTCCCCACCAAAAATTAATATTGATCCCAAGCGATCGCTCGTAAATTGCCTTGTCGGAGAGTGCGACTCCGTACACGACGAGGAACGCGCCGATGACGGCAAACATCAGGCCGATGGGTAAGCGAATGTCGAGTCGCATGTGCGTAATTCTCCGTTAGGAGCGAAAACAGTTAGCGGAAGAAGAAATTGAGTGCGACCGTCATTAGAAGCACGATGACTCCCAGTGTCATCGGCCGATTGTACCAAGCGCCGCTTTCATCTTTCGGTTTTTCAGTGAGTGAGTACACCAAGCCGACCAGCTCACGCTCGTCGCGAGGCTTCGTCACCAGGCTGACGACGATCGTAGCGACGAAGCAAACGCTCCAGGCCCAAATCGCCATCCAGAAATTATCGGCCATGTCGCTGTGGTACACATGCGCGATCCACTGGCCGCCGGTCAGCCAGCCGCCTTTGAAGCCCCACGTGGCACCCTGCGGTAGGGTGATGCCATGATGGATCGCAGCTGCCAACGTGCCGGCCAGCAAGCCAAAGAATGCGCCGTTGCCGGTCGCTCGCTTCCAAAACATGCCGAGCAGGAAGGTTGCGAATAGCGGAGCATTCACAAATCCGAACACGAGCTGCAGCATGTCCATGATGTTGTTGAAGCGTGTAGCCGCGTAGGCTGCGGCGATCGATACGCGATGCCGCCGACGGTGGCGATGCGACCGACCCACAAATAATGCCGATCGCTCGCGCCAGGGTGGATATAGCTTTGGTAGATGTCGTATGTAAAGACGGTGTTGAAGGCCGTTACGTTGCCGGCCATGCCAGACATAAAACTGGCGAGCAGGGCGGTCAGCCCTAAGCCCAACACGCCCGTGGGCAAATAAAACATCAACATGTTCGGGATCGCGAGGTCATAGTCGAACTCCGGTTTGCCGTCTTGGTCGACCTTTGGCTGCCCCGTTTTCTCATCGACTTTTTGCGGAATGATGCCTCGCCGCGCGAGTTCGGTTCCGGGGGCGAGTTGCGTCGCCGGATTTGGCAGCGGCACGGTTCCCGGTAGGGCGACGGCAATCACCCCCGGGAGGATTACGAGGAATGGAAAAAACATCTTCGGAATAGCCGCAATCAAGGGCGTCCGCCGTGCGGCACTCATCGATTCGGCCGCCATTGCGCGCTGCACGACCAAGAAGTCGGTGCACCAGTATCCGAACGAAAGGACGAAGCCGAGGCCCATCGCGAGTCCGAACCACTCGATGCCCATCGGGTTGTCTTGGGCGTTGCTCATGCCTTGCCACGAGTGCATGAACCCAGCAGGCGCTTTCTGTTCGAGTCCTTGCAGACCACCGACACTCTTTAGGCCCAACCACACAAGCGGCAGGAAGCCTGCGACGATCAGGAAGAATTGCAGCACTTCGTTGTAGATCGCGCTCGTGAGCCCGCCGAGGAAAATGTAAACGAGCACAATCAATGACGAGATGACCAGGCAGCTATGGAAGATCCACTCCGGTGGTACGCCCGCCCACTGGAAGGCAGCATCAAACAGGTGCAGCGATTGCACGATCTTCGCCATCGCGTACATCGATATGCCGGACGAGAACACGGTCATCACGGCAAACGAGATCGCGTTGAACCCGCGCGTCTTCTCATCGAACCTAAGCTTGAGATATTCGGGTACGCTCCGTGCCCGCGAGCCGTAATAAAACGGCATCATGAAAATGCCAACGAAAACCATCGCGGGAATAGCGCCGATCCAATAGAAGTGGCTGGTCGCGATGCCATATTTAGCGCCGCTTGCGCCCATGCCGATGACTTCTTGGGCGCCTAAGTTCGCGGAGATGAATGCGAGTCCGCAGACCCACGCCGGAATCGACCGGCCGGAGAGGAAGAAATCGGTGCTGGTGCGAATCGATCGCCGCAGCCAGAACCCGATCCCCAAAACGAAGACCAGGTACACCGCCATGATGACCCAGTCGATGGTCGTAAGATTCATGCTTGAACCTGCGAAGAGAATTGCCAACCGAAAGGCCGCCACGCCGACGACCGAGTGGTCGCGAAGGTGCCATTATTCAATCCGAAATCGCAAGAGTTGGCTAGTGCGTTTGTGAAAGAAGGTCGAAGCGCGCGTTGGCGGGTGTTACAATCGGCAGCGTGTCGTCATTTGCTAATCAAACCAGCGTGGCCGTCGGCCAATGGGAAGAGCGGTGGCACCCGCTGCGCGAGGAGTGGGTGATCATCGCGGCCCATCGGAACCAGCGGCCATGGACGGGTGACACTGTCGTCCATTCGCCGGCCGAGACGGCGCCGGCTTACGACGCCGATTGCTACCTGTGCCCGGGCAATTCTCGGGTACACGGGGAGCGCAACCCGGCCTACGAAACGATTTTCGCGTTCGACAACGACCTGCCGTGCGTTTCGCCGGTCGCGCCAGCCGAGTTAGAGACGCCGGCCGGCATCTACCGGAACCGACCCGCTGAGGGTAGAGCTCGCGTCGTTTGTTACAGCCCGCTGCACAATACCACGCTGGCCGAGCTGGCGACCGAAAACATTCGGGCCGTGCTCGGATGTTGGCAGGAGCAATACCGCGAGCTTGGCGCCCGGCCCGAAGTGAACCATGTGCTGGTGTTTGAGAATAAAGGCAAGGTGGTTGGCGTTTCGAACCCCCATCCGCATTGCCAAATCTACGCCACGAATTTTGTGTTTAAAACGATCGCCGTGGAAGTCGACGCCTGCGCCGACATTGGCAGGTGAACCGGCGAGTGCTATTCGAGGACATCATTGCGAGCGAAAAGGCGGACGGCCGCCGAATACTTGCCGAGAATGACTCGGCGACTGCTTTCGTCCCGTATTTTGCCCGCTATGCTTACGAGACTTATGTGTCGCCGAAGCAATCGCATCCAAGCGTCGCCTATTTGTCGGCAAATGAAGTGACCGACTTGGCTGACGTACTCAAGCAAGTGTTGGTTCGATTCGACAATCTTTGGCGACTGTCGTTTCCCTACGTACTCGTGCTGCATCAAGCGCCGACGGATGGACGTACCGCCGACGGCTTTCACTTTCACATCGAAATTCATCCGCCGCTGCGCACGCCACATTTGCTCAAGCATTTAGCCGGCCCTGAAGTCGGCGGCGGCAGTTTCTTGAGCGATACATCGCCAGAACAAAAGGCTGCTGAACTACGCGAACAGTCGATCGTCCATTATAAAACCGCCAACAAATGAAAACCGCTGCCGATTTTATCGAACCACTGCGTCAGCTTCACAACTGGGTGCGCGGGCTGGTTATCACAGCGTGCGAAGAACACGGCGCCGACGAACTCGCACGAGTCGCCCACGCGGGTTCGGGCGATGTGATATATGCCATCGATCGAATCAGTGAGACCGCGCTCGTTGAGTGGTTCGATCGTGAAATTGCTGCGCACGAACCCATTGTGCTCATCGGCGAGGGATTGCCGGACGGGAAAATCGTCCTTCCGAATGGTACGAAAGAATCCGCTGCTCGCTGGCGAATCATCGTCGATCCGATCGATGGCACACGCGGCTTGATGTATCAAAAGCGGCCTGCCTGGATCCTCACCGGTGTAGCTCCTAATCGAGGAGAGACGACGTCGCTCGCCGATATCGAACTCGCCATGCAAACCGAAATCCCGCTAATCAAGCAGCATCTTGGCGACCAGGTGTGGGCAACTCGCGGCAGCGGCGTACACGGGGTTCGTATCAATCGCTTAAGCGGTGAATCAGCACCACTTACAGTCCGACCGTCGACCGCTACCGAGTTGCGCCACGGATTCGCCACCATCTGTCGCTTTTTTCCAGGCGGCCGCGATTTGCTGGCCGCGCTCGATGAAGAATTAAGCGAACGACTTGTTCCGCGCTATCAAGGTGAAGTGGCGGTTTTCGAAGACCAATACGCGTGCACGGGCGGGCAAATTTACAATCTGGCCAGCGGGCAGGATCGATTTATTGCGGATTTGCGACCGCTCGTGCAGCCACTCGTCGCGGCGCGCGGCACTTCGGTCGGGCATTGCTGCCATCCCTACGATCTATGCACGAAATTGATCGCCGAAGAAGCAGGCGTCATTGTGACCGATCCAGTTGGCCAACCAATTCGATTGCCGCTCGACACCGACTCTAACGTTTCTTGGGTGGGATACGCGAATGCGAATCTGCACGCCCAAATCGCACCGGTCCTGAACGAATTGCTGCACAAGCACAAGTTTGTGAGCGAAGCGCGATGAGCGATCGCACTTCGTCGAATTCGTACGGGGGCGACGATTTCGCCAAACACGTAGAACGTTTGCGACAGCTTCCAAGTCATGACGATCTGGAGCTGCGAACGTTGTTCGAGCGCAATTCGCCGATTTACGTTGCCCGCGCGCAGGTCGGCTCGATATCATGGGCGGAATTGGCGACTACAGCGGATCGCTCGTCTTGGAAATGCCAATCGCCGACGCGGCTTTCGCAGCAGTACAGCAATCGCACGACGGCGACATTCGCATTGCGAGCCTGTCGCAGAATGAGTCGGAGGCATGTCGGCACATTTCATTCACTGCCGAAGAATTCGATCGCTTCCGCAAAGCGGGCTATCAAGCAGTTCGCGACGAATTGGCTCGTCATCCAAACTCCAACTGGGTTGGCTATGTTCTTGGTCCGATCTTAGTACTCCTAAAAGAAACCGGTGTGCAACTAGGCGGCGGTTTACGAATCCTCCTCGATTCACAAGTGCCCGAAGGCAAGGGTGTCAGCTCGTCGGCCGCCGTCGAGGTCGCCTCGATGCGGGCCGTTGCCGCTTTGCTGCGAGTTGATGTAGTCGGTGCGGAACTCGCGCGACTTTGTCAGGTGGCCGAGAATCATATCGTCGGTGCGCCGTGTGGAATCATGGATCAAATGACCTCGGCGCTCGGCCACGCGAACTCGCTGCTCGCATTGCGTTGCCAACCCGCGATCATCGAAGGCTTTGCGCCTGTTCCACCGGAACTCGCGTTTTGGGGAATTGATTCGGGGATTCGTCACGCTGTCAGCGGTTCGGGCTATTCGTCCGTTCGATGCGGCGCGTTTATGGGCTACCGCATCATTGCGGAAGCAGCCGGGTTTCCGGCGCGATGCGCGAGCGACCACTCCGAATCGTGGATTGTCGATGATCCGAAATGGCACGGTTACCTGGCCAACATCTCTATCGATCAATTTCGCCGAGAATATGAGCAGCTTCTTCCTGCACAAATCACGGGTGCGAATTCCTTGAGCGTTACGGCGGCACAACCGATCGCGTAACTCGCATAGAACCTGATGGCACGTATGCGGTGCGTCATCCGACGCTTCATCCAATCGAGGAGAATACGCGGGCCGAACGATTTCAGGAGCTGCTGCAATTGCCGGTCTCATCGCGGTCGCTGGCCGAAATGGGGGACCTAATGGCGGCCGGCCACGCTAGCTATGCTGTGTGTGGATTAGGCTCCGAAGGCACCGATTTGCTCGTCGAGCTTGTGCGAGAAGGCGGTGCCGAGGGCGGACTCTACGGCGCAAAAATCACCGGTGGCGGCAGCGGGGGGAGCGTTGCGATCTTGGGCCGAGCCGACGCCGGCCTCGCCGTCGACCGTATCGCGCTAACGTACACTGCCGCAACTGGGCGAATGGCGTACGTTTTCCGCGGCTCCTCACCGGGGGCTTACGGCACACCGGTCGTGGAAGTCATAATCTAGCGACTTCAATTCGCCGGGTTCAGGAGACCGATACAATGCGTGTGTTAGTGACGGGCGGGGCAGGGTACGTTGGCTCGCATGCGGCCAAGCAATTGATCAAAAGCGGTCACGATATTGTGATCCTCGACAACCTGTCGGAAGGGCACCGTCCGGCCGCCGGCAAACTGCCATTCGTCGAGGCCAGCCTGCACGACCGCGAGCGAATTGCCGCGGCGATGCGCGAGCACAAAATCGAGGCGGTGATGCACTTTGCCGCCTTCGCGTACGTTGGCGTTTCAGTCAAAGACCCGGCAATCTACTATCACAACAACATAGTGGGGTCACTGTCGCTGCTCGATGCGATGCGAGACGCTGGCGTCGATAGAATTGTGTTTTCGAGTTCGTGCGCGACTTACGGAATTCCGAACCGCGTGCCGATCACGGAGGATCACCCGCAGCATCCAATCAGCCCGTATGGTTATACAAAGCTCGCGATCGAGCACGCACTCGCCGATTACTCGCACGCCTATGGCTTCGGTTACGCCGCACTGCGGTATTTCAACGCGTCTGGCGCAGCGGCCGATGGCACGATCGGCGAGGATCACGACCCCGAAACCCATCTCATTCCGCTGATTTTGCAAGTTGCCCTCGGCCAGCGCGAGTCAGTCGACATTTTCGGAACAGACTACCCAACGCCAGACGGCACCTGCATCCGCGACTATATTCACGTCGACGATTTAGCGACAGCGCATGTGGCGGCACTCGAAAAGCTGAAGCCCGGCATGGCGCTCAAACTCAACCTCGGCACAGGCCATGGGGCGAGTGTGCAAGAGGTGGTCGATGTGTGCAGCGAGATCACAGGCCGCCCGATCGCCGTGCGGAAAGTCGCACGCCGCGAAGGCGATCCGCCAGCGCTCGTCGCGGACGCATCGGCAGCGAAGCGCGAGCTTGGCTGGCAGTCGCAGTATTCAATCCGACAGATCGTGGAAAGCGCGTGGCGTTGGCACAAATCGCATCCGAAGGGCTACGGCGACTAATCATACGTACTACCTAGCTCGCTTCGAGCTAGGAATCCACTGCTTCCACCAGTTCGTCGGAGCGATAACATTCGCTTAAGTTTTTGCCGTCCTCGCGCTTCCACTCTAGCCATCCGTTAGCGCTGCGGGCAAGGATAAGCGAAGCGGCATAGCTAGGGGAAGTGACCACATAATCCTGCGTCAGCCGACATTCATCCGCGCTAATTGATTCTAAGATTCCTGCGTCCCTCAATTCCTCAAACCAAGGACGCAACTTTTCCGCGGATGGGACCGGCGTCGCGCGAGTTATTGATCCCTTTAGGACAACGAAGCCATCGTCAACTAGCAGGCCTTTGCCATTTGCGTGAGGGCCGCGGCAATAAAAGATATCCCCTATGTGCCTGCCCGAAACTCCACTTGCCGGTGCTTCAAAGACGGGAAATCCCAACGTCGCAACAAGTACATCCATCGTTTCAAAAGCGTCCAATACGTCGGCTTCCATAGGTTCAGGAGCGAACGGTTTTCCGCCGTCATTCCCATTCTCAATAGCGAATCTTCCGGCTTCCGTAGCCTTCGCTATACTCAACCACTCCAAATATCGGATGTGGGCCTGCGTAAAACTCTGTGTTCGAGAGACTACGACAACAGCAGTATTCCAAAAGTCCTTTTTAGCATTGTGATATTTTAACCGACTTCGAAGATCTTCCGTTTGACCGATGTAAACAATTGGGCGCGCAACGTCGTCACGTAGTCCGAACAGAAGGTATAGCCCGACCTGTTCCGATTCGCGACGCTTAAAGAATTCGTCAAGTCGAGTCCTTGGAACTGCAAACGCCTGGACCGTTCGTGTTGTAATCTCAGCCGACCTCAGCCCGCGGGGCTCGCCTGTCGGGAGAAATATTTGAATGGTTTTGGCTAGTACTGACATTTCTTACTCATGCTTCCACTTGATCAACCACGGGTCCTCCATCCGTTTTTGAAATGCCTTGATCTTGTCACGCAGTGTCACGAACAGCTCGCGATGTGGCGGATCCTGCGCTAAATTGTGCACCTCTTCGGGATCCTTTTGCAGATCGTACAGCTCGAATTCAGGGCGATGTTCCAGTCGATCGATCGTCCGCTTGCCGTACATGAAATCGTCGCCGTGCTTGAGCGCGTCCTGCCACGTGGACGAATCCCACAGATCGGACGCGAACGGGTACGACAACGGATACGCGATATTCCAAATCAGCTTGTAGCGACCGCTGTGCACGACCCGCATCGGGTAGTACATCGTCACTTCATGGAATGTGTGCGAGGCGTACACTTCGTCCCATCCGGCGGGGTTTGCTTGCTCAAGAATTGGTAGCGCCGACCGGCCATGAAATTCCACTATGCCGTATACTTTTGGGCTCATGTAATCCAGAATCGTCGGCGTGATATCGACCCAACTAATGTACGCGTCGCACACAACGCCGCGTTTCTTCGCCAGTGGATTTCGAATAATGCACGGCAGCTTCAGCCCGGCCTCATACGCGCCCGTTTTCGCTCCGGGAAACGGCATTCCATTGTCAGACACATAAACAATCAATGTGTTGTCATACTGGCCGGCATTTTTCAGTATTTCGATCAGCCGGCCAACGCCTGAATCGACGCGCGAGATCGCTTCGTAATACTGCGCAAGCTCCGTCCGGCAGGCCGTGGTATCGGGCAAGAACGATGGAACGATGACTTCCTCCGGCCTGTAGTGCACGGGCACAACTCCCTTTGGTTCCTTGCCCGGCGGCTTGTTGCCGAAGCTATTTGGCTTCCCTGCTGCCCAGTCCGCCGGCCCCGCGCGGTGCGGATCGTTCGTCGCATAGTACAAGAAGAATGGTTCGTCCGATTTCTCCTCGATCAGCTTCCGGCTGCGTTCCGCCATATCCACAGGGTTTCGCGAATTGCCGCCAAGTACCTGATCGAAGTGGTACACCGACTCCGGCCCCACGTGGAATTTGCCAACGCGGGCCGTGCGATAACCGGCCATCGAGAGCAGCACCGGCAAGCTCATCACGTTATCGAAACTGCGGAAATGATGTACCGAGTGCTCGAGGCCATATTGCCCATTTGCGTGATTGAACAGGCCGGTCAGAATCACCGATCGGCTGGGGCTGCAACTCGAAGTCGTGCAATACGCGTGGGTAAACCGTGTCCCGTCGGCCGCGAGCGCATCCATATTTGGCGTTTTAATGGCCGTGTTGCCGTAGCAACCGAGGTCCAGGCTCTGGTCATCCGTCACAATGAGCACAACATTCCGCGGCGAATCGGCGCGCACTGCGACCGTGAGCAGCAAAATGGCGGCGATCGATGCCGCGAACCTGTGTAACATCATTCCGCCCCCTTGCGTGGTCGTAGAAACGCGGACACCAAATGAATGCGCCAGAGTGTGCGTTAGATCGCCAATCGGCTGTTGTTCGAATCGCCGAAATGATCGATGGCCGCTACGCCCAGATTCTCCAGCATCTCCAGATATAGGTTAGACATGGGCATCGACGGGACCTTGGAGTATCTGCCGGGGCTGAGTTTTCCTCCTCCTCCGCCGGCGAGCACCAAGGGTAAGTTGGTGTGCGAATGGGCGTTGCCATCTGCGTTGCCGCTCGTGTACACGATCATCGAGTTATGTAAGAGCGATGTGCCGTCGGCGTCCTTGGTCGCCGCCAGCTTCGTTAAAAAGCGGCCAAACGATTCCATGTGAAATTTGTCAATCTGAGCGATCAGATCCAAGTTTTCGGCACGATTCTGGTGGTGTGAAATGTCATGGTGCCCGCGTTCAATGCCGATTTCTGGATAACGCCGATTGCTGCCGTCGTGAGCGACCATCAGCGTGACGACGCGCGTGGAATCGGTTTGGAGCGCCAGGGCGATCATGTCATACATCACTTGCATCCGCTCGCCGAAAGAATCGGGCATTCCCTCGGGCGCCTCGATATCCTTGCTCGGTAGTTCGGCGGCGTGTTCGAATCGGGAGATTCGATCTTCGATTTCACGAAGGCTACTTAGGTACTCGTCTAATTTCTGAGTGTCTTGGGCACTTAGCGTGCCGTCGAGCGAGCGGGCATCCTCGCGGACAAAATCGAGTATCGAGTGATTCGTTTTTTGGCGAAGGGCATAATTCTTGCTGCGTTCCTCGGCCGAGCCGCCGCCGAACATCCGCTCGAATACGCGGCGCGGATTCGCTTCGGCCGCCATTGGCGACGTAGCCGAACGCCACGAGACGTTGTATTGGTAAGCACACGCGTAGCCGCTGTCGCAATTGCCTGCGGGGCGTTCGGTATCGCACGTGAGTTCCAGTGACGGGAACCGCGTGAGGTGACCAATGTGCTGCGCCGCGACCTGATCGATCGACGGGCCAACGTGGATATCGGCCCCGGACGTTTTCTTCGCGCGGCACCCGGTGAGGAGTGTCGCGTTCGCCCGGGCGTGGTCGCCGGCGCCGTCGCTGCCGGGCGTGGCATTGATGTGATCCAAACCGGAAATGACCTGAATCTGATCCTTGAGCCCGGCGAGCGGTTCCATAGTTGGCGCGAGTTCGAAATCCTTTCCTTCGCCTTTGGGCCACCACTTTTCTAAATTTACACCGTTGGGCACCGTCACAAACGCCATGCGCTGAGGCACGGTAGTGGCCGCTTCCGAGGTTGCGCTTCCGACTGCATCGCCAGCTCTAGCCCACCGCGGCATTAAAGAAGGAAGCGCTGGCAACGCGACGCAAGCCCCCACTCCGCGCAGAAATCGGCGGCGGCTCATTGAACGGTGCCGCTCGGCGGCAAGGTCACGGTCGAAGGCCGTTATATTTTGCATCGACTTCTCTCCGCGAAATTCGGCCGAAGCGACAATTCTACTTTGCTGCGACCGAATCTGCACGCCGCTGCTTCTGAAACGGCGCCGACTCAATGATCCCCATCAGTAGAGCCGAAAACTTTCCCTGCTCGCGGTCCATTCTTGCCACGATTTGATCGACCGTGTACTCGTCATAGTATTCTAATCCGCGGCCCAGGGCATACGTCAGCAGCTTTTCGGTCAAACAGCGGTAGAAATCGAGCCGGTGCTGCTCCTTGATAATCTTCTTGAGTTGGCGGATTCCGTCGAATTTTTCGCCCGTTAGGAGCACGCCCGAGGCATCAATCGGCTGCTCGTGCTCGGAATCGCGCCACATGCCGAGGGCGTTAAAGTTCTCCAGGGCCAGGCCGAGTGGGTCCATTCTGGCATGGCAGGCCGCGCACAGCGACTCGCGGCGATGGCGTTCCTGCAGCTCGCGCACCGTTGGACTGCGACCTTGGATCCCAGTTTCCGCCGTTTCCAACAGTGGTACGTTTGGCGGTGGCGGAGGTGGCGGCGGAGAGCCGAGGATATTTTCCAACACGAATAGCCCGCGTTTAACGGGCGATGTGCGACTCGGGTTCGAAGTGACCGCGAGCATAGTCGCCTGCGTCAGGACGCCGCCGCGCGGGCTGCCTGCTGGTAACTCGACGCGCCTCATCTCGTCGCCTTCCACGCCGTCGATCCCGTAATGTTTGGCGAGCGTTGCGTTTAGAAACGTGTAATCGCTATCGATGAACTCCAGCACGTCGCGATTCTCCTGCACGACGTAGTTGAAATACTCCTGCGTTTCGTCCCGCATCGCACGTCGCAGCTTGTCATCGAGCATGTTGCCAATTGCTTTAATGCGGCGATATTCCGTGCGAATCTTTTCACGTTCTTCCCACGGCAGTTCTTCTGCAATCGCCGTTTTGTCAGCGGCCCCCTCCTTTGCTGCGTTCTGTTGACGCTCGCGATCGCGTCGGAGACGCTGCAGTTGCGGCTGCAATGCATCCAATTCATGTTGCAAGCCAAGTGCGGCGATCGGATCGATATCGACGTGCTCCACATCGCGGGCTCGCAGCCACTGGCCCGCAAAGTTTTCTGCGAGGGCGTAGGCGCGGGGGTCCTTGAGCATGCGATCAACTTGAGACGACAAATTCTGGCGTAGCTCGCCTCGCTCGGCCGCCGTTAGCAGTTCCTCATCAGGCGCGGTCGACCACAAAAAGTAAGAGAGTCGCGACGCGAGTGCGAACTCGTCGACGAGCGGATGGGGAGTGCTTCCCCCATTTTCGACCGCCGCTTCGACACGAAACAAAAACCGCGGCGATGCCAAAATGGCGACTAGCGCCGTACCAATGCTGCTGTCAAAGGATGCCGGCGGAGAGGAAGTTGACTTGGTTAATTCGACCAGCCGGTCGATTGTGCGATCGTCAATTGGCCGGCGATACGCACGACGAGCGAACGCGCAAGATTTCACGCGCGTACACGTCACGCTGCGCAGCATCAGTCGGCGCAGGGCCATGGATAAAGATTCGCTCGTACGATTGTTCGGCATCGTGGTCGTTTTTATCCGGCGGCAAATCCGGCACCGCTTTCGCCACGATTGCACGGGCAGCATTAAGATATTTTTCCGTAAGCATTGGCGACACGCTCATCGCGTCGCCAATGTCATCGAATCCGTACCCCGAATCGTCCGGAGGGAATTCGGCGGCGGTGTCGTAATCGACGCCTGTTAAATCGCGAACCGTGTTGCGATATTCGGCACGATTGAGCCGCCGCAGCGTGACACGTCCCGGGTCTATATCGTTCGGATCTGTTTTAAAAACATCGCGTTCAATCCAATCGAATAGTATTCGGCGCTGAGCGTCGGTCGGGCGCGTCTCATCAGGCGGCGGCATAATCCCGGAACGAACATTTTTGAGCACCGCCAGCCACAGTTTCACATCGCCCACCAACTCATGGTCCGATTTGTACCCATCAAAAGCGTGATTGCCCTTTTTCTCGCCGTAACCGTGGCAGTTATAGCAATATTCTTCGAGGATTGGCTCGATACGCTCGTGAAAGTGCTTAGCAGCCGTTTCGTCAGCAAAACTTTGAACGGACGAACCCACAACCGCCAACAGCGCCACGAGAGCGGCGCCAAGGGCTCGATGATGTTGCCCGCTTTGGTGGCCAAAGTCCGTCATCAATGCCTACGCACGGTCGAAAAGAGAACAACCTGCGAAAGGATGTGAGCGCTCTACTCGCGCCGAAAGCCGCCATTTTAAATCGGGCGGTCCAGGTGGGAATCGAACTCAATTGTAGCTGGGCCCCGAAATTCTGTCACTGCAATGCTAAGTTGGCGATATGCTTAGATGTAGCAGCGTGGCGGTGTAACGACTGAATTCGAACGGGTATGCTACCCCGTTCCGCGGCGCGTTATAATTTTTGACAGAGGCCCGCGGGACGAAACAGGCGTGGATTCGCCGGCGCGGCGGCAGCACAGGAGGGAAACTCGATGGCGACCGGCAAACCAGGCGAACATCCGCTGACCGATATTCTCGTGCACCGCATCGAAACCTACGGCACGGAAGCGGACGACTACATTCGTGGCATCAGCGATTTCAGCAGCCGACACGAGTTGTACGAATGGTGGAATGTCGAAATCAATGGCTCGACGGATCGCGAGCTTGTACTTCGGAAAGCGGCCGAGCGGTTCACCGAATTGATGGAGCGCTCGAGCCTCAGCGGATGGCAGTCTGAGAAGAAGTTTCCGCCAAATTAGTCGACGTGAACTTCGTCAACGCCGCCGCTGGGTGCTGATGATTTAGAGCGGCACGGCCGGGAAGCACACCAGATTGAGCAAGAACGCCAGCACCGCGCCGAGAATCGGGCCAATGACGGGGACCCATGCGTAGACCCAATCGCTATCGCGCTTGCCAGGCACCGGAAGCAATGAGTGCGCGATCCGCGGCCCGAAATCACGAGCGGGGTTGATCGCATAGCCGGTCGTGCCGCCAAGCGACAAGCCGATCGCCAAGACCAGTAATCCCACAGGCAACGCGCCGAGTGTGCCGAGGCCAATCTTCAAACCGGGGGATGCGGGATTAGTGAGGTCAGATCGCGTGATCGAGGGCTCAACCGCCATCAGCACGGCAAAGACAAGCACGAAGGTGCCAATCGCTTCGCAGAACAAATTGCGAAGCGGATTTAGAATCGCGGGAGAAGTCGCAAAGGTGGCGAGCTTTGCATCGGCGTCGTCCGTGGCCGCATAATGATCTCGATAGAAAAGAAAAACACCGACAGCTCCGACGATTGCCCCCAACAACTGCGCCGCCACGTAGCCCGGCACCAGCTCCCAGGAAAACTTTGTCGCCATCGCGAGGCCGATGGTAACGGCCGGATTCAAATGAGCACCGCTGATTGGACCGACACACCACACGCCCACAAACACCGCCATCGCCCAACCGAAGGTGATGACGATCCAACCGGCGTTATTGCCTTTCGTGTTTGCCAAGACCACATTGGCTACTACGCCGTTGCCGAGAAGCACTAACAGCGCCGTGCCGACAAGTTCCGCCAAATACACATTCATCTGCACTGTCCCCAATGTTTCATTCCCCAGCGTGTCATCCGTCCTTGGCCCAACCGCGCGACCGCGCGACCGCGTCGTTCCAGCGCGATCGGATCGACGCCGCTTCATCGGCCGATATTTTCGGTTCGAAACGGCGATCAATTTGCCAATGCCCCGCGATTTCATCGCGGGCTTTCCAAGTGCCGACCGCTAATCCAGCCAGATAGGCCGCTCCGAGTGCCGTAGTTTCCGTCACTTTGGGCCGTACGACTGGCAACTGCATGATATCTGCCTGATGCTGCAACAATCCGTCGTTGACGCTCGCCCCGCCATCCACGCGTAGTTCATTCAGCTCGTTGCCAGCGTCGCTGCGCATTGCCGAGCTTAGATCTGCAACTTGCAGCGCAATACTTTCGACCGCCGCTCGGGCGATGTGGGCCGCGGTCGTGCCGCGCGTGATTCCGAAAATAGCGCCACGCGCGTAAGGATCCCAATGGGGCGCTCCCAAGCCGACGAATGCCGGCACGAAGTATACGCCGCCGCTATCCGGCACACTGGTCGCAAGCTGTGCCACATCGGCCGAAGTTTTGATGATGCCCAACCCATCGCGCAGCCAGGAAACGACCGCGCCGCCAACAAACACGCCGCCTTCCAGCGCGTATTCACGGCGACCGCCGATATCCCAGGCCACCGTCGTCAGCAGCTTGTTTTTAGAGTCGACCGCCTCGCCACCAGTGTTCATCAACATGAAGCAGCCGGTGCCGTACGTGTTCTTCGCATCGCCGGGTCGGTAACACGCCTGACCAAAAAGAGCCGCCTGCTGATCGCCGGCAATTCCGGCAATTTGGCAACCCTTCAGTTCATCGATAGCAGAAACTTCTCCGTAAACTTCGCTCGACGAGCGAATCTCCGGCAGGATCGCTCGCGGAACCTTGAAACACGCCAACAGCTCGTCATCCCAATCCCCCTCGTGGATATTCATGAGCAGCGTCCGCGAGGCGTTCGACGCATCCGTCACATGCACTTTGCCGCCGGTCAACTTATAAATCAGCCAACTGTCGACCGTGCCGCATGCCAGCTCACCCCGCTCCGCAGCGGCGCGAGCAGTTGGAACATGATCCAAAATCCAGGCGATCTTCGTTCCGCTGAAATAAGGATCGAGCAGCAGACCCGTCTTTTTATGGATCATCGGCTCGCGTCCGGCGGCGCGAAGTTGGTCGCAGACATTCGCCGTGCGACGATCCTGCCAAACAATTGCGTGATGGATCGGCTCGCCGCTCGCCCGATTCCAAATGACGACAGTCTCGCGTTGATTCGTAATCCCAATGGCCGCAATGTCGGCCGACTGCAATTTGGCGTTTGCAAGCGCTTCGCACGCCACATCGCGTTGGCTGCTCCAAATCTCGTTGGCGTCGTGTTCGACCCAACCCGGCTGCGGATAAATCTGCTCGAATTCTCGCTGGGCGATCGAACAAATGTCGCCTGAATCGGAGAAAACAATCGCTCGCGACGAAGTGGTGCCCTGGTCGAGGGCCATAAGAAACGTCATGCGAATTCCGCCGGCGTGAGCCAAAGATGAGATGCGGCCCCACCTAGTGCCACAACTCCACAAAGGTTACGCCGCAACGCGAACAGCGCCAAGCGCCGGTGCAAGAAATCCGCGAGCAACGGTTTGGCCTCAGTTGCCCGCCGCGGTTGACTCCCGATGCGTGGTGATCGGATCAGCAAGCGTGCCCTCTTCCATTTTGAGCAGCTGCTCGTACCGCTGAACGATCTCCGGCTTGGCGACCTTCGACAGATTGGCAGCCAATACGGCCGTTTCGCTGGCGCGCAACAATCGCTCGACCCGCGCCTTATCGCGCTCCAATTGCATCGAAACTTTGATCAACTCCTCCTCACGCTTCTTGGCGTAGCCGAGCGTTGCGTAGTCGGGCATTTTCTGCACTTTGCTGACAAATTCATCCGCGTGGTCTGTCGCCAAATCCACGGCCAGCGGCGCCCACTCGGATTGCAGCTCCGGCCAGGTCGCATAAATCTCGTTGCGAATTGCTTTCAGCGCGCTGCGGCGCGTCCGTGTCGCGGTGTTCGACTTCGAATTGGCCGCATTGAGCTTGTCCTCCGCTTGCTTCAGTTTTTCTTGAACGTCCGCGACGGTCGCGCTACCTTTTAATCCAATCTTAGCGGCGAGAAGTTCGATGACCGCGCGTTGATCGGGGTGACAACCCGCCCCTAACGTTTTAAGTGGCCCCTTCAATTCCAATAACTCGATGTCTTTCGTCTTATCGTCGGCGTCCTTCACGTCGGATGGTTTGGCCTTCTTATTCGATTCGCCCACTTTGCTGTACTGCCACAAAAGTGCTTCCGATGTACGAACTGGAACATCAATCGTATCGCTCTGAATGACTGCGTACGAATGAGCCTCCGCGAAGGAAACAGTCCCATCCTTGTCGTAGTCAGCATCCTTAATCGTTTTTCCGTCGCGAGATTTTCCCGCGAGAGCGCCCAAAAACATCCGCTATATTCCTCGAAGTCGGCTTCGTTCGCATCCGGCGTGCAACCCGCAGCCGTGCGATCGTGAAGCTGAGCGAAGAATCCGCACCGTGCATGGTCGGACAAGCCGGCGCTCGCGTCAGCGTGTTCGAAGATCGTGTGCGCGAAGCCGCCCGCATAGCACTGCACCATTACCAGGACGACCTGTGCGCCCGGTGGGAATTTATCCAGCCAGCCACTGAACTCGCTGGCCGTCACCTGTTCCGAATTCCAAAAATAAAACGTCGTATTGTAAGGATTTGACTTCGATTGGTTATCGCGCCGCCCGCGACCATTTCGCCGAGCCTTGCCGCCGTGTCCGGCAACGTAAATGATCACGCGATCGCCTGCTTTCACTTGCCCCGCCAGATCCGCAAAGTGTTGCTTTACTTGATTCAAGTCAGCGGCACCCGTTAGGTTTGGCACTTCGTTGTTGCGATAGACGAGATCGGCCGTTTCCGCGTCGCCCAACAACTCAGCCAACATGCGGCGTGCCGGCGGGCAGTTCTCCGCAAACTTGGGATCACGGCATTGGAGATCGGGGTGCGGATCTTTGCCATCGGCAAACCAAACGTCATACGCGGGATGGTCCGGCCGCTGCGAGGCTAGCACCGATTGCTGAAAAATGACGTTCCGTTCAAGCGACAATTGATTTGCCGAGGTCTCGTATCCGCCGCCGATCGTCAGAAAATAATCCTTGGCCGCCGCTCGCTGGCCGACAAAAATCGAGACACCCCAAATCACGGCGCACAATACCCCGGACAACAGCCGATTCAACATAAACGCTCCGACAACGAATCTCTCTGTTCGCAATACATCTCACCGCCGAGCCATTTTACCGGAGGTAATAAAACTGCCGCAAATTGGAGACTGCTTGTATTAAACCCCGCCGAAGCCTGTGCGGGTATCTTGTGGGCATAAATCCTCTGCAATAAACCACAATTATCCTTCGTGTTTCGTGGAAAGATTCGGCACCTCTGCACGAATACCCCTTGGCGGCTGGGCGTCGTGCTAACCAGTCATTATTCTTAAGTGAACGCTATTTAGTTTGGGGGAAGTTCAATGAGCGATCTGATCGATCCTCGGCAAGGTGAAATCCGCACCGTGTTGCGAGCGCTCGGCCCCGCGATGGTGATCGTCGGCGCAGGCTTTATCGCCGTCGGAATGATCAGCTTTTTTTCCGCGTTCGGTGGAATGGAGCAGCCGCGCCTGTTTTGGTGTGCATTCGT
The DNA here is from genome assembly GCA_963733705.1 of uncultured Planctomycetota bacterium. Lineage (GTDB taxonomy): Bacteria > Planctomycetota > Planctomycetia > Pirellulales > Lacipirellulaceae > JABDGM01. Next base: position 13,854 of record CAVTEJ010000009.1, on the reverse strand, counting down.
AGGCGCGCCGCTCGTGGCGATCGGCGCGTCAATTTCCAAATTCGCGTATCTGGGCGCCGCCGTGCGATTTCTGGCCGGCGAAACCGCGCCCGTCGCGAAAGACATGACCAACTATATGGTCGAAGGCACCCGCGGATCGATTCGCGACTTTGCTTCGGCGGTCGGCGAAGGGTTGTCCGCAGCAAACGTCAGCAGCACGAACCAGTGCGATAAGTGTGACGCCAAAAACGATGCCACCGCGAACTTCTGCGACCAGTGCGGATCACCATTGCCCAAATCGGCTCTCTGCCCAAAGTGTCACGAACGCGTGGGCATTCATGCCAAGTTCTGCGACAATTGCGGTACCGGGTTGTCGTAACGCCGCTATGCGACACCCAACATAACGCCAAATCGACTGGTTGACTGAGGGTCAGTAATGTCACTACTATTTGCTGAGTCGACGACTATAGTCCAAAACATCACTCAGACGGGTTACGGCCTCGGCAGCATGCTCGCGGTGGTGTGTTCGTGGCAGCGCAACCGCTCGATCTTGTGGGCGATATTGGCCGCCGTTCTAACGTGGTTTTACGTCATATATTTCGCCTTAACGCGACGCGCTGACGAAACAAAATAACAACCGATGAAAGCCTCGAATCAGCCGGACGCTGTGCAGCAGATCCTCGCCCGGTATTGGGGATTTGATAGCTTTCTTCCGCTGCAGCGCGAGGCCATTCAAAGCGTTCTCGACGATCGCGACTCGCTCGTTGTAATGCCGACCGGCGGCGGAAAGTCTCTCTGCTATCAAGCGCCTGCAATGTGCCGCGACGGAGTCGCCGTTGTCGTGTCGCCGCTGCTGGCTTTGATGAAGGACCAAGTCGATGGCCTCGTCGCATGTGGCGTTCCAGCGGCCGCCGTCAACAGCACCCATGCAATCGACGAAAAGCGGCAAGTCGCTCGGCAAGTCGAAGCAGGCGAAATACGGCTCCTCTACATGTCGCCGGAGCGGCTCGTAACGCCGAAGACGCTCGACTTTCTCGCCGCTCAAAACGTCAGCTTCTTTGCGATCGACGAAGCCCACTGCATTAGCGCTTGGGGACACGACTTCCGCCCCGAGTATCGCGGCCTGCGAACGCTGCGCGAACGATTTCCAAACGTCGCCGTACATGCTTATACCGCAACGGCGACAGAACCTGTCCGGCGAGACATCATCGAACAGCTCGGCCTTCAAAATCCTGAGGTCTTAGTCGGCGATTTCCATCGCGCCAATTTGCAGTACCACGTTGCGCGGCGCGAGCGCGGGCTGACCCAAATCTGTGAGACCATCGATCGCTATCGCGACCAGTCTGGCATCGTGTACTGCATTTCACGAGCGGAGGTCGATCGAACGGCGGCAGCGCTTCGTGAGCTCGGCTACTCAGCGCTGCCGTATCATGCCGGAATGAACGACAATGAGCGGGTGCGCAATCAGGACGCTTTCCTGGCCGAGCGCGCGAACACGATCGTCGCGACTGTAGCGTTCGGCATGGGCATCGACAAATCGAACGTGCGGTACGTCGTGCACGCCGGCATGCCGAAGTCGCTCGAACATTATCAGCAAGAAAGCGGTCGCGCCGGCCGCGATGGCGTGGAGGCCGAATGTTGGCTTCTCCACTCCGGTCGTGATGCAATGACCTGGAAACGCATGCTGCAGGATTTACCAAGCGAAGCCCAGCAGGCAGCCCTAGCGGCGCTCGAGAAGATGAACGCGTATGCGACTGCGGCCACTTGCCGGCATGCGATGCTGGTCGAGCACTTCGGCCAGCATTGGTCCCGCGGACCGTGTGGTGCTTGCGACGTATGCTTGGGCAAAGTTGGACTCATGGAAGACGCCCGCACGATCGGTCAAAAGATCCTGTCGTGCGTTCTGCGAGTGCGAGAACGGTTTGGTGCCGACTATGTATCTCAGGTGCTGGTCGGCTCGAAAGAAGCGCGCATAATTTCGGCGGGTCACGATCAACTGAGCACCTGGGGATTATTGCGAAGTTTCCGCAAGCAAGATGTCCGGCAGTGGGTCGAGCAACTTGTGTCCCAAAAGTTTCTCCGCAAAGAAGGCGAATTCAACACCATTCTGGTGACCGAAGACGGGCGTCGCTTGTTGCGCGGCGAATGCGAGCCAACGCTATCTAAGCCAGTGACGTCGACTCGCAGCAACGCGTCAGAACAACCTGCTGAGTCGTGGGAAGGCGTCGATCGGCAACTCTTCGACATCTTGCGGCAGCTGCGACGCGAAATCGCCGCGGAGCGCAGCGTGCCGGCGTACATCGTCTTTGGCGACGCCCCACTCCGCGAAATGGCTCGCGTTCGCCCCTCCACGATAGAGGGCCTGTTGCAGATTCGCGGCGTCGGCCAACAAAAGCTAGTGGATTTCGGCAAGCCATTTACGAACTGCATTCTTTCGTACTGCCGTGAAAATGGCGTGGAAACCGATGTCGCCGTTACTGAAGACCCGCTACCACAGATCGCGCCCCGGCCCGCTGCCGCTCCCACGGCGAACGCGATTCAAGCCTTTCCACTATTCGATCAGGGAATGTGCGTCGACGACGTTGCCGAGCGGTTGGGGCGAGCCGCATCTACGGTCTGGGGTTATTTAGAGGCGTACATCCGATACCGCCACGTTACCGATGTCACGCCCTGGGTTGAAAAGAGCGATTTTGAACGAGTGGTAAAAGTGGCGAACGAGACGGGGGCCACACGACTCAAACCAATTTACGAAGCGCTCGAAGGCAGCGTCAGTTACGAGCAAATTCGGATCGTTCTCGCCAGTTTGTCGAATGAGTCGACGCAGCCATTCGCGCGGCAAGCGACCAGCTAGGCCGCTTTCAAACCAGTTGCAATGCGTCATCGAGCGTTTCTTCCGCTTTACGGGCGCGATCTCGCCTCGGTGCCGAGTAGCAATTCATGCAAGCGCCAAACTACGGGTAGCGGCTTCCGTTTGAACAAGTAAAATTCCTTCGAGGCAGCCTTTGCATCGATGAGGTCTGTCCCGACTATCCCGACTCATGTTCACGTGTCCTGATCAGCTCGCACCTCCGGTCCACGAATGACGGCGGAAGAATTACAAGCCCAACTTGCTGCCATCGTCGCCTCGTCTGACGATGCTATCGTCAGTAAGGACCTCAATGGCATCGTCAAGAGCTGGAACGAAGGCGCGGCCCGAATCTTCGGCTATTCGGCCGAAGAAATGATCGGCCAGTCGATCACAAAGGTCATTCCTAAAGATCGACTTAACGAGGAGGAAGAGATTCTGGCCAAGATTCGTCGCGGCGAGCGCGTCAATCATTTTCATGCAATTCGAGTCCGCAAAGGTGGCCAGCTGATTGAGGTTTCGGTAACGGTGTCGCCCATTAGAAATGCGGCCGGCGTTGTAACGGGCGCTTCCAAAATTGCCCGCGATGTTACCGAGGCTAATCGCGTGATTCGCGAGCGCACGCGATTGTACGAATTGGGCAATTCGATGGCTGAAAAGCACGACGTGCATGAGCTCGTGCAAGCCATCACAGATGCTGCCACAGAGTTGACCGGTGCGGCATTTGGCGCGTTCTTCTACAACACTGTCAATGAATCGGGCGAAGCTTACATGCTGTACACGCTGTCCGGAGTCGACCGCAAGCACTTCGACCAATTCCCGATGCCCCGGAATACGGCAGTTTTCGCACCGACATTCTCGGGATCGGCCATCGTCCGCAGCGATGATATTACGCAAGACCCGCGCTACGGCCACAATGCACCGTTTAGCGGTCATCCACCAGGGCACCTCCCGGTACGCAGTTATTTGGCCGTCCCGGTCTTTGGTCGTGATCGAACCGTTATCGGCGGCCTGTTCTTCGGTCATGCGGACATTGGCGTGTTTGACGAGCGCTCAGAAACGATCGTCGCTTCAATCGCCGGCCATGCGGGGGTTGCGCTGGAAAATGCGAGGCTTCACCAGGAGCTAGCCGAAACTGCTAATCGGTTCACATCCCTTGTAAACAGCATTCCGCAACTCGCATGGATGTGCAAGCCCGATGGTGAGATCGTGTGGTACAACGATCGATGGTACGAATACACGGGCACCGATCCGAACTGCCAACTCGGTTGGGGTTGGCAATCAGTCCATGATCCGCAAGAGCTGCCACGCGTCATCGAAACGTGGAAAGCCGCTCTGGCGAGTGGCGAGCCCTGGGAGGATACGTTTCCGCTGCGACGCCACGACGGCGTTTTTCGTTGGCACCTTTCTCGTGCCCGCCCGTTTCGAGATGACGCCGGCCGTATCACCGTTTGGTTCGGCACGAATACCGATGTGACCGACCAGCGCCAATTTGCGGAAGAGCGCGAGCAACTTTTAGAGGCGGAGCGAGCTGCCCGCTCCGAGGCCGAGCGCGTGGGCCGTATGAAAGATGAATTTCTCGCAACCCTTTCGCACGAGTTGCGAACCCCACTCAGCGCGATGTTGGGCTGGTCTCAATTGTTGCAGGGCGAACGCAATGAAGAAACCTTGCGCGAAGGTTTAGAAGTAATCGAACGCAATGCCCGCGCTCAGACGCAGCTCATCGAAGACTTGCTCGATATGAGCCGGATTGTGTCTGGAAAAATTCGACTTGATGTGCAGCATGTAGACATTGCCGCCGTGATCAATTCCGCGGTCGATTTGCTAAAACCGTCTGCCGATGCGAAGGGCATTCGACTTCATCGCGTGCTCGACCCACTCGCGAGCCCCGTGTCTGGCGATCCCAATCGCTTGCAGCAAGTCATTAGCAACCTGCTCAGCAACGCAATCAAATTCACTCCTCGCGGCGGAAAGGTGGAAATCCTGCTCGAACGCGTCAATTCGCACATCGAGGTGACAGTTAGCGATACGGGGCAGGGCATCTCACCCGACTTTCTGCCCCATGTGTTCGATCGTTTTCGACAGGCCGATGCATCGACGACGCGAAAATACGGCGGACTCGGCCTCGGTTTATCGATCGTCAAGCAATTAGTCGAGCTGCATGGCGGAACCGTTCGCGCTAAGAGTGGGGGCGAGGGCGCCGGCGCCACTTTCTCGGTGTCGATCCCGCTCGCGATCACCAAACGAACGACTGGGGATCGAGTTCACCCGACTTCGCCTCGCTTCTCGCCGTACGCAAACGATGTACGCGTGACACTTGAGGGCGTCAAAGTGTTAGTCATCGACGATGAGCCAGATGCCCGTCACTTTATTGAACGCCTCTTGGTTGAACGCAAAGCGCAAGTCTTCAAAGCGGATTCGGCTGATGCGGGGGTGCAACTGCTCGTCAGCGAATCGCCCGACGTAATTCTCAGCGACATCGGGATGCCCCAAAAGGACGGTTACGAATTCATCCGCACGGTACGCGCGCTCCCGGCGGGCGCCGGCGGAAAGACGCCAGCAATCGCGCTAACAGCTTTTGCCCGATCGGAAGATCGCACCCGCGCCATGATGGCCGGCTACCAGGTACACTTGTCAAAACCTGTCGAGCCGCAAGAACTCATTGCCACCGTTGCTAGTTTAGTGGGTCGAACTGACAGTGCCCACGTATTCAAATCGAGTTGAATTGTAATCGCCAAGTTGTGCTTTCGCGAGTTTCCGATCGATTGGTTCATCTCCATCTCACACGCATTCGAGTCTTCCTCGCGAATCGATTTCAAGAGGCTGAAATCCCCCCACGAGAAATTCTTGGGTGTCCTTTGCCTGGGTTCGCTCGCCCCTGCGATTGGCAAATTCCCCGGCGGATGCTACTTCCAGCAGCAAAAACCCCATAAATTCTGCTAGCCACTTCACTTTGTTGCGCGATAATTTGCAACACCGTAGAGAATGAATAAAGCGCAGACCGGTGTATACTGAGTGGCTAGGATAAGAGAGAAAGCTCACCCACCTATAATCGCCTCCCAATCGACATCCGAGTCATCGAACTAGGCCCGCGCGATCTGCCTTCCTTGGCGCGACTTCCGGTTCACAGAGAAGAACTAGACGTACCATCGTGCTAAACGCAATTCATCGATTCTCGTGCGCGGCTTTGCTGGCCGTATTCTGCTTGATTGGCGCTGTGATCCATCGGGCACAGGCTGCAACAAGGTATTTTGACGTCAACGGTGCTTCGACCGGTTCCGGCGTAACAGCGAACGGCAGTTACTCGTGGGAAGGTAATTTCTGGAATGCCAACGATGCCAACGGCGCCACAGCCACGACCGCCTGGGCGGAAGAAGATTTTCCGAGGTTTTCCGCCGGCACCGATGCCAACACGCTCACCTATACGATTATTGCCGGTTCCAATCACACGATTGCCGGGATGCAGCTGAACAACAGCGGCGGCGGAAATGTGAATATCAACAGTGGGCCCGGAGTCGTCTTATCGATTGCTGCCGGCGACCAAGGATTCTCCGTCGGCACCCCCACTTCTAACAATTTGAAGATAAATGCCACGCTCGGTGGCACCGGTCGAATTGTGTGGCAGGGTACCGGTAGTCTCTATCTATTGGGCAACAACACGTTTAGTGGTGGCGTCCTGCTTAATGCGGGCTCCGGTGTAAACATCAACAACGACAATTCGTTTGGCACAGGCACTATTACTTGGGGTGTCGCTTCCCAGGTGTTGGCCGCACCCACCGCGACCGCACCCATGAACATCGCCAACCCGATGGTGACGAGGTCTGCGAGTACCTTGATCATGGCGACTTTCGCGCAGCCGGTTACTTTCAGTGGCCCGTGGACGCTGAACACCGGAACGTCAACCCTCGACGTTCGCGCCGGAACAATTGCGACCATCAGCGGCATTATCAGCGGCACCGGCACGAGCGCCCTCACCAAAGGGGGAGCTACAGGAACAGGTACGCTGAAGATTTCGGGTGCGAATACCTACGGTGGCGGTACAAACGTTTCGATCGGGACGCTGGAACTCTCAGGGCCATCGGGAACGCTTGGCACTGGCAATGTAACGGCGACGGGGGCCGGGACATTACTTGCAATCGATAGCGGCGTAACGGACGCGATCGGAAACGCTGCAACGCTGAGCCTTTCCAATAGCGCAATCATGAACTTGGGCGCCGGCGTCAATGAGCGAGTTGGCTTCCTTTCTTTGGATACGGCGTTTCAACCGAATACCACCTACGGCAGCTCGCTAAGCAACGCTGTCGTTAAGCTCGATCAGTACTTTTCGGGTACGGGTATTTTGACGGTCGGCCCGTCCATCCTCGCCGGCGATTACAACAACGACGGCATTGTGGATGCGGCTGACTATGTGATGTGGCGCGCGAACGTCGGGCAACCCTCGCAAACACTTCCGAACGACACCACAGGCGTCATCATCGGCAACGCTCAGTACAATCTGTGGCGATCTAACTTCGGCAACACGGTTCCCGTCCCGGGCAGCGGGTCGAGCGTTAGCAGCGTCGCGGTTCCGGAACCGTCGGCGATCGGCTTGCTTATGTTTGGCTTCACCGCGCTGGCGGTGATGATCGGGGGCAGAGGCTTTAACGGACTTTCTAGCAGTCGAGGCATTAATGACTAGCTTCGAGAATTTTATGGATCAGAAGAATCAAACACGTGGCCGCCGCGGCGGCACGCCCGCGAAGCTAGGCATCGAGCAGCTCGAACCTCGCTGCATGTTGTCCGTCAACGTCACGACGTGGCACAACGATCTGACACGCCAAGGCAACAACACGGCCGAAACGATTCTCACACCGGCGAACGTCAACAGCGGCAGCTTTGGCAAGCTGTTTTCATACGCGGTCACGGGCCAAGTTTACGCCGAACCGCTGTACGCCTCGAACCTGAACATGGGCGCCTTGGGAACGCACAACGTTGTTTTCGTCGCGACGGAAAACAATGACGTTTATGCGTTCGACGCCGTGAACAACGGAGCCGGCGGCGGCCAGTTGTGGCATGTGAATCTCGGGCTCGCGGCCAATGTATCGGCATCAACTTTCGGTGGCGGTCGGTATGGACCTTATGCGGACATTTCTCCGCAAGTGGGCATCACCAGCACACCGGTAATCGATCTCGCGACGAACACGATGTACATCGATTCGTTCCGCGATGATGGCGGCGGCAACTATTCCCACCACATCTGGGCGCTGGATATCACCAGTGGCGCAACAAAAAGCACGATAACAGTTGCCGCGTCGATCCAAGGCACTAACCCAGCCGACAGTTCCGGCGGTGTTATCACATTTAACGCCCACCAAGCAATTCAGCGAGCGGCACTGACGTTGCTCAATGGCGTCGTGTACGCCGCCTACGCCGGATACGCCGATACGGACCCCTACCACGGCTGGATATTGGGCTTCGACTCAACGAATTTGAGTCTAACAAAAGTGTTCAACACTACTCCTGGGAAAAGTCTGAGCGAGGACGCGCACGAAGGCGAAGGTGGCATTTGGATGGCGGGCGCCGGCTTGGTCTCCGACGGTACGCACCTGTATGTGCTAACCGGTAACGGCGATTTCGATGCGAGCGTCGGCGACTACGGCGATACCATCTTGGAGCTTACACCGGATAACAGCACCCAGCCGACGAACAAAAACGGCTATGGCCTTTCGGTCACGGACTATTTCACGCCCCACGACGAGCAAACCCTCGCAAATAACGACACGGATCTCGGTTCTGCGGGTCCGATGTTATTGCCCACGCAAACCGGAGCACATCCCAATGAGCTAATTGGCACCGGCAAGGCAGGGATCATTTATCTGGTCGACAAAGACAATCTTGGGGGCCACAGTGTCTTCGTCGATAATGTCGTGCAGACGGTCGCAACGAATCGCGCCCGGGCAGCGCCGCGTATTTCAACGGCATTATATACATGCACGGCTACAACAGCGGCGTGCTCAAGGCATTTTCAATATCGAATGGCCTGATGTCGGCCGCCGCCGTCGCCAGCGGCACCGCGGTCTACCAATTTCCCGGGGCTACGCCGTCTGTTTCATCATACGGAGACTCAGCCAATGGCCTCGTGTGGGAAATTCAATACAGTTCGTCTAACGCCGTACTACGCGCCTACAACGCCGTGCCGAATGGTTCTTCGCTCACGCAACTTTACAGCAGCGGCACAGCCATTGCCGCAGGTGTCAAGTTTGCCGTACCTACCGTGGCAGATGGTCACGTCTATGTCGGCAGCTCCGGCGCGCTCACCGTGTTCGGACTGACTACGAACCCGACTTCACCACCCGCCGCGCCCACGACACTCGCTGCGACTCCCTCAACAGTTCAAGGCTTCAAAGTTCAATTGAACTGGACCGATACCGCCAGCAACGAAAACGCGTTCAAGATCGAACGCTCCGCGAATGGCGGGCCGTTCGTGCAGATCGCTGTCGCCAGTGTCAACGCCACGACGTACGCAGATACCACGGTGCTTCCTAACATTAATTACACCTATCGTGTGCGGGCGACCAATCCAGTGGGCGATTCCGGTTACTCGAACACGGCCGACGCCAGCATTGTTGTGTCACCGCCGGTCACGATCTACCACTTTGATGACGGCAGCGGCAACTTTGCCGCCGACTCCGCCGGCAGCAATACAGGCGTGCTTGTCGGTGCAACCAAGCCCCAGTGGGTGGCCGGCCAGGTTGGTTCAGGCGCGCTCTCGTTCAGCGGCAACGGCGCATACAACCAGACGAACCAGTCGGCTGTTCAAGTTTCCAGCAACTTGGTAACCCCGTTGGGTGGAACGAGTACGTTCAGCGTCTGGGTCCAGACGACGCAAATCGGAAATAACAATCATCAGCAAGCTCCTGCAATCACTGGCGTCGACCAATTGGGCACTACGGGCGACATCAACTGGGGCACGCTCGATGCCACCGGCCGCATCGGCATCTACGTTGGAGATGCGGGCGGCATTTACAGCACGAATCCGATTAACGACGGTCAGTGGCACAATGTGACGATGACTCGCGATGCAACGACCGGCGCCGTGCAGTTGTATGTCGATGGCGTCCTCAACAGCAGCAGCTCGTTTGACACCGGATACAAGGCAGCCCAATTTTATTTGATCGGCGCACTCACCATTCGCAGCAGCGCCGGCAACGTCATGGGCGCGACTTACTTCAACGGCCAACTGGATGACATCCAGATTTACGACCGGGTGCTCAGCGCGCCGGAGATTCAACAGCTCGGCCAGCCGCCATCCGCGCCTGCAAACCTCACGGCCAGCCAGGTGCCCGATTCCAGCTCGATACTGCAACTTTCGTGGACGAATACGTCGAATACCGCTCAAAATGTGGCAATCGAGCGGAAAAACGGCGCGAATGGCGCGTATCAGCAAATCGCTGTGCTGAGCGGAACGGATTCCATCTATTTCGATACGGGGCTGGAACCCGGCACCCAGTACTACTATCGCGTCCAGGCGAACGGCTCGGCGGGCAGCTCCGATTACTCGAATGTCTCGGTCGCCATTCCCCCGCCTCCAGAGGTCGTGGGACGGTTCGTCTTCTACAACCGCAGCAACTTCGATAGCCAAAACGGTTCATCGAACGTCTTGGACGGATTTGCCTTGGCCCCAGATAAACAGGCGTTGCTGCCGGGCGAAACGGCGACGTTCGCGAACTACACGACCTATTCGAAAGGCCTTAACGGCATCATGATCGATGTCGCAAATTTCGCGGGCTCGATCACGCCCGACGACTATACGATCATCGTAGGCAATTCCAATGATATCAATTCGTGGCAACTCGCGCCGGATCCGTCGTTCGTGACGGAATACGTGGGCGCTGGCGTGGGCGGATCGGTCCGCTTGGAATTGGTCTGGGACGACTACACGATCCAAAATGAATGGGTGCAGGTCACCCTCAGGGCCAACGCCAACACCGGCCTCGCCGACGATGACGTCTTCTACTTCGGCAATTTCATCGGCGACACCGGTAATTCAACAACAGAAGCCGTTGTGGACGCCACCGACATCGCCGCCGTTCATAACAACTACACGGCCACAGCGACAATCACCAATCCGTACGATTTCAACCGCGACAAAGTCGTCGACGCGACCGATGAAGCCCTCGCCGAGGCCAACGAGGGCGCGCCACCGCTCATATTGTTCACCGCACCGGGCGGCATCCACGGCGCAGGCTCCTCGCTTCCAGATGAGAGCTTGGCAAGTGGCGCGGGCTCCGAGCCTGCGCTAGGCAGCGATCTTGCATCCAGCGCCGCAGTTGATCCATCGATCGCACTAAGCTCCGTTTCGCTCGTATCGTCCCAGTTGTCCGTAGCGCCGATCGCAAACGTTACCGCATCCAATCACTCGAGTTCCTTCGACGCCGCGTTCGACGTATTTGGGCATCGGCCAATTAAAGAAGCTTCGGCTGTGAGCCTGCTAAACTTGGAATCAGCTCGTCACAGAGTATCGCCGACTATAGCGGACGGCAACGACAGCGATCATTCGCACGCCTGGCACAGCTCGGACAACAGCGACGATATTTGTGCGACCGACGATTTGATCACAAGCGAATTCGCCGCTGTGGATCCAGCTTTCAGTTTCAGATCATTGCTGAGGCGGCGATAAGCCAATAGTGAAGGCTTCCAACGCGGCGACCGATTGCGGCCTTTCAGTTCGGCTACGAATAAGCCCAAGCGATACCGCAAGAATTACTGCGTAGATCCACGCCATGGGCTCAGGAACCTCCCCGATTTTCGCCACGAAAGCGTCGCCTAACGGCGAGACCCGTCCGCCATCGCCGGTTATGCCCGCGATGTACACGATTCCATTGCCACCGGCCGCGGCCCCACTCGCTGAATCGCCGCCGCTCGTACCCAGTTGCAATAACCAAAGCTGATTTCCAGCCCCATCGTACTTCGCCACAAAAGTATCCGTCGAACCTGCATTCGGTCCGCCAAGACTCCCATCCGTCGAGCCCGTAACGTACACGTTTCCCAACTGGTCCGCCGACACCGAGTTGATTATGTCGTAACCAGCGGTCCCGAATTGCCGACTCCAAATGAGATTACCGGCTGAGTCATGTTTTGAAAGCAGCGCGTCACCGTTGGTTCCTCCCACAAAGATGTCGCCCAGTTGGTCCGCAGAAACGCCGTTATAGCCGGCGCCGGAGTTTTGAATCCAAAGCAAGTTTCCCGACGCGTCGTATTTCGCCAAGTATGCACCACCCGCAAAATTAGCCGGGCTACCTAAATTTCCGGACAAACCGGCAGTGTATACGTTGCCCAAGCCATCGACGGAAACGGAAAATGTCTTGTCGTCGCCAGGCGATGCGAGAGTGCGAGTCCACACCACGCTGCCCGCGCTATCGTACTTCGTCAAGAACGCATCACTCGGGTAGGGAAAATTCGGATCGGTGTTGATTTCGCCCCCGACATAAACATTTCCTTCCCCATCGGCAGAAAGATCCAACCCAGCGTCGATATTCGCGGAACCAAATTGATGCAGCCATTGCAGACTGCCCGCCGAATCATATTTGCCGACAAACGCGTCGGAGCTGCCCGCGCTCACACCACTCAGAGCTCCGTACGTGACTCCCGTAAAGAAAACGTTGCCGAGTTTATCTGCCGAGACAGCCAGGCTGTCGTCTACAGCGGCCGATCCCACCTGCCGAGTCCACAGCGCGTTGCCGTTCGTATCGTACTTCCGGACAAAAGAATCCTCGGAACCCGCATTCGGGCCACCGAGATCACCAGAAGTTATCCCCGTCACATAAACACTTCCCAAGCCGTCCAATGAGATGCCTGAACCGGAATCCTTGCTCGGCGTGCCAAATTGTTGATTCCACAGAATACTCGGCGTCGCCCCCGCCGATTCATTCGCAGCCGTCGTCAGCAATAGCAGAGCAATCGCCGCGACTCGCATCCCCACTCGAAGCGACTTCCCAACAAGATATTGCGCGTTCACTAGCGAATCCCCCCAACGAGCACCCGAATAGTTGAAAAGACAACCTAGATTGTAATGCCCCCCAAATTAGTTACAACCCAAATCCCAATCTCCACCCCACTTCGGATTGGTCGCTTCAGCGACCAGTTCTATTCACAACCAGCGTCGCGCCAATTAGTGCATTCCAAGCCCATTTCAATAAACGATGGCTCCCATCAATGCGGCCACAATAGTGTGGCGGCGATCAGCATGGTGCGCAACCGAAACCACGCCGCCCAAAAGCCACACGGCTCGGACGACATAATCTAGCCGATGGCGGAAGCCACCGGTTCGCATTCGTCACGTGCAGCTAAACCCCGAAAAGACGACATCGAACACAGCCCGAATTATGTTGCGCGCGGGTTCGACGCCAAGCGATTTCTCGTTCGTCTCCCTCCCCTTCGACGGGGATGGGACCAAACGAGCACGAGCGACCGAAATCGCCCGAGCGGAGTGCGGTAGAGGCTCGCGAAGCGAAAGGAAGGGGCGATCGACCGACCCAAACGCCGCGCCGCGTGCCCCTCGCCGCGGCGATTTCTCTTCCAATCGAAGCCTTGCACCCGCGTCGTCCGTAAAACTCCAACCGCGCCGCCCTAATGCCCCGAGAGGAGCGACATAACTTAGCCGACGCCGTTAGCCACCGGAACGCATTCGTTTGCGCGGTGAATTCCCGAAAGGGGCGAACATCGAAACTAACACCTTTGCTCCTCGGCCCAATCCAATTGCGGATCGAAATTTCCGTCGCGCCCGAAGCCCGAACGCCTACGGCGTTCCACGTCAAAGCCCAAGGTTCGACCGCGGGCGATCGAACCCGAGAATCTCTGACGCGGAAAGCCAAAATCCGATGAGTCCTTAGCGTTAGGTTTGGTGACATACGTTCGGCGACGCAACGGCCGACCATGGGCAAAATAAACCTTGCCGATTTGTGCTGAAAAACCAAGGAAACAGGGAATTGCTACGGTAATGAGAAAGGCCGCTCGGACGAGTTCCGATGCGGCCTTTTTTTAAGTTACAT
>CAVTEJ010000008.1:0-120437 GCA_963733705.1 uncultured Planctomycetota bacterium | reverse complement strand
TCTGGCGAATCTTCTCAGGGTGCCATAGACAAACTTGAACCGCCTCATTTCGACGAAGCAGAAACACAACAAAAAGAACTTGCAACGCTTCGTAAATCGCTTAAAGCAACAGTCAAAAGAAAAAGACCTGAAGGAAGTCAAACGCATTACCGGGGCTGCTGAAGCGCGGCGAGATTACGCTATTCAAGCTGTGTTCGTCCAATGGAATCTATCTAAAGCCGGAACATGCTGATCGGATTCAACAGGAAGCGTTGGACCGAATAGTACGAACTGCTATGGCTCAGTCTGACGATTGGCTTCAGCAAGTAAGTCTAATCGCAGACGTACTGCCTGAATGCAGAGCCAAGGAAGTTCTAGTTGCTTCAACCTACCGCCGATTCTCGGAATGGGCGACGGGCAAGCTGTTCATTGAAAATGGTGACGGCAAGATAGTGCCGATGACGTTTGAAGACTTCCCTTGGATACCGATGCTGTTTGACGGCTCGTTTGATGAATGCGACGAATGCTATGTAATGAAGGGGCGCAGACCGGCGTATCTTCAGGGGCAATGGCGTTCTGTCTTTTTTGTCTGATAGTGTTGAACCTGAAGGTAATTTACGTTCTGCCGACTAATGAAGCTGTCACGCAATTTCTTCGCTTGCGGTTCAAAAACTTTCTGAAGATCAATCCGGCGATTGCCAAGTTGGTTCAGATACGCGGCGAAGCCGTGACGTTTGGTACTCATTCGATCCTATTCAAAAGCGCGTTCAAGCCCCTACACCTGAAAAGCAACCCGGCTTCGGTAGTCGTATTCGACGAAGTGGACGAAGCTACGCGCCGCTGCGCTCAGTTTGGCCAAAGAACGAACTTCAGGTTCAACGCAAAAGTTCTTTCTGGCAATGTCCACGGCGACACTGGAGAACGAAGGCATACACCGGCACTATCGTTTGCATACTCAGGAAGTTTTGTTTCTTCAGTGCGCGACGTGCAAAGAATGGGATTACGTTACGTGGCCGGAGTCATTCGTACTGGACGGCGAGCAATCGCACCTGAAGTGCAAACATTGTAGCGCCAAGTGGCCGGAGCACGACAAGCGAAAGCTGCTTGCTACCGGCGAGCTTCGCCCACTTAACCTAAATGCCAACCCGCGTGTTCGCTCTGTTTGGCTGCCACAGCTATTGAGCGTACCGTGACGGCGGCGGAAGTAGCTCGCAAGTGGAATGACGCAATTGGCCATGACCCCTTGTTACGTGAGTTTTGGAATTCGACGCTAGGGCTACCGTACCACGCCAACGAATTAGACCTAAGCGAAGACGACATTCAAAACGCGATTGGTAAGCATGCTTGTTCTTACGGCGCTTATCCAGCGACGGAAGGCCAGTGGCGGTTTCACACAGACGGTTGCGATCAAGGCGGGCCGTTGAATTACGTGGCGGTTGAGTGGCGTTTGAAACCGGACTTTGATCCTGTACACCAATCAGAAACCGACATTCATAACTACTTAGGACGTGTGGTTGGAATCTTTGAAGTTCCGCCGGATGCAAACATGACGAAGTGGGAACAGGCATTCGGCAAGGGTGGTCGCTACAACCTTTGGTTCAACTTCCAAATTGAAACCAGTGTTGTTGACCTCAATCCCGACCAAGACAGGCGGTGCCGTCTGGCAATTGGCCGCAATGGTCCGCAGCGTGGCAAGTGGCGTGGTTCGCCGCTGTATCTCTGTCGTTTCGATTCAGCGATGGCCGGTAAGGCAGTGGTCGAAAGCCAAAGCGAATTTGGGGACCACGGCGTTACGGTTGACCGCGCTTACGCTGTCGGCCTGGTGGTGTCGCTGATTAAGAACCGCAATCTTGAACTGCCCTACGACATGCCAGAAGCGTTCCGTAAGTCACTGCGAAAAGTTCACGGCGAAATTGCGGAGAGAAACGGCGTAAAGCGAATCGAATACCAAAAGCGGAGTGGGGACGATTTTGCTTTGGGGCTCACTTATGCAGTGGTCGCCGCCTGCCAGTTCATCCGCCGCGCATAAAAAAAACCCCGCGCGGATTGGGTTAGGTCCGGCGGGGCTATTGCGGTGGGTCAGACCGCTCGCGTTAAGCGCCTTTGGATGGATTTGAACCACCGGCCTAGAGATTAGAGTCTCTCGCTCTGTCCGCTGAGCTACAAAGGCGAATACCGGCCACTAATAGCAACCACGGTGCCAATGGGCGCTTTTGCCAGAATGGCAGCCACAGAATGCCCCCAGAAGCGATCCGAGCTACCTGGACGATTCCAGACACCTTGGAATTCGGTGCATCCGAGCAACTGGCCGTTGAACTTTTGCAACATGAATTTGAACCAACAGGGACGGCAATCAGAATTGTCTTATGTCCTTTGACGAGGGCTTAGCAGTGGTTGGCGCGTGGCTTCTAGTAGCCCTCGTCAACTCTATTCGCTATTCGCCAACCACTGCTAAACTCCCTTCAGTGTGTTCCCATGAATGACAAGCAAGTAATTACTTTCTGGAAAATTTACTGCGATACGGAAGGTTATCCGCTGTCACTTGCGTTGACAGTTCTCAGGGACAATCCGCGTTTGCATGGCTACAGTGACGAAGTAATTGACGAATTCCGAACCGCTGCTGACAGAGCGATTGAAAAGTGTGTTGATAAATGGCCTGAAGACAAGACTGAAGACGAGCTAAAAGCCTACACGACTGAAGCAATTGGGAACGCTTGTAAAGACGCGGTTAAGAAGATACGACGCCGAATAAAAAAGGTAAGTCAATTTGCGCGGACAGAAAGCGACAAGTTTGTAGAGTATGAAGACAAGAAACCCGCCACGCTGGATAATCTAACACCGCAACAGATTGCCAAACTTGCGAGGGCGACGAAGGGCATTCCTGAAACAGAAATAAAACTGTTTGAAAAGAATCCTGAAGCGTATCAACCGAAAGCTAAGAAGCCGCGTCGCAAGCTGAAGTACGAAGACATTCAGTTGCATGACTTGCACTACAACTTTGGCGTTCTCGAATGGATTGATGGGTGCATGATCGAAACGCCTAGTACGCAAAAGCAGACCGCAGCCAATGAGCGAAAGCCCGTCACTTCAGTACAACGGATTTTGGATTACGTGGAACGGGCTACCGACGATGAACGCCAGCTACTTTTATTGGAAGCGTGGGGCGGACCCGATGAACTGGAATTCTAGGAATACAACACCGCGTCCAAGAATGCTACCATTATCATCCAGCGTGCGGCGGTATAACATTCCGCAAACTGGCAGGGTCAGTTAATGATCGACGTATCCTTCACATTTACACCCGACAAATACGTTGATGCGATTCACCACCTTCGGCGACAGTACAAGCTATCTCGTCTGTTCGCGTCGATGGTGGTCATTTTGGGTGTGTTCCTTGTAACTGTCGGATTGCATGGAAGCATTCGCTGGCAGGGTTACTCACAATTATTTGCGTTATACTTTTGCTTGCCGCACCGTACCTTGCTGATTGGTTCGCACGGCGCATCATTTCACAAATTGCCATTTTGTAACAAAGAAGTTGTTCAAAGGTTTGACGAAACTGGACTTCTGGAATCGACGGGAGAATCAGACAGCCACTTTGATTGGTCGACTTTTACAAAGGTTGTCCACTTCGACGACGGCATTCTATTATTCAGCGGACCCAAATTCATTCGCTGGATTCCCGTTGATGCTTTCGTGAATCCAAATCAGATTACCGACTTTCAACAACTACTTCGCGCAAACGTAAATGAACATGAAGTGGGCGGGCAAGTAAACAAAAAGGAATTAAAAGACACGTTGAAAACCTTGGCTCTCGCCTTCTACCTTGGCTTAACGGGAGATGATTTTAGCCGCAAGGAACGCAGCAAAACCTTTCGTTGGTCCATTCGGGGATTTTGGCTCTCGTTTTTATCTCTCATTGCCGTTGCAAGTTTCGGTTCACAGAATATTTATTGGATGAGTTTTGCAATGGCGGCGGTTTGTTTGCTGTTGATCTCTGGCATCACTTTTATTTTTTCTATTGCAGCACGCGACATACCTAAGTGGAAGCAGAATAATTGGAGATTTAGCATTCGGGATTTGCTGATTGTTATTACAGTTATCGCATTAGCACTTGGCGGAATTATCTTTGCCGCTAGGAATTAATTGCGAGTCTGATGCGATACACTGTCCAATGGAGGGCCACAGTACATGCCTAGGAAAATGCGTACGTTCGTGCTTATTTCACTGGTCACGATTGCGTACGTCGTAACCAGCGTTTACTTCTACGGCAAGGGTATGACCAGCGGCGACCACGCATCATCCCAAAACTGTTTTACGATACTCTGGTTTCCCTTAGTAGTTTTTAACGCATGGGCCATTGCATCCGCATTTCCCGGCGGTAGCGTGGCGACCAAATGGTTTCTTGCGGTCTTTGCTGCGGTCGTGATTTCCGTAGCCGCGATGGTGGTGTTTATGAGCATCGCTTTCAATGCCTATGGGTCGTGAACGACCAATCGCTATGATCCGCTGTCGCGGATTCACCAAGCAGACCCCTAGTCGGTTTTCATTCTCTGCTACGGACTACACCGCTACTCCCCGGCGTCTCTGGATACTTGATCCAGCGCGTGATACTTGTCCGCGTTTGTCCGCAAAGCGGCGCGAAACGGCCACACTAGGCGCTAGAATTGCGCCGTGTAGAATGCAGAAACAACCCTAGAAACACGGCACTTTTTGCGGTGCGGCTAGCAGCTCTTGAACCTCCACGACCTTGCGGTCACTGGATTTTGAGTCCAGCGCGTCTGCCAATTCCGCCACTCCGGCGAATCAATCTGCCGCTAGATAGGCCTTCTCCGCCTTTCCATTGCGACCGATGGTAAATCTCGAAATTGGTCCGAGTATTGTAGTCGAACGAACGCGGGATTGCCAAGCCGCAGCACCCCTGCGCTTCTGCCTCTGGCGGAAGAACCTGAATAGAATTCCTGACCGCGTCGCCCGCTGAAGCTTCTGCCAAAACCAGGTCCGCGCAAGCTAGTCCAAATCCGCCAAACTCGAGTCGATATACAAATGGTGCCACAACTGAGTCGTCAGCACGCCGACGAGACCCATTTCAACAAACAGGCGACGAAAACCGTGACGCATCGTCGGGAAAATCGCCATCCAACGCCGTACCGATTGTGCGTCGAAATAGGGGGTCTTACGAAGCGTCTCTTCAGACAGCAGTTGCTCCGCCCACGCTGGACGCTCGGCTCGGTGTAGCGCATCTAAAGGCGCATGAAGCAAACTTTTCCTCCCCGAGGTCACCGTGTCCGGGAGCCATCGTTTGGCCAATTGCCTTTGCAAGTATTTGTCCGTCAGTCCTCGGATTTTCCAACGTGGCGCGAGAGGCGCTAAAAAATCAAATACTTCGCGATCCAAAAACGGGTAGCGCGTTTCAACGCCATTCTGCCCGGCCGCGCGATCGCCTCGCGCGTTTAAATGCAATCCCGGTAGATGAATACGCGTCCCAAGATAGATCGAGCGGTTGAGAGGATTCCAGCGACGCAGACCATCGCGATCCAGCAATAGATCGTCGAACGGCACGTGCTCACCCAGCGTCGCGATCGTATCTCGACTGAAAAACCGCCACTTGGCCGACGCCATTAGTGCATAAGCGAGCAGCCATGCGTTGCCGCGGCCGATTATTTCTTCGCTGCGCTGAACGAACGACCATGGCAGCCGCGAACCTTGGATGAATCGCAAATAGCTTTGAAAGCCGCGGCCACTCAATGGTAATTTCGTGAACCGATCGAGACGATTCAATCGCTCGCGAATGCGAAACCACGGGTAACCTGCCTGCAGTTCATCCGCCCCCTCGCCGGTGATGACGGCCGAATGGCCATTCTGGTGCGCCCGCTCTGCCAACTGAAACAGTGCCGAAGCCGACACATCGATCACTGGGCTTTCCGCAGCGCGCACGACGCGTGGAAATGCATCGAGCAGATTTCGACCTGAAAGATCGACTACTGTCTGACGGCTTCCAGTGTACTGGCCAACTGCCGTGGCAAGCGCACTTTCATCAAGATCGGGATGGCGAATATTAAACGTATACGTGTCGATCGGCGTCTCGCGGCACTTTGACCCCATCGAGAGCAGCATGCTCGAATCGAGACCGCCGCTGGAATACATCGCGATCGAAGGATGCGCCGCAAGTCGCCGCCCCACGGAGCGCTGCATGATTGCGCTGTACTCCTCGACGAGCTGATCTTCACCACGCCCATTCTCTTCGTTGTCTGCAGCCGGAAAATCCATGCGCCAGTACGGGCGCGATCGAACCTCCCCGATTTTTCCGCTTGACTCCAGAAAGCTTTCCAACAACCAACCCGGCGGCAGGGCAGAGATATTCTTAAAGCACGTGGTTGGCCCCGGAACGCCGAAGAACGTCCAAACGTGATTGATCCCTCGCAAGTCAACCTGCTTATCAATCAGACCAGACGCCAACAGAGCTTTGATTTCCGAAGCGAACAACAGGCAATCGCCTTGCCGCGACCAGTGCAGGGGGGCGACACCAAAGTGATCGCGGCCTAGGAGCAGATGATGCTCGGCCTCGTCCCAAACCACAACTGCGAACTGGCCGCGCAGATGTTGCAGCAGATCGAGGCCGCGCTCTCGCCATTGTGCGGCAAGATGTTTCGCATTCGCGGCAACTTCAGACGAAGAACCGATTTCATTTGATCGGGCAGGCGCGTTGTACAACGCGCCATCCATGAAGGCCAAAACTCGGCGGCCGGAATCTCCTTGCACCACATCTGCAGAAGTCACGGCGGCATGCGATCGAACCGCCAGTGCGATGCCGGGCAACTCAACGATGACTTCGTTTGTCCCCCGATGTGCCTGCGCAGCGGACATTTTGCGCACCACGTCTGCTGGCACGGGCCGGCTAGAAACGATTCCCGCAATGCCGCTCATCTCGGTTTCGGCCCACCGGATGCACTCGCTGCCCAGTCTTCAGCAGCAAGTTGCGGTTCGTTTTCGTCCTGTTCCGCCACGCTCGAAACTCCGTTGGGAAACACCTCTAGCAGCAGACCGCGAATCTCGTCTGCCGACTCATAACTGCGTCGCCGCGGCGATTTTTTGAGGTGTTCCAACACGCGGGCACTTTGCTCGTCGCTGAGCGCCACGCCAGCCCCCGCTGCACAGTGAGCCACCGCCCGGCGACCACTATGTTTTCCTAAAACAAGTTTCAAATCGGGCGCGCCAACTTGATCCGGCAAAAAAGGCAGATAAACGCGCGCGTCTTTCAGCAAGCCATCCTGATGAACGCCCGCCTCGCTCCGAAAAATGTTTTTACCGATCACGGCCTTGGTCACTGCCGGCTCGACGCCCGTTAGATGCGCCACAAGCCGGCTGAGCTCATAGAGTTCGCCAGCCTTCGCCCGACATTTTACCGGATACTCATCCGGATGCACCTTCAGCGTCATGATCACTTCTTCGAGCGGCGTGTTGCCAGCTCTTTCTCCCAGGCCATTGATCGTCCCCTGGACGATGTTCACACCTTCGGCGATGCAAGCCATCGCATTGGCCGTCGCCATTCCCAAGTCATTGTGAAAGTGAACGGCCAGCAACGCCTGATCAATGCTCCGAACGTTGTCTTGTATTCCTTTAATCCAATCAGCGGCTTTACGCGGCGTAAGGTAGCCAACGGTGTCCGCGAAGCCGCATGTTGTTGCACCCGCCATGATCGCTTCGTTGTAAATTTCGTAAAGAAATTCCGGCTCGGTGCGGGAAGCGTCTTCCGGCCCAAAAGTCACGATTCTGAAATGCCGTTTTGCGTACTGAATCGCATCGACCGTCATCTTCACGATTTCGGCCTTCGACTTGTGATGCTTTTGCTCACGGTGGGTCGGGCTGATGCCGACGAACAACGTGATCGCGCGCTTGAATATCGATAATCCGGCCAATGCTTCGACCGCCGCATCGATGTCCGCCTTAAGCGTTCGGCAATGGCCGTTGATTACCGGTCCGCGGACGTTTTCCGCGATTCGACGGATCGAGGTAATCTCCTCCCGGGAGGCGGCAGGAAAACCAGCGTCGATCGAGTGAATGCCGGCTCGTGCCAGCGCCGTCGCGATTTGCAACTTTTCATCGGCGTTCAGTCGAACACCCGGCATTTGCTCGCCATCGCGCAGCGTCGTATCCGACAAGAACAGAAAACGCCGCCGCTTATGCTGACGAATGATCGCACGCTCGAGTGGCGGCAACACGAACCGTTGAATCGGTCTGCGCCATTTCATAGCATTTGCCCCCAAAAAACCCCGCATCCGAGCTCGAACATCGCCTTGCCCAACACTGAAGTGGCAAAATCGATCGGCGAGGTCGGTCCTCGAACTTCGGCGAAGGATCTTCGTGCAACTTACGCGGAACCAAAGCGCCCAACTCTGGCTGCGTAATTACAACGACAATTATAGTAATCTTTTGTACGCAACCGTACCCCCTAAACAACTTTTTATTGCGGTATTTCTCGCCGGCGTCGACCTTTTTTAGGCCCGACCACCGCGCAAACGTTGTCGCACGACTCATAGAATCGAGCAGTTTCGCCCGCTATAACGGAGACAGTTCAGACGCCAAAAAAAGACTAGGAGCAAGGCGAAATGGGTTGGCAGGTGAAACCGGCGGAGAAGTGCGCGTTTGATCTCGTGGCGCTCGGCGAATGCATGATTCGGCTCTCGCCCCCCGACCATGGCCGCATCGAGTTCGCCCCGTCGCTCGAAGTCTGGGTCGGCGGCGGCGAGTACAACGTGGCCTACGCACTGTCCCGACTCGGATTGCGGACCGGCTGGATCGGCGGCCTCAATACGTCGCCCATGGGCCGCATCGTCGCCAATCACGCCCGCGCCGTCGGCATGGATATTTCCCACGCCGTCACTCGCAAGTACGATGGCGTCGGCAAAGTCGATCGCATCGGCCTCAACTTCACCGAAGTCGGCCACTCGAAGCGAGGTTCTGTCACGCTCTACGATCGTGGTCATTCAGCATCGGCCGGCATGAAACCCGGCGACGTCGATTGGAAGAAACTCTTCGCAGAGCAGGGCGTGCGCTGGCTCCACACCGGCGGCATCTTCGCGGCACTCTCGGAACACACTCGCAAGCTTGTCGCCGAAGCCGTCAAAGCAGCCCACGAATCGGGCACGATTGTCAGCTACGACCTTAACTTTCGCTCCAAACTCTGGTCGAGCGAAGAAGCGATCAAAACCACCAAGCCGCTGGTTCCATACATCGATTGCCTCATCGGCAACGAAGAGGATTTCCAAAAAGTGCTCGGCTACGACGTAGAAGGCGTCGACGTCGAGAAAGGCAAGCTCGACACTTCCGCGTTCAAGTCGATGGTCAACCGCGTCGTCAAAGACTATCCGAATATCAAAGTCGTCGGCACCACGCTGCGCGGCGTTAAAACCGCCCTCGTCAACGATTGGTCCGCCATCATGTGGCACGACGGAACGTTCTACGACGGCCCGTCCTACCCCGATCTCGAAATCGAAGACCGCGTTGGCGGTGGCGATGGGTTTGCCTCCGGTTTCACGTTTGGTTTCCTCACCGGCCAGACGCCGCAACAGTGTGTCAATCTGGGCGTGGCTCACGGAGCGCTGCTCATGAGCACTCGCGGCGACAGTAGCCAAATCACACTGGAAGAACTACTCCACGTCGCCGGCGGCGGCTCGGCCCGCATCAAACGCTAATTATTTTTACCACGGAGACTCGGAGGGCACGGAGAATACCTGGTGAACACTAATCAACGCTAATATTCACATGAAAAATCTCAGCCTTCTTCTGATCTGAAGCTTTTTTGATTTACAATAATTAGTGCTAATTAGTGCTCCTTTCTTTTTTTCCTCTCCGTGCCCTCCGTGTCTCCGTGGTTAAATTGAATTCCATATAACAGCGATTTGTGATCAAGCTCGATAAAACTCTCACGCCGGCCGATTTTCTGCCACAGCTTAAGCGTTTCTGGACGCGGTCAGCGGACTGCATCGCCGCAATCGAGCGCACATCCACGCCTAACGGCCCCGCGCCCGTATTCACCAAAGCCGGCCGCTACACTGCGCAGGGTTGGACCGAGTGGACGCAAGGCTTTCAATTCGGTTCCGCGCTCTTACAATTCGACGCCACGCGGGACGACCAATTCTTGCAGCTTGGTCGCGACCGCACGGTCGACCGCATGGCTTCGCATGTCACCCACACCGGCGTCCACGATCACGGCTTCAACAACGTCAGCACCTACGGCAATCTCTGGCGGCTAATGAACGAAGGTCGCATTCCCGAGAACAAGTGGGAACGCAGTTTCTACGAGTTAGCCCTCAAAGCGAGCGGAGCGGTGCAAGCCGCCCGCTGGGCAAAAACCTCCGACGGTTCTGGCTACATCTATTCCTTCAACGGCCCGCAGTCGCTGTTCGTCGACACGATTCGCTCTTGCCGCTCGCTGGCGCTCTCCCACCAACTCGGTCACGCTCTTTGCGGGGAGAATGACGTCCGCATCGACTTGCTTCGCCGACTCATCGAACATGCGACGAACACGGCTCGCTACAACGTCTATTTCGGCGAAGCGCGCGACGCGTACGATGTACCCGGCCGCACCGCCCACGAAAGCTTATTCAATACGAACACTGGCGAATACCGCACCCCCAGCTCGCAACAGGGTTATTCGGCGTTCTCCACATGGACCCGCGGCCTGGCCTGGACGATGCTCGGCTATGCCGAATTATTAGAGTGGTTGACGACCCGCGACGCCCCCGAGTTTAGCGACATCGGCAGCCCTGACGACGTCACAACGAACTTTCTCGCTGCAGCGCGTGCGACATGCGATTTTTACATCCGCGAAACACCAACGTGCGGCATCCCCTACTGGGACACCGGCGCACCCGGTCTCGCACACCTCGGCAATTACCGCGATCGCCCGGCCGACCCCTTCAACGACTTCGAGCCCGTCGACAGCTCCGCCGCAGCAATCGCTTGTCAGGGATTGTTGAGACTCGGCAATTATTTAAATAATCAACATGGCGAAAGCGAAACCGCCAGTCGGTACACACAGGCGGGCCTCACCATCCTCAAGACTTTGCTCGACGAGCCCTACCTATCGCTCAACCCCGACCACCAAGGCCTTATACTTCACTCCATCTACCATCGTCCGAAAGGCTGGGACTACATTCCGCCAGGTCGTAAAATCCCGTGCGGCGAATCGAGCATGTGGGGCGATTACCATACCCGCGAGTTAGCACTGTACGTACAACGATTAGCAAACAACGAACCGTATCACACATTTTTTGGCCCGGTTGACGCAGTACCTAAGTAGACACCGTCGTAAGATAACTCTCTCACATTCTTCCTTCGTGTCCTTCGTGCCGTCGTGGTTAATAATATGCCGAACCTACCCGAACGCGTCGCCCTAATCACTGGCGGTAGTCGCGGCATCGGCCTCGGCATCGCCGAAGCGCTCGCCGACAGCGGATTCGCGCTCGCCATCAATGGCGTGCGACCGCACGAGGAAGTCGCACCAATTCTAGCAGCCTTGCGCAAACGTAACGTCACTGCCGAATACTTCCCGGGCAATGTCGACATTGATGCCGACCGCCAAGCAATCATATCAGGCATCCGCAATCGCTTCGGCCGGCTCGATGTCCTCGTCAACAACGCCGGCGTCGCGCCTTCACCTCGCGCCGACATTCTCGATGCGACCGAAGAGAGCTTCGATCGCGTCCTTGGCATCAACCTGAAAGGTCCCTATTTCCTCACTCAACTTGCCGCACGCTGGATGATCGACCAGCAGAAATCCGATGCGAATTATCGCGGCGTTATCGTCAACATCTCATCGGTGAGCGCTACCGAAGCCTCGATCAACCGCGGCGACTACTGCATCAGCAAAGCCGGCATCGCGATGGCAACGCAACTCTGGGCCCACCGTTTGGCCGAGCATGCGATCGCTGTCTACGAAATCCGTCCCGGGATTATCCACACCGATATGAGCGCCGCCGTCGCCGAAAAGTACGATCGCCTCATCGCAAACGGCCTCACGGTCGAAAATCGCTGGGGCGAACCCGCCGATGTCGGCCGCGCCGTCGCGATGCTCGCCCGCGGAGATCTTTCCTACGCCACCGGCAATGTGCTGAACATCGACGGCGGCCTCACACTACGCCGTTTGTGAGTGGTACAATCGATCGCGTATGACCAATGTCCTCGAACAACTCGCTAAGTTCCGCCTGATCCCGATGGTCGTGATCGATATCGCCGATCACGCCACCGCATTTGGCGAAACGCTCGCCGCCGGCGGACTACCTGTCGCTGAAGTTACGTTCCGCACATCGGCCGCCGAACAAGCCATTCGCGCGCTTGCCAACCGCGGTGATGTTCTGGTCGGCGCCGGCACGATTCTAACAACTGACCAGGCCGATCGCGCCATTGATGCCGGCGCTCGGTTCATCGTCGCCCCCGGCACGAACCCGCGGGTCGTCGAGCACGTCGTCAAGCTCGGCCTTCCGATGGTGCCCGGCGTTGCAACCCCCAGCGAAATCGAGCTCGCCACGTCTCTAGGTGCGGCCGCCCTGAAATTCTTCCCTGCAGAAACGATGGGCGGCGTCGCTGCACTAAAGGCGTTCGCGGGCCCATACCACGACGCCCGCTTCATTCCCACCGGCGGAATCACGCCCGAGCTTCTGCCGGACTATCTGCTACTCAAAAACGTCGTCGCCTGCGGCGGGTCCTGGCTGGCCCCTCGCGAATTCTTGGCTGCCGGTCGCTTCGACGCGATCGCCGCACTCCTGCAAGACGCCCGCAAAATCCTCGCCGGCCCGCCCGAAATCGCGACCTAACTGCCTACTTCCTCCGCTTACGCCAGCGGAAACGTGACGACGATTCTTTGTCTTTTTCCGTGTCTGTGGAAACGTCGACCTCGTCGCACGCCGTGTCCTTCATCCCAAGCTTGATCGAATCCCGAGCCTTCTCGGCAAGTTTGCGATAGTCCCGTCGAATATGCTCGATCTCTCCTTCATCGAGCTCTTCTAAATCCAACAGTGCATTGTGGGCTCCTTCGATCGCGCGAATCAGCTCGTCGAGTTTTGTTTGGATCGCTCCGGTGTCCCGATTCTGTGAGTTCTGAATCAAGAACACCATTAAAAATGTAACGATCGTCGTTCCCGTGTTGATGACCAATTGCCAAGTGTCACTGTATCTGAAGATCGGCCCTGTAATCGCCCAGACGATTATTATCGCGGTCGCGAGCACGAACGAGATTGGATGCCCAGTCCATTGCCCGACTTTTTTCGCGAATTTGGCGAAGATATGTTGCGGCTTTTTCATACGACCGAGCCTTTCACGAAGCCACGTTTATAAATCGATCCGCTTCAGTTAATTACAATTGTATCGGAACACGAATCACGTGCGGCGCGAACAGTCGATGCTTAGCATTTGATCACCGCCAGTTGGCGCAGCTTTCGGCCAGTTTTTAGTTACACTGCTCTCATGCCCAACCGCAGCCCGCGAAAAGTTTCAACGCCAGCTGGAATTCGTCCAGCAAACCCCCTAACCGCCGCTCGCGGAAGCGCGCCCTTTTGGAATCGTTATCGCGGCGCTTTGGCGATTGGTTTGCTCGTCGCTCTGGTTGTCTTGGCATACAGTCCCTCATTCCACGGCGGCCTGCTATGGGACGATGAAGCCCACATCACGAAGCCGGAGCTGCGATCGCTCGCTGGCCTCTACCGAATTTGGTTCGACGTCGGAGCCACTCAGCAATATTACCCGCTGTTGCACAGCGCCTTTTGGCTGGAATACAAGCTGTGGGGCGGTAATACGTTTGGCTATCATCTTGTTAATGCCTTGCAACATGCGGCGGCTGTATGCTTGCTCTATTCCATTTTACTGCGGTTGAAAATTCCCGGGGCCTTGCTTGCCGCGGCGATTTTTGCCGTGCATCCGATCGAAGTCGAATCGGTGGCCTGGATCAGCGAACAAAAGAACACTCTCTCGGCGATTTTTTACTTGGCTGCGCTCCGCGTCTATCTCGAGTTCGATGCCTCGCGACGACCAAGCTACTATGGATTTGCATTGCTGTTATTCGTCTTGGGGCTGCTTACTAAAACCGTCACGGCCACGCTGCCGGCAGCGTTGCTCGTCATTTTTTGGTGGCAACGCGGCACGCTTTCATGGCGTCGCAATATCCTGCCGCTCGTTCCGATGTTCGTCCTCGGCGCAGCGGCCGGGCTCTTTACGGCCTGGGTCGAACGCAAGCTGATCGGGGCGCAAGGCACGTTGTTCGAAATGACGTTCATGCAGCGTGGTCTCGTTGCCGGCCGAGCGATCTGGTTCTACGTTGGCAAACTCCTGTGGCCTACGAACTTAATTTTTAGCTATCCGCGGTGGAGTCCCGATCCTGCGATCTGGTGGCAGTGGCTGTTTCCTATCGCGGCGCTGGCAACGACTGCGGTTCTTTGGGCGATGCGTGACCGATCTCGTGCTCCGCTCGCGGCGTGGCTTTTTTTCGTCGGCACGATTTTCCCGGTCCTGGGTTTTTTAAACGTGTTTCCGTTCATCTACTCGTTCGTCGCCGACCATTTTCAATACCTTGCCGGTCTGGGCTTGATCGTCCTATTCGCTGGCGGCGCCACGGTCGTCGTGAATCGTCTTTGGCCTGGTCGAACGTGGATTGGCCGAAGTGCGAGCGCTTTGCTTATCTTTGTGTTGATTTCGCTGACCGCTCAACAAAGTGCCACCTACGCCGATCTGGTGAAACTGTACCAAACCACGATCCGCCGGAATCCGGATTGCTGGTTCGCCTACAACAATCTTGGCGCTTACTTAGCGGCACACAATCGCGATTCTGAAGCCGAGCCACTTATTCGCGAAGCCCTTCGAATCCGACCCGAATACGCCGAAGCGCTACACAACCTCGGCAATCACCTACGGCGCGTCCATCAGCCAGAACAGGCAATCGATTCCTACAAACGAGCACTTGCGATTCGACCCGATTTGCACGATGCAGAGACCGACTGGGGAAACGCTCTGGTCGAAATGAAGCGGCCGCAAGAAGCAATCGACCATTACCAAGCCGCGATTCGGATCGCTCCGAAAGTTGCGATGCCTCATTTCAACATGGCCAACACGTATCGCGACCTGGGCGACGTGCCCCACGCGATCGAACAGTACCATGCGGCGATCGGACTACAGCCCGACTTCGCGGATGCGCACTTCAATCTCGGCTTGGTCCTTCAGAACTTGCATCAACTGCCGCAAGCGGTGGAAGAGTTTCGCAAGACTGTTGAATTCCAGCCCAACAACGTTGCCGCTTACGGAAATTTGATGTATGCGTACTCGTCGCTGAATCAGGCCGCCGATGCGATTGCTGCGGCCCGCCGCGGCATCGCAGCGGCTAACGCGATTGGTCAACCGGAGTTGGGCCGCGAAATGGAATCGTGGCTGATCGAGCACCCGTTACAAAACTCGCAATCGACCGACCGCGGCCAACGGCAGTGATTAGGCATGACCGGCTGGATGGGGTGCCGGCGGATGCGGCTGACTGGCGATTATTGTACCGGGGCGCGAACACGATTTTTTAATACAAAATTCGCTTACTCTGGCAGGCGTGCGGCGCGGAAACCTCGGGAAATACAGCGCCTGCGTGCGCGGCGGGGAACAAAACTGGGTGAATTTTGTATCCGCGGGCGCGCCGAGTGCGCGATATTGCGAACGGGCGGCGGCGAATGACGAAATCCGAATGTCGAATGACGATCGGATACGGTCAGCGCGCAGTTTGAGGCGCTGGCTGAAGGCTGGGTGGCGCCGATAGCTGAGGCGTTTGTTGCTAAGTTTTCAAAGAGCGGAACGCAGCCTTTGGAAGGCGCTGCGTGCGAACGGATCGCGTATGTTTATTGGATCGTTGGGCAGAGTAGCATAAAAGCGAAAGCATTTCCGCAACGATTTTTGGCCACTGGCGATTTTGTTTTTGTCCGCAGATTTTCGCAGATGAGAGGGGGAGGTAGAGAGAGGGGGAGAGGGGGGGACAACCATTGGACGGAGCTGCGTGCAAATAAATTGCGGGTTCGACGCTAACGTTGGACTTGGCACAAAAGCAACAAAGACATGTTGCTACGGGATAAGTTTGCTGCAAGCTGGTACAGGCTTGGAGAAAGAGGCAAAGGCCGCTGGTGTTTCAAAAGAGCACTGGCAGTGCCAGTGGCACCCAGGAAAATCGAATCGTGGCTCGGCGAGTGCCGGCCGCAACACTCGCAATCAAAAGGTCGAGTCCAGCGACAGTGACCAAGCACGCCCGGCAGGATTCGAACCTGCGACCTACGGATTAGAAGTCCGTTGCTCTATCCAGCTGAGCTACGGGCGACTCAAAGGGTTTACGTTGATTCTAGCTGTTCATCGTACCTTGGTACATTCGGGCATTCTCAAACGATGTTGGCCGATGGTTGTACGTCACCGGGTGCGTAGTATCCGCTCGACATAGCCGAACCGCTCAGACTACCGCAATAAGACTTGTGCCAACCGGTTTAGACGACAGCTGGCCCGTATGGATATTGCGAAAACGGCGAAGATGGACCCGGCGATGATTCGTTACCTAGGAGCGGCGGATTTGAAGGTGCGGGCGAAGAACGACAAGAAAATTAAATCGCTCCTCTCTCGCGGTCACATCACCTCGAAAGCGGGCGAATCGGCTGTGGTCTATTCGATCACGGCAACCGGTCGTAAGGCTGTCGCGACTTAACGCGAGGGAGCGGCGATCTGCGGAGAACCCCGGCCTAACCCGCCGAGGTTTTCTCGTTGGATAGGTCGATACGCGGCAACTTGACGGGGGGTGAGGTGCCCGTATACTGTTCACATATATAGGTGCCGTATGCCCGACGATAAAGCGAGAGATCATAGCTCAATTCGTATTACCGCAGCCGCAACAATTATCATTGCGCTGTTTACGTTTGGCCTCTATCAGGAAGCCAAGAGGCAGAATGAAGCGATGCTTCAGCGATACGACGAGGGCCTTAGTAAACAAAGTGCGATCGAAGAAAACCAACGGGCACCGCTCCTTTACTCGAATCAATGCTGCAATCCGACGGCAATCATCAACGTAAAGCCGAACAATGGAAACGGGCCGTTCGTTGAATTGCCGAATACGGAGCAGAAGAAGCGATTCCCTAGCGAAGCGAATAAGGGATTTGTCGCAAAGGTAAAGAATGTAGGGCTAGGTGTTGCTCTCAACGTTTACGCAATCTGGATACCAGAGCGTATTACCGATAGTACGGGCACAGAGATTGTTAAGCCCGAAACGGTGAAGGATGAGCGTCACTTTTTCAGCCCGATAACTGTCCCAATGGTCCTTCGTCCCGGCGATGAGGCTGAAGTCCGATACTTGCCCGACTGCATAACCGCCGACAAGACAAAGCGGATCACGCTAGTTGATGGCGTTATCGAGTTTCACTGTCACGATGTGGCGCAGAAGCCTTACAAGTTTCGCTACCACTTCACTGCAGAGCCTTCGTACCGTCCCGACCTCGCGGCATATCATACGGGCGACGGATTCGTCGCCATACATATCGACGAAGGCGAAGTGGATCACTTCAAGGAACTACCCGATTGGAAGGCCGGTTTCTAGCCGACGTACGCTAAGTACGCTCCCGGCCGAACGCGAGCTACTCCGCCGAGGTTTCCTTTTGTTCTGCCTCCGCATTGCCGTCCTTCTTCGGAGGGCTGCCCGGCGGACAAGGACAATCCGCTCCCGGCGGATAATACTTCATCACAACTAGTTCGTCGATTATTTGATCAGCGTGATAATGCGCTCCGCCGAACATTTTCATTACGTCGAACCCGGCACGCTGATAGATTTCTCCGCATTTGTCTGGGGTGAGATTCTGGTAAAACATCGCATACAATATCGCGTGGTTTAGCCCCTTCATACCTCGTCCAACTTCTGGTTTGCCCCATACCAAGGCCGCTTCTCCTTTTATTTGCTGCCAGCTCAGCCCCTGAATCGTTCGAGCTGCGTCCGCTCCCGTCTCAATAATGCCGTTATTCGGTCCACCTTTGTAGACCACGGTGTACTCGCCGGGAAAATCACGAAGTATGTTTCTTAAATCACGTTTTAAGTCCGCCGCCAAAGCGGAGTAATTTTCCGCCGCGTCATTCGATACTGCCTCTGGGTTGTGAGCTGCCTTGTTACGTAAAGTTCGAAGCTCCTTAACAATTGACTTAGTAGCGTCCGGTAGCTTCTCTTCGGCAACCAAGTGGTCAATTACCCTATTCACCGTCGGCGGATCGATCTTTAAGGCCGTGCCTAAAGCCTTCGCCTGATTTTCGAGTTCAGCGTAGGCAACGACTATTGCGGCCGACGGAAATGTCTGAGCAAGCGATTGAATCTTCGCGGCTTCGTCGCCCTGGATGACTTGGGTTTCTGGTGATGCGAATGTGGCCTTTCCCTTGAACTCAATCACTTTTTGCGATCGAGTCGTCTCTAAAGATTCCGGCCCGTCACCCGTAATTGCCGGCACCGGTTCGTGAGGAAGGGATACCTCTGCCCTCGCGATAAGGTGTTCGACTTTATCATCGAACTCGACTTCCTTATCGCCCCAGCGCACTTTCAGAATCCGTTCAAGCAAAAGCTTGATCTTCTCGCGAAGCAGGAAGACGATCAAAAGCAATATAAGCGGCCAAGAAGTCAGGATCGTAACTGCGCTAGTCAAAACATCCTTCGCCGTGATATTCATAAACGACTCAGGCGGCTTTGTTGTCGTCGTAGTCGTTGTGGTCGTCGTCTCCTTAACAGCGTCAGTAACCGGCTTTGGTGCTTGAACCTTCGGTCCGGCACTTATTATCTGCTCGCTTTTCTCGTCGGTGTTCGCCACGGTAAATCGCCTCCCCTAGTGTGACGAACATCTTACCACCCGATAGTTCGCGGATGTAGCGGGCCACGCGTATGCTACGCGTACGTGGTGGGGCAGGGCGGTAGTCGGCGGCGAAACCCGTTGGGTTACCCATCGCTTACCCTCGCGTCTACCCATCGGGTTAAGTTCCACGGCCGTTGGACTTTAGCTTTGACCCGATGGGTCGATGGGTAGTAAACCGCGATTGGCCGATTTTCCGAGTTGGTCTAAAGGCGGTAGTAATTACTACCGCGACGACTCTAATCGACACGTTTTCGGACGTATCGAGCGAAAGCGGAGAGCCTCGATTTCCCCACTTACAGCCGGAGAATCGTGGGTTTTCGTGGACTATCTAAAAATGGCCAGGTCGCGTTAGAAGTCCGTTGCTCTATCCAGCTGAGCTACGGGCACTCACACTTAATTTACCGCACGAAATCGATTTTTCCTAACTCTCAGTGACGGCCGCATACACCCGCAAGTACACCACTCTGCGTCCCTCAAAACAGGGTTGTGTACAAACGATCAATTACCGCTATGCGGACACTGGCCGACCCCAGATCTCTTGTCGGAAGAGAATACTATGCCAGATTCTATTCGGACCCGTACGACGAAGAAACCCCGCAACGACTTTCCGTTGTTTCCCCATGCCAGGGGCTACTGGGCAAAAAAAGTCCGGGGCAAGTTCCTCTACTTTGGCAAGATTGCCAATGACCCTCGCGGCGAGGCAGCGATTCAGCGCTGGCAGGACGAAAAGGACGACTTGTTGGCAGGTCGAACACCGCATCAACTCGGATAGCCTCACGGTGGCCGACCTCTGCAACCACTTTCTAACGGCTAAGTCCCAGCAAGTTGAAACAGGTGAAATCAAACCTCGAACCTTTCGAGACTACCATGCCATTTGTAAGGCCGTGGTGCAAGCATTGGGCAAAAATCGCCGCGTTGAGGATCTCGCGGCTGTGGATTGACAGCTCGTCGGCCGTGAGTGCGTTCGTGTTACTCATGACCACACACATAAAACTGAAGAACAGGAGCACACTATGACAATTGCAAGGAAGCGTCGTCGTGAAGAACAATCAACCTAAAACGCCGTCCAGAAGCAGCTGGGCGGGCGATCGAAGCACATTTTCCGAATCAGGGATATTGGGCAGCGGGCTTCGATCTCTCGCCAAAAACACTTGAGCTAATCCAAAGCGGTCAAATTCGATTTGTTATCGACCAACAACCCTATGTGCAAGGATTTTATCCCGTCGTTGCCCTCACACTCAATTTGCGTTACGGCATCGCACCATCCGATGTGGATGCCGGTGCAAACGTTGTCGATCGCAAGAACGTGAAGGACGTCATGCAATTGACCGCGAAGGGTTACCGATAATTCGATGTGGTGGCAACCCGCATTTCGCACTGTCGGTGACGGATGCTTCTGACCGCCACTATAATCACGGAACTCCCGCGCTACGATCGGTATTTATTTCCCCGAACACCGGCATTGTCCGCACTCATTCGCCGTCTACCACGCTCCATGTTTATAATTCCTTCGGTTATACAGACAAGGCGGAACGCACTCGCTCCGATACAATTTCCGTTATGGCTCATCGCGATAAAATCTCGCTCGGAATCGATTTCGGAACGGAATCGGTTCGCGCGCTACTTGTCGATCTGGAGGGGAACGAACGTGCGTCGGCAGTCGTTCGTTACCCGCATGGCCAAATCGTGGATGCCTTGCCAACCGACCCGCACCAAAAGCTGCCGCCCGATTTCGCGTTACAGCACCCACAAGATTGGATCGACAGCGCCGCCCAAGCAGTTAGAGCGGCGACCGATAAATCTGGGGCTGCCGCGAGCGACGTCATCGGCATCGGCGTAGATTTCACAAGTTGCACGATGCTGCCAACCTACGCCGATGGCCGACCGCTGTGCATGACCGACCGCTTCGCGAAGCGCCCGCTCGCCTGGCCAAAGCTTTGGAAGCATCACGGGGCCAAAGCTCAATCCGATCGCATCAACGATGTCGCTCACAACCGCAACGAATCGTTCCTTAGTCGCTATGGCGGCACGATTAGTCTCGAATGGTTTTTTCCCAAAGTTCTTGAAACGATCGAAGGCGATTTGCGAAGCGGCCGACGCCGCCGAAGTGTGGCTCGAAGCGGGCGATTGGTTCGTCTGGCAATTTGTCGGCGGCGCCGCCAGCGAACTTCCGCGATCAACTTGCCAGGCGGGCTACAAGGCGATGTGGTCGGCCGACGATGGCTTCCCGAACGCGCAGTTCCTCGAGGCCGTTCATCCGCAGCTTCCGGCAGTCGTTTCCCAAAAAATGCCGGGCCGTTTCGTTGCCCCCGGCCAGCGTGCAGGCGAACTGACGACGACCATGGCCAAACTGTTCGGCCTACAACCTGGCACTCCCGTTAGCGCGGCGATTATCGATGCGCACGCCGGCGTTCCCGGTGCAGGGGCCGCCGAGCCAGGCGTGCTCGTGATGGTCTTGGGTACGAGTAGTTGTCACATGCTGAACGCCGTTGAGTCGCGCCCTGTGCCGGGCGTCGCCGGCGTCGTCAAAGACGGAATTCTTCCCGGCTACTTCGGATACGAAACAGGCCAGGCCGCTGTCGGAGACGCATTCGAATGGCTGCGGATAGCGCTGGGCGGCGACTCTCACAGCACATTCGCGGATAAGGCGGCAAACATTCCGCCAGGATCGCGACGGCGTTCGAGCACTCGATTGGATGAACGGCTGCCGCACGCCGCTGATGAACGGAAGCCTGAGTGGCGCATTTACCGGCTTAAAACTTCGCCACACCGCGGCGCATATGTATCGCGCTTTGTTAGAGGCTTCCGCGTTTCGGTCTGCGCTGGATCGTGGACACGATGCGTGGCGGCGGTCTGCCCATCCATCGCTTCGTCGCAACAGGCGGCCTGCCACATCATAATCCGCTCATTGTTCAAATCTACGCCGACGTGCTCGGCGAACCGATCTCGGTTCACCCTTGCCAATATGGCCCCGCCCTCGGCGCCGCAATTTTGGGCACCTTGGCCGCGGGCAGCGAGGTAAGTGGATTTAGTTCGTCCGCCGACGCCATCGAATCGATGGCGGGCACGCGGCCCGGCGATCCCAAGCGGCAACGCGCACGTTTACAAACCGAATCAGCGAACATCGCCAAGCGTACGACGCACGCCTACAACGAATACCGTCAGTTAGCCGATATCTTTGCCAAACGAGTTAGCGTATGAACCAAGACGACGGCAAGCACGACCTTGCCCGCGAAAACAGTTTATCTCGTCGCGAGCGGCGATTTGCGCCCAGCGCGAACCAAGCCTGTTGGCCCGCTCAAAAGGAAATGGAGCGGCTGCTCACTACCGCAATCGAAAGTTTCGGCTACAAAGTGATTCGCGGTCACCACGAGCGCCCTGAATCCGGCCACGGATTTATCGCGAGCCAGCGCGAGGGTATCGAAGTCTTTCGACGCATTCCAGCCGAAAGCACCGCTGATTGTCGCCGAAGCCGTATGGCAATACTCCCATCACGTGCTGGCGGGACTCACGACACACCGCGGACCGATTCTCACGGTTGCCAACTGGTCGGGCCAATGGCCCGGCTTGGTCGGCATGCTCAACCTCAACGGCTCGCTGACGAAAGCCGGCATCGACTACTCCACGCTGTGGAGCGAAAAGTTCGACGACTCGTATTTTTTGAGCCGACTCAAAGATTGGCTCCATACAGGGCATTGCGACCACGATACATCGCATGTTCATCCGCTCGCCGATATCGAGCTCTCCAACACGGCGGCCGAATTGGGACAAAAACTGGCGAGCGAGTTGCGGCGCGACAAAGCCATCATGGGTGTCTTCGACGAAGGCTGCATGGGAATGTTTAACGCGATCATCCCCGATCAGCAGCTCCATGCGACCGGTGTGTTCAAGGAGCGACTGAGCCAATCGGCCCTCTATTACGAAACAACCCAAGTGAGCGATGAGGAAGCGGCGCGAAGTGCGCGCCTGGTTGGATCGAAAGGGCATGCGGTTCCACACCGGCCCGACGCATGCGACCGATCTCACCGAGCAACAAATCCTACTGCAATGCAAAATGTACATTGCCGCCGTTCGCATTGCCGATGACTTCGGCTGCGACCTGATCGGTATCCAATATCAGCAAGGCTTGAAGGACCTGCTGCCCGCCAGCGATCTCGTCGAGGGAATGCTCAACAACGGCGATCGGCCGCCCGTCCGCAGCCGCGATGGCAAGCGAGTGCTGTTCGACGGTAAGCCGGTCATCCATTTCAACGAAGTCGATGAGTGCGCCGGCTTAGACGCACTGATCACCAGCCGCGTTCAATCGGCCACGGGCCAACCCGTGGAAACAACGTTGCACGACGTTCGCTGGGGAGATGCCGACCGTTCCGGCACGACGAAGCA
This sequence comes from uncultured Planctomycetota bacterium, assembly GCA_963733705.1. Classification (GTDB taxonomy): domain Bacteria; phylum Planctomycetota; class Planctomycetia; order Pirellulales; family Lacipirellulaceae; genus JABDGM01. The sequence goes on along the minus strand of CAVTEJ010000008.1, from coordinate 97,194 downwards.
ATACGTGTGGGTCCTCGAAATCAGCGGTTCGGCCCCGCCGGCTCATTTCGTCGATGGCTGGACGGGCGCCGAAGGGCTTTCGCCAACCAGCCATGTATTTTCCGAGTGGCGGAAGCACGCTTCGTGGAGTTTCTCGACCCGGTGAAATCGTTTGGTCGCGCATTTATCTCGACAAAGAAGTGCTCGCGATGGATATCGGCCGCGGTTCCGCCATCGAACTGCCGCGCGAAGAAACTGAGCGCCGGTGGAAATCTACGACGCAAGAATGGCCCATCATGCACGCCGTGCTGCATGGCGTCTCCCGCGATCAATTCATGGCGCAACACAAAGCAAACCACATCCAAGTGGTTTACTGCGATGACGCCGGAATCGGCCGATTTGACGCTGCAAGTAAAGGCCGCGATGGCCGACGCTTTGGGCATTCGCGTCAACATATGCGGCGAGCACAATGTTGTTCACCGAGCGCGCCCGCAGGTGTTGCCAAGCTTACGATGATTGCCAGAAACTGAATACACGTTTGCGGTCAGTTTTGCTTCACCTCATTCATACGGCAAGTATTTTCGATATTCCCGATTATAAAAAAGGTTAAGTGGCCAATAGCGACCATGACCCGCTCCCAGTTTCGTAGCCTGTGCAGAAACAATCGTTTTTCTTAAGTGTTGCAAGGTGCGCTCTTAATCCACATATATCATCAACTCTTCTCACAAGCTTTGATGCGAGACATTTCAACAAACCACGGTTTTGAGACTCCAACGATTGAGTCCAACCGGCATCCAACGGCGACCCCATTCACGGCTCCGTTATCAGTCGATGCCCGCAGCCGATAGCGGAGGCGCGATCAAGATGTCTTCTGGGTCGAGGGCCGTCTTGCTCGAACCGTCTATTACGCGTTGTGCAAACCAAATGGATAGCATCTGCACCAGCCCGATGATCAAAAGTGCATAGCGCAGGGCGAACGTGTCCGAGACGTTGTTCGCCAACAGGATGAAAAGGCCACAGCCGCGAAAGCGGCCGATGTAGAAGCCAAATTCCTGATTGAAGATGTAGGCGAATTTGTTCCGGTGTTCGATCGCGGCGACGGTGTCGATGACTTGCATCTGGATCGGAAAGTAGGCGATGTCGTGCAGCGGCCGGCCGAGCAGCAGACAAACCATGAAGATCAACACGCCAGCGGCATTGAAAAGCATCGCGTTGGCCAGTCCGCCCAGGGCGAACAGCGTCAGCCCGATCGTGAAGATCAGCAATGCGGTGGGCTGGTCTTGGTCGTGCGGCCGATAAAGTAGAGCAAGAACGCGGAAAGGATGCCGCCGACGGCCTGCATGCGTGCCGAGCGCGCCCTCTTGTCCGACCAGCCTCATCACCAGCATGGCCGGCGCGGTGACGATGTAGCCTTGTGCCAGGCCCTTCAAAATGGCCAGCAGTTGCATTCGATTCCAGAGCCAGTGGTAGCGGAAGAAAATGAAGTTCGGATTCGGGCGGGTTCTCGAATTGGCCTCGATGAACGACGATCGACGAGAAGATCGTCAGCAGGAATACGAAGCCCGTGACGATTTGATAGGCGGTGTTGCGATCGCCGCCGAACCAACCGCGCATCGCCGGTGCCTTCGATGAACCAGCCGATCGAGCATCGGCACGATCACGTAGGTATTCGTGTAGAAAAAGGTCTCGAGGCCGTAATAGTAGTTGCGGTTGGCGTCGTTCGTGGTCGAGAGGGCGAGGAAGTCGCGATTGGCCCAAAACAGGCCGAACGACATGCCCATCATCAGGCCGGCCACGCCGACGCCGGTCATGCTGAGCTTGCCGAGCGACATCATCACGGCCATCGAGATGCCGCTCAGCAGCATGCCGGCCGAATAGAGCCGCTTGATGTTGATGTGCTGCAGCAGAAAGCCGTTGATCAAGAAAGTGAAGGGAATGCCGGTGTAGACGGCCAATTGATAGATGCACGACCATCTTGACGTCCTGCGAATTTCGCATGACGTAGGCGCCCACGAACACGTCGATCACCGGCAGGACGAAGGCGTAGATCAGATTCGTCAGCAGCAAGATCCGCATGTCGCGCGGATAGGAGAGGAAGTGCCGATATTCGTGGAGGAATTTGTTCATGCGGCGGTCTCGCGAAGAGTTTGCAGGATCTCGCGGATCGAAAACTTCGGCGCCGCAGATCACGCTGTCGGACGCGCCGTAGTAAATCGTCAATGTGTCGCCGTCGACGACGTGGCCGTTGGTGAAGACGACGTTGCCGAAGAACCCGGTTCGCTCATATTCGGCGATCGGTTCCATGATCGGCTCGCGCGAGCGGGCGAGGACTTTCCAGGGAGCTTCAAGATCCAACAACAGTCGCCCCGAGGCAGTAGCGATTGTTGGCGTCGGCGCCGTGGTAAATTTCCAGCCAGCCGTCGGGAGTGCGGATCGGGGCGGCCCCGGCGCCGACGCGGGCGCTATCCCACATGCCCGGTCGCGCGTGTGCCATGCAACGATGATTGCCCCAGTGCACGAGGTCGGGCGACTCGGCGAACCAGATGTAGTTGCCGCCGATGTTCGGGCTGCTGGGGCGGTGGAGGGCGAAGTATTTGCCGCCGATTTGCTCCCCGAAGATCGCGCAGTCTTTGTTGTGGGGCGGAAAGATCATGCCGTGATGGCGAACGTCGCGCCAATCGGTGGTGCTGCGCAGGCCGACGCCGACGCCGTGTTCCGAGACTGCGGTGAAGGTGAGATAGTAGGTCTCGCCGATCTGGGTCACGCGGCAATCTTCGATACCGTACGATTCGAGGTCGCCTTGCCCGAACATCGGCGGGTAGCGACGGGTCTTCGCGAAAATCGACGCCGTTGTCGCTGGACGACCAGCCGCAGGTGCGACATCGTCGTCAAATAGTCCTTGCCGGCGTAGTTGATGACGCGGGGATCGGCGAGGTCGAGCTTCGGATCGGAGTTGTCGAATTCGAGAATCTGCAACTTGCCCGCGGCATTCGATGATCGGGAATGAAGTCGTGTCCGGCTTTTGTTCCGGGCGTTCCGCCACGCGCAGCAATAGCCATGTCTCGTCGCGAAAGCGAAACACGCCCGGATTCAGCAAGCATTCCACCTTCATGCCCGGGATGCTCGGGCGATGTCGGCCGGTGTCATCAGGGGATTTTCGGCGAACCGCCGCGCGATGTCCGTCATGATTCGCGTTCCTAATTCGCGTATCGCACTACGATATCGCCGAGGAGCGTCCGCTTGTCCTCGATTGCACGAGATTCAGTCCGGCGGCGCGACCACTACGACGCGCGCATGTCGGGCGGAATCGAGAAACTCGTCAGGCCTTGAACGTTCTTCAGAAACGAACTGATTCGCAGCGGCATCGTATATGTCCTTCGGCTCCGGACCGACATCGATTTCGACTGTTTGGCCTCGGCGTGGGGGTTGTAGTAGAGATATGTCGGATACGCGTGGGCGTGAAAATAATCCGTCTTCAACAAGTCCAGCTGCAGAATGCCTGCCACGTTGGTCGTCGCGAATGAGGCCGCCCAAAATTCCCACTTGCGAACTGCCATACAGGCCGAGGTCCGTTGCGGCCGAGGCGGGGCGATAGAGAACGATCGGGACGGTGGCGTTTTTGATCAGATCGATAAATGAGACGACGGCGTCGCCTTGAGCGTAGGGGCCGATCGTATCGCGATAAGTAACTGCCATCGCGTCGACCGCCAGCCGGTCACTGCCGACCCAGTGAGCCACCGGAGCTGCTGCTGGCCGCTTTGATATAGAGTTTATCGTGCATGCCGGATGGCAACTCGGCTACATGCGGATGGCTCAGAATCCGCTACGCTGAATAGCGGTTGGAAGGGACCATCGGGCTCGGCCGCGTAGGAGAATTGAAATTCGTTGTTCGCATGGCCGCCATCGATGCGTTCGGCATCGACGACCAGCCACTTGTCGGTCATTTCCGGCAGCTCAAATTGCCACACGTGTTCGAACGGCCCGTCGCTGCTTTCGACTTCTTCGAACACTTCCTTTCGGGCGGTGATTCTCCGCGAAGTCGGGTAGCCGCGAAGGTTCCTTTTACGAGTCTTGCCGTTTTTCGTGCGAATGTCGGCGATGGCGGTGGAAGCGCCGCGCTTCCACTTCCGGATTCCTTCGTAGGCGATTGCCGATTTCTGATCGTTTGCGGCGCACCATGCGAAGCTCGATTGATGATCGGCATCAAAGGTGCCGGGGTAGAAAAGCTCGAGCGCATTCGATAAATTCAAACATCCACTTTCCGATATCGTGGGCGTAACGTGTGTCGTACCGGGCAATCGGCGCCATCGCGCCGGCCCATTGAAACGTGTTCATGGCAAATGCATAGCCTTCGCCATCGGTCGTGCTGCCAACTAGCCCAGAAGCATCCAGGCCGTTCCATCGATCGGATATCACGCCCCAGCCGGGCCGCGCTTGTGGCGCGGCATGCGGGTCAAAGCACTCATTCAATAGTTTGCCGACATCGTAGCGCGGCCCAGCTCGCAATTCATGCGGGCTGCCGCCAGTGCGCCGTACGGAAGAAGCACTTCGTACAGCGGACTGCGTTCGGCCGGCCGGGCTTCCAGCGCGCGGATGCCCATCGGCCGTGTCCAGAAATCGCGGGTCTTTGAATCGTGTCCACGCCATGTATTCGATCCAGGCGATTCCGGCGGCAGCTTCCGGTTCGATCCATCCCATTCTCCGCCGGTTGCATGGTGTTGATGCGGAAACCGGTGTGATCAAGTTTGGGAGCGCGGGATCCTTGTCGCCGAGCGCCAGGCAGACGTCGTGCCACTTTTCTGCGACCGAGATCGAGTGCTGATCAAGCAGTTCGTCGGCCGGATATAGCGCGCTGAGTTGATAGACGAACACGTTGGGAAGCAGGTCGTACCAAAACGATTTGCCGGTTTGTCCGCGCAGCGAGTTTACGTATAACGCCTTCTTCCGCGTTGAAGAAATTCGTGCCCATCGCGACCCAGTCCTGGCCGCGAAAGTTTCGCATGTCTATGCCGACGAGCGATCCGCTGACGACGGCCGCCAGATAATTGATTGCTTCGGGTCGTTGCGGCCCGCCACATAAGACGGCAGTCGACACCATCTTGTGATTCTCGTCGAGCCAACTGACCAAGGGCAAATGTTCGCCACGCTGATCGAAATCGAAGATGAGATCGAGATAATCATGCGTGACTTGTGCCCAATCGCGCATGGCATACGGTTGCGGAAGATTCGGCATTTGCCCGACGCGCGAGATCGCGGACGGCGGCTTCGTTGCCGCCGCGCAGCTCGCAATTGTCCCGACCGTGATCAGCCCGACGACGAGGATTGCAATTCGCGAAAGTTGCGCAACACTTCATGGCATTGTAACCTGCCCTCTCGTCGCATTATGTCTGGTCGACGCCTTCGACTCGATCTAATCGCTGGCGCGACCGCCAACGGTATTGCCGCCGCGATGCCACCGAGAACGAACAGCGATCGCCGACGACGGTTCGGGCACATTGGAACTTCCGTGACCCAGGCACCGCCCGAGCCGCCCGTCTGGCCGAAGTTGCTGCCTCCAAATGTCGTAGTCGAGTTGGGTCGACCATGCCGTCGCCGTTGCCGTCGGCGGCCAGGTCCGCTGCCGGACTGGCCGAGACTGTCTCGCCAAACGACGTAGTCGGCCGCGTCGACGACGCCGTTGTGGTTGTAGTCGCCCGAAGCGATGGCGGCGTGAGCATCGCTGCCGAGATATCGTCGATATAAAAAGATCCGGTCGCCGACGCTGTGCCGCCGGCAATAAAGTCAGATCGAATGACTGCACGCCATCCGGCAATGGAGATCGTGGTTTCGAACATTTGAAAGTCGGTCGCCGTGCCCGACACCGTGTAGTCAAACTCTCTGAGCGGGTTGGTAAGATCGAGCGACGATGACCTGATCGTTGGACAATCGCAGCCGAGCGCGGAACTTGTCGCCGGCGGACATGTTGTATTTCCAGAACCAGCGCAGCTTGAACGTGCGATCCGTGCCGGCGTCACAGTCGTGAATAGCTGCGCCATTCTTCGGAACCGGTCGTGTTGTTGTCGACGACCCCAATTGAATGGCTGGGGCTGAGCGCTGTCTGCGACGACCAAGTGGCGTTTGCGCTGTAGTGCCAAGAAGGCGGGATGATTGGCGTCGTTGGCCAGCGCTGTGTCGACATCGGGATTGCGGATGAGATTGTCCGGCAAGCAATGTCGCGTTGTAGTCGATCGACCACTCCGTCGACGGCAAGCTGCCGACCCTGCCGAGTTTCCGTGCCGCCGGAGGGCACGAGCACGAGCTGCACGGCTTCGTCGGCGGGCACATTGAAGTATGTCTGCGCCCGATGCGCCGCGCGCCAAGTATTGATTCGACACCGCATCGTACAAATCGAATTGGCGAGCCAGTTGCCGAGATCGATCGCCACCGATTGCGTCGTCGCATAGTGGGTTGTAGTACAAGATACGTCTTGTAAGCCGCGTCGTGATACGTATCGGTCGCCAATAAATCGAGCTGCAGAATCTTGTCGACGTTCGTCGTCTTGATAATCGATCCGAACACGCCGGAAACCGCCGAGCCGTAGATGCCGAAATCGGTTTGCGGTCCCCAGCCGTACGTCAGTGGATCGCCGGCTGCATAGTTCTCTTCGTTGTCGTACTCGTTCAACCAATGATGGCGAAGCCCCTCGTATGCTACGGAATGCTGCGGATCGCCTGTCCAGAATGATGACGACTGCGTCTGCGGCGTGTGTTCATCAGCATAAAATAAGCCGAGCGGCGTTGGCCGCGTTCAACATCCATTTGCCGATTTCGCGACTGTAGCGGTCTTCGTAGCGAACGAGTGGAACCATTGGCATGGCGGTGATGAACGTGTTCATCGAGAAGGCATAACCGCGGTCGGCGCCGTGTTCGGAATCGTGAATCCCATTAGGCCGCCCACGTCCTGGCCGCCCCATTGCTGGCCGGTGATCATGATTTTGGTGTTGCGCGCGTGCTTCGCGAAAATACCCAATTCACGATTTTCTGAACGTCGTAATTGCGCCCTTGTTCGGCATTCATGCGGGCGGCGGTGTAGGCGCCAAACGGCGTGAGGACTTCGTAATCTGGATTGCGAAGTTGTTTGCTGATAGGCGACAAGCTCCAATCGACAGCGTTGAGGTAAGAAGCGGCCAGTGTCGGATTCGCTGTCCTGTTCCGCCAGTACGCTGCGTACTGCAACCACGCCATGCCGAGCCCCATATCGGGCTCTTTCCATTGGCCGTTGTCCACGGGCTTCTGCGTCGCGAAATTGAAAGCCGTGTGATTAAAATTCGGCGCCGTACCACCCGCCGTGAGCACATTCACGGCGGAGTAGAATCGTTGATCGACGGTATTAAGGGCCGTTTGAATCGACGTTTCGTTCGGATACCGATCAGCAATCGCGTACATCAGGATGTCGGGGTACGTTTCGTACCAAGCGGATTGCCCGGAGGACGAGAACGGTGTATTGAGCACGATATACTGCGAATTGCGATCGACGTAGTACTCCTTCGACATCGCGACATAGTCGTACGGCCCGGCCGATTTATCGACGCCAACTAGGGTGCCGCCCCAGACGGCCGCGAGAGACGCGACCGCTTCGTGGATCGGCTCGCCCGTTTCGCCAAATGTACGTGTCTCGCCGACATAGGAAGGCAGACCGTACCAGGTCTGCGTTTGTGGAGGTTGGAATGTATTGTCGATATGCACCAGCGGCAGGTATTGGCCAGCGGCAGTCGTGTTGAAGGCTAATGTGTCGAAATTGGTGGCGGTCTGCCGCCAATCGCGCATCTGAGTACGTTGAGGGAGCGTTGGGCAACGTGTCGATCGGCGCGAGCGAGAATTCGCGCCCAGCGTCTGCTTTGCATAGGCACGGGTAGCAACCAATGCACAGTAGCCACGCCAAGAAACAAATGCGAAAGCTGCGCACCACACGGGGTAACCGCCGTTGATAGCAACGAGGTAGAATCGCCAGGCCGAGACGCGACGCTCAATATTCCAGCCACTAAGCACTATCCGGCGTATAACGACGCCGAGTGCGCCGGAGTCGGCCAATCGGACTCGAGCACAAAGCGAGCGTCAAGCTCACGAGAGCGATGGAAGACGGCTCGGGCACTGTGGAATTAACCAGAGAACCCGCTCCCGAACCCAAGTGAAAGTTACTCAGAAATACTTTACCATTGGCGACATCATAATTGACGGTGGCGGCGCGTCCTCCCAGAAATGTTACTGAGCCGAACGTGCCCACAACTTTCAGTGGCGGAGCGCTGAATTAAAGTCAGCGGCGACGAAGACAAATACGCACTTAGATCGACTACCAAATTCGCCCCGCCGATGTAGGCCGTTCCGGAAGGTTCTGGGGCGATGTTCTGCGCAATCGTAATCGGCGTAATTCCTCCCGCGTCCGGCGTGAACGAGAGCGTTGCGGTCGTCGAAGCAGCCAACAGATCGCGTGGCGGCGGCGATGGGTCGACCACTAACGGATCTGGGTCGAGACCGACATTGAACATTCCACCAGAACCGATAATCGAAACTTTTGATGATCGTTTGGCAAGGCCCGCAGGGTCGGTAACGCATCCACCGCAAAAGTCCATGTGCAATGTGCCGTTAAGATTTACTTTACCTGCACCCGTTAGTCGCAACTCACCGGTTGAACCATGCTCGGAAACATAGGCATCCTTCGCGTTCAAAGTCCCCTTCACATCGACGAGGCCATTGCCATTGAGTCCTGGCTCAGAGCCGAAATCATCATAGGCAGGACCATATCCGCCGATCCGTATATCCTCGGTGCCGCCGAACTGATTGGGCGTGACGGTGGTGTCCCAAATGCGAACGTTCGCCGTTGATGTGGCATCGATCGAGAGAACTCCTCGGGTCCGTTCACCAACAAGCGCCCCATTGGAGTTCAATGTGGAACCGCCAGTCACGGCAATCTCACCACCACGCACGACGTTGCCATAGTGGGCTCGCCAATAATCGTAGTCACCTTGGTCGATGACTCCGTTGTTATCGCCGTCTGCCCGCAAATCCACGTTTGATCCCAGCGTATCGCGGTACAAAACGTAATCCGCGGCGTCCACCACCGTGTTTTCGTTGTAATCGCCGGCGACGGGATAGTAGGCTTGATTTTCACGACCTATGCTAAGGGCATTGGTTCCGATTACGCCCAACGTCGCTCCCGAAGAGATTACCAATTTGCCATAGTGATTCGAACTGGCGCTGTGCGTTTTGTCGACCGAGCCCACTCGCAATCCGTTGACGATTGGGTTGCCGCTTGACAATGTCGACGTGAGTCCGTCGTCGATCGCGTAAACGTCGAATAAGTTATTGCCAGGAACGCCAGCCGGTGACCAATTTGACGCTGTCAAAAAATCTGAGCTTGTGCTGCCATTGAAATAGACATTCAACGCCAAGCAATTTGGTGTAATTGCCGCACAGGCAAGTATCGCTCCAAAAATGCCCATTGCGGGCGAAACCGACATAGATGTTTTCATCGAAAGTACTTTCGCGATCTGATTCCGCTTCCAGCTTCAGTTCACCACTGAGTTATCAATTACTTCGCCACCGGCTCGAGTTCCGAGAGCATTGAAGATGATGATGTCGACAGCGTAGTTGACCGTGTGAACCGAACCATCCGCGAAGGTCGCATTAAAACCGCCCGTATGCGCGGAGCCAAAATAGTAGACGTCTCGATCGTGGCCAAAAAAGTCACCGGGAGCATTCAATGGCGAGAACTGAAAGCCCGTGCTATCGCCATCCTGTAGCGGCGCAAAGCAAGTCGATCGCATCGCATCTGGATCCCAACCGTCCGTCCAACCTTTGTCATCCGATTTGCTTCCCCCTTCATAGAGATCGGTGCGAAGATATTTTTCGCCGACCACTATGGTGTGGCTCGTGCCGTCGGTTATTTTTTGCATGGTGACCGGCCGCGATGTGTTTGCAAAAGTCGCCGTTTCCTTGCTGCCAGGCGGAGCGAACGATGACGCCGTCATATACTTGGTTGTCTTTAGCAAAGGGTCCCCCGACCATACTCCCCTTACCGCCCCAAAACGACGGCTGATTGTTGGTGTAGCTGGTCGACGTGAAGGGAACCGAGTCCTGCGGATTGAAGGGCGTGAGACCTGCGCAACCTGGTGCGCTGGGTGCACATTGGGCGGTACACGGCTGAGCACCAGCGTAATCAACTGGGAAAAATGTCTGCGCGACACCGTTTAAAGCATTCAGGGATCTGCGCTGCGTCGCGAAGGGCAAACATAAAGTGGCACGGCAATTCCTTGCAGTTGCGTTTGCGTCGTAATATTTCGAATCGCGCCTTCTTCTAAAAACGGGAGGATCTGATAGGTCCAATTCAGGCCTTGCTTATCGGGGCCAAACGGCTTTCCGCCGGAAGAATAATTGGCAATGTCGACATCGGGCCCAGCGCCTCCCGTTGGAAACACCTTGAAGTTGTCGACGTGGCTCTGCATCGCCAGCCCAATTTGTTTGAGCTGATTCTTGCATTGTGTCCTACGAGCCGCCTCGCGGGCCGCTTGAATGGCCGGCAGCAACAGCGCCACTAATATCCCGATGATCGCGATGACGACCAACAGCTCAACGAGCGTGAAGGCGCGACTGCTATCGCGTTGAACCGCGCGATCTAATCTCGCGATAACGCGGTTTAAACGGGCCGTATTCCATGCCTCTACTCAATTGTTCGTTTCGCTGGCCGTGCAGACTCGGAAACGGCTCAGCGAACTTGACGCTGCAAAAAAGGACTTCTATTCCGCGTTTCAATCATTCAGCTTAGCGCTGCGATGGCCGAAACTTGTTCCTCAATGCAACTACGTTCTCCTCGACTTCCACTTAACCGCTTGAGTCTGCTCGCTTCCAAAACGGTGTTCTCAATTGCTGCACTCGGCAGTGCCGTTAGCCATTGCGTCGTGAACGTACGGTGATCAAGCCCGACAGCACAGTGCCGATGCCGATCAACAGCATGGACATCGGCTCGGGAACCGCCGTAATCTGGATGTCACCCGAGCCTTGGTTGTAAACTACGTGCAATCCTGGCACATTGCTGCCCGTGATTGTCACGTTGGCAAACTGACCAAAAACTCGGGTCGGCGCCGCATCGAACAACGTGATCGCCCCGTTGGCCGGAAAGCTAAAACCGGCCAGATTTACGACGAGATCGTTGTTATCGATATTCACTGCGTCGGACAAAGTGATCGGCGAAACACCGCCGGCATCGGCCGTGAAAATGTACTTATTGTGAACCTCGGCCGCGCCATTCGCGGACTCATCGCCAACGGCGTGCAACGACGCTGTCGAGCCAACCATTTGCACAAGCGCCGAGCGATTCGGATAATTGGTCGCAACATTCGGCTGCAAATTGGCGTTTAACGTCACGGCGCCATGGCCGGATACTCGCAATTCGCCGTGCGAATCGCTGTCGCCAATGAATATCACGTTCGCCAAGAATGTGCCTTGAACGTCGAGCAGCCCATCGCCTTGCAGGCCGTTATCGATACTCGCGCCATAATTCCCCAAACGCCAATAGCTCGTTGGCGAACTGACCGAAGCCAAAGGACCAATATTCAACTCGCCGTGATCACGTTGACCGACTTGCGGATCCGAGCCGTCAATGATCAATGATGCGTCATTCGTTAGATTGACGATGCCGTCTCCCGAGCAGCACGCCCGTGCAACGGTGAAAGCTGTGCCTCCCCCAGTGATGTGAAGCGAACCGGCAGACATATTGAACGTGCCGGCTGTTCCAAGATCGCCGGAGACTGGATAGTCGGCGCCCACCACGAGGCTCGCGATTGTCGTCGCAACGTTTGTGGAATAAGTCGACGTAAGACCGTCGTTGATGATGTATTGGTTCCCAGCAGAAGGAACACCGGCCGGAGTCCAATTCGCCCCGGTTAAGAAATCGTTGCTACTGCTGGCATTGAACTGGGCAACAGCCGCCCAACTAGTCGCGCCAGCAACCGCCAACAACAAAAACACTCCCGCCCCAAATGCGTGACACTTCTTCATTACACTTACTCCCAGTTGCTCTAAAAAGATTCCGAATAGATCGCGAGTCGGTGGAGCTCTCGCTGCCGTGCGCCGTTTAACTCCGGCCCCGCATGGGGTCCGCAAATCGCTGAAGGCTTGCGATAAAACCGAGAAAAGTCCGCCTGGACCCTTCGCCCAAATAGGTTTCGTGCGAGAAACGTTCGATCGACCCGACGGAGCGTCAGGTCGAGCATGTTGATAGTCTATAGCGATTGGGGATGATTTCTTACGATATTCGCCGCGCTTTGTCCGGAATCGTACATAGACGCAAGTTATGGCTTATCAAGACGTTTCGTCACCTCGGCCATGTATTAAGGGGCTAAACGGCGATTTCGACCGAGCTCACCCCCCGTCAGATCGCGATTTAAAAATCTTTTCGATCGCAGCGTCGCGAACGCGATGGAATTCCGTCGATATGACGCCACTCATGTAAGATAAAGCCGCAATGTGCTCTTACCTTAACGAGGCGTAGCGTGACAACAATCGACAATTCTGAGGCTACGCGCGATTTCATCGAGTTGATGACTGAATTTCAGCCGCGGCTATACGGTTATATTCTGTCGCTCGCTGGTAGTCCTGACGCCGCGAACGATGTTTTGCAAGATGTTAATATTGTCCTTTGGAAACAATCGTCTCAGTTCGAGCCGGGGTCGAATTTCAAAGCCTGGTCTTTTCGAATCGCTCACTTTCAGTACATGGCCTATCGCCAAAAGCGGCTCCGCGAAAAAGTACTGTTTAGTGATGAATTGATTTCAAGGCTGGCCACCGAGGCCAAGGATGTCGACGACGCGTTCGAACAACGGTCAATGCTCCTGGAACGCTGTTTGGAACGGATGCCCCCCAGGTCGCGTGAAATGATTCGTCTTCGCTACGCCGATGAAATGAACGTAACTCAAATGGCTGAAAAGCTTCAGCGAAAGTCGAACGCGATTTATCAGATTCTGTTCCGCGCTCGACGCTGGCTCATCGACTGTGTGCAAAAGGATACGCTCCCCAAAGCGACTTGACACATGGAAGATCGGAATATTCAACTCGAATTTGTGCAACTGCTGAGCCTGTTTTCAGACGGCCGTCTAAACGATGCTGAACTGGTTCGTCTCGGCTTGTTGATGCAGTCCGACGTGGAACTGAGGAAGCAGTATCTTGAGTACTGCCAGATGCACGCCTTGCTGCGCCGGAGCATGGACTGCTCATGTCTTGGTCACCTAGATATACTGCACCAAACACCTTCTCGATACGCAGCCTTTACGATTGGATCCACTTTGTGGGGGCGCGGCGATTTGCGGCCGCTGCTTCGCTCCTTTTCGTAGCAACCCTGTTGTTGCTAGCCACGTATGGCCGCTCGCAAGTTCCGGTGCGAGGTGCTGAGACCGCCGTTGTGAGCAAGGCCGTCGGCGCCCGATTCGCCTATGGTTCAGACGGAGAAGTTAAGCCAATCGCTGGGACAACTCTCCGGGCTGGCCTTTACGAACTCCGCGAGGGCCTCGTCGAAATTCAATACGCAAGTGGTGCGATCGTTGTCGCGCGTGCACCGATTACGTTTGAACTGGTCGACCGTTCTTCGATTCGCGTGATTGATGGCCAAATTTCGGCGCACGTTCCACAACCTGCTCGGGGTTTTCGAATCGAATCGCCAGGAGCAACGATCATCGATTTGGGGACCGACTTCGGCGTTGAAGCAGTTAAAGATCGAGATTCAGAAGTTCACGTATTTCATGGTGATGTGATTGTTGATTTACATGGTGTAAAGAACAAATTGGAAGACCGCATGCATTTGGTCACAGGCGAGGCGACCCGAATTGATTTCGCGACCGGGATGCCATCGGGCATCGATCTTGATGAGGATCGATTCGTCCGCAGTTTGCGGGATGAACCAAGTTTGTATTCTCGAACGGTGCTGCAAATGCAGCCCGCCGTTTACTATCGCATGGAACCCACCAGCGACGGTGCCCATCTGGCCGACGTTTCCGGCAACGGTGCCGACGCGACGATCCACTTTGGCCGCGCCAAAGCGCCCGTGTGGACTTCCGGCAAAGTCGGTTCTGCGTTGCGACTCGGCGGACCATCGCAACAAACCTATGCGTCCGCGGACGAATATCCGCAGGCCAACGGCGATACGTTATCCGTTGTCGCCTGGGTTTATGCTCGTTCCCGCCCCAGGTGGGCAAGCATCGCCAAGAACTGGGCAGGCGGAGCGAATGACCGCGGACAGTTCCACTTCGGCCTTCGCGAAGATAGCGGTGAGCTTGAAGCGCACATTGAAGATGATAGCGGCACTGAAATCACGGTGCACGATCGAGAGCCATTGGCGCTTCAATACGTGGCATCAGGTCGCATTTGTTGCCGATGGTGCACATCTCACGCTCTATCGAAATGGCGAAGAAGTCGATTCGCGACCATATCGTCACCTGCATCGTGATCCGAGAATCAAAGCGCTTGCCATCGGCACCAAGCTCAACCTCGAAGGCGACGCACCTGAAGAGCGCGATTTTAACATGTGGGATGGGAATATAGACGAACTGTCTATTTTCAATCACTCGCTTACTTCTGAGCAAATTCAGTCACTCTGCAAGTTAGGTAATCAAGCGCGGTAATTGTTCATCGCGTTCGTTTAATCTCAGGTCACGGACTGCCGCAAATACCGTAGTCGATCGCATTGCTTGTACGGATGTTTTGTAAGCGTTCGCCGCATCTTTCAATTACCCACAAGTATCGCCGTATGCTTGGGGCCGAGTCGAGGGTAATCTAATTTTTGATTGCGAGCTTTGCTTGCTGAAGTTTGGGCTCGATGGAGGACCGTGGCCATGGAAGGCTGGGTCGAACGAGAGATTGAGGGGTGTGAGTTTCCTGACGATCGATTGAAAACGCGGTTCGGCAAGTTGCTTGGCCAGCTAAGCGAGAAGATCGGCGCGGCACTTCCAGCAGCTTGCCAGGACTGGGCGGCCACGAAGGCGGCTTATCGCTTCTTCGACAACCGCCGCGTGGACGAAAGTATTATCCTGGCCGGGCACTTCGCGGCGACAAAGGCACGCATGGCGGCTGCCAAAGGCCCGATCCTCATCTTGCATGACACGACCGAGTTCAGCTTTCAGCGCGACCGGCCCGAGACGATCGGCAAGACCCGGCTGCTGCCAAGTTGTCGAATCAGCAGCAAGCGGATCACCAAGTGCGGGCTGCTGATGCATTCCAGCTTGGCGATCACGCTACAGGGCAGCAGAGAACGCCGTGGTAGACGGCGTGTTTTTATCGGAACGCTTAGGCCGATGAAGCCGGCCCCACGGTGAATCATAATCCGCCGTGGGGCCGTCCCTCTTTGAATTATGTCGAGCTGGATACGACACCGCGAGCTAGGGGTTGGAACAGTCGGGGAGGATTACTCACGATATCGCGACGATGTAACTTATCAACCTGTCTCGCGTTGCTTCCAAGTCAGACATCCTAACTCGTAGTGCAACCCGATCTATATCTGATATTTCCGAGTGCTCGATAGTTTGCGAGGCGAGGCGAATTAGTTCGGTTAGTCCGAAATTCAGGCTCATTACGTAACGATGCTGCCCAAGTAACCAATCTCGATATGAGTCTGGTCGGCGACTTTTAACTGAGTCTTGACGTTTTTCGGCGTCCTCAATTTCACGCTGCATAACCCCCAACTTCGTCGTGTATTCGCGCAGTGTTTCGATCAGCCTCGTTACTTGGTTGTCTTCGAGTCTCATTTGTTACATTCCCATTCCTTGAGCGAATAAATCATCTCTATCATTCGGCGTAAAGACGCAATTTGACGGGCTTGATCATATCCAGCGAGATTTGGTTGTAGAAGGTTTCCGCGAATGTCCTTGAAGTTTCGGATAACGAGTGACGCATATGCGAATTCGTGCCGGAAGTTTTTGCGGTCTTTTTCCGAGACAATTGATTGAATGATCTTGCCGTAGTCGCCGTCTTGATAAAATTTTTCGGCGTCATCGCGACTATCCATCCACAAGTCTTGCTTTGTTACGAGCGACAAAACCCACAACTTTCCCGTCGACGACAAAATCGCGGGGACGAGTCGTTTCAATACAGCGACTTCTTCTTGCCTTTGATCCTTAAGAAATTTGGGAAGAAACTGCTTCGGTGAATCGCCGTCGTGATATGCCTTAACGCCTTTATAGCTCACTCCGAGCGAATGGTATCCGTAACAACCAAATAAGATTAACCCGCGTACCTTCCCTTTGGCTATTGCGGTTTCATAGGCCGTCCAAGTGCTCGCACGGCGATGTCCCTGGCCAGGGGGGACAATCAGCTCAGCTTTGATTTTCGTATGATCAGACGTTTTCGTTTTCCGACTTAGTTGGGTTTTGACTTTTTCAATGCCAGTGCTCTCCTCGTAATCGCCCGGCGGATTCATCAAGAAATCGTATTCGCAAGATATTAGCTTTGATAGCGTTGTTTTACCAACTCCACCGGCCCCAACTAAGATGGTCGGTCGCAGGTCTCGGTTCCCCCACCAAGCCGCCAATCCTTTTAGTTTTTTGACGATTTCCTTTCGGTTTTTCCATCCGAAACCGAAAGCTGCCTCCGCAATCTTTTGTTCCGCACCAATCATATTAAGAGTTGCCTAGATTGATTTTGCAGTCGGTACGATGGAAGTCCGGTACCCAATAGTGTACCACGCTCAAGTCGACCTCAGAGAGCGACCGGACCGGTCTCGCCGCCGCGATGTAGCCGTTACAACTTGAAGGAGAGCAACCCGGCCGACTCGCCTCGGCAATTTCCTCTCCTCGTCGTGGCTAACGAAACATCGCGGGGCTAGAATCAAAGCCAAATATAACTAGTCACACAGAGGGGACTCCATGAACGCCGAACGGTTGCATGCGATCGTACTCGCACTGAAAGACGAGGTTCAAGAGACCGCAACGCATTTGTTGGAGCTAAGTCAAGCGTTAAAGAGGCAACAAGCGCAGCCGGCCGATGGTAACGCCCAGAAACAGGTCGCAGACAGCCGGTCCAAAACAAATCGGTTTCTTTCGCAGTCGGCCACCAATAAGTTCTCGCCGGTTTGGCGTGAGTCGTTGGCGGCTTGCAACGTCGACCATTTGTTAGGCGAGAAGCTCCGCATTACTATCGAGGAGATATTTACAAGGAACGAGATTACACCGGCCGCTGCTTACGACGAAGTGAAGCGGTTTTCGGACTCGCTTAATAAGTTTTCAGAAGCGAACGACGGGATTATCAACGGATTCTCGTTCTATGAGATTGGGGCAGAACAGCTCCAAGCCGGCGAATGCGAGGTTGGATTCTTAATACCACGAAAGGCAGTCCACAATCATCTAAATGAGCTAGGAGAAGAGTTCAAAGAATTGAATGAGATTCTGCTGCCCTTCGCGGAACTCGCGACAGGCGGCCGCCCCCATTTTGTTGTGAGGTCAATTTCATCGACCGACTTTGGCGTGTTTCTTCACTCGGCTCCTGGTGTCGCAGCCTGTATCGCCGCTGCCGCTGAGCGAATCATAGCAGCCTACAAATCACTTCTTGAAATCCGAACACTACGAAGCGGACTGGCAAAGGAGGGCCTCGCGAAAGACGCCCTCGAAGGGGTTGATGCCCATGCTGAAAAAGTGATGAAGAATGCAATCGGTCCAATGGTAAATGAGCTAGTTAAAGAATACGGAGGCCACGTAGACCCGCATCGTATCAATGAACTTAAGACAGAATTGACGAAGTCGGCTAACGCTATCGCGAACAGAATTGACAGGGGCTACAACATTGAAATTCGCGCGGTTCCGCCGCCAGCAGAGGATGCCGGCGACGGTGAAGCGTCAGAAGAGAATCCCGATGGTAAGGCTGAATACTTCGCGACCATCGGAGCGGCACAAGAAAACTTAAAATTCATTCATCAAGATGGAACGCCGATGCTATGCCTGCCGACGTCGGACGAAGCGCCGGCCGCAGAGCCGGTTGGACCGGTTGCCGTCCCAGCGGAACAAACGACCCGTAATGTAGGCAAGTCGCCGAAGACTCCGAAGAGGCCGGCACGCAAGCGACGTTAGGGCGTCATGAGCGTGGAAGTAGTTCGCACCACGCTCGGAACACGTCTCCGATGGGCCAACGTGGCGGAGCAGGGCGAGGGTCGGCCGCAGCCACCGCGTCCCCGCGTCTACCCAACGGGTTAAGTTCCACGGCCGATGGACCTAAGCTTTGACCCGGTGGATCGAGAGGTAGTAAAACGCGAACGGCAGATTTTTCGAGTCGGTCGAAATGCGGTAGTAATTACTACCGCGACCACGCTAATCGACACGTCTTCGGACGTATCGAGCGAATTCGGGCGAGCGTCGATTCTCCCATTTATCACCAGCGAATCGTGGGTTTTCCGACACTAGCTAAAAATAGCCAGTACGCGTTAGAAGTCCATTGCTCTATCCAGCTGAGCTACGGCGCGCAGACAACTTGCGTCGATTCTAATGACTCATTGTACTTGGGTACATTCATCCTCTCCCTGAGCGCACGTGGGAATCGGGCTTTTGATCGCAATTGGCGGATTCGTAACAGCGATCAAATTTCCATGCAGGTTCGCGCAGTTTCCTTCAGTTCATCGACTCCACACTCACTGCTTCGGGCCAGATTTGTCGCGCATGTGCTGGTGACACTCAGCGCAGGTGACGTTCAAGCGGACCAAGTCGAGCGTCGCGGCGTCGGTGTTGCCATCCCTCGCGTGCCGCTCCAAATCGGATGCTTCTTCCTGAAAATTCTTACTCAGCCGTTCGTATCGCGGCGTCGGATCAGAAATATGCCAAGACGCGGCGCGACTGATCATGCTCAGAGTTTTGGCGCCGTCTTCTACCTGATCAAATTTGTTGAGCGTGAGCCCTTCTAGAATCCGATTCATTTGCTTGAGCTTATCGCGCATCAATAATTGGTTGCTCGTAAGCTTGCTTTCCTCGCCACTTTTTAATGCCGGCGACTCGCCGGCGGTCGGCAATACAAAGAACCCAAGCGTGACAACCATTGCCGAAACGATGAGGATTTTCATGCAGTTCCTTCCTTTCACTTTGAAATTCCGTAAACCGTCACAGTATCCACTTCTCGCCAACTTCGCCACGTCGCTTGCGGTTTAACTCCACTGCTCGCACGTTAGCGCCGCTGGCTTTTTCCTTCCTCACTCCCCCTTCCGCCTTCCCCCCTTAGGCGAGTCAATTCCCGATTCTTGGCCACTCAAAATCTCCCTCGCTCGCACCAGCTACCCAAAGGGCCCTTCATTTTTTATTTCGAACGTAGCTGAATTCGCCAGAATTCGGACGGATGTGACGCCAACAATCCACCACTAACAACGGACAACTATCAACTAACAAACCTCAATTCAATCGCCGGCCGTCGGCGCCAGAAAATAGATGATAAGCGCCTGGCCGAATCGCCAGCGTCAGCCGATCGCCTGGCTGTACGCCCGCGTCCGCGGGCAGCCGCGCGACATGCGCCGCGCCGGCGAGGGCGAAGTGCGCCATCGTCTCATGCCCCATGTGTTCGACAACATCCAGCGTTACTGTACCGAACCCGCCGGCCTCGCTACGTGCCAACAGATCCTCGGGCCGCACCCCCAACACTGCCGGCCCGTTCGGCATCGCTGCACCGACCTCGACGCCGCTGGGCATGGTGGCGTCGCCGGCTGGAGCGACGATCGAGGCACCGTTACTCACGCCGTTCGTGCTCGCCGCGCGGAATACGCCTTGATCGATGTCTCCGCGAATGAAATTCATCGCCGGGCTGCCGATGAACGATGCCACGAACTGATTCGCAGGCCGCTGATAGATCGATAGCGGCGAATCGACTTGTTGAATCACGCCGCGGTCCATCAGCACGATCCGGTCGCCGAGCGTCATCGCCTCGACCTGGTCGTGTGTGACGTAAATGATCGTCGTTTTGAGCCGCTGGTGCAGCCGGGCGATTTCGGCCCGCATTTGCACGCGGAGCTTGGCATCTAAATTCGACAGCGGCTCGTCGAACAAAAACACTTTCGGCTCGCGCACGATCGCTCGGCCCAACGCCACGCGTTGCCGCTGGCCACCCGAAAGCTCGCGCGGCCGCCGTTCCAATAGCTGCTCGATCGAGAGAATCGCCGCAGCCTCGCGGACGCGCTTTTCGATTTCGGCCTTTGGCGTCTTGCGCATCTTGAGGCCGAACGCCATGTTTTGATACACGCTCATGTGCGGGTAGAGCGCGTAGTTCTGAAACACCATCGCGATATCGCGTTCGCCCGGCGCGACTTCATTCACGAGTCGATCGCCAATCCAGATTTCGCCGTTCGTGGTCTCTTCCAACCCAGCGACCATCCGCAGAGTCGTCGACTTGCCGCACCCGCTAGGACCGACGAGCACCATGAATTCGCCGTCGTCGATCTCAAGACTCACATCGCGAACCGCCTGATAGCCATTCGGATATGTCTTATCCAAGTGCTTAAGAGCAACACGCGCCATGAAAAGCAGGTCTCACAATTAAGTCACTTGGGCCGCCTCGCGCGGCACACTACCATCTGGTGTTTCGCTGCGTGCTGGATCGAACCATTCGGGCTTGAATTCGATCCGCGTTTGCTTCGCGATCGCCTGATTGGCCGTAAGAGCGATTACCGCATCGCCGAGCGCCACAACCGGCGTGCAGTGCGGTTTGTGCTCGGGCGCTGGGTTGCGAATGCACCAGGCCCAATGTTCGATTTCTTCTTTATATCCACGGCTAACGGGCCCGCTCGCCGCGGCCTGTGCCACCGCTGCGCCACCGCCCGTTTCGTACGTATCCATCGCCGGCTTGCCGCCTTTGTTGTTTACTTCGATCTGGGTGGATGTCGACGAGCCCTTGTAGAGCATTGCGGTTTGCTCTTCTTCCAAAATCAATGTGCCCTTCGTTCCGTATACTGTCTCGCCGTATCCACCGAAGCCGTTGCCGTTGATCGACGAATACGCGACGACGAGCTTCTTGCTCGGGTCGGCCACCTCGGTCGCGTCTTCCCCTTTGTAATAACCCTTGCCTGGATACTCGAACATACAGTGTACGTGGTCCTCACATTCGCGATCGTTCGGGAAGATTGAACGCTCGCCGATCGCCGAAACGGCCAGCGGGTGCACGTGGTGCCCCCGGGGACCTTGCGCAGCAATGAAAATGCCGGCCGCATCGAGCTGATGGCTTCCCAATTCCGCCATCAGGCCGGCGGCGGTGCGATTCCACAGCCGCCAACGAATCAGTTCTTCGACTGCCGGCCGCTGATAGCCGTTGATCGTCTTCGCTTCGTATCCGTACTTCTGCGCCAGCTCTTCCGTAATATCTTTGATTTGTGCCTGCTTTTGCGCGACCTTCGCTTCCCACTCCGCAATTGCAGTCGGATCATTCGGCCGACTCGGGCCCTTCAACAGCTTTTCCCAAGCCGCGAGCTCTTTGTCCAAATGTGCGTCGCCCGGCAACGGCGGCGACCAACTATCGTGCCCTGGCGAATTATCGCGATGCCACTGAGCGCGAATGTAGTGAATGTCGCCGATCAAACCCTGGCGAATTTGCTCCACCGCGTTGTCATACAGAATGCTGTAATGCCGCTGATGGCCAACCGCCATCACCAGCGGATTCCCCTTGGCGTCTTTCGATGCATCGCAGACGCGCGTCATTTCTTTGCACAAGCCAACGTCGTGCCCCATCAGCTTTTCGCTAAGAACGTGTTTGCCCTTGCGCATCGCCGCGACGGCCATCGGGTGATGCATGAACAGCGGAGTCGCAATGATCACGGCTTCGACATTCGGATCATCGAGCAGCTCCTTGTAATCATTTTCATAGACCTTCACGTGCTTCCGCGCTTCGTCTTCGGTCTTATAGCCAAAAACATTCATGAGGCCCGGCCGAGCCGAGTGGGCTCCGGGCGAGTACCAATCGCCATGAAACGCGCGATACCGGCTGTACGGCCGGATGTCGGCGATGGCGACGACGTCGACATAATCGGGGTTGATCGCCCCCATCAGCACGTTGCCTTCGTCGCCGGTGCCGATCACACCCACGCGCAACCGATCATCCAACTTCGGCCCGTAGTTGAAATACTTCGCCCCCAAGCCGACCGCGGCCGCGGTGCCGCCGATGATGCCGATATCTTGCAGAAACGTCCGCCGCGTCGTCCCCACGGCCTCATTGAAATTCTGCTTACCGACTTTCTTTTCTTCAGGCGTCAAGTTCATCGCTAGTTACTCGTAATTCGATTTGCCACCGAGAGCACAGAGGTCACAGAGAAAGTACGCAACTTACTCTCTGTGTCCTCTGTAGCTAAATGCTTATTCTTCAATAACCGTCAAAAATCGCCGCCGCCGGAACAGCGCCGCCAGGCAACCATCCATCCCCGCCCAACGCCCGGCACCGGTGCCCGCCAAGGCCAAGAGTGCTGCCATTTCTACGCATTGATTCATCGTTGGTGCGGTCCCGCTTATCCAAAACGGCTGCGACGCAACCACGCCGAACAGGAACAAGGCCCCCACCAGCGACGCCAATCGCGTGAAAAAGCCCAGCAGCAAACAGGCCCCAACGCCGATCGTTACGGCTGTCGTCACAAGATTCAGTGTGTCCAAATTGTGCTGATGGGCGTCCGCCGTCGCCCCTTCGACCTGGGCAACCGTCTCGGGTTTCGCCCGTTGCTCGGGAGTCAAAATCTCAGACAGATCATGGTTCAGCTCTTCGTCCAATGTCCGAACCTGCTCCCGCCAGCCGGCCGCTTTCGCAGCTGTTTCACTATTCTTCGCCGCAATTCGCTGTGCATAAAACGGAACGCCGCTCGCCTCGGGCGACTTACGCCACTCGGCCAGCCGCCACAGCTCGTGCCGATAGTCGGTAATATCCTCTTCGGCACTAGCGAAGAAATCCGCCAGCTCGTCGAGCCGCGTGTAAAGCGCCTTCTCAGCTCGCTGCTTCTGATCCTCAGTCAATCCACTAATCGCTTTGAACTTGTCGACGGCCGCGTGCCAGTCTTCCGCAATCTTCGCCGCCCAATCGTGCGAGGCACTAGTTGGCGCAAACTCAACCGGCGCGGGCTTGCCGCTCTTAGCCGCCTCGGCTCGTCGCTGTGCGTATTCGTGCGCCCACTTCGTTTGCTCGGCAATTTGCTCGGGAGAAGCCGGCTTATTCTCGCGTGGCGATGCGAACAACGTCCGCCAGTCATGCTCGCTGAGCGCGTGCTCAAGGTACAGTGGCGCAAGAGGGCCCTTGGCCAACTCAAGAAATTCCTTGTCGGCCGAGAACACCATGTGCCACCGGCCGGTGTGACGATCGTATTGCAGCTTCTTCATGCCTTCGCCGAAGAAGTGCCAACCGATCACCAACCGCAACAGCACCAGCGCAAAGATCGCGAAGCCGCTGAGAATCCGGCGCGAATCAATAATCATGGTTCAAGCGCGCTCAATTTCGATACCGAAAGCGTCGGCTGCCTAGCCGAATCCGCCATCGCAGAGCTGTACCGTGCCGCTCGGTTCTCTGCTAGTACTCTCGCAATACTCTTGTCATTTTTCGGCAATCAGACCACAACCTATGTTATGCCAAGCCCGCCTAAATCGCCAGCGGTTAACACTCGCCCGCGCATCATTCTCTGTTATCCCGTCGAGCCGCAGCACGTCGACCAAATTGCGGCCGCGGCGCAGAACTGCGACGTCGTCGACGCCGGCCAGGAACGCATCGCCGAATTACTCGCGACGGCAGACATTTTTTGCGGCCATTGCAAGGTCCCTGTCCCCTGGGATGATGTCGTCCGCCAAGGCCGACTCCGCTGGATTCAGTCTTCCGCCGCCGGCCTCGACCATTGCCTGGTACCGTCGGTTGTGGCGTCGGATATTACCGTGACGAGTGCATCCGGCGTTTTAGCCGACCAAGTAGCCGATCACACGATCGCACTGCTGACTGGTTTACTTCGCAGCCTGCCGACGTTTTTTCGGGCCCAGGGAAAGCGCGAATTCATCCGCCGGCCGACCCGCGATCTGCACGGCGCTCGTGTCGGAATCATTGGCCTCGGCGGCAACGGTCGGCGGCTCGCGGAAGTGCTTTCTGCTTTCCGTTGCAACATCATCGCGACGGATTGGTATCCGGACCAGAAGCATCCAAATGTCAGCGAAATATTGCCGGCTGAGCAAGTGGACAAGCTACTGCCAAGCGTAGACATCTTAATCCTTGCTGCGCCCCTTACGAACATAACGCGACACATGATCGACGCCCGCCGTCTCGCGCTGTTGCCGAAGGGTGCGATCGTCGTCAACGTCGCCCGCGGTTCGCTCGTTGTTACCGAAGATTTGATCGCCGCGCTCGAGTCGGGTCATCTCGGCGCCGCGGCCGTCGACGTTACCGACCCCGAACCTTTACCGCGCGACAGCCGTCTTTGGGAATTACCAAACGTTATCATCACGCCGCACGTGGGGGGGCAATCGGCGACGCGCATCGACAACATGACCAACTTCTTCTGCGAAAACTTGCACCGCTACTTTTCGAATGAGCCGCTCGTGAATCTCGTCGATAAGCGTCTCGGGTTTCCGATGCCCAATGTGACATAGGTTTCCCGTTTTACCGCGGAACATACCGCAAATTGGGGTCGCAAACGCTCGCTTCACGCAACAATCGCCTGGACTTGATGTCGTGCTGGCACGTAAAATAAAGGCTTACACTTAAAGATTGTTTGTATGCTGCGGGGGCGGAGCCTCCGCGAATCACCTCGAGGCTTCAGCATGAATTTTTCCACGACACTGTTGCACGGAACTCGCACAGTGACGCCGGGGGGCGGCAATAAGGCCGAGAACCGGGTCAATGAACTGCTGCACCATTACCTCCGAATGATCCAACAGCCCAAGCTGGGCTGGACGGAACATCTCCGGCTGAAGCGCATGCTAGGCAAGGGAGGGCAAGGGGTCGTTTACCTCAGCGAACGACGCGGCGCCGATGGTTTTACGCTACCGGTTGCGCTCAAGTTCTTTTCGCCCGAGCGATTTCCGGATGAGCGCACGTACCGCGAGTCGATGGAGCGCATGGCGCAAGTCAGCTCGCGCGTGGCTGTCATTCAGCACGACCACTTGCTCGACGTGCAAAACTTCATCGAGCGCCGTCGCATCCGCGTGCTCGAAATGGAATGGGTCGACGGCTACGACCTCGATACATTGCTCGCCCCCGGAATGCTCGAGCGCGCCAAAACGCGCGTGGCCCAAAAGCGGTGGGACTACATCAACAACGTGATCGCCACGGCCGGGCCGAACAAGATTCGCCTCAAAGCGGGCATGGCGGCGGCGATCGTGCGCGAATGCCTCGCAGGGCTCGCCGCGCTACATCGCGAAGAAATCGTGCATGGCGACATCAAGCCATCGAACATCATGGTCAAGCGCACCGGTAACGCGAAGATCATCGACATCGGTTCGGCACTCGACCTCAATAATATGCCGCAGCAGAAGACGTGCACGCCTCAGTATGCCGCGCCGGAAGTTTTGGATCGCGAGGAGATGACTCCTCGGTCGGACTTGGCGAGTGTGGGCTACGTGCTCGTCGAGTTGCTAGCGGGGCGGCCACTCTTTGCGGATAGTCGCGATCTCGCATCGCTGCTCGATAAGAAACGCACACTGCCGCAGTGGCTTCACAAAGTGCTTCCACCTGAAGTACGCCATAGCGAACTGTTGATGACGATCTGCCGCCGTCTGACGGCGCCCGATCCGATGCTGCGCTACGCTACGGCCGAGCAGGCCGACACGGGCAGCGAAGGTTTGGCTGAGTTCCAACGCACGCTGGTGCGCGGCGATTTGGCAAGTGAATATGAAAACGAGCTGCGGGTATGGCTCGAGGAACTGGATTGATACTGCGAGAAGACGCAACCTTTGAATCGTTTTCGGCTCGAAAGTTTTGGTAAGCACGGAGGTGTTCGCGTGTTTCTTCGCCCCTCGGTTATCGTGTTATTTGTGGCTTTTTACGCGTCTTTTGCAGTAGCGCAGGACAACCGCTATCCGCCGCCGGGGTTTGGCAAAACGCAAGATGCCAGGACGAGTGCTGGTACGCCGGAGGTGAAACCACTGCTCGGTGATTCTGCAACGCCGCGGCCACCGGTTGATGACTCGACCGCACCGGCCGCTAGCAGCAATCCCTATCGAAATTCCAAGCCGAGTAATACGACGTCGCCGAAGATTTTGCCGCTTAATAACGGTGATACGCAACCAATTCGTGCATCTTCTTCGGCGGAAACAGCGGCGGCATTCGACTACTCATCGCCGTCAAATTCAAATGCAGCGGACAATGGCGGAACTGGTTTGAAGCCCTCGGCAATGATGCGAGTTATGGTGCTCAATCCGCCGCAAGGGTCACAGCTTCGCGGTCAGCCCGTGACGCTGATGGAGGCAATCGGCGGTGCGCGGAATCGTGCGGAGCAGACCGAGCGTGTGAGTGCGTATTGGGATATGTGCTCGGCCGTGGCCGATTACTATCTTGGGCTGCGTGAGCAGGACGAGCTTCGCAAGTTACACTCGTACGTCCAGCAAGCCGGACCAGCGTGGTCGCAAGCGGAGTCGGAACTTGGCGTGCGGGTTGGAACATCGCAACGAGCTGCGTTGGCTTCACAGCTGCGAGTCGCGAGCCTCATGGGTCGTGGGCTTGGTAACTTGCCGCTCCCGGCGGACACGCCGCATTGTGCAAACTACATCACGCATTACGAGCAAATCTTCCAAGGTGGCGGACCAGCCGAAGCGCACGAACTCGATAAGCTATTGCCGTTACGATATACCGAATTACAAGACGCAGCCACATCTGTCACGCGTAGCGAACAGTATTTGGATTCAGTTGCGTCTCGCGGCGGCGACGGCACGGACAGCTTAAGTGCTCTCAGGTTGCTCGCTCTGCAACGCCGGGCATTCGTGCAGATTGCGCGATTACAATGAGCGCATTGCGCGGTATGCCGAACTAGCATCCCCGGGCCAATTGAGCACGGGTCGCTTGACGGGCATGTTGATCAACACCGGCGCCACGGCAACGGCAACCAAAGCCGCCTCGCCGTCGCCGCCACCGCGGCGACAATCAAGTAACACTGCGTCGCCTCCGCCGCCAACGTTTGCCGCGGGTTCGCCGCCAGCGGCGGTTCCGAACGCTGATTCAGCGACACGGGACGAGGCTGTAAAAAAGGCTTCTGCTGTGGAATCTACAGCGGCGCATTCGCCGCCGCGGCAGGAGCGATCGTTGCTAGTGCCAACGTCGCGAAGCTCGGCGGGCTACCCGTAACAATCCCTGCAGCGTTTGCTGCGCAGCCTTTTTCTCTCATAATCGAGCGTATGGGACCGCTCACTGCCACGCGTTTACTGCACCAACCGAAGCCGATCGAGTCGCTCGACGATGCGCTCCCGCTGCCGAAAGTCGAGCCGCTTTGGATTGGCCCAATACTCGTCGATCCGCCGATTTTGCAAGCGCCGATGGCGGGCTTCACGAACTACGCGTTTCGACAGATCGTACGCGAGTTCGGGGGTGCCGGACTCTTAGCGACCGAGATGGTGAACGCCAAGGGCTTCGTGTGGATGGCGGAACAGAAGGCCGAGCATCCCGATCGATTGTGGGGCGTGGCCGATGAGCCGCGACCGCTCGCCGTGCAGATGTGGGACAACGATCCGGATACGCTCGCGAAAGTCGGCGTGCGTTTGGCGACCGAATACAAGGTAAGCGTCGTCGACATCAACTTCGGTTGCCCGGTACGTGACGTAGTGCAGAAGGCGCACAGCGGTTCATATCTGTTGCGCAAGCCGGAACGAATGGGCGCGATCATCGAGTGTGTCGTAAAAGCTTGCGCCAACACCCGTCACCGCGAAGATTAGGCTCGGTTGTTCTCGTGATAAAATCAACGCGATCGATATTGCGCAAGTTGTTGAAGGAGCCGGCGCGGCGGCGCTGACAGTTCATGGTCGCACCGCTGCAGACATGTTTCGCGGCTCGGCCGATTGGGATCGAATCGCATCGATTAAGCCGTATCTGAAGCGGATTCCACTCATCGGCAATGGCGATTTAGATTCTGCCCGCAAGGTGGTTGATGCGTTTCGTCGTTACGATATCGATGGCGTCATGATCGCGCGAGCGTCGCTTGCAAAGCCCTGGCTATTTCGTCAAGCAGCAGCCGCACTGCGTGGCGAGGCTGTGCCGGCTGATCCAACGCTGACGGAAGAACGCGAGTTGCTGCTGCATCATTTCGATTTGATCTGTGCGCGCTTCGGCGAAACAAAAGGTACGCTGCTGATGCGCAAGTACGCGTGCTGTTATGCCCAAGGCCGACCGGGCGCGCGCGATTTTCGCAGCCGAATCGTCAAGGTTTCGGCACCAGCGGAATTCTATGCCGTCGTCGCCGAGAGCTTTCCGCGCGATTGAGTGCCGCCGTGAATTTGGCGCCAACTTAGCGCTCTTTATCGCGCTTCATCTCCGCCGCTAACGCGCGAAGTGAAAGATCGATGTCGCGAATAAAAAAGATGAGCGAAGCAATCACAGCAGCGAGGCAGCTCACAAAAATGGCGACTACCACAATCGCGATTTCGAGCTTTAATAGCGCGCCGACGAACAGCACGATGATCAGCACGGCGGCGAGTAACGCACTGAGTCCCGCGAGCGTGATTGCAATTCGCAAGAGTTGAGCGCGACGCCAGAGAATGGAAAGCTGCTCGTCGTGCCGCTCATGATTGGGAGTCGTCGAGCGCGATTTCGACTCGATGAGCAGTCGCGATCGGTCGATCGTTCGGCCCAAACGATTGGTCATTGATAGGAGCAGCAACCCGACGCCAGAAATGAGGATTACCGGTCCGATGGCAATTTGGAGGTCGGGGATTAGTTCGGTCAGCCGCATGAGCCTATTTGTATCGACGCAAAGTGTTTCGAGTCAATAGGTTATGGCACAACATGATTTTTCACATAGCGGGTTGTCTAAATTAGCCAGCCGGGTAGGATTGTAATAAGAGATTCGGCCACCTGAGCGACGGTTTATGAGCACCCAACCTGAGACTTCCGATCGGCACATGCTCGATTTTATTCGGCATAAGGGGGCGGTAACGATTTCAGCCCTGATTGCCGAGATGGGCGTTACTGCGACTGCGGTTCGGCAGCGTCTGCAGCGTTTAATTGCGGATGGAATGATCGAGCGAGTTACCGAACGCAAAGGTCGTGGGCGTCCCAATCACCGCTATTCGCTTACGGAAAAAGGGCATCGATCGGCGGGCAACAATTTTGCCGATATGGCGTCGGTGTTGTGGGAAGAGATCAAATCGGTCGAGGATCCCGCAATTCGAAGGGGGCTGCTCAAACGAATCGCGGGGCGATTCGTGGAGCGTTATCGGAACGACGTCGCAGGCGAAACGCTCGGCGAGCGGATGAAGTCGCTCGTCGGGCTGATGGGCGACCGCGATATTCCATTCTCAATCAATGAGTCGAATTCGTTGCCGGTGATTTCGGCCCACGCGTGTCCCTACCCGGAATTGGCCAAGGCGGATCGTGGCGTATGCACGATGGAAAAATTGATGCTTTCGGAAATCTTGGGAGCCAACGTGAAATTGTCTGAGTGTCGACTGGATGGCGCGACGTGCTGCACCTTCACACCAAGCGTTTCATAGGCGATGATTGGGTTTGTTTGTAACGGCGGGGTGAACTTAAAAGTCGAAAATTGGTCTTAATGATGAATCAAAATCAGCCATGGATCGAAGGGCGGTTTGAAGAAAACGTCATCACGACGACGATTGAGCAAGCGGTCAATTGGGCGCGGCAATCGAGTGTGTGGCCGCTGACGTTTGGACTGGCGTGCTGTGCGATCGAGATGATGGCGGCAGGCGCGAGCCGATACGACATGGACCGGTTCGGCGCGGCGCGTTTCGGGCCACGCCGCGACAGGCGGACCTGATGATCGTGGCGGGCACGGTGACTTACAAAATGGCGAGCCGGGTGCGGCGGCTTTACAACATGATGCCCGATCCGAAGTTTGTGATCGCGATGGGCGCTTGCACGGTCGGTGGTGGGCCCTACTTCAAATACGGGTACCACGTGGTAAAGGGTGTGGATTTGGTGGTACCAGTGGATGTGTACGTGCCGGGCTGCCCGCCGCGGCCGGAATCGCTGCTCGAAGGGTTGATGCGAATTCAAGACAAGATCAAAGGTCACAAGATTGCGCGGCAACGTGGCGCGGCGATCGGTGTGAAGGTGGACGACGAGCTGCCGGTGCCGCATCACAGCGGTTACGTGGCGGCGCCGGCGGATAATGAGCCGGTGTTTGATCACCAGAAAATTACGGCGTAATGGGCGGCAGAGCATCGTGCAAGAACATGCGAGAGAACGATTGGGATCAAGAAACCGGCAACAGCGCTGGTTAGTGCCGGGCTTATTGCTTTGCGCGTTCTTTATTTGTTGCGTGTTGGGTGTGTTGCAGATGTGGCAACGGTCCGCGGCGGAAGTTTTGTATGAGAAGGTAGTGGAGAATGTTGTGCCAGGCACAACACTGGTAAAGATTCAGCAGAAACTGGGGAGCGGAACTATCTTGTCGGCAGACCAAGTTGCCGGCTGGGTTACGGCCGACATGGCGGATCGCCCTGAAATGTATCCAGACGGATTTGAGACAACCGATCAGTTTCTGCGGTATTACGTGGTCAATCCTCAAGGTACGAACGACCAGTGGTACTTCCAGTTCAGGGGTGGAAAACTTGTGAATCACAACTCGACTCTGTACCCAGAGACGTATGCCCAGTTGCAGAGCTCGATCGTCGGATTATCGAAATAGTGCGTAGTGAAATTGGCAAGGGTAAATGGTTTTCATGACCGAGACTTTAAAGATTACGAATTTGCACGTCGGCGTTGAGGGGAAGCCAATTCTCAACGGCGTGAATATGTCCATTAATCGCGGGGAAACTCACGCGTTGATGGGACCGAACGGTTCGGGCAAGAGTACGCTTGCGGGCGTGATCATGGGCCATCCAAATTACACGGTGACCGATGGCATCATCGAGCTCAATGGCGAAGATATTTCGGACTGGGATGCGACGCAGCGAGCACGGGCCGGAATTTTCATGGCGTTCCAGCGCCCGATGGCGATCCCGGGCGTGAAGATGGCCGACTTCTTGCGGCATGCGACGACAAACGTTCGCAATCCGGACCGTAAGGAAGGGGAACAGCTCATTCCGATGCGTGAGTTCCGCAAGGAACTGAAAGACAACATGAAGCAGTTGCGAATGGATGAAGAATTCGCCCGCCGCTATGTGAACGATGGTTTTTCCGGCGGCGAAATGAAGCGAGCTGAGATTCTGCAGCTTGCGATGTTGCGACCGAAGTTTGCGATTCTTGACGAGACGGATAGCGGACTCGATGTCGATGCGGTGAAGTTGGCCAGCCAGAGCATCGCAGAAATCGGCGGCGCGGATATGGGAATTCTCATTATCACGCACCACGACCGGTTGCTCGAACACAACGTGCCGGACTTCACCCATGTAATGCTAGGCGGACGGATTGTGGAGACGGGCGGCGTCGAGTTGGCGCGCGAGTTGTACACCGAGGGTTACGACAAAGTACGTGAGCGGCATCCCGAGGATGCGGCGATCGAGAAGGAAATGTCTGCCGCGGAGAAGAAGGTTGCGGCGGGCATTGGCACTTGATTTGACCAAGCGATTCGAACAGAAAAAATACTCACCACAAAGTCACGAAGGACGCGAAGAGTAAAAGGCATTCAAGTTTGACTTCGTGCTCTTCGTGCCTTTGTGGTTCAAAAGAATTGACAGGATAGTTTATGGCTACTGATTTGATGCCTACCGCCGACGAGACTGGGGTTGGTGAAATCAACAAATATGATTTCATCACGCCGTCGCACGCCGTGTTCAAAGCCGAGAAGGGGCTGAATGCAAAGATGGTCGCGGCCATCTCGGAAATGAAGCAGGAGCCGGCGTGGATGCGCGATTTCCGGCTGCGTTCGCTGAAGATCTTCGAGTCGAAGCCGATGCCACGCTGGGGCGGCGACATCGGCATCGATTTCCAGGACATTTACTACTATCTCAAGCCGACGGATCACCAGGGCAAGACCTGGGATGATGTTCCGGCAGAGATCAAGGAAACGTTCGACAAGCTTGGAATTCCCGAAGCAGAAAAGAAGTATCTCGCCGGCGTAAAAGCGCAGTTCGAGAGCGAAGTCGTTTACGGCTCACTGCAGGAAGACCTCGGCAAAAAGGGCGTGCTTTTTACCGACACAGATACAGCTCTGCGGGAACATCCCGATTTGTTGCGCGAGTATTTCGGCAAAATCATCCCGCCGGAAGACAATAAATTCGCGGCGCTGAACTCGGCAGTATGGTCGGGCGGTTCGTTCATTTACGTGCCGAAGGGTGTGAAGATCGAATTCCCACTGCAGGCTTACTTCCGTATCAATGCCGAACAGATGGGGCAGTTCGAGCGAACGCTGATCATCGTCGATGAAGGGGCTGAGGTGCACTACGTAGAAGGTTGCACCGCGCCGATGTATACGAGCGAGAGCTTGCACTCGGCGGTTGTCGAGATCGTTGTAAAGCGCGGCGCCCGTTGCCGGTACACGACGATTCAGAACTGGGCCAATAACATTTACAACCTCGTGACGAAACGGGCCGTGGCTTACGGCGATTCACTGATGGAGTGGATCGACGGCAACCTCGGGAGCCGACTGACGATGAAGTACCCAGCCGTGTATATGATGGAGCCGGGCGCTCGCGGCGAAATTTTGTCGATCGCGTTTGCGTCGAAAGGTCAGCATCAGGACGCTGGTGCGAAGGTAGTACATTGTGCACCGCACACGAAGAGCCGCATCATTTCGAAGAGCATCAGCAAGAATGGCGGGCGGGCGAGCTATCGTGGCTTGTGCAAGATTCAGGATGGCGCGGTCGGATCAAAGAGCAGCGTCGTGTGCGATGCTTTGATTCTCGATTCGAAGAGCCGCAGCGATACGTATCCGTACATCGAAGTCGAAGAGCAGGACGTGCAAGTCGAGCACGAGGCCAGTGTTTCGCGCATTGGCGAAGAACAGTTGTTCTATCTGCAGAGCCGTGGCCTGACGGAAGCAGAAGCGAGCTCGATGATCGTGAGCGGGTTTATCGAACCGCTCGTGAAAGAGTTGCCGATGGAATATGCCGTGGAGATGAATCGGCTGATCGAGCTGCAGATGGAAGGCAGTGTAGGATAGGCAAACGAATCTCTTTGCCTGAGGATATCGAAATGAGCATCGTCACTGATCCCACGACGGAACAGCTTATAGCCGAGTTATATAAAGTTGACGGCAAAGCAGAGATCGTTGAGGGACGAGTCATGATGATGGGTGGGACAGGCGACATGCCGAGCAGCGCGGCGGCTGCCATCATGGTGAGTCTTCGCCTGCATTCGAAAACAGCAGGCGGGCGGGCATACGGGGATAACGCAGCATTTCTGGTCAATTTGCCAAATCGAAAGTCATTCAGTCCGGATGCGGCGTATTACATCGGTCCGCGGACACGAATGAAATTCTTGAGCGAAGCGCCAGTATTCGCGGCGGAAGTACGAAGCGAGGGGGATTATGGGCCTGTGGCGGAACAGAAGATGGCGGAGAAGCGCGCTGACTATTTTGCTGCCGGCACTAAAGTCGTTTGGGATGTAGACCTGCTGAGCGATGATGTAATTCGCGTTTATCGCGCGGATTTACCGACGAAGCCCACGGTATATCGGTGTGGCGAGACTGCCGAGACGGAGCCCGCGGTGCCGGGGTGGAAGTTTGAGGTCAACGAATTGTTTGATTGAATTCAGTTAGGAGATTATGGCTACCGCGATTGCAGCAACTGGGTTTTCTCAAGCGTCGTTTGACGCGTTTCTCGCTGCGCGCGATGAACCCAAGTGGCTGACCGATTTGCGCCGCAAGGCGTGGACGCGGTTTCAAGATGTGCCGATGCCATCGGTCCGCGACGAAGAGTGGATGCGGACCGACATTCGGTTGTTCAAGCTTGATCGTTATGAGCTACCGGATGCGGCGGCATTTGAAGCGGCAGCGCAGATTGCCCTGCCGCACGCTCTGTTAGCAGACGGCGTTGATTTGGGTGGTCGAGCGGTGGCAATGAATAGCCACGTCGTTACCGGCGAGCTCGCGCCAAAGTGGACGAAGCAAGGGGTGCTATTCGGCAGCTTGAGCCGATTGATCAGCGAGCACGGCGATTTGCTGCGTCCGTTTTTTGAGCGGCGCGTGGTCGATCCGTATAAAGACAAATTCTCTGCGCTCAACGCGGCCTGCTGGTCGGGCGGCACGTTGCTGTATGTGCCGAAGAACGTGAAGCTGGACGAGCCGTTCCATTCGTTCTCAGCAATTTCGGAGGGCGGGGTCGATCTCGGCAAGACGATGGTCATTCTCGAGCAGGGCGCCGACGCAACGCTACTTTCTGAGACGGCCAGCACAACGACCACGGGCGGCGGGATGCATTGCGGTTCGATTGAATTGATCGTCGAGCACGGGGCGCGGCTGCGCTACGTGAATCTTCAAAATTGGGGAAATGACGTTTGGCATTTCGCGCATCAAAAAGGAGTAGTGGGGCGCGAAGGACGATTGCAGTGGACGATTGGAGCGCTCGGCGCGCGGCTCGCTAAAGTCAATCAGCACGTGGCGATGACTGGTCCCGATGCCGAAGTGCAAGTCAACGGCGTGATGTTTACTGAAGGCCGGCAGCATCTTTCGTATGCGACGCATCAGCATCATCAAGCTCCGTATTGCAAAAGCGATTTGCTCTACAAAACGGCATTGCAAGATCGGTCGCGCACGGTGTGGCGAGGCATGATTCGTGTTGACAAGATTGCGCAACGGACCGATGCCTATCAGCGCAACGACAACTTGATGCTTTCTCGCGACGCACGGGCGGATTCGATCCCTGGTCTCGAAATCGAAGCGGATGATGTGCGTTGCACCCACGGCAGCACGAGCGGCCGAGTGGATGAGCAACAGCTGTTCTATGCAATGACGCGCGGCTATACGCGGCGCGAAGCGGTGCGGATGATCGTGGCTGGCTTCTTCCAACAAGTTTTCGATCGAATCACGATCGAAAGTGTGCGCGAAGCGCTGGGCGAGGCAATCGGCCAGCGAGTGAGCGACATTAAAGAATTGGTGGAATAATGGGCGCGCTGCGAATATTAGGAGATGCTCTGTTAGTTGTCGGCGTGATGTCGAGCGTGTTCGGCCTGTGGTGTGCCGTCGGCGGTTTGCGGGTTGTCATCTCCAACCGTCGGGACGAGCAGCAGCGCGGTGGCACTTCGGCAAGATTCGCCGTGCTATTCATTGTTGTCGGATTGGTACTGTCATTCGGCGGGCTGTGGTTGGCCGGTTGGGCCGCGTCATGACAGACTTCGAACCAGTCGCCAAGACGAGCGACGTACCCGATCCGGGTTCGTTATTAGTCGAAGTTGGCGAACGACTGGTCGTGTTGATCCACGCAGCGGGGCACTTCTACGCGTTAGACGATGTTTGCACACACGATGGCGGCCCGCTCAGCGAAGGTCCGATCGATGTGGAAGACAAAACGATTGCGTGCCCGCGTCATGGGGCGAAGTTCGATATTCGATCGGGGGCGGCCGTCACCATGCCGGCGACGAAACCCACACGTTCGCATGAGGTTAAGGTCGAAGGGGGCCAAATCTTTGTGCGATTGTCGAATGACTAGTCGGGCCGTCATCCAACTGCGTATTATTTACCACGAAGAACCCAACGGGCACAAAGAATTGCTTTCTCTTCTAAGCTTTGTTGCCTTCGTAGTGAAAAACTAATAGGAACGGTCTATGCCAGTTGCTGAAGATACAATCCGCGAAGCGCTCAAAGCCGTGGTTGACCCGGAGTTGTTCGTCAATATCGTTGACCTCGGGCTGATTTACGAAATCAAGGTCGACGAACAACCAGAGGGCAAGTCAAACGTCGTTGTGGAAATGACGATGACGAGCCCTGCGTGCCCGGCTGGGCCGCAACTACTCAGCCAATCGCAAGATGCAGTGCGGCGGCTTGACGGCGTAGCAGAAGTCGATGTGAAGTTGGTCATGGAACCACCGTGGACGCCCGATCGCATGACGGAAGACGCGCGCGATCAACTGGGGATTTTCTAATTCGCCCTTGGTCAATGACCGAAGGCTAGACGGCTCGCCGAACGTTTCGTCCGATGCGGATCTTCGTTTACGAATGGGCGACGGGCGGCGGATTGGTCGAGGAACCTGGATCGCTGCCGGCCTCTCTCGCGCGGGAAGGGGCCGCGATGATCGGCGGGCTCGCTGCCGACTTGCAGCGCATTCCAGATTGTCAGGTTGTCGCTTGTCGCGATCCGCGGTTTGTTCAACTCGCGCTTGGAAACTGCGAGATCGTTGAAGTTTTGAGCCGGTTCGCCCACGATGAAGAAATCGAGCGACTAGCTGCCGAGTGCGACGCAACGATCCTCATTGCGCCGGAATTCGATGGTATTCTGTGGAAGCTGGCGCGGCGCGTGAGTGCTGCCGGCGGTAAGCTGTTGTCGCCATCGCCCGACTTTATTCGTATCGCGGCCGACAAACAGCGAACCTGCGACGTATTAGAAAAGGCTGGCGTACCTGTTCCGATGGGGCGCATGCTCGAATCGGATGAACCGCTGCCGGCGGATTTCCCCTTTCCCGCGGTGCTGAAACCGATTGATGGAGCCGGTTCTCAGGATACGTATTTCGTTCGTACTCCGACGGACAAGCCACCGGCTTATGCCTGGCGACGACGACTGGAACGATTTGTGCCCGGCATGTCGGCGAGTGCGGCGCGGCTTTGTGGCCCGACGGAAAGCGTTGGCTTGGCCCCGTGTAAGCAGCGTATCTCGGATGATGGTCGATTGCGGTATCTTGGTGGAGAGGTGCCGCTCGTGGCGGGTTTTGCTGAACGTGCTCAGCACTTAGCGTCCCGGGCATTGGCGGCGATGCCACCCGCGATCGGGTTTGTCGGCGTCGATTTGGTGCTGGGACGCGAACCCGACGGCAGCGAAGATTTTGTGATCGAAATCAATCCGCGGCTGACGACATCGTACGTTGGATTGCGCCGCGACGCGATCGAATTTGGCCGAGGCGATGTTGAATATCGCAAATGGTGCGACGCAGTCAATCGAGTATTCAGACCGGCCGATTGAGTTCGACACATTGGGAAACGTAAGTTACGTACGATGACCTGGCTCGCTCTGGATATTGGTGGAGCAAATCTGAAGG
The DNA here is from genome assembly GCA_963733705.1 of uncultured Planctomycetota bacterium. Classification (GTDB taxonomy): domain Bacteria; phylum Planctomycetota; class Planctomycetia; order Pirellulales; family Lacipirellulaceae; genus JABDGM01. Next base: position 60,001 of record CAVTEJ010000008.1, on the reverse strand, counting down.
CGGCGAACGCCGCGGGCTGGGCGCACTCCACGCCATTTGCGTTGTGGAAAAATCGTGACGGCTTGGCGGCGGCGCTCGCTGGTTTGCTGGCGATCGCGCCTGATACTAAGCATTTGGCAGTGACGATGACCGGCGAGTTGTGCGATTGTTACCGCACGAAAGCTGAAGGCGTGCGGCATATTCTATCGGCTGTGCGGCAGGTCGCCGGTTCGCGAGAGGTTTTTGTGTACCTGACGGACGGAAGGCTGGTTACCCTTCGCCAAGTGTATGATGAGCCGCTGTTAGCCGCCGCGAGCAATTGGCGCGCGTTGGCGGAATTCGCTTGCCGATACGTTGCGACCGGTGAGGGTCTGTTGATCGACATCGGTTCGACGACGACGGATGTAATTCCGATTTCGGCCGGTCGAGTCGCGGCGCGCGGGCGCACTGATACGGAGCGTCTCGCAGCTCGCGAATTGATTTATGCGGGAGTCGGTAGAACTCCGATTTGCGCGATCGTGAAGCAGCTGCCTTGGCGAGAGGAAATGTGTGCAATCGCGGCTGAGTTGTTTGCCACGACGGCCGATGCGTACGTCATCCTCGGCGATATCAGTGAGGATCCGTCGGCGACATGGACGGCCGATGGGCGACCGCTCACGGGCGAGTATGCACGGGAGCGGCTAGCTCGCCAACTTTGTGAAGACGCAGAAAACTTAACTGACACCGAATTCCGGCGGATCGCAGAATTCGTCCGCCAAACACAACAAGACAAGTTGTGCGAGGCGATGATAGATGCAAAGCGATCGCGTCCTGCGTTGCTCGTGCTAAGCGGATCAGGGGAATTCCTGGCTCGGGCAGCCTTTCCGGGCATCGCTGTTACGAGCCTGGCGGCAGAAATCGGGCCCGAAACCAGCCGCAGTGCGGCCGCCTACGCGCTGGCGGTGCTAGCTCCAACGCTATAGCGAATCCAGCGAAAAAAAGCCGGGAATTACGTGAATTGGCGATTCACGTAGCGGTTTTCGACGACCTTCGGGAATATCACGATTGCTCCAAGAGAGCAGTTTGATTGACCAAAATGCAGTTTCTAGTAAAATCGGGCTATCGCGGCCGCTGAGTTAAAATGCGTGTCCGCGCAGCCAGGATTGGCGACTTTGAGTGACAGGCTGGGATTCGCGGAGTAGGAACTAATGACATTAAAATCACGATCGAACTTCTACACAGCGGCGCTGTGCGCGCTTTGTGTTGCCTGTGCATCGATATCTAAAGGCGGTCCGATCATTACGCTGGACCTTGGCGGCGGCGGAACGGACATCGCCATGAATGGCGCTGGCTTATTGTCTACAGTCAGCGACGGCGATGGGGCTACGTTAGGTGATCAAAATACGGGCATCACCTATGCAGACTTTCTCGCCGCGTTGTTTCCAAATGTGGTGCCACCGCCCTCGGCATCTTTTTCGTTGAGCGGGCTGCAAGCAACGGGTGCAGCCCAGGTTCCGCTGCCTGGTCTGGTAATTCAAAACTTCACCGGCGGAACGTTTAGTCTGTATGCGCCGAACAACTCGTTGTTGTTGCAAGGCCCTATTACAAGTGCGGCGCTGAGTGGTGTTATTGGTCCGCCGGGCACCGGTGGCCTGTTTACGACCTCGTTAGGTTCTGCGACGGCAGGCAGTTTGAAGGACTACTTCCAAGCTGGCACGTTGTCGGTCTCGATGAACCTGACCACGGTTAACGGCGGCAGCGGTTTCGTTGTCACGCCACCAGCGACGGGCGGAGTTCTGTCGGCATTTACCGCGAATGCAGTCGCGGGTATTGCCGGCTCGCCAGGCCCGAACGTACCCGAGCCAACCTCGGTCGTTTTGGTTCTTCTCGGTCTCGCAAGCGCGAGTTGCGTTCGTGCCCGCAGCCACTCCTAGAAACGATCAAGCGTATCTATCCAACGGGCCAGCTCTTCGCGCTCAGCGTCGGAGAGTTGGCCCGTAGTTGTTGCTGTGGTGATCGTCGTCACGTTGTAGCCGGCGTCTTGGACGCTTTTGAGGCCGCGGGCCATTATCGCGGCAGTGTCCTTTTTGGAAGGTATCGCCGCGAAGATTGCGAGACGCTGCGCGGCCTCGGTCGGGGGAATCTTAGTCTGGCGGGGCGCGGGGCTGCCGGAAACAGCGATGCCACGGATGATGTCGTGTCCGGCGAATGCGAGGGGCCATGCAATTGAGCCGATATTGCCTTGCCCGCCGACGACTACGCGATGCGGGTCGATCTTGTATTGTGTCATCACCCGCTCAAGCACACGGTGTAAGTATTCAAGATCGACTCGTTCCCAATGGTCGGCATCTTTGGGTTGAGGAACGACCAGAACAAAGCCGTCGCGGTCGCACTCTTTCTGCCATTGGTGAATCACGTCATCCGGTTTGGCGTCAGCGGGCGCGGTGAGCCAAAGCAACACGCCGAATGATTGACGGCCTGCGCTCGACGGTACATAAACTTTGCAATGATGCGCGAACTCGGGCAGGATCACATCCGTCGTTTCGCCGGGGGGGGTATTTGGGTCGGAGACTGGTTTTTGGAGGTCGACCGCCGGCGGCAGCTCGGCGGGCACGGATGTCGGCAGTGGAGCGGCGATGAGTGTCTGATCGTTTGCCTGGTCTTTGCGCGATGCGTACCGTAACATTCGACTCGGGCACCGCATTATTCATCGCCTGGATGGCATCGTCGATCGATTTGATCTTGGTTTCGTTGATTGCTAGGATCCGATCGTCCGGTTGAATACCGGCCTTTTCCGCGGGGCTATCGGCGTACACCATGCGAACGGCGATGCCGGCCGAGTTCGCGCTTTCTGCAGCTTCATCGGTCGAAGGTGCGTCTTCTTGAGCGGTCGGGCCCTCGTCGGGGTTGGGTTTCTGTTCGGGCACTGAATCGTTTGATTTGCTTTCTTTCGGATTTGCATCGGGTTTTGATTTGTCTGACTCGCTTTCCTTTTGGGTAGCCTCGGCGATTGGCCGCATTGGAAGAATTCCCAAAAACGCATGTCGGAATGCTGCTAGTTCGCCGACGAGTTTAATGCTTTTTTCTAGGCGCTCGTCACCGCGCATGGCGACAAGGCTCACCGTATCGCCACCGTAGGCTTTACCGAGAGCGAATCGCAAATCGGTTTCGTTATGAATCGGCTTACCGTCGAGCTCGACGATTCGATCGCCCTTCTTTAGACCGGCTTGGCCGGCGGGAGAATCGGGGCGGACGGCAGCAAGTTCTGCCTTTGATGAATGGGGATTCTTAGTCGGCATTCCAATGCCGAGCAGTCCGGCGCGTTGATCTTCGCCCTTTTTCATACGCTCGATCCGATCGGCAAGCGGGGCAAGCGGCACGGCAAAGCCGATCCCGGAGTCGTACCATTCGACGCCCGCCACTTCGCTCGTTGCTTGCGGCGACATGGGCACGATGATCCCCAGCACGCGGCCGCGGATATCGACCAGCGGACCGCCATAGTTGGCGGTGGAAACATCCGCGTCGGTTTGAACTGCTTTGCCAAACATGCGGTTGACGGCGCTGAGAATGCCCACGGTTATGTTCGTTCGATCGGCGCGGAATGTACGGCCAACTGCCACGGTCCATTGGCCGGGGCGGATTTCATCGACAGGCGCCATTTCTGGAACCGGCAGGTCGGCCACGCCATTGGTTTTTAGAAGCACCAACAGTCGGCTATGGTCCGTCGCGACAAGCTCGGCAGGGGCCTGCTTTCCCGAGGGAAAGGTAATGAGAATCGAAGAAGGCTGCTGTGCGAAGTTGAAAGCGCTGGAGATTATGTAGCCATCGGCCGAAACCACGAGACCAGTGGTAGGGCCATTTGCGAGGAGCGTGTTATCGACAACGTCGAGACCGCCGAGCGTGCGAATTTGGACAACCGAGGAGGCGACTTTGCTAACCGCCGCGTTGAGGGCGGCTTCCTCGCGTGCTGCGAGCGAGTTATCTTCTGCGATTGCGTGGACAGGCGTCGCACAGTGCACAATGCCGATCGCAAGATGCAGAATGAGAAGTCGAATTCCGGTCCAACTAATCCGGCTGTTGGGAAGCATCATCTGACTGTTTCTTTTCGGGCGCCGTTGTGTCTTTGGGGTTTTCTTTGGTGGACTCGGCTGGCTTTGTGGAGAGCGTGAATTCGAGGAACTGCTCGTCTCGCAGCACGGCGAGCCGCACGGTGGCATCTCGTTCTAGACGCTCCGTAAGATGGTTTGCTTCGGTGCATGAACTTGCAACCTGGCTGTCAATCGTAACTAAGAGGTCATCCGGCCGAATACCCGCGGTCGCGGCCGGCGAATTGGGCAGCACCCGATCGATGTATGGTGGCGTGCGGGTGACAACATTCGGCACGAGGACGATTCCGAGCGATGTGAGCGAGAGCGGATTCGTGGGACGGTCGGCATCGATCTGCGGCGCGGGAGTAAAGCGGCCGGCGATGATGTCGTCGACGGTGGGTGCGAAGGCCGCAACAGGCAGGGCGTAGTTGAGCCAAGTGCCGTTGGCGCTGCTGCGCAATTCTTTGCCGAGCATTCCGAGCAGGTGTCCCTGAGCGTCTGTGAGCGCACCGCCACCGGCGCCGGGATTGTTTGAGGATGCATCGACGACGTAAACAGCTCCATGAAAATTCGTGCTGAACGCGCCTCGGCGCGCCTCGAGCGGCGCAACGGCTGAAACTACACCGTGGAGCATGCTGACGGGCTCATCGCCCACGGCGATGCCGAATAAATTGCTGAAGGCGAGGACTCGTGTACCCGGTTCGGCCTTTACGGCAGCGGCCAAATCAAAGTGAGGCACTTCGTCTTTGCCGGGATCAAACTGTAGAACGGCAATTTCGGTAAGCGGGTCCGAGGCTACGAATTTCGCATTGAAGTGGCGGCCATCGTTGAGTACGACGGTCACTTCATCGGAATCAAGCACATAGCTCGACACAGTAAGGACGTGTCCCTTGCCGGAAATGAGGAGGCCGCTTTGGTACGCAACCAAACCACGCAGGCCGCCGGCGCCGTAGATCTTCACCACTTTGGGCTGCACTTCACGAGCGACGTCGACCAAAGACGCCGCGCCGTCGCTGGCCCGCGCAATGCTTGCCCCGGCGAGGAGGCAGGCGAAGGCTAGGGCGACGGCGCGGACGTGTCTTGGTGTAAGGGGGAAGGCGGAAGGGGGAAGGAAGAAGGGCATACGACTACTTCTTAGCGGCGGCCGGCGGGTGGGGGAATTCGTAGGACGTGATGTTGAGGTCTGCGAATACCTCGTCGCCGTGGCGGACGGTCCAATGGTGTGGGAGGGATCGGCCTTCGACGGGGCGGATGTCGTCGAATGTGATTTCGCACGGGTCGTCATCTTCGGAAGTGTAGAGTTCGATCCCGATCAGGTTGGACGTTTGGGGTTCGAAATAGAATCGTGTTTCGACGCCCGAGGTGGTGGCGACTAAACAGTCGGCAAGTTTGTCGTCGGATTTCCAGGGCACTGCGCCGAGGTAATAGACCTCGCCGAATTTTCGCGGGCCGACAAGCAAGAGGCGCTGCCAAAGATGGAGTGCTGCTAACACGCCTCCGGAGCGCGGTGGTCCGGTCGCTTCGATCAGTGAATTACCGAACTCGACACCGGACTGGCCTTCGGGCATCGTGACCGAGCCGTCCTTTTCGGTTAGCTCGATCGCAACATCACCTTTGCCATCGGCCGTCTTCGCGGCAATTTTCCAATTCCAACCGACTTCGGCGAAATCGCCGTGCGCGAGATAGGCGTTCCACACACGCTGTTGATGGTAACGATTGAACCAATAGTTGGCGTAGCCGGGGGCGGCTTCGTAGTACTTGCGAACTGCTTTGGGGAGCGCCGGCTTGCGCTTGGCTTTGGCGATTGCGGGAGGTGGCGCGCCAGGCTTTGGTTTGTCGCCTTGGGGCTGGTCTGGCTTATTTGGAATTTCAGGTCGAGGCGTTTCTCCGGGTTTCGGCTCGTGTTCTTTGCGTGGCGGTTCGGGTTGGGGCTCTTCTTCCTGCTGCAGCAATTCTTCCAACTCGCCTTCACGGTGGGCTGCGGCGAGGCGAACTTGAATCTCAACTTCTTTCCCATCGCGGCGGTACGTGAGCGGAACATGCCAACCGCTGGGGAATGTGCCAAGGATGTTTTTGAACGCGTTGGCGGTGCCGATATCACGGCCGGCGAAGCGCAATAGCTCATCGCCGTAGCGCAGACCCCGGCGGTAGGCATCACTGTTTTCGAGGATGTCGTCGACGACCACGCGGCCATCGGGATCCGTGGCAACGGTCGCGCCGAGCGAGGCATGATCGGTGAAACGTCCGCTCTTCAGCAGACCGATGAAGCGTTTGATTTGATTGATCGAGATGGCATAACCGACGCCTACGTTCACGCGGCCGCGTTTTTCAAAAGAGCCACGGCCGTTGATGCCGATGAGCTTGCCAGCGGCGTCAAACATGGGGCCACCGGAGTTGCCGGGATTAATCGCGGCGTCGGTTTGTAGACAGTCGGAATATTCGAGCAGGGTGCCGGATGGAAATTGGTACCGATGCACGCCGGAGAGGATGCCGTACGTGACGGTGGGCTTGAAATCTTCGGCGAGCAGGAATGGGTTGCCGACGACGTAGACCCACTGGCCGACGCGGCAGGTATCGCTGTCGCCAAGTTCAGCGACTGGGTATTCGCCTTTGCCGACGAGCTTAATAAGGCCCACATCGCCGACGGGGTCGAGTCCGACGAGAACGGCATCGAGAAAGCGGCCGTCTGACAGGCCAACTTTCATCGCGGGACCGGTAGGGGCAGCCACGTGGAAATTGGTAAGGATGTAGCCATCGGACGATATCACCACGCCTGATCCGCCGCCGTTGCCGTCGGCAGAAAAGATGGCGACCGTGGGCTTCGATATGCGCTCGATCGTCTCGACGCGCGTTTGTTCGGCGGCGAGGACGGAGGGGTCGGGGTCGGTGGCACGGGTGGCAGATGCGGTGACAAACAGGAAGAGGGCGACTATGCCGGCGACATATATAGGATTGCGGATTACGGATTGGGGATTGAAGGGTTTAGTCCGCAATCCGAAACCCGCAATCCTAAATCGCCTTGTCCGCTTGCTCCCACTCATTTCACGATCTTCGCGTCGCACAAATTCAGCCAATCGCCCGTATCGAGATTTTGGCCGAAATCGACGATGATTTTCAACCGCTTCGCGCCGGTAATTGGGACATCAATTGATTGCGGTGGTTCGTTGCCGGCGATTTCGGCGTCGAGGAGAGAGTGGTCATCGGCCAAAAGCGTAAGGCGCACGTTGCCAGTGCTGGCGGTCGCCGGGTCGATGCCCGCCAGCGCGGAAAAGCGGTTAAAGCCTTCGGGCAGTCGGTAAACGAGCTCGGTGTGGCTGCGAAGTGCGAGGCCTTTGTCAAATGAACGAAGCACGCCGGGCTGGCCGGGCAGACTGTCCTTGTCTTTCATCATCAGCGTGAGAACGTCGCCGAAAGCGGAATGGTTGCGGCGAGGCTGGCCGTATTCGGTGGCGAGTGTGACGCCGGCAGGAAGGCCGACGAGCGGAGCCCAATTTTGCGAAGCGGGATCTATGTCGCTGATATACATCACTTTGTCGCTCGAATAATCGGCGGCTTCGAGGTCGTCGAGCGGCCAACGGAAGGATGCGCCACTTGGTGTCGTTAGAATGACGAATCCGTCCTTCAGGATGACGTTCACGACGCGGGCACTCAAACCCGAGTTGCCGCGGAGGATAAATTTCGGAGCAGATTGACGCCCCGGATTCGATCGCGAGTAGATTACTCCAGCAACTTTGGCACGGTCGACGCGGTTGGATTCTCCGTCAATTTTAAATTCGATGCGGTCGTCCGTAATTTCGCCGAGGATGCCTTCGACATAGTCGAGACTCGTGCCGTCGCGCTTGACTACCACAAGCAGGTCAGCGGGCAACTTGAGGGCTCGAATTTCGTCCCATTGTTTGCCAATGATTTCGTTAAGAGGTTTAAGCCGCAGTGCCGCGATGTATTTCGTCTCGATCGAGATACCGGACTGTACATCTTGCGCCGCGCTCAGTGCCGGCTGGAGCATCGCGATTTCGGCGGGTCCATTTCTGTCGACGTCTTTAGCTCTGCGCACACCAACATTTTTTATAGGGATTTTAGAGCCGTCGACGAGCTCAACAATTTCGCCAGCGTTCGTATTGGCGATCGACGTTTTTTTTGTCGGACCCCACCGTAAGGACATGAGCTTTTCTATTGGAATGGGCTGCGTCGCGATTACGACTTGCTTTCCGTCCCAAGTGCTGAGTATGCCAGATTTCGTCGCACCATCGAGCGTCGTCGCGGTGACTGCCGCTGTAGCACCGGACCGCGCGGCAACGAGCGAGAGCGACAGTGCAATCGCGGCCGCGCAGGCGACGCTTTTAGGAATCCCGGTACGGCCGCGCAGAAAAAGCACTTGTTCGCTCGTGGAGTTCGAAGGAGGGGAGTAGGACGCGGTCTTCGCGTCAGCCGCCGGTGCGGCGTGCAAATCAGGGTTTGTCGTTGGATTCTTCGGCCGCGAGACGGCGGAAGTATTCCTCAATGACTTCGCGGTAGTGGGAGGGAAACTCGCGACCGATTTCTTGCATGGCCTTTTCACGATCCTTGTCGTTCATATTTCCCCAGCCCGCGTGGTGACCGAGATCTTTGTGGTCGACCTTGCCGGGCGCTTTGAGTTCAGCGATTTGGCTATCCTGCATCGGCGCGCTAGGTTGCGATGGTCCGCCGGACTTGCCAGAGGCTTGGGCTTGTTTCTGCGCTTGGTCTTCTGCCTTCTTGATAAGTTTATCCAGCGATTCGATGACGCCGTTTTCGACTTTTTGAGCGGGCTCGCCGGGACGCCCCTGCGCGAGGCGGCGGCGAATATCGTTCATGCGGCGCGAGATGTGATCGAGCGATTCGTCTTGCAAACCGGTGAGATCGTGTCGCATGAGGTCGGCGACCTTTTGATAGCGGGTTGGTAGGCTGTCTTCCCGCTGGAGCAATTGGGCGAGGGCGCCGTCGGCCTTGGTCGGCTGAACAAGTTGGTGGAAGGCAATCGCCCGGTAGAACAGCAGCGTTTCCGGAGAGACGACGTCGTCGGTATCGAGTCCATCGGTCCACGAGATCGCTTCGTCGTAATAACCTGCTTGAACGAGCCAACGCGATAGGTAGACGCGCATATTATTGCGAATCAGGAGCGGTGTTTCGCTATCGGCGAGCCAGGCGAATTCGGGAAGTTTTTGGCCAGGCTTGCTGCCCGCAGCGCAGAACTCGACGAGCGCTGCGACGCGGTTATCTGCTTTGGCCAGGCATTGCGCGAGGCGATCGAGGATGCTGATCGCGGCGTCTTCATTTTTGGTAGCCGCCCATTGGTCGCGGACTTCTGCCTGGCGACTGGTCGTAAGCTGCGACGTGCGCAGGAATGTTTCGAGCTGCGTGTGTACGGCTTCGACCGAGGGGAACTGCCAGCTTGGTTCGGCCATGAACTCGCTGCCAGCGAATGCGGCGGCGGAAATGATGGAAAGCGATAGCGCGAGGGCAATTAGTCGGCGGCTTAAGCGTCGGTCGAGCATGGGCTTCGGGTCCTCGTTCGTTACACGGAAGGCACGCAACGTGCCCGCCGGCCGCCGAGTTCAAACATACTCTATTATCCACCCCCGCGTGGAACTGTCCAACAATCGCCCAACCGAAATACCCATCGGCAACTTACCTGGTTTGCCAGCAGGAATGCTTCCGGCGGCCCACCAGTCGCTTCATTGTGCCGCAGGGTCGCTGACGGTGATACCTCAATTATTGCGCTTTTGCTGGCTGTTTTGCTGCAAATCGGCGGTGGCCCGGTAGACACGTTGCTGCCGATCAGCAAGGTCCTGGAGCGACTTTAACAGATCGGGGGTTTCTGCCTGGTCGCTCTTGAGCATTTCGCCGTAGCGCTGGGTGCGCTTATTGATTCGCATTTGCAGCGACCGGATCATTTTTAGCTCGGCAATTTGATCGACAAGCGGCATATCCTCGGGTTGGCCGGCGGCTGGTTGCTGGCCGGGAGGGGTGCGTTTCTTGTCCAAATCTTTGATCGAACGATCGAGAGCTGCGATCGTCTCTTCGAGCGCGGCAATGATATCCTGTTCGATGCCTTGTGTGAGTTTGTCGGTTTTGATCGCGGCGAGACGTTCGGCGACTTGCCGCATATCGTCGTGCATTTGATCGACGGCTTCGGGGAACGCGACCGATGAACCTTCCTCGCGGAGGAGTGAGAGTGCTTTCTCTACCTCGTGGACAATTTGCGATTCCTCTCGACTGAGACGAGCGGATTCGATTTCTTGGTCGTGCGTGCGCTGGGCTACGGGAACCTGGTCAACTTTCACGGTGCCGTCGTAGACGGCTGTTTGCATCTCAAGCATTTTGCGGAAGCGGGCGGCGAGGGCGGTGAGCGTTCGTTCGAGTTCTTCTTCGCGAAGTTGGCGGAGGACGCGTTCGAGTTCGGCTTTGGCCTGTTCGAGTTGCTTAACGGCCTGAAGTTGGTCCTCGGAGGCGCCTTTGCGGATCGAGTCGCTGATTTTCTTGAGCGCTTCCTCCATCTGTTGTTGCGCTTTTTTCAGCTGGTCGGTCGCGCGGTCGGCGGGATCTTGGGGTGTGGAAGGTTGCTCTTCTTTTTTGTCGTTATCATCGGGCGATTGGGAACCAGGTTTTCCCGGCGACCCTTTCGACTGCGATGGCGAGGACTTGCTCGGCTTGCCATCGGAGGGTTGGCCATCGCTTGGCGGTGACTTGGAATCACTGGGCGAGCCTTCGGAGGGTTTACCGGAGTCGGATGGCTGGCCAGACTTGGGTTCGCCAGATGACGGTTTGTCGCCGGGCTTTTTGGCATCGCCGTTCTTCGGAGATGGTGCGCCGTCCGACTTATTCTTTTCGCCCGGCTTTTTCTCCTCGGAGCCTTTGCCGCCCTGCTTATCGCCCGAGTCGGATTTCTTAGCGTCTGATTGACTGGCGTCTGATTTTTTACTGCCCTCGGTTTTTGAAATGTCGCCACCAAGTTTCGCGGTGTCGGCGGCGAGGCGCTGTTGATCGGCGCCAAGACCTTTCAATTCATCGCCTCCTTCGGTTCGGCGCGAACGCTCTTCTGATCGCGGATGAGGCGGCTGACTTCTTTCAGGTACTGCTTAATCCGGTCGCGCTCGGAGTTGAGCTCGTTGTCGCGGTCGGCTTTCAACAGGAGCGATAGCAGGCTATCGAGTTCTTTTTGCAGCTCGGTTTGGTTGGTTGCGGCAGCGGAGAGTCGCTCATCTTGCAGCAGTTTGACGACCGATTCGAAGCGGACGTTGACGTCCTCTTCGCGGCTTTGGGCGATCGCTTCGCGGAGGAGTTTGGCGCGGCGTGGATCGCTGGACGCAGAAACTTCGGCGAGGCGGCCGACGACTTGCTCGAGCCGCTTGTAGCGATCAGCGAGACGAGCTTGCTCGACGGAAAGATCGTCGCTGGCGGGCGGGGCGTTTGTTTTTGCGGCTGAAGGTGACGCGTCTTTCGCCGCAAGCTGAGTGGGCGAAGTAGCGATCGGCGTAGAAACCGGTTTTGGGTCTGTGGGCGTAACCGCCGGCGCTTCGGTTGGCGAGGGTTCTTCGGCAAAGGCGAAGTGCGGACTGTAGGCACCGGAGGCTACCAACACAAAAATCGTGCAAACACAAAAAGAGGCCACGTTCAACTGAGGAAATCTTATCCCGCGCAGAAAGTCGGCGTGATGCGTCATGTTCCGTCCTTTTCTTTGCGCCTTTGCGCCTTTGCGTGAGACCTTACCGGCCGCGTCAATTCTCTAATATGCCTTTGAGCTTTTCCCTTTGACGCTCCTTGGTGCGGCGGTTGATTTCGTCTTGATCGGTGATGATGCCGCGGAGCAGGGAGACTACTTCATTGTACGTTTCCAATTCCAGCATTTTATCGAGGACCCGCTTCATGGAGACCAGGATTTCGTCGGCCTGAGCGATGGCTTTTTTCAACTCGAGGGCCGTCGCTGCTGGGTCTTCCAAGCGGCCCTCAATCAATTTTAGCTGAGCTACGAGCGCGGGCATATTCTGATCGACTATTAGATGCAGCGGCTTGGCGATTTGTTCCCCAAGGCGGTTCTTTAAATCGGGATTATCGATGCGGTTGTTAGTCAGTTCTTCGCCCAAATCGTCGAATGCTTCCGCGACGCCTTTGACTTCGTCGGCAGACTGCACGACGTTTTGGAGTGAACCAGCGACGCGCAGTCGGCGACGGGCTAGCATTCGTTGGGCGGAGGTGACGCCCGATTCGCTGGAGTCGCCGCTTTTGTCACTATCTTTTGATGGCGAAGCGGAGGGCGTTGCGTCGGCAGCGTCGGCGACGTCATTCGTTTCGACCCGATTCAACAAATTGCGCGTGTCGGTAAGTTTTTCGTAGATCGATTCAAAACGCTGACGGAGACCAAGTTCGCGGCGTTCGAGCAAGGCGAGCAGATCGGCGGGAGTAACCACATCGAGCACGAATTGCTGACTGCTTCCTGCCCGTGGTTCGTTGGAAAGGTTGTAGCGGTCGGTGGCTTTCAGCGAGAGAGTAAGGCGCTGTTTCGGCTTGAGGGTAAGGATGCGCTGGCCGGTTTGAGGGTCGGTCGCGCGAGTGTCGAAGGCGTCGATTTTGTCAAGATTGGGCACGCCGCTTGGTTGCTGCGTAAGGAGGCGGGCGGAGACTTTGCCGGCGTCGACCTGGTAGTCGAACCAGGCGTGATCGAGGCCGTAGTCGTCTGTGACTTTGCCGACGAACGGTAAGATGGCCTCGGGAGTGATGGCGCTGCTGATGCCGGAGAGCCTGACGGCGACTTGGGGTAGTTCGTCTTTTACAGCGGAGAGGGAGATTCGGTAGGGCTCGCGTGAGGCGACGCCGTCGATATCGGTCACGTTGACCGTAAGGACATCATCGGTGGTAAGGTTCCCGTAGTCCCATTCGAGTTTTTGCTGTGCTTCGCTCGCAAGCGTGAGGGGTTTGTCTTCCTTCTCTTGGGCGGCGTGAACGCGCGCAGCAGTTAGGGGCTTGGTCGATGAAGCGTGGAGCACAAGATGCGTACCTTCGGGAATTCGCATGCCGCCGGTGACGGGCAGGCGACGCGGTTCGCGGTGCAAGTATTCGGGGTACGTGCATTCGAGCTCGATCGCGTATAGCTCCGGGCGATCGACGACTTTTAAGTGCAAGCCTCGAACGCGATCGTCGCCGCCGACGATGTCGAAGTCCATATCGCCTGTGACGTGCTTGAATTCGTAACGGAAGAGCTGGAAGTTGTCTTGGTTGGCCGACGCATCGCCAACGCGGGTTAGTGTGTCTCGACCTCGGCGGCCATCGACGAGCCGGAAGCGAATTTCGACTCCGTCGGGGGCTTGGAAACCTTCGGTGCTGGCGTGAACTAGCAATTCCAGGTCGTCATCTTGAGCGAGCTTATGCGTGCGCTGACCGGTCGAATCAGCCGGGAAGCCAACGACTTCAAGTTGGACGCGGCGGGGCCACGGCTCTTCACTGAGGGCAATACGCTGGAGCCAAAAGCCGAATGCTTCGCGAGAGACCAAGGCGAAGACGACGATTGAGACCATAAGCAACGCGGCTGCGACGACGGCACGCAGCAGTGGGCCGCGATTGAATAGCTCGGGCACGCGGACATTTGCGATGGCGCGGTCGGCGGCCTCGGTTGTTTCGGCGACGAGTTGCGGATGATAGTTGGCCGCGGCCTGCGACGAGCAAGCGACGTCGACAGCCGTGATCAGGTGATCTTGGAGCTGTGGGAAGCGGCGTTCGAGGAGGAGGGCGGCAGAGGTATCAGTGATCGGCACGAATATGCGGCGCAACAAATAGCGATAGAGAACGAAAATCGCAGCAATGCCGATAACCACCCCGCCGCATTTGCGCAGGGTAGGGGAGGGTTCGAACATCCAGTCGAGCGCCATGCCGAGCCAGAAGGCGATGCCGATGACTGCAACGAGCGTTGCTACCCCTTCGACCCAAACGTAGGCGCGGATGCGCCGACGCACCGCAACAAGTGCGCTGCGTATGGCGGGAGTAAGGCCAGGATTTATCGTCGGGTCGGGCATTATAGATACATAGCCGACCCATCTTGGGTCGGAACGGTGGCGATTTTAGTTCGGTTAGGGTTTTGTCAAGGACTTCCGGCCAATATGGCCGGGCTATTTTTATGCGAGGCGGTTCATGCGGCGAATGATCCATTCGGCGAACAGCGAACCGGCGATCAGCATCAGCAGCCATTGCATTTGCGCTTTCGCAAATTGCTTGTCGGGCGCTCCTTTGATTACTTTCACTTCCGCCCGGCTTTTGATCGCGTGGCCGAGGGGTAGCGTTGCGCTATCGCCGTGGATTGCGAGGTCGAGTTGCTTGTAATAGGTGCCGCCGGTTTCTTTGGCGAGGGAACTAAGGAGCGGATCGTTACGCTCGGAGTGAGTTCGTTCCAAATCGGGCACGCGGACCTGCAGGTAGCGAGAGAGCGGTTCTTCGTTGCCGCCGGGGAGGGACAGCGAGAGTTGGTACGTTCCTTCCTGCAAAACGGTAGCTTGGCCGACGTACATGCCGGGGCGCTCGGTTTCAGCAGTGAGTTTGATGGGCTCGGTCGATCCATCGGGCCGTAAGAGTTGGGCGGTAACGCTTTCGGTCGTGAGTGGTTTGTGCTGCGGGTCGGTAAGACGTGCGCGGATGACAGCGGTTTCGCCCAGCTCATAACGATCGCGTTCGACGAGGAGTGCGCCGCGTGAAGAGCCACGCAGGATGCGGCCTTGGCTTACGTGACGAATAAGTTTCGTGTAGAGGACTTCGAAGTACGTGGGATCGATGCGTCGGAGCCGCCACATTTCGCCGCCGCCCATGTAAAATACCTGGCCGGCGCCGTAAAACTGGCCTGCGAAGTAAACGGGCCGCTGGTTGACGGTGCCCGTTTCCGGATTGGAGAAGCGGGCGTATACCGTGGTGCCGGGCTTTTCGCCTTTTACCGAGTAGTACCCGTAGACGCCGGGAAAATTGTCCCAGGCGGCTTCACTGTCTGCGGCGTTCTTGGCGATCCACAGGAATTTTGCCTCGCGGCCGGCTCGCTCAAACGCGAGCGGCCAGGCCGTCTCGCCAGCAGGTTGGGCATCGTCCATTAAAGTGAGCCGGTTTTGAAAGACGACCGGATATAAATCGCGGAGCTTGGCTTGTTCAGTACTGCGAATCCACTTTGGCATTTCGATGGGACCTGCCACGGCGATCAATCCGCCCGCTTCTTCAGAAACCCACTTTTCCACAAGCTCGACTTGCGTGGCATCGAGCTTGGTCCAATCGGGGTCGAATGCCACGATGCAATCGTACTGGTAAAGCTCTTCGGGTGTGCTCGGGAAATGGTCGAGAATTTTGTTGGCGTCTTGCGAGATGCCGGGCTGGGCAGTTTGCAGACAGACGTCGGTGATCATCGTCGCATCGCGATGGAGCTGATTACGCAGGAACTGATAATCGCGCATTGGGCCACTGGCGAAAAGCAGAACGCGCGTTTTGCGGTCGACGATTTCGATCTCTGCTTCGCGGGAGTTGTCGCGCGGATTGCCATCATCGGGCGGAGCCTTCACGCGAAGCTGAAAAACGAATGTGCCGGGTTCGCCAGGTTCGGTGTCGAATGAGACGGGCACCATTTCGCCATCGTGGCCGAGTGCGACATGCTGCGTAGCGATCGGAGTGCCGCCGCCGGACGGATCTGTCGAACGGCGACGCGTGAGCTCGACGTCGACCGATTGGCCCGTATAGCCGTTAGCCTGCAGGTAGCCAGTGACGTTGAGCGTGTCGTTCGGGAAGGCACGCGTGGGGACGACCAGGTCGCGAATGGCAACGTTGCGCTGCGAAGCAGCAGAGCCGACACCGATGGTATAGAGCGGAACTTTCGCCTGGCGCGCGACTTCGACCGCCACGGCGGGGTCGATGCCGGCGTTTTGAGCGCCATCGGTAATTAAGACGACACCGGCTAATGGCGAATCGTGGTAGAGCCGAAGCTCATCGGCGAGCGCTTGGCCCAGGCGAGTTTGCGTACCGCGGGGCTGGAGTTCTTTGGTCCAGTCGATTGAGTCAGAAAACCCTGCGGTACCTTTGGACGCTGCATTTGGTTCAGGCTCTTGACCCTCGATTCTTGGCTCTTGATTCTTCGGTAACGTTGTGACGGGTTCAACTTCTTGGTCAAACCGGACCACATTTACATCGTGCGTTTGGCGGAGTTCATTCATCAGGGGGCTCTTCTGGAGCGCGTCGACGACCGTTTTAATGCGCGAGTCAGACGGGTCTGTCGCAGTCTCGTTTTCACTCAAGCCCATGCTTTGACTGACATCGACGAGGACGGCAACTTGCGAGTTGTGAACTACTTCGCGCGTGGTACGCCGTTCGATGCCGAGGAAGAAAACGAATAGACCTAAGAGCGCGAGGCCGCGGAGCAGCATCACGGCCATGCGCGTGCCGCGGGCGAGCTCGATAGCGTCGCGGCGGTATAGCTGCCAGACGACCGCGGCTAGAGCGATCGCGCCGGCGATGATTAGTGCGGCCGGTAGGCGTTCATCGTCGAACGAGCGGAGACGCGAGATTTCGTAGACTGTGTGTTCGGCGGTTGTCGTACCCGTTTCGAGTGGAGTGGCGGCGTGTGCCGTTGCGGTTGGCGTTGGCTTGTCGACGGATGACTTGGAGTCTTGCGCGAATAGTGAATTCGTGGTGGAGAAAATTGATACGGCAATGACTAGCGATTGAGCTAAACCGGCAAGCGAGCAACAAACCGACGTGGTGGTTGCGGAAGTCATCATTTTGAACTCCACACGGGCTTGAGGTGATAGCTTGCAAGGTAAGCGAGCAATTGCTCGGTGAACAGCAGCACGATAAGGCTGATGAGCAGGGCGTCGCCCATTTGGAAACCGGCGAGTTGCTGCGAGTCGAGGGCCATGTCGCTGGCGTTGTGGAGTTGGTAATCGACGCCGGCTAGCTGGCGGGTGAGGTCGGGCGGCGAGGTCAATGCGAGGTCGCCTTCGCCGGTCGGCGCGTTGACCGCGAACTCGCGCCGTTCTAGCGGACCGTTGGTTGGCTGTAGCTGTACTTCGTAGATTCCGCTTTGCGAAAGATTCTCGAGCTTGGCCGTCAGTAGGTGGTTTGCGGATGTTGCTTCGATCGTGACTTCGGGACGCGAAGCGGACGCGACTCGAGATTTGTTCGAAACCGTCGTCGTGTCGCTTGGTGCAGAATCTGTAGTCGACGTTCTCGCAACGGATTGCTTGCCGGGTAGGACAAAGCGGAATCGCGGTTCGTATTTGCCTTCCTCCGCGGAAATGACGAGGTCGTCCCCAATGTTGAGCAGTGGATCGGCATCATGTGAAATGGCAAGGTAGCTCACGAGTTCGTTGGCGAGCACGGGAAACGCGGGGTTGAGACTCCAGTTCGTCCAGCGGCCGAGCGGCGTTTCCGCAGACGATAATTTTGTGAGCTGGGCGATAACTCGGCCTTTGCCGAACTTCTTTTCAATAACAAGCGGCGCATTGTTGCGTAAGCGAGCGATAACTTTCGCACTGCCATCGGTGGGCGGCTGCCAAACGTCTTGAAGAGCATAAAAGTAGTCAACGGTTAGCAATGGCAAGAACCCGTTCCGCCGGCCTGCGAGCACTTGGAAGAGAGGGTGCTGCGTGACTTCGACGTCGGGCGTCGCCTCACCTGCATGGTTGAGCAGTTGAGTCGGCAGTTTAAGGGGCGCTGGGAACAGGCCGGCGTTGTCTTTGAACAAGCGATCATTGTAAAAGGGCCGGTCGGCATTTGGGCCCACGAAAAACGCGACGCCGCCGCCGCCGCCGCGGACATACGCCTCGAGGTTGGCGAGCTCATCGTCATTTAGATGAGGCACATCGATCAAACAAACGGCGGCCTGTTCGTTGAGTCGATTCGGATCGGCGAGGAAGGCCGGCGTTTCAGTGTGGGGCTGCCAACCTGTGTGAGTGTTTCCGCCCGGCGCCAGGGCTAGCGATAGTTGATGGCCGCCGCGGCCATCGGGAGAGCCGTCAATGATTAGCACGGGACGGGCGGCCGGCAGATCGCACGTGAAGTAACGATGGTTATCGACGCCAACGGCATCGGCGGGCAGCGTGGCCGATAACCAGTGTGCCCCGACGCCGGCGAACTGCACGCGGAATTTGTGCGAGACTTCGTCGCGCGGCGGAATGTCGTCGAGCACGAGGGCGGGCAGGGCGTCGCCGTCTTGTTCGACCTGCACGGTGACACCGCGGGCGGGAGCGTCGCCATAGTTTGCGACGGTGACATTCATCCACATTTCGACGCCCGCGGCGCGAACTCCCGACTCGGGCGCCAGCGATTTGATGGCGAGGTTCGGGCGGGTCTCGCGCACGCAGCGTATCAGGTGAATCTGCGAGACCTTCTCTTTCTCTTTGAGTCCGGCGAGCAACGCGCGAATCTCGGTGGCACTTGAGAACTGGCGGGCACGGAAATCGCTTACGAGGTAAACAATCAGCGATTGCTCATTGTCAGCGAGCGGCAGACGCGGAACGGCTTTGAGCGCTTCGGCAGGGCCGACATCGGTTTCGGACGGCTCCCAGCTGGTGAGGAGTGATTCCAAGCGGCTGCGGAAGGCATCGTTAATGTGTTCCGCGAATACCTTGGGCTGAGCGCCGGCGGAAAGTTTTGCCGCCTCGGAAAAGCGGAGCAGGGTGACGAGCTGCGTATCGGATTGTTGCGACGCCTGGTCGACGATTGCTTGCACGGCCCGCTTGCCTTCGTTGATGGCGGTCGTTTCGTTCCAGCGATCGCTCATGGAGTAGCTGTCATCGAGGAGAACAAGATGATGTGTAGTGCCGCGACCGAGCAGGCTCAGCCATTCATTGCGGAGAACGAGGTGGGCCAGCATCAGCACGAGGACTGCAATGACGCTCATCCGGGCGAGCAGCAACAACAATTGCTTGAGGAAAATCCAACGGCGATTACGGCGCTGGCTTTCGAGCAAAAACTGCATCGCGGCCCATTTGATTCGCTGCTGCCGCCGCAGATTGATCAAATGAATCAAGATCGGAACCGCGATGAGCGGCAGGCCGAAAGTCAGGAGCGTGGGGAAAAGAAACGACAAGGGAGAAGTTGAATCCTGTTCAATTTTTGATTGCGAACGAAAAACGCGAGCCGCGATTCGAATACGCAATCATCGTTGTCTTTCGCGTAGGCGATGTCTGAGGAAGGCAGTGAGGGCGGCATCGAGGGGGAGGCTGGTGCGGATCAGGGCGTAGTCGACGTTATCTCGCGCGCAATTGTGGCGGATCGTGGATAAGAACTTATCGAGGGCGGCGAGGTAGCCTTCGCGGAGTGCGCGGGGATTGCAAGTCAGTTGGTCGACTGTTTCCAGGCCTTCGAAGCGTGAAGGGCGGGCGAACGGGAAGTCGAGCTCATCATCATCCAGTACCTGGAGGACCAAAACATCGTGGCCACGCTGTCGCAATAAGCGCAGCCCGCGCTGGATATCGGCCGGGTCGACGAACAAGTCAGAAATCAGGACCATCATGCCGCGACGGGGATATGTTTCGGCCACGCGAGCCAGGACATCGTAGAGATTTGTTTTGTCCCGCGGTTCGCGTGTTTCCAGCGCGCGCACGATCGTGTTGAGATGGTTCGTGCTTGTTCGAAGCGGAATTGTTTGGCGTACGGTTTCATCGAACACCGCACAGCCGACGGCATCTTGCTGACGCAGCAGCAAATAGGCCAGGGCGGCAGCAGCCGTGATCGCGTAATCGCACTTGGTGAGCGGGCCGGAGCCATATTCCATGCTCGCGGAGGTATCCACGAGCAGGCAGCAGCGGAGGTTGGTGTCTTCCTCAAACTGTTTGACGTACAGCCGGTCCTGCTTGGCCCACACCTTCCAATCGACGCGGCGCAGGTCGTCGCCGCGCGCATATTCGCGATGCTGCAGGAACTCAACGCTTTGCCCGAAGTACGGACTGCGATGCATGCCGCTGAGCAGCCCTTCGACGATGTGACGTGCGCGAATCTCGAGGCGACCGATCCGCTTGATCACCTCAGGATGCAAAGATCTTTTGGAATCGGTCGTCATGGATGAGTTGATCTTCGTGCGTGGGGGTGACGTCGAGAAGCTGATCGATAATGTTGTCGCTGGTGACGCCGTCGCTTTCGGCGGCGAAATTCACAACGATACGATGGCGGAGGACCGGCTTGGCGAGGGCTCGAATATCTTCCAGCGCGACGTGCGGCCGGCCGTAAACGAGCGCCCGCGCTTTGGCGCCGAGGATTAAGAACTGCGTGGCGCGGGGACCAGCGCCCCAGGCGAGCTGATCGCGGGTGAAATCAGGAACGCCCGCTTCCCGCACACGAGTTTGACGGACGAGCGCGAGCGTGTAGCGAATAAGGTGATCACTGATTGGGACAGCCCGCACCAACTCTTGCAGCTGGCGGATTTCATCTGGCGACAAAACGGCTTCCACCTGCTCCGCCGCGCCACCCGTCGTCCGGCGGGCTACTTCGAACTCCTCCTGAAAACTCGGGTAGGTGACGATTACTTTGAACATGAAGCGATCTTGCTGCGCTTCGGGCAGCGGGTATGTCCCTTCTTGCTCAATCGGGTTTTGCGTCGCCAACACCAGGAACGGGTCGGACATTTGATGGCGAATACGCCCGACCGTGACTTGCCGCTCTTGCATCGCTTCCAATAAAGCTGCTTGGGTTTTGGGCGGCGTGCGGTTGATCTCGTCGGCCAGGATTACGTGTGAAAAAATAGGGCCGGCGAGGAATCGCAGCTCACGCTGCCCGGTGGAACGATTTTCTTCGATAATATCTGTGCCGGTGATGTCGGCGGGCATCAGGTCGGGTGTAAATTGAATGCGGCTGAATGTGAGGTTCAGCGAACGGGCGAGCGTGCTGACGAGCAGCGTTTTCGCGAGTCCTGGCACGCCTTCCAACAGGCAATGGCCGCGGGCAAAAAGGGCAATGAGCATCTGCTCGATTACGTCGTTCTGCCCGACGATAACGCGGGAGAGCTGTTGTTTGATTTGCTCGATCGCCGAGCCGAGGCGGGCGATTGAGCCATCGTGTCCGTTGGTGTCAGTCATCCAGAAAACCTTTTGCAAAATGACGAATGTCGAATGACGAATTGGGCATCCACTGCGTCATTCGTCATTTCGTGCTTCGTCATTTATTCTACCGTTGATAGATGGGCAAGCAGGCGTTGTCGAGTTGCAGAATGATCAGGTTAAGCGCAGTGGTATAAATTGGCCCAACGTAGCCTTGAGTCCATTCAACGCCGGTTTTGTCGCCGAGCTTTACCTCGGCAGCTTCGCGCAGCAGCTTGGCTTGGATTTCATTACGATACCGTTCCCACTTTTCGCCCCCTTCGCGATATTGCACCTGGGAGTAATAAAAATGTGCGTAATGCCAATGGCCGTAGCTGTTGCGGTTATCTGACGTGAGGTTTTGCTCACAATACTTCATCATCCGCGGGACGAGGTCGTCGTCGTAGTCGCCTGCGTTGAACAGACAAGCGATTGCCGCCGCGGTGATGGCCGGCCGGCCGCCGCCGCCTTTGGAGCTGTATTGCACGCCGCCCTCGGCCAATGTGCAATCCTTAATGTACTGAACGGCTTTGTCGATAATTTCCTTCGGCACGGGGATGCCGGCGTTGCGACAGCCGCGAAGACCTTGGACCTGAGTGATGGTTGTCGAGCCCTCGTCGAAGCCGCCGCCATCTTTGGCGCTTACATAACCCCAACCGCCGGCTTGGGTTTGAGCTTGCCCGGTGAATTGCACGGCACGGGTGAGCACGTCGACCAGCTCGGCGCGACGGTCTTCATCTTCTTCGTCGCCCAACACCTGCGAGAGGAATAGCATTGAGAAGCCGTGGCCGTAGGTATAGCGGTCGTCGCGAACGGGATCGCCGATTAGACCGTTGGGGCGGCTTTGGCGAACGAGGTAATCGACCGCCCGGCGAATGTTATCGGAGTATTTGCCCTGCGTTGTCGTCGAGCCTTCGCTGAGAAATGCCAAGCCGCAAAGCGCGGTCATCGCGGTCGGGTAGCGACCTTGGGCCGTCCAATGACCGAGTTTGTGCTGGTTGTACGCAAGGTAATCGAGCCCCTCGCCGATTACCTTTCGCGTTCGGGCATCTTCAACTGCGGCACGGGCAACGAATGCCGGGGCGAGCGCAACAACTACGCAGAGCAACAATAGTGATCGCGATTGCGTGTAAGAGGGCATGGTTGAGGGCGTGTTAGGAAACCGCGATCTGAGTCAGCGGGTTCGAATTTGATGCAGCAGATTAATTGTCGTCTGTCGCAGGAGTTGGTTGCGGCTGAGCCGGCGGGACTTTTTGGGGCTGCGGTTTGCTGGCCGGTTGAGGCTTGGGTTGAACTGGATTGGCTGGCTGCGGCTGTTGTTGTTGGGGCACCGGAGCTGGAACCGCCCGCTGCGGTATGGCTTGTACCGGGATTTGTCGATCGAACACGCCGCGGAAGGCGTTGCCGATTCGTTCGCCAAGGCCTTTCAGGCCACGCTCAGTTATTTCGCGCGAGGCTTCAAGTTCGTCGTTCGCGGGCGGTTGCGGCGGCCTGGGCCGATCGGTCATCGTCAGTTGAATCTTACCGCCATTCACCTCCACGGCTACCGTGGGGCGGGAATCGACCTCGCCCCGGATGCGAAAACGGGCAATCGAGATATCTGGCAATGCGTCGTTGCGATAGACGGTTTCGCCCGTTCGCCGGTCGAGGCAAAGTAGACGCATTTGCAATCCTCCGCCGTTCATCGCGTCCCGCGTTTGTTGACGATCGGCGAAGACAAGTAGCGGGATACCGGGCGGTTGTTGCAGGATTACTCCGCGATTGCGCACCGTGGCGGGACCGGGCCAGATCGACTCTTTTGTCTTGAGGTCGAACGCGTAGACCTGGCCATTGTTGATGGGGTAATCGGTCGGTTGACCAAGCGGCCGAATCTGCGGCTGTACAGGACCGGACACGAATAAGTAGAATTCGTCGTCAAAACGCAGCGTTTGAATCGCTTGCAAGTCGTTCGCGGGCTCCAGTTTTTCATCTAGCAGTGCATCACCAGTTGCGACGTCAATCAAATGAAAGGCGCCAGATGGCTCATAGATCGCGATCTGATTGGGTTCGACTACGGATACTTGCGCGGTGACGGGAAGCTCTGCGCGATAGATTGATTTCCCAGACCAGATATCGGTGATTGTGACCGCGATGATGCGATCGCCTCGGCTTGACGTGTAATTAATTTGGGCGATGTTACGACCAGTCGTAATCAGCCATTCGCTGCGTGGCAAATCGCGTTTGCCCAGCAGTTGGCCATCTTTTACACGGACGACGTAGGCCGTGTGGTTGGCAACGTCGGCGGCAAAGGCGAGCTCGCCATCACCAAATAGCTCACAGCCAATGGGTACGTCGTTACGAGCCCAAAGTACGACGCCACTGAGCGGATCGACGCATTTGAGTTCGTCTTGATCTTGCAGCACAACGCCGTAGGGAGTCGCGGGGCCGAGTGAGCCGCCCAGGTTGATGGCGGTGCCGGCAATACGACGCCGGTCAGACTTCGCATTGTAAACTATGGGACGGCTTGTTCGGCCGGGCGGACTGCTTGGAGAACGCCGCAGCCGAGCGGCATCCGCCACAAATTCATCGGCGGAATGATTCGGCCAAAGTTGGTCGCCATCCGCGTCCGGCGAGTCTTGCCGTGAATCGATCGCAATTACCTGGCCCCCGACTGTCAAAAACATCAGGTGGCCTACTCGAGCGCCGTGAAACATATTCGAATCGCGTGCGGCGCGGTTCAAACTTGCTTGCTCGATGGGCCAGTGCAACACATCATCTCCGAGCGCGTTGCGGGCCACGATATCGGAGCAATCGGCGGCGACAAACCAGTCCAAGTCTGAAAAACCGGGCGCAAAATCTTGCTCGACACGCATCGGTCGGTAACCATTTTGTCGATCGCCCGCAGGACGTTGCATCCGCGCACGGGTCTGAGCATCGATTGCGGCGGTCGGCACCATTTCGCCAACAACGTGACCACGGGGCCAAACGACGTTGGTAACGCCACTCGCGCGCGACGATTTCGCATTTAGCTTGCTCAACAGGTCTGTAGCCGCGGCGTGGGTCGCTGAATCGGAAGAACCGATCAATTGCAGCAATTCGAGCTCGGCTTCGGAGGCACGACCGCGATCGGCGAGAAACTTAGCGAGCGACAGTCGCACCGGGTCTGCCCCGGGCAGGTCGCCAAGGTGAGCCAAATAGTGGCGTAGTTCAGCGCCAGTTTGCGATTTATCAAGATCGGGTCGACGTCTGGTCAGTCGCTCGGCAATTTGGCGACGTTCATCCTCGGTCGCCGCCGTCCAAATGGCCGCGAGACGGCTCGCAATCCAGCGATCGCTCCGAATTGAGTAGTGGTCATCGATATGGAGATAGGCGGGCTCTTCGGCCGTGAAATCGGCGAGCTTCAAATAGGCGTCCCAAGCCAGCAGACGCTGATCCGGCTTATCATCACCGGCGGCGCTAATTCGCAGCAATTCGATTTGCTGGTCGCGGGTGCGAATCAACCGAGCGGCGAGCGGCAAATCCGAGCGATACGTTTCGTAGTCGCTCGCCAGAGCCTGTAGAAGTGTTTCCGCCAACATTTCTTGCACGATGGCATCGTTTGGAGCGAGTTCCAGGGCATGCTTGAGGAGTTTGATCGCTTCGGCTTTATCGCCGGCTGCGCCTTTGATCTCGGCTAGCTCTCGTAAAGCGACGGCATCATTTGGATTTTTAGTAAGCGCCATTTCGGTGCGCTTTTGGAGCAAATCCAACTGTTCGAATTTGTCTAGCATCAACGGCGATTGCGACAGGACGCTGCCGCGGTAACAAATCAGGTTGCCCAGTGAAAGATCGGCGGTCGCCGGTTCTTCGTGTGTGATTTTGCCCTCGCTCATATCGACTTCGGCAATTTGGCCGGAGGAGAGCGGCAAAAAGTATTTGCCCTCGCTGACGTAGCCTTGCCCAGCGGGCAATACGCCAGTGGGAAGTGGAATGCTTTCCTGCTTCCAAGCAGGAGCGCCATCGGACAGTCGAATGCCTTGAACCGCTTGATTGGCGACAAGCAGCACGGTGCCGCGATCGACGCCGCCGATAAACAGTGCTTCGCCTTGGCGGCGTTTCCACAATAGCTTACCCGAGTGCAAATCGAGGCAATGAATTTCGGCCGACTCGGGTGGCGTGAGTAGCACTTTGTCGTCGACAATCACTGCAGAGTTATCGAGCCATTGATCGTTCGTGCGTGGCAACTGTCCTTGCTGAATCGCTTGTTGTTGCTGCCAAAGATTGCGAGCCTCGTTGCCGGCTGGCGCTTTGCGCGGGTAGCGATACACCCAGGCGAACTGTCGCTTAACGACATCGATTCCGATTGCCGCGCTCGCGGCAGTCGGACAAACGAGAATGCCGCCCGAGTACGATGGCGTGGCGCCAACGCGACGACGGCTTGGATCCAGCGCGATTCCCTGCTCCAGACCGAGGAGCTGTTGGTTCCAACTGAGGTGACCCGTGGCAGGATCGAGCGCGAGCAAATAAACGGCCCCACGAATTTCGGCCATTACAAAGAGCGTGTTATCGATCGCGAGGGGGGGACCGAGAAAGAAGGCGCCGGCAAAAGGACCGGTTGTCGTGGCTCCGTCCAGCACCCAGGCGAGCTTGCCTTGGGTGACCAGATCATAGGCGGCAAGTTGATTCGTAGGGTTTGCATTTTCGCCCAAATTTGCTCGACCGAAGGCGGCATTAATCTGCCAGGGGGCAAGCTCTTCGTCGCGCGGCGAACGGGTTCCCCGGACAATGAACACGCGTTTGCCATCGCTCGACAGCGCCGTGGATAGAGCATCATCCCACATGCGTTCTTCGATGGGGCGAGCCTGATTTGCAACCTGATCTTGATCGATCCCGTTTGCTAGATCGGCGGAAGTATCGTCGTTCTCCAGTTCCTGTTCATCACGTGTTTCCCAGATGCGTTTACCGGATTGCCAATCTACCGCAACGATATTATTCGGTGTACGCATGATGACCAGATCGCCGACCGCGATTGGCCGCGCGCCCGGTATCGCGACGACACCTCGCTGCAAAAAGTCATTCGCACGATTCGTGATAAACGATTCGACGGAAGGTTCGTTAACAACGCGAGCTTCCCAACGGGGACGCAAATGGGGTTCGCCGCCGGGCGTTTGCACATTACGCGACGGATCGCCGCGGAGCGTGAGCCAATTCCCATCGCCGGGAGTAAGGACTTTTACTTTGCCCACTAAATTGGCGAGCCACGCAAGAACGTCGGCATTGGGCCCGGGCAATGGCATCGTTTTGCCGAAAAGCGTGAGGGTGCCTGTTTGATTTCGTTCACTGAGGGCGTGCATCGTCGCCGTTGCGGCAGCGGTTTCACCGGCCGCGACTTGATTCAACGCGGCGGCGAGCGATAACTGCGGCTCGAATCGAGCAGCCGCTTGTGGCGTATCGATCAGGTCCTGATAGAGCTGCGCCGCGGCTAAACGGTGACCTTGGTCCGCCTCCATTTGAGCCAGGACGAAAGCTGCTTCAAAACCGGCGCTGGTGTGGAAGAACTGCCGCACGACTTTGGCGACGCCGTCTCGATCACCCGCTTTCAAAGCGGCTTCTAGTTGGCGGCGAGCCGTCGCCCCTTCGAGGAGTTCATACGCGTTGCGTCCTTCGAGCGGCAGATCGCCGATCATCTTCAGTGCTGCCGCTTTGAGTCCGAGCTGCACTCGGTCTTCACCGGACCGTTCGAGAAATGAATCTTCACTACGCGACAATATGCTTTGCAGAAATGGCAGGGCTTCTTGAAACTCGTGAGCTTTCAACCGCTCGCTTGCGCGATTTACGGCACGCGAAAGTGTTCGATCTGTAGGAAGGTATACGCCGGCGACCGCATCCGAATCTTCAGTCGCAAGTCGATTGCGGGGATCGACAACAATGCGTTGTTGGCGAATGATCGGCTGCGCCTGCGCAAACGTTTGGGCGCCAGAACCCCAGCTCGCCAGGCAGGCGGCGGCATAAAGCAGTCGTACGCCGAGGCGGCAGAATCGTCGACGTGCATCCCAGCGTCTTGCCGGCGGGTGTTCCAATTGCATAGCGATCCTTCAAGCCTGGAAAAGGCAATCAACGGCGTCGTGGCCCTAAAAGCGGTCGTCGCCGTGAAAATAAGTCGCGCAAACCCGTCCGGTCAGCAAACGGGTTCCAATTGGGCATTTTCTGAGTCCTGCATCGAGTAAACGAACGGCTGACCGGGCGGTATCACCACCAACCAGACAATTATCGCAGCGGCACAATTCCCGCGTAACTCAAAGCTATGTTTCATCTTACAGCCTTCCTCCGTTCGATCAAGCGACCAGAAACTGACCGTGGCGGTGGGGTTATGCGAGGGCCAGTTTGGCGCGATCCACCCTCCCACAATTCTGTCGCTCAGCCGTATTTATGGAGTGCGGGGCTCAAAAGTGCCGGTTTTATCGGCAAATTCAGCATTTTCCGACTTGTGTAGAAGTACCAGCACGCTTTAATTTGCACCATCACAACGCACGGATGAAGGTACGTTGTACGGTTTAACGACCCTTTCTTTGCACCCAAAAGTCTGGAGGATTCAGTTCAATGGCGAAGGCCACTACCACCAAGCCACCGACAAAGACCGAAGTTTTCTCGAGCATTGCCGAGGCGACTGGCTTGTCGAAGCGCGATGTCAGCAACGTATTTGATGCGTTGAATGAGCAAATCAAAAAGGCGCTGGCTGGCCGCGGCGGTTCGCGTACGTTCACGATCCATGGCCTGGCCAAGATCGTCGTACAGCACAAGCCCGCGACCAAGGAACGCCAAGGCACGAACCCGTTCACAGGCGAGCCAACCACGTTCAAGGCCAAACCGGCCCGCAATGTGGTGAAGATTCGTCCGCTCAAAAAGCTGAAGGATTTCGTGTCGTAAGCAGGTGAATCTTTGGATTCGATCTGCGGTGGCGACTTCGGAAACGAAGTCGCTTTACGGAACAGAAACGCCGAGTTGTCGCTGGAGAGATCCAATGACACTCGGCGTTTTTTTTGAGCTAGACCTCGGATTTCAGGAACACCGCACCAAGAGGCGGCAGCGTCAATGTCAGGGAGTGCATTCGTCCGAAGCACGGGACGGGTGACGCCTCGACGCCACCAAGGTTACCGTGGCCGCTGCCACCGTGTTCAACCGCATCGGTATTCAAGAGCTCGCGCCAGAAACCACTTCGCGGTGCACCGACGCGATAATTGTAGCGCGGAACGGGCGTGAAGTTACACACAACTGCGATCTGCTCACACCCCTCGGGCGACTTCCGCAAAAAACTGATTACGCTGCGATCAGCGTCGTTCGTGTCGATCCATTCAAATCCCGCGGGATCGCAATCGAGCGCGTGTAAGGCGGGTTCGTTGCGATACGCTTCATTCAGTGCGCTCACCAGGCGACTGATCGCACGGTGTTGCGGACTGTCGAGAGTGTGCCACGGTAGCGCGCTGTCATGATCCCATTCTTCGTGTTGACCAAGCTCCGTGCCCATAAACAGCAGCTTTTTGCCGGGCGAACTGTACATATAAGCCAGCAGCAAGCGCAGGTTGGCAAGTTTTTGCCATTCGTCGCCCGGCATCTTCGAGAGTAACGAGCGTTTGCCATGCACCACTTCATCGTGTGACAGCGGAAGCACAAAGTTTTCGTTGAACGCATAAATCATGCGAAACGTCAGCTGGCCGTGATGGTATTTGCGGTGGACGGGGTCTTCTTGCATGTAGGCAAGCGTGTCGTGCATCCAGCCCATATCCCACTTAAGACCAAAGCCGAGGCCGCCGACGTAGGTGGGACGCGAGACCATCTGCCAAGCGGTTGATTCTTCGGCCATGGTTTGCACATCGGGGTGCTTCGCGTAGACGGCGGTATTGAATTGCCGTAAGAAGTCGATCGCGTCGAGTTTTTCGCGACCACCAAATTTGTTGGGAATCCATTCGCCGCTCTTGCGCGAGTAATCGAGGTATAGCATGCTGGCGACCGCATCCACCCGCAGCCCGTCGATATGATACTCCTCGAGCCAATACATAGCACTGCTGATCAAAAAACTGCGGACTTCACTTCGGCCATAGTTGAATACGTAGCTGTTCCAGTCGGGCTGTATGCGCTGCCTGGGATCATCATGCTCGTATAGATGGGTGCCATCGAAGTACGCGATGCCATGTTCATCGTGCGGAAAGTGAGACGGCACCCAATCCAGAATGACACCGATCCCCTGTTGATGAAGATGATCAACCAGGAATTTGAAATCTTGTGGCGTGCCGTATCGATTCGTGGGCGCGAAATAGCCCGTGGTCTGATATCCCCACGAGCCAAAAAACGGGTGCTCCATAACCGGCATGAACTCGACGTGCGTAAAGCCGAGCTGACGCACATAGTCCGCCAAATCAAAGGCCATTTCGCGGTAATTCAGCGAACGGTCTCCTTCGTGCGGTACACGTCGCCAAGAGCCCAGGTGCAACTCGTAGATCGAGATCGGCGAATCGAGCCGATTACGCTTTCCGCGACCCTCCATCCACTCGCGGTCTTGCCATTCGTATTCGAGGTCCCACACGACCGAAGCGCGGCCGCCTGGCTCCTCGCGAAATGCAAAGGGGTCGGCCTTGTCGACTTCATGCGTGCCAGCGCGAGCGGCAATATGATACTTGTAGACAACGCCGGCCTCAATTCCTGCTGCAAAGCCTTCCCAGATGCCCGAGGAACCGCGCTGCGCTAACGGGCTCGCGCCTTTTTGCCAGTTGTTGAATTCGCCGATTACCGAAACGGATTTCGCATTCGGCGCCCAGACCGCGAAATATGTTCCGACACCGTCCTCGGCGTGGATTACATGGGCCCCCAACTTCTTCCAAAGGTCGTAATGCGTGCCTTCGTTGAATAGATGGAGATCATCCGCAGTTAACAGAGAGACGTTTTCCTTTGTTCGATTATCAGTGGGAGCGAATACAGTGCTCATGCCGGTGGTTTTTCCAAGGTATGGGGGCAATATTGGTCGAGCCCTTCAAGTGGAATGCTGACCCAGTCGGGACGGTTATTGAGCTCGTACCGTAACTCGTACAGCGATTTTTCCAACAGGTACGCGCGGAGCAACGTTTCGAGTCGTCGCGGATCGGTGGGCAAGAAGTCGGCAGGCTTGGCTGCTGCCAAGTAATGACGCAGGAAGGCAGCGGATACCCAGGCCGACCAGAAATTTGCCCAATGTTCAATCGGTGCTTGCGCGTTTTGTACGATGTGCGTCGGCGTTTGACCACGTAGTGCAGCATAGGCAGCGTAATGGAAAGAGCGAAGCATGCCGGCGACATCCTTTAGGGGAGACGCCTTGATGCGGCGTTCACTTACTACTCGCTCTGGCTCGCCTTCGAAGTCGATGATCACAAAATCGGTACCCGTATACAGTACTTGTCCGAGATGCAAATCTCCGTGGCAACGAATGCGTTGCGCGTCGATTACCTCGTGAGTTAGTTCTCCAAGCTTCGCGTACAGGGAGCGCTCGCAATCGAGCAATTGCTGGACGTGCTCGCGATCGGAATCACCCAGCCGATGCGATTGCGCGGAGTAAGTCGAGAGTCATGCGAGCCTGGCCGCGCATCGATTGATATAAACTACGCTGATAAAGGCGCGTGAATGGCTCGGGAGCAAATGCGGAGCCGGACGCCTGAGCGAGAGCCACGTGAAGTTCGCCTACGCGCTGGCCGAGCGTTTCGGCCCATGACAAAAACCCACCGATCATGTGTTGAGCCAAAGCGGGAGGTTCCTCCGCGCACAATTCTAACAGTGGCCGGCGAGGAGCAGCCGTGAGCAAGCTGGAGGCAGACGATTCGTCTGCTCCTTCGTCAAACTCGTGCAAATCCGCGGACTGCACGCGTTCGAAGTAGCGGTTTAATTCGTCAATCGTATACTTCCAGGCGTCGCCCACATTGGGCACAAGCTGGTGCAGGATTCCTAATGTGAACGCTTTGCCTGAATCGGCGCGATACTCCAGGGCACCCGCGACTTGGGGTACGATCGTTAATTCAGCATGTTCCGTCAGCTCGCGGCCAATTTCGAGGTCTGGGTTTACGCCGGGCGTGATGCGTCGGAAAAGTTTTAAGATAAATTTATCATCGAACATGGCTGACGTGTTGCTTTGCTCGCCGCCGTGCACGATGGGAATTAGGCCGTCGGTGCTGTCTTCTACCAACCGGGGAAAGGCGGTCGTTTGCAATCCGGAAATCGTGCCTTGAGCGCCGCGCAATGTCCCTCGGCTTTCTATGTACGAGAGTAGCCGTTGCCAAAACTTAGATTCCCACGTGGCTTCACACAATGTGAGCAAGCCGGCGTCACCAATGCCATGAACTTGCAGAATTCCTGATCGCGGATGCATTACCAATAAATCTTTTGCGGTATCGGCATCCAACAAGGTGAACGGAACACTATAAGAATCGGGCTCTCCATCCGCGTAGTTCGCGCTAATCAGCAGGAGGTACAACGGCGCCTCGGAATTGTGGTCTGCGATTGAAAATGCATCCAGCACATCTACGCACTGGAGCGTTTTCGCTTTACCGGCAAACCAACGTTGTCGGCGGAGATAGGGTTCCAGGGCTTCGCCAAGCGCCTTGCGGGCGCGGCCTTTGATCAGCTCGCTAATATCATTGCGTACGTATACGGTTGGCAGCTCCGCGTCTTTTTGGTCCGGCGCGGCGTCTCGACAACCAATGCAGAACCAGAAAAAACCGTGCGGCCCAAGCGATAGCCGATAAAGCTCGTCGTTAATCTTCGGAAATGCCGTGCGCCAAATAGCTCGGTTGGCGTTTGCCCCCGATAGCGCGATAGGTCGAACTCGGCGAACTGCGACAAACGGGAAAGATTCGCAACGACGAGCAATGTCTCGGAGTCTGTTTCGCGAATAAACGCGAAGATCTTAGAGTTTGCTGCAGGGAGTGCCTCAAAGCTGCCGTTTCCGAAAGCGGGAAACTGCTTTCGCAGGTCGAGAATGCGCCGCGTCCACCACAACAAGGAATTGGAGTTCGTGTGCTCTACCTCCACGTTTCGCAGCTCGTAGTGGTACTCGGGATCGATGATGACGGGCAAATACAAGCTTTGCGGATTGCGCGCGAAAACCCCGCGTTGCGATCGCTGCTCCATTGCATTGGCGTGCGGACTCCGTTGCGATCGCCCAAATAGTAGTTGTCACCCATACCGATTTCATCGCCGTAGTACAGGATCGGCGTGCCGGGGAGTGACAGTAAAAGCGAGTTCATAAGTTCGATCTTGCGACGGTCGTTCCCCATGAGTGGAGCCAACCGGCGACGGATACCGAGATTGATGCGGGCCTTTGCGTCCAGCGTATAAGTGCGATACATGTAGTCGCGCTCTTCGTCGGTGACCATCTCGAGCGTGAGTTCGTCGTGATTGCGCAAGAAGATCGCCCACTGGCACGACGGCGGCAGCAATGGCGTCTGCTCCAAAATATCCACGATTGGTGAGCGATCCTCACGCTCAACACCCATAAACAGCCGCGGCATGAGCGGGAAATGAAAATTCATGTGGCATTCGTCGCCGTCGCCGAAGTAAGCGGCGGCGTCTTCGGGCCATTGGTTGGCTTCAGCGAGCAGCATTTTGTCCGTATATTTTTCGTCGATGTGCGTCCGAAGCCGGCGCAAGAACGCATGCGTCTCGGGAAGGTTTTCACAATTCGTGCCTTGACGCTCGAACAGGTACGGCACGGCGTCTAGGCGTACGCCGTCGACTCCCATGCCGAGCCAATAATCCAATGTGTCGACCATGGCGCCACCCACGGCTGGGTTATCGAAGTTCAGATCGGGCTGATGACTGTAGAACCGATGCCAGAAATAGGCATTCGCAACCGGATCCCATGTCCAGTTCGACGTTTCGAAATCTTGAAAGATGATCCGGGCTTCTTGGTATTTCTCGGGAGTATCGCTCCACACGTACCAATCTCGCCAGGCCGAGCCAGGCGCGGCGCGGCGGGATTGCTGGAACCATTCGTGTTGGTCCGAAGTGTGATTCATCACAAGCTCAGTGATGACGCGTAGCTCTCGCCGATGGGCTTCATCGAGAAACGCTTGAAAGTCGTCGAGCGTGCCGTACTGCGGATTTACATTTCGGTAGTCCGCAATGTCGTATCCGTCATCGCGCAGCGGCGAAGGGAAAAACGGTTGCAGCCAAATGGCCGTGACGCCAAGGTCCTGGATGTAATCCAGCCGTGACGCGAGGCCACGGAAGTCGCCAATACCATCGTTGTTGCTGTCCTGAAACGCGCGGACGTGGATTTGATAAACAATCGCATCCTTGTACCAAGCGGCAACCTCATTGGTGCGAGGCGCCGCAGGCCGTATCGCCAGTGCGGGATGTGTGGTTAGTTCAGCCGTCGCCATACGACTTTCACTTTCTTTTCAGGCTTAGAAGTAATATTCGAAATCGCGTTCGCTCCGCGAACGACGACGAATCCGGAAAATATGCGCCGGGCTGCTGCCCGGATCCAGTTCTACGTAGTTGCGATTCCCATGCCACAAATACCGGGCATCGGTCAGCAAGTCGTGCATCTGGTAAGGCCGATCTGCTGGCAGGTCCATCTCTGCGAGCGAGAGCGTAATCCATGCACTTTGCCGGTAGTGCGGGTCAAGATTGACAATCACTAGCACGATTTCCGATTGGTCGGGGGTCGTGCGGCTGTAGCAAATGATCTGCTCGTTCTCAGCTGCGTGGAACTTGAGCACCCCACGATGCGCGAGGGCCGGACTGCCCCGGCGAATATTGTTGACGCGGGCGATGAAGTCCTTGAGGCTATCCGGGCGACCTAAATCGTGGTCGTGAAGCTGATACTTTTCGGAGTGCAGATA
The DNA here is from genome assembly GCA_963733705.1 of uncultured Planctomycetota bacterium. Classification (GTDB taxonomy): domain Bacteria; phylum Planctomycetota; class Planctomycetia; order Pirellulales; family Lacipirellulaceae; genus JABDGM01. The sequence continues at coordinate 26,086 of CAVTEJ010000008.1, read as the reverse complement.
CTCTTCGCTGCCCCGCTCGCGCGGCACCGACCAGCCGTGCTCGAACGGCGGGCCATAGATGCCATAGTTACCTGCCAGCGTTGCGGCAAGAACTAACCGCGTCATGAATGCAGGGCGGCCCCCCACCTGCAGCGATTCGGGCAGTATATCGGGCGTATTCGGCCAGAGGTTCGGGCGAAAGAATTCGCGAACGGTGCTTTGCGTGAGATCGGTAAAGTATTTGGTGAGTTCCCACTTCGTATCGCGCCACGCGAAATAGGTGTACGACTGCGAGAACCCGGCTTTCGCCAAACGGTACATTACCTTGGGTCGTGTGAATGCTTCGGCGAGGAACAAAACATCGGGGTGATCCCGACGGATTTCGCCGATTACCCATTCCCAAAACGGAAACGGTTTGGTGTGGGGATTATCGACGCGAAAAATCCGAATCCCTTCGTCGATCCAAAACAGGAAAATGCTCTTTAGCTCCTGCCACAGAGATTGCCACGAATCGGTTTCAAAATCGATCGGATAAATATCCTGGTATTTTTTGGGCGGGTTTTCCGCATATTGGATCGTGCCATCAGGCCGATTGCGAAACCACTCCGGATGCTCGCGAACATAGGGATGGTCGGGCGAACACTGAAAGGCGATATCAAGCGCCAGTTCTAAGTCATGCTTTTTTGCTGCTTTCACGAGCCCCCGAAAATTCTCCATTGTGCCGAGCGCCGGATGAATCGATTTATGTCCGCCTTCTTCGCTGCCGATGGCCCAAGGACTACCAACGTCATCGGTGGCCGCAGACTCAGCGTTATTCGGGCCTTTGCGATGACTGCGGCCGATTGGATGAATGGGTGGTAGATAGAGCACATCGAATCCCATCGACGCGACATAGGGCAAACGGTTCTCGATGTCCTTAAGCGTGCCGTGTTTGCCAGCGCTTCCGGCCGAACGAGGAAACATTTCATACCACGCGCTGAAGCTCGCCCGCGGTCGATCGACGACCACTGTTAAAGCACTCGTTTCGGTGGTAGCCAGTGGTGTATGGCAGCGGGCCATCAATAATGCGAGTTCTTCACTGTCGGCAACTTCTCGCGGTTGCTCACGTGCCCGGTCGCTACGCAAGCGACGATCCCACTCGTCAAGGTACTCGCGGTCTCGGCCCTGAGCCTGCGCGGCGGCTGCGCGAATCATGTCGGCGCCGATAAGGAGTTCGACGGAAACGTCTTGCTGTGCGCCGACACGCTTGGCCAGATCGCGTTTCCAGGTGCCGAAACGATCTACCCAGCCGGCGATTTTGAAATGGTAGAAGCCGATTTGCTCGACGGTGAATTCCGCAGTCCAACGGTCGTTGACGACATGCCGCATTGGAACTCGGAGCCAATCGCCATTTTCGCCAGTGCGATAGAGTACGGCACCCGCGATCGCGTCGTGGCCGTCGCCAAATACGTCGGCTTCAACCACGACAGAATCGCCGATGACTCGTTTTACGGGGAAATGTCCGCAATCGACCTGTGGTGATACGTTCTCAATCGCAACTCGTGACCGGCCAGCGAGTTGGGCAAACGAATCGGCAAGGGTCTGCGACATTGTGGCTGAATTTTGCAAACCACGTGCCTTATCGCCGAAGGAACGAATAAACCGCCGAATTTGGCCACTTTCCCGGATTTCCGTTACTGCTCCACTGCTAGCTGACACGGCCTCCGCCATGGTGGAACCTCATCGTTCAGGGGGTACGACGCTCGTACTCCGACAAGAATCGATCGCGCCGCGTGTTAAAATGAGCTGAAACGATTTTCATTCAGCCACTTTGCAAAACGACATCAGGCTCCGCACCATGGTTTACTCGAAGAAGGAGACGATCCGAGCGATTCCCTTTTCGTCGGCGAATAAGAGAGCTTTATCCGTCCTAACGGTCGCGTTGACGTTTGGGTGTGCATTTCCCGCGGTAGCTCAAAACCAGACGACGACCTATTCACCAGTGAATCTGACTCCCAATTTGAGCTACCAGATTCAGGTCCGCCCCATATCCTTCGCCGGCGCAATGCCGACGTTGCAGTCCTACGCTGTTGGCGAAACTAACGGCAAGTGGGTGTTTATCAGTGGTCGAACGAATGGGTTGCACGGGTTCGACGCTTCGCAGCCAGGTTCGAACTTTCCTGCGCAATATGAAAACGAAGATGTTTGGGTGGTTGACTATGCCAACGGCCAGTCGTGGCATCGTTCATTGACGGATGCATCATCCGGACTAACGACCGCGCAAGTTGCTTCGTTGTCGCCCACCAACACGGAATTTTATCAATCGGGCAACCAACTTTATATGGCGGGCGGATACGGCACGGACGCCAACGGCAATTACGTGACGTTTGATACGCTGTCATCGATCAATCTATCGGGACTCGCGAATTGGATAACCACTGGCACCGGCAGCGCCGCGAGCAACATTCGCCAGATTCACGACCCGACGTTCCAAGTGACCGGCGGTGCAATGTACGTGAACAACGGAAAGACCAATCTTGTGTTCGGACAGGATTTCGAGGGGGCGTACACTCCGGCATCCAGTGGCACCTACACGTTAAAGGTTAAGAGCTTCAATGTCGTCGATGACGGCACGAATCTATCGGTGACGAATATCGGTGCTTCGGCCACAAGCCCGAGTTATCGCCGTCGCGATTTGAACGTCTTCCCAACGGTGCGCCCCAACGGTGCGACTGTGACGAAAGGATTAGACGCGCTCTCAGGCGTGTTTACCACAAACAACGGCGCATGGACGGTTCCGGTCGAAATCGACGCGAATGGCACGCCGACCATGGCGAATGCGACATTGCCGGGAACATTCAAGCAAGGCATGAACAATTATGAATCAGCGAAGGTTGGCCTATATTCGCCGTCGACTGGCACCATGAACGAGATCCTGTTCGGCGGAATTAGTCTTCAGTATTTCGATGCGGCCTCGAAATCGATCGTAACCGACAATAACTTGCCATTCGTCAACGACATCTCTTCCGTCGTAATCGATTCGGCCGGCAACTACACGCAAAACTACATGGGGCAGTTCCCAACCTTATACGATTTGTCGAACAATCTGCTGCGATTCGGCGCGAATGCCGAATTCATTCAGGCCGATGGACTGACCACGTACGATAACGGCGTGATCAACTTGGATTCGCTTACGGTACCAACGGTGATCGGGCACATTTTTGGCGGCATCGTGGCGAACGCGCCGCAAACACGCGTGAGCCCGAGCACGCTCTCGGCGGCATCGAACCAAATCTTTGAAGTCGTCCTCGTTCCCAGCATCACGGGCGACTACAACGGAAACCGCATTGTCGATGCCGCGGATTACGTGGCCTGGCGAAACGGCCTCGGTACAATTTACACGCAGCACGACTACGATGTGTGGCGCGCGAGGTACGGCTTGGTAAGTGGAAGCGGTTCGGGCTCTGGTGTAACTGCTGTCCCGGAGCCGAGCTTGGGAATGCTTCTACTGATCGGCGCTATTCTCACCGGCTTACGACGCCGAACCTCCTACTAGTCGAAGTGGACCTCGTTTTGCCCATTCGGCATCACCAAACCTCGACCCGATTGACAGGTTTGCGGTAGAGCTTGTCGCCTGGTTTCAAGTCGAACGCTTTATAAAACGCCTCCACATTCGAAAGCGGAATCATCGCCCGAAATTCGCTCGGTGAATGGGGGTCCGTGCGAATCCTGAGTCGCAAGTCCGATTCGCGGATCGATCCTCGCCATACCTGAGCAAAGCCGATGAAAAACCGCTGCGGGCCAGTGAAGCCATCGATCACCGGCGCTTGTTTTCCGCCGAGCGATTTTTGGTACGCGGCATACGAGATCGTGACCCCACCGAGATCGGCAATATTTTCGCCTAAGGTCAATTTGCCGTTGACGTGCAAATCTTTGAGCACGACGCAGGCATCGTACTGCGCCACGAGCTTATCCGTTTGCGTGGTGAAGTGAGAACGATCTTCCGTTTCCCACCAGTTCACCATGTTGCCTCTCGCATTGAAGCGGCTGCCTTGGTCGTCGAACCCATGTGTAATCTCGTGGCCGATTACGGCTCCGATGCCCCCGTAATTCACAGCGTCATCGGCCGCGCATATCGAAAAACGGTGGCTGCAAAATGCCGGCCGGAAATACGATTTCGTTCATCGACTGGTTGTAATACGCGTTGACGGTCGGCGGCGTCATGTGCCATTCCAAACGGTCGACAGGTTTGCCGAGCCGCGACAACCGGTAGTGCGTTTCGAACGCATCGGCCTGCATCACATTTTCGGCATACGACTTCGTGCCAACCTTCAAGTCCGAATAGTCGCGCCATTTGCTGGGATAACCGATCTTGGGGAGCACCGCATCTAATTTTTCCACAGCGAGCTTTTTCGTTTTCTCGCCCATCCAGTCACGCGATGATAAGCGTTCGCGATAGGCGACCATCAGGTTCTTTACGAGCTCGTCCATGCGCTCTTTAGCTTGCGGCGGAAAGTGCTGCTTGACGTAAAGTTTGCCCAACGCCTCACCCATTTCGCTGTCGATCGCCGTGACAACACGCTTCCAGCGCGGCTGCACCTCCTTCACGCCGCGGAGTTCTTGGCTGTAAAAGCGGAAGTTCTCATTCTCAAAGTCGCTGCTCAAATACGGGGCGAGCGAATGAACGAGGTGCCAACGCAAGTACGTCCGCCAGTCATCGATTGAAACGGAATTGACGAGCTCGTTGACTCGCTTGAAAAACTCCGGCTGGCCAACGATCACCATCTTGAGATCGTCGATATCGATCTGTTTGAGATAAACGGACCAATCGACCGCAGGTGCAAGTTCGGAGAGTTCAGCAAATGTTTTTTTGTTGTATTGAGCTTCGCGATCGCGCAGTTGTACAGGCGTGCGAGACTCCTCAGCTAACTTAGTTTCGATCCGGAGCACTGTCTCTGCGCCGGCCTTGGCGGCCTCCTGCTTTTCACCCAACAGACCGAGCATCTTGGCAACGTGCTCGCGATACTTTTCGCGAACTTTTTGCGAATCTTCAGACGACCCCACATAGTAATCGCGGTCCGGCAGCCCGAGGCCGCCTTGCTCCAGATGGGCGGCGTACCGCTCGCTCTGTTTTTCATCTTGATCGACGTAAAAGCTGAACAACGCATCGATACCCGTGGCACGAAGTCGCCCCACTTCGGCAACGAGCTGTTTCTTGTCCTTAATATCCTCAATCTTCTTGAGCGGCGCGTCGAGCGGAGTCGCGCCTGCACGCTCAATTGCTTTTTCATCCATCGCGGTTCGATAGAAATCGCGCAATTTGCGCTGTTCTTCGTCGAGCGAGTCGGAATCCTTGCCGAGGCCCTCGAGAATTTCGTGCAGCGCGATCAGGTTATCGTCTCGCAGTTTTGGAAATGCGCCCCAACGACTGTATTCCGGTGGAATAGGATTGTTCTTGATCCATTCACCGTTCACATAGTCGTAGAAGTCGTCACCTGGCTTAACGGACTTATCGAAATTAGCGCGGTCGATCCCGCTCTTGCGCGGCTCTTCGGCGGAACTCCGTCTTTCCATCGCTATGACGAACGAGAGAACGACCATTGCCAACAAGAGCGGACGCCTCGCGACGGCCTTAAGAGCGTGGGAGATTGACTTATCCATGAACATCTTAAACATTAATCCGCTGAATTTTTTTCTCGGCGCATCGCCGATCTGGAAGCAGACGGCGTTCTAGTCCAGAGAAGACTCAACAACGCACCGACTGTCAACACCCGCGCTGGACTGCGCGTAGTTCGTTCCTACCGAGGCGAATCGCGGCCGTAAAAAAAATCGCAAAATTCACTTCTGCGATCGGGACCGTTCGGGATTCCACTTGTCGCTCCCGCCAAGAACTTCGGCAACCGTCACTCGCCGAGCGGCCTGCTCGTCCAACTGCTTAGACCATTTCACGCGTTGGGCGGGTTTAGCACCGGGACCCGTGCTATCGTACTCCGCGTAGCGAGCCGTCTTTTCGCGGTCCGGCTGATCCCAATTGTTCCAACCTTCGGGACGCACTGCGCCACACATTTCGGTTTTCAAAAACGTGACGGCCGAAAACGCGCGCCAGGGTCGGCCTAAATAAGTTTTCACGTCGGGCGCTGCGGTGATTTTGCAATTCGAGAAAACGAAACCAAACGGTCGTTCCTCTGGAGTTGATGCGGCCGTGATGTAGCCTTTCTGCAAACAATGTATTTCACAATGATCGAAGTATGCGGTGGCTCCGCCGAAAATGAAATCGACATGGCCTTCTATGTAGCAATGATCAAAATACTGCCGGCCACGGTTTAAAAGCACCGTATCTTGCCAGCCGAGAAACCGGCAATTTCGAAAAACGGCCCGATCACCGTCGACGCGGATCGCGAGCGCCTGCCCTACCGGTCCGGCCGAGTTTTCAAACGTAATGTTCTCGGCAGTGAAGTCATCAGCGTCGATGAGCGTCGAGGGCGTGCGAAACGTGCCGATCGGTTTGCCGTCCTTGTCCGGCATTTTCGCGTTTAAGTCATACGTCAAAACCGTCGACTTGGCGTCGTCGCCAACCAGGCGGAAGAAACGCTTTTCGCGCTGCACGTAGACAAGCTCTTTGTACGTCCCCGGCTTGATATGAATGATGACGGGGCTTTCGCGCCGGCCGTCGGGCACGGCCATGATGGCATCTTGCACTTTCGCGTATTGCTCGCTGCCATCGGCGGCGACAACGAGCGTAGTTTCCGCCGAGCGCACGGCGGGTGCCGCCATCGCGACGCTCAACCACACCAGCGCGATGAAAAATTGCTTCATCAGCACATCGTAATACGTAGGCGAGTCCGCCGCGGCGGACTCGCACCACCCAACCCAAAGCTCAAACCGAACTCCCCGCCACCACCCGATTCCAAACGAGCGCTAGCCATTCCGTCGCCGAACCGCAAAGCCGCCAACCGCAGTCAGCAAGCCAAGCAACGACAACGTCGCCGGTTCGGGCACTGTAACAACAAAAGCTTGAATGCCTTGGTTGGTGCTCATCGTGTAGAGTGTGCGCGATACCGAGCCATCGGGATTGTTCGTAATGGCGCCCCAGGCGATCTGGCCGGTCCCGTTGCCATTCGCCGTGAGTGTACCGCTGGTATTGTTGGCGCTGGCCAAATAAACGGGGGCAGCGGGGTCTGATGCATCATAAATAGTCACGTGCGAGTCGCCGATGCTTTGAACGGCTAGAATCGACTTGCCGCCGAAAGTCGTGTAGCCCAACAAGCGATCGGCAGTGGCGCCGGACGGATCCGGAATCGCAGGGCTATTGATGAGCGTGCCGGTGCTGCCCGAATAACTAGTGTTCCGGTAGAGCGAGCTGCCGGCCGTTCCTAATAGGTGGGTAGCATCGACAAACGTGAGGCCCAGACGGAAATCACCCGCATTAGGCGGAGTGCCGGCGAACGCAATCGCGGTGGCGGTGCTCGCCGTAGGATCGAGAATCGAGTAGCTGTTGTTGCCGGCGACTGCAGGAGTGCTGTTGTAACCTGCCGCCAAACGGGTCGAACTACCGCTGCCCGTGGCTGCAAAGTCATCGCCGAGCCGCGAGCCGGCCAAACCACCATCCCCGTTGTAAGCTACAGCGGGCACCGACGCCTCCGTCGCCCACGAATAAACCCTAAAGGGCGTCGTCGTCGATTGAGTCGTGAGATTGGCGACGTAAATGACACCATCACCGCCGACTCCCGCAGCGCTGATAGCAAATGTCCCACCCGTAACACCTGTGACGTTCAGACCACCCAGGTCCGCCCCGGTCGTTGAGTTGAGAATCCGCACGTTGGTTCCGCCGGTTCGGCTCACCAAATACACATGACCATTACCGTATGCGAGACCGCGCTCGTTATTCGCTGTTCCGAGGAACGTATAACCGCCTTCCCCCGGAGCAAGCCAACCGTCGCCGCCGCCAAATGACGAAAGAGGGGCAATCGTAGCAGCCGTAGCAATTTGCGTTGCGACAAAGGCGCAAGCGCTAACAAGTAGAAGTGTCGAAACCGTAGTGCGGCGCATTAGCGGACTCCCAGTTGTAGTGGCATTCAATGGCCGCGGGCACCCTTACCCGCCGTAAGGCCGTCGCCGGCAATCTCCGCCAATTCTGATCCTTGTGAACAAGTTAATCAAGCATTTTTTGGCAAGTGTCCAGCTTTTTCTGCGCGATGGACGAAAAACAGTTTTAGGGCCCTCAGGAGTGTAAGTTTCGTTGGCACCCACATGGGTGGCGGAGTGCAAGCCCACTCCAGCAGGACGCGCAACAAAGGACGCTCGCAGCGGGCAAATCATGCCAAAAAATGGACAATTGTAGAGCAGCTGGCTACTTTCATGTTGCACTCTAACCTTCCGGCCTTAGGATAGACGACGATTCACATCTCATCAGGGAATAACCCATTTTGCTTGGCATGATATGATCGTTATCGTGCCAGTTCGCGGCGATCGCCCCGCGGTCGCCCTACGCCCACACTGAGTTTGATCACCAGGGAGCAACTTGCAATGTTTCATTGTCCAATATCCATGCGCACACAAAAGAGTTTTCTCGTTCTTTTGGCAGTTGCGGTTGAGGGCATTCTTATCGGCGTGTTGACGAGTTCCGTCCACGCGGCCGCCACACTGACGCCGCTTGCAACCTTCGGCGGCGGCGATGGCTGGCTGGCGCCTGGCGAATACGAAAACTACCCGTACCTACTCAACAATAACCAGGAACGCGGTTTAGCATACGGCAATGGTCATCTTTACCTAGTAAGCCGGCAATCGGGATCGAATAGCGGAAACAACATCCGCATTCTTGACCCAGCCGTCGGCGTCGATCCCAATACACAAACCGACCTCGGCGAATTGAGCATAGGCTCCGGAATAATCGCGGGCGGCACGTTCGGCGTCAACATGGTGGGAGTCGCCGGCGATGGTGCAATATACGTCGGAAATCTGCAGACGGCGACCAGCGGCATCGCTTTGTACAAAGTCTACAAATGGGCGAACGAGAGCGCGACTCCAACCGTGGTTTATAGCGGCGACGCCGGTTTGCCCGGCGCACGTATCGGTGATGATATCTCAGTGATTGGATCTGGCAGCTCAACTCGCATCGTCTCTGGATTTAGCAATACCGCAGTCGCGGGGACGAACGGCTACTCAATCATCGATCCCACGGCAGGAACAGCGACCGCAGTCTCCTTCCCGTCGACGCCGCCGAACTCAGGCGATTTTCGACTAGGTATTACGTTCACCGACGCATCCCACGTCATCGGCACACAACAGCCCTCAGGCATCACCAATGGGTTCTACCGCTACTCCAGCTTTTCCGGTACCAACGGCACTCTGATCGCCAGCCCCGATCTAATTCACTCGGGCGGAGCGACTGCCGAACGTCAAATGGCTTACGACGTAATCAACGGAACGCCCCTGCTCGCGATGCAAAGCACGGGCGACTCGCATGTCGCGATCTATTCGCTCGCCGATCCCGCGAACCCGATGTTTTTGGTAAGTGGAAACAATACGGTCGCGCCGTTAAGTAATCCGAACGCGAACGGCAGCATTGCCTGGGGCCCCACAGTGAACAATGGCGACGGTAGTTTTTCGGCGACACTCTATGCGATGGGCGCCAATCAGGGCATCCAAGCGTTCACGCTTACGTTGACGCCGTCCGCCACCGCAGTCGCCGGCGATTACAACGGCAATGGCGTGGTCGATGCAGCCGATTACGTTTTGTGGCGTAACACGCTTGGCCAATCCGTCACCGCAGGCACCGGTGCGGATGGAGATGGCGACGGAGTTGTGACGCAGTCGGACTATGGTTTCTGGCGTGCGCGGTTCGGCAACACCTCGGGCAGCGGATCCGGGTCGCTCGCGAATGCCAATGTTCCCGAACCCACTTCCCTTGTGACATGCTGCATTGCATTCGGCGCCGTCTCGATGCTCTGCCGTCGACGTGCAACGAAATGAAACTGATTTAACGGGCGACCCTGTCGAAAAGGATATGTCGACATGATTAATGGTGATTCCCTTCGTCGTCGCGAGCTCTCGGGCTTCACGCTCGTCGAGCTACTCGTCGTGATCGCCATTATTGGCATCTTGGTCGCCCTGTTGCTACCTGCCGTTCAGGCGGCGCGCGAAGCTGCGCGGCGGGCCCAGTGTACGAATAACCTCAAGCAAATGGGGCTAGCGTGCCAAAATTATGCGGGAGTTTACAAAGCGTTGCCAATGGGCCTCGCGCGAACTGCAACTCATATCAAGAATGCGGCGAATGCGGTCAAAGAAGGGTTGATGACCGATATGCTTAAGTACATGGAAGAGGATGCCGTGTACAACCAGGTCAACTTCAACTATTACCTTCCGCCCAAGAAGATTTACTACGACGACCCCGCTCGCGATATCGTAATCGACGCCTACATTTGTCCCGATTGGCAGAACGACCGCGTGTTTGGCTCGGTTCCTCCCGGCTATGAATATGAACTTGGCGCGATGTGTTCCTACGCGGGCGTTGCGGGCGTCATACCAAGTACCGATTCCGGCGCAATCGTTCGAGATCAAACGCACACTATTACTTCGAACAGCGGATACGGCGATATCCCCGACAACGGTGCTTTTTTGGTGACTCAAGAAAAAGTCCAGGGACTTCCGCAAATGGTCGGTGAACGTCGCAAGCTCAGTCAAATCACCGATGGTCAAAGCAACTCGTTTATGATCGGCGAATATGTGCATCGCGACTGCAGCTTTGAGACGTTTTTAGAACCATTGGTGCAATATATAAATGTTCGCCCTTGGTATATCGGCAGCTATGCGGATGCGATGTACCACGCGAAGGTAATCGATTGGCCGCCGAACGCCTGCTTGACCCGCGCCGACATTCCCTTCAATCACCTGCCAATGGGAAGTTACCACCCAGGGGTGACCCTTTTCGCGCACGTCGATGGCAGCGTGGTGTCCATTTCCAATGACATCAACGTCGATCTTTACAAGGCCATGTCAACGGTCCGCGGCGGAGAAGTCACCAGCAATTCATTGTAGCTTGCAGTTGCCGAGCAGGGTTTGCGGCGCCGACGTCGCGCGATTTCAAAATAGCCCACTCTGAAGCCGGCCACATTGTGCCGCGCGGCCAAAAATCGTTGTAGAAATCGCTTTTCAAAAATGCTAGGCTCGAACCACGCTGCATTGCAGCGTTAGTTCTCTGACACCATGGCAAAGTAAGTCGCGGGCTATGAGCATTTGGCCGATCATCGTCGAGACGGCACTGCGCGCTCAGATTCGTAAACATTATGTTACTCCCGCAGTGTTAGATTTCTCAAAATGCAACCCTTTTTGGTACTTGGAAACTCAGCAAATGCCTTATTTTGCAGTGCGCGTCACGTCCTACGCATTCCAAAATTAGCGAATTTTGTATTAAAAAATCGTGTCGCGCGCCCGCGACTTTATTCAACATTCATCTCCCTACAGCAACACAACAAATAACTAAATGACTCAACAAACGAGCGACTATCGATTCTCCTTCGGCCCCTGGAACATCCACGAAGGCGCCGACCCATTCGGGCCCCCCGTGCGACCAACGATTGAATTCGGCCGCAAGCTAAAGCTCTATCGCGAACTCGGGTTCGAAGCCGTTCAGCTCCACGACGACGATGCAGTCCCCAATGTCGACGACAAGTCGCCGCAAGAACTGCGCGCTCAAGCGGGTTCGCTCAAAAAAGTGCTCGCGGATGAGGGTCTCGTCGCCGAATTCATCGCACCTCGATTGTGGGAGGACCCGCGCGGCATCGACGGCGGCTATACCTCGAACAACACTGCCGAACGCCAATGGGCAATCGACCGCTCCAAGCGGGCGTTAGACATTGCCGACGCTTTGGGCACCAAGCTCATCGTGCTTTGGTTAGCGCGCGAAGGAACTTACATTCGCGAGTCAAAAAACCCGTTTCGCGCTCAAGAACAATTGGTTTCGGCTCTCAACCAAATGCTGGCGCACAATCCAAACGTCGAGCTTGTGATTGAACCGAAGCCGAACGAGCCCGTCGACCTGTCGTTCGTCCCAACCATTGGCCACGGCTTAGCATTGGCCAGCATTACCGACGATCCAAGCCGGGTCGGCGTCCTGGTCGAATCAGCCCACGCGAAACTCGTTGGCCTCGAGCCCGCCGAAGAAATGGCGTTTGCATTGGCGATGGGAAAACTCTGGAGCGTGCACCTAAACGATCAAAACGGTCTCAAGTTCGACCAAGATAAATCGTTCGGAAGCGTCGACCTGCGAAGTGCGTTCAACCAAGTCCGCGTGCTGGAACTTGCCGACTACGCCAAATCTGGCCGCTACGTCGGCCTCGACGTAAAAGCCATGCGCACCCAGTCGGCCGAACTGGCGACGCGTCACCTATCCAACAGCCGCGAGATTTTTCTGGCACTAGTGGAAAAGTATCGCACATTCCCAAGCGAGAACTTTGAGGAAGCCGAGCGAACCCGCGATTACGAAACGCTGGAATTGAAAGTCATCGAACATTTGATGGCAGTGTAGAATTCCGATTGAAGTCCGTAATACATGCAAATTGCCTCCATTTCAAAGCGACTGGACTCAGATCGGATTTCGCGATCCGGAATATTCTTTGCGCCGATGGCCGTTTGCTTCGCCGCAATAGTTATTTCATCAGAATTAAGGGGGGCGGAAGAAACTCCTTCGCATGAAAAGCAATCCGTAGCTGCGGCCCCGATTCGCCTTAACTCGGTCGGATACTTAGTTAATGCCGATAAGGTGGCGGTTTTTGCGGTCGGAAGGAAAGGGGACACGTTTCTCGTCCGGGATGTCGCAGCTGGCCGGGAAGTGCATCGGGGACAACTTTTCGCGATCGCCAAACGCGGCGACACGCTTGAACCCCTCTACTCTGCCAACTTCACTGCCGTACGAGCGCCGGGGCACTATCAACTGCAATTACTCGATGGTCCGAGTTCGCCAACATTTGAAATTAGTAATGATATTTACAATTGGCCGTTTTGTTGCGTGATGCGCGGCATGTATTTGTGCCGGTGCGGCGCGGCCGTCGAATGCGAATTCGCTGGTCAGAAATTCGGACATACCGCCTGCCACACAGAAGATGGTTACTTAGACCACGCTGGCGGCCCAGCCGGTGCCCATCGAGATGGCAGCGGTGGCTGGCATGACGCCGGCGATTACAACAAGTACACGGTTAACTCTGCATTCACAGTTGGCATGCTGTTGTGCGCTTGGGAGGATCACAAAGATCGCCTAGCGTCACTAAAATTCAGAGTTTCGCCGCACCGCAACAGCATTCCGGATTATTTGGATGAAATCCGCTGGGAGCTCGAATGGCTTTTGAAAATGCAGGCGGATGACGGTAGCGTCTTCCATAAACTTTCGGCGCTAAAGTTTTGCGGCTATGTCATGCCCGAGGCGGATGACGATCGCCGCTATTTCGGCCCTTGGGGCTCGGCGGCAACGGCGGACTTTGCCGCCGTTACAGCGCAAGCGGCGCGAGTGTATCAACCATACGATGCACCGTTCTCAGATCGCTGCCTGGCCGCGGCAGAGAAGGGGTATGAGTTCCTCAAGCTGCACCCTGAACCGCATCGCCCAGATCTGACGGCTTTTTCCACTGGCGGCTATCAAAGCGATGACGCCGAAGAACGATTGTGGGCCGCTGTTGAACTTTGGGAAACAACGGGGAAATCCATTTATCTCGCCGACTTTGAGAAGCGGATTTCGACGTCGCAGGGGCCATTACATAACGCAAACCCAACGATCAAAGACGTTTGGGATTGGCCGGATGTTCGCAACCTCGCAGTCTTTACGTACGTCGCCTCGAAACGGGATGGCCGCGCGACAGACTTAGTCGAATTGACCAAGCGAGTTGTGTTGGCGTCAGCCACACGAATTGTTGATACGGCTCGGAAGCATCCTTACCAGCGACCGCTGGGGTCGACTTACTACTGGGGATGCAATGGAACGGTCGCCCGTCAGTCAATGAATCTAAACTCGGCGATCGGTCTCGATGCTGCGAAGGAGCTTCGGAGCGAAATCCAAGTGGCAAATCGCTCGTCCTATCGCGCTACCATGCTCGACGGACTCAATTACCTTTTCGGAAAGAACCCGTATGGCCGGTCTTTTGTCACGGGTCTCGGGCACAATCCGCCGCAATATCCTCACGATCGCCGCAGTATCGCCGACAATGTGAAACAACCGTGGCCGGGTTACCTCGTCGGCGGTCCATGGCCGACAGCAACCGATTGGCATGACGATCAGGAAGATTACAAAACGAATGAAGTTGCCATCAATTGGAATGGCGCTCTGATCTATGCCCTGGCCGCATTCGTCGAACCGACGACATTTGATGCCTGTATTGCGAACCCCGAGCGCGCAGCCCAGAATACTGCGAGCTCAAGCGACAAGGCACCAGCCGCGGCGGCCGGCAAATAGATGGAACTGCATTCGATCGACATTGCGATCATCGTCCTGTACATGCTGGGCATGGTCGCGGTTGGTTTCGTGGTCGAACGACGCGCAGGCAAGAACCTGGGCGAGTATTTTCTCGGCGGTCATCGCATGCCGTGGTGGCTGCTCAGCATGTCGAACGCCGCTTCGATGTTCGACATTTCCGGCACGACGTGGCTCGTATCGTTGCTATTCGTGTATGGGCTCAAAAGTGTGTTCATTCCCTGGTTGTGGCCGGTCTTCAATCAAATATTCCTGATGGTTTATTTGTCGTCGTGGCTACGGCGTTCTGGCGTCATGACGGGTGCCGAGTGGATCACGCTCAGATTCGGCACCGATCGCGGTGCGGAGGCGTCGCGGATGAGTGTCGTGATCTTCGCCTTAGTCAGCGTGATCGCATTTACAAGCTACGCGTTCGTCGGCATTGCGAAGTTTTCCGAGGCATTTTTACCGACGACGTATTCGCCAAACACGTACGCCCTCGTTATTGTTGGCACCACAACCCTCTACACGACGGTCGGTGGCTTTTACGGCGTCGTGATCACCGACCTCATTCAGTTCTTTATCAAACTCGTTTGCTGCATTGTGCTCGGCGTACTCGCGATGCAGCGCGTTTCGCCAGAAGCGCTCGCCGCGGTCGTGCCTCAGGGGTGGCACGAGATTTCGTTCGGTTGGCACCTCAACCTTGACTGGTCGCAGCTCCTACTCGCGGCTCATCAACGCCTTCACGACGACGGTTACACCTTCTTTGGTGCGTTTTTCATGATGACCGTCTGCAAGGGAATACTCGTGAGCGCCGCAGGGCCTGCGCCCAATTACGATATGCAGCGCATACTGGCCGCAAAGAATCCCCGCGAAGCCGCGATGATGAGTGGCCTCGTGACAGTTGTGCTATTCGTACCGCGATACTTTATGATCGCCGGAATTACGGTTTTAGCCCTCGTGTATATGCACGGCGATATCGCCGCACGGAGCGCGTTCGATTTTGAACAGGTGCTACCGATTGTAATTCGCGACTACCTGCCGGCCGGCCTGGCGGGGCTGCTAATCGCAGGGTTGCTGGCGGCATTTATGTCTACTTTTTCAGGTACAATCAACGCTGCGGCCGCTTATTTGGTGAACGACGCCTACAAGCGCTACCTGCGACCTGATGGATCTGACCGTGAGTACATTCAGGCGAGCTACCTGGCGTCGTTCGCAGTTGTAGCGGCCGGATGCGTCGCGGGTTACTTTACGCCTTCGGTTGCGAAGGCGACGGATTGGATTGTTTCTGGATTGTGGGGAGGCTACGCAGCGGCGAACATTCTTAAGTGGCATTGGCACCGATTCAATGGTTACGGCTACTTTTGGGGGATGATTACTGGTATCGGCGGCGCACTCACGCTGTTTGCCTTTCCGGACGTTCAACCGCTATTCGCGTTTCCGTTGCTGTTGATCGTCTCGACAATCGGCTCAATCGCAGGCAGTTTGCTAACCAGTCCGCAAGATGCCGACACACTTGTAAACTTCTACACTCGCATCCGACCTTGGGGTCTGTGGGGCCCAATTGAGCGCGCGGCAGCGCGGCGCGATTCCCGCGTTCAACCAAACGTCGATTTTCGCCGCGATATGTTTAATGTGCTCATCGGCGTCGTTTGGCAAACTGCGTTTGTGGCGTTGCCAATCTACATTGTCATTAAGGATTGGCGCTGCGCCGGTGTGTCGACGGCAATCATCGTGGTGACGTCCGCTATTCTCAAATTCTCGTGGTACGACCGTCTCGAAACAGTGGCAATTGAGTGAGTCTTAAACGCTGCCACGACAACAGATAAAATCGCGGCACCACCTAATTCACGCCTGAGGTCACCAATAGTTCGCATCAAATGGAACCGTTACCGTGCTTGATTGCCTAATTTGCAGAGCGTTTGAATTTGTTCCGACGCGGTCGTTCGACCCGCCTGCCCAGTTCTTGAACTTCTGATTCTTGATCTTTGACCGCTTCGACGCCAAAGTCGGTCCCCACGTCGATGACAGTTGCACTAGGAGCTTCGATTCGAAAACCTCGAGCGGGTTGTGAGTCCGTCGAAGCTAAGTTCCCATACGTCGGCCGAGCTGAGCCGCGCTACGCTAAAAGGGCATGAAAGCCACGACGCTTGTAACTCATTCGCGGCACAAGTCGATCGAGACGACAATGAATTACTATGTTTGTCAGGATTCAGACGACGTAGCCGACGAACTTTGGGCCGCGTACGAAAACGTCCAAGCACGGACAAACCACCATGCGCGCTAATGGTAACACTTTTGGCAACACTACCCTCTTTTGAGGTATTCCCAAGCGAAAGACCTTCCGACGAAGAATCATCGGAAGGTCTTGGTGATGACTGATTTAGCAAAGCGGAGGGCAAGGGACTCTAAATACGGCTTGAGCCAAGTGCTTGGACAATCCGTACTTGTGACGATAAGTCACAGTCCTAACACGACTTGAGTTCGCGACTCCGTTATCACCAATGCTCATGTGCTCTCACGAATTGTCACATGGAATGACCCACTGTGCCAATGGTTTGGCCCGACGCCTCCGCAACGGAGGACGTCATGGATTCGCATCAGCACCGACTTTTGAAAATCGAAAGATACGAAGGCAAAAAGGCAAGGTATGCCCGAGAACGCGACGAAATCACACCGCGGAATGGTTGTGAACTTGTCGCCGGTGTCGGAGCCAGAATTAGCGGTTGTCCTGGTCAGAAGGAGCTGTCGCTTGAAGACCAAGTCGATCATGCCAAGGAGGTAATTTCTGAGTACTTCCAAGGTTGGGTCGAGTTAAGAATCATTGCAACGAAGGGTAAAGGCGAAGATCTTGAGCGTCCGGAACTCGAAGTAATCGAGCAGCAGTTTAGGACCCGTGAGCTGGATCTGTTTATCGGCGAGGACGTCGGAAGAGTCGTCCGAGGTGCAGAAGCCTCGCGCTTGTGCGGTATTGCAGTTGACCATGGAACTCGCGTTCTGGTACCGAATGACTGCATTGATACCAATGATGACGATTGGGAAAGCGACGTGATGAGGGCATGCGAAGAGCATCTTAAACACAACAGTCACACGTCGAAAAGAATCAAACAGAAAAAGCAGAATCGCTTTCGCAAATTTGGAGGATCGACCCCGTGTCAAATTGCCGGCTATGAAAAACCGGATGGCGCTTCGACCTACAACGATTGGCGAAAGATCGGCAAAGCAACACCGATCATTCGAGAAGGCGCACGCATCCTTGGAACTATCCTCAACTACAGCCGAGTCGCCGATTACTTTAACAAAGTCGGATTCCAGCCTGGCCCATACAGTCGTCGGCGTGACGGCAAGTGGGATGGCAAGATGGTGCGTAGGTATTTTGCCAATTCATTGCTGGCCGGGAAACCTGGACGAGGGTATCGGCATACGATTAAACATCACGAGCGAGGCAAGCGGATTTCCGTCCCCAATCCCGACGGGCCGGACTTCTTCGAGTGTCCGCATCTTGCGCACCTTGATCATGATGAATTCGTGGAGCTTAATGAACTACTTCGGCGAAAGAACAGTAAGCTCGGTCGTAAGAAAGTAAACGGCGTAGATCCACGTTTTCGAGTGCCGCGGAAAAGAACCAAATTTCCGAGTCAGCATGGCCGCTGTTACTACTGCGGTTTTCACTACATCTGTGGCGGCAATGGCATCATCGGGCACATTGGTTGCTCCAGCGTTCGCAATTGGCACTGCTGGAATTCGATCGGCGTTTCCTGCGAGCAAGCGGCAACTGGCGTAATGAGTGCCATTACGGATTTCGTCTACGTGCTTGAACGATTCGATGACCAATTTAAAGATCTGATTGACCAGGCCCATCGCGAACGTGTGGGAGTCTCTGCAGAGCAGTGGAAGCTACTTGGCGCCGAGGAAATCAAATCCACTGTTGAGATGACTAATTTGATCGAAGTAATGAAGCAGTTCGGCCCGACTCCGGAGATCAAATCCGCACTCGACGGCCTCAAGCGGCGCCAGCAACACCTCGCCCGTGAACGTCGAGCTATGGAGAATATCACGAAGCGTGAACTAAAACTGCCTAGTTGCGTGGCCGAGATTCGTGATGTGTTTGAAAAGAAAGCCACAAATTTGGCGATTGATTCGCCAGAATTTGGCGACCTTATGCGTCAGCTCGCGCCAGATTTTCATGTGTATTTGGTACGCCTGCTCGATGCTGGCCATCCTATGCCACGAGCACGCGTCGGACTCGACCTCACCGGTTGCATCGAGGATCTCGCGTTCGTCCCGGGGATTTCAACGTTGCTGACACGTGTGGTGACGTTGGATCTTTTCACCGCCCCGCAGCGTGAGCGGATTCGCGGCGACGCAGTACGATTAGCTGCAACGGGAATGCAGCAACGAGAAATTGCAACACAGCTTTCGGAACCCACGTTTCAGGCGGTAGTTCAGAAAGCGCTCGTGCTTGATCGAATGATGAAGGAGCGTGGCGTCACAAGCCCGTATGAATTGTTACTTGAGCCACCGGCCGACTACGGGAAACTGCGGCGCCACAAAAACCACCGTTACGAGTTTCGAGCGCTCGAGGGTTACGAACGACCACAGATTTAGAGTAACTAGCTAAACTCGAAGTTTGTAAAGCCCCGGCACGTTGTCGGGGCTTTTTTTGTGCGCCTAAATGAACCCTTCAAAAAACATGTGCCGGAGTGATGGTAATGAGTAATAACAAGTTCCCGATTAAGCCCGATTCCGTGCTGCACCGGATGCTTAAGCTGATTGCCGAAGAGGCTGCAAAAGAACTCTGCGCAGTTTCCTCAGCGCAAGCCACCGGTGCGAAGTCTTGCAAAAAGCGGTCTCAAAAGCGCCGGCGAAATACGCCTCCAAAGTAATCAAGGCGGTATCTTCCGGCCGTATCGCGTAGATGAGGCGCGACCTTTGCGATTCGTGGCGGCAATTCCAAGGCGAACCGGCGCTCGCTATCGCGAGATAGCGAGAAGCCAAACTTAGCCACTTGCGCGTGGCGTTCCCTGAACGCCGCCTTCTTCGTCGGACTTTTGCCCACACAAACTTAAAATGGTACTTCAACGAAAGGCTAAATCATGCGACGTCGTCTCTTTCGTCGCGCTCTCCGCGTGCTGGCTCATGTCCGGCACGCGAGCCGTACGCACATTTTGAAGCCGCGCCATGTTCGTGGTCGCGGGTGTCATAAGCGACGCGCGCGGCTAATGGCTATTGGCTCGGAAATCCCATCGCGTGCTGAACAAACGTTTTGGGCGGCTGCCTGACTCACGTCGGTCGTCGCCTATTTGTTTCGGTAGTTCAACGTTCTTTAATCTATGAGGTAAATCATAATGGCAATTGCTGTAAAAGCTCACGCATCGATCACAAGTCAATGGCACCGACAAATCTTCCGAAATCGTAGTCCCAAAACCGTCGCCGCCCGTAGTCCATTTGTCGCCGCGTCCTATATCGCACAAGACTGCACCCGTTCCGGATTTGTCGATATTAATCGGTTGCTCATCGTGCTGCTCTATGAGGACGTAGTTAGGACGGACTATTCGCCAACCGGCAATCAATCGCCGCTGCGCTTCGCAGGTTATCGTGTGACGCAGGTACCGCACGGCGTTTGCTGGGGAGGAGCGGCCAATAGTCAGTTCTTTAAGGACCTAACGCTAACGCCGCGGCCCGGCGGCCGGCACCAACGCCTCGACTGCGCCAAAACTCGAATGGTGGAACTCGCAAGGAAGATGGATCGTCGACTCGCTAGGGCAGCGC
Organism: uncultured Planctomycetota bacterium; assembly: GCA_963733705.1. GTDB lineage: Bacteria > Planctomycetota > Planctomycetia > Pirellulales > Lacipirellulaceae > JABDGM01. The sequence goes on along the minus strand of CAVTEJ010000008.1, from coordinate 5,919 downwards.
AGCGCCCAGTGCGCCATGGCCTGGCTTGCGGTTGCCACGCGTGTGGGCCGGATTTCGTTCACCCAGTTCTCACGAACTTCGTGGCGACGGGCCGGAATTCGAAGAGGCTTGTTGCAATGCCCGTAGTACTTCAACGGCCACTTTTCAAGGATCACGGCGCATGCTGCGTAGCTTCGCTTTGCACCCTCTGGAGTGGGTCAGCAGCAAACTAGAGCAGGCCGTGGCCGTGTATGCCGAACTGACACCAAGGTGGCAACGACAGGTTTATCGTGCTGATAGTATTAATTGCCTTATGGGGTACCAAGGCGCAAGCGAGTTTGATTTCTATCGCAGCCGTTATCGCAAAATTGCGATTGATCCGGACTGCGCTTCGATTCAGTCAATTGCTTAATCGCGGGATCGCGTGTTTTGCTGAAATGAACCCGAGCATACGTCGACAGATGTTTCGCGTCCTGGCGATTCCCACTGGCTTCTGGGGAGTCAACCAGTTCGACTCGATCAGAGTCATTCATCGCTTTCGCTCCAAGCACCCGCAGGTGTTCCAGTACAGTCGGCACCTCGAAAGGTTGACCTCGTCGAGACTTCGGCGCCGCGCAAAGTCCGTGCGGCCCGTGCTTGAGGACTCGAACTCGCGAGTCGAGGGACGGCCCACGGCTGGGCCGCCTCTCATTGCTTACGGGCAACAATTCGGGACCAATTACTTCCGGCCACCGTGCAGTGCGCGTTCCACTTGGGCGATCACCTCTGATGCGGCCATCCCAAGCACCGGGCACATTCGAAAGAGGACTTCGACGGTGGGCGACTTATGGCCGTTCTCCAGTTCCGAGATGTAGGTTCGATCTACTTTCGACTCGAACGCCAACTCTTCCTGGGAAAGGCCAGCGTCTTTTCGAGCCCGGCGAAGAGCTTCTCCTAGTAGCACAGAGCGTCGATTTTTAGCCGGCATGCCGGCAAAGTATCGACCGCCACTGCTTTATTGTCTGTCGGCTATAGCCTACAATAGGCAGCGTTTGCCACCGAATTCCCGCTTGAGCGATTGTTAGCTCGGATTGGCTAGCAGTGAAAAAATCCATCGGGCGCGGTCTCTGCCCCTCCAATTCTCCTTTTTCTGAGTTGAGCCGCGAGAGTTTCACGTGCCTTTGAATTACTACAAAATCCTGAACGCGGATCCTGCGGATAGTCGAGCGGAGATCCGAATTGCATTTCTAAACCGCGCGTTAACATGTCATCCGCAACGAGGCGGGTCGCACGAGCAGATGCAGCAAATCGTCGAGGCCTGGAATGTGCTCTCTGACCCAGGCCGACGAGCGACCTACGACGCAGCCAAGGAGAGCGTTGATCCGGTGGCAGTTGCTGCGGCAGCGCGGATTACAACTGCCGCAGCGAAAGACGCGGCCAACTATTCCCGATCTTGGTCGGAATTCGCCAAACAGAATTTTTCGATAAACGACGCATGGTATCTGCCACGCGATTATCAAGGCCGCCGATTTATTTTTACGGGTGGACTGATCGGCGGCCTACTTGCAATTGGAGCGGCCGCACTTGCGATTTTGGTCCTGAAGGCATTTCCGATCTTCGACGATTCTCTACAGGTTGCGTTGCTTGTAAAGCTCGTCATATTTCCGAGCGCAGCGGCTGGAGCATGGGCCGGCTGGCGCATGCATTTGAGTCGCGAAGCCTCGACAAACTCGTTGTCGGCTAAAGCCGGCGTGCCGTCTGGAGATTCTAGCTCACTTACGGATTAGATCGTCTGTCCCACGTGTGGCCGTGGTTTGCGGGCGCCGATGTAACCCGGGGGCAGATGTTCAATGTTCAACCTGCAAAGCCGCATTCACCAACTGCTAATACGCGTCTGGCTCCCCATCGATTGTCTCGAACAAATTGCGCAGTTCTGATTCTCCATTTAATCCTTGTCCGCATTTGTGTTGGTGCTCCTCCCATTACTGCCGCCAGAGCACAGGCGTCGGGTACTGCCGCCAGAGTTTTTCGCCGTCTGCTCTCACCACGCGACGCAAAGTAGCTTCCGCGCCTCGCGACGAATGCTAAAGTTCTGACCAAAATGTGGCATAATTTTAAGGATGGTAGAGAGTATGCTATCAGCGGATTGTCCCTGTGATCCGGATTGCGGCATGCTGCCTACACTCCCTTCAATATCATACGCAGCGCTTAGCCGCTGGTCGCGATTCTGACGCTTCGCTTTCTTGGCCCTCGGTTCACTCAGCGGATCTTAGGCATCTCATGCTGACTGTTTGATGGTTCCAATCGATAGACGGCAAACGTCAGTTCGTCGGCATCATCTCGCCGCTCTCAATTGGCCAGTTTTCCAACTGCTATCCAGTTTAAGGAGGTCGTTCGTTTGTCCACGTTACTGTTCGCTTCCCTAGGCATAGCGCTCCTGGCGTCTGTCCTAGCGCTTGCCCGCGAGATCCGTCTCCGAAAAGCGCTGGAGCGTTTACTCTCAATTGTTATTTCTCGCTGGAGGGCTCATGTATCAAAAACTCAAGATATGGATTCTTTGGATCGCGACCCTAGCCGCACTGAGCGGCTGTGATGGTCGTGTGACGCAAGTCGCCCGCGAAGCAGCCAATCGCCAAGCACAGCAAAACACCGTGATGGCGGAGCTTCATCAAGAGGTGGCCGCCGGCACACACGAGTTGGTGGCAGCAGATGCCAAGGCTCGTGGGGACATTGTCGGCGTTCATCATGACTTGCAGTCGGAGCGTACCCGACTCGATACCGGTTGGAGTGCGCTCGAAACGGAACGGCAACAGATTTCAAGTCAGCGCCGCACCGATTCATTTTTGGCCGCGTTAGCCCCGCTCTTCACCGGCACTGTACTTGCGATCGTCCTGCTGGGATTCTGCTGGTATGCCGTCGGAGCAGCCCACTCCAGCGAGAGCCGTGACTTTACCTCGACGCCTTTCTCGTCCGCGAAATCCTGCCGGACGAGCCACTGTTGTTCGTTGGCGCAGATCGCGAGCAACTGGCGCGACCGGTCGACACGAATCCTCGCTAGCGCACTCCGCTCAATTCTTGAATCTTCAATTTGTGGAGACAACTTATGGTGAACTTGGTATTGCACTGTGGCGCACGGCACGTCGAGCGCCAAGTCGTCGAACAGGCGGCGACGCCCACCGCTTCCGAGACTTGGGTACCCGTGCCGCATCACCGGCTCTTGGAACAAGTCGAATCGACCCTTGTAGCTAGCGGGATGACGGTTGCAAATGAGGCCCATGCATTGTGGAGCGATGGGCTTCGGTACTTCGGCTTACTTGAGGTGACGAACGGCGCCGCTCACGATGACTATGGTTTAGTCATCGGACTCCGCAACTCACATGACAAGTCGTTTCCAGCGTCGATAGCGCTGGGCAGCGGCGTATTTGTTTGTGACAACTTGGTGCGCCGTGTGGCGTAAGTAGTGGATGCAGGAATAGTCCTGCAGTTCAAGCTGTGATGAACTACCCCAGCAGTCTAACCTCGGCCCGGCAACGGGATGAGACCTCGAAAGAGGCGGGGGACAATAGCATGACTGAAAAGCCGCCGTGCGGGGATCCGGAGATTCCCAAGAGTCAGCGGCGAGGGGAGGAGCATAGGGCGAAAGCTAAACTGCCTGAATCCCAGATCGAAACTGGAGGATCGCACTCACCGCCCATACCGGAAACGGGGCGGATTCCCAACGCAGTTCGTTCTGATAGGTTGTGCGAACTGAAACAGTCTAGGGACAGTGGCGGCAATCAGCCGCATAACGATCGAACGGGGCGCCTAAGTGCTCATGATCACCACTACTTATGTACCATGGGATCGCCTAACCAGGAGGTGACTCCTGCATGGCGACGGAGTCCCCATAGTACCCGACGTGCCGGGTTAACCCCGGCGCAGTCGGCCCGGGGCCGGACGTAAGTGTGGTATAACTGGTGAGCAATCGCCGGGAAACTCTGTTTTCTTGTGGGGAAGGGGAACAGTCAGAAGTTCCAAGAAGAACGCTTATACGGAGGACAACCAATGCTGACCGAGAAAACGACGAAGCGACTTCAAGGACTGTCCCAATGCTCGACGAACGGGCATCGGGTGAAGCGGGTCTTTCAGCTGATGACCAACTACGCGGACCTCTGGTGTGAGGCTGCGGAGAACATCAGTCGAAACCGAGGCTCCAAAACGCCTGGTGTCGATGGAGAAATCCATGCGACTGCTGCTCGGCGGATGGATGCCATGCGGGACGACCTGCGATCGGGTGCTTATCGTCCCAAGCCTGTCCGGCGCATGCTGATTCCCAAAAGCAAAGGCGGTTTTCGCCCGCTGGGAATCCCGACCGCAACGGATAAGCTGGTGCAGTCCGTGGCAGCGCGCATCCTGGAGGAAATCTACGAGCCGGTCTTTTCGGACCACTCGCACGGTTTTCGCAAGGGTCGCTCATGCCATACGGCACTGGACGAGTTCAAGCACACCTGGAAGGGCACGAAGTGCATTATCGAAGCGGACATCCGCGGATGCTTCGATAACATCAACCACGACGTGCTCATCTGTCTGCTGGCGAAACGGATCGATGATCGACGGTTCCTCAAGCTCATTCGCTCGTTCTTGGAGGTGGGTTATCTCGCAGATTGTGTTTACAACCGAACCTACAGCGGCACGCCGCAAGGTGGGACGGTCACGCCGTCCACAATGTTGCAAACAGGCCCCGCTAGCGGGCCTGCCGCAAAAGGGCCCGGACTGACCCTATAAACTACTCGGACGAACTGGTCGCCGATCTCCACGCGTTTGACCAATGCGCGAATGATTTTGCGCTTTTTCTTCCGATCGACATGTCCGACCCTTCGTGCAGATGCCTTGGAGATCCTGAAGATGGCCGATGCTTGATGGCGGCATCTGCTTCGGACTGCCGCGATGTTATCGTGGCTGCTTCTGCCTCCAATTTCCCAGCCGTTCCTTGCTGCGGCTGATGCGCGGTTGAAATTCGTCCCGGCTCAGCAGCCGTCCTGGTAGGCGTCGATCAGACGGGCAATCGCCAGCTTGACCTTCTGAATTAAGCTGGTCGCTCATGACAATCGGCGCCATCTTTTTCCGTGCGACGCAGGCGACGTTCGTATTCTTTACGACGCGCTTGGAGTTTTCGAGCAAAGACGACAAGTCCTCCCACACCGCTTCTTCCAGAAGGTCATGCGTACTGCTTGTTTTAACAGCTGGCCGCCGAAGCGATACGGCCGCTGCAAAATCCGTCCGTGACATCGATCCGGAGATTGAAGTTGACGAGGTTGCGAATCGATTTCGCCCCAAGGTCGCCATCGGCGACGTGGTGTTTTGCTGCGTGGATTCGATCGAGACTCGGGTAGCGATTTGGCGATTAGTCGGGAATAGGACCGCGTTTTTTGCGGATGGAAGAATGCTGACAGAAACCATTTTTGTACTTGTTTTCGCAGATGCCGCCAGCTGCCGACACTATCCGCTGACGATTCTCCGCGAGTGAAGGACACCGCGCGCTGCACTGCGCAAACACGATTTACGCCGCCAACATCGCGGCGGCTCTCATGATTGATCAGTCGTCCGCTGGATGCGCTACGGACCTGTTGATTGTGATTTGACGCTGAATCTGCCCGCCAGCGAGCTCATCTCGCTGGTCATTAGTTAGTAAAGTTTTAAGCTCGATGCTTCATCGAGGCTTTTCCTTGCGACACTCCGTTCTGACCGGAGTGTGGCCTTTTTATTGGAAAGGTTGATATTACGCAAATTGAACTGAATTCGGCGGTGGCTCGTCTGACCGGTGAATCCCTGGCAACGATCCATCAGCTCGGGTTTCAGCTCACCGATCCGATGTGTCCCGATTACGATCCGGAGCCGCGACGGCCTATGACGATCGATTGGGACGACATCAGTGTGACCGAATGGCCTCAGATCTTAATGCAAACAGCATCTACTTCGACT
>CAVTEJ010000007.1:0-21623 GCA_963733705.1 uncultured Planctomycetota bacterium | reverse complement strand
CGACGCGGACGGGACTCGAACCCGCAACCACCGGATCGACAGTCCGGGACTCTAACCAATTGAGCTACCGCGCCTCGTTTTTCGCAGCCAGACCAGCCTCATTTCGCCAGCCCGCCGCAGACTCAAAACTATACCAAACGCCCAAATCACCGACAAGCGGCGGACATTCCGTTCCCAACCACGATTTGACTCCCGCAAATCCCGATACGAGGCGAGCCGTTCAGCGGGCGGGGACCTCACCTTAACCGCCACCACCCGTGGCCGCCGAAAACTTCATCACCGCCAGTCGATTTACGCCTGCCCATTACGTCGGCCACGCAACATCCCTATAAGCACTACAACCCGTTTGATCGCAACATCCCTTCCGTCAGCCCTGGTTCCACGCTCCCGCCCTCAAACCCACAACCCCGTGGCGTACATTTGAGTGGCTTAACGTTCGCGAAAGGAGCCTTCAATGGGATCGTTATTGCAAGACATTTGGTACCGCGTCGCCGCCGCGCCAGCAGATACCTGGAACTGGTTCAACAGCCTCAGCCGCGAAGAGTGGATGGTCACGCTCATCGTCGTTTGCGCCGCCGGCTTCGCCAGCATCCTCGGCTTCCAAACGCGGCGAATCTAAGCGATCAATCAAGAAGGGCACATACTCCCATGGCATCATTTTTCGCACAGTTCGGCGCCTGCTGCCACTCGCTGTCTCCGAGACAGTCGCATTCGGCTTGCCCGTGACCGTGAGTCTCGCCGCCGTTGCGCTCATCGGTTACTTGTTCGGCAATCGCACCCGCACGAAGCAAACGGCGGCTGGCGACCAACGCCGTCAAACAGAACTTGAACGCGCGAACCGTATTGCTTGGCAGCTCGAAACGATCGCCGATGGTTTGCGGCAAGAATTGGTAACACACCATTCCCAACTCAGCGCCTTCAAACGCCAACTGCGGAAAACGCAAGAAGCTGTCGACGACAAGGCCTGGGAGCGGCTCTGCAACGAAGCCGAAGCCATGCTCGGACCCACGATCCAGCTCGCCCACCAGCTTTCGAATGCCTACGATCAAATCCGTCAGCAATCCGACGCCCTGGAAACCTTCACGCAAGGCCGCACCGATCCGCTGACCGGCGTCGGCAACGGCCGCGCACTCGAGCAGCAGCTGCGCATCCTGCTCAACGGCGCCTACAAAGGGAACCCGGCGTTCGCCGTGGCCCTCGTTGGTTTGGATCGCACCGCAAACGAAGGCCGCTCGAAGAACGTCGTGCTGCCGAAGCTCGCCAGCGCAATTCGCACGTGCATGCGCGACAGCGATTTTGTCGCCCGCTACGGCGACGATGAGTTCGTCGTCGTCATGCCGCAGACCTCACTCGCCGGCGCCCGGGTGTTCGCGAACCGAGTTCGCCGCCGCGTGTTTGAAGAACTATCTGCAAGCGTCTGCTGCGGCCTGACCGAAGTGCAAGACCGCGACGATGCCCGGGCCTTATTGGCACGGGCCGATTCCGCGCTTTACAGCGCGAAGGCGGCCGGCAGCAACCGCTTGTTCGTCCACGCTGGCGGGCACATCCGCGAGGACGTTTCCTCGCCCGCGATTGTACCCATCGAATCCAATACCGCTGCAGACATCCTCCCGATTGGGGTCCCGTCAACCACGTAAGGACTGCAATTCAATGCCACAAACCGCAAGGAAGCATTTGGGCAACCGTGGCACGTTGACGATCAGCCGCCAGTTTACTTACCATCATAAGTGTAAGAACTCAGGCGCCGGGCCACGCTCCGCGGGGCGTGGTATTGCGACGAGCTTGTCTGGAAAGGAGTGGAACATGCCCCTGTTTGAAGTTGAGACCGAGAACCACATCGTGATCACTTGGGCGGAGGACGGCGACGCAGCTTCTGCCGTCGTCGGGGATGCTTATCCTCAAGAACACGTAATGCGGCTGACGAAGCGGCCGCGCGATACGTGGGTAATTTCGAAGAGCGCGCTTGGTATCGCCGGCAAGATGAACCCGTGCACTACCGCTCGCGACTGTTTGTCAAAGGCCGAGGGCGATAAGGTCCACGCGATTCGCCTCTACATGCATGAGACGGGATCCGACTTGGAGCAGGCCCGCAAGGCCGTCGAGTCGAACATGGTAATGGGCTGGTGAGCCCCTAAGGTAATTCGACGCTTAGTAGGGGCGTGATGTAGGTGGCGCCGTCGTTGAGCCTGGCGACCAAGGCTGGCTGCCGGTGTCGGTTGCGGCGGGCGGCGCCGTACTGGTCGTCGCCGGCGGCGCTGGCCGGCTGGCGATCTCCACTGGCGACATTGTGGAAGATGCGTCCGGGTAAGACGAAGTCCCGCCAGGACGATATTGGCCGGGCGCCGAAGCAAGCTTCACCGCTGGTACGGCCGCGGCCGGCGCGGCTGGTTTGGTCGCATACGAAGGCAGCGACGGGTTCGCATAGCGATCCGATGCAAGAGCCGTCGGATCAGTCATCGGCGTCTGACCCGGCATGGCCGTTGGTGTCGTTGACGTACGCGGCGTGCCATAGCGATCGGCAGGGTCACTTGCTAGCGACTGCGATGTACTCGCAGGTGGCAAAACTACTGGCGGGGCGGCCGGAGCAGCGCTCGCAATCGCTCCGTAGCGGTCAGCGCCATCAGCGCTGCTCCCAAGGGCGTTGCTTGCGCCAATCGCGGGCGTGGGCTTATACGCGTTAGGATCGTAAGGCCCAGCAGCTGCAACGGTCGACGCGGCAGGCGGCGATGTCGCGCCAAGCGGCGTAGTCGCGGACAACTTCGAATTCGGCGTTGAGACCAACTTATCAGCAAGCGAGTTTTCGGTCGGTGGTGGCGATGCCGTCAGAGGCGCGGACGCGGCGACCGGAATTGCCATGGATGGCGGAGCGTTCGGCGGGCTCACAGCTGGTGACAGCAAACCGGTAGCGCCGGCTGTTGGAGTTGCGGCGGCCACGGCGGTGGCAGGGGGCGACGCACCGGGAGTCACGCCTGCGATCGCAACTGCTGAAGGCGAGGATTGTGCGGAGGGAAGGGCGGGTGTTTTGGAAGTAGACGCAACGGCCGAATTTTCCGCGACCTTATCTTGCTTCCACCACGCCAAACGGGGCGCACTTTGGCAGCCAACGACGGCTGCGAGAATCGCGAGCAAGGACAATGATCGAAGCGCTGTTCGGTTCATGACGGTAGCTGCTCAAGAACGCGCTGCGGAGACGTTCGCAACGTTTGTGGCATGTCGCTTTCGATAAGGAGGCGCGACTATAGGGCTTTTCGGCATTGCCAGCCTATGTCATTTACGGAAACGGAGCGTGGTGTGCTCATTATGCGGCGCGAGCAAATTGCAAGCACACGGTCCACGCAGCGCCGCGGATTATAGAGCGGCGGTGCGCGCGGTCAATGTCAGTCGGTGGCTCGCGAAAAGTAAGTAGCAAGACAGCACTGCTGGGAGCGATAGCGGGATCGGCTATTGGCGCATGAAAAACCCCCGGCTTCCGCCAGGGGCTGAATGCACTTTGGAAGAATAACTTCGCCGAAGGAGATTAGCCTTTCGCGGCTTTGTAGCGGGCGTCGACGGCATTCCAATCGATCACGTTGTAAAACGCGTTGATGTAGTCAGGCCGGCGATTTTGGTAGTTCAGGTAGTAAGCGTGCTCCCACACGTCGATGCCGAGGATTGGCGTTTTGCCGCTCATGTACGGGTTGTCCTGGTTCGGCGTGCTCTCGACGCTCAGCTTGCCAGATTTATCAAGGCTGAGCCACGCCCAGCCGCTACCGAATCGTGTTGTGGCAGCCTTGGTGAACGTTTCTTTAAATTTGTCGAAGCCGCCGAGCTCAGCGTCGATTGCTTTCGCGAGATCGCCGGTCGGTTTGCCGCCGCCCTTGGGGCTCATGATTGTCCAGAACATTGAATGATTCGCGTGGCCGCCGCCGTTGTTACGTACGGCAGGGCGAATGTCTTCCGGAATTTTCTCAATGTTGCGGCAGAGATCTTCAATGCTTTGCTGGGGAATACTCTTGCCTTCGAGCGCGGCGTTGAGATTGGTGACGTAAGCGTTGTGATGTTTATCGTGATGAATCTCCATCGTCTTGGCGTCGATGTGAGGTTCCAGCGCATTATTTGGATATGGCAATGGTGGGAGTGTGTAGGCCATGACATGCGTCTCCTGTGGACCGAGGAATCGTGTCTGATTTTGCTACCAGCAGGATAACGCTCGAAGTGACGTTTGACAATTGGTTGATGCCTGCGGGCGAGCGTGAAGAAACGCATTAACGTAAGGAAATTGAACGCGCCGTAGTCCGGCTCGCATAGCGATCCGGCTAAGGGCTAGAGCGAGACGTTACGCAGAAGGTCTGTGAGCATCTGCCGTTGCCGATCGAGGGCGTCTAGCTGTGTGGCGATGTCGGCGACTAGCGATTTGGTTACTTGGTGCAGGCTGTCGGTCGATGAGCTTCGAGCTATGCCCACATCTATGCGAGCATAGTCTTCGAAGGCGCTGTCAAGGGCGTCACTCTGTCCCGTGCAAATGTTTTCCGCAGCTATGCTCTCACTGGCGCGACGCATCGCTCGCCGGGTGGTCGTCAATCGTTTTTCGCAAGATTCGCTTCGCATCGCTCTTCGCTCGATTTACGCGCCGAATTACTCAGCGGCTGCAACTGCTTCGGTGGCGGCCGGGGCGTCGTCTTCCTCGCGGGCCATCAGGTAGGACTTCAAGCTGCCGAGCAGGCGACGCGCCTTGTCCATCGTTGCCTCGCGGCGTCGATCGCGATCGCGGCGCGGGTGGATGATGACTTGCACATGCGTTTCGGCATAGGCGCCGGCGGCGAAACCCTGCGAATTCGATCGTTCGAGACGCTGCTGCGATAGTTTCAAATGGATCTGGAAAGTGACGGGCCGGTCGGTCGAACGACGGTGTGTGCCGGCGTGCGAATCGGTAACGACCAGCTGCAACTCGTTTTCGTTCGTCTTCACGATTTTGGCGTTCTGGTCGGCGATGAACCCGCGGAGCTTTTGGACGGCGACCTCGATAGGCACCATGGTGATCAGGTTCGCTTCGACCAAGGCACTGCCGCGCAGAGATTGGAACGGCCACCAACTGCGTTTAACTTTCTCTTCCAACATTCCATCTCCCAGTTGGACGACTTGGTTTCGCCCTTGGTCTTTGGCTTGCAACAGGGCGCGATCGGCGCGTCGCAACATGGTTTCCGGTGTGTCGCCGGTTTGTAATTCAGTGACGCCGAAGCTAGCCGTAACCGCAGCATTGCCGAGTACTTGTTGCTTGACTTCCGAGAGCGCTTTGCGGATCGCTTCGGCCTTACGGGCCGCGGCGGCGTTGGTGCAATCGGCACAGAGGACCGCGAACTCTTCGCCACCGTAGCGAGCGACGAGGTCGCCGGAGCGGCACATCGTTTTCAACAACGACGCGAACGTGATAATCGCGGCATCGCCGGCCTGGTGGCCATGGGTATCGTTGATCGACTTGAAATGGTCGAGATCGCTCATGATCAAGCTGCACGGTAAGCTCGATTCTTGATGTGCGGCCACGAAGTTATTGAGCATCCGATCGAATTCAGCGCGATTGGCGACCTGCGTCATCGGGTCTTTGGCGACCTGAGCGTGCAGGGCCTGGCATTTTTCTTCGAGCGATGTTTCAGAGGACACGTCGTGCAGTAGCACGGTGGCACCGTGAATGGCGCCATCGACGCTGCGCACTGGAATCGCATGCAAGTCGACGGCCACATGATGGCCCTGACGGCCCATTACGCTGACACGGCCAAGCCATTGAACGCCGGTGGAAATTGCGTGAGCGACCGGGCATTCTTCGTTCGTAATTCGATGTTCGCGGTTGTTGCACATGTCCATCAGGTGCGGCAACAACGTGCGACCGCAGGCAGCGGCGCTGCTCACACCAGTGAGACGTTCAATGCCCGTGTTCCACAACAGGATCGTGGACTGGCTGTCGACGAACACGACACCATCGTGCATGTTGTCGACCAGTTTCTTTTCGAACAACGAAGTCACCGACTCGGTGGCAGGCTGCGCCGTTGACTGGATGTGCTCCACTTCGGCCATCGTCCATGGCAGCACGTTGCCTTCCTTCGGCAAACGATGTAGCCAGCGACGGGCAAGTTTTTCGGTAAGCAAATTTTGGTCGTGCGAGAAAACCGCTTGCAGTTGGCGTACGAGCTCGGGGTCGAACTGTTTGCCAGCGAATTCGAACAGCTCCGCTACGCGCCCGTTCACGCGATCGTGCGGGGCGGTACAGTTGGTCGGTGGTCATCGAATCGAAGGCATCGATGATCGACAGCATGCGCGATGGAAGCGGCAGATCCTGTCCTTGGCGCTCTTGGTTGCGGCCTTCGCCGTTAAACCAATAGCGACTGTAGTGAACGATTTCAAGCAGGCTTTGCGGTGCGCCACTACTGGCCAGCACTTCCATCGTCAGGGCCGCGTGGCGCCCCATTAGCGCAACTTCTTCGGGAGTCAGGCGTCCCGGCTTGAGCAGCACTTTTTCGGGCACGCCGATTTTGCCGACATCGTGTAGCAGCGCAGCGACTTCCAACAGATCGCGTGTCTCATCATCGAGCTGCAGAATGGCGGCCCATGAACTGCAGCCGAGCGCGACTCGTAGCGAGTGAGAAGCTGATTGAGGATGCTTCGCGCGAAGCGCCGTGTACAACCCGCTGGCCATACCGAGGCGGGCTTGGACGAGCTGCGTTTCGCGTGTGCCGCCGCGTTTGGCGGCGACGGAGTGGCCTGTCTCGGCAGCGGCCTCGTCGAGCGAGTGCAGCAGGACCGAGATTTCGGAAACTTGCCGGGCGGCTGGAACAGCTTGCACATCCTCTACAGGCACGTAACCCAATTCGGGGATGTTCAGCAGCGTAGTTGATTCAACGAAGTCGGCCATTTTTCATCGACGTCTGGTGGCGGAGCAATGCTGGCTGGGGAAACACCGGCACCGAACGGCTCGATCATTGGCCGTAGTGGAACCCCGAAATAACTTCTTAGAAAGCCTAGGTTACGGGGGTGGGGCGTCCAGGCATTTGCCGGTGTTTGGCTCGCACGCGACGATTGCGTGCGCGAATCGAAGAGTTTCACCAGTTGATTGTGCAAGCAGACTTTTATTCGCGGCAAATGCGACTCGAGATAGCGGCAAACTCGGCACAAATGGAATAAACCGTCACCGGGCGCAAGGAAGCAGTTGCATGCATTGGAATGCCGAAATGGATTATGCGCCTGATGCCGGATGTAGAGCTTAGAGCTCAAATGTCGGCACGCTGCGGATCGCGCAAGTCGCGACCAACAGCAGGGCTTTTTCTACTCCGACCGCAGGGACTCGCGGCGGTAGACTCTTGCACGACACTGGAAGCAGTATGGTCAACTTCCCCGGACGAGATCGACGACGTCGGGTACTCAAGGATGAAGTACTCGCGGCATCCAACAATCACTCAGCGATGCGAGCAGCCGCCGACGCGAGTGCCGACGATGCACCTCGCTACAGCGATGCGGCGGGCGTGGAAAATCACCCGCAAGTAACCGACTTCATTCCGCGGCGGTACCGAACTATCGCGGTTCTGGTGCTGATTGGTGTCGGCACAACGACCGTACTCGCAGCGCTCGATTACTTCGCTGGTGCGATCGCCCAAGCTAGTGGCGCACGCGCGGTCAATGCAATCGTGATGACCGCCCCGGGTAGCTTGGCCTCGTGGTTATCTGCTGTTTTGCTGTTAATCGCCAGCGGCACTTGCCTGCTGACATACTCGATTCGCCGTCACCGCATTGATGATTTTCGCGGGCGTTACCGGGTGTGGCTCGGTGCATCGATCGCCTGTTTGACGATGAGCGCCAATAGCGTAACGGGTTTACACCAAACGTTAGCAGACGTTCTAAGCCACACGACGGGGTGGTCAGCGCTTCGTGATAACGCCGGCTGGTGGCTCTTGGTCCCAGGTCTGCCAATTCTGTGGGTTTTGTTCCGCGCCGTGTTCGACGTGCGCGAATGCCGGTTGGCAGCCGCTCTGGCGCTGATCGGGCTGACGAGTTACGCGACCAGTGCCGTCAGCCTTTTGGGATTCGTGCCGATTGCTGATCCGGAAGCACGGGCACTCACGGTCGGCACCACGTTACTCGCCGGTCACTGGTTCGTACTGGCGGCCGCAGTGTCATACGCTCGCTTTGTGGTGCTGGATGCACAAGGGTTGATTTCCGTGCGTCGCCCCCAACCCACCAAAAAGGTCTACAAGAGCGTCGCAAAGACAGATCTGCCGACCGTAATCACCACAAAGGCCAAGTCGACGCCGAGCGTGCTGTCAGCCGCTGGGTATTCGCGGGCAACTTTGCAAACGGCGAAAACGCCTGCCGACTCCAGCCGCTGGGTCGATGGCAGCCGGCCGGAGCGTGATCGCTACGACCGCGACGAGGATGATGACGACTCCACGGGCGGCCAAAAGCTGAGCAAAGCGGACCGCAAGAAATTGCGAAAGCTCAAGACTGAGGGGCGAGCCGCCTAGTTCAGAATAAAGGGGCTGGAGGCTCAGGGCTAAGGGCTGGATACTGGTACGAAGTGCGAACATCGTTCGCTCGCGTTTGGTGTCCGTCCCTCAGCAACCAGCAAGCCCTCCACGATGACTGTCCGCACCCGCTTTGCTCCAAGTCCCACTGGCTATCTCCACATCGGCGGAGTGCGGACAGCGCTGTTTTGCTGGCTATTTGCGAAAGGGCGGGGCGGGCAGTTCATCCTGCGAATCGATGATACGGATTCGCAGCGAAATGTAGACGAAGCGCTGGCGCCGATTCTGCATGGGCTGAGGTGGGTTGGCCTCGATTGGGACGAAGGTCCCGAAGTCGGAGGGCCGTTCGGGCCCTACTATCAATCTCAGCGGCTGGAAAAATACCAAGCGGCCGTCAAGCGACTCCTGGAAGTCGGCGCTGCCTATCGCGACTTCGCCATGACCGAAGAATTGCAAGCGGAACGCGACGAAGCGCAAAAGGCGGGTCGAGCGTTTGTCTACAGCCGGCGATGGCGCGGATACCGACGCCGATGTGAAGCGATTCGAGTCAGAAGGACGAGCCGGCGTCGTGCGATTGCTGATGCCCCGCGAAGGGCAGTTCGTTCTGAACGACATGATCCGCGGCGAGGTTCGGATCGATTGGGCGAGCGAGCAGGATCATGTTGTCCAGCGCGCCGATGGCACGTGCTTGTATCACTTAGCAACGGTGGTCGACGACCACGAGATGCAGATTTCGCACGTGGTGCGGGCCGAGGAACACCTGTCGAATACCGCGCGGCAAGTGTTCATGTTCGAACGGCTCGGCTACGACGTGCCAGTGTTCGCGCATTTGCCGTACGTCGCCGAGCCGGGCAGCAAGACCAAGCTCAGCAAGCGAAAGCTCGACAAGTATTTGAAGAACCGCGACTTCGCGCAGTTGATGGAGCATGGGCAGTCCATCGCACGGCGAATGGGGTTGGCAGTAAGCGCCGAGACCTTCAATCCGGTCATTGTCGACTTCTACGAGCAAGTCGGTTATTTGCCCGATGCGCTCCTTAACTACTTGCTGCTCCTCGGCTGGTCGCTCGACGACAAAACCGAGGACTTTTCGCGAGAAAACATGCTCAAGCACTTTTCGCTTGAGCGGGTTAACAAGGCACCGGCAAGTTTCGATTGTGAAAAGCTGTTGGCGTTCGAAACTCGGGCAATGCAAAAGCTGCCGATTAAGCAGCGAGTCGCGAAGGCGGTGCCGTTCTTGCAGCGTGCAAAGCTAGTGGCGACGCCGCCGCCGTGTGACACAGCGCCGTATGTCACTCAAATCCTCGAGGCGGCGAGCGATCGAGTAAAAGTGGCCGGCGATATTCTCGATTTTGATGATTTTTTCGTCGCCGATGACAAATTGCAATTCGACGACGCGGCGCTCGATAAGCGACTGCGAAAGCCGCCCGGAGCCCGCGAGCTTTTGGCAAAATATCGAGCCACTTTGGCTGGCGTCGACTCATATACCGCGGAAATGTTGGAAAAGGCCACTCACGCGTTCGTCGAAGCGAATGGCGTCAAGATTGGCGATATCGTCCATGCGGTGCGTGTCGCGATTACCGGGAAAGCCGTCGGATTCGGGCTGTTTGATACGCTGGCCATTCTTGGCCGCGAGCGTTGCTTGGCTCGAATCGATCGGGCACTTGCCCTGGCGGCAATCGCAGCCCCGACCGGTTCCTAATCGCACTATCGGACCGTGATTGGTCGCCCAAAAATTCGCGCCGATCTGCTTCACTTCGCCCGCGCCCGTTAGGTATATTAGACCCGGACAGTGAGAGGCATGTGTCGCGGGGGTCTTATCTTGTAGCTGGTTCGCACTGCCTTCATTCTATGGCTTTCATGTCGAGTGATTCGCCTGAATCTGACGGGCTCGAAGAGACTTTAGAGTCGGCCCGACGCAACGTCCGTCAATTGGAGATGGACATGTATCGTGTGCGCAGCGATTTGACGCGGCTCGAAGTCGTGCTCGAGTCTGTAATCACGCGCAACGCTGGTGGGGCGGAACACGACCCGCAAGCTGGCGAAGTTGATGAACCGTTCGGCGAAATCGATCGTGATTGTGGTGGGGCAGGAATTGCGTCGCCGGTTGCATCATGTATTATCGATTCGAGTATCGCCGCCACAGGCAAAAACAAATTCGAGGAATCGACGCCAGTCTCGGCAGACAGTTGGATCGGTGCTGCGGATAACATTGATGGTGTGCCAGCCTTCGAGCCTGAAATTGGATCGTCGGTTGATATTGCAACTGCGCCAATCTCAGTCTTGCCGAGCCCTTCCGTAAGACGATCGCGACGCGTGACGCCGTCCGTAGCGGCCAGCCTTGCACTTCATGGCGTGCTAATTTTGGCGATTTTTTCGATCACTGTGGCGACGATCGGTCAAAGCGAGCCGACGTTTACGACGACGATTCTCGACCTGGGAGAGAAGGCACCGGCCAGCGATGAGAACTTCGACCTTGGTCAGTTCAGCGCGCTGGCCTCGGACGACAACGTAGTACAGGCGGCTGATATGCAAGGTCTGCAGGCGGATGTCCCCAATCCGACGGTGAGTGATGTCATTCCCGTTGGTTTCGAATCTGTGGAAGGACCGCCGAATGCAGGCGAAGCTGGCATCGACGCACCGACCACGGATACGGGTACAATGCCCGCCGGCGCGGGCGGCACACGCGGCGATGGCAAGGGTGCGCCGAGCGGCGCTGGCAGTGGGCAGAAACGCGGCTCCAGATCGGGCACTCGCGGTGGCGGTACTGGCTCAGCCCTCTTCTTCGGCACGCAAACAAAGGGTGATCGGTTCGTGTTCGTGGTCGACAACTCGGCCAGTATGAAAGGTGGCCGATTCGAGATGGCGCTCGCGGAACTCGTAAAAACGGTCGAAGGTATGACTCCACGGCAGTCGTTTTATGTGATCTTCGTCAGCGATCAGCCATACCCGATGTTTTATCCTCAAGCGGAGCCGGCGTTGGTGCCCGCCACGCCACAGAATAAAAATCGGCTTCGTGAGTGGTTGCCGAAAGCGATCCTCGCATCGGGGCATAATCGCGAAATGATTAAAGCAATGGATATGGCGGCAGCACTTGGGCCACAAGCTGTGTACTTGCTGTGGGATGGCGACCTTAAATATAGCGACAACGTGCGGCTCGACGTGATGTCGCACCTTACGGCGACGCCATGGAATTTTGTAGTTCACACGATCGGCTTGGGCGTCACGTCGCTCGACGGGGAGCAGAATTTGACCGCAATCGCTCAAGCGCACCACGGGCAGTATCGCCGGGTGGAAGTGCCTAAACTTCGCACGCGGTAATTCTCGAATTGGCTTCAGGTAAGCGCGACCGGCTCGCCGATCGCTCTTGCCCGCCGGCGGTTATGCCGTGACACTTAGCTGGACCGCTAATCGCACTTTCGCCTCGGTCGCCGGATTCTTATGACGCACAATCATGTCCACGCCGACGAGTCGATGAGCGATCGGCGGCTGGTATTTAGCCTGCTGCTGAACCTGTTACTGACGGTCATCGAAGTAATCGCCGGAGCGTGGGCTGGTAGTTTGGCGCTGATCGCCGATGCCGTCCATAACTTGGGAGACTGCGGATCATTCGTCATCGCAATTGTGGCGCGGCGGATCGGTCGACGTCCTTCCGATGAACGCCGCACATTTGGCTATCGCCGGGCCGAGATCATCGGGGCATTGATCAATCTCACGGTCCTTGTCGTGACGAGCATTTATTTGCTCGGCGAAGCGGTTGAGCGGCTCTTTCGCGAGCACGACGTCGATGGCCAAATCATGATCGTCGTGGCTGGCGTCGCCCTACTCGTCAATTTGGCGACCGTAGCGTTGTTGCACGCGCTCTTGCGCGGCAATATGAACGTGCGGGCGGCGTACTTACACAATTTGTCGGATTCGTTTTCGTCGTTCGGCGTCGTGCTGGCTGGCGTGGCGATCGTGTTTTTCGGCGCAACTTGGGTCGATTCGGCCATGACGATCCTGGTATCTGCGTACGTATTAAAGCAAAGCGTGCCCGATATCCGCCGTTCGATTCACATTCTAATGGAAGGCGCTCCCGCCGACGTGAATTCCGAGGAGTTGGTCGAGGCAATGCAATCGGTTGCGGGCGTGGGCGAGGTACACCACTTGCACGTGTGGGAGTTAGACGAGCACCGGTGCGCGCTAGAGGCTCATATCGTGGTAGAAGACCCGCACGTCGAGCGTTGGCCGGAGATCAAACAGGAGATTAAGGCACGGCTAGACGCGCGCTTTCACATCCATCATTCCACGCTCGAACTCGAAGCTCGCGATGAGACCGCTTGTCAGCCATGCCCACCAGGAGACCGGCACTGCTAACGGGTGCTAACAAAAAAGTCGTGCCCGCGCGGCTGAACGCGTTACTCTCCGCTCTTCCCTTTGTCGTGGCGTTTCCCTTTTTGATTCCGCTCGCCTTCGTTTTGGTTCTGCTCGTTGCCTTCTGGCCCGGTTTGAGTTGGTGTTTGTTCAGGCCGATTGCCAAGCCAGGCTTTGCCGACCGCTTTATCGATCGCCTTCTGAAGCGCTTCGGCAGACACATTTCCCGCTACGCGGTGCACTTGCACAGTCGTTTGTGGCGCGGCTTGGTCATCGAGTTCGCGAACCATGCGAACGATATCGTTAAAGATGCCCTGCTGGGCGGAAACAATCAGTACGCCGGAAACGTCATCTGCACCGAGCGAAAGCGCGCCATCGAAGCCGACCTTCATCGGTGAAGGACGATCTCCACTACTGGAGTCGCCGGAGCCACCGTAGTTGATCACGGTCATGCGTTCGGTGCTCGAACGTTCGCCCTTTTGGTTGCCGCGATCGAATTCCTTGTCTTTTGAGCTGAGCAGGTCGCGATACACTTCTTTCACAGCAGCTGCGATGACCGACGGTTTCGAGTATTGAACCTTGATCGCTGCCGTTTGGCGAATTTCAACCGAGTCGACCGGCGCGGGCTTGTCGAATTCTTTGATCAGGTCCGCAATATCAGACAACTGGCTGGCGGAGGCATTCGAAACCAAAATCGTATTGCTCGGTCTATCATACGTGATCATCAATTTACGCCGCTTTCCTAGGCCCGGCTCACCCTTTTTCGGAGTATCTTTCCGCCGCGGCGGCCACCAAAAGTCGTTGTAGCTGGTATCCACCTCGCCCTGCAGGTCGTCTTTAAAGTAATCCTGAAGGTCATACCACATTTCTGACGCGCGGATGCACTTCAATGGAAACACCTGAAACCGCCGCTCTTGGGGCGACAGATCCTCGATCAAATCCTCCATCTTGTCGAGCGCGGCCGTATCGGCCGAGTTGAGCATGAGTCGGCCGTCTTCGGTGACGGTAACGGTAACCGGCGGCGCTTTAGCCGCCGGTTTTTTTTGAGCGTCGGCGGCCGCATCTGGTGGTGGTGTTGGAGTGGTCGCTTGAGTCGGCGCGGTGCTCTCAGCCGCGGCGGCTGGTTTCTTCGTTTCTTGCGACTGCTTCGAAGCAGGTCCAGCCGGCGATGCCGCTTGCAACTCAGCGAACTGCGCTGTAACACGATTCATACCCGTTGAGTTGGCAGCCCGGTCATCCTTAGGCTTAACAGCAGGCTCCGGCTTGTCTCCTTCTTTCTTCTCCTTGCTTTCGGGCGGCGCGGCCTTCGGTGGCGGCGTCTTGATGATCAACGGATTTGCTCCGGTGTTCGGCCAAGCGGAACGCAAACGATCCAACAGTGCCGCCGCTGCCTTCGCATCTCCCGGTTGCACGAAGCGTACGGGACTCGAACTTCGCTGTGCGCCTGGCGTCTCGCCAAGCTTCACCAACAGATCTCGTACTCGCTCCATCTCTGCTTCGTTGGCCCAAACCAGCAGCTGATTGTGCTCGACATCCGCATCGACGCCGAAACCTTTTTGTGGCTTCTTTTTGTCATCGTCGCGGCCCATGTCGTCCCACGGCGACCAGTAACGTCGGCTCTTATTCTTATCCTCGTCTTCTTTTTCTTGGCCGCCCATCAGGCTATAAATCGTGGCGGCCACCGCATCCGCCGGTCGCCGGCGGAGTTGAATGACTTCGAAGTGACGCCCGGTGCCATCGAATTGGTCGATCAAACTCGCGATTTTTTTGTGGTCATCATCCGTCGCCAAGGCAAACAGCGTTTTGCTGCCGCTATCGACTTTGAACTCTGCATAGGGGCTCAGACCACCGATCTCTTCCAACGTTGCCACGAACTTATCCGGGTCGAGCGTCGTGAGCGGATACTTTTTCATCGTCGGGTGGTTGTTTCCCGCCTTGATGTCATCTGCGGCAGCCGTGCCTTCACCAAACGGCACATCCAAATAGGAAATCGCCTGTTCGATAATCTTCATCTGTTCCGGCGGAGCATTGGCGAGCACGCTGTTTCGCTGCCGGTTGAATGCTAAATGCACTTCGGGAGCCTCGGCCTTCCCCGGCATCTTGGGCATGGGCTTTCCTTGCGCTTGCATCTGCTGCATCATCTGCATTTGCTGTTGCTGCATCTGCGGATCGGTTTGAGCAGGCTTAGCCTTCGGATCAACGCCCAAAATCACATACAGCGTTTCGATCACTTGTTGCGGCCGCGCATGTTTGAGCACGAATTCCTTCGGCACAATACGGCCGTCTTCAACCATCCGTTCCTGGTTCAACAACTCGCTGACCGTGCGCAGATTAGCGACCGAGTCCATCAACAGCAGACGCTTCGAAGCAACCAGCGGAAAGATCTTCGCGCCGGGGCTCAGAACCTGCTTCACATCGTCCTTCGCTTTGTCGACCTCCATGCCCGGAGGTAGCTCGAAGGAAACCTTCACGAAGTCGTACGGCTTCAAATCGTAGAGCTGATCCTCGCTAACGCGCCGCACCACACTGGGATCAATTTTGTCGATCTTGAAGACGCTGAGGACTTCGTTCGCTTGAATCGCCGTGTAGCCCCGCGCGTTCAGATGGCGATTGATGAGATCACGAACTTCATCCAGCGAATACGGTCGCTGCGTCGTAAGATTGAGATAATCGTTCGGTAGTTCCTGCCAATCGAGACTGCACTTCGAGATGTTGGCCAGCCACTGCAGCACATCCGGCCAAGGCTGGCCGATAAAGTTGAACGGCGGAACGCGCCCTTTGTCGTCGAGCTTGACATCGAACTCGCGCGGGTCCGGCACGCGGGGCGGCTTCTCCGGCCGCTTGACGCTAGCGCCCCCTTCGTCCTTTTTCTTGTCACCTTCTTCGCCTTCTTTCTTTTTGTCACCCTCCACCTTCGGCGGCTGGGGCTGATCGGGCGGCGTGCCAGGCTGGCCCGGCATCGGTGGGTGGTGGCCCTTCATCGCCTTGATCTGATCTGGCGAAAGCTGAATCGGCTGCCCGTTCGGGCCTACCGCCTGAAACTCTTGAGAATTCGCACGCCGGTTCAATGAACCGACGCAAAAAATCAGCGCAAGTGCAACCGATATTCTCAGCCAGCGCACTTGAAGAGTGAAGAAAGACATGTTCCGGCTCCGCGCATCCCGCCAGATCGAATCCCGTGGTCCTGCGCACGCTCATATTATAGGCGGAGGCAGGGCAGACCACAAATATTGGGGGAAGGTCCGAAACCCGCCGTTACTGCCGAAGCTCAGACCATATTCGCCAGCACCGCTTCGACAAACTGGTCGGTACTGGCCTTTCCGCCGAGGTCCCCGGTAAGAACTTTGCCATTAGCGAACACGGCCCGGACGGCGTTTTCAATTTTGTCAGCAGCTTGTTTCTCATTCAGATAGCGCAGCATCAGTACTGCGCTAAGGATTAAAGCCGTCGGGTTGGCGATGCTTTTGCCCGCGATGTCCGGAGCCGAGCCATGTACGGCCTCGAACACCGCCACGCCTTGGCCGATGTTCGCACTCGGCGCCAACCCCAAGCCGCCGACCAAACCGGCCGTCAGGTCGGAGACGATGTCGCCGAATAGGTTTTCCATCACCATAATGTCGAACACATGCGGGTTGATGACGAGCTTCATCGCGGCTGCATCAATGATGCAGTCGTCGAACGCGATCTCCTTGAACTCTTCCGCCACGCGGCAACACGTGCGTAGAAATAACCCGTCGCTGAGTTTGAGAATGTTGGCTTTGTGAACGCAGGTGACTTTCTTGCGGCCTTGGCGGCGAGCCGTTTCGAACGCAAAGCGAGCGATCCGCTCCGACGCAGTTTCAGTCACGACGCGCAGACTCTCGACGACGCCAGGCACGACTTCGTGCTCTAACCCGCTATAAAGTCCTTCCGTATTTTCGCGGACCGTGATCACGTCGACATTTTCGTACCGCGATGGTACGCCCGGCAGCGAGCGGGCAGGGCGATAATTCGCGAACAGGTGCAGCTTCTGCCGCAGCTCAACGTTCACGCTGCGAAAGCCGGTGCCGCTCGGCGTCGCCGTGGGACCTTTCAGCGTGGCGTGCGCGGCTTTCACAGCCGCAAGTGTTTCTGCTGGCAACGGGCTACCAAGTTTATCGAGCGCCGTTTGACCGGCAAGATGGGTTGTCCATTCGATTCCCAGCCCCGTGGCGCCCAGCACGCGCTGCGTAGCGTGGGCGACTTCGGGTCCAATGCCGTCGCCGGGGATAAGAACGATTTGATACGTCATGGTGCCCTTCCGTGAAATTCGCCTGCTGCAATAGTATTGGTAGCAGCGCAACTGCGAATCGCCAAGGATGGCACCGAACGAAGATGCGGGCGGTTGACCAACGTCAAGCGATGATCTCGCGAATCACCTGGCCATGCTCCATTTCGAGCCGTTTGCGGCCCGGAACTTCGAGTCGATGCGAGTCGAGGCCCAATTGATGGAGCACTGTGGCATGAATATCGGTCACATAGTGCCGATTCTCGACCGCCGAGAAGCCGAGCTCATCAGTCGCGCCATGCGTGATGCCACCTTTAATGCCACCACCCGCCATCCACACCGAGAAGCCGAACGGATGGTGATCGCGGCCATCGGACTTTTCTGACCCAGGCGAACGGCCGAACTCAGTCGCCCACACAACAAGCGTTTCATCGAGCATGCCCCGTTGCTTGAGATCGCGAATCAAACCCGCAATTGGCTTATCAATTTGTTCGCAATTGACGGCGTGATTCCCGCGAAGGTTCGTATGGGCATCCCAATGACCTGCATCGCCCGAACCGCCGTGATAAATCTGCACGAACCGCACGCCACGCTCCACCAGTCGCCGCGCGGCAAGGCAATGCTTCGCGACAGGCGTCGTCGATTCCTTGTCGAACCCGTACAACTTTTTCGTCACTTCGGTTTCTTGTTGGAATTCAAAGACTTCCGGTATAGCCCGCTGCATGCGAAACGCCAGCTCGTACGATTTTATGCGGGCCAGCGCTTTGGCATCGTCGGGGTACTCGGCGAGCGCCAGCCGATCGAGTCGATCCAGCATTTCGAACTCGGCGGCTTGCTCCTCGCGATAGATGCCCGCCGTCGGTCGGCCGTAGGCCAGCGGATTCGCGGGATCCGCAACTAGCGGTACGCCATCATGTTCTGGGCCGAGGTAGTTCGCGCGGTGAACCTCTTGACCGCCGCAACAATCGGCCACGGGGCTGCCCATCACCACGAACTGCGGCAGATTCTCGTTCAGCGTGCCCAGCCCGTAATGAACCCACGAACCAATCGTGGGAAAGAAGCCGTCTAGTTTATTGCGACCCGTGTGAAACTGCAGTTGGGCTCCGTGATCGATGTCGTTCGTCCACATCGAACGAATCACGGCGAGATCATCCACACACCCGCCAAGGTGTGGGAACCAATCGCTCACCTCGATTCCGCTTTCACCGCGCTTACGGTAGCCAATTTGCAGCGGCAGTATCTGCGAAAGTATTTTTCGCTGGTCAGGAACCGCTGTCCGCACGTTTGCATCCAGAAAGCGTTGATCGAGCACCGATTTATACGGCGTCTCGCCAATCGACTTGCCCGCATATTTGTTGAGGATCGGTTTCGGGTCGAAACTTTCGAGGTGACTCACTCCCCCGATCATGAACAGCCAGATCACGCTCTTCGCCTTCGGCACGAAGTGAGGCAGGCCATTCGGGGGCGACCAACCGTTCGCCTCGCTGGCAAACCCATCGCGGTGGAGCATTGCCGAGAGTGCGAGACCCGTGAATCCCATGCCGAGATCAGCCAAAAACGTTCTTCGCGGAACCCGACCGCAAGCGCTGGATTGCAATTTGTATCTCGACATGCGAATCGCTCCTAGCGGATCGTAACGAAATCATTGTGGTTGAACAGAACGAGCGTGAGATCTTCCCGCGCCCGTTGAATGGAATCGGCCGCGGGTTGGATGGTCGCCTTCTCGTCACCGCCGAGTGCGGCGAGCTTCGCCGGATCGCGCAGCAGTTCGGCCTGCTTCGTCAAGAATTCTTCGCATTCGCTGAGTTCCGCCGCCGAAGGTTCCCGCGCGAGAATGTGCTCATAAGCAAGTCGAACAAATTCCCTCTCCGGCTGTTTCTCCTTGCCGACCGACGCGCTGAGCTTTTTCGCGAGCAAGCGCGACTGATCGAGAGAGACGTCGCTATTCGCCATTGCGAGCGCCTGCTGAGGCACGACGCTCTCATTGCGGCGATAACACTCATTGACGCTCGGGTTATCGAAAACCTGCAGCAACTTACTCATCTTTTCGTCGGCGTATTGAAAGTAGATGCTGCGACGCGGCGTTTCCGAAGCCAGCTTATAAGCGATATCGGGCCCGCCCCGCGCGAGATCTAAATTCCCCGGCCGTCGAGAACACGCTGTCGCGGATTGCCTCCGCTTCCAGCCGCCGTGGATTCATTCGCCACAAAAAATGATTGTCGCGATCGGCGGCAACGTCCTTGTCTGTCGCGCCTTTTGAGCTCGACGACAATCGGTACGCGCTCGAGGTGACAATTAGCCGATGAATGTGCTTCATCTGCCAACCATTCTCCATCAGCTCAACAGCGAGCCAATCGAGTAACGATTGATTGCGCGGTTTCGGGCTTCGTAGGCCGAAGTCGAAAGTGTTGTCCACAAGCGGTGCGCCGAAGTGCCGCAGCCAAATGTGATTAATCGCAACGCGAGCCGTGAGCGGATTGTTACGGTCGACCAACCATTTGGCAAACGCGAGTCGGCGGCCCGTGCTTTGATGCGGAATCTCCGTACCGAGCGGCGTGTAGGTCGAATTCGTGTCCGCCATTGCCGCATGCGCCTTCGCCAAAACGGCAGCCGAGTCGGCGACCTTCTTTTCATCATCCGCAATCAACTTGGCAGAAGCTGCATCGTTCGGCTTGGCGGCGGCCTCAGCTGTGACAAGCGCGTGCTCCGCAGAATCATGCTGTTCCTGCGCTTGGCATAACGCGAACCGCCGTTCGGCTTTCGCTGCGGCTGCGGTTAGGATGATTACATCCTCTCCAGGTGCTAACCCGTATTTCGCCTTGTCCGCCGCTATCCTCGCAAGAAGTGCTTCACGGCCAGCCCGCACCGTTGCCGCGTGCTTCGACGCAGATTCCGCGTTCGATACGAGTGCCGCCAAATCAATCGGCGCGTTAGAATTCGATTGTGCATCACCCGTTTGGCTACCCTTCTTCGAGCCGCTCGCGGCGATCGCCGTGCAGGTGTAGTAACCTGCCCATTCGTCCCATTCGCTTGAGCCACGATCGGTGCCGCTGTCGCCTTTGCCACCAATCGCTTCTGAGCATCTGCGACAGCGGCCTCTGCTTTCGCCAGCAGTTTTTCCGCCGCCGCGACCTGGTCGCTCGCATGCGTCAGATCCTCGTTCAGCGCAAACTCCTGCAGCGCCGGATAATATTCCAACACGGGCATCTCGATGGGCTCAACCTTCAGCGCCGAACCGAACACCTCCGGCGTCCCCGCGGTAATCGCAACGTCCTTCTTCGGTCGACGCTCATCCCCCCGCTCAAGCAAGTACGTCGGCGTCTCTGGCGTCAGATCGCAAGCTCGAGAAAGCCCATTCTTTGTAAGTTCAGCCTCCCCCGGCATCCGCTCGGTCCGCAAATTGTACGGCTCAAAGATCGCGCGAAAACGGTAATACTCAACCTGGCTGATCGGATCGAACTTGTGATCGTGGCACCGGCAGCAATTCATCGTCACGCCAAGAAACGCCTTGCCAGTGTGTTCCACCGTCGCCTGCAGCCACACGTCGCGATTGAATTTGTACCAATCTCGCACCAAAAAACCCGTCGCTCGAAGCATATCAGGATCCGTCGGTGCAATCTCATCACCAGCGAGCATTTCCATCGCCATGCGGTCGTAGCCTTTGTCGGCATTGAGCGATTCCACGATCCAATCCCGCCATCGCCAAAGGTGCCGGGCACTATCGCGAACTTCTTCCTTGTAACCCGACCAGTCGCTGTAGCGCCACACGTCCATCCAATGCCGTGCCCAGCGCTCGCCATATTGCGGACTTGCGAGCAACCGATCGACGACATCTTCATACGCGGTCGGCGAATTACTGTTTAAAAACGCTGATTGCTCTTCCGGCGTCGGTGGCAAGCCGATGAGATCGAGATACACGCGCCGCACAGCGTCGACTTGTCCGCCTCGGCAACTGGCGTTAACCCTTCGGCGTCGTACCCAGCCGCGACGAACGCATCTACCGGATTGCGAACCCAAGCGACATTCTGAACTTTTGGCACTCCTGGTCGTACCGGCGGATGATACGCCCAATGCTCGCGCGGATCGGGCTGCGGCGTTTCCGCCGGCGCGTGTGCGCCCTCGTCGATCCACCGTTTGAACAGTTCAATCTGCTCCGCCGATAGTGCCGAGCCTTCGCTCTCCGGCGGCATCCGCGTGCCCGAATCGCCGGTCAGCATCTCGATGAGATAGCTCGCGCCCGCGTTGCCGGGTTCAATCGCTGGCCTGCGTCGCCCCCTTATTAGTTCGGCCGCGGTATCGACCCGCAGCCCCGATTTCTTTCGCAGTGCGCTGTGACATGCGTAACAACGGGCGACCAATATCGGCTTGATCTGCGAGACGAAATCGACACTTCGCTCGCCGAAAATAGCTACGCACACACAACACGCGATGAAGACGATGGGCCGTCTCACGCGACGCCTGAAGGTGGGTTTTAACTAGGCGAGAAAGTCGATTTCTGGAAATGGAGCGGAAGGGATTCGAACCCTCGACATCTAGCTTGC
>CAVTEJ010000006.1:0-15547 GCA_963733705.1 uncultured Planctomycetota bacterium | reverse complement strand
TGATTAGCCACATCCGACGCAGCCCGCCCTAGTGGCGGGCTTTTTTATGCGCGGTAAAGTGTGGCCGCAAAGTCTTTTCGCAAGGGTACGACCATGAGTTACAGGGACGCTCCTGGCTACTTCGGACGACTGCGTATCACCATCCCAAAGCCAGCAATCACTAGGCTTGTCATGACGATCGTGTTGGGCTCCGGAACCGATGGTTGTTCACTGACCGTAATGGTGTAGATGTTATTAGGGCTACCATTCTGGTCAGGTGTAATCACCCCGTCGGTCCAAACTAGAGTTTTCGTGATCTTCACCGGCGGAGCGCTCGGAGGAATCGGCGGAAAGTCGAACCAGATCGATTTACCATCGCCGCTCAGTGTGGCCTGATAGGTACTTGTGCCGATAAGAATCGTTCCACCGCCCCAGCGGAAATTGCTGTTGGGACCAGTCACTGGAAGAATGGTCTCATGCCAATCGGTGGGACGCAGCGTCGATGTGGGAGGAAAAGTCAGCAATTCCATGACGGTGACGGTCTGTCCCGGAGCCCAACCTTGCCCGTCACGATTAATCGTGAACTGTTTCGTCCACGGCGTCCCGTTCGGATCTAGGGTGATCGCGTAGGGTTGGCTTGGGGTGCCGACCATAATCATGTCATCATTGTTGTCGTCGCCCACATAGGGCCCCGGAGGCGGAAGTGGATTTATGCCGACTAGAATTCCGGCATGCACGCCACCAACAATTAGAAAGTAGGCCGCGATCGCAAGCCCGAAACGCGCTGATGCGGTCCGCTAATACGGCAAAACTCGGATATTACTCATTAGCCCGCTCCTGTAAATGAGAAGAAGCTCGGTAGCCCCACCGTCAAACGTGAGGCTACGCCTGCGAACGGCCAAATACAAGCAATGATTTGTAAGAAAACGATAAAAATTCCGCCCGGATTCCGCGAAATTGCCAGTCGACTCTCCGAACACGCCCCCGCAGACGTTTCTTTGCAATCGTCGGGCGATCTGGTACGATCGGATTGAGGCACATATCATCAATCATTGCGGGGGATTGGATGATTATCGGAACAGACCTATGAGACATCGAGCGACACACAGGCCTGCTACGGCTCAAGGGAGTTTTACCATTAAGTCTGCAGCGCTGGCGGCACTATCCGCCGCCATCATCACCGGCATGGCGGCGCCTGCTTCAGCCATTCTCGTCTACGACCGCAACGCGGCCGTGGCGTATGCCAACGCGAACTACAATAAGGTTGTCGGCGATGGCTACTTCTATATCAATTCATATCCAGCCACTTTGTTGGGCGCCGGGCAGCCGGTACCGTCGGGTGGTAACGACTGCGCCCACTTCGTCTCCAGTGCTATTGGAAGCCCTCCGGGGGGCGGCGGCGGCGGTTTGACCATCCCCAATTGCGCCGGCACCTACGGCGAACCCGGCGCGGCTAGGCTCGACGAACTGTTGGTCGGCAATTCAGCAGGCGGCTACGGCACTCAGTATCAGTATGGCCAGCTCGTTTCATCCGTTAGTCAGTTAACGCCCGGCGATGTGATCGGCTACGACTGGGACGGCGGCACAAGCATGAGCGGCATCGATCACACCGTCGTCTATGTCGGCAACGGCAAGATTGATTGCCATTCCAATTCCCGTCTCGGCTCCAACTGGAATTTTTCCCCCGCCACCTACTTCTTTATTCACATCACGCTTCCCGACAGCATCGTGCCCACCACGCCGAGCAACGTTTCGCCGGCAGCGAATGCGTCTATTTCTAATCTCACGCCAACGCTCGCCGCCAACGCCTTTAGCGATGGCGCGATCGGAAGCACGCACGTCGCGGCGGAATGGCTTGTCAATTATGGCAGAGGCGTGGTGTATGACAGCGGCATCGACACCACTCACCTGACGTCATTGACCGTGCCCCCCGGCAAGCTCACTCTTGGAAACGCGTATACCTGGCAAGTACGCTACCAGGACAACTACGGCGACTGGAGCAGCTATTCGTCACCGACATCGCTTTCAATCGTTCCGCCGCCTGTCGCCGGCGATTACAACAACAACGGCATCGTCGATCAAGCCGACTACCTGTTGTGGCGAAACAATCAGGGGACGACGAATGTGCTCGCCAATGATTCTATCGGCGGAAGAATCGGCGGGGCGCAATACGATCAGTGGCGATCGCACTTCGGCCAAACAGGCGGTATTAGCTCCGGTGCTTCTCTTGAAAGTGCTGCCGTTCCCGAACCGACAACATTGAGTCTCTTGATCCTAGCTGGTGTGGGCGCGTGGACACGGCAACGCCAGAGAGCATTGCCAACGTCACAAACCGTCAACGGATGACATGGGTCGGCAAACGACCGATCTGACATACGCTTTCTGACGCGTGAATTTCACAGAAAGCGATCCCTCTCACAACGACTCCAAAGGACAATCGGTTCATCACCACTTTGGACAGGGCGCATACGGGTATGGGTAGCCCGAATTGGGCTGCTTGTCCAGTCAAGCATTCAGCAAAGGCGCTTTTCATGCCGTCACGCGATTGGTTCGCCCTTGGTGTTCGCCTAATGGGTCTTTGGGCTCTCTATTACGCATTCGCTAACTTCCTTCATCTCGGGACAGCGGTGCTGGGAATAAGCCCGGACATCACCACCAAAGAATTTAACGGCGATGCGCACATTCAGCAGATGTACAATCTGTGGTATGTCGCAGGATATTTGGGGTTTACTATCTATTTGCTGCTTGGCGCGGAACGGCTGACCAGATGGGTCTACAGCGAACCATCGCCACAAAGCGATTCGGACAGCGACGGCTCGCCTAAATGAACTCGTGTGCCAAACTCAGCGCCCGGAAAAATCAAACGGCCCCACACCCTACACCCGCGTCTACTTGATGGTCGGATCGGTGCTTTTTGTTCCAAAACGCATTACCACCGCATTACGCTTGGAAGGGCCTATCTCGGCGGAAAGCACGCGCTCGATTTCGCCGGCCGACATTCCGAGCTCGATCATTTCGAGCTTCAGTTTTGCGAAGGCGATACCAGCTTCCGCCTATAAAAGCCACAAAGCCGATAAGAATCAGACCCGCCGTCAACACCAGCCAGATAAAGTTTTCTGATGGATTCTCAACAAAAGATTCTAATCCATCCGCACAGATCATAGGCATGCGATACCTCCGGTTGCGATGGTCGACGTGGAATTTGACAGGTTATTCGTCACTGCGGTAGCCATCTTGGATTCGCTTGCGCCTCAATCTAGCGTGATCCTCGGCAGACGCTGGTTTTAAACGCCCTTCCGAAGCGGAACGCGAACACAATCAAAAAAGCTCCCGGAGTGCGACCTACCGAAACGTGTTTTCAGCTCGTCTCGCCAGAGTTGATGCGAGACAATCCAAGAAATTGCGGTTTTTTGACACGCAGTCCGGTCTCGACCGCTGACACCTACGCCTCGGTTGTTGAGCGCCAGGCATATTGCTGGACGACCACGACTCTTATATCGCAAACATTAGTCCGTGTCGGGCCCGTTACGAAGAGTCCTCCCGCTGTATCGAAAAAGTGATAGGCGTCGTTACGCGCGAGGAATTCGTCCGGCGCAAGCCGATTAGCCGCCGCAGCTCGAACCACTTCTTCTGTCACGAACGCGCCCGCGGCGTTCGTCGGCCCATCCTCACCGTCTGTACCTGCCGCCAACATCGCAATGTCGTGGCAATCGCCCAGCTCCGCGAGTGCCGCCAACGCGAGCTGCTGGTTCCGCCCACCTTTGCCGCGTGCCGCTTCATCGACAAGCGTCACCGTAGGTTCGCCGCCGGAGATCAAGCAATCTGGCCCCGGTTCATCGCGCATCCGGCGCGCCATTTCGGCCAGATGACACCCAACTACCTCGGCACTCCCTTCCGATTGCCTTGCCGCGACCATTGCATGTGAGTACCCCAACCGTTCCGCTTCGACGCCGGCCCCATCGACCGCGGTCGCGTTGTTGCCAATGATATGGAAAGTCATGCGGGCCGGCGGACCGATGCCCTCCCCGGCACGTTGCCAGATCATATTGTGCCCATGATTTTTTAAGTACCGCACTAACGTCTTGATCGCTGGATCGGCTACGAGATTTAATTCTTCGAGCATGGTGATCGCATCTGCCGCAGTGCTTGAAGTGAGCGCAGTTGGACCAGACGCAATCATGTCTGGCGGGTCGCCAATGACATCCGAGATGGCCAGCGTAACAAGCGAGCCGGCAGTGCAATCGAGCGCTAACTTTCCACCTTTGACCAGGCTTAACTGTTGCCGCACGATGTTGAGCTGCTCAATATTCGATCCTGCTGCGCTCATCAAGCGAGTCAAGCGAATTTTTTCATCGAGCGGCAATCGATCAATCGGCGCCGGCAACAGCGCCGACCCGCCTCCCGATAGAACGCAAATGCAAATATCCGACTTCGCTAGCGAAGATACGATCTTTCGAATTTCTTGCGTTCCCTTAACCCCTTCGGGCCGTGGCTCATTCACGCCTGCCGGCCGCGCCGCGTGCAGGTGTACTCGCTGCGATGATTCCACACAATCCGCGGGAACGTTGACCCAGCCGATCAATTTCTTGTCCGCGAGCAGTTGCGGCCCAAGCACCTTTTCAAGTGCGACCGCCATCGCGCCGGCCGCCTTGCCGGCTCCCACAATTGCAATCCGCTGCACGGTGGTTAGATCAAACGAATCGTCGTCGATGATAAGCCAGTTTCCATCCACTTGCACGTGCTCAGGCACGAGCCGCTCCGGCAACACGGCCGCAACGCCGGCCCGCCAAATTCGCTCCACGTCCGCGCGAAGTTTTTCCGCAGAAGATTGCATCTCGAAACACCTACGCGCGAACCAGCTCAGAAAAATTAACGGCCCAACCGCCGCCATTATCGCGCTTGCGGCGCCCCGAATATAGGGTAAGCCGGGGCGACGCTCGGAATCTGCGCCGTACCAGCGCCCCCCACCGCTGGCAATCGCCGCGCGACCGGCTGCTCAAGTGTGCGAACCATCACGGCATCCACCTTCGCCGAACCCATACCTGTGAGTGCAAACGTAAGCCGCAAATCCGTCGGTTCCGACACCGCTCGCACCATGCGAAACATTTGCCAACCCGAAGTGCTTCCCGCCGTAATCGAGAGCTCCGTTCCGCCAAGTGAATCAATGACCGTCAGCCCTTCACCCGGTGTCGAGAATGGTTGATCGATCCGAATCCATCCGGTGATTTCCACCGTCTTATCCGCCTCAAGCGAAGCCGGCGGCGAAACGATCCACACCCGCGGCGACGCGATATCAATCGCTTGCCCGTTCGCCGGCGCCTCGGCCGCAAGCTCTAAACAGTACGCCCCCTGCTCTGGCTGAGTCGTCGATAGCTCAGCCCGCGTTCCCGCGCCCGCAGTCGCATTCACGACGTGCTGCCACCCAAGTTGCGTCATCTCGCTCAAGTTTTCAAAGTCGCCGCCAGTCAACAAATTCTCGCCGCCGCGCAAATTCTCAAACGATCGGTTGAGCGTCGCAAAATCGGCAAGTCGAACGTAGCTCAACCCTAGCGCGTTGCTTTGCATTCCACTCGAAATACCGGCGGCACCCTGTTCTTCCGTGACCATGTGCCAGACGTCGCTTGCCACCAAATCGATTTGCCCCTGGGCTTCCTCAAGTTGCCCACTCGCGAGTAGTGAGTCGAGCTGCCCGAGCCGCGTGTTAACTGTCGCTGCGTCGGCCGCATTCAAACTCGGTTTTAAACCAAGTGCCGCGAGCCGGCCGTCTATCTGAAACGCCGCTTGCGAACGTGCCACGACGAAATCCCGTTCGAGTCTCGCCGTTTGATTCCCCTGTCGCGCAATCCGTGCCCGAAATCCCTTCACGACTTGCGGATCTTCGGTGAGCACGACCAGCGAGCTTGCACTCACCGGAATCGTGACCCGCGTTCCCCCCGCAACTCGCTGCGGCGAAATCGCGTTCATCGATACTGGCGTCACCAGGTAACCCTGGCTCGACTCCGACACCCCAGGCACTACAAACGTAATGTCCTTCGACATCGACCGCTTTGGGGTGGTGCCCACCGCAGCCACCGCCGGCATCGGCATGAGCAGCCGCGATCGGTCCACATACATCACTATGCTGTCGTAAGTCCCATCCGTCGACTTAACCCGGCTCACCACTTTGCCGCCAGCCAGCCACGGCTCCATCAATTGCAGCCGCCAATTGATGAGTTCCAATTCCGCCGCGCGATTTCGCGTCGCAATATCCGTATCGCTCAGCGAAGAATTCGACTGAAACAAAACGCCACGCACTCCCGCCATGCACGCCGCTTGCAGTAGCGTCTCAAGCTGTTCAACATCCACCGCCGGCGCCGGTCCAGTCGTCTTCGTCAACACATTCGCCTGCAACCGCACCGTTTCGCCAAATTGCGAATTAATCGTCGTCCAAATTGGCGTCCCCGGCCGAGCAAGCCTCGGCCGACTTGCCAGCCAGGTTTCGAATTCCTGTTCACTCAACCGGCTCACCCGCGGATTGCGCCAGCAGAACATCGCAACACTTGCCGGCCGACCCCGAGTTGATGTCCGGCGCCGTCATGATCGGCCGCCCATACAACGCATCGTGCTCCCGAATCGCGTCCGCCCACCGCGACGCGTAACTTGGATCTCTCGCAATCGCCTCGTCTTCTAACTCCCACGCTAACACCCGATCGCCCTCACCACCCAGCCCGTTACTCACAATAATTTCGGGTCGCGGCGGTATGCAAATGAACCACAGTCCGTAGCGCTTGGCGTCATCAACTTGTTCCGCCGACGGCATCGTCGCCAACTGCACGACATTGAAGCCCCGCTCCGCCAAAAACTTCAGCGGCTCACCATTCCATTGAATCGCCCGTGGAAAGAACGGCTTCTCATCGACCATCAACGTCGAACCCTGTAGTCGCGCTGGCGATGTCGCGTTCGCCCCTTTCCGAACCGCCGGCGGCGCAGAAGCACCGAATATTGGCCCCTCCAGACGCGGCGAACTCCGCGAGATGTTCGTCGCCTTCGTCGCCGCTTTTACAGCCGTGGGCTTGGCGATCTTCGTCGGGTCGATTGCGACGCCGTCAACTTCCAAATCGTCCGTGCCAACTTCCACACCGTTCGGGTCGCCCGGTATTACCAGCACGACCGATTCGAGATACGCCTCGTGCGCATCCACCGCGCTCTGCATCGTTCGCATCACGCGTACTTGTGCCGCAAGCAATTTCGGCACATCGCTTAGGGTTAACTGCTGCCAATGCCCCGGCCGGTTGTAAGCATCACCTTTGATTACCGCCAGCGCCGCACTCTTACCATCACCACCAACCGATCGTGGCAAAGCAATCCGAGCCGCCAGCTGAATATCCGGCCGATTCGATTTCACCCACAACCGAACCTGCAGCTCGTCGACAACCGCCAGCGGCGGCGCCGCGCACCGAATCAATGCCGATTGCCCCGCGGTAGTCGCAACCGCGACCCGCTCGATGCCCCCCGTATCGCGAGCTCCCCCAGAGATGCATTCATGCACCAGCATCTTCGCCGGCACGCCCCCATCAACCAGTTCCCACACCGTTTCGGGCCCGTTGAACGACCTGCTAAACGCCGGGGCCGCCCGAAGCGGGCCAGCCATCATCCAACTCACCGCAATCGTCGCGGCAAAGAGGGCCCCATGCTGTAAAACGCGAGAAAACATTGGCCAATTGCCGCAATACGCCCCGCAGCTTCGCCGTGATGCACAAAAGCAACGCGCAAACTGGGCGCCAACATTTGATGTAAAGTGGCC
This sequence comes from uncultured Planctomycetota bacterium, assembly GCA_963733705.1. Classification (GTDB taxonomy): domain Bacteria; phylum Planctomycetota; class Planctomycetia; order Pirellulales; family Lacipirellulaceae; genus JABDGM01. The sequence goes on along the minus strand of CAVTEJ010000006.1, from coordinate 7,785 downwards.
TTCTATCAGCATTTCCGACACGCAACCAGGGCACTCGTGGCGTACAAGCATCATCTCGCCCCGTCTTCCCAAGCTCCGTGCCAACTTGTTGAACGAATGCAAGTTCTTTCCGTATAATCAGTTAAGCGATTTTTCGACCGGGCCCATTCCGAGCGTGGCGCAGCGTGTGCATTTTGGCACGCCATCACCACCCGGAGAGTTACAGCGATGGCCGACACCACACGAGTTTCCAGCACACACGTCGAAGAATTGCCCGCCGACATCCTGCGGCTTGCCGCAGCTATCCACGCCATTCCGGAACAATACTCTCGCGACCTGCTCCCCGCCTTGGAGCGTGTCGTCGAAAGCACGAAACGACGCCGGCGCATCTTAAGCATGGTGCAAGACGCGCTCAGCCAACTGCGGCTCGATATGAAGTACCTGATGTTCGACGTCGAAGCCACCCGCCGCGAACGCGATGAATTCCAGGCTCGCCTCGAAGAGTTCGAAAATAACCAATAAAGTTGTCCGCAGCACCGTTCCACAAATACAATCACGTAAGGCAAACTTCGACAACGCACCATGATCCGCCGCATCCCGGCGCGAGCGACAAAGCTTGGATAATTTCGTAGCAGCGTGCCATGGCCGAGATCAAAACAGCGGAACAACTGGCACAACGCGCACTCGATGTAAACGTCATTGAAAGTGCGCACCTGCAGGCGGTTTGGAGCGAGCTCGGCTCCACGAGTCCGCCGCTAGCCGACTTTGAGCAATCGCTACTCCGCCGCGAGCTGCTTACGCAGTACCAGCTCGAGCGCTTGCTAAAAGGCGAATCGCGCACCGGCTTCGTCTACGGCGATTACAAAGTTCTGTACTTCGTCGGCGCCGGCACATTCGCCCGCGTCTACCGCGCGGTTCAAAAAGATACTGGCAAGGTCTACGCAGTAAAGGTGCTTCGCAACAGCCTGAGCAACCCCAAGGGGATTCACCCCAAAACGCACAAACCGCTCAAGCCGTACATCGACCTCTTCCGCCGCGAGGGCGAGTTCGGCATGAAGCTCAAGCATCCGAACATCGTCGAAATTCACGAAGTCCATTCGCAGGGCGTAACGCACTACATCGTCATGGACTTCGTCGAAGGCCGAAACCTCCGCGAGTTCTACCGCGCCGGCCGACGTTTCGATCCGACCGAAGCCGCCGATATCATGGTCGGCGTCATGTCCGCCCTCACCTACGCGCTGCAGCAAGGCGTGACGCACCGCGACCTGAAAATGTCGAATGTGCTCGTCTCCAGCGAAGGGGCGGCCAAGCTCGTCGACTTCGGCCTCCTCGGCGTGCAAGGTTCCGTGGAAGCGGAAGCCGAAGGCTTCAGCCGCCGCACCGTCGACTATGCCGGCCTCGAGCGCTCCACCGGCTGCCGCCAAGATGACCCTCGCACCGACATCTACTTCGCCGGCACGATCTTCTACCAAATGCTAACCGCGCACCCCGCGCTCGCCGATAACCGCGACCGCGCCCAAGCCGGCAAGGCGCGTTACCAAGACATAAAACCGATTCTCGACCTCGTGCCCTCCCTGCCGTTGCCGCTCACGATGGTCGTCAACAAAGCGCTCGAATTCGACCCCGACAAGCGCTATCAAACGCCGGGCGATATGCTCGTCGACCTCAAACTCGCAATCAAACGCGTGAAAGACGCGAAAGAAGGCAAAGCGGCGGGTGGTCAAGAACTCCACAGCAACGAAGGCCTCGACGACCATGGCCAGCCCCGCAAGCTCCTCATTGTCGAATCCGACGTCAAGATGCAAGACATGCTCCGCGAGCTCTTCAAGAAGAACGGCTACCGCGTGCTGGTCGTGAGCGACCCCGAACGCGCCGTCACACGTTTCCACCAAGACCCGCAAGCCGCCGACGTCGTCCTTTTCACCACCGGCAACAACGGCCGCGCCGCGCTCGACGCTTTCAACCGCTTTGCCACGGAAAGCGCGACCCGTGAGCTACCGACCGTCCTCCTGCTCGACCAGAACCACCACCACTGGGCCGAGCACGCCACCGCGGGCAAACATCGCGTCGTCACTAAGATGCCGATCAAAATGCGCGACTTGCGCGGCGCGCTGATTGAGGCTTCCGGCAAGTAGGTCTTGCAGCATGCGGCGCGGTGCGATCTTCGGCACTCGCGACTCTGTCGCTTACCGGCGAACACGATTTTTTAATACAATAATCGTTGATATTGGAACGTGCGTCGCATCGACGGCTCTGCAAAACGCGGCATTTCTCGCGCGTGGACGTCCCAAAATAGGTCGAATATTGAGTACGTCAGCGTGCGCCAGGGCGTAGCTACGTTCCAATAATCGTGCGGGCACGATTTGATCGCTGGCGCGCACGACTCGCGCAGTCCGCGGATTGACGGATGGGTGTAGTGAATAAATTGCCAAAGAGCGAACGCAGTACTTCGACAAGCTCAGTACAGGCTGAGGTGCGGCGTGGGAGGATATTAGCATATATCTGAACGCATTTCCACTATTATTTTTGGCCAGTGATTAATGGGAGACGGTAAATGCTTAAGAGCTAATACAATAGCTCTGACCGGCCCCGCGGAAAGACTCTATGCGTAGCAGAATCAGGATACCGTGAGTCAGCATTTTCACGCGAAGGTCGCGGCATTGGCTCCAATACGCGCATGCGCAGACGCGTGGCTCCAGTCGGCGATTGAACACGAAGAGAAGTATAGAGCCTCTACTTGAACGCGGTCGCGGCTAGACACGAGGTCGAACCGCATTGGCAGCAAAGTGGTAGATATGACCGCTGGCCGTCTTCTGGGGGAGTAGTCCGATCGAACTGCAGCGGTGGGGCAACGAATTCTTTCCATCCAGACCGTCGAATCTTGGCGGCAAGGCGTGCAAGGCGGCCAAAGACTCACCGCAACCGTCACGGTCGCTGTAAAGCGAGTTTACGTATTTCGAACCTTACGGCTTAAATCGGCCGATTCGCGAGGCATGATGGTTACTAACCCCGGCCATGATTATTTAGCACGCGTAATGTTTCAAAATTCTGGCTGTCTGAGAACGAGCGCTACTTGCTATTGCTACGAGTAGTCCCTTTAATGCATGTCGGGACGATTCGATTTTGTCGGCTGTCGGCTATTGTGCGCGATGATCCAAGTGGCGTTCGCCAAACTGTGATGTCGTCGCACGTTGTACTGAGTAGGCACATGAAAAAGTGTTTATCGGCTTCGTTGGTTGTCATGATCTTCGCGCTCTGTGCCAGTCTGACATTTGCGGAGAACAAAGACAAAAGCAATAAGGGCAATGGGACCGGTAATCAAAACGAAAACCGGTCCAACGGTCAGAACCAGTCGGGCAAGCAAGGCCAGAACGATTCCGGAAATCAGAATAAGAATAAATCCGGCAATTCGAATCAGTCTGGCACCAATAAGTCAAACTCTGATTCCCATTCCAACTCGAATAAAAAAAATGGCGAATCTAATGGGTCTAACAAATCGAAGGTGGGGGACAGCAGATTTGACAAAAACGGAATTGGCCGGTTAGACGAAAAGAAGTTTTCGGGATCGAAAGACAACAAGCAGCGCTATCGGCAGCGTGGTAAGGAGTGGTGGTATTGGATGCCTTCCGGGCATTGGTGCTATTGGCGCGGAGGTCAGTGGTGCAACTACGACCAAAACTCCTACGCTGATATTGGCAGTGCTCATGGCCCATTCTATGAAGATCAAAATGGGTTCTTTCATCTGGCAGGCGGTCGCAAGATTTACGATCAATCAATTCACCGCGACGGCAATGAAGCTGGTGGGACCGATGCAGGGACGCCGACGGATCCCGCACCAACTGGAACTACACCAACAAATCCGACTGACGCCCCACCGACTGCGGCAGAGCCGACCGATTCGGGGACGACAGCCACTCCGCCCGATGCGCCGGCCGGTGCGCCGAGTCCGCCTCCTAGCTAGTGAGACTAAGAACGAGGCCGTTAGTAACTATCAACAAGCCAATTACCCAAGTCACCACGGCTCTTAGTCGGTGCTCCGCCGTAAGTATCGGGGCAGGGACAAATGCCGCGATCCCATCAACACTCACAATTTCCAAAAGAAGCGTGGCCTATGAAACTCGATTTCCGCAAGTCATTGATCGCCGTTATTGGCGCAGCAGCTGTGCTTGCTTTCTCACTGTCGGCGGTAGTAGCTCAGCAAAAGCAGACGACCAAAAAAACTAAACCGACGGCCAAAGCGGTGACACCACAGTCTCAGCAATCTGGCGCAGTGGCCAATCCGGCCATGCTCACGGCACCGCTCACGGCAAAGGTTAGTCCGAATCTGATCACCGTGAACAAGAAGACCCCGGTGCCCTACAAACCAATTACGCTGGCGGATCTCAAGGATCCCAAAACTGGAAAGACGCCGACCGCGGACACGGTCCTTACATTGTGGAACGGCCAAAAAGTTGTCGCTGGAACCTATGTGACGAAAATCAATGCGATAAGAGAAAAGTTCAACGCGCTGGGTTATTCCTTGATATCGGGGGAAACCAAGGTAACGATCCAGGAGACGAACTTTAATAAGCCGCTGCTCGAGAAGCAGGCGGCTAAGGCCAAGGCTTTTAAGGCGGTTGATACCAAAGCGCAGTCGATGGCAACTTCTCCCAAGGTGTTGGAGACCGAATACAACGCGGCGGTCAAAGCCTACAAAGCGGAGGCGAAGACAAAAGCGGCCGAAGGAAGTAAAGGTAAAACGGCTGCGAGTAAGGAAAGTGCTGCGGCGGCCTCGAAGAAGAACGTTCGCGGGGAGGTTGGGAACGTATTGGGCAAGGCATACAAGCCCTACAGCATCACGAAGTCGTTTGATGACCCGTGGGGGGATAATAGCGTCTTCGGCGCCGAGATTAGCGGCTCGTTGACATTCAAGGGCAACGGAAACGGGGCCTCGCTCGCTGGCCAGGCCAAAGCCGCTGGGTCAATCTTGGGAAACACCAAAGATTTGGCCGATGCCACTGCTAATCTTGACGTGCCCAGGACGGGGAAGCTGACGGCGAACATCAAAATCACGGTACTGGGCGTTGACGTAGCTGTTTTGAACGAAAGCCAAAGCGTGGATTTCAGTAAGCAGGATACGGTCACAAAAACGCTGCCAGACGTTTTTAAAGTGTCCTACCAGTTTTCGATCGGACCGGTTCCCGTGAAGGCCGTGGTGGGGGCCAAAGGAAGCGTTTCAATGCAGTATTACGTCGCTCTGTTGCCGGCGAGTTCAACGGCATGGATGATCCCGACCGTTCAAGCCAGTGTTTACGCTCAGATCGCCGTCGATATTGAGTACGATGAAACGGGCTTCGAGGCGGGTGTCGAAGCGGATTTGACCCTCCTCAACAATAAGCTGACTCTCGCCGGCGGCGCGAGCGAGGGCACCGATTCGACAGGCGCATTCATCAGCTACTGGCTTACTTCGCGAGACGACTTAACCGTTCTCGCGGGCAAGGTGATGTTCTATGTGAAGGCCGAAGTTTATGGTTATACCCTTCACCAATGGGACGACCCTATTTACGAATACAGTGGAATCCAAAAGGTATACACACCCGTTGCGGGAGGCGACAAAGTATATTTGCAGCAGGTCAAATTCGCAGCCCCCCTCCCAAACGCTACTAATACAAACCAGAAGTGAAGGAGAATTCACTGCTGAGATATCCGCCTGCGACTTTTCCAAGTCGCGGGCGTTTTTTATTGGAACGTGAGCGATGAATTCTTCGATTGCCAAAGCAGAATCGCAACCGGGGCATCGACGTTCAAGGTCGGTCGCAATCGCGATCTGTTTGGTGGTCGCCGCGGTCGCCGCCAGCGGCTTTTATTTGCGTTGGAAATCTAATTCAAAGCAATCCAACCAGGCAATAGTTCGCCTCACCACCGGCGAACGATTGATTTATAAAATTGAGTTTGAAAGTGCGTCGGCTTCGAATTTTGGGGCTGTTTTTGGTGACTCGCCATCCGTTTTGACGAGCCATTTATTCGACGCGACGCTTCAAGGCGAGCTACAGGTCACCGTGTTGGAGGCCGACGCTGACCACGCTTCATTGGCCTATGAGTTTCGCGATTTGCAAGTTGGGTTTCAAAGCGAAGGGCAAGACGACCCGAAGGAGGCGGAGACCATCAAGGCCAGCTTGGGGCATCCGGTATTCTGCATGCTCGACGGGCGGGAAAAGGTCGAAGCGGTACGATTCGACGCGGCGACCAATTTGGTAGCTCAACAATTGGTTTGCACGCTGTTGGCGGCGACACAGGTGGTCGGGTCGGCCTCGGACGCAGAGGAATCCGGTGGGCAATGGGATGCGGAGGAAGAAGACCCCAATGGCCGACTGATCGCCCACTATCAAATGTGCGCGGAGGGAACGATTCAAAAAACGAAGCTGCGCTACCTGCAACCAAAGCCGACCAAGAAAAACAGGACGGTTGAATTAACTCCGGTCGTCCAATCTGACGAGAACGAGGTGATTACGCTCGACCCGACGCGAAGTCTGGTCGCGCTATCCGACGTGGAAGCGCAATCCATGACTCTTCAAGACAGAATGGTTGGCCGGGGCATTCTTAAATTGGATTTGAGTTTGCAGCAGAAGCAGGAATGTGCTGCCAAACCATTTGCGGACTTACGCACGGCAAATAGCAAACGAATCAAGACTGACCGTTCCATCCCGCTGTATAATCCCGCGTCTCCCCAGGAGATCGAGCTTGCCATCCAGCGCCAAGCATTGGGGACGGCCACGCTTGAAAGTTTACTGAACGAGTTAGCCGTCGCCGAGAAAGATTCGAATCAGGAGGAGCACTTCTCGTCATTGAGCCTGAAGTTCAAGGCCCTGGCATTCATGCGGCCGGAAGAATGCGCAGCATTGGGCAAATTGCTAACGGGGGCACAAACCGGGAGTTTTCGGATGCGAGTGCTTGCCGATGCGCTGGAATCGGCGGGCAACGCAGAAGCCCAAGCGGCGCTTAGCGCAGTGATTTTTGCTCGGAAAGACGATTGGCGAGCGGTGCAGGTACTTATCCCGGCGCTGGGGATGACGGAATCACCCAGTGCGCAAACGGTAGACAAGCTTTTGGATTTGTCGTTCGGCAAGTATGACAAAAACGTTAGCTCAGCGGCTCGCCTCGCGTTGGGGAATGTTGCGCGAAACTTGAAAGATGAGTCGCCGGCGAGGTCAGCCGTGATTGTCGAGCGCCTACTGAAGGAATTGTCAGCGCCGAGCTCTTCCGACTCCACCTGGCCAATGCTGCTGGCTGTGGGTAACACTGGAGCGGTTGAGGCTCTACCCACTTTGATTCGCTACACAGATGACCCCTCCGCGGAACTGCGAGGGGCAGCCGCCTGGGCTATGCGGTGGATTGATTCACCGCAGGTAGATGTTTTGCTGACAACAAAGGCACTTTTGGATGACCGAGATCCAAGAGAACGACTCGAAGCAGTGCGAGCTCTTCGGTTTCGCGAAAAAACCAGCGCGATTGTGAGTGCCGAAGAAACGGCGCTGTGCAATGAAGCCGATTCGGATGTGCGCGTTGAACTTCTGACTAACCTCTGGGAGTCCAACGATCCGACTGCGAGAAATCTGGTGGAGAAGGCCGCTAACGACGATTCCTCCCCGACAGTTCGAGAAGCGGCCGCCAAAATGCTCGATAAGGCGCGCGAAGGACAATAAAGTCGCTACTGCCGATGGACCCGGCAGCTCGGCGTGAGCAAGTCAAGCGTAGTCGAAGAAGCGGTGTGTTTAGGCCGTCAGATTGAGTGACGATCCCGGCGCTATGCTCTTGAGTGCTGCGGCC
>CAVTEJ010000005.1:0-11018 GCA_963733705.1 uncultured Planctomycetota bacterium | reverse complement strand
TTTAAGACTGGCACGTTTTTGTTGCGCTGGGATTCCACGCGGGAAAATGAGACTGCGGTGGGAAAAGGGGATTCCGGTGGGAAAATAAGTTGCGGCGAGCGTCTTCTCAGATAAGAACCTAAATTGCACGTTAACGATGGATGTTGCCGACCAGGCGCTGGTGTTACGGTTGCTCGACGAGCACGGGGCTCGGCTCGTGCTTTATGCGCAGCAGTGGTGCGAGTGGCCGGAAGACGTTGTTCAGGAAGCGTTCATACGGCTCGTGCAGCAGCGGCCGGTGCCTGAGAACGTCGTGGGGTGGCTGTACCGCGTAGTTCGGAACGGGGCGATCAGTCATTTGCGGTCGGACGGGCGGCGAGTGAAGCATGAAACGGCGGCTGGCGCGGTGCGCGAGGCGTGGTTCAAGCAGTCCCATGATGAGGCGATTGATGGAGCCGCGGCGGCCGAAGCGCTGCGGGCTCTTCCGATGAACGAACGGGAAGTAATTGTGTTGCGATTGTGGAGCGGAATGTCGTTTGAAGAGATTGGGCAGCTCGTTGGGAAATCGACGAGTACCGTGCATCGCTGGTATGAGTCGGGGCTTGTGGCCCTGCGAAAGAATTGGAGCGAATCATGTGCGAATCCGAAGACGCGAGCGAATTGAAATCGTTCGAGGCGCGTTTGGCGAGTTTGTCGCCGCGCGATGATCGATTGGATCGCGAGAGGCTTATGTTTCTCATGGGGCAGGCGTCGGAACGCGCGGGGAGCGAACCCTCCCCTAACCCCTCCCTAACAGGAAGGGGGAATGTGAGGGGCTGGCAGGCGGCGTTTGGGGCCATGTCGGCGATCGCGGTCACGCTGATGTGCATGCTGGTGATGCGGCCAGCCGAAAACAGTTTGGCGCGAAGTGGTGCTATGGCAAAGAAGCAAGTCGAACTATCGCCGCAGGAAGCGGAAATAAATGGACCAAGCGACGATGGAATGAGAATTCTCGTCGTCCGCGACGTCTATTCGGGGGACTTTGAGGGGCGAGTACAGCGGTTGTCGACGGCGAGTGGCGGGGCAGATGTTCCTGTCGAGCAATCGAAACGTCCTGCGCTTACGCCAGCGGGTTGGCGCCGCGTGTTTGATTCGAGTACCTCAGAGGCGTCTGGTGAAGAGTCATCGGCGATGCCTCGCTCTGGGAGGATTCACGCATGAATCGGAAATCATTCAATTGTATTTTTGTGTTGCTTGGCGGGCTGGGGCCCGCGCTCCTTGGGGCGCCGGCGTTTGGTGATGAGCCGGCGAAGCCGGTGAAGATTACGCTGCACCCGCAAGCTGCGCCGGTGCCGAGTTTGAAATATCGGCTGTTGCCCGATCGTCTGTCGCAACAGCGCGGAAACGCGGCCGTGCATTATGGGAAAGTCGCGGCGGAAGAAACCAGCGTTTTCGGCAACGAAAAGCTGCTCCAGCAGATTTTTGATTGGCAGGAAACGCCGCTCGAGGAGCTTCGTGGAGGGAAGGTGAAGTTGCCGATCGGTGGCTCGATTGAGGCCTCATTGCGGCGCGGCGCTCTGTGTACGGAATGCGACTGGCAACTGCCGGTTGGTGAAGTTCCCTACTACACGATGCCACTGCCGGAGGCTCAGCAAGCGCGTCAGGGCGGCCGGATATTGGCGGTGCGTGCGCGGATACAGATTGCAGATCATCAGTATGAAGACGCGATAACGACACTGCAGACTGGATATGCGCTGGGTCGAAACGTGGCGAAGGGCGATACGCTCGTCAGCGGGCTGATGGGCATTGCGATTTGCGAGTCGATGAATCAGCAAGTGATTGACTATGTGCAGCAGCCCGGCGCGCCGAATTTGTATTGGGCGCTGACGGATCTTCCGGCGCCGATGATTGAAATGCATCGCGCGTTGGAAATTGAGCGGATGGGCTTTGAGATGACGTTTCCGAAAACCGCGCAGGCGCGGACCGCCAAGAAAACTGCCGACGAATGGAAGGCTGATTTTATGCAAGTATTTCGTGACAAGATGCTATACGCGGATGACACCGGACCTGGGCCCAAATCATTGTCGCCAGAAGAAATTGAACGGCGCTGCGACGATCGGTTACCGGCGGCAAGGAAATACTTGATTGAGAGCGGCCTGCCGGAGACGGAGGTTGCGGAGATGCCGAAATTTCAGATCGCCATGTTGTATTCACTGGCTCTAATGCACGAGACCCTGGACGATGCGATGAGATACTGTCGGGTACCTTATCCGGAGGCGAGCGCCGCGATCACGGCAGTGGATAAGCGGGTGAAGAATGATGACCGAGAGATCGTGCCGATTTCCCAAAGTGTGATGCCCGCGCTTCTCGTGACTAACGAAACGCCTACGCGGTTGGAGCGAAAGATCGATGTGTTACGGGTATTCGAAGCGCTGCGCCTGTATGCGGCGGGCCACCATGGCAAACTGCCCGAGACGCTCGCGAATGTTACGGAGGCGCCGATTCCAAAAGATCCGGTGACCGGGAAGGCGTTCGAGTACAAGCTTACGGGCGACCGGGCGACGTTGCGTGGGCCTCTGCTTACGGGGTGGCCGTTGGAGTATGAGATTACGATGGCGGTGGAGAAGTAGCTGTCGCCGCTGCGCGGCTTTGGGGTTCTTCGAGCAACGGTGACCGTGGGTTTGCACCCACGGCTAAGATCCGTCGCCGCTGCGCGGCTCTGGCAAGCGGAGTCGTACGTTTTGGAAGCTGCGAGGCGAGTGATGGGCGTCGCGATATTGAGAGAACGCGCTCCGCTGCGCGTCGCGGCTAAACGGAGATTTTTGACGACTGATCATAGACGGCGGTTATAGGTGCGAGCCGCCGAATGGGTGACGGACGCGAAGGAAATGGGTTCGCTTGTTCATCGGCAGCGCGAGCAACCGGCGGATTTGCTCGATGAGGGCGCGATCGCTCTCTTTTTTGAGAGCCGCTTCCTGGGTCTTGCGCTGGCTTTCACTTTTCTTGCTCACTGAGCGTCCTTTCCAAGATTTCGAGCACCGCCAAGTCTCTGTCGCCGCCAGTCGCACGCTTGCTCTTGATGATATCCGCCAAGCTCGCAATCTTTAGCTGATGCTCGCCGAACTCAACGGCCGTCGCACGATCCCTCAAACCTTCAAATGAGCGTACACCGTGGAGCCGTGTCATAAAGTCTAGCTGCATACCCTGGTCGTCGTTGACGACGCGGAATAGGTCGGACACGGGATAGTACGGCTTGAGAATCACTGCTCGCAGACTTTGCGCAACTGCCTTAAGCTTTTTGAGGTTTACCGGCGTCTTGCGGAACATGAAATCGATGTCGAGGGTCGTCACGGGAGCGCCGTGAAGAGCTGCCGCAGCATTGCCGACCATGACGGCTTCGAGACGGTGTTCAGCGAACACCTTGGCAACGCGATTTAGTAGTGGTTCGGCATTCATGAATCAGGAACTCTGAGTAAATTCGTCGTCACTATAACATTGACGGCCGAACAGGCCACTACGTTCACCCTTGCGACCTACTATAATACTACCTTCCCGAAGAGGGCTGGGTGATCGCCGGTGCGGTTCATTGAACTGCGCGGGAGGAAAGTCCGGGCACCATAGGACAGGGTGGTGGATAACGTCCACCGATCGTGAGGTTAGGGAAAGTGCAACAGAAAGCAAACAGCCTAAGGGGCTGGGGACTCGGGGTTGGGGACTGGATCAGTGATCAGTCCCTAGCCCCCAGTCCCTAGCCCCCGGCAATGGTGAAACGGTGCGGTAAGAGCGCACCAGCGGGCGAGGTGACTCGCTCGGCTTGGCAAACCCCACCCGGTGCAAGGCCAAACAGAGAGCAGAGCTGGTCCGGCTCGTTATGACTCTCGGGTAGGCTGCTAGAGACGGCGAGCAATCGTCGGATTAGAGGAATGATCGCCGACCGGCATCGTTGAACCCCCGGCCATTGGCCGGGGGCTAAATGGGTGTTGGTACAGAACCCGGCTTATAGGCCCTCTTCGGGAATTTTTAGCTAAACCGCAAGCGATGAACGACGCGCGAGCTTTGAGAGGGTAAACGAAAACGCCTCGGCGCGAAGGCCGAGGCGATTGTGCGGTTCGGGGGCGATGCTATCGCCAGCTTAGAAGCCGGAGGCCGAGCGGAAGGTCGGCTGGCTGTTGATGCTGCTGCTGCCGCTGACGGTGTGCATCGGTTGGCTCGAGGTGTGGCTCGTGCCGAACGTGCTCGTCATTGGCTGCGGTGCTGGCTTGTTGATCCGGCTAACCGGGGCGCTGCTGCGCTCGGTCGGGATCAAATCTTGCTCGATCACCTGGAGCAGCTTCGAGATGCAGAGCTTGTTCATGCTGGTCCGAAGATCGTGAGCTTCGGTTCGCAAGTACTCGTGCATGCTCTTTGGCAGCCGGACCGTGATAACACGGGTCGGTTCGCTTTCGGTGTCGGTCGAATTCTTCTGTTCACGGAGCTTGACCAGCCATTTCTGGATTTGCTCGAACTCCGGGCTCTTTTCGAAGGCGGTCAGGTCTTCGAGGCGAGTAAAGTGGCGACGGACAATGCCGTCGACACCGAGGATCTCGCGGAAGAACGTGACCCAGTCTGGCTCTGAGGTATAGAGCTGGCTGGCTGCCTTTAAGATTTCTTGGTACTTCTCCGTTGATTGGGTAAGCACGGCGATTGTCTCCTTCCAGGTCGTGCGGAATACGGGGTGGCGTTTGCCACATGGCCAAAGCCACCGAAACGGCCATGTGGCCGATTCGCGGGTCGTTATGTAGAAGCATTTTCAGAAGGCGGCAAGTGCAGTCATGCATGTCCTTGCATTGCATGCACTTACGCTAGCAGCTAGCGAGTGCCTATCGCCGGGCAGGGGCTGCTTAGGAATTAGGCGGGGTAGTGGTGCCTAGTTTTTGTGCAGTGGGTCTTGTCCCGAAATGTGAATTGTCCACTTTCGCGACTTGAGCGAAAAAGCTCGAGAATTCTGGCAAAACCTAAAGATATTGCGAAATTGGCCCTTCGAATCCGATTTCTTGGAAATCTCGGGCGGTTTGAACTCAAGATGATGCCAAGGTATCGCGGACTCGCATCAGGAGGGTTTTCGTTAATCTGACGCCCTCGGCTTCTGACGGATGGTCGCCGCTGAATTCGATCCCGACGTCGCCGTGGTAATTTGCGTCGACTACGATTTTCATCATCTTGCGGTAGTCGATGTCGGCTTCATTCCCGCGCGAGTCGAAGATGCGGCTTTTGGCGCTAACGCCTTTGGCGAAGGGCATCATTTCGGCCACCCCTTGGTAGCGGTCGTATTCCTCAGTGGGGCTAATCGTGAAGTTGCCGAAATCGGGGAGCGTGCCGCAGTTTTCGAAGCCAGAGTTGATAATCTCGCGAATGACGCCGGCGAGCCAATAGCCGTTGGAGGATAGGCCGCCGTGGTTTTCGACGAGGACATTTATATTGTGCTGGGCGGCGAAGGTGCACAATTGGCTGATCCCGTCGACGGCGTTCCGGTGCTGCTCGTGTGGATCGCCGACCGACCGGGCGTTTACGCGGATTGAGTGGCAACCGAGGAACTTCGCTGCTTCGATCCATTTGTAATGGTTCTCGATGGCCATGGTACGTTTGACGGGATCGGGGTCGCCGAGGTCCCCTTCGTGGTCGCACATGATGAGGCCGCTGCGGATGCCGTTGTCGTTGCAACGTTGCCTGAGCTCTCGCAAGTAAGTCTGGTCCTTAGCTTTGTCCTTGAAAAACGTGTTTACATACTCGACGCAGTCGATTTCGAAATCGCGCTTCGCGATAAGCGGAAAGTCGAGATTGTCCATTTCGCCGGCTTGAAGAGCGCGGTGGAAGGACCATTCGGCGAGCGAGATTTTGAACAAGGGGACGGGGCGGGCCATGGTGCAAGCGTTGCAAGAAGCAAGATCTGTGGCAAGGCCAGCGGAAATTGGCCGAGGCGGGCGATTTGATTGGGGGGCGCTGGATCGACTATATTTGTCGGCTCGGAAGAAAGCTCTCGCAGAGGCGCGGAGGCCCGTTTGCGAGTCCATTCCCCGGCGGCCCCTGCGCCTCTGCGAGAAACAATTGGTTTTTAGGAGTTTGCGTTGATGAGTACTAGCATCGAAGGCCAACCAATTCAGATGAAGAGTGGGCAGTTGGCTGTGCCCGATCGGCCGATCGTTCCGTTCATCGAGGGGGACGGCACCGGGCCAGATATTTGGCGAGCTAGTCAACGCGTGTTCGATGCGGCAGTTGCGAAGGCGTACGGTGGGAAGCGGCAGATTGTGTGGAAAGAAGTTCTTGCCGGGCAGAAGTCATTCGACAAATCGGGGAATTGGCTGCCCGATGAAACGCTGGATGCGTTTCGCGAGTTGCGAGTCGGAATCAAAGGTCCACTCACGACGCCGGTCGGCGGCGGCATTCGGTCGCTTAACGTGGCGCTGCGACAGATCCTGGACTTGTTCGTGTGTCTGCGTCCGGTGCGATATTTCCGAGGCGTGCCTACGCCGGTAAAGCAGCCCGAGCTCGTCGACATGGTGATCTTCCGTGAGAACACGGAAGACACATACGCGGGAATCGAATTCGCCGGTGGTTCAACTGAAAGCCAAAAGGTACTCGACTTCCTTGTGCGTGAATTTCCGAAATTGGCGGACAAGGTGCGATTCGGCACCCAAGAAAAGGTCGACGGCTGGCAAAAGCAGTTGGAATCGATTGGAGCGCCGAAGCGTGAGTTGAAAGTCGATGTCGGCATCGGCATTAAGCCGATGAGTTACCTCGGAACCGAGCGATTGGTACACAGCGCGATTGGTTACGCGATTCAGAACAAGCGGAAGAGCGTGACGTTGGTACACAAAGGGAACATCATGAAGTTCACGGAAGGGGGCTTCCGTGATTGGGGTTACAAGGTGGCCCGCGAAATGTTCGGTGCCGTGGAAATCGACGGCGGACCGTGGTGCAAGATTCCGGATGGTAAGCCGGGCGCGGGAATTATCATCAAGGATGTGATCGCGGATGCGTTCTTGCAACAGATTCTGAACGCGCCCTGCGGAGTACGATGTGGTCGCGACGCCGAACCTCAACGGCGACTACATCAGCGACGCGCTCGCGGCGTGCGTGGGTGGCATCGGCATCGCGCCGGGTGCGAATATCAATTACGTAACCGGCCACGCGATCTTCGAAGCCACGCATGGCACGGCGCCGAAGTACGCCGGACAGGACAAGGTGAATCCTGGCTCGGTGATTCTTTCGGGCGAGATGATGCTGCGGCACATGAAGTGGAACGAGGCGGCGGATCTCGTCATTTGCGGCATGGAGGGGGCGATTACAGCGAAAACTGTCACTTACGATTTCGCGCGCATGATGCCGGCGGCAAATGAAGTAAAGTGCAGCGAATTCGGCGAAGCTGTCGTAAAGCACATGAGCTAGCGGGGTTTCTTCTGGCTGCCGCGGCTGCCTAAAATAGACGTGTTGCGCGGGTCGTGCATGGTCCGTGCCCTTCCCTGCTCGGTTTTTCGGCGGCTTGCAAGAAGAAACTCCATGTCCAGCGGCGCACCGTTATCAGAACCCGATTCCAAAGGCTCAACGCGCTCAGGTTCCGCGCCGGCTTCTTCAGTCAACGCGCATCACGCGGACATCACGGTGGTTTCCACAACGCCACCGCATGAAATGGGCGTGGCTACGGCGATGCTCGACCCGCGCAGCTTGGTCAGGCACTGGAGGGGCAGCAGCTTGATCACGTGCTGCTCGAGAAGTTTGTGGGCGGCGGCGGGATGGGCGCCGTATTCCGCGCTTGGGATACAAATCTGCATCGGACTGTCGCGGTGAAGGTCCTTTCGCTGCGGCAGGCGAGTGATAGCGAAAGCCAGCGACGATTTCAGACCGAGGCTCGCTCGGCTGCCCGGCTCGACCATCCGAACATCGCGCAGGCGCACTACGTCGGTGAAGATCGCGGCGTGCCGTACATCGTTTTCGAATTCATCGATGGCACGAACCTGCGCGATTTGGTGTACAGCAACGGGCCGATGACATTGGCGGATGCGCTGAACATTACTTTGCAGATTTCCAATGCACTAACGCACGCGTGGGAACGCGAGGTGGTGCATCGCGATATTAAGCCGTCGAATATCATTCTGACGACCGACGGGTTGGCGAAATTGGTCGATATGGGCCTGGCTCGGCTCGAGTACGTCGAGCAGACAGAACACGACGAAACGGCGACTGGCGTTACGCTGGGGACGTTTGATTACATTAGCCCGGAGCAGGCGCAAATCCGCGCGATGCCGATATTCGCAGCGACATCTATTCGCTCGGTTGCACGTTGTTCTTCATGTTGACGAGCAGGCCGCCGTTCCCCGAGGGGACGGTGCTGCAAAAACTGCTGGCCCACCAGAGCGATCCGCCACCCGACGTGCGCGAGCTGCGACCTGATGTGCCAGAAATGATGGCCGCGGTCATGGCGACGATGCTGGCGAAACGGCCCGAAGACCGATTCCAAACGCCGCTTGATTTATCGGCAGCACTGACGAGTTGCATTGAGCAGCTGGGACTCACACCGCCGGCCGCCGCGCTGCCGGCGTACATTGGCAGTTGGTCGCCGGCAACGACATGGTGGCGTCGACATGCGCCATGGATGATTCCGTTCGTGTTGCTGGGCATAATCGTGCTAATCTTGGGGATTGTGTGGCGACGGGAAGCAGAAGAGCCTCATTTTCCTGAACTGCAGCATCCACAAGTGTTGCGAAGCGATGCGGCAGATAGCGCGACGGATTCGGTAGGGGATTCGGGGACTTCGCCGGGATCAGGGCGATGAGTTCGGGCCGGGCCGGCGAACGTAGCTCGCCCGCTAACTGCAGTGGGGTTCTGATCACGACGCTAGCGCTAGGGCTAATCTTTTTTGCGTTGATCTGCTACGATCCTGCCAGCCAATAGGAGATAGCATGGCAGACGAATCTACGGTTCAGCACGAAACTTTGTTTGGCCACCCCGTAGGCCTGTACACGCTGTTCTTTGCTGAAATGTGGGAGCGATTCTCCTACTACGGCATGCGGGCGCTGCTCGTCTTTTACATGATCAAGGACTTCCTTGGTTACAGCGACGACCAGGCGTTCAAAGTTTATGGAGCTTACACGTCGTTCGTATATGCGACCGGTTTCATCGGCGGACTGATGGCCGACCGACTGCTCGGGACACGCCGCTGCATAGTGCTCGGCGGAACGCTGATGGCTGGCGGGCATTTGTTGATGACTGTTCGCAATACCCAAACGTTCTATCTTGCGCTCGGATTGCTGATCGTCGGCAACGGCTTTTTCAAACCGAACATTTCTACGACCGTAGGCACGCTCTATCCGCCGGGCAGCCCTAAGAAAGATAGCGGCTTCACGATTTTTTATATGGGTATTAACCTCGGTGCAACGCTCGCGCCGCTCATTTGCGGTTATATCGGCGGGAAGTACGGCTGGCACTACGGATTTGGCTTGGCCACGGTGGGCATGCTCGTGGGTCTGGCTGTCTTTGTGATGCCACTACGAATTACGCAGGTACTCATATTAGCCGGCGCACTTTCGACTGCGATTGCGATGTTGTTCATGCAGGACAACGTCTATCAATTGCTCGTGAACATCTTCTCCGGCGTGGCGTTGGCCACGGCCGGCGTTATCGCATTCATCGCGCTTGGCCGCGGAGGACTGCCCGAGGCGGCTGGCGCACCGCCCGACCCTGCGCGGCTGGATCGAAAATTGGGGTTTGTCCGATTTGAGTATCTTGCTTACGCAGGAGCGCTCTTGAGCGTACCGATGTTCGCATTACTGCTGCAGCGAAACAGCGCTGCGTCGGTGTGCCTTTATTCGGCAGGTGCCGTGGCGCTTGTGTATTTGTTGTACGAGGCATTTAGCCGTTCGAAGGTCGAGCGCGATCGCATGTTCGTCATTATCGTGTTGACCTTCTTCTCTGTGATTTTCTGGGCATTCTTCGAGCAAGCCGGCAGCTCGATGGGGAACTTCGAGGACCGAAACGTTGATCGCGTTTTTGAGGCGCGTACGGTAACGCAGTCGGAAGTCGGCTCCTCGATTCACTTCCGGATACTCGAACAAGCCAGCGGCGAGGATTTGGAAAAGCTGCCGTTGCTAACCCAAGAACAACTTGGCCGCGAAAATGAGAATCCGGAGATGGCGGCGAAAATCTCCGAGGCCATGCGGCTGGTGAATGAAGACCGCCCGGAGTCGAAGCAATTGTCGCCAGAGAAGTTGGCGGATTTCACGCAGCGGACGACAAAATCGAAAGACCTCCTACTCACCGGCCTCGATTCGCTGCGCGATGCGGCCAAGCTTGAAAACACGCCCCGCGATCTACAAACGCTCGATTGGACCGTTACGGCGGAAAATGTGGGAATGGGTATCGGCGGAAGTGAAATTAAGACGCCGATGTTTCAGGCGGTGAACCCCATTTTCATCATCATTTTCGGGCTGCTTTTCACGGCACTCTGGTCGTTTATGGCGGCACGGAATATCGAGCCGAGCATCCCGGTGAAGTTTTCAGCGGCCCTGTTGCAACTGGGACTGGGATTCGCCGTCATGTGGTACGGCGCACAATACGCCGCCGATGGCCGCGGCATGGTGGCGCTTCCGTGGCTAATCGTCGGAATCTTGCTGCACACCACTGGCGAGCTATGCACTTCGCCCATTGGACTCTCGATGGTCTCGAATCTATCCCCCAGGTTGCTCGTGAGCACCGTCATGGGCACATGGTGGCTGGGGCAGGCCATTTCGAATGCGCTAGCGGGACAAATCGCTACCTGGACCGGGATTGCTACTGAAGGCGACGCGCGACAGGTCATCCCGCTGCCGCTCGATACGGTTCACGTTTACGGGAGCGTGTTTGGCAAAATCACGATCATGGCATTCGTCGCAGCGCTGGTGTGCTTGATTCTTTCTCCGCTACTAACGCACTGGATGCATTCGGAAGCGGCGCCAGAATAAGTGCGGCGTCACGCCTCCTTCGTCTTGCACAAGAGTGGCTTCGATCGCCGCGCGAAGGTAAGATCGAACTCGATTCGCCCCGCGCGA
>CAVTEJ010000004.1:0-138729 GCA_963733705.1 uncultured Planctomycetota bacterium | reverse complement strand
TTCCGACAGTGTGCTTATCGCTGTACCAGTGATTTTTCTTGTAGTGGTGAACGCGGTATGATTGTAGAACCGGGCCCAAAAAGTAACAGGCCGCGTAACAGTAACGATAACGACCAACTTGCGGGTAGCTCCCGCGTGCTGACCGCTGACGGCTCTACCATCCTTGGGCCGTCGGCGGCGGCGAGTTGGCAAAGGATGGATTCTGTGAGCGACTTTGATACGCTCCTAGGGCTGACGATGGCTGCTGAGTCATGCAACGGAGCTGCACGGCAGTTTGTCGAGAGCTATAGCCGCGTTCCTGAGTGGTCCCACTTTCAACGGGATGCTCTGCCAGCCCACTGCGGACAGCCAAGCCGCGGAGCGAATTGGCTACGTGCGTTCCGATGTTGAAGGGCTGGAAGGGTATATACAGGCTTGGGATAGTGCCTGCGGTGGCCTGCGGTACATCAGCGAGGCCGTCGCCACGATGCACCCGTGGCCAATCTATCGGTTTAATGACCAGTCTCACAACACCGCACACGAAGCGGCCCGGGGGGTCGCACAATGGATAGTCGAGATTTACCGGGCCAAGGAAGGGTGGAACGACAGGGAGGTTATTGCAGACCTTGCGGGGCGATTAGAAGACGTCTACGCCACTCCAAGATGTTTACGGGGATATTCAGCGAGAGCACTTTGTGGCGTCACCACTCGCGCCAATTGACGACGGCGCTAACACCGCTACAGCGAAAAAACGCGGTAGGCCAAAGGGCGGAGGGATACATACGGTAGGAATCGAACGCGAGATCCGCAATGGTCTGCAGAACGCCGACATAGCCGACATGTTTGGTGTCGAGGCCGACTACGTCGCGAAGATTCGACGCGAAATGGATGCTAACACGCTGCCCAAAGAGCAATAAATACCGACAGAAACTACTCGCATTTAATTTCTGTCTTTTCTGTCCGGCAAAAATTCTCGGGTTGTACGACAAGCCATTCGCGAAAAATCTTTCGGACACAAATTCCGAGCTGAATTTCCGTCGGAATTCCGCCATTAAATTTTGCTCATAGGTGGCCAGCATAGTGCTGACCGCAGTCAGTCGATTGACCTATGAGGTTTCACGATGGCCAACACTGCCCCGCAACTCCGCGGCGCGATTTAACGCGGCACGGTTTATCCGCTCACGGTATTCATGCGCGAACCGGACTCGGCCGTAAGGCTGTAGCCAGACTTCGCCGTAACGGAATGCCCGTCCGACGTGCTGGGCGAAATTCCTACATTCTCGGCGACGACTTCCAAGAAGCGTTGCTGCGTTCCACCGCACCCACCGGCAAATAAGGGGCGACGATGGAAACGGCAACACAAACGGCCACGTGCTATCGCTCGCGATCATCCCGATCAATGAGATCGTCAATGACCGATGTAGCTGCGGCAACGCGGATTGTTCGTCCCCTGGAAAACATCCCGTAGGCTCGCTAGTTCCGAACGGGCTGAAGGATGCAACCCGCGATCCCGAGACGCAGAAGCGATGGTGGACGGCACGCCCAAACGCAAATATTGGGATCCCAACGGGCGACGTCAATGACCTGCTCGTGATTGATATCGACGCCGACAGCGGCGGGCTCGAATCTCTGCGCGAGCTCGAAGGCGAGTACGGCGAGACGCTGCCAAAAACGTGGACTGTTGATACGCCCCGCGGTGGTGGCAGTCGGCACTTTTACATGCGGCCAACGCCCGGGAAAATATTCACGAGCCGCAACGGTTTTCGACCGGGTTTTGATATCAAAGCAAATGGCGGATACGTCATTGGCGTTGGTTCAAATCACCTCAAAGGCGAATATCGTTGGGCGAAGGGCCGCGCGCCGGGTGAAGTCGCGATGGCACCCGTACCGGAATGGCTGGCCGAAATACTACCGCAGAAGCGAGAAGAAAAAACGCCGCCACGCATCAACGGTCACGTGCCCCGCAATATCGACAACCTGCAACTGGCGCTCAAGCGTACGTTGCGAAGGCCGATGCTGCCGACAAAGGCACTGCAACGATGCGGCGTTTCGATTGGCGCGGCAATGTCGCCGGATTTGGCTTAGGCGAGACGGAAATTGTGTCTCTGCTCACGACCTGGAACTACCGCAACAGTCCACCGCTCACCGAGCAAGAGTTGCTGCAATGCGTGAGAAGCGCTCTTGTTAACGGCACGCCGCGGCCGCCGAAGGAAGATCGGCCCGGTATGAAGGATTTGCGGCCGTCTGAGTATCGAGACGATTCAGGTGCGCATTGCGCACCTCATCGACCGAAACGCACGAACGGAAGGAAATCACATATCAGCGAATTACGTCAGCCGAGCTGGCGAGCGGCGACTACTCAATCGAGTTTGCAATTGAAGGCGCGATGGTGTTAGGGCAACCGCTAGAAATCGGTGGACCGATGAAAGCCCTAAAAACTTCCATCCTCATCGATGGCGCGATCAGTTTAGCGAGTGGCGGATTTTTTCTTGGTCGCTTCAAAGTACACAAGCCACGGCGCGTGCTGGTGATGAGCGGTGAAAGTGGACTCGGCACAATTCAGGAAACCGCCCATCGAATTAGTTCGGCCGCGAATCTGAATCTGGCGGACCTAAACAATCTAATTTGGTCGCCTGACCTTCCAAAGTTTGGCAGCGCGGACCACATGGAAGGGCTGGAAAAACTTCTACGGGATGAAGGAGTTGAGATTCTATTTTTGGATCCCGCCTATCTCGCTATGCCGAGCGCCGATGCCGGCAACCTCATGGCGCAGGTGAATTACTCCGCAATTGGGTCGAGGTCTGCCAGCCATTGGGGATAACGCCTGTGATTTGTCACCACTCGAAACGAAACACCGGCCGCGATCCTTACGAGCCGATCGAACTGCAAGACTTGGCATGGGCAGGGCACGCAGAGTTTGCCCGGCAATGGTGGCTCGTTAATCGTCGCGAACGGTATGAGCCTGGCACCGGCGAGCATCGCCTGTGGCTGTCGCTGGGCGGTAGTGCGGGCCATTCGTCGCTGTGGGCGGTCGACGTCAGCGAAGGCAAGATCGATGACGTTGGCGGCCGACGCTGGGGACTCGACATAACCGACGCCGCTGGCGCTGGCGTGGCGGCCGACGAACGCAAGAAACAAGCGAAACATCAAGGCAACGCCGAACGCTTGGAAGGTGACCGCAAAGCTATCTGCGAGGTGTTGGCGGGAATGCCAGAAACCACCGGCACAAAAACCGAAATTAGGAACGCCGCGGGTTTTGGCGGCGGCCGATTCGAGCCGGCATTCGCTTCACTCATACGCGACAAGATGATCGAACCGACAACCACCAAGAAAGGAAATAATCGTAGCTATGAAGCCTACCAATTACGAGTCGGAGTATCCCAAAGTCGCAACGGGACGCAACGGGACGGAGCAACGGGAACGAACACCATCCCGATGCAAGCCGCACGCAACGGGACACACCTCTATAAGAGGTGTCCCGGTGCTGCTGCGATGCAACATGAAGTGAGTACCAATCCAAACACGATTGTTCGTCCCGTTGCAAACCTCGGTGGCCAACACGCGCCATCGAAGTTGGTTCAGACTAGACGCGACGAGCAACTCATGGCGCATTGGTTCGAGCAGGAACGGCAACGATACGCCGGGTTGGCCGACGTCGGATGGTGAAAACCCCTTGATTCAAGCCCTTTGCAGACACTGGAAAACATGATGTTTCAGCAAGAAATGCGATATTCGGCCGTGCAACGTGAAAAACTATACGCTCAGAAACAGCTTAAAAATAGGCATATTTTGCACTTTTACGGGTCCTTCCAAGCGTTTTTGCTGACCTTCGACCTGCCCCCATCGCGGTAAGTTACCGCCCCAAGGAACGTCATTCCGTCTAGGTAAGCCATGAACACCGACGACAAACAAATGCTCATGCGGATCGTTGCCACAGTGGATGCGACGTTCTGGCCGTGCCGCAACATTCCCGGCCAAGGGAACCTAGCGGCCGTCCTGGATGCCGCCTGTACCCGACTGAGGGCGTTCAATGGCTCATCGGTGGCGAAGGCGGCGACCGTCAGCGTGGTCATCTCACGTTGAAGCGTTTGCAGTCGAGCGGCTTAATCCGCATTCACCGCGGCAAGGCGACAACGCAGCGAACTGGAGTGAGCCTACGTCGCGTGTGGGCGTGCCTGACTCTATTCGGGTTGCATACTATCGCGGAAGCCTGGCCAATCCTGGCGAACATGGTCGACCTGCACGACGACCCGAAAGTGCGGCATCAGGAACAGCATATTATCGAACACCACGTCGTCGGGTTTCCGTTTAATTCCACCGATGGAATGCCGGCCACGCAGTTTGCGATGGAAGCGATGCCGCTCTTGATAGCCGGATTTATCACTACGAAGACGGATACCCGCGGCACGCTCGGGTGGCGGTTGACCGATAGCGGACGGCGAGCGTTGGAGTTAGCCCCGCCCGAGCCGGATCAGCCGTTCGAAGAAGACGATCAGCTTAGCCGCGAATATGACGCCGTGGTTCGCGAAGTTCTCGATCAGCGAAACGAATGGAAGCCGTCGCAAGCCGGCGAGCTGGGGATTCCGATGTCCGCTGGCCTGTGGCTCACCACTTCCGAATGGGCTGAGTATCGCGAGCGACGGGCGGGGGCAAAGGTCGATGGCTGATTGGAGCAGCGTACCGATGGTGTTTGTTGCGCCTGCCCCGCGGGCGATGTGTCCGCATTGCCGGCACAACAGACACCAGATCATTCGGACGTTGACCGAGGCCGATGGCTCAATCACTCGCCGCTGTATTTGCAAAAGATGTTCGAAGCCGTTTCTCGTAGTCGTCGACCCTGACGCTGCCAGCGACTGGCAAGACCTGAATGGTGGTTTGGTAATTTCAATGAGAACGAACCGACACACCTCAACCAAAGGAAACAGCAATGGCACGCAAGTTAATCTTTCGACTCAACGTCGGCCTGGAAGATCAGGCCACGTATGGAATCCCGAACGGACCAAACAGCCAAGAGCCTCCCCACGAAGGCGACATCCTGACGATTGAAAACGACAGTCTCGCCAATATCCTGGTGAACACTTTGAAGCTAGCCGAGGACTTTGACGCCAAAGCCGAGTCAGAGCGGGCGGAGAAGATTCGCAAGAGCGACGAGGGCATCGCAAGTTGATGGGAATGGAACCGCCGCAAGTACGGCAACCGAAGGAGCTAGAAAATGTTAATCGGGATTGACGGCGACGCGTACGAGATCGACGAAGTTAATGGCGTTCAGAAACTTGTGGAAGACGTCGAATCAGGCCGGCAGTTTTTCGCGATTGTAGTTCCAGTCGACAATCCCGAGGGACTGCCCGCGAATGATGTCACAGAATCAGCGGCGAGCGCAGATTGGTTCGTCGCGCCGTGTCGATGCGTTGGCCCCGGTAAGGCGGTGGAAGTGTTCAATGTGAGTAGCCCCGAAATACTCTGCCGAATCAAAGAATTCTTGCGATTCATATCGTGCCTGATCTAAGGCCACGACCGTTGTATGTGACTTTCTCCCCCCGTCCCCGTCCGGATACGACGCCGACGGAATCCACGCCGTTGCCGTAAACGGTCCGTGCCCGGTGCTCAGAAAGTACTTGGAAGAATCAGGCGAATGGCTGAAGGACCGGGGGCCAGTAGTTGTTTTCGTCGATGGCAGTCTATTGTGCGTAGATGTGAGTGTGTCATGTTGCACGAGGTAGCGCACTTGCTTCCTCGCCTCCCGCCCGATTGCGGATGTAATCGTCACTGCCGGAGATTCATCTTGCCTGAATGCGAGCGGCAAATCGACGCTTGGAGCCCAGACCCCGATCCTTACGGCGAACAACCTGACTGGCCGCGTATGGCTTCCTGCACCATGACAAGCAGTTCCACTTGCGCGTGTTGCACTTGTGGTGGTGGAGAGCCGCCGCGATTGCTGGCTACTGTGCTACCGTTAGACCGGTCTCGCGTTCGGTGACCGTTACGACTTGTCGCCGTGCTATTCGGTTACTGGAAAGCTTTCGGCAGCGCCTGCTTGTTGACTCAGGATATGACGTTCGGATGAGATCGCAGAGGCCGACGCTGCCGCAAGAGTTCACCGCGCAGGTGGCGTCACAACTCTGCAAAGCTGGATGCGATCAAACTCTGAAGCAGTAAGCGAGAGGATGAAAGAGCATGAGTCTTGATGTTGAAACGATTCAGGATGATTTTGCAGAAAACCGACAATTGGCGGCCAACCGCCGACTTCATAAATTCTCAGCGACCAGGTTACCTGGCTGGCCAGCATTTGCGGCATGCAATCGCGGCGGCCAAAGAATTGACGGACGCGAAACGTATTGAGGTTCGCGAAGATCGCACGCTCCATTGTCGTGCGCTCCCGATTAGCGAATCAGCGACGGCTCGCCATCATCGAAGCGATGGTGCGATTGCAACGATCGCAAGGAACAACTTGCCGCCGATCACGCGGCGCACTGTGCTCCGATCAAGCGGCGCTTGTGCAAAATCCAACAGCAACAAATGGATTCGAACTGTCTCGCCAGCCGCAGGATGCGGTGCTGGAAGAGGACCGGAAACGAAAGCTGATTGAACTTCGCGGTTTGAATTTGCGGCTCGAAGCTGCGATTGCCGAGCAAGACCAGATGCTAGAGCAACTGGAAACTGAGAGGGTCGAAGCCGCGTTGAAATGCTCCACCGGAATTGAACCGACGGAAAGCGACCTCATTAAATTGGGCAACCCGAAGCTGCTGGCGAAACTGGAGCTAACCGAGTTCGAAAACACGACGGCAGAAAATCGGCTAAGGATTTTGCAAAACACGTTGTTGAAAACTTCGCCTGCAATGATCAAAGCTGCCGAAAGCGAAGTTGCGCGAACTACCAGGATTTTGCAACGGCGCGTGCCGCCGTGATCGACGAGTAGGACGTACCTCCCGCGGGAATGCCGCTCGTTTCGGCCGCCGCGACACGGCCGCCGGGCTCGGCCCTTATCTCCGACACGGCGGTTTTTAGAACACCATTGGCGCTTGTGCCATATTCCGACGTCGTAATACATCGATGTGGCTCACGTGCGGCAGTTCCTTTGGAAGAGAGTGAGGGTAGACCGGTGGCAACAGCAATGATCGCGACCGGACATCGAAACGGCGGTCCGTCTTCGCCACTGTGCGCGAAGCCCGCGTCGACGTGTTCCGAGTGAATGCAACCTGAATGGGACATCCAAGATCGCGTGGCGTGGTACTACCTTGCGTTACGACTGCCAGAGTGGGGCGAGAGTCGAATACTTGGAAGGCGGCGGACAGAAGCCGAGCGCTGCAGCGATGGAAACCTACCAAGTTGCGCGAGCGAACACGCTGGCCGACATGATGCCGAGCATGACCGAGCGGTACGACCTGACGAGTCAGAAGGCCGCGATCACGATGGCAACTGCGTTAGGGGCCAATGTCGCTGCGTTGTGTGGGGCGGTCAACGCCAGTACAGAGGATGCGAAAAAGCTCCACGAGCGGCTGCAAGCGCCGATTGTTGAATGGCTGAATGAGCGGCAGGCGGCTGCGACGTAGATCGGACGTATGAAGGTCGACCCGAGGCGTCGGAACGCTTTAGACGGCGAATGGTGGCTGCCATTTTTGGTGAAGTTAACATTTTCGGAGCGTAACGGCAAAATTACGTGGTCGCATGAATGACGTTGCGATCGGGCTAGAGTCCCGCGGAAAACGGTCTGATGTTTCGCATTAGGGCCAATAAGCCCGGTAGTGTGTGTGCACGTTCAAGTTGTGATCCGCGAAGGCGGGGAGCAAGGCGTGCCGGCGGTCCGCCGCTTACTAACGCATTACCGGGCTTATTGGCTTTTTTTGTGCGCCCTCTGGTGGCTGCGAAAGCAATCATGGAAATCTCTTTGTGCTTTGTTCCCCCTGGCGGCGGCGAAATCGACTACTGCTCGATGGATTTTATTTTGCCAAGTCGCCCGCACGTGGGCGATATTATCCGAATCGAGGGTAACGAAATTCCGCCGCTTGTCGTTTGCCGGATTCGATGGGAGTTGCGGCAGAGGGTACAAGGCTTCGTGACGCAGCTCCCACCCCAAGCGTCGACTGGTTATGTGAAACGACTTGTCGCTGAATGTGAGTACGAAAGGGTAAAAGATGACGCATGACGAAATCAAAAAGGCTAGCCAACTGCTCGGCAGCCGGGATCGACAGAATTGAAACCAGCGTTACGGATAACGGGCAGTGCCTCATAGCCTATCGGCTCGATGGCAGCGGGCAAAAGATCTTTTACTCGCTCGATGAGGTTGAGCAGCACATTGCTGAGCACCCGGCAATCGCCATCACGCTGTCTATCGCCACGTCCCCACTGCCGCCAACCCAAAGCCCGGCGCGGCCAGAATATGTCAGTTTTCTGGACTGGCTGTCATTAAAAGTACGCTGCGAAAGGGTACGCCGCTACAAACCGCCGCTTTAACTGCTACAGCAATCATTCCTCGCCTCACCGCCGAAGAGGCCGGCGACTGCCCGGAAGCCGATCAGGTCGAAGCACAAGAACAAACCGAAACGGTTTAACCACACGACCCCTGCGCCCGCGGCCGGGGGCTTTTATGAAAGGGATGATGATGGACGCAGAATATCGTGCCGAATTGTTGGCTCATCTGTAAGCCACAACGAACAGCAGCTATGCGCATTGCCGCGACCGATCCGCAACGCCCTACTTGGCAAACATAATGCAAGCGTGGGCAGGCACTCGCGAAATCGACTTCGATTACGTGACCAGCATTATTCGGTATTCGTTAGAGGAGGACCGGGACAACCTTTGCCGTGGCGGATTAAGACTAATGGAATTCCAAGTTCCGGATCCCGTAAGAATCAGACCCGGCCGACTTTTGGAAACAACAATATTCGAGGACACAATGAGCGACGAAATCCGAGTTCACGTAGTGAAGTACCCCGACCGGGAAAATCTCGTGATGCGTTACCCCGACCCGTACACCGGGCGGCACGTTGCGAAGTCGACACGGGACCCGCGGATAACAAAAGAAGCCGATCGGCGGGCTGCCGTGTGGCAGGACGAATTGCGGAACGGCCGCTTCAAGTCGCGTCGCGAGTGACGTGGCAAGAGTTCCGCGACAAGTATGAAAGCGAAGTCGCTGCAATCTGGCACCGAAAACGCTACTCCGCATCGGCACTGTTTCGATGGCATCGAGGAGCATATCAACCCAGCGCGCGTCCGCGACATTACCAGCGAACGGCTAAGCCACTACGTCACAAAGCAACGCAAGGCAGGGTTGGCGGATTCGACCATCGGCAGCTATCTGGCCCACTTGCACGCGGCGCTGTGTACGCGGTTGATTGGGGCTATCTGGCGGCGATACCCAAACTCCCCCGCCAGCAACGGGTAAGCGGCGCCAAGACGATGAAAGGCCGACCGATCACCGGCGAAGAGTATGAACGGATGCTCGCCAACGTGGAAGCCGTCGTCGGGGCCGAGGTCGGCACCATCGTGGAAACGGCTGCTAGAGGGCTTGTGGCATTCAGGGTTGCGGCTAGGCGAAGCCATCGCGTTGTATTGGGACCGTGACGATTGCCCCGACGGCAAGTGCTTGGAGGTGGACTTGAGCGGCAAACGGCCGATGCTGGTAATTCCCGCGGAGTTGGACAAAGGCGAACCGGGACCGGCTTTTGCCGATTGCACCTGAGTTCGCCGAGTTCCTGCTCGCGACGCCAGACGATGAACGGCATGGCCCGGTTTTTCAGTTGCAGCGGCGACGCAAACGATACGCCGGCGAAATGCGGCTAGATACATGTCTCCGACATGATCTGCACGTATCGGCGAGAAAGCCGGTGTGAAGGTCAACGTGGACACCGGCAAGACGGCCAGTGCCCATGATCTTCGCCGGGCATTCGGCCAGCGGTGGGCGCGCGAGTTATGCCGCAGATTCTCATGCAGCTCATGCGGCATGAGGACATCACCACGACGATGAAATACTACGTGGGCGTGGAGGCGCAAGCGACCGCCGATGTGCTGTGGGCTGCGGTCGCGAAAGCCGGGTAACAACAGCAGAGGTAACACTCGGCGAAAACTCAAGAAACACGTGTCTCTGTACATTTCTGTCACACGCGTTTATTAAAAGGCATTCAAAAAACACTTGATTTTGAAGCTGGGGAACTAGGATTCGAACCTAGACTGACGGAGTCAGAGTCCGTAGTGCTACCGTTACACCATTCCCCAAAAATGCCTTCAAACAGGAAAGATTAGCGCGAAAAAGCTCTGGCAACTTTCGCCGCTGCAGCTTAGCGCTACGTTACGCCCCACTTTCGCATAGGTCAATACCGGCACAATCGTATCCCTTCCATTCGCTGCTCTGAGTCAGTAAGTGCGCCGATTGGTCCAAACCGTTGACGCTATGCCAAAACGCCCCGTAAAATAACGGTTCGTTATCGCTTCTTCCGCATGGATTCGATCGTTCGTATTCGCGCGACTCCCGCGCCAGTGATCGATGCGTTGAAAGCGATCCTCTCTGTTCGATCCGGCGGTTACTCGCATGGCAATACTTGAAATAGTCAAGGGAAACGCGCCCGGCACGCGTTTTGAAATCGATGGCGACCGCTCCGTAATCGGTCGCAGCGCAGATTGTGAAGTCCCGCTTGATGTGCCCGCCGTCAGCAGGCGACACGCCGCAATTCTCCGCGAGCGCGGCAGCTATTTCATCGAGGATTTGCAGAGCCGCAACGGCACGTTTCTTAACGATAATCGACTGACCGAACGGAGCCCGCTCGGCGAAGGTGACCGGCTCCTAATCTGTGACCAGGAGTTTCGCTTCTACACCGGCCACAGCCCCGCGCTGCTGAATCCCCTTCGTAATCTGGAAGAATCGTCGATCACCGATCTCGTCGACGACCGCACTTCGGCCAGCCGCGGCAGCGTGATGGCAACACTTGATGTAAGCGGCGGCTCCGCAAGCTGGGGCCTCTCGGCCAAGCCCGAGGTGAAGCTGGCAGCATTGATGGAGATTTCTAATGGGCTCGCGCGAGCTGTTTCCGTCGAAGACATTCTCCCCAAATTACTAGACAGCTTGTTCAAGATTTTCGTACAGGCCGATCGGGGTTTTGTCGTTATGAAGCCGCACGCCGACGGCCCGCCGGTCGTCGTGGCGGATAAAAGCCGTCG
Source organism: uncultured Planctomycetota bacterium (assembly GCA_963733705.1). Classification (GTDB taxonomy): domain Bacteria; phylum Planctomycetota; class Planctomycetia; order Pirellulales; family Lacipirellulaceae; genus JABDGM01. The sequence goes on along the minus strand of CAVTEJ010000004.1, from coordinate 127,599 downwards.
CCCTGGCGGCGAAGAGCGCATGCGAATCAGCCGCACAATTGTCGAAGAGGCAATGAAAAACAAGAAGGCCATCCTATCCGCCGATGCCGCCAGCGACGAACGCTTTGGCATGGCTCAAAGCATCGCCGATTTCTCGATTCGCTCGATGATCTGCGCCGATGATTGGACTCGATGGCGAGCCGCTGGGCGTTATCCAAATCGATACGCTTAACCAACGCGCGCGTTTCACCGATCAAGACTTGGAAGTGCTCGCGACCGTGGCAAGCCAAGCGGCCGTCTCGATCGATAATGCCAAAATGCACGAGCAGGTCATGGCGCAGCGCGCCATGCAGCGCGATCTTGAACTTGCCCGCCGGATGCAGCGCGCGCTGCTACCTAGCAAACCACCACAAGTGCCTGGCTACTTTTTCTTTGATTACTACCAGGCAGCCAGACAGGTCGGTGGCGACTATTACGACTATGTCCAGCTGCCGGGTGGGCGCTACGCCGTGATTGTCGGCGACGTCGCCGGCAAAGGTGTTCCCGCCGCGCTTCTCATGGCCCGGCTCTCGGCAGATGTCCGCTTCTTACTCGCTAGCGAAAGTGATCCGGCAAAGGCACTGCAGCGAATCAATGAAGGTTTTGCCCGCAACGATTGGCAAGATCGATTTGTCACAATGTTGGCGGCCGTCCTCAATCCGGCGACTAGCGAATTGACGATCGTAAACGCCGGACACATGGCGCCGCTCCTACGGCGGCACGATGGCAATGTCTCCGAGATCGGCGAAGAAGCCGCCGGCCTGCCACTCGGCGTCTCCGAAGAATTCGAATACGAAGCTTTCACCCACAAAGTTGAGCCCGGCGACGTCCTCACCATCTTTACCGATGGTTTCAGCGAGGCAATGAACAACGAGCGCGAGCTCTACGGCATCGATCGGCTGAAAAAGGAGCTGAGCTGTCCGGCCGTCAGCGTCGTCGACTTCGGCCAGCACATCTTAGAAGACGTCCACAAATTCGTGGACGGTTACGATCAAAGCGACGACATGTGCCTCGTTTGCTTTGGCCGGGTGGAACAGTAGGCGGCCGCAGCCGCACTTCTTAAACCCAATTGACTTGCAGCAAATTCTCGATCTGCTGCACGCCGTCAACCCGCCGCACGGCTTCCTGAGCCATCTGCTTCTGGAAGAACGTTCGGACGCTCCCCTTCAAAATAACGCGGCCGTCCGCGGCTTCGACACGCACATCATGAAATGGAACGTGGGGACTTGTCGTCAGCGCGTCACAGATTTGATCAAACAGCGGGCGGGCGGGGGTGGCTGTGCTCATGACTTCTTGCTACGAGCGGAGGGTTAAGGTCGGACGGATACAGAAGGTCTGACGTCTCTCAAAAATAGCACGCAATGTTGGCGCACGATGAATGCGCTTCAAACATTTCCCCACCCCCTCTCGGTCATCGGTGTCCCCTACAGATCGGCTGCGATTGGGTCGATTCGCCAACCGAAATGACTCGGAACGGAGCCACTGGCGCGTGTGAAAAGCTTACGACCGGCGCGTCCGGCGCAAAAAACAGCGGTAGCGAGCGCCCTTTGCCGCCTATACCGCCTTTGCGGCCTCAGAAGGTCAAACATCAATTGCCTGACATTTGATCAACAAAATCTCGATTAACTCGCCAGCCAGTTCGGCAATTGCCCGGCCGGCGGCAGACGAAGCACGATCGCAGACGTAATAGCCGGCAATTGCCGCACTTCCGCCAAGGCCTCGGCAGATGGTTCGCTATCAAGATTCAACACGCCCACGGCCTCGCCGCCAGGTGCGTCGCGGCCAACTGCCATTTGTGCGATGTTGACGCCATGCTCGCCAAAAACAGTTCCCACCGCCCCAATAATGCCAGGCTCGTCATGATGCCGGAAAACAAGCAACCGGCCATCAAGGTAAGCCTCCAGCCGTCGGTCATCGAGTGAAACTAACCGCGGCATGTTCTGGCCAAAGATCGTGGCTGCTGCTTTGTGTTGTGCATGGTCGTATATGACTTCCGCCGTCATCGACGACCGAAACGAACCCATTTCGCTCCGCGATTCTTCGGTCAACTTTATGCCCCGCTGCTTAAGAACCAACTCAGCGTTGACCAAATTCACCTCTTGATCGAGTGCTCCTTGCAATAGACCAGCAGCAAACACCGACGTAAGAATCTTTGTTTCTTTCTCTGCAATTTCGCCGCGGTAAAGTACGCGGCAAGACCGCAATCCGCCCGTCTCCATCCCGGCGAGCAAAATGCCCAGTCGGTAGGCCACATCCAAATAGCCGCGGAGTGACGCCAACGTTTGCGGATCGAGCGACGCCACGTTTACCGCATGCCGGATCGCACCCGTCGTCAAATATGCAACGACTAGCTCGACGGCTTCCACCGCAACCTGCGTCTGGGCTTCTTCGGTACTCGCCCCCAAATGAGGCGTGCACACCACTCCCGGCAGACCAAAAAGCGGGCTGTCGGTACATGGCTCCGTCGCGTAAACATCAAGAGCAACGCCGCCGATCTTTCCGCTCTTAAGTCCTTCAGCCAGGGCGGCCTCCTCATAAATGCCGCCGCGTGCCGCATTAATCAAGCGGACTCCCGGTTTGAGTTTCTCAAGCTGAGCGTGACCAATCAAGCCGCGCGTTTCTTCCGTAAGCGGAGTATGCACCGTGAAGTAGTCGACGCGCGGCAACATCGCTTCAACCGTTTCGACGGGCTCGATCCCCAATTCCTTGGCTCGTTCCTTCGACATGAACGGATCGTACCCGAGCACGTTCATCTCCAGTGCCCGCGCCCGCTTTGCAACCGCGACGCCGATCCGCCCCAGTCCCACTATGCCAATCGTTTTGCCAGCGACCTGGGTACCCATGTACTTATTGCGGTCCCATTTGCCTTCCCGCAAGCTTTGAAACGCTGGGGCAATATTTCGCGAAAGCGCGAGCAGTAGCGCAATCGTATGTTCGGCCGTGCTTAGCGTATTACCGCCCGGCGTGTTCATCACGACGATGCCTTGCTTCGTCGCCGCTTCCTTGTCGATATTGTCCGTCCCCACGCCCGCACGCACGATCGCCTTCAACCGGCGATTGCCTTCCAGCGCATCCGTCGTAATCTTCACACCGCTACGGCAGATCGCACCCTCATACTCGGTCAGCGCCTGGCGCAAGTCATCGCCCTTCAAACCCGTACGGACATCAAATTCAATACCCGGTGCAGCCTTAAGCAACTCAAGGCCTTCCGGAGCAAGCGTGTCGAGTACGATGACGCGGGCCATTTTTGATGACTGCGAAGTTTTGGAGTTCGGAGCCTTTGATCCTTTAACGCTTTTTGGGACGGATTTTTCGGTAGCGACCATTTAATCCTGTATCCTCTGATCCAAGGCCTATCTTTATTTCGCGTTCTCTTTGCGAAATTCCACCATGTAATCGCGTAGCTTTTCCACGCCTTCAACCGGCATGGCGTTATACAGCGACGCCCGAATGCCACCGACCGAACGATGGCCCTTCAAATCCGTCATTCGCCGTTTTTCGGCTCCATCCACAAACTTTTTGGTCAATTCCTCGCTTGGCAGGCGGAACGACACGTTCATCATCGACCGCCAAGCTGGTTGCGAATGGCCTGTGTAGAACCCATCGCTCGTGTCGATCACATCGTACAACAGCTTCGATTTGCTGCGATTGAGAGTCTCCATTTTCTCCAAGCCGCCAACTTGGTCGATCAACCACTTCGTCACCAACATCAGAATATAAATCCCAAACGTGGGTGCCGTATTCCACAAGGACTGCGCTTCCGCGTGCGTGTGGAAGTTGAGATAGCCAGGTAAGCTCTCACTGCTTCGCGGCAGCAAATCTTTGCGAATGATTACAACGGTTAAGCCCGCCGGCCCGGCATTCTTTTGAGCACAGGCGTAGTAGAGGCCGTACCTATTAATATCAATCGGCCGGCTCAAGAAGTCGCTCGACGAATCGCAAACGAGCGGCACTTCACCCGCGTTTGGTTCGTCTTTGAACTGCACGCCCTGAATCGTCTCATTCGACGCATAATACAAAAACGCGGATTTCTGATCGACGTTAAGGTCCGTGTTCGCGGGCAACCGGTCGTAATTGGTCGACTTGCCGTCCCAAATGACCTTCGCCTCACCGAACTTTACCGCTTCCTGCGCGGCGTACTTGCTCCAAGAACCCGTCACCAGATAGTTGCACAGCCGACGACCGCCGCCCATCAAGTTCATGGGAATCATCGAGAACTGCAGCCGAGCACCACCCTGCAGAAAGAGGACGGCATAGTTATCGCCAATCCCCAACAACTTACGCAAATTCCCCTCAGCCTGGGCAATGATTTTTTCGAACGTCGGGCTTCGATGGCTAATCTCGAGAATTGACGCTCCGACGCCCGGCAACGCCAGGAGATCCTGCTGCGCTTCTGCCAACACCGGTTCCGGCAAAACCGCGGGGCCCGCTGAAAAATTCAAAACGCGCTCGTTCATGAATGTCCTGTCGTCCGTGATTTCTTTCACTGATTTCCCACGCATTGTACCGTCTTTTCCAGGGGCTGACGATGGCTGTTTGGTTGCGCTAAGCATAGACATTGACCTCTTGTTTTGGGCGAATACCGAGTTCGCCTCGCTGCCGAAAACCTCAGAGAAACTACTGCATAAACGAAGCGGGGCGAGCGGCTAAATCCGGCTACCTATTTCGCGGCCCGTATACCGTCCGCTGCGTCCTCCCACAGACACGCCTCGCCCTGCTGCGGTTCAAAATCGCAAATCTTACAAACGCGACGCTTTCAGACGCCCTTAGCGGCCGTTTATTCGCAATATTTTCTCCGCTACAATTCATTGCCGAGAGCGGCCCGATCGGATGGCCGCCACGTTTCACCAAGGACGCCGACATGGGCACCGCCACCGAATTTGATCCCTTCCAAGCCCGCGACACTTTTGACACCGGCAGCGGCAAAGCCGCTATCTACCGCCTCTCAAAGCTGCAAGATGCCGGCCTCGGCAATATCACTGCCCTCCCCTACTCGATCCGCGTCCTGCTTGAATCGCTCCTACGAAACTGCGACGGCTACGAGGTCACGCAAAACGATGTAAGAGCCCTCGCCGCGTGGAAGGCCGCCTCGCCGGCCCAAGTTGAAATCCCGTTCAAGCCCGCCCGTGTCGTCCTACAAGATTTCACCGGCGTCCCGTGCGTCGTCGACCTCGCAGCAATGCGTTCCGCAATGAAGCGCTTAGGCGGCGATCCCAAAAAGATCAATCCACTTGTGCCGGTCGACCTAGTGATCGACCACTCCGTGCAAGTCGACTACTTCAACTCAGCCGACGCGCTCGACCTCAACATCGATATGGAATTCAAGCGCAACCGCGAGCGCTACGAATTCCTCCGCTGGGGTCAAAAGGCATTCAACAACTTCCGCGTCGTCCCACCCGGCACTGGCATCGTCCACCAGGTAAATCTCGAATACCTGGCAAAGGTAGTGTTCATGGGCAACGACGCCAAGGGTCCGGTCGCCTTCCCGGACTCATGCGTCGGTACCGACAGTCACACCACCATGATCGATGGCCTCGGCGTCGTCGGCTGGGGTGTAGGCGGCATCGAAGCCGAAGGCGTCATGCTCGGCCAATCAATCTACATGCTCCTACCCGAAGTCGTCGGCATGGAGCTCACAGGCAAACTCCCGCCCGGCGCGACCGCGACCGACCTCGTTCTCACGGTCACCGAAATCCTCCGCAAGGAAAAAGTCGTCGGTAAGTTTGTCGAATTCTTCGGTTCCGGCGTTTCGACGATGGCCGTCGCCGACCGCGCCACCATCGGCAATATGTCACCCGAATACGGCGCCACGATGGGCTTCTTCCCTGTGGACGAACAAACGCTGCGTTACCTGCGCCAAACCGGTCGCACCAAAGGCGAAGTTGACCTCGTGGAGCGTTACTCCAAAGAGCAAGGCCTCTTTCGCACAGATAATGCACCCATTCCAACGTTCACAAAGGTTGTCCGCCTCGATTTGTCGAAGGTCGAACCAAGTCTCGCCGGCCCGAAACGCCCCCAAGACCGGATCGCACTATCAAATATGAAGCCCGCGTGGCGCGAAGCGCTCACCACGGTCTACGGCAAACGCGATATCACGAACGGCTCGCCTGAAGGCCGCTGGGAAGGCGAAGGCGGCCACAAAATCGAGCCCAAACACGCCGCGCACCCAACCCCTGCGGCTCCCGATCCGGGATTCAGCGGCATTGCCGTTAAATGGGACAAGAAAGAGTTCGACATCAAGCATGGTGACGTCGTTATCGCCGCCATCACCAGCTGCACGAATACGAGCAATCCGAGCGTTATGGTCGCCGCCGGCTTGCTAGCCAAAAAAGCGGTCGAAAAAGGCCTCACCGTACCGCCACACGTTAAAACCAGCCTCGCCCCCGGCTCCCGTGTTGTCACCGACTATTTTGAGAAGGCTGGCCTCGATACCTACCTCGAAAAAGTCGGTTTCTACACCGTCGGCTACGGTTGCACCACGTGCATTGGCAACAGCGGCCCCCTGCCCGAACCAATCTCCGACGCCATCAAGAAAAACGATCTCGTGGTCGCCGGTGTTCTCTCCGGCAACCGCAACTTCGAAGGCCGCATCAACCCCGACGTGAAAGCCAACTATTTGGCGAGCCCACCGCTCGTTGTCGCCTACGCCCTCGCCGGCACCACCGACATCGACTTCGAACGACAACCCATCGGCGCTGGCACAAACGGCTCACCAGTCTACCTCCGCGATATCTGGCCAACGCACGCCGAAGTTCAATCCGTTGTCGAACAAAGCGTGTTACCCGAGATGTTCGAAAACCAGTACGGCGATGTTTGGAACAAAAACCCGAAGTGGAACGCCATCAAAACCAGCGAAGGACAACTCTACGATTGGGACTCGCAGAGCACCTACATTCAAGAACCCCCATTCCTAGAAAACCTAGCGCCGCAGCCCGGCCCAATTCAACCAATCAAAGCTGCCCGCTGCCTCGCCGCTTTTGGTGATTCGGTAACGACAGATCACATTTCCCCCGCAGGTTCGATCGCGAAGGATGGCCCCGCCGGCAAATATCTAATCTCGCTAGGCGTTGAGCCGCGCGACTTCAACAGCTACGGCGCTCGCCGCGGCAACGACCGCGTAATGACCCGCGGCACATTCGCGAACATCCGCATACGTAATCTGCTCGCCCCCGGCACCGAGGGCGGCGTCACCCGCCATCTGCCCGATGGCGAAGCCATGTCCATCTACGATGCCGCAATGAAATACAAATCCGAAGGCACGCCGACCGTGATCCTCGCCGGAGCGGAATACGGCAGCGGCTCCAGCCGCGATTGGGCTGCCAAGGGCCCGTTCCTCCAAGGCGTCCGCGCCGTCGTCGCCGCGAGCTTCGAACGTATCCACCGCAGCAACCTCGTCATGATGGGCGTGTTACCACTTGAACTCCCCGCCGGCAGCACGTGGGAATCGATCGGCCTCAACGGCGAAGAAATCTTCGAAATTCCGTCACTCGGCGACGACCTCAAGCCGCGCCAAAAACTGAAAGTCGTCGCAACCTCGCCCGACGGCAAAAAAAAAGAATTCGAAGCGACTGTCCGAATCGACACGCCCGTCGAACTCGACTACTACCGCAACGGCGGCATTCTACAAACTGTGTTGCGTAAACTGCTCAAGTCCTAAGCCAGCGTTTACGCTCTTGCTATCGCGATTTTTGCGGCCTCGGCAACTCCGGCAGCAGCATCGCAAATGCCGCCGCCGGCACGAATAGAAAGCTTGTGTAGAGCAACGCCATGCGATAATTCCCCGCATCGCCAAACGAGCCAAGATACACAGTCCCGAACGCGGCCGCGATGCGGCCGATGTTGTAACAAAAGCCCGCACCCGTCGTGCGCAACAACGTCGGAAACAGCGGTGGCAAATACATCGTGAACAGTGCGAACACTCCCTGACACACTCCGATCGCCGGCAACCACGCGTACATGCTTTCGTGACTTTGCGGTACTCGGTACGCTCCAAACATTGTCGCGAAGTAGCATAAGAAGATTACGATAATGGCCGAACGATAGCCAATGCGCTTGGCCAGCGCCGCCGCCACAAAGTTTCCGACGGTCGACGCCCCTACGACAAGCGTGAGCCCCGCGATCGCGAGCTGGCTTTTCTCCGCGTCCGACCAGCTCGCTACATCGGGCAAATTCCGCAGGTGTTGCGTCAGCCAAAACATAAATGCCCAGTGCCCGGCGAGCGACGTCGCACACACCAAAATCGCCGCGATTGTGATTCGTCGCACGTTGCCGCGGAACAAATCGACGAAGCGCGGCTGCTTATCGCTCGCAGTTCGCTTCGCGATTTGCCACTCGATTGGCTCCGGCACGGCGCGCCTAATCCACAATACCAACAGAGCCGGCAGAACGCCGACTAAAAACACGGTGCGGACTTCCAACTTCAGCAGCGAAATCAAAATCGATCCCGCCAACATCGCCAGCAAGATGCCCAGGTTCACCCCCGTTTGCAGCACTGCGGCTACCCAATGTCGCCACTTCGCAGGCCACGTCTCTGAGAGCATCGAAGCCCCGACCGCCCACTCACCGCCAATCCCAAGCGCCGCCAAGAAACGGTAAACCAGAAGCTGCTGCCAGTTTTGGGCGAAATACGACAAACCGGTGAACAGCGCGTAGGTGAGAATCGTAAGCATCAAGGCTCGGCTGCGCCCCAACCGATCTCCTACCCGGCCAAAGATTCCGCCGCCCAACGCCCAACCAATTAAGAACGAAGCTTGAATCCACGAGCTGGTGTCGCGTACCGCGTCCGAAGTCTGACTGGCTTTTAGAAGCTGCGCAACAAATGGCGTGGCGACAATCGTATATAGATGCAGATCAAGCCCGTCGAAGAACCATCCCAGCCAAGCGGCAATTCCTGACTTCCACTGCGTCGACGATATATCGCGCAGCCCGATCGCATCATTCTCAGCCAGATCGCCCGCCACAGATTCAGTGATGTCCGCCGCCAGAAAAATTGCAACCCAACGCAGCAGCCAGTATGCCTCGCCGCAGCGGCGGCGGCAACGCCGTTACACAATCGCAACTAGGAAGCCGCGCCACAAATCGCCGCGCCACAATCGTCATCCATAGCCTTACCAACCCCAACCTGAGTATTATCAAACGTAGGTTCCGCCCGCCAATTCTCGGAGTAACACGATGTCTCGCACCAACCTCGCCACCGCGCTTCTCGCCGCACTCATTCTTACCCACGTGTCACAAACTCGTGCCGACGAATTAGTGATCGCGAGCTGGAACTGCGAAAACCTGTTCGACACCGAAGACGACCCCAACGTCAAAGGCGACGAAGAGTACACGCCTGACTCGCCCAAGAAGTGGACCAAAGAGCGTCTCGACACCAAACTCACAAACCTCGCCAACATCATCAAAAAGATGAACGACGGCAAAGGCCCCGATGTCCTCGGTATCTGCGAGGTCGAAAATCGCAAAGTCGTCGAAATGCTGGTCGAAAAGCTCCAGTCGCTCGGCCGCAAGTACGAAATCGTCCACAAAGATTCACCCAGCGAGCGCGGCATCGATTGCGCAATCATCTACGACAGCGCCGTCTTCTCACTCGCCGATTCGAAATTCCACCACGTCGATGCCGGCGATACCCGCGATATCGTGGAAGCCAAACTCCATCGCAAAGACAAGGACCTCTACGTCTTCATGGATCACTGGCCGTCGCGGTTCCACGATGAAGCGGCCCGCAACAAGGCCGGCGACACCGCCCGCAAACGCATCGACGAAATCCTCGCCGCCGATCCAAAGGCCGACATCATCATGCTCGGCGACTTCAACGATGAATCAACCGACGAATCCATTCGCGACCGCCTCCGTACGGCCACAACGTCCGACAATTTGCCCGCAGGCACCATGTTCGATACGACGGCGAAGATCAAAGAAGCCGGTTCCGGCACCTTCTTCTACAAAGGCAAATGGGACATGCTCGACCACATCCTCATTTCTCCCGGCCTGCTCGACCACGCCGGCTTCCACTGGAAAGAAGGCAGCAGCGAGCGGCTCGAGTATCCAGAGCTCTTCTATCAGCCCAAATTTCCCAACGCCAAAAAAATTCCTTCGGCAAGCTTCACGCGGAACGACTTCCACGAAAACGGGTACTCCGACCACCTGCCGGTAGAATGCGTGATCGAGCAGTGATACTTGCGAACTAAGGTCCGAAGCTCCGTGACTTAATTTGGCCGGCAACCGCAAAACGGCCGCCCTGTTTTGCAAACTCCGCCCACCATGTAAACTAAATGTTTGGGCGGGTTTGCTGCATCGGTAGCCGATTTCTTGATCCGTCCCCTCCGACCGGTCAACCGGCGGACGCGCCATCGGCTTACAGGCAAGTCCGCGCTCGCTCGTCTCGGTGATTAATGCCTCTTCAGCTCGAATGCCCTGGTTGCAAAGCTACGCTCCACGTCCCCGATGAGCTCGCGGGCAAACAAGGGAAATGCATCCACTGCGGCCACCGCATCACGGTTCCAGGTGGCCCGGCCAGCGTGAGCGGCATCGGCACGAACGCCCCCGCCAGCGCAAGCGGCAGTATGTCTTCGGGCCTTTTCGAAGCAACTCCCGAGTCCATGGTTCGCGAAATCTTTCGCCGCCAACAAAGTGCGATTCTACTCACATTCCCAACGCCACCCGACGCTTCCTACGACCTCGCCAACATCCCCGACGCCGATCTGAAGTGCATCGCGACCGAAGACATCAATCAAGCCCGCTTCCTTCAATTGGTCGCCAGCTTCGCTCAGCGTTACGGTCCCCGCAAAAAAGGCCCCGGCAGCAGTGTCACAATTTCAGCGGAAGAAATGCTCTACGAGCTCAAGGGCGACAAACTCGGAATGACGCTCGAAGAGTTCAAGCAAAAATACGAGCGAAGCGGCGAAAGTGGCACTCGCCTGCCACTCTGCTCAGATACAGCCTGGGGCACAAACAAAGCGTCACTTCGATCCGAGCCGTGGCACCAACGGGCAGGAATCATTCACGCCCGCATCGATCTACCATCAGAAAACAATTCGCCAACTGTCGCCGGTGTCCAAGCCGAATTGATGCTCTACGAATTCGTCGATGGCAAACTCTTCCGCATCGCCGCCTGGCTCCCAACAGATAAGTTCCACCTCGTCAGCGAAGCCGCTATCAGCAAGTACGGCCCCGTCTCGCGCGAAACTCAAAAACCACGGCAACTCATCTGGGAAAACCCAATGGCCTGGGTCGCCCTCACCCGCGGAACGGTGCATCCACCCGAAGCCTCGGTGATCGAACTCGTTCACCGCCAACTTCATCAACTCGCCGCCTCGCGCATCCCCAGCGGCGCGACAGACATCTAACCACAAAGTTTAGCCGCGACGCGCAGCGGAGCGCGCGGCCAACTGCGTGACTCCGTCAAACCGCTTCCAGCGTATCGCTGTATCGCGTCAGCACTTCTCGCGGCTCTAAATTAAAAATCACCCTGCCCTGCGTCGCCCACTCCCGTTTGCTGTACGTAAACACCGCCGTCGCCGCCCGCAGGTTGCCCACCGCTTCCACGTCTTCCATCCCGCCCCCTTCAATGGCTTCAAATGAAATCGTGACGCCCATCAGCCCAACGAGATCCCCGTTGCCTCGGTCACGAGCAAGCACCACGCCTTGCTGAAACGAGCATTGCTTCCACGCGAGCCCGCGCGGTTTTCCACTGGCAGATGCCGCTTGGAAAAACCCCGCTTCGAGCGCCTCACGCCGCTGCACAAATTGTTTCAGCGCCAGTTCTGTTCGACGCGCAACAAGCGTCGGCCGCACGCTCATCCACACGAAGAAGGCCGCCGCGCAAAATAAAAAGGCCAAAAACCAGAACACGATTGCAACGGTGGCCTCGGGGTGACGAATCGATTGCCGTTACGGTCTTGCCCGTAAACGCGACTCGCCCAATCTACCAGGAACCGCGCTAGTATTGAATCGGCGCGTTAAAGATCAGCGAACTCCGGTTCGCTTCCGGATTCACGGCTGGCTGCACCATTTCCGGCTGTTGTTGCGGAGCCGGCCTCATCGCCGGTCGTGCCCGACCGTATTCAACATCGCCACATGGCGCACAAGCGTAAGGATTTGGCGCCTGCGGCATACGGACCTCGTTCGGCCCTTCAAAACATTCGTGCGTAAACGGGCCTAATACGAGCGGCGCATGATAACCGCCGCCATATCCGCAACCGTTCCATTGGCAGAAGGTGCCGGGCATGTTCCACCAGCCCGTCGCCTGGGCGCTTTGAGCGGTTGCCAATCCGGCAACGGCAGTTGCGACAACCAAGACGGCGAACGGACGACGAATCAACATGGGCGCAATCCCTTCAGCGCACGAGTCTACGATCTCTTCCTCCATAAAATCGATCTTCGGTGGTCAGAAGAACCAGCCAGAATTCCGCGGCCCGCACTACCGGCAAACGCCACAAAGCTTAACAGCCCTACGTAGGCGAGTTTCTCCGAAACTCGCACCAACCAGCGCTACCATGACCCCGCGTCACACCTAGTCGTTGTAATGGTGCCGCTCAACATACTCCGTCAAGAAATGACGAGAAATCAACCGGTCCACGTCAAACACGTGAGCCAGCAGCGCCGCCCGAATCCACATCCCATTGCGGGCCTGCCGAAAATACATCGCCCGTGGATCGTCATCAATTTCCGGTGGAATCTCGCCGAAGTGCTGATCCCGCGGGAACGGGTGCAAAATCGGGGCATACTCTTTCATGCGCCCCACGAACTCCGGCGTCAAACAATACTTCGAGAAGTCGATCGCTGCCATCGAAGCCGCATCCGCCGGATCGTTATGTTCTTTTTGAATTCGCGTCATGTACAGCGCATCGAGCTGCTCAATGACGGGCTTCCCATCCAGCGTTTCCTCGAACGAATCCATTTCGTAGAACCGCACATTACGGTCGGCCAACCGCTCCCGCATATCGGCCCGCATCGCCAGCTTGGGGTGATTCGGCGCGATGAAAACTAGTCGCACATTCTCATAGAGGGCGAGCAGCATCGCCAGTGATCGCACCGTTCGCCCGCGACCAATGTCGCCACAGAACCCGATCGTCTTGTGTGAGATTCCCTTCGTTAAGCCATCGTAACCCTTCCGTTCGCGTAGCTCCTCGAACTTGCTCGCACTCGGCGAGTCCTTCGGATTTGCAAACTGAAATGACCGCTGCAACGTGTATATATCTAATAGTGCCTGCGTTGGGTGCTCGTCCGCTCCCGACCCCGCATTCACGATCGGCACACTGCGGTTGCCACTCGAATCGAGGTCGTTCATCAGGTAAGCGCACGATTCCGCCAACCGCGCGATCGGGCTCCGCATGATGACAACGTCGAAGTAGCTGCTGAACATCCGAATTGAATCGAACCGGGTTTCCCCCTTCGTTTCGCTCGACGTGCTCGCATCGCGCACTTCATTGCACGACATCCCCAGTACCTGGCAAGCCGCCATGAACGACAGAAACGTGCGAGTCGACGGCTGCGTGAAATACAGCATCGCCCGCTTATGAGGTAGCAGGTTAATCAGAAAATCCTGCCCGGGCCGGCTCTTCGACATCAGCCGGATCATATCCGCGATGCCCGCCAGCTCTTCTAAAAACGGGACCGTGAACTGCCCTGAAAAAATAACGTGCCGAATTCGCCCGTCCCGCTCAAAATCCGGCGTCTTCACACGGACGGGCCGTTGCAAACGCGAATCATAGAGCAGCAGGTCGCGTTCGTCCTGCGTCTTCGGACGCTTCATAGTGGGTGCAGATGACATGTTCTCACCGGCTGCCGTGCCGCGAATGGTCTCTCGCCGTTATCGCACAGCATTGCGAACGTAGTCAAGCTTTGCCCATCGATTTTTTCACTTCCTCCTGCGTATACCAGCTGAACTTGCTGTACGCCTCGCTCGCCATGAATCGCTTCAGCAAATCCTCATCGTTCCCATCTAAAGTGAATATCACTTTCGTGACAAAACAAAACAACGAGGCGTTTCTCGGGGACTTTGAAATAAAAGTCCGTTGCGCCCGGTGTCACAATTTTCTGCTCGACGGAATCCTCAATTAAGTATTGGATTGCTTGTGTATGATCCTTCATCGGCAAGTCACAAAGACTGGAATGAATACGGGCCATCAAACCGTAGTAAGCGACAATCGTATGATCGCCGAGAAGTGTTTGTAATACCTGCGGAAGGGCGAACAGTGCATCGTGCATCTGCTGTTCTGTCAGATACTCACTACTGTACTTCGCACCAGCGTTCGCATTTGTATACCCCGCTAACCACCAATGCCTAGAATGCCTTAAGTCATCAATCCGCCACCCGCCACCGCACTTGAAACGATCTTATCATGATCAGCACAAGCACCGAGTTGTACACAATCGACCAGCCGATGTACCCAAAGAAGATCGACAAATCCGATTTCGCCGGCGCGGCGTTCGACGCGGGCCGTGTCTCATCCTCGACATTCAGCGGCAACGCAAACACCGCCGAAAATGGGCTCAGCACTCCAACTTTCTGCGCCACTTCCGCTCGCGATGAACCTTGGTAAAAAGTTTGCGCGAAAAACTTCACGCCCACCGGCGCCATGAACATCGCGACAATGATCAGGTAAGTCGAAATTAAGCTCGTGGCGGTTTTCTGAAAAACACTCGAGCAGAATAGTGCCGTCACAGCCGTGGTCAGGCAAGTTAACGCGACCACGAGCACATAACCGCCCATCGTCGGCAAATTGTGCCAAAATGGTAACGGCATAATGCACGCCAACACCACAGGCCACAGCAGAAACGACGTCAGCACGCTCGATACCCGCAGCCCCGAAAGCAACTTCCCCCACAGCATTTGCCACGGCGTCACCAGCGTCACCAGCAGCAAGTCGAGCGTCTGCCGTTCGCGCTCGCTCGTCACGCTGCCGGCCGAAAACACCGGTCCCACGAGCACGTTGAACAAAATGACGTACGAGATATACCAAGCAGCATACGCCGGCGCGATGTACAAGCACACCGCCATCACGAACAGCGCGAGTAACATGCTGATCTGGATGACCAACCGCAGCATCAGCGTCCCCTGGCTGAATATCTCGCTCCGCATCTCCTTGTCGTAGATCGGATTGACGCCCTCTTCCATAAAAGAGGTCCGCTTCGGCGGTGCAAACAGCTTATCGGGAAACTCATCGCGCTTAATGTACAACCCCACTGCCTCTCGGGCCTCGGTTTCCAAATCGACAACTTCCTTGCCTTCGCTCCCCAAATCTTTCGGGTAAAGAAGTTTCTGACAGGCGTTCCGCCACATTAGCGCCGACAGCGAAATGCACACTACGGGCACGACGGTCAGAACCACGACCAAGCGCAACCCGCCGAGCTGCTCCATCTGCTGCCAAATCAACACGCAGATCACAGCCAGCGGCAGAATCATTAGGTAAGAGACGACTAGCGACGCACTCGTCCGGCTAAAGTAACTGCTCGCCCACAAACTGATCATGCCGAAAAGCGCCACCGTCGAAATCATGCCGAAGTACGCCACGAACACTTCGTACAACGACACGCCGCCGAGCGGCAAGCACAGCATCACAATCGGCAACGAGCAAACCATGAGGATGCCGAGGTGGGTGAGCGCCGCAAACAATTTGCCCAGCACAATCGCGCCCGGCCGCAACGGTGTAGCGAGCAACATCTCGTAGCTCATCCGCTCTTTTTCGCCGGTAATCGCACCCGCCGCAAAACTCGGCGCCATCAGCGAGGCGAGCATATACTGCCCAAAGAAAAACAGCCCTACCAGTCGTTTTGCCGCCGTTGGATCCGCCAAATCCAACTTCTGCTGCTGCGGCCACGCCAGCCACACAAGAAAACCCAACAGCGCGACGTACGCAAACAACAGAACGAACGCCCGCGTCATCCGCAGGTTTATCAGAAGCTCGCGCTGTAAGACAGGGTTTTCGCGAAGGTACATCGTCTTCGGTACTCAGTCCTTAGTACTTTCTGGGGCGCACTCTTCCCAACACCCGCCCCGGCAATCCCTGCAATCGCAAGAAACCTTCCGCATCCGTCTGGTCGTAGCTGCCACCCGCTTCCATGCTCGCCGTCGCCGTGTCATACAAACTATTCGGACTCGTCCGCCCGCGAACCAATACGTTGCCCTTATAAAAACCAAGCGTAACTTCACCGTTCACCGCTTGCTGCACTTCTCGCGAAAACGCCATCAGCGCGTCCATCTTCGGAATGTACCAAAAACCGTAGTACACCATCTCGGCAACCTCGGGCGATAGCCGATCGCGCAAATGCACCGTATCTCGATCTAGTGTCAACTGCTCAATCGCCAGATGCGCCGCATACAACGCCGTCATCCCCGGCGCTTCATACACACCACGGCTTTTCATTCCCACAAAGCGATTCTCGACAATATCGATCCGCCCTACGCCATTGTGACCCGCAATCTTATTCAACTCCTCAACCATCGCCAGCGCCGACAATCGCTTGCGGTTTAGCTCAACCGGCACACCCTTCTCAAACTTAACGGTCACTTCCTCAACTTTATCCGGCGCCTCCTGCGGCGAAACCGTCATTCCAAAGTCAATGATCGAAACACCGTCCACCGCCGGATCTTCCAGGTCGCCGGCTTCATAGCTGATGTGCAGACAGTTCTCATCCGAGCTGTACGGTTTCGAAATCGAAGCCTTCACCGGAATGTTCTTCGCCGCACAGAAGTCAATCATCGCCTTCCGGCCGGGAAACTTGTCGCGATACTTCTTAATTCGCCACGGAGCCACCACTTTAATCCCCGGCTCCAGCGCCTCGGCCGCCAATTGAAACCGGCACTGGTCATTTCCCTTGCCCGTCGCCCCATGAGCAAACGCTTCCGCCCCAACCTCGCGTGCCACCTGCAAACAGGCCTTCGAAATCAGCGGCCGGGCAATCGAAGTCCCCAGCAAATAAATCCCCTCGTATTTCGCCTGCCACTGCAGCACGGGAAAAGCAAAATCCCGACACAGCTCCTCGCGCGCGTCCACAATCCGCGCCGAGGCCGCCCCGCAATCATGCGCCTTCTTCAGAATCGCCTCGCGATCCTCACAAGGTTGCCCAAGATCGATGTACGCGCAGTGCACCTCATAACCTTCGTCCTGCAACCACCCCAAAATGACCGAAGTATCAAGACCGCCCGAATACGCAAGAACACAAGAAGACATAGGTAGGTTCGAAGAAGCAGGATTGAGGAACGGGAAACGAAAACGGCGAGCCCGCTTCAGCGGGCGGGCCCAACAAGACACAACCGCCCCATTGTGGTTCGCCCCGCCCCGCGAGACAAGCCAGCCGCACCCTCACCGCGGCAACTCCACCGCCCGAATTTTCCTAAACAAAAAGTCCGTCGTCGCATCATGCCCCTGCAGTGCAATCGCCCCGCCAGCATCACGCCGCCCTTCCCGCGCATTCTCCTTCGGCGGACGCGTATCAGTCCAGTCGCTCACCTGATACCCATTCACCCACACCGCCATATGCGGCCCATCGGACACAATCGTCTTCGTAAACCACTCATGATCATTCGGCACCACATACCGCGCTGCCTGCCGACGATAAATCGCCCCCGTCCCAAAATCCTTCGGCTTCGTCCGATCGCCATCCTTGAACCCGTTCTGAATCTGACTCTCGTACCCAGCCCACCGCCCCTCGCGCAGCGTGCGAAAGAACACGCCCGAATTCAGCCCGTCGCCATTCGCCTTGCAATCGATCTGCAACACAAAGTTCGTGAAATCCGCGACCGTATCAATCTGGCCGGGCCCATGCGACATGTGCAGCTCGCCATCTTTCGTGACGTCGAACTTACACTTCTCCGCCCGATCTGTGCTCCAACCATCGAGATTGCGACCGTCGAAAAGCGGCTCCAATCCGATCGGCCTGAGTCGCACATTCCGAAACGCGACCGATCCATCGTTCGATTGCAATCCGATGAAGCCAAACAACCGTGGCCCAGGGTCTTCGTAGTTAATTACGAGCCCGTCATCGCATTCGATTTGAAATTTGTTACCGTCTGCCTGAATGTCAAACGAGTGCCACTTGCCGTCCCAAACGTCGAGTGGCTTCGGCGGCGCCAACGAAAACCGCGGCCTGTTGACCGCAATGATTCCATTTTCCTTCTTCCGCGCGACTAAAGAGGCCGTCGGAAATGGATTATCCTTCGGTGCGATATTCACCTCATAACAATCCTTCCCCGGATCGGTCGGCTTCAGCGGCGTTCGCAGAAACACGCCGCTGTTCGTATTCGCCGGTGCCTTGAACTCAACATGCAGTTCGTAATTCGCCCAGCGGGTTGTCGTCATCAACCACCCAGACTTCGCCCCATCCGTGCGAATTTCACCATCCACTATTTCCCATTTGGCATCCCCGCTCGGCTGCCAACCAAACATTGTCTCGCCATCGCACAGCGATATCCAACCCTCATTGAGCAATTGCTGCGGCAGCAACTTCGGCTCCCCAGCAAGCGCACAGCACGCTGCAACGCCTACGCATAGCCCAACCAAACCCAAAATCACTTTTTGCTGGTAAACCATATCTGTTTAATCTCTAAGCCAGTCGTGAAGGACCGTCTTCCTCTTCTCCGTGCACTCTCAGAAACTGTCCGGAAAGGATTTCCCCTGTTTTTCAAGGTTTGCTGCAATTGACGTTTTGCGGGTGACTCCTATTTTTCTAGCGCGGATGCCAGACGCCGATATTGCTAGCAGCGAAATTCCCGAGAAGAACCCAAGCTAGTATGCAGACAGTTTCTCAGTGTCTGCGAGGTTATCAATCCTCAATCTCCAGCCACACTTCCCCCACCAATCCTCCCACACTCCCCGCAACATCGTGCTCGACCACAATCTCCAGTCGCTCGTCTCCACCCAACAAATCGGTAACATCAACCCGCAACGGCGCACCCCCCCAGCTCACTTCCCCCAATCGCTTGCGGTTTAGCTCAACCACCCCGCGCGACCGCGGCGGCTCCACGACGAGGAACACTCGCTCTTCGAAATCCAACCCCGTCGGTTGATGGAATGAACGCGAGTACCGAACGCGGCCCAAGAATGCCGCCCCGAGTGTCGCCGACCAATCCGCCGGCATCGTCGCCCGCGCAGCCGCCGGAAGATCATCGGATAGCGCAGTGCGCGACCGATCCGATTGCGGCACATATCGCGCCAGCGGTTCCACTTGCCATGGCCCACGAAGTCGAATGACGTGCATGAGAGGTGGTTGAACGTCGATGGTTGAGTGTTGAGCGAAAGAATTGAATTTAATGCCTTCGGCACTCAACCCTCAGCTCTCCACCCTCAACTTTTACTCCGGCATAAAATGCTGATTCACCCGCACCTGCCGAATCGCCCGGCTATCGCGCTCGTAAGCCCGAATGATCACCTGCACGCCACGCAAAGGCTTATCGTACGGCGGCATGGTCTCGCGCTCACCAACGTCGTCCGCCCCCAGTCGCGCTTCCTGAACACGATCATTCGTCTTAGTATCGAACTCGTCGTAAATTCCGATGTCCTCTAATCCGTTCGTTCCTTCATCAACTAACGTGTTACCTACGACCCAATTTCCCGATTGGAGTCGATATTGATTTTCATTAATACCGTTATTCTCGTAATGGAATGACCAAGTATCGTACACCGCAAAACCCGGAGCCAGTGACGTACGGTAAACGTCCATTAATGATCCGCCGTCCTGTACAGTTTGCGGCGGTTTTCCGTGGCGATAGCTATCTTGAATAAAAGAAAGCATCGGCTGAGGTGCAAAAAACCATGGGGCGGCAAAGCTTCCGCTCGTGAAGAAATTCTTGGGAATCAACCGCTGGTACCCATAACCAAGGTCGACATAAGCACCCTGCCCCACGAAGGGATAGGTCTTTGCTCCATCGATAACTGAATCGAAGTTTGGCATCGCGGTGTCGTAGGCCAATCGCCAACCAATATCGCTCGGCGAGAGAACAACGTCATATCCTTGCGTTAGATCGCCCGGAACTTTCAATGTCGCGAACAATGGCGCCCCCGGATCAAATACCCGCAAGTCAAACGCCAGCACATCGCTCAACATCACATCCTCGCCCTTCCGCGTTCCCCACAGCGGCACCGGGCCGTGAATGACTCGCACGACCTGACCATCGTCGTTGAGCATCACATTAGCGGTCGCGGGCACGCCGCCCTTCGGAGGTTTGTCCAAGTAAGCGAACGGGCGAACGTGGAATTGACTGGCTCCTGGTGTCGACCAGTTAGTGCTCGGTACCGAATACGAAACAGCCGACCCGTTCACAATATTTACCCCGCCTGTTGGAGGCGGCGGAAGTGCGGCCGACTCGATATCCGGATCGGGCACATATTGCAATCCCACGCCACTCGATGGATAACCGCTTCCCATCGATTCCATCGCAAATGGGAAGCGTCGTTGGTCGGTCGGTATCCCCGGCAACGTCTTCGCCAACCAAAAACCATAATGCCCGAACCGATTCTCACGCTTGGTCAAATCCCCCAGCGTATTCGCCATGATCTTCCACTGCTGAACGTCATGGTCCCACTCTAGCCGGCACGAAATATCGTAACGATCCTGAAATGAAATCAGCGCCGCAATCGCGGAAGCAACATCCGTCTGCTTAAATGTGTTCCCTGGCAACAATCGCAACAGCCCCGGCACCACCTTAAATTTGGGACCATTCCCCTCTTGAACAATGCCGTCGCCGTCCGCATCCAGCGCCTTGTAAGGATTCAGCCACGGCGCAATTAAGAGCGTGCGGCGATAAATCGTCCGCATCCCAGGCTCGCCAAAAAAATGATTCGCCGTCGGATCATCGGAAGAGTCTTGAGTCGTGTAGCCTGGATTCTCAATCGCAAACCAAACCACTTCCGCCAGAGGCGACTCGACCGATTCATACGACCAGTTCAAATACGAATTGTCCTTCGGAGGAATCGGTATCGACGGCGACCTCCCCACAAACGGCTTGTGCTCGTTTCGCACCGTGAGCATCAACACATCGTCGTAGTCACCCAACCCCGCGCCGTCAGTCGCCCATGTCGACACGTTAAACGGCGTCGTCTTCGGATCACTCGACGGAATGGTCGACGTCACATGGTCAATCTCAGGATTCGCGGCCGTCGGGGGCCAATTGTTCGGCGTGGGATCATTCGGCCTCGCATCAATCAGCGTACTCGCCTCCCCCTCGCGAGCCGGCCCCTCGATAATCTCGATATACCCGTGATTCGATTCCGGCCGCTGCCATGTCAATCCGGGACACGTCGCACCCTGCAAATCCTCTTGCAACACATTTCGCACTTCGCGAATTTGTGCATTGAGCTCCATCGTCGCGCGCCGGTTACTAACGCTCTTGCTCACGTTGGCAAATAGCGTCACAACCGCCGCCATCATGATCAGCGTGATCGCCATCGCGACCAACATCTCGATCAACGTAAAGGAGGGCCGGGTAGTCCCAGCCTGAGCGCACGTCAGCCCCCGGCTCTGCCGGGAGTTAGCGCGCACACACGTCCGAGCAGTAGTCCCCCGACCTTGCAGTGCGCAAGCTTCAGGACCTCGCACACTCAAAGACCCCGAATCGCGGCGAATGCGACGTGCCATTAGAAAAGTCCTCTCGCTCAGACCATCGGCCCCTACCGTGGCCCTGTTCCGCTTACATTATGGCCGGAACCCACGAAAGAGTCGAGAGTTTACGCTTCCAGGCGCCGCCCGCGTCAATATCAGGTGGCTCGTCGCCTTCTCCAAACGGCCAGAAAACTCATGCAGATGCCCGTCAGCGTGATAATGCCGGGCTCGGGCACCTGCGTCGTTGCCAACTGGGCCGTCGGATCCCACGCACCCGCCACGATCCATTTTGGGTTCGTATACGCTGCCGGATTCCCAGGGATCGGATACGTCTGCGACACCGTCGCATTCGCCGTGTCATTATTCGAATTGCGATCACCCCAAAACGCTGGCCAACTGTAATTCGGGTCCCCGGGGTTCGCAGATCCAGTTCCCGGATTATTCAAATCCACCGCCGGAAAACCCTGCCCATACCACGGATACTGCGCCTCGAACGAAAACAAATTCGTCACCGTGTACGCCGCCGCCTGGCTCGCCGTCAATTGATGCGACCACGCCACGCGCGACGACACATCCAGCGGGTTCCCCCCAGAATCCATACTATTGAATTCCGCGTACCGCGAATCCTTCGCAGGATTCCCATCCTGCTTCCCATTCGCCGCGTTCAGCTCATTCGCATTCCAGTTCAACCAGCCAACCGCACGAACCGCCGCCGGCATTTTCGTATTGATAAACACCGTGCTTGCGTCACCGCCCGCCTGCTGCCAGCCCCAAGGACGACCGAGGTACATATTATTCGCCGCCGGACCATTCGCATTCGCCGCTCCTTGCGGATCAATGACCGGATTATTCTTCACTCCGTTCGCGGTCACGGTGCTGTTGAGAAATACGATCCCATTGGAAGTTTTCTTATCCGTGCTCGCCGCCGTGATCGTGCCGCCCGAATGATCCCCGTCCAAATTGATCGTGGAGTTGTCGAACACGGTCGTACCATCCGCAAAAATGAAATCGATATCCCCGCTCACCGTCGAGTTCTTGAAATACGACCGGCCCCCCTTCGTGTACAGCGTGTCCTGGTACCCCAAAAACTTGCAATTCAAAAATGCCTGCTCATCCCCTTGCAGCAACAGCGCCACCGCCGGCTGATTCGAAGTTTGCGCCGCCGTCCCGTTCACATAATCGCCCGTCGGCGTCACCGCCTTGTGCCCCGTGTTTACGATGTACGGCGTGTTCGTACTATTCGCGAACGTGATTCCAATTGCACTCGTGTTATTGCCCTTAAGCTGTAACGTGGAACTCCCCGTCGTGCCCAGCGCTCCGCTGCCTGGATTGTACGCAGAATCTAAAAACGAAGTGATTACCACGTCATCCGGGTTCCCACTCAATCCGACGAGCGCAATGTTGCTCCGACTGTTCGAGAGCGAAACACCCGTTGTGATCGCCGTGTTGTACACACCCGGCGCAAAGAACAGCCGGTTCGGGTTGCTCGCCGAGGCTCCCGCCGGCATCCCGCTGCCGCCGAGCGCCGTCGTTATCGACTTGTACGCCGCGACATAACCGCCGAACGGCGCACCTTCAACACCGGCGTAACTGGGATCGATGTAATAGTCGCCAGCCCAAGCGATTTCGCAGAAACCTACTACCAATACTAGTCCGATCGCCGCTGAGCCCAATCCCATCCGATAGAATTTGAAACTGTTGCGATTCATTAGCGCTGCTCCCACCCTTTGAGAAATGTGTCCGTCGTATAGCGCAGAGGAACCGAATTAGCGAGTCAGTGGTGACCGTCGAGTCCGCCTAATTCCGCCTTCCGGCACGACTACTTTCGGTAAACGTATCCCAAAAGTGCGTTGCAAAAAATGAATCTTTTTGCAATCGATACCAGGATTTACGCAGGGGCGCAAATTACTCGCCGCGCTGCTCTGCCCCTGCCAAGCTCTCGCGCCTCGCAGCAATTAAAGATGCCACGATCGACGTCCCCAACAGACCAATAATCACCAGCAGTGATACCACGTGCCCCGGCTCCCAGCCGAATGCCTGCTTGACGATCATTTTCACGCCAATGAACCCCAACACCGCCGATAACCCGTAGTTCAGGTACCGAAACAACGTCATTACGCCGGCCAGTAGAAAATATAGCGCCCGCAATCCCATCACCGCAAAGATGTTCGACGTAAACACAATGAAAGGATCGCGCGTGATCCCAAAAATCGCGGGTACGCTATCGATGGCGAACAACACATCGGTCGACTCAATCACCAGCAGCACCAATATCAACGAAGTCACATACAATTTTCCATCGACTCGAACGAAGAACTTGTCACCGTGGGCTCCCGGCGCTAGCGGCAACAACCGTCGCCCCAATCGCACAATAATATTTTGATCCGGATGCGACTCCGACCCATGCGACACCGCAAGCTTAATCGCCGTATAGACTAGGAACGCGCCGAAGAAATAAAACGCCCACTCGAAATAATGCAAGATACTCGCTGCCGCAACCACAAACAGCAACCGCAGCGCAATCGCGCCAATGATCCCCCAAAACAGAACCCGGTATTGGTACTTAAGCGGCACGCCAAAGTATGCGAAGATCACCACGAACACGAATACGTTGTCCATCGACAACGACCATTCGACAATGTAGCCCTGCAGAAATGACAAGGCGTGTGGCAATCCCGGCGGCGAAATCCTTTGAGCCCACCACCACAGCCACAAATTGAACAGCAGCGCGAGCCCGCACCAGAACACCGTCCACAGTGCCGACTCGCGCAGCGAAGGCTCGTGCGAATCGCGGTGGAATACAAACATATCGAGGGCGAGCAGAACCAACGTCCCCGCACAAAATGCCGCCCAATGCACCCACGTCACCGGCAAATTGCCAGCCACGGCGACAGCACCATTTGCAACCTCAGCAATCAGCACCGTCGAACTACCCTCAATCGCAAGATGTCGCGCACGCCCGTTTAGCCGCGACGCGCAGCGGAGCGCTCCCCAGAAACCGCGCCATCATAGGCCGCGCAGTCACCCACAGCAACCGCATGCCAAGCACAGACTTACGTGCAAAGAAGCCGCCGCCCTAAGCCGCAGCAGCAACCGAATAAGGCATCCAAGAAAACCGCTGCCCAATAAGCTCGGCCAACAGTTCATCATACGGCCGATAATGGGCTCGCAAGATCGTCGCCACGCTCGCATCCATCCGCGCCAAACCTTCGCCATGATCGAACCCAGGCACGGCTTCAACGTCGCAACTCTCCAATCCCATATAATTGAAGACTCGCTCAAACGCGCCGGCGGCATCTGAACCCAAGCTCCCAGCATCCACGATGCACACTTTGTTGCGCGGATACAGCTTCAACAACAGCTCAAGTTGCAGCGCGTAATAACCGCGCGAAACATAACCGAGCATCGGAGCCGCTTTCGGCTGCAGAGTGCCGCCAAGCCGCGGCGCAAAACTCCTCGATCGAAGCTCCTCCGCGACGCACGCTGCAAAGCTGCGTGTCTCGCCGGCATTCGCCCGCCGATGCAGATAGTGCGAATAAGCTCGCTCAACAGGATCGCTCACCACCGCGACTACGCGAATCTTCGGCAGCACTTGTCGCATCTGCCGCAGCGCGCTCGGCGTCGGCAAATACGAAAGCGACGATTCCAGAACGTGCCCACGCTTCCGCGCGACTCGAAAGGCAAACGGAAACTTCGATCGGTACCAGCCAACCGATTTAGCCGCATGCAGCGAGAAGTAGTCGACGTGCCGGGCAATCCCAAAGCATCGCGGATGGGCCGTCAATGCCGCATACAATTGGCCGACCGCATGCCGATCATTGCCAATCACAACCGTCGTCGGCAGGTGTCGCAGACGACGCGTCGCCCGCCGCCAAACATCCGGCACCCACCCCATTAGAAAACTCCTCCACCGGCGCAAGAGTCCACCTCACGCGCCACTCGTCAGCCTCCGGCTCCGCCGGGGGTTCCTCTTCTCTCAGTCCGACCCCGAGCGCTAAGCAGTAGCACCAAACTCCGGCCGCCGTTTCCCAAGCTGCCCCTGCAACCGTTGAACGATTGCACTGTGCATCTGGCTCACACGACTTTCCGATAGATCAAGCGTCGCGCCGATCTCTTTCATCGTGAGCTCTTCATAGTAGTAAAGAATTATGATCAGTCGCTCATTGCGATTCAGGCCCTTGGTCACGAGCCGCATCAGGTCCGACTTTTGAATCCGCTTGGTCGGATCCTCGCCCTTCTTGTCTTCGAGAATGTCAATCTCGCGAACGTCCTTATAGCTGTCGGTCTCGTACCACTTCTTGTTGAGACTGATCAGGTTCACCGCGTTGGCGTCGGTGATCATCTTTTCGAGGTCGGCCGCAGTCAGTTGCATGTACTCGGCCAATTCATTCTCATTCGGCGTACGTCCGAGCCGAGCCTCAAGCGTTTTCAGCGCTTCATTCAGCTTGCTCGCCTTGCTCCGCACCAAACGCGGCACCCAATCCATCGTCCGCAATTCGTCGAGCATGGCGCCGCGAATACGCGGCACACAATACGTTTCGAACTTAACGCCACGGTTCAGGTCGAACGCATTGATCGCGTCCATCAACCCAAAGATGCCAGCCGACACCAGGTCGTCGAGCTCCACACCGTCCGGCAATCGCGACCAAATTCGCTCGCCGTTGTACTTCACGAGCGGCAAATACTGCTCGATCAGCCGGTTACGAAGCGCCTTATTCTTGGGATCCGCCTTGAACTCTTTCCAGACCTCGGCAATCTCTTCAGGAGACGCTTGCCGGCGGGTCACCATCATCGTTGCAACTGCCATAAGATCCTCCGTGATCACCATCCGCCGTGGCGGACGTCGTCGAAATCCATCTCGACGTGCGTATTGTTACTGTTTTGTGTTGTTGAAATAATTAAGTCGTGACGCGCGCGAAACGCTTACCCAACTACGCGCCCGACTTCTCGGCGCCGGATGCCAACTGCTGCTCGAGCTTCGAACGGACTGATTCGTCGACGGTGGCTTGGGCGATTTGCCCGATGAGAGCACCCACGAGTGAGAACAGAACCAGGTAGACTATGGCCAGTGAAAGGGTGTTTTCGACGCCGCCCGATTCGAGCGCTCCCCGGCAGATCACAACTGCCATGGCGAGCGTTCCGAGGATTCCGGCGTACACACGACCCATAAGCCTTCCTTGGCGTGCCGTTAAACTTGCCGCAAATTGGCCAGTTTAAACCACACCGCGCGCCGGTGCGACATCGGACTTTATCGTCGACTCGTGCGCCAAATCTTGAGTCGTTTCTACATCCATTTCAAAAATTCGCATCGCCACTATTTCTACCAAACGTAACTACAACGATAGCCCACGGCGGAAACCGGGGGTTCGACGCGTCATCCGCTACGCACTAACTCGCCACTGAAACTCCCGCCCGCGCCCACCACCATCACTCCCCGCATCACTCGCTTTCGTCGCCAACAATTCCTCAATAGTGCGTCCCAACCACAGCACACCATGGCCGAATCGCGAATTCGGTATCTCCCACACGCGCGGCGCACGATTCGCAGCCCTTATCTCCGTCTCATGTCGCACCAGCGCCGGCAATGCAGGCAACGAGCGAGACAAAAACCGCCGGCATGAATTATCAATTCGCCGATGTGCCCGATCCGCCGCAGCATCGCTATCAGCAAGGTTCACCAGTAACCTCACCGGCAACTGATCTCCGTCCGCAACCGATTGCTTGATGATCGAATAGGCATCCAAAACCGCATCATCATCAGGCGTCGTCACCAACGCGATAAGCCTGCTCCGCGACCAAAACGCCTGTGACCACGGCGTCAACCCGCGGCCCGCGTCCACAACGATTGCATCGAATTGTTCGTTCAGCGATTGCAATTCAGTGATGAACGTCTGGTGCGCTTGCCGTGAGAGATCTTGCGATGTTCGCGACGTTCCGCGTTGCAGCAACATTTGCACGCCGCCCGGCCCTGCCACGATCGCGTCTTGCATCCGGCACTTACCAGACAGCACCTCCGCCAATCCGTGTTCGACTTCGCGTCGCGGCAAAACTGAATCACCCGACTCGCCGCGACGTAACGACCCGTCCAGCAACAAGACACGCTCGCCACGATCCGCCAACACCGCCGCCAAGTTCAACGCCACAGTCGTAGCGCCGACACTCGCGCGAGCCCCGGTCACAACAACCAATGGCACATCGCCACCGACCCGCTCGATCGCCTCCGGTGCCGCCTGCCCAACCATTAACCGCAATTTATCAGCTTGATCCATCACCCAGTGCCCACAGCCCGCAACGTATCGCTCTTCAAAACAACTAACAAGGAACCACTATCAACTATCTAAATTCAAATCCCAAGTAGCCGCTCCGCCATCTCCGATCGCGACGCCACCTGAATATCATCCGGCACGTTCTGCCCATCCGTGAGATAGCTAACAGGCAACTTGCAATTCCGCACCAGCGACACAAGATGCCCCAGGCTGTGAGCTTCATCGAGCTTCGTCAGCACCACTGCCGTCGTGCCGACACCCGCAAACTTTTCAGCCGTATTGATAAGACTCTTAGCGCCTGCCGCGCTGCTTAGCACCAGATGCACTTCGTCCGGTTCCGCCTCGCCCAGCATCGACTTGAGCTCTTGAATCTTCACCTCATCGCGAGGACTACGCCCGGCCGTATCCATCAGAATGAGGTCCAAATGACTCATCCGCGCGACCGCTTCCCGCATCTCGCGCGGCGTGCCAACAACTTCCATCGGCAGATCGATGATGTCCGCATATGTCCGCAACTGCTCAACGGCCGCCACGCGATACGTGTCCACCGTGATCAACCCAACTCGCCGTTTTTCCCGCAACCGATAATTCGCCGCCAATTTGGCGATCGTCGTCGTCTTTCCCACGCCCGTCGGCCCGACCAACGCCACAAGCCGACACTTCCCCGCTTCCGTGACAATCGGCCCGCCAATCTTGATCTCGTTTTCAAGCAGCTCAACCACCCGCACCTTCGTAAGCGCCGGGTCGCTCAACACCCGCGAGTCTCCTTCGCGCCGTATCTCATCAATCCATTCCCGCGCAATCGACTCGTCAACTTCCGCATCAATCAAATCTGTGAACGCCCGAAATACTGACTCTGGCATTTCATGAACCGGCGCCGCAGCCGCCCGATCGCACAGCTTCTCAACCATCGCATGCAACTCATCGAGTTGCCCCGCCACCTGTCGCCGAAAATCATCCCGATACCGTGCCCGATAGTCCTCCACCGAATTGGCGTCGGCGGCCACGCCGACTTCCGATCGCGCAATTCCGCCCTCAACACCACATGCAAACGATTTGTCGAATGCGTGGTCCTCAACCTCAATCTCCATCCCAACGCCAGCCGGCAGCCGACTCGGCACATTCGCATTCAAGCTCGCCGCCACCTCATACTTCCGCCCAAACACCAGCCGTCCAATTGGCCCGCCATTCACCTCGCGCGTACGCAACACCGCCGCACTCGGCCCCAACTCGCGCCGCACAAGCTCCAGTGCGTCTCGCATCGTCTTCGCACGAAAAGTTTTGATATCCATAGTTAACAAGTCTTAAGTTGTAAGGCTTAAGTCATAAGTGAACGGCATAAATAAGGCCTTAAGCTGCTCGGTCAGCACTTACGCCTTCCCATCCGTCACCATTCCTAACGTCACAATCTTCGTATCCCGCGTGATCTCGTTGAAACTCAGCACCACAAGCTGTGGCAAATGATTTTCCGTGATCCGCTTCACTGCCGCCCGAATCTGCGGGCTAACGAGCACGATCGGCGAGTGCCCCCGCGTCGTCATCCTGCCGGTCTCCGCGCTCACGGCTCGGCAAATCGCCTCCACGCTCTGCGGTGACAACTTAACAAACAGCCCGCGCTCCGAGTGCTCAAACCCAGCACGAATCTTGTCTTCCAATGCCGGATCAAAGGCGGTCACGTACAGCTCACCTTCGGCGTTTCGATACCGCGTACAAATCTGTCGCGCCAGCCGATGCCGCACGTATTCTGTCAACAGTACCGGATCCTTCGATCGCGACGCATGATCACCCAGCGTTTCCAAAATCACGCTCAGCTGCCGAATTGAAATCTGCTCACGCAGCAGCAAATGCAGAATCGACTGCACCTCCGCCAGCGTCATCACGCTCGGAATTAGCTCGTTCACCACCGTCGGCGACGTCGCCTTCAGCTCGTCGACAAGATGCTTCGTCGAATCGCGCGTAAGAATCTCATCCGCGTGCCGCCGGCAAACTTCCGTCAAATGCGTCGCCAGCACCGCGCCCGACTCCACGACCGTGTACCCATACATCTCCGCTTGATCCGCTAGCCCCGGGCTGATCCACTTCGCATCCGTCCCAAACGCCGGGTCCTTCGTCGCGATGCCGTCAATCTTCGCCGTTGTCATCCCCGAATCGATCGCCAGCAACTGCGTCGGCTGCAACTCGTCCTGAGCAATCGGAATGTCCGCAATCTTGATGCGGTACTGATTCGGATCGAGTCGCATGTTGTCCCGAATCCGCACCTTCGGCATCAAAATGCCGATCTCGCCCGCAATGTTCTGTCGCACCTTCTGCACACGCTCGAGCAAATCGCCGCCACGATTCGGATCCGCCAACCGGATGAGTCCCACACCCAGTTCGATCTCCATCGGATCAACCGTGAGATAATCCTCGACTCGCTCTTCAACCGGTTTCCCTTTCTTCTCTTCAGCGGCACTCTTCGCCGCCGTATCGGCAACTTGCGATTCGCGCCGCGAAATCACCCGCGCCAACCCCAGACAAGAACCGCCCAACGCCAGCAACGGCAACCGCGGCAAGCTAGTGAACACCAACATCGCCAAGAACCCGCCCGTTACCGCCAGCGCCTGCGGCCGCGAAAAAATCTGCGTCATGAACTCGCGCGGCAAATTCGCCTTCTGTGTGCTACGCGTAACGAGCAAACCCGCCGCCAACGAAATCAAGAACGCCGGCACCTGGCTAACCAAGCCATCGCCGATCGTCAAATGCGTGTAAACCTTGGCCGCATCGGCCAGCGACATGTGAAACTCAACCATGCCGATGATGAGCCCGCCGACAATATTAATCAGCGTGATGATAATGCCCGCGATCGCGTCGCCACGCACGAACTTACTAGCACCGTCCATCGCCCCGTAAAAATCCGCCTGCCGCGTGATGTCAGATCGTCGCGACTGTGCCTCGCGCTCATCAATAATGCCAGCATTCAAATCCGCATCAATCGCCATTTGCTTGCCCGGCATGCCGTCCAATGCAAACCGTGCCGCAACTTCGCTGATGCGCGTCGCACCCTTCGTGATCACCATGAATTGAATGACCACAATAATGACGAAGATGATAATGCCGACTACAACATTCGCGCCCGCCACGAAATCCGCGAACGAAGCCACTACGTGCCCCGCCGCGTTCATGCCATCCTGCCCCGCACGCGTCAAAATCAATCGCGTCACCGCCACGTTGAGCACGAGCCGCGCCAGCGTCGTCGCCAGCAGCATCGAAGGGAAGACGCTAAACTCAAGCGGCTGCCGCACATAAATCGTAGTCAGCAGCACGAGCACCGCGACTGTGATATTCGCGGCCAGAAACACGTCCATCAGCGCAGCCGGCAACGGCACCATGATCACCAGCACACTGGCGATGATGCCGACCGGCAAAATCAGATCTTGGCCGCGAGCTAACAAGGAACCGGTACCGAGGTCTCCCGACCCCGTGCCCGTACCCCAAGCGGCCGTCGCACTGCTGGACGCCAAAACAATTCTCCCAGCTGCCTGCAACCGGACCTTCGGCCACAAGCATACAGATGTTTAGTAGATGAGACCTTCGGAAAAGAAAAGCAGATGAGGGGCGGAACTTTAGCGACCTCGCCACTCACTGTCCAGCCCGAGAAAACCCACCGTTTCACCCACAATTTCGAAGCGGAAACGACCCCCGGCCCCGTCCCTCAGAATTCCCCAATCGCTTGCGATTTAGCTCTACCGCCCACCCTAACCTTCCTTCCAACGATCAATACACTCGCCGCCATCCTCTCGATTCCTTCCCATCATCACCCCAATTAATTCATCATTCTGCTATCATGCAGGGTGATTGTTCGGGCTAACTCTCCTCGCTCCTTTTGAAGGCACACCCGTGATTCGCCTAGCGCTCACCTCGTTTGCGTTCCTCGCGCTCGCCGCGCCAGCATTCGCCGTCAAATACTCCGTCACTATCTTGCAGCCAACCGGCTACACCTATTCCGCAGGCACCGCTGCCATCAATGGCAACCAAGTCGGTTACGGCTCCGCATCCGGAAATCCGAATCACGCCTTGCTGTGGAGCGGCACGGCCGCAAGCGCCGTCGACCTCACACCCTCCGGCTACTCCGAATCGACAGCAAACGCAATCGCCGGCACGCGCCAAGCCGGTGAAGGCACAATTGTCGGCGGCACCAAACCACACGCTCTCCTCTGGAACGGAACCGCCGCCAGCGCCATCGATTTGAATCCCGTCGGCTTTGATACTTCGACCGCATACGGCCTTACGACGACGAACCAGGTCGGCTCTGGTTCGTCCACCCCCTTCACCAATGGCAGTACGCACGCCCTCCTCTGGAGCGGCACAGCAGCCAGTGTCGTCGACCTCAACCCCGCCGGCTTCGTCAGCTCCCGCGCACTGGGAATCTCGGGCATCATCCAAATCGGCCAAGCGACGACCGCCGCCAATCAAACGCACGCGACGCTCTGGGCCGGCACCGCCGCCAGCGTCATCGACCTAGAGCCGGCAGGCTACGGCAATACCTTCGGCACCGCAATCTCCGGAAACAATCAGGTCGGCTACGGCAGCCTCAGCGGAAGCAGCAACGTTCACGGACTATTGTGGCACGGCACCGCCGCCACCGTCGTCGACCTCAACCCCACCGGCTTCACCAACTCCTACGTCAACGCCGTCAATGGAAACACCGAAGTCGGCTCCGGCTCGTTTGTCGACACCACCCCTCACACCCACGCCCTCCTTTGGACCGGCACCGCCGCCAGCGCCGTCGACTTGCAGCAATATATCATCACCGAACTCGGATCAAACTTCACCGGCTCTGAAGCAAACGGCATCGCCGACAACGGCACCATCGTCGGCCGCGTAACCGACACCAGCTTCAACTCCTACGCCGTTATCTGGAAACCTGAAACCGGCGTCCTCGGCGACTACAACAACAACGGCGTCGTCGACATGGCCGACTACGTCCGCTGGCGCAGCGGCGCATCACTATTCAACGAAGTCGCCACGCTCGGCACAAACACCGCGCAAGACTATACCGAATGGCGTAACCGCTTCGGCCACACCTCCGGCAGCGGCGCCGGCAGCCTGTCCGCCACCACAGTCCCCGAACCCACATCGTTGACGCTTCTCGCCTGCACACTCTTAGTAGTATGCACCCGTCGCCCCACGCGCCACCCCGCGTAAAACTTTGGGTGCCACGGGCTATGCCCGTGCTCTCCACAGACCGCAGGCTTGCACGCCTCCCATCTCACGCGTGCCAGTCAATGTCCCCGCCCCTTTGCGCCTCCGCGCCTTTGCGTAAGAATTACCCTTTTCCCCCGACCCCTGCCCCCTCACCCCTGGCGAAGCCCCCATGCCCTACGCCCAAGCGACGCTCCCCGAATTCGATCAAGAAATGGCCGGCACCCGCAAAGTCATCGAGCGCATCCCCGATGACAAACTCGACTGGCAAGCCCACCCCAAATCGCACACGATCGGCTGGAACGCCAATCACCTCGCCGACCTCCCCGGCTGGGCAGTCTCGATCCTCACCCAACCCGAGTTCGACTTCTCGCCACCCGGCGGCGAGCGCTACCAAACACCCAGCCTAAAAACCACAAAGGAAATTCTCGCCCTCTTCGACAAGAACGTAGCCGCCGCCCGCAAAGCGCTTGAAAACGTCAAAGACTCATCGATGAGCGACCAATGGACGCTCCGCGGCGGCGAGCACGTCATTTTCACGATGCCCCGCGCCGCAGTCTTCCGTAGCTTCCTAATGAACCACGTCATCCATCACCGCGCCATCGTCTGCGTCTACCTCCGCCTCAACAACATCCCCGTCCCCGGCCTCTACGGCCCCTCCGGCGACGAATAGCGCGACACATTTAACCGCCGGCGAGGCCGCTTCAGCGGCCGTGTCTTCACGCCCCCACCTAGCCCCCGGCGGAAGCCGGGGGTTTTTTGTTGGCGAATCATCAGTGGCGCCGGCAACGCGCAGATGTCTTCCGTCAAGACTCTGTCTTAATCCGATAGTGCTCACCCAATTCCGGCGCCCACCCACAATCGCACACAACATATTTTGCTGAGTCGGGCGACACATACCAAATCCGAAACCCACGACTGCCAATCCTCTTCGCCGGAACCACGTTATTGTGGACCAGCAGTTTCCCCGCAGGCACAACCGTCGGCATTTCTTCCAGGTAGTCAATCTCGTTCGCCGGCATCCGCCGCTGCTGCAATCGCAATTTTTTCCTGCTCATTATTTAACCCCGCATTTGAAGCTCGCCGCGCAAGCAAGGGAATTCAATGCAACGGGTACCCTAGGTTCTTCGAACCTGGGCGGCGAAGCCGCAAGAGGCACTCGCCAAAAACGCTCACCCCAAAATCCACAACACAACAAGCGGCACCAGATTGAACAGCAAAATCCCAATCTTATAAACCGACATCCCAAGATAGTGCGCCGCATCAAACTGCTCATCGCTCAAACGAAACCATCGCCCATGCATCCCCCGCATCCAGTCATGCGCAAACATAAACACCAGGAACCACGCCACCAGGATCCCGTAATTGATACCGGTACACCACGCAAGAAAACTACGCGCAAATTGAACGCTCATCCTCATCCCTCCTGCTACGCACCAAAGGCCGAAACCCAAATTGTGCCCCTAGTTAATTATAGCGCCCCACATTCTTCCCATTGTCCCCTATTCAGTCGGTCCCCTATCGCCGGCTCGGCCAAAAATTTGCCGGCCCACGTTCTCCGAGGGTATACTGACCCACGTCGAGTTCCGTTGGCTCAAACGTACTACTCTGGGGGACGACGAATATGAGCTTGCCGGTCCGATTCCACTGCCAATCGCGTCACGATCGCTGCGCGCTTTCACTCTTAGCAGTCGTGGCCGTCTTGCTGATCTCTCTGGTCAACAACAATCGGTGCCCGGCCCAACTATGCGCCCAGCTAGCCGGTGTCAATTTCACGCAAAATTTCAATACGCTGGCTACGACCGGATCAAACAATACGGTGCCCGTCGGCTCAGAATTTGCATTTAACGAGTCTCCGGGAAACCTCACCTACGCCGCCGATAATGGATCGAATTCCGTCGCTAATACCTACAGCTACGGCGCTGCCGGTAGCTCTGATCGGGCGTTCGGAGAAATTACCTCAGGCACCGTAGTGTCCACGCTCGGAGCATGCTTCACCAATAACACGAATCACGCGATCACATCCTTTCTCATCGGCTACACGGGCGAAGAATGGCGCTTAGGGGTGGCCGACGCAACGCTCGATCGGCTCGATTTCCAATTCAGCACGAGTGCTGGTGCCTCGCTCACTTCTGGTACATATCTCAACGTCGACGCGCTCGATTTCACAACGCCCGCGAACTCGGGCGCTGGAGCCAAAGATGGCAACGCTGCCGCAAATCGAACCGTGTTCGCACCGTTCGCCATTACTCCCGCATCGCCGATTCAACCCGAAAGCACATTCTTCATTCGCTGGCTGCCATCCAACATTGCGGGCGCGAACGATGGCCTCGCCATCGACGACTTTTCCATTGGAACGACGCTCGCGCCGGGTGTCGCCGGCGACTACAACAACAACGGCATCGTAGACGCGGCCGACTATGTGGTCTGGCGACACCACCTCAACACCGCAGTAACGATTCCGAATGATATCACGCCCGGCACAGTGATCGCGCAGGACTACATCGAATGGAGGGAGCGTTTCGGAAAAACAAATTTTCAATTCGCCTCCGGTTCCAGTAACAACATACCGGAGCCCGCCGTCACGCATTTAGCTCTGATGCTCCTCAGTGTTGCACTCGCCTACCACGGCGAACGTCGCTTCCCGCTCAGCCGGTAAGAAAACGTCTGGTCCCCTCCCCTGCGACGGGGAGGGTTAGAGCGGGGTGATGCGCGGGTATAGCGACGCCCTAGCTCCCCGTTTGCCGCCCAATCTCCCAATGATGCCCGAACGGATCCACAATCCGCCCCAACTCCCAACCATGCGCATGTGCCACCGGCACCACTTGCTTCGCGCCAACCGCCACCGCCAGCGCACACACCGCAGTCGGATCATCCACAATCAATAACATCCGAACCGAACACCCACCCAGCGTCTCCGGACTAAAATTCAAATTCTCCGGCGACTCCTCCGCACCCAAAACCGCGCACCGCGAACATCGAGCTCTGCCACACCTCCACCCGGAACGCGATAAGTTTCCGCTGCCCCGAAAGCCGCCTTATAAAACTCCATCGCGCGCTCCCATCCTGCGCACCGACAATGTTGCGGTAACCACGGCCTTACCTTCCGCCATCAATAACTCCCTATTGCTCCACCGACATCTGCCGATTGAAGCCGTGGCAATTCCCGATACCCGTTTTCTCTTTCTTTACCGCAACGCGGTTACACATCATAGCCTAGGGTTGGCCGCGCAAGCGGCCCACCCTAGGTTAGTCGCCTAACACCCCGCCTTACGCTGAAAGCGTTACACATCCATGCAGTCCGTGCCGGCACTCAACCCGCAAATAAGTACAAACGACGTTAGGCCTCCTTAAGCTCCATACTCCAAGCGCCGCTGTTTCCCCGCGTCCTTACAACTCGACCTTTCCCCAAAACGATGCGGCTTGGCCGAATCATCCACGTGCCTTGCACTTGATTCGAACCAACAAACTCACCTTGATATACGATCGGCGCGTGCGGCACTTCAAACTCGCAGGTATGCCCTAGCTCAGCCACATAGTCACGCAGCGAAATCATCCGCCCGTCTCGTGCGCAAACATAGCAAACCGGCATCCGCTTAGTGAACCGAATCCTCGGGAAACGAAAGTATCCCACAACGGCGCCTACCCCCGGCATCCCATTCGGTCCGTCGTCCGTAACAGTGCCCTTGAACCGCCCGAACCAACCCTGGTTGAGCGTAAGCGTAAACGGCACCGGCTCGCGCAGTAAAAAAGGCTCGTCACGGTCATGACGGTAAGTGCCATGCCAAACGCCGCTGACTTCCGCACAAGTGATTACACGATCTTTCATCGGCCGGCTATTATAGACCCTCAAGAGCCCACAACATTTACGTCCTCCCCACCACAAACTCTTCGCAATTATTCGGCGGCCGCAACCCATCCGTCCGCCCGGCAAAATAGCGCTCCGTCAGCGCCGCCGCCGACACGTGCTCGACCTCCCGAAACCCAGCCTCCCGCGCCAGCGCCAACATATCCGCCGGCGCAAGCAAACTTAAAAACGGCGTCCCGCTCTCACGCGCTCCCTTCACCGCTAGCTCGAGCACCGGTTGCAATTCCCGATCCGCATATTCGATCGGCAATAAAAACGTCATAGCAAACGTCGATCCCACCGCGAGCGACGCACACTGCCGCAACGCCGCCGCAATTGCATCCTTCGTCAGATACATACTCACGCCCGTCGACGCCACCACGGCCGGCCGACTCGCATCGAATCCCGCCGCCAACAACTTCTGCAACCAATCATCGCCCGCTTCGAAATCAACCGGCACCAATCGCAACCACTCCGGCACCCCAAACCCAAGTTCCATCAGCCGCCGCCGCTTCCAAGCCTGCGGCCCTGGCTGATCCACCTCAAACACACGCAGCCTCGAAGCAACCTCCGGCCGCCGCTGCACGAACGTATCCAACCCCGCCTCCAAAATCACATACTGCCCAACACCGCGCACAACCTGCTCAATAACCAGATCCTCAACAAACCGCGCCCGCCCCACAATCGACGCCCGAAACAACTTCATCCGCTCCGCGTCCATATCCGGCCGCTGCCGCCAATCTTCGTCGTGCGGCGCAAGCCGCAACCCAACCTCATCCACAAACACATGCGGCAGCGCATCCACCTCCACATGCAACGCTCGCCACAACGCCACCCGCACCGCCGTACTATCCGGCTCCGGGTTCGGATCAGTTGAAGATTTGTTAGTTTTGCGTTCTTTCATGCGTGACCTCTAGGAGCGTCCGATACAAACAATCACGACCTTTTGGATTCGCAGCCGCAAAACTTCACTTCTGCCTTACAGGAAACAATGCAATCACTTAGTAAAAAATGTTGACTCTGCAAAAGATAGTTCTTATGTTGCATCTAGAGAAGAAGCCGGAGGTGCCGATGATTTGAACCCCTAACTGGAGTAGATCTCATGCATCGCCGTATCGTTTTCTGCGCGTCCTTGTGTTTGGCGCTCTCTTGCCATCAACGCATTGCGCTGCGACTTCATATGTCGCTACTCTATTGGATCCCGCTGGTTTCACGGGGTCGTTCGGCGATGGAAATTCAAACTCTACGCAAGTAGGAAGTGCCAATGGCATGATTATTGGCTTTAGAAATCACGCCATGCTCTGGCACGGCGACGCAGCGAGCGCCACTGATCTCAACCCGGCTGGATTTCGTGATTCATTCGCACTCACTACTTTTGACACGCGCCAAGCTGGCTATGGGGTAATATCGGGGAACACTCGTCACGCATTGGTTTGGAACGAGACCGCCGCAAGCGCAATCGACTTTAACCCTTCCTGGGCGGGATCGGCGCAAATTCAGTCGATGACCGATACAAATCTCGTCGGATACGGAATCAGCGCTGCAACGGGGAATCAATACCACGCGATTCTTTGGGCCGATACGCCCGAAAGCGCAATCGACTTAAACCCCGCCGGTTTTCATGATTCGCAAGCATTCGGCGTAGATGGCAATGTACAGGTCGGCCAAGGTGACCTCACGACGGCAAACGGCGGAGGTCTACATGCGATTCTCTGGCACGGTGACGCGGCGAGCGCGATCGACCTAAATCCAGCGGGGTACTTGGTGTCAAGTGCGCGGGATGTCTGGAGGGACCAACAAGTGGGGTCTGGCGGCATCAGTCAAAGTCGTCCTCATGCGCTTCTTTGGAACGGTACGGCCGACAGCGTCGTCGATCTAAATCCGCCCGGATATTTTGGATCCCTGGCTAACAGCATTTCCGCGGCAGGTGAAGTTGGTGAAGGAGTTCTTCCACCACGCGGCCCAATACATGCGATGGTGTGGCATGGCACGGCCGAAAGTGCAGTTGATTTGCAGCCCTTCTTGGCGCCACTCAACCTCGGCGCCGACTCTTCGACCGCCTTTGGAATCGCTGACAACGGTACGATTGTAGGCTACGCACAATCAGGCACGAGAACCTACGCTGTGATGTGGACGCCCGTCGTTCCCGAACCCACAACGGCCTCGCTCTTAGCGCTCGCCGCGTGCACAGCAATGTTGGGGCGTTACGGCAGAAAGTTTTGACGTTCGGATTGACCAACCTGGCGCGGTGATGTGGCATTCTCAAACTGCGTGCCGCTCTTCCGATCTTTGCTTGGCCTAGTCAATCCCCAATTCTTGGCCACCATTTATTCGCCAAGATTTTTGTTGAAATTGTGCCACAACCTATGCTAAGGTGGCACGCAGAAATGACCGTGGGACACCGTTGCCGTTACCTGCCACTTATGGATTTCTTGTTGACAGCCTGCTATTATTGGTGTCATGAGCCAAGAAATCGACGCCATCTACGATAACGGCGTGCTTCGGCCACTGGTGCCGTTGTCGCTACCCGACCAGGCTCGGGTCAAGGTGACGGTGGAGACGCCGTCCGGGCGATCGACCACAATCTCACCGCACGATGAATGGGAGCGGCAGTTGCTCCAGCTAGCAAAAGATTGCGGCGTCTCATTATCCGATTCTGCCGTTAGCAGCGAAGCTCTGTACGAATAGTGCCTTACCTACTCGATACAAGTATTCTCGCGCGCCTGGCCAATACTGCCG
Source organism: uncultured Planctomycetota bacterium (assembly GCA_963733705.1). Classification (GTDB taxonomy): domain Bacteria; phylum Planctomycetota; class Planctomycetia; order Pirellulales; family Lacipirellulaceae; genus JABDGM01. The sequence continues at coordinate 88,008 of CAVTEJ010000004.1, read as the reverse complement.
ATGCGCAACACACGATTGCGGCGCAGTCCGTTGTGGAATTGCATCGCCTGGGCGAGATACTTCACATTACTCCGCAGGTCTTGATCGAATTCCGCAATGTTGCGACTCGGCCAATACAACTGAACGGGCTTGGACTATCAGCCCAAGACACAGAAATGCAATCCGCAGGCTTTGAGAGCGCGTTCCACCTGCTGCCCGATACTTCGGACGTGTTCACGGCCTGGAAATCGATTGTCGAAGGACTCGCGATCGTTGGCAAACAAGTACACGACGCCCGGTTGCTCGCCGTTTGTCACGTTCATAGAGTGTCCCATTTGCTCACGTTCAATGTCTCCCATTTCGCTCGCTTGGCCACATTCGGCCCTCGCACGACGATCGTTCATCCGACGAACGTTTAAATGCAAGTTCGTTAGGTTGCCCTACCTACCGCTCAGGTTCCAGCGATACCACAAAATCGTGACCACCGGTCGCGGTCTGCTGGGGAGAGAACGCGGAACTTTCCAAGCCATTGGCGGATCAACGGTGCGCCACACCAGACCACGCACCGATTCCAATCAGCGGACGCGGCATAATCCATTTGCCACACCGCTACAAAGACTTGGCTACTAAGACATCGACTGCTTCGGAATGTCGCACAGCCTCCGTCAATCCCCAATTCTTGGCCACCATTTCTTCGCCAAGATTTTTGTTGAAATTGTGCCACGACCTGTGCTAACGTGGCACCCTTCAACAACCCGTAACATCGCGCGAAGGCGCTTTATACATTCGCGAAACGCACCGCTATTAATAACATGACGAGCCCCACGAATTTTGTATCACAACTCCACCGCCGCGATGCCCAGATACACAATAATTACTGATTTTTGGAACGCAGGAAATGCACTTTCACCACGATTCACAGCACTTTTAAAACTCACACCCTCCCAAAATCCACCATTTTTGTATTAAAAAATCGACTTCGATGTTTTTCATCAAAAAGGAATGCGGCCACATCCACGCACACGTCCAACACAACGCTTGCGGTTTAGCAAAACCACAGAAGCCCCACTCACGCCCGTCACCACTTGCACCACAACCAAACTCACACAATACTCACGTTTTAAGCATTACTTCGGTTCGCAACCAACCACTTACAACGAACAACTAGCAACTAACAACCTTCAGTCGGAGTCATTTCATGCGTCGCGCCAAAATCACCATCGTCGGCGCCGGCAACGTCGGCGCCACAACCGCTCACTGGTGCGCCGCCGCCGAGCTCGGAAACATCGTCCTCCTCGACATCCCCCAAACCGGAGACATGCCCAAAGGCAAAGGCCTCGACCTCCGCCAGGCCTCGCCCATCATGGGCTTCGATTCCGATATCATCGGCACCACGAACTACGAAGACACCGTCGGCAGCGACGTCGTCGTCATCACCGCCGGCATTCCCCGCAAGCCTGGGATGAGCCGCGACGACCTTCTCTCCACCAACGCCAAGATCATGACCGACGTGTGCGAGCAGGTGAAACGCACCAGCGAGCACGCCGTCGTCATCGTCGTCTCGAACCCGCTCGACGCCATGGTCCAGCGCGCAATGCAAGTCACCGGCTTCGAGCCCAGCCGCGTCCTCGGCCAGGCCGGCATTCTTGATACCGCCCGCTACTGCACATTCCTCTCCATGGAACTCGGCGTCAGCGTGAAAGATATCTCCGCCCTCCTCATGGGCGGCCACGGCGACACGATGGTGCCGATCCCGAGTTGCACCAGCGTCGGCGGCATTCCGATCACGCAACTCCTCGACACAAAACGCCTCAACGAAATCGTCGAACGCACGCGCAATGGCGGCGCCGAAATTGTCTCGCTCTTAAAAACCGGCAGCGCCTACTACGCCCCCGCCGCCGCGACCGCCCAAATGGTCGAAGCTGTCGTCCGCGATCAAAAACGGTTAGTCCCCTGTGCCGCCTACTGCGACAAAGAATACGGCGTCGGCGGTTACTACGTCGGCGTCCCCGTCATTCTCGGTGCTAGCGGCGTAGAAAAGATCATCGAGCTCAAACTCACGAGCGAAGAACAAACCGCTTTCCAAAAAAGCGTAACGGCCGTCAAAGACCTAGTCGCCACGATGGCAAAACTCGTTTAAGACGAAAGGTGAAAGGGGGAAAAAATGAACGATCGAGTATTTTCTGCCTCCCCCTTCGAGTTGACACCATCCGCACACTCGTTTACAGTCGCCAGGCGTCGCGCGATCCGCGGCGCGACCACCCTCCTTTAGCTACTGCTAGCATGGAAGCCCACCGTTTGATTGAGCCATCTATCAATCATTAAGTTCGTTTAGGGCTTGCCCACTTTCACCCGCGACCACTGCCGAATATGAACCGTCTTGCAATTGTCTCAGAGACTACCCTGACTGCACCGTCGCACACTTTAACTGGCCACGCACCGAGCCTGGCCCCACTGCCGAGACACCGTTTCGCGCACGGCTTTGACCTTCCGTATGCGACCTTTGCGCCGATTCATTATGAGTCGGGCTATGCTTACCCGCTCATCGTTTGGCTTCACGATGCAGACAGTAACGAACAAGAACTTCGCCAGGTAATGCCGCTGGTGAGCATGCGAAATTACGTGGCGATCGCGCCGCGAGGAACGTGCGCGGCGAAGCGTTGTCGTGGCCGCTTTGATTGGACGCAAACGAGCGAGGCGATAGAATCGGCTCATTCGCGCATTGTCGATTGCGTCACGGTCGCTCGCGAGAGGTTCAATATTCATCCCAATCGCATTTTCCTAATTGGCCGTGGAACTGGCGCTACGATGGCAGTACGCACTGCGTGGAGCGAACCCAACCGTTTTGCCGGCGTCGTCGCGATCAACGGACCATTGCCGTCGAGTGCGAGCCCAATGCGCCGCGTCAACGAACTTCGCCAAGTACCCTGCCTTCTCGCAACCTCCCGTGAGCACGAAACATACCCGGCCGACCAGGTTTGCCAGGATTTGCGATTACTCCACACCGCTGGCTGCACGGTCGCGTTGCGTCAATACCCCGGTAGTGATGACCTGACGAGCAACATGCTCTCCGATCTGGATCGCTGGCTCATGGAACTCGTTTGCAGTAACCGCGCCTAGCTGCTCAGCGCTCGCGGGCCGTCAATAAGGATTGACACCCGCCTTCAAATTGCGGTACAAGCCTGCCGCTCTTTTCTCCCATTCGACTCCGATCTCACCCAACCTCTCGGCACAGGCGAGAGCTGTCACGATTCGTCAACGCGCCGTATTGCGCGGACCTCAAACCGGAACTTAACTAGTGGCTGAACACGCACCAAAACCCGACGTCGCCGGCGAGAATTCGCCCGCAAGCTCAGGGCGCCTCGTGTTGGCCCTAACTTGCATGATACGTAGGCTCGGTCGCTTACGTGCCTGGACGACGGGGCATTGGCTACGCAGCGTTATCGTCGCGGGCACGATTCTGACGCTCATTGGTGTAACGATTGGGGGCTGGGCATATTTGGCAACAGTGGCGATTCGCGCTGGCGAATTGAAAATCGACGGTGCGCTCGAGGCGTACGACAAAGGCAATTTCGAAGAAGCGCGTGGCCTCGTCACGCACATGCTCACCGGTGGCCGATTGCCGCGGAGCGAGTATGGCGGACCGCTGTTCGTACTTGGAGCAGTGAAAACGAACGATGCTCAACAACAGGCTGTTTCCGAGCGGCGAAGGGTCGAATACCTTATCGCTTCGCGATATCTCACTGAGGCGCGCGCTTATGGTTACCCTGCGGGAAGGGAGGCTGTTGGTGACTTCTTGCTAGGTCAAAGCCTCGTCGAGAGCGGTCAGTTCGATAAAGGAACCGAGATTCTTAAGAGTCTGCTGGCAACGCCGACACTCGCACCGTCGATCAAACTTCAGTCTCAGCAGGTGCTGGCTGAAACCTTTCTGCTGATGCCGCATCCGAAGCTCGAGGAAGCGCTGCGGTATAACGGGAACGTACTTGAAAGTTCAGACCTAAGTAACGAACAGCGAACGGCGGCGCTCATTCAGCGAGCGGAATGCTTGTCTCGCTTGGAACGATTCGATACTGCTCGGCAAACGGCTGGCCAGCTTTCGGCAGCGTCTTCGGCCGCGGCTGCCGCGCTACTCACGGGCCAAATCACTCTGGATGAGGTGGAATCAGCACTGCAAAAAGTTGCGGCGAGCGATCGGGCACAAGCGGTCACGGACTTAACGGACAAAATCAATGCAGCTCTCGAGAGCTTGAAGAAGTCCAGCGCTTTGGATGAGCAGAAAACTCATACCGCTCAACAGGCTTCCTATCAACTGGCGCGTGGACTAGCGTTGAAAGGTGATCTCGATGGCGCTCTCAAGCAATACACTCGGGTCCGGCAACTTTATGGTGACTCGTACGAAGGGTTCGCTGCCTCGTTAGGCGAGGCGAATGTGCTGCGGCAAAAAGGGGATATCGAAAGCGCCTTGCTAGCCTATCGGCGTGTTCTGGACACTTTCACGAGTATTCCGGTTTATCGCAGCAAGGTGTTACCAGTCGAGCGGATTCGTGAACAGTTCTTGGCAGCGCACAACGAACTACTCGAGCATGAACATTTCAACGACGCGCTCACGCTGCTCGAGCACTTCACCCCACTTTTCACAAAGTCGGAGCAACTAGGGCTGCGTGGCGACACACTTGAGCGATGGGGAAACCAGCTTTTGAGCCAAGCAGCGGATGATGTCACGGCGGCGCCAACGACACGCTCCAGTGGGCTCGAGCATTTGCGGGCGGCCGGCGTGGCGTTTGAAAATCTGGCGGAACAGCGTTTTTCGACTAGGTTTTACACGGGCGATCTGTGGCGCAGCGCCGAGGACTTTTTCCAAGGCCAGAGCTTCACGCACGCGGTCGCGATGCTGCACAAGTATTTGCAGTATGAGCCGGAACTGCGGAATGCCCAAGCACTGCTGCGGATGGGACAAGCGCATTTCGCGCTGGGAGAGATTCCACAGAGTATAGCAGTGCTGGAAGAGTGCATCGAGTTTCATCCGTTGGATGCGTCGACGTTTCAAGCTCGCATCGATTGTGCGAAGGCGTATTGGTTTCAGGGAAACATCGATCGGGCCGAGGGGCTGCTCCGCGATAATATTGCCGGCAGCACTTTGAAACCAACGAGTCCCGAATGGAAAGACTCGCTGTTTGAACTGGGCATGTTGCTGCACGAGCGCGGCAAGTTCGAAGAAGCGATCGGCGTTCTCGAAGAGGCGGTCGAACGTTATCCGCAGGACCCGCATCGTTTATCCGCTCAATACGTCATCGGTGAATCGTACCGGAGATGGGCAATGGATCCGTTGTCCGAAGCGCTGCGAACGCACGCCACGGCCGAGCATAATAAGTCGATGCAGCTTGCGACGGAACGGTTGAACGCGGCGTTGCGACAATTTGAAGAGGTGCAGCGCAGATCACGCTCAAGACGCACGATATCCATAGCGACCCGCTCGCCGGCACGATGCTGCGGAATTGCTACATGTTTGAAGGCGCCGTGCTGTTCGATTTGGGACGATACAAGGAAGCGATTGAAGCGTATTCCAACGTTTCGTCGTTGTATCCGGATGAGCCGTTTGTGTTAGAAACGTTCGTGCAGATCTCCAACTGTTGGCGGCGGCTGAATCGCCGCGACAACGCGCATGGTGCGGTCCACCAGGCGCAAATTGCGTTGGAACGATTGCCGGCAGACGCTCAGTTCGCGAGCACATCGCCGCTCAATCGCGATGAATGGCGGATGCTGCTGACGAATATGAGCAAGTGGTAGAAGAATCGAATTGCCACAAAAAGGCACGAAGATGCACAAAAAAGAATAATTGAATAAGCGCTTTCGATAAGATGCTGCCCACTGACAAACTTTTCGAGCTGATTCGCAAGAAGCACGAGGTGCTTGTGCAACTGCGCGACATGGGTCTGCGGCAGGCCGAGCTCGTGAAGAGTGGCGAGGTGACTGGGCTGTTAAAGCTGTTGGGCGCGAAGCAACACGTGATTGTCGGCCTTCAAGAGCTGGAACGTGGACTGAAACCGTACTACGCAGAAAACCCGGATGCACGAGTGTGGCGGTCACCGGCCGATCGTGCTCAGTGCGCTCAAATGGCGAACGAGTGCAATGCTTTGCTGGAAGAGGTTGTCAAACTCGAGCGAAGTGGAGCCGAGCAGATGGACGCTCGCCGCAACGATGTGGCGGAACAACTGAATCTCGCTCATTCCGCCAGCCATGTGCGAAACGCTTACTCGGCTCAACGCCGGAGCATTGCTTAGCAAAATGCGCGCAGAATCGAATAATAACATGAACCAAGCGACAAGCGCGGAGCAGGCCGTCAACACGGTCGTCGTCAACGATCCGCTGATGGCGTTGGCTGAGAATGTTGACTTGGAAACGGTTCTTGCCGCATGGCATACGGCAACGTTGCGATTGGAACGCACGCACGAAACGTTATGCGGCGAGGTTGCTCGCCTGACGAAAGAGCTCGAAATCAAAAACCGCGAACTGGCGCAAGAATCGTTTGGCCGACCTTGGCCAAATGGCTTCGCACGTTGCTCACGAAGTGCGCAACAACCTGGTTCCGGTTTCACTGTATGTAAGTTTGTTGCGACGTAGGTTGTCTGACGATTCGGGCAGCCTCAACATTTTGGCCAAGATCGAGGCAGGGTTTACCGCCCTGGAAGCGACCATGAGCGATCTATTAAGTTTCACCGCCCATCGTCAGCCGCAATGGCAAACGTTCCTGGTTGGAGATCTCGTGAACGAAGTTTGCGAGTCGCTCGAACCGCAACTCGAAGCGCAGATGATCGATGTCGACATCGACGTGCCGCCGAATACACTGTTGTCCGGCGACCGCGAAATGATTCGCCGCGCGTTGCTGAACCTCGTGCTGAACGCAATCGATGTGATGCGCGAGGGGGGCAGCCTGGTGATTACATCGTACGACGGCCCGCGCGGGTTTGAACTCGAAGTCGCTGACAGCGGCCCGGGGCTGACCGAAGAAGTAAAGCGCCGGGCGTTCGAGCCGTTTTATAGCACCAAGCAAAACGGCACGGGACTGGGATTGGCGATTGTGTACCACGTCGCGGAAGCGCACGGCGGCAGTGTGACGGCGATGAACTGCCCCGAAGGCGGTGCGGCGTTCACGATTAAGATTCCGCGTCGTTCGATGCGGGCTGCGGCTTAGTAACGGCAACGAGATTGCACGCAGGAAATCAAAAAAGAGACTCCGAACCAAGATGGTTCGGCTATTTGGATGGGCCGAAAAACTAAAAACGACGAGCGATTCCACGTTCTCGTGGTTGACGACCACGCCTCGGCACGCGAGGCCGTGGCTGACGTGTTGCGCAAAGCGCAGTATCGAGTTACCACCTGCGCCAGTGCGAGCGAAGCGCTGGTTAAGCTCGTCGGCAACCAGGTCGACGTCGTGATCACCGACTTGCAAATGCCCGGCATGAACGGGCTCGAGTTCATTTGCGAGATCGAACGCCGTCGTATCGACGTGCAAGTGCTGATGATTACGGCCCACGCGTCGGTTGCTTCTGCGGTGGAGGCAATGCGGCATGGGGCGTTTGACTACATCGAAAAACCATTCGATGTTGTGGCGCTGGAGCGCTCCGTTGCTCAGGCTTGTGATCGCAGCGTGGCAACAAGCGACAGCACCAATGAAAACGCCACCGGGGGCATGATCGGCAGTAGCACCGCAATGCGGCGGCTGCGCGAGCGGATCACACAGATCGCAACGACCGACGAGACAGTGCTTATCTGCGGCGAAAGCGGCACGGGCAAGGAACTGGTGGCCCGCGCGATTCACTCACAAAGCAAGCGTGCCGGTGGCCCGCTCATCAGTTTGAACTGTCCGGCGTTGTCGGCCCAATTGACGGAAAGTGAGTTGTTTGGGCATAAGCGCGGCGCATTCACCGGTGCCGACGCGGATCGGACGGGGCGCTTCGAAGCGGCGAACGGCGGTTCGATTTTGCTCGACGAAGTCACGGAAATCGATCTGAATCTGCAGGCCAAACTGCTGCGAGTGCTTCAGGAGCGTTCGTTCGAGCGAGTGGGAGCCAGCGAAACAGTATCAGTCGATGTGCGGGTGATCGCCACGTCCAACCGTGATCTGTTGGCAGAGATTACCGCCGGGCGGTTTCGAGAAGACTTATATTTCCGATTAGCGGTAGTGCCGATCATGCTTCCGCCGCTGCGCGAGCGCGACGAAGACGTACTGGAACTGACAGACCACTTTTTAGCGCAGGCCGCCGAACGGCTCGGGCGTAAATCGGTCTCGCTAGAACTCAGCGCTCGTGAATTGCTGTGTAGCTACACTTGGCCTGGCAATGTTCGCGAATTGCAGAACATCATCACGCGGGCATGCGTGCTCAATCAAGGTGTGCCAATCGCGGCGAACGAGTTGCGGCCGTGGTTGCGGACCAATGGAGTGCCGACGACGACGATCGCGGAAGATCCAGCCGAAATGTTGTCTGATGAAGTCACGCTCGACGAAATGGAGCGGCGGTTAATCGTGGCGACGCTCAAGCGGTGCGATGGACATCGTGCGAAAGCGGCGGAGAAACTCGGCATCGGGTTGCGAACGCTGAGCGGCAAGTTGCGGGCGTATGGTTACGCGCCGCGAGAAAAGGATTTTGCGAGTGCGGAATAGAAAGTGATGCGGCGGAATCGGCCGAACGCTAGCGGAAGAATTTGCCTTTTGTTGGAACTCAATTGATTCACGCGAAGGCGCTAAGACGCAAAGAAGAAAGAAAACGGGGATGTTGAGTAAGTTAGCATCTGCCTTTTATTGCAGTTTCTTTGCGACTTTGCGCCTTTGAGTGAGACCTTATTGCTAAGACGGTTACTCGTGTCGCGGCACGGAGGTTGCAATGCTTTCATCGCTGTTTCAGTCATCGACGATCCCTGTGCTCGAGCAGGTGGTGAATTTCACCGAGGCTCGCCACGGCGTGTTGGCTGGCAACATTGCGAATCTAGATACTCCCGGGTATAAGACCCGCGACTTATCGCCGGAAGCATTCCAAGAAAAGCTGAAGGAAGCTATCGACACGCGTCACCAACCAATTTCGCCAACGTACAACGCCGATTCGTTGGGCCTAACATCGTCACACGCGAGTGAACGGCGTGAGGCAAAACAACTGGAAGCGTTCCGCAAAGTGGAAGACTCGACGAAAAGTATTTTGCGACATGACGGTGACAACGTCAGCATGGAAGAGCAGATCAACGAGATCGTGAAAAACCAACAGCAGCATAACTTGGCGATCAACCTGATGGCATCGCAGTTTCGGTTGTTGAAAACGGCGATCACGGGCCAAGTGTAAGCCAGAGGGGGTAGGATTCAGGATACCGGGGGACAGGGGAAAGATTGGTCAGCGTCGAACGCTGACTTAGCTTCAACCATCAACTTGTTCTTGAATTGGGTAACATCCTATGTTTTCTAGCCTTGATGTGAGCACGAGTGGGTTGGTCGCACAGCGGGCGCGGCTCAATGCGATTTCGTCGAACATTGCTAACATGTCGACGACGCGCAATGAGCTGGGGCAATCTGAGCCCTATCAACCGCGGTTTGTGACGTTTCAGACGGACGACAAGCTATCGACTTCGGGCGGCGGTGCCGGCGTGAAGATTGGAAGTGTGGAAACGTCGAATGCACCCCCGAAGATGAAATACGAACCGGGCCATCCGGATGCCGACTCGAAGGGTTTCGTGCGTTATCCGGCGGTAGATATGACGACCGAGTTTGTCGACTCGCTCGAAGCGACGCGTGCTTACGAGGCGAACATCGGCGTGATTGAAGTATCGAAGAATATGGCAGACCAGGCGCTGCGGATTATTGCGTAAGTGTGATTCCCCCCGGGCCATTGGCCCGGGGCTAAATAAGTTTGATCATGAGTGCAATCAACAACATTTCGATCGGGCAGCAGTTTACGATGCCTGCTGCGCCGTCGTTGGATGGTGCGGCCAATGGCCCGTCGTTCAAGGATGTGCTTGTTGATTCGATCCATCAGGTCAATTCGATGCAGCAGCAGGCGGATAAGGCAGTGGAGTCGATGGTCACGGGCGGCGACGTGAATCCGGCCGAGGTGCTTACCGCGGTGCAGAAGGCCGACTTGGCGTTTCGGCTGACGATGCAGATGCGAAATAAGCTGATGGATGTGTACCAGGAAATCAAAGACATCAGGATTTAATGATTAAATGACGAATGCCGAATGACGAATGACCAAAGCCGATCGCAATTCATTCGTCATTCGACATTCGGGAGTTTGTCATTCACAAGGATCCACGGATGGATTTTTTGAATAAGTCATTCGCTCAGGTGAGCGAGCTGTTTCGTTCGATGACGCCGGGGGCGCGGGTGACTGCTGGCCTGCTGCTGGCGGTTGTTGTCATTAGCGTCGGGTATCTGTTTCGCGAGGGTGCGGCTGGCCCGGACGCGTACCTGTTTGGCGGCGAACCGCTTTCTGATGGCCAACTGACGCGCGTGGAAGCAGCGATCGCACAGGCGGGGCTATCGGGCTCGCAACGTGAAGGCAATCGTATCCGAGTGCCGACCGGGCAACAGGCAAAGTATTTGGCTGCGGTGGCAGATCGCGATGCCCTGCCGCCGAACTTCAACACGATATTGGAAACGGCGCTTGGCAAGGGCGGCCCTTGGGAATCGAATGCCCAGGCCAAGGAACGGCTCAAAATCGCCCGGCAAGCGACGCTCTCTGAAATCGTGCGGGCAATGCCGTGGGTGGAAAACGCTGTTGTTTTATATGACGAACACGAGTCGCGCGGCTTGCGCGATTTGTCTCCGGTGAAACAGGCGAGTGCATCGGTCAGTGTAAAGCCCCTTGTAAGTGAATCGCTCACACCGCAGCGCGTTAAGAGCATCCAAAAGCTTGTGGCCAGCGCCGTGAGTATGAAACCGAGCGAAGTGGCCGTCACCAATCTTGGCGATGGTGGTATCTATGGATCGGACAATGAGATCACGTCCGACATTTTCGAAGACGGCTCGCTCATGCAAACGAAAGTTGCGTTCGAATCGCAAAAGCGCGACAGCATCATGAAATCGCTGCAGAATATTCCGGGCGTGCGTGTCGAAGTGAATGCGGATTTCAACGACACCATCGAACAGCAAACCCGGTCGATCAAACCAGATAAAGCCGGGGTTACACCGAGTCGCACGACCGAGTCGAAGCAGGAATCGCTACAGACGACGACCAAAGCAGGTGGTCAACCTGGGCTAGTTGCGCAGGGTCCGAATCGCCAGGGCGCGAGCGAGCCCTCTCAGCAGAATAACAGCAAGACGACCAACACGGTGGATGAAGCGGAAAACGTCGTGCCCGTTGAAGAGAACCGCACGCTCCGCAAAGGCTATTCGCCGAAGGAAGTATGGGCAACGGTCACGATTCCCAGCGGGTTTATCGAAAGCTTGTGGAAGAGTCGGAACCCAACCGCTACGGCACCCCCGAAACAAAGCGATCTGACACCAGTTCAAACGGATATCGTCACCAAGGTTGAGAACATCGTCGAGCCACTGTTGATACTGCAGGTGAACAAGGGGCAGGACCAATACAAACACGTGCGGGTGGTCGTTCTCGATTCGCTGCCGACGCCAAGTATAGAACCACCCTCGATGGCGAGCACCGCATCCAGCTGGTTCGGTCATTATTGGAATACGCTCGCGATGCTCGGCGTCGCGATGTTCAGTTTGCTCGTGTTGAGGTCGGTAGTTAATGGCAAACCGGGTGAGGCGAGCGGCACGCCTGCCGCTGCGGGCCCGGTGCTGGCGCTGCAAAATGACGAGCCATCGGCAAAGCCTGAATCGCAAACCGAACAGGCCGACGACCGGCCACGGCTGAAGTTGAAAAAAGGTAGCTCCTTGAAAGATGACCTGACCGACATTGTGCGCGACGACCCCGACGCGGCTGCAGATATTCTGCGGTCGTGGATTGGCAAAACGGGCTGAGACTCGCTGTCGAAACAGTTCACGAATGGCGAAGGCCACTGATTTTTAATGAACTCAAACGCTAATATCCGCAAAGCTGCGATCTTCCTGCGCAGCCTCGATAGTGAAACCTCGGCTCTGATGCTGGGGCAATTGTCGACGGAGGAAGCCGCGTCTATCCGCGCCGCGATCCGTGAGTTGGGCTCATTGGATCCGGAAGAGCAAGCGGATGTGGCGGCCGAGTTCAAACGGTCGCGACCGATAACGGGTGACGTCAGAATGAATGGCGTCGAGCTTGAGTTGTCGACTCCAGCGATGATTAATGAGTCAACGACGCGCGAGGTGGAATCGTCGGCCAAATTGGGACGGCGGTTCGAATTTTTGACCCAAGCTTCGACAAGCGATCTGGTTAAAGTGCTCATTCGAGAACACGCGCAGACGATCGCGGTGGTGATCTCGCATTTGGAACCGCATCGGGCTGCGGCGGTTTTGACCGAGCTGCCCGAAAAACTGCAGATGGAAACGATCGAACGTTTGTCAGCGCTCGGCGAGACGGATGCGGAAAGCGTTACCGTCATCGAACGGGAACTCGCCGTGTGGTTGGGCGCCCGAAGCGAAAAACGGGGAGCGACCGCACGCCGCCGCGAGGCCGTGACGAATATTTTGGCTGCGGCAGATCCGAAGACACGCCGGGATTTGTTGAGCAAATTGAAATTGCGGAACGCCACGTTGGCCGCGCAATTTTCGAGGGGAGACATCGCAACTGAGAACATTCAAAACAAACTGCAAGCGTTGGATTCGCACGACAATCACCGTCACCCGGCTTCGAGCGCGATGAATTGCATGGAAATGCCTCCCGCCGAAGCGCGACCTGTTCACCGAGAGCCGCCTGTCGCGCGACCTGTGGCACGACCGCGGATCGTGTTTGATCATTTGGTTCATTTGGATACGGCCGCGCTGAACGCAGTGTTGCGGGAAGTGGATGCAAATGTGTTGGCGTTGGCGTTGGCGGGGTCCAAGGATGAGCTCGTCGATCGAATCACCAGTCAAATGCCGAAACGCACGGCTCGAATGTTTCGTCGCGAGTTGCGCAGTCTCGGCCCAACGAAACTGAGCGACGTGGAAACCGCCCAGCGAATTGTGGCTGATGCCGCGGCAAATTATTTGGCGCAGCGCTCGCGACCGGTTGCCGCGGGTGCTGCTTAATCGAACTGAGTGACGCATGGCTACAATCATCCGCAAAGACAGACCGAACGAGACGTCCGTTGGCCGCTCTGCGCAGCCGATATCGTTCAGCTTTACGGACATGCGCGGCCAGGCTGATGACTATTTGGGCACAGTCCGCGCGGAAGCAGCTAAGATTGTTCAGCAAGCGCACCAACAAGCGGAACACGTGAAAAGGCAAGCCGAAGCGGCTGGACGAAAAGCGGCGGAGGCTGCCGTTGAGCGAATCCTGGACGAAAAAGTCGCCAAGCGGATGCAAACGTTGCTGCCGGCGCTTGAGCAAGTTGTTCGCGAAGTCAACGATCTAAAAGGCGCTTTGCTGGTCGAGTGGGAGCGTTCGGCAACGAAGGTTTCCCTCGCGATTGCGAAACAGATCATCGGTCGAGAAGCTACGCACGATCCGCAAATTTCGCTCGAGACGATACGCAACGCCCTGCGACTGGCGACCGGCGCTGCTGAAATCAAGCTGCACGTAAGTCCCGGCGACTATACAAACCTCGGCTCGCAACTGCAAAAGGTGGCAGCCACATTGGCAAAGCTTTCACCGAGTGAAATCGTCGCCGATCAATCCATCACTGCCGGCGGTTGTCGGGTTGAGACGAAGTTCGGCGAGGTTGATCTTCAAATTGAAACTCAGTTGCGACGAATGGAAGAAGAACTAGCGTAAAGCTCGCGACGTGGAACAAACAACGGCATGGATGCCACACTGCTCGAAAACTTGAATTCGACGATGACGGCCGGACTCACCGGAACGGTCGTTGAAACCGTCGGCATGACGGTTACGGTCGCCGATTTCCCGGCGCCAGTGGGCGCCATCGTGAATGTCGAGCGCGATGGCGACACCGCGTGCGATGGCGAAGTCGTTGGATTTCGCGAAGGCCACACGATCATTTATTTGCAGTCGGCAACGGCCGGCGTACGACGCGGGCAGCGTGTACGAATGGTGCGGACTAGCCGCACGTTGAAGGTCGGCGAAGGATTGCTGGGCCGCGTCATTGATGCACACGGCAGATTTATTGATGGTCGTCCGCAGCCGCTGCTCTCAGGCCGAGCGCGAATTGATCGTACTCCGCCCGCGGCGACGGAGAGGCCGCGAATACGCGAACCGCTGGCGACTGGCGTCCACGCAATCGACACGCTGCTGACCTGCGGGCGCGGTCAGCGTTTGGGAATTTTCGCGGGCTCCGGCGTCGGTAAGAGCGTACTACTCGGGATGATGTGCCGTTACACGAATGCGGATGTCATCATCACCGGCCTCGTTGGCGAGCGTGGTCGCGAAGTCAACGAATTCCTGGAACGGGATTTGGGAGCGGAAGGAATGGCACGCAGCGTGGTCGTTGTGGCGACCAGTAACGAGTCAGCACTCACACGCGTGCAGGCAGCTTCAACCGCGACCGCGGTTGCGGAATACTTTCGGGATCAGGGCAAGCAGGTGCTGCTACTGGTCGATTCGGTGACGCGATTCGCGATGGCACAGCGCGAAATTGGGTTGGCGGCCGGTGAACCGCCGGCGACGCGAGGCTACCCGCCTTCGATGTTCGCACTGTTGCCGCGGCTTGTCGAAAGAGCTGGCAAAAGTGTGCGAGGCAGCATCACCGCATTCTATACCGTGCTTGTAGAAGGCGATGACGAAAATGAGCCTGTTGCAGACACGATGCGCGGCTTGCTCGATGGCCACGTGTGGCTCTCTCGTAAATTGGCGGGTCGTGGCCACTATCCAGCGATCGACGTCTTGGCGAGTGTAAGTCGGGTGATGAAAGACGTCACGACGCCGCAGCACCGGGCGGCCGCTCTCACAATCCGGCAACTGTTGTCCGCCTATTCCGAGAACGAAGACTTGCTTTCAATCGGCGCCTATCGTCGCGGCACGAATCGCATGGTTGATGTCGCCGTCGAAACACGAGAAGCGGTCGACGCGTTACTTCGGCAATCGATCGAGTCAGCACTCCCGTATGACAAAGTGATCGAACAATTGATGACGCTAGCCGCGCAATGCCAAGCGAAGATGGCGGTGGGGCCAACTCTCGCGCCGCTGACCAACTCAGGGGCGCCGGCAGGTATGCGCATGAATTGAGTGATATTCGCCGATGGCAAGATACAAGTTTCGTCTGAATTCGTTACAGCGAGTACGCGAAGCGCGGCGAGATGAGCAAAGAGTTTCGCTCGCCGAAGCGTTTCGTGCAGAGCAAATATTGGCGGAAAACAGGGCTGAAGTGGTTGCGGAGCTTGATGGTTTGCGTGCCTTGCAGCGGTCGGCAACGGCCGGAAAGTATTTAAATGTTAACCAGCTCTTGGAAGCCCAGCGATATGAACTTTTACTTAAAGCTCACAGCCAGGAGCTCCTGAAGCAAGCGATACTGTTATCCGCCGAAACAGAACGGCGGCGGCAAAACCTAGTCGAGGCCGACCGGGAAGTTCGTGTGCTCGAGATGCTCGACGATCGGCATCACAAAGAGTTTATCAAAGAGCAACAGCGTATGGACACCAAGCAGTTAGACGACATCGCCACACAGCAGTGGCGTAAGAATTAAGCATAGAGGTAATGGGTAAGCTGATCGACATGTTGTTCGGGCTGGTCGCGTACGTCTGCGTCGCGACGGTGATCACGCTTGCGCTCATTTTGGGTTATCTGTGGCACACTGACCAACTCAACAATGATAAATTGTTTCGACTCATGGCGGTGATGCAGGATGTCGATCTGCAGAAAATGGCGGCCGACGAAAAGAAGTCGCCGAACGAAGTGCCCCCGGAAGAGCCTTCGCTGAACGAAGTGATGCATCGTCAACAAGTTCAGGACCGCAACTTCGAAGTCAAAGAGCTCGCGTTGCAGCGTGGCAAACAAGAATACGACGTTTCCTACCAGCAGTTGGTCGAGCAAACGGCCCGTTACGATCGCCTCGCACAGGACGTGAAGAGCCAACTGAAACAGGATCAGGAACTGACGAACCAACAAAATGTGGGCAAAGTCGTGAGCCAGTTGGAGCAAGTGTCTCCGGAAGTCGGCAAAGACCAGCTCATGCGATGGATCACCGAAAAGAAAATGGATGACGCCATTCTGCTGATGAGCAAAATGTCGGAAAGCAAGCTGGCTAAGATTCTCAAAACATTTTCCACGCCCGACGAACTCACCATGCTTCACGAAATTCACGAACGAATCCTTAACAGTGGCACTGACAGCACGAAGCTGGATAAGGCGCTGGGCGATCTCGATGCCGTGGAAGGCAAAAAATAGTTTGCACGCACAGGCGGTCACGGAAAGCAATGAATCCAAATAGCATTGACTATCTGTATCAGGTGACGACGACGGTCCCGGACCGTGCGCCGAGCTCTGGCCGAACCGACGATAATTCGTCTGGCTTCGACGACCACCTGAACCAAGCGTCGTCGACCGTGTTCGACGTGATCCGGCCGACGAGTCGTGCATCGAACGGCTCGATTTATTCGACCTCGAACAATTCCTCGTCCTCGAATCGTCATGACACCGCACCTAATTCTCCAATTGAGCGTTCTGACAACTCGCCGCCGCCGCAAAACCGATCGAGCAGCGACACGCACGATTCAACTTCGCCCCCCCTGACGAAAGTACAGCCGCACGAGGCTTCTCGTCATCGCGGTAAAGACTCCAACGACCATAGCAAAAAAGATCACACTGAAAACGACCAAGTAGCAGCTGCCGCGGGAGCACCGCAACCCGCTGCGAAAGAAGATGCGCCTGACGTCGCCGCTACGAACGATGCCGCGGTAAAGAGTGCGAATGAGGTAGCCGAAGCAAAAGCCGTGGACAATAGCGACGCTCAACCGGCCCCAACAGATGCCACGACTAACGACGGCTCAACCATCTCGAGCAAGGATGAGGCAACCAACGTAGCGGACAAGGTTACCGTCGCCGCCACCGACAAAATTGCCGCGAACGCTCAGGTTCCGTTACGTAGCGATAAGCAAGATGCGGCAACTGTTACCGAAGCCTCAAAGACGGGCAAGCGCGTCGAAACGACGAGCAAAGCTCGCAGTGCAGCCAGCGCGAACGACAAGGTTCAGGCCGCGAGTCAAGCCAAGAACCAAGTCGGAGCCGACCTAGCGACTTCGACCAGCACGCAAACAACGACGACCGAAAACGCGTCGATCGCAGCGCAGTCAAACGCCGACACAAAGCAAGCCGCGCCGCAAACCAACGCCAAGACTGCGCTTAAAGCCGGAGATGGTAATGCAACAGGGGGCGACAAAGAATCGGTCAAAGCCACCGCTCAAAACGATGCGGTTGTGTCCGATATCAATACGAACATCGCCGCCGTTGCGAATATTGTCGTTCCAACGATCGCCGACAATAGTAACGACGCAGTCAAAACGAAAAGCACGGACGATGATGCCATCAAATCCGTATCTGCCAAGGGTGAAACGGCCGTAGGACCATTGGGCCGTTCGCTGCGAACCGATCTTGCGAGCGGCAGCCGCGAGATTGACAAGAACGATACACCGCAAATAGACCCCAGTCGTTTCGTGAGCCGGGTCGCGAAAGCGGTGCAAACGGCGAACGATCGCGGCGGCCCGCTGCAGTTGCGATTAAGCCCGCCCGAGCTCGGCTCGCTCAAAATTCAACTCTCCGTGAAAGATGGTGGATTGTCCGCCTCGCTGGAAGCGGACAACTCGAACGCCCGAAAACTGCTGCTCGACCACCTGCCGGCCCTGCGCGATCGACTGGCTGAACAGAACATTCGCGTCGACAGGTTTGACGTCGATCTGAAGCAAGAAAACGGTGGCGGCCAGACGAATTCACGCGGCTCGAATCAAAATCCGTACCAGCAGCAAGAACAGCAAAGCGGTGTGCGTCGCGCTCCGAATACTGGCAGCCAAGCAGCAGAAACGACCGTGCCCGTCACGTCGACCCAAGTGGCGAGCGTAAGCAGCAGCGGGATCAATCTGGTGATTTAGCCCGCAAGCAACAGCAACAATCTCTCCTAACCTCTTCGGGTATCGAAGGGGATGAAAACATTATGGCCGGCGTAACAGCACCAATTACCTCGAACCAATCGTCGTCATCGTCCAGCTCGACCGGGAGCTCGGGAACGACGGATGCGATCAACAATCTCGACTTGGGTTCGTTTCTAACGCTCATGATCAAAGAGCTGCAGAACCAGGATCCGCTGAACCCCATGGACAACTCGCAGATGCTCACGCAGCTCAGCGAGATTCGCCAGGTCGGCTCGACCGATAAACTAACCAGTACGCTTAACTCGGTGTTGCTCGGCCAAAACATTTCGAGCGCCACGAACTTGATTGGGGCGAATATCACCGCGCTCTCGGACGACAACCAGCAAGTCTCCGGCGTGGTCGACAAAGTTTCTGTAACCAACGGCTCGCCCAAGCTACATGTTGCCAGCTACCCCAGTCTGGCGACGGCGGACGGCGATGGCGAGGTCGCAAAGGGTTCATACAAGTATCAGGTCGTGTGGCAAGACGCGAGTGGCAAATTGCTCGGCCTCGATTTCTCGTCGCACCCGATCACCACAACCGGCACGGCTGGCCAGGACCAGGCGATACAAATTCGAAATTTGCCGGCCACAGCCAGCCCGAAGTACGTCTATCGCAGCGACGCCAGTGGCAACGGGCCTTACCGGCTAGTCAGCGAGATTCCGGACGGCTCAACCGGCTCGTTCCTCGACCAGCTTTCGGATGCCGAGCGCGGAACCGCGCAGCTAACGGACGCATTCCAAACACCAACAATTTCAGCGCGTTCGTACGACGTCAGTCTTACGAACGTGTCTTCAATCGAACCGCCAGGGACGGTAAGCACATCGCCATAAAACGCCGTTACATTTGCGACAATCCGTTTTAAAACCTGTAGCTGAATTCGCAAGAATTCGGACGCGTCTTGTAATTCGCCGAATTTTTGCAAATTCAGCTACCGGGTGAACACAACCAAATAGCCTTCGCGGGCTGCAGCAACAACCACCGTCGGGCAGTTGCCCGTCGATCTTTCGGGGAGGAGAGAAGCCATGGGTCTGGAATCTGCATTGACAACCGCCCTTACGGGCCTGCAAGCGTCGGAAACAACGATCGACGTGGTGGGCAACAACGTCGCCAACTCGAACACGGTCGGTTTCAAACAATCGAGCGTGCTGTTTGCCACGCAATTTTTGCAAACCCAGAGTATCGGCTCTGCACCGAGCACTGCGAATGGCGGCACCAACCCGCGGCAAATTGGCCTCGGTGTGAAAGTCGCCGAAATTGCGCCCGACTTTACACAGGGCACGATTCAAGTCAGCTCGAATCCGCTGGACCTAGCCATTCAAGGCGACGGTTTCTTCATCGTGCAGGGACCCGGTGGTGGCAGTCAGCAATACTACACTCGCAATGGCCAGTTTAAAACCAATGCGAAGAATGAGCTCACGTCGGTCAACGGCGATCGTGTGCTTGGCTACGGCGTGAACAATGACTTCGTTGTCGATACGAATAAAGTCGTCCCACTGACAATTCCGCTCGGTGGTTCCGCGGTAGCTCAGGAAACGAACAACGTTAATCTCGTCGGCAACTTACAGCCTGGCTCGGATGGCATCGCCACCACGCCCGGCGAAATCGCGTCCGCGATTTTGAGCGATAATACCGTAGAGGTCCCGGCTAATATCGGTGTCGGCGACGTGGGTGCGCTGGATACGCCAAGCGTGTCGGGTGCGTTGGCGACGGCGGGATCATCAACCGGTTCGATCCCAGCAGGTATATACAATTACAAGGTTGTATTCGTCGATCCGAGCGCACCGGCAGGTCATGATGAAGGTCCCGCCTCGCCTGCTTTTGGCAATGTCACGGTTGGCGCCGGCGGTGTCGATCAAATTGACCTGACTAACTTGCCAACTTCGAGCAACCCCGGTGTGTTCACAATGAAGCGGATCTACCGCGTCGATGCGAATGATCCCAACGGCCTATATCAACAGGTTGGCTCAGATATTGCTTCGAGCCAGACCGGCTTTAACGACACGTCCGCCGCGGGAACAACAACGCTCGATTCCACGAACATCGGCAGTTCCAGCTACAACTACTTTGTGACCTTCGTCTCGGCGACTGGATTGGAAACGCGGCCGAGTAGCGAGTCGGCAACGATTGCCATCTCACAGAGCGACCAGCGCATCCGGCTACAAAATATTCCTCAGCCGACCGATCTGCAATTCACCAATATCCGCATCTATCGCAACGTGGATGGCCAGCCGGGCAAGTTCTATTTAGTCGATGAAGTGCCGAAGGGCACGCTCTCCTACATCGACAACGCATCGGATGCGACTATTGAAGCCAACACAGTGCTCGACCGAAACGGCCCGAAAGTTACAACAGCTACTACGCTTGATCACGTTTCGACGTTTGACGGCAACAATTACGTCAACTTGTTTAAGGACGGCACCTTATCCTTTACGGGGAGCAAAGGCGCCGATGGCGGTCTCGATCTGCCCACAAAAAAACTCACGATCACGGCTACGACGACGGTCCAGGACCTGATTGACTTCATGCAACAGTCGCTCGGTATTCAAACTGCGAATACTGATCCCGATCATCCGCTCACCGGTAATCCCGGCGGCAGACTAACGGGTGATAGCCGCCTCGAGTTTGAGTCGAACGACGGTATCGCGAACGCCGTCAATGTGAAGCAAACAGCATTTCAACTGACGGATGCTTCCGGATCTCCGCAATCGGTCGCGCTACCGTTTTCAACGACACAGATTGCCGACGGTGCGGGCACCTCTTCGGAAATGATTGCGTACGATAGTTTAGGCATTCCGCTGACCGTGCGTTTGACGACTAGCTTGGAATCGACCGACAACGGCGTGACGACGTATCGCTGGTATGCTACATCCGCAGACAACCAGGCGACGGGTGGCGTTGAAACAACGGTGGGGACGGGGCTGATCACATTCAACGGTTCTGGAAAGTTCATTTCGGCGACCAACGACACGGTTTCGATTGACCGCCACTTAGTCGCTTCGAACTCGCCCGTAGCATTCGCGTTGGACTTCTCGCAGGTAACTGCACTGAGCGAAAACACGACCGGCGTTCAAGCTTCCAGCCAGGATGGTTTCGCGGCCGGGACGCTCTCCAGCTTTTCGATCACGGAAAGTGGACGTATTAAAGGCGTGTACTCGAACGGCGTGACGCGCGATTTGGGCCAGCTTTTGATGGCCCGGTTCGCCAATGCCGGCGGCTTGCAGCAAGTCGGTAACAATCTCTATGCAGAAGGCGTCAACTCGGGGGAGCCGCTGCTCGATACGCCAGGGTCGTCGGGTATTGGAGCGCTAACAGCAGGCGCGGTCGAGCTTTCGAATTCGGATATCGGTCAAAACCTGATCGATTTGATTCTGGCATCGACTCAATACCGCGGTGGCACCCGGGTAATCACTTCCGCCCAGCAACTATTGGATGAACTGCTAAACCTGCGTTCCGGGTGACGCTCGCAAAAACGCCGGACCAAGGCCTTAGCCGTAAGCTACCCTTGCAAAAGGCTGCGTCGCACATGTAGTACGCGCGGTCGGAATGCGCCGAAATTGCGCTTTGTAACGGTTAGTGGAGATGCGTGCCGTGGCCGACGAAACTGTAGAGCAACAAGATCAGGCGACGCCCGAGGCAGCCCCGCAGAAAAAGGGACGCGGACTGTTCGGGATTATCAAGGCGGTCGCGTTTATATCGATTATCGTCGTCGTGCAAGTTGTCGTTGCCTCGATGCTAGTCCCTTCGGCCAAAGACACCGAAAAGCTGGCCCGCGAATTGGTGGCCGCCTCCAACGGCAAGAGCGGCGGCGAGCACGAAGAGACGGCCAAAACCGCCACCGGGGAATCTGGGAAAGAACAGGAACTCGAAGAAGTCGAGTTGGGGTCGTACAACGTCACCCGATTCAATCCAGGCACGAATACGACGCTTGCCGTCGATTTCGAGGTTTATGGAACCGTGCTAGCAGAGGACGCGCCGGAATTTGAAAAACGCTTTGAAAAGAGCAAAGCCCGTGTCCGCGAGCAAATCACCATGACCATGCACGGCGCCGAAGCCACCGACCTAACCGACGCGGGGTTGGGGTTGATCAAACGCCAAATATTAGAGAAAACCAACCGCGCTTTGGGCCAGCCCATGCTGAAGGAAGTCCTCTTCAGCAAGTTCAACTTTGTTGAACGGTAGGAACGGCCCTGGCAGGCTTGGAAGCCTGTTTCGCGTTTTTGGAACGGATACCCATGGCTGACGATCCGCTACTGGCTGGCACGGGCGACGCACAACTCGCCGAAGCTTCGTCGGCATTGGGTGGCGAGGCCGCCAAGGTCGATCAAGCCAGCATTGATGCCTTGCTCAACCAGGCTCAGTCGGCTCTCAGTTCTATCGACGAGCAGCCCGCCCCATTGCCGCCCGGCGTCAAAGCATTTGAATTCAAAGATCTTTTCGGCAGTCAAGCCGCCAACGAGCAAGCGAGCCTGGATCTGCTGCGCGATGTGCAGCTCGATCTAAAGATCGAGCTCGGCCGCACGCAAATGCATTTGGAAGAAGTTCTGCGGCTCAAACAAGGGGCGGTCGTCACGCTCGACAAGCTTGCCGGCGACCCGGTCGATATCTACGCGAACGGCCGACTCATAGCACGGGGCGAAGTGCTCGTGCTAAACGACAACTTCTGCGTGCGCGTGGCCGAGCTGATCGCCGGTGACGGCACGACGTAAACGGCCCGCGCTGCCGCTGTCGCAAATCTGCTGGCAGGCACTATAAGCAGACGATCTGCTCCGAGCAAGCATTGAAGTGATCGCTATCGCCACGTTATCGAATCGTATCTTGCAGCGTTTGAATCGTAGCTGCCCTGGGCATAGCGGGAGCGGTCCGCTATAAGCACGCTCGCATCGTGTCTCGGCGACGCTGCAATACGCGCCGTCGATTCGCGAGCTCCACTCTTCTCGCGATCTCATCTTTCCGACGGGGACGAAGGCTCAAACCGCTCGTCGCTTAAATCATGTTTCGCCTTAAGCGAATTGCTGCGCTAGCCGTTTCGGCAGCGATCGTGGCCGCGCCGCTGCAGGCTGAAAATACGCCGGCTCCGCCCGATTGGCAGGACAGTCATAGTGCGTCGGTGTATACGCAGATGCGACCGCAGGGATCGCCAGCCAGCGAAGCGCCGCAAGATTCACGTTACACTTCGACACCCACACCCGCGACGTTCTCAGCCCCGCCGACCGCGCGGCCGCTCACGACCAAGCCAGATGTTGCCGTTACCCAAGCGCGACACGAAGAGGTCGAGAACAGCGAACCGCCGGGACGCCGTCTCGCGCCGCCTAGCGCTCATGATGAGGGTCCTGGTGCCGCGGAAGGACACGCATCTTCAAGCACACGTCGGCTTGCAGATTTTGGAATGCCGCTGCAATCGATTTACACCGTAGTCACGGCTCTGGCAATTGTCCTCGGTGCCTTCTTGCTGTTTGCGTGGGCGATCCGGCGTGGCGGAAAAAACTCCATCTCGCGACGCGGCTCTCTGCCTTCCGAAGTCGTCAATGTGCTTGGTCGCGTGCCGATCGCAGCCCGGCAGTTTGCCCAGTTACTGCGTGTTGGCAACAAGCTCGTACTCGTCGCTCTAACACCCGACGGCCCTACGACGTTGACGGAAGTTACCGACCCCGCGGAAGTCGACCGGCTTGTAGGTTTGTGTCAGCAGTCGGATTTGAAGAGCAGCACGAAGACGTTCGAGCATGTGTTCCAACAATTCACGACAGAGCCAGTGACCGACGGATTCTTAGGAAGCGAACCTCTACCGACTTCGCTCACGTCAGCAGCGGCGGCCTATCGTAGCCACCGGGGAACCGCGCGTGCGTAGGACGAATCGTCAACTGCTGCTGAGATTCGGAGCCGCCAGCGCAGCCGTGCTGCTAGTTGCGGCGACCGCGATGGCGCAACCCGATCCGTCTGCGCTCTCACTCTTGCCGAAAGGCATCGGCGGCCCGACCGATTGGACGAGTCCGCAGGGGTTGTCGTCCGCTCTGCAGATCATGCTGCTGCTGACAGTCGTCAGCCTAGCGCCAGCAATTCTGCTAATGACGACCGGCTTTGTACGGATCATCGTCGTACTCGGGCTCCTGCGGCAAGCGCTCGGCACTCAACAGTTGCCGCCGAGCCAAGTGGTGACGTCCATCGCTTTGTTCATGACGCTTCTGCTCATGGCGCCTGTATGGAACGAGTCCTACGAAAAGGGAATTCGTCCCTATACCAACAACGAATTGGGAGTTAACGAAGCCTTCACGCGCTCGGTTGCGCCTATCCGCCGCTTCATGGCCCATCAAATTCAGCGGACAGGCAACGACGATGATGTGTACTTGTTTCTGCGATACGTGCCCCAAGAAAAGGACTCGAGCGGAGCATCGCCCAATTACGTTTACTACGACGCTGGCGAAGGCGAACGTGAGGTACCGCTCGTGGCCTTGCTGCCCGCATATATGCTGAGTGAGTTAAAAACCGCGTTCCTTATCGGCTTTCAGATTTACTTGCCGTTTGTCATTCTTGATATCGTAGTCGCCAGCGTCACCATCTCCATGGGCATGTTGATGTTGCCCCCGGTGATGATTTCGCTGCCGTTCAAATTGCTGCTTTTCGTCTTGGTGGATGGCTGGCACTTGGTGGTGGAAATGCTGCTGCAAAGCTTCCATATCATGCCGACCTAACCACAAGTGATCGACGAATCGCCTGCTCGCTACGACAAATCATTCGACTTTTGACCCTCGACTCTCGACTTTTACCATGCAACCACAAGACGCCATTGACCTTGGCCGCGAGGCGCTCGTCGTCGCCACACTGATCGCCGCTCCCGTGCTTCTTGCCGGCATGATCGTTGGGCTGCTGGTCGGCCTCGTGCAAGCGCTCACTCAAATCCAAGAGCAAACGGTGGCCTTCGTGCCAAAGTTCATTGCCATGGTGCTAGCGTTGGGAATTTCATTGCCCTGGGTGCTGACGCGGTTAATCGAGTATTCTCGCGAACTAATCGCCAATATTCCCAACTCGATGTAACGCCGAACTACGAACGGCCCTCGGGCTTACGACATGCCCACGCTGGAAACATTTCTTGTCAGCCGTTTCATGGTGTTCACGCTGGTGCTCGCACGCACCAGCACACTCGTAATGACGGCACCGATCTTCGGCACGATGTCGATGCCGCGGCAAGTTCGCGTCGTGTTGGCAGTTGCGATGTCGCTGCTCGTGGCACCCGTTTTTCTGAATGCCTCGCTCCCCTCAACCGAAAGCTTGGCCGAATATGGCCGGCTGATGATCAACGAACTGCTTGTGGGGCTATTGCTCGGCCTGGGAATCAACATCCTGTTCTCGGGCATTCAGGTAGCCGGTCAAATCATCAGCCAAATGAGCGGCATGTCCTTGGCCGACGTTTTCAATCCAGGCTTTGACGAAGAAATCTCCGTCTTTTCTCAGTTGTTTTATATGCTCACGGTGACCGCGTTTGTCGGGATGGGCGGCCATCGCATTGTCACGAACGCCTTACTTGAGACTTTCGCGGCGTTGCCACCCGGCCACGCAGCACTCGGCGACAACTTCGTCCAAGTTCTCACCGGTATCATGACGCAAGCGTTTGTACTCGGTATTCGTGCCGCCGCGCCTCTCCTGACCGCACTACTGCTGTCGAACCTGATGCTCGGCCTCATCAGTCGAACGTTACCGCAAATCAACGTGATGGCCGTCGGTTTCGGCGTCAATTCACTTCTCACACTTGGGTTGATGTTCCTTTCGATCGGCGCAGCTGTATGGATCTTCCAAGATCCGACGCTGGACGTCATGCAACGAATTCAAGAGTCTTTGGTCACCAGTCATTAGAGCTCTACTGCGGCTCTGGCTCTCGACTCTTGACCCTCGACTCTCGACCATCCTATGGCCGAATCCGCCGGCGAAAAATCATTCGACGCAACGCCGCATCGCCGCCAGGAAGCGCGCGAGCAAGGCCAGGTCGTGTATAGCCAGGATTTGGCGTCTGCAGCGATGCTTATGCTGGGCTCTGCTCCTCATGATGCTCGGCGGCGCATTGATGGAGTACTGCGTAAGCCTGCTGCGACACCATCTCGCCGACGTCGGCGACCTGCAAGCGTCGCAGGAAAACCTGGTCCACGAATCGATTCATTTAGGTTACACGCTGGCTGCGGTGCTATTGCCGATCATGGGACTCATGATGCTCGGCGGCGTCCTCAGCAGCGTGCTGCAAATCGGTTTGCTGTGGCTACCGGAGCGCCTCGCGCCCGATATTAGCCGCATCAGTCCAGCCTCTGGCCTAAAACGTATCTTTTCGCTCACCGGAACGGCACGCCTTGGCTTCGGCCTGATAAAAGTGATGTTAGTGAGCATCGTCGCTATCACGATCCTGTGGATACGCTGGGACGATGTGATGCGATCCAGCGGCCTCGACACGCCGCAGTTCGCCAAATTCCTTGTAAGCCTCTCGCTCAGCACGGTACTGTGGATTGGTTTCGTGCTGCTGCTGCTCGCGATTCTCGACTACGGTGTGCAACGGTGGAAGCACGAGCAGGACCTGCGCATGACGCACCAGGAAGTGCGCGAAGAAATGAAGAACGTGCAGGGTGACCCGCAAATTGCGGCCCGTCGCCGTGCCATTCAGCGGCAGATGGTGATGCACCGAATTTCGACGAGCGTTCCGAAGGCCGATGTGGTCGTGACGAACCCCACCGAATTGTCGATCGCCATCCAATACGATCCGCAAGAAATGGCCGCCCCCGTGGTCGTGGCTAAGGGTGCAGGCGTACTCGCACAACGTATTCGAAGGCTCGCGCTTGAAAACAATATTCCCGTTGTTGAACGCAAGCCACTTGCCCAACTCCTCTACAAAGAAGTCGACATTGGCAAGCCGGTGCCGACCGATTCGTATGCCGCCGTGGCAGAAGTGCTGGCATACGTCTATCAGTTGCAAGGCAAAAAGCTGCAGTTGCCGCCGCGCGCCGCGTAGCGAACAGGTTATTTGTCCGGATGAGTTTGGCCGTTTGAGTCGTAGTAAAGGCCACTCTGATGCGGACCTTGGCGCGAAGTAAACATCACTTGCTCCTGCGCAAAGGTGACCTCCGGCCCAACGTACCACGGATCGTGAGCGTCTTTCTCTTCAATCACCGGCCGGTCGACTATTCTCCAGCCCACTCGATTTTGCGATTCGTACGTGATCGGTCGATCAACCATAAGCACGTAATCGCAAGTCTCGACGTTTGGAACCGTGCTGTGCTCGTCATATTGATTTGGGCATTGCATCGGCTTCGGGCGCCCGAAGATTGCGCCTTTGGGAATAACGGGGGGAATCGCGTCGGCCAAGGGTACTTCTTCCATCCACCTGAGCAAGTCGACCGTCCATCGGTTCGGTTGCGGAAATCGCTTTGTAGTGGCCATCGATTGGCTGAGGGCAAGGCTAAGTTGCTGCAAATTGTTTTGGCATTGAAAGGCCAATGCACGGTGGCGAGCAGCTTGTATCGCGGGAAATAAGAGCGCCATCATGAGCCCTATGATGAATAGCACGATGATCGTTTCAAGCAACGACACAGCCCTGCGCATTAAGCGCATCGTCGTGCGAACCGCGAGCGCGATCGAAAGAAAAGGCGACCCCCATGGCGCTATTATGGGAATATCGTTCAAAAAGTGCAATCACACCGGGGCCAAAAGTACTGGCGTGAGATACCCCTGCTCGCACGCCCCTGACCGCGCTGCGATAATGCTTTCTTGAAAACCAAGACCCACCTACGCAACCTGTTTTATGCACCGTAAAACCACTTCAGGCCGTGAATCCGGGCAAGTTTTAGTCATCGCCGCTGCAATCGCCGTACTCCTTGTAGCACAAGGCTTCAGCTCCGCCACCGACTACATAAACGGAATCGACGTCTATCACGGCGACGGCGAAGTCGATTGGAAGACGGTCAAGAAAAACGGAATACAATTCGCCTTCGTCAAAGCGACCGAAGGAACGAATTACATTGACAAACGATTCGACGAAAATATGAAAGGCGCCACGGCCGCGGGCGTTTTGATCGGCCCCTATCACTTCTGCCGTATCGACAACGACAAGGACGGCACGAAATTCACTAGCTACGACGGTTCGGCGTTTACACCTGGAACCGACCGATACGACGACGCCGTGGCTGAAGCCAAGGCGTTTCTCAAAGTGATTCTGCCCTGAATGGCATCAAAACAAGCTTATCTTCCGTCGGTGCCATGGTTAAGCAGTGCTAGGCTGGCGTTGCTGTCAGAGTAATGAAGAGCCGAGCCTTCGTAGAACGGTGAGTGGTATCAATCAAACACTCGCTCACACGGAGGCTCGGCCATGCAGGGTAACATTGCAGGGATTGTCGCGCAGTTCAAGCAGAGTTGGAGTCGGGAACTGGAGGACGAAGCGATTCGCGCCGCCTGCCGCGAGGCTGGCCACTCGTGGCGTGAGCGGGAGCTGGGGCCGGTGACCACGGTGAAAATGTTCCTGCTGCAGGTTCTGTTTGGCAACGTGGCCTGCAACTTCGTGCCCCACTTGGCCGGCAAAGACGTGACCGGTAGCGCCTATTGCGAAGCGCGGGCTCGGCTGCCGCTGGCGGCGCTTGAAGCGCTGCTCACGCGTGCGACGATGAAGATGGCCGAGTGCGTGCGTGAAACGGGATTGTGGTTGGGACATCGCCTGTTGGTCGTCGATGGTTCCAGCTTCTCGATGCCGGACACGCCCGAGCTGCGTTCCCACTTTGGACAATCGGGACAGCAGGCCGCGGGCTGCGGATTTCCCACGGCGCATTGGCTGGCGCTGGTTCATTTCGGCAGCGGCCTGTTTCAACGAGTCATTGCCGGACCGCTGCGGACACACGATCTCTCGGGGGCCGCGCGACTGCACCCCGAGCTGGCGGCAGGCGACGTGCTCTTGGGCGACCGGGCTTTTTGCTCGTTTGCCCATCTAGCGCTGCTGCTTGGACAGGGTGTCGAAGCCGTGCTGCGCGCCACCAACGCGCGATTGTCGACTTCCGGCCGGGCCGCCCCTTCGCGGTTCCACAGGGCGGCAAGAACGAACACAAGAAAGGCCTGCCCCGCTCGCGGTGGATCGAGCGTCTGGGCGCACACGATCAGCTGGTCGAGTGGTTTCGGCCGGTGGCTGTTCCGGATTGGATGTCGGCGGAAAGTTTCGCCGCGTTGCCGGCGACCCTGCGTGTCCGCGAGCTGCAATACACGGTCGCCCGCCCTGGCTTTCGCGTCCGGCAGGTTACCCTCGTCACCACCTTGCTCAACGCGCAAGTTTACACCCAGCAGCAGCTGGCCGAAGTCTATGGCCTGAGGTGGACGATCGAGGTCTACCAGCCGGACTGCACGTCAAGCGCACTCTTGTATCAGTTCGCCGCTTGAGATTAAGGTGTCCTCAAAGGCGCTGCTGCGGATAGCATGTTGGTGTCGACAGCAGCAAGCTGCTAGCACTCAGTCCGAGCAAGGAGGCTCCCCATGCGGTCACGCGTTCCCCCCCGCGCCCAACGACCAATCCACTCGAAGTCGCGACCACAGTTCCGCTGGACCAACTCTGGACGCGACTGTCGCCGACCAAGCAGCACGAGCTACTCACCCAACTGAGCCGGATTCTCGCTCAGCGGCTGGTTCCTCCAACCGACAAGGAGGACGCCGATGAGTAACGCCACGCTTCAATTCACCGCGCGCAGCAAGTCGCCATCACCGGCGCGACTCGAACCGAAAAGCACAGCCCCGCCAAGTGATACGCTCCGCTCGGACAAGATCACGGACGAACAACTCCGGCGAATGGCCATCGTCTACGTGCGGCAATCGACCCGGCAGCAAGTACTCGAACACCGCGAGTCGACAGCACGGCAGTATGCCTTGGCGGATCGGGCGGTGGCGCTCGGTTGGCCCACTGCAGCGGTGGAAGTGATTGATGAAGATCAAGGGCACAGTGGCAGCTCGGCCGAAGGACGAAGCGGGTTTCAGCGCTTACTGGCGGAGGTCAGTTCGGACCGTGTTGGCCTAATTCTAGGGTTGGAGATGAGTCGACTGGCACGCTCGTGCAAGGATTGGCATGCCTTATTAGAAGTGTGCTCGATTTATCGAACGCTACTGGCTGACGCCGACGGTCTTTACGATCCGAGCCAGTACAACGACCGCTTGCTCTTGGGCCTCAAAGGAACCATGAGCGAAGCGGAATTGCACATCCTCAAGAGTCGTCTGCAGCAAGGGATGTGGAACAAGGCCCAGCGCGGCGAGGTGATCAATCACGCACCGATCGGATATGTGCGCAGCCTTTCTGCCAGGGACGGCGGCGGCGACTTCGTCATCGACCCGGACGAGCAAGTTCAGTCTGTGGTGCGATTGATCTTCGAGCAGTTCACGCGTCGCGGCAGCATCAACGGCTTGTTGAAGTGGCTCGTGCGGAACGATGTCAAATTGCCAGTTCGGCCGCACTTTGGCCCGAACCGTGGTGAACTGGAGTGGCGCCGGCCCAATCGCGTGACTCTGCTGAACATGCTGCATCATCCGATCTACGCCGGCGCCTATCGCTGGGGCCATCGAGAGATTGATCCTCGCAAGAAGATCGCTGGACGTCCAACTACGGGACGTACCTTGAACTCGCACGATGCCTGTCGCGTGCTGATCCAGGATCGCTTCGCGGCTTATATCTCGTGGGAGCAATTCGAGACAAACCAGGAAACGCTGCGTGAAAACAGCAGCTTGGGTAAGCTGCTCGCCGCTCCCCGCCATGGGCCAAGCGTCCTGGCCGGGTTGTTAGTCTGCGGCCGCTGCGGGTACCGGATGATGGTCGGATATAACAATGTCGATGCCCAGAAGACGCTGCGTTACAGCTGCCAGCGTGATGCGATCGACTACGGTCAAGAGGTGTGTCAAAGCCTCTCGGGCGCAGTTCTCGAAACCTTCGTGGTCGAGCGGTTGCTCGGGGCCGTCGCACCCGCATCCTTGGAGCTGAGCCTAGCCGCGACGGCAGACGCGGAGCGTGAGCGAAAGCAGCTTGACGATCACTGGCAACAGCGGCTCACGCGCTCGCGTTACGAAGTCGAGCAGGCACGCAGGCAATACGCGGCGGTCGATCCCGACCATCGCCTGGTGGCTCGCGAATTGGAACGACGCTGGGACGAAGCGCTTCGTGCGGATGAGCAGCTGCAGGCCGACTACGCGCGATTCCAACAAGATAGCCCAACGCAACTCTCGCCACAGCAGCATCAGCAGATTCTCTCGTTAGCGGAGGATCTGCCCGCGCTGTGGCATGCTGATTCGACAACGCCCGAAGATCGGCAAACGATCGCCCGGCTACTGCTGGAACAAGTCACCGTGGCCGTGGAAGGCAACACGGACCGCGTGGATGTCGAACTGCGCTGGGCCGGCGGGTTCGTCAGCCGGCATACATTGAGTCGTCCGGTGCAAACCTACGAACAGTTATCCAACTACGAGGAACTGCTAGCCCGCGTTGAGGTGCTGCGTGCGCAGCGTAAAACACTGTCCGAGATTGCGGCGGCGCTGAACGCCGAAGGCTTTCATCCGCCCAAGCGAACGTCACAATTCACCAAAGGAATCCTGAGCGGCTTGCTGCGTGAACGAAGAGCGAGTGCAGGCGCGTTGCCTAGCAATGGCGCCGCTCAACAATATCTTCAAGTCGACGAATGGTGGCTCGCGAACCTGGCCTCGGAGCTGTCGATGCCAATCGCAACGCTCCATCGTTGGCAATGCGTCGGCTGGGTGACCTCTCGCAAAGTCACGGCCGCGGGAGGTCGCTGGGCGATTTATGCGGACCCCGACGAACTGCACCGCCTGCGTCGGCTCCGTCACTCACCGCGTGGCTGGCCGCAGCCTTACCCAGAAGAACTCATCACTCCGAAGCCGAGACCTGATGACAATGAAAAGCATTGTCAGTAGCAACGCTAGCTCAATAAAAGTGTTATCTTGGGAGGTATTATGATTGGCACACTGAAACCGGCTTCGATCATCTCAAGACCACGATGAACATGAACGTGCTCCGCTGCCAATCCGTCCGCGGGGTGATGAAGGAACTCACGATGTTCCTCTTGGTATACAACTTGGTGCGGATGACCATGTGCGAAGCAGCCCGCCGACAAGGTGTGCCGATCGAGCGAATCAGTTTCGTTGACGCCCTGCGCTGGTTGGCCACCGCGCGAGTCGGCGACCCGCTCCCCGACCTGGTAATCAACCCACTGCGTCCCGGACGACTCGAACCTCGCGCCGTCAAACGCCGGCCCAAACAATATCAACTCCTCAACCAACCACGACACGTCTTAACACAACAACTGATCCGCCAAGGAGTTCCGGACTAACTTGATGCCATTCGATTCTGCCCTATTATCATTCCGGCAAGTACTTACCGCCGGTTGCCGACGTGGAAGGCCTGCCAAAATTTGGCGATGCAAAGCTCGAGAAAACGTTTATCTCGAACTGGATGCACGTGTTTTCCGACGAGATCCAAAAAGAGATGGGCTGTCGGCCCATCTCTTACACTAGCAAATCCGGCGCAAAGACTCGCTACACCGCCGAGTTCGCAGCCGAGCATGAACTTTGGCTCGCGTATTGGAAGAAAACTGGCACCGACTCACCACCGACCCCAGACGATGCGCCCGGCTGGAAGGCCTGGCTATTTTGGCAATGGTCAGCGACGGGCAGTGTCGATGGCGTTCCCGGAAGTGGCAAAAAACACGATTGCGACAAAGACGTCTTCGGCGGCACACAAAAGCAACTCGAAGCGCTATTGATTCATCGGGACCATTAGCGTCGCGACGGAACCGACGGCGCATTGAAACAATGCGGTTAACTACAACTAGCGATCGTCATACGTTTCCATCATGACGCCGCGTAAGCACGCACCCTATTTATCCGGATACGTTTTACCGTCCGAATCATAGAAGATCCCACTATTGTGCGGGCCTTGACGCTTGGCAAACATGTCCTGCTCTTGCGCGAACGTGATCTCGGGTCCGATGTACCAGGGGTTGTGATCGTCTTTATCCGCGATTACGGGTCGATCGACGATGACCCACTTCAGTCGATCCGGTCGATCGTACCGAACCGGCCGATCGACAACCAACACGTAATGGCACATGTCGACACTTGGAACGGTGCTTTGTTCGTCGACTTGATCCGGGCACTGCATCGGTTTCGGGCGTTCGAAGACCGCACCGTTGGGAATGCCATGCGACATCGCAGTCGCCAGTGGTTGTTCCTCCATCCACCAAAGCAAGTCAACTGTCCATCGATTCGGCTGCGGAAATCGTTTTAAAGTGTAAATCGATTCGCTGAGGGCAAGTTTAAGTTGATTCAAATTGTTTTCGCATTGAAAGGCCAACGCACGGTGGCGAGCAGCCTGTATCGCGGGAAACAACAGCGCCATCATGAGCCCAATGATGAACAACACGATGATCGTTTCAAGCAATGACACAGCTCTGCGCTCAGGCAGCGCTTCAGGAGGAACTTCCCGAACGCGATCGTAAGAATAAACGACCCCCATGTCGGCATTATGAGAGCGGCACGCAAAAATAGCAACTACGCTGTGGCCGTAACAGCGTCCGGCTCGTTATAGCCGTAGCGCTGAAAATACGGTGCCCATCGCCCGCGAACACGTTCGGCCACGTCGTCCGGCAACTTGTATTTGTTGGGTCGGTATCCGCGCGATTTCATCGCATGCCGCATGAGCTCAGTTTCGACTTCAGCGAATTCCCCAAGATTCAATTGCTGGTAGACCTGCCGCATTTCTGCCACTGGGTCGGCCACCAGCTCCTCGTAGCGAATATCTACCAGGCGCCCGGGCGGAATCAACTCACGGTCTTGTTCAAAACACTCGTACATCCGCACGAAATTGTCGAGCACCGTGTTTTCCATCCAACTCGCGTCGCCGCGCGGAATTTGAAATCCCTGCACTTCACTCAACGATTTCCACAGCCGCACGGTTGAAGGGTAAATCACCAGTGGATTGCGCACGATGTGAATGAATCGCGCGTCGGGAAAGACCTCCAAAATTGTCCGCACTCGCGCAGTGTGCGTTGGCGACTTCAGCACGATTCGGCGATTGTTCGCCACGGCGACGCGATGCACAAAATCGCGCCACGTCTTTTTCCAGGCTTCACGTTCCGCCGGCGGAAGCGAGCGCAAGTCCAGATATTCGTCGTACACGGGCCCATGGTTCGGAAATGCCCACGCCAAATACGGCGATGGCACTCCCAAATTCGCCAAGGCGAATTCATCTTCTTGCGGGCGATCAAAACCGGCCGCCACATCATCCATCGGGCGCTTTTTCGGCAACAGCATGCTCGCCAGCGCCGGGATAAACCACGATGTCCATAAAAAATCGTGCGGGGCGAGACATTGAAAGGTCGTCGGGCATGTGTGCCGCGGGTCGAGCATCAACAACTCGTGCAGCAAAGTCGTTCCGCTTCGCCAGTGTCCGAGGACAAACAGCGGCGGCTCCTTAAGCTTCACGCTGCGGACGCGGTCACTATACAAAAACCATTCGAAGACGCCCGAGCCAGTATTGAGCAGGCTGGTCGCCGCGACTGAAGCCACTAGCGGCCAGCGACGAGGCGAAACGGCAAATCGATTGCGAAAAAGCAGTTTCGCGAACGTGAACACATCCATTCCATGCCAAAACCGCAGAGCCCACCAGGGGTAATAATGCAGCGGCTTGTCAGAATAGCCGCGTTTCGAGGGCGAGACTTTCGGATCAGACATACAGCCAATGAATGCTAATAGTACGCGATATATGGTGAACGATTCATTGTAATTACATTCCGCCCGAGTCACCGTATGTCGTTTTGCCTGCAAAAACGGCGAGCTTTTTTAGCTGTTTACTCCGTCGATAACCGCCGGCCGTGACTTGGCATCCGCGCTAGTTGAATTAGCGATGGGAACCGACTAGGGCGACCAGCGGCCCAGCAGCCATTAATCGTGCCCGCCCTAATTCCCATCGCCATTTGGACTTCCGTCCCGTTATCGAAAGATGCCGTCGCACTTATTCAACTCTTGGAAAGAATTCCAAAAAAACTCCCGCTCCCGGGAATAATTCGAAAACGCCTCTCGAATCATATTGCGATAGCCGGGTTGTGGTAGAATCTACCACGGCCGACGCCACCGGCTATCGCGGAACGGAACTAACGGAGAGAGGCAACAGTGGCACTTTCGCGGACAGACTTTGTTGTTCTGATCCACGAACATGCTCCGGCATTATACCGGATCGCCTATCGGCTGGTGGGCGACCCGCACGATGCGGAGGATGTCGTGCAGGAGACATTGCGCAGTGCGTGGAAGAGCCGAGAAAACTTTACGAGCGGGCGTGGCCAACGAGCGTGGCTGGCTGCGATTCTGCGGCGTAGAGTAATTGATCGTTGGCGACGTGCTGGCCGACGAACGGTGCTCGTTGGGGATGGTCCTTTGGAGGTGCCGATTACGGCAACGGACCCAACCGCGAACGAGTTCACAGACGAAATGCAACAGGCCCTCTCTCAACTTCCGTCGGAATTGCGCGAGTCCCTCCTGTTGGTTGTCGTGGGCGAACTTACGCACCAGGAAACGGCCAACGCACTCGGTGTACCGCTCGGCACTGTTCTGTCGCGCGTCAGCCGGGCCCGCCAACGGTTACGCAAGCACTTGCTTGAAGTAAGCCACGCTTAACAACCGATAACACACGCAGCAAGAATCGCGCGTGCTCGCCCTCGAGTTCTTGGTCGCCAGGTGGGCGGCACCCAGGACTCGACTGTTCAAGGTTTGCGATCATGTCGTATCCACATTCAAAGCCGATCTCGCTCGGCGACGCCTTTACGGTTCCAGCCGAATCGTCCGGGACGCCTGATCATTCGCTTCCGTTTATCCAATCAATGGATAACGCGGTGGATGTCGCGCTCCGCAGTGTGCCATTGCCAAATGGCATGTTGAACCGCCTCAAGAAAATGGCCTTCACCATGCCCGATGAAGCGGCCGGTCAGGTCGATTATCTGGGCTGTTAGGAGTCCAACGAGCCGTTTGTACGACTCGTGCGGCGCACGCCGTCAATGTTCGCCGCAACCGCAGTCTCTGCGCCCTCGGTCAAGCTGCCCGTGCTGGTATCAACATCCCGTTCCGTTAAAATGAAGCTGTGGCGCTTTGGGGCGCACTCTTCGCGTCTAATTAGCTGTCGGCCACCTGGCCGATGAGCCAGGAACAGGCACATTTCAGCATGGTTTTTGCGAGCGCAAAAATCGCAATTCGGCAAATCGTCGGCACTCCGTGGCGTGGCGCGCGACTCTTTGTCGTGCCAAGTTGCATCGCCCTGCTCTTCTTCGCGAAGCCAGCAATCGCGGTCGAACCGGCTGAAGAGTTCGTCAAAGGATTGCAAGAACGGGGAATGGACGACTTCGCCATCGAGTATCTCGATCGGCTGAAGACCAGCCCGCTCGCAAGCGACGCCATCAAAAAGCGAATTCCCTATCTGCGTGGCGTCGCACTCGTGGAGCAAGCGAAACAATCGGCCGACCCCGCCGAACGAAATAAATTGCTTGACGCCGGTCGCCAAGAGCTCGAACAATTCGCCGAAACCAACCCGAACAGTGTTTCCGGTGCCGAAGCTCAGTTACAATTGGCAACCGTCCAAATGACACGTGGGCAAGAGCTCGCGGCTCAATGCGCTCAGCTGCCCAAAGAGAAAGCGTACGATTCGCAGCGCAAAGATTTGGGCCGCGAAGCTCGACTGCGATTCGCCGAGGCGCACGAAACTTTTGAGCGCGCCGAAACCACCTTCAACACCGAACTCGAAAAGCTGCCCCCAACGACGAGCGCCGATTCTCGCGAAGAAGGCGGCAGCAAGCGGCAGGAACTACGCGGCCGCGTCGCCCAGTTGAAATTCCTGGCAGCCCAAACAAGATTCGAAGCCGCCGAATCGTACCCGCCGGAAGCCGATGAGTTTAAAAAGCTTCATGAAACGGCAGCCGAAGAGCTCTCGGCAGTCTACGACGAGTTTGGCCGTACGATGCTCGTCGGCCTGTACGCTCGTTTGTTCGAAGGTCGCTGCTATCAGGCCGTCGGCAATTACGCACTCGCGCTTGGCTGTTACGATGAACTGATCGGCAAAGATAACTTGCTGGGGCCCTTCCGCAAACTCGCCGCAGCGTCCATGCAGCGGAAGGCCGAAGTCCTGATCGCCCAAAATAAGCTCGACGTCGTAATCGAAGGCTGCAATGCCTGTTTGAAGGACGCCCACAAGGACGAAGAAAAGTTGCCGGAATGGACGGGCGTTCGCTACCGCTTGGCGGAGGCACTTGCGAAAAAGGCGGCAGCCGCAAACCCTGAATCCGCAGAGCAACGCAAATTGTTGAGCGAAGCGCGCGAAGCATATCGCATCGTTTCGAAATCCTCAGGTGAATTTCAAGCGGCCGCCCGCACAGCGGCGGCTAGCCCCTCGGCCGCCAGCGAAACTGCCGCCACCGAACTCAATGCCAGCAAAAAGTCGGAAGGCGAGGATCCACGAACCTTCCAAGCTGCTTACGATGCCGGCAAGGAAGCCCTCTCGTCGTACAATGCCGCGAAACTCGCGATTCCCAGCGCTGAGAAAAACAACCCGCCCGCCGTGCCGGAGTTGCAGGCCCAGATGGAACGCGGCAAGGGGGATGCCCGCCACTATTTCCAAGTTGCAACTTCGCTCGTCGGCACGGACACCGATCCCAAGTTGGTGAACGAAGTTCGCTACTTCCTCTGCTGGCTGTATTGGGACGCCGAAGACTATTACCGTTCGGCTGTGCTCGGCGAATTTCTGGCGAAGCGCTATCCCGATGCAAGCACTGCCGCGTCGGCTGCCAAAATCGCGATGGCATCGTACGAGCGTCTCTACAACCTTGCCGCCGCGAGCGGCAACAAAAAGAATAACGGCGATTTCGAAGCTCAGCGCATGGCGCAAATGGCTGAATTCATCACCCGGCGTTGGCCAGGCACCGAAAGCGCCGATTCTGCGTTCGGCGTACTCGTCACCTTCGCGATTCACGCGAATAAGCCCGAGGAAGCCGAAAAACTGCTTCGGCAAGTCTCAGCCCCATCGCGCCCGCGCTTGGAATTGATGCTTGGCAATGCGCTTTGGACCCGCTATCTCGAGTTGTCGCAAGCCAATCAATCGACCCAGCGCGAAAATGATGATTTGGCGAAGATCAAGACGACTGCCACCAAGAATCTTAAAAGCGGCTTTGAAGCGGCCAAACAGGAATCGCCTCTAAGCGAGGCCGGCGCAACTGCGGCGCTGTACCTCGTGCAGGCCGAACTGAGCGACGGCGACTTCGGCGACGCGATCGTGCTGCTGGAAGGCGCGAGCGGCCCGCTGTCGCTCATCGAAAAACAAGATCCAACGGCCACCAAACCAGCGTATGAAATCGAGACCTACAAGGCTGCCTTGCGTGCATACGTATCCGTTTCGCCGCCGCAAGAGAAGAAAGCGATGAGCACGATGCGATCGCTTGAGAAAGTCGTGCAAGCGAACGTCGAGAAGGAGAAAGCCTCTGAGCAGCTCACTCGAATCTATATCGCCATGGGCACGGCGCTCCAAAAGCAAATGGAAGAGCTACGCGCCGCAGGCCGGCAGGGTGAAGCAATTCGAGTTTCCGCGGCGTTTGGCAAGTTCCTCGACAGAATTCAAGCCGGCGAATCTTCGGCGAACTGGCCAACTCGCGTGTGGCTCGCCCAAACGTATTACACGATGGGTAACGATCAACTTGGCACGTCACATTCCGCCGGTTCCGCGGCATCCACCGATGGCGTGCTGAATAAAGTTGGCCGCGACTATATTACGAAGGCCCGAGACGCGTATCTGCAGCTGCTCGCTGAAGCTGCCAAAGATCCCAAGCTCGCCCCCAACGAAACAGCCACCTTGGCCATCAGAATGCAACTCGCCGATTGTTACCGAGCGCTCGGCGAATATGATAAATGTCTCGACACGTACTACGATGTCTTAAAGGAAAAGGAGACTTCCCTCGCAGCGCAGCGCGCCGCAGCGCTCGCGTACCAGGACCGTGGTCAGCACGAAGACGCGAAGTGGTTCGAAAACGCGATCCACGGTGGATATCCAATCAAGGAATCGGGGCAAAACCGCATCTGGGGCTGGCTCCGCCTCGCGCAGATCGCCGGTCAGGCAGCAAGACGTGATCCTCAGTTTAACGACACCTTCTTCGAAGCTCGGTTCAACATTTCCCGTTGTCGGTATCTGGCCGCCATGAAGCAATCGGGCGACGTGCGACGGCAGGAACTCGGCAAAGCGAAACAAACCATTCAGTCGGTATCGCAGCTGTACCCCGACCTCGGCGGCGAAAAATGGAAAGGCGAATTCGACACCCTCCTGAAACAGATCCAATCGGCCGAAAACGACGTTACTTCAGACAAAAATGCAGAAGCCTCAAACGCAGTGGGAAAATCTTAGCCTGATTTCAGATGGTGAAGTAAATATGCGAAGACCATCCAACAACACAGCCGTGCGATTCCTCGTCGCCATTCTAGCGGTGACCATGGCGACGCGCGCAACCGCCGTCGGCGCCGACAAAATTCGGCTCGCACGCGGCGGCGAGACCGGCGAAGTCTCCGATATGACTCCCCTCGAAGTCACGATCAACAAAGGCCAGCCCGGCAGCCACACTGTGCAGGTGAACACGATCAAATCGATCGCGTTCGAAGCGGAGCCTTCCGAACTAGCCCAGGGTCGCACCAATGCACTAAGCGGTTCTTTTGCAAAAGCTCAACAGCT
Source organism: uncultured Planctomycetota bacterium (assembly GCA_963733705.1). Classification (GTDB taxonomy): domain Bacteria; phylum Planctomycetota; class Planctomycetia; order Pirellulales; family Lacipirellulaceae; genus JABDGM01. The sequence goes on along the minus strand of CAVTEJ010000004.1, from coordinate 48,145 downwards.
ATTGAGCAAAGTCGATGCCATGCAAATTCGCCGCGACTTCATCAAACAAGATGTCGAGTTCTACCAGGCGCTTGTTGCGGCAAAGCTCGCTGAAACGGGTGACGGCGAAATCGTCGACGCCGGTAAAATGCTGAACGCCTTCGTAAAAGCTTATCCGAACAGCTACCACTATCTCGAAGCGTCGGAACTCATGGGCGAACTCCTGATGATTAGCGGCCGATACGAAAACGCCCAAAAGCAATATGCCGAGCTAGCGAAAGCCCCGTGGCCCGACTACAAAATGCGGGCCGCTGTCGCCATCGGTCGCGCGCTCCAAGCCCAAAACAAACACGCCGAAGCAATCCAGCAATTTGACTCGGCACTCGCGCTGCCGGATGACGGCGCCGACGCCCAGCCTCAAAAACTCGCCGCCACACTTGGCAAGGCGACTAGCCTCGCTGAGACAGGCAAAGCCGACGATGCCGCGGCAATGATCGAAAAAATCATTCAAGATGCCGACCCGCAACAAAAGGATTTACAGGCCCGTGCTTACAACGCGCTCGGCACCTGCTACGAAAAAGGAAACAAAACGAAAGATGCCCTCTTCGCGTTCTTACACGTAGACGTACTCTACAGCACAGTTCCCGACGCCCACGCCGAATCCCTCTACCATTTAGTATCACTGTGGAAAGCAGTTGGCCAGGACGATCGCTCGCGTGAAGCCCGCGAAACGCTGAAGCAAAAATACACCGCGAGCCGCTGGACGAAACAACTGCAGTGAGCCGATATGCCCGGCCATCTTGGCCGGCCGCTACATAGCCCAGCCATCTTGGTTGGCTTTCATTCCGAGCCAATATGGCGCGGCTATCTATCACGCCCGCGGATGAAACGCGTCATGCACCTTCTTCAGTCGCGTGTGATCAACATGCGTATAAATCTGTGTCGTCGCAATACTCGCATGCCCCAGCATCTCCTGCACTTGCCGCAAGTCCGCGCCGCCGGCAAGTAAATGCGTTGCAAAACTGTGTCGCATCGAGTGCGGGCTTAGGTCGGCCGAGCAGCCGGCAACCTTCGCATACAGTTTAATGAGTTCCCAAATCCTTTCGCGCCGCAACCGTCCACCGCGCGATGATAGCAGTAAAAACTGCGACGGCGTCCCGCTGCGATCCACCAACTTCGGCCGCTCATGCGTCACATAATCTTCAACGGCCGCAACCGCCCTCACCCCCAGCGGCACGAGCCGCTGTTTGTCCCCCTTACCGTGACACAAACAAGTCCGTTCCGCCAAATGCAAGTCGCGCGGCCGCAGAATCGAAAGCTCCGACACGCGGCACCCAGTCGCATACAAAAGTTCGAGCATCGCCCGATCACGCCGCCACCACGGCCGCGGTGGCCGCGGCGCGGCGAGCAACTCACACACCTCCGCTTGTGACAACACCGTCGGCACGCGCTGCCACAATTTCTGTGTACCAAGCAATTCAGCCTGGTTGTCGGTCAGCACGCCTTCCAACTGCAAATAACGAAAGAAGACTTTGAGCGAAACCACATGCCGACTGATCGAAGCCGGAGCCAATTCGCGAGCGGTAAGCCACGCCGGATAGTCAGCCAGCTCCGAAACCGCTAACCCCGCGATGCGGCGGCCTTTGAGCCATTCAAAAAAATGCCCCAGATCACGCTCATACGCCGCGACACTGTTCTCGGCCAGATGGCATTCGCTGCGTAAATAACGTACAAACACCTCACGCCAATGGGCCGCGTCCTCGGCAGCCGCCAACCGCCGCGGTTTGATTTCTTTGCGATTGTTCGCCATGGGATCGGCCGCCGCGAGCAACGAATGTCGTACTAATTAAGTATCGACCGCCTGATGCCGGCTCGTGCTCTAGGCTGGTCATAGTCGACCTGCATTGGGTATGCTATCGCCGCAATGAGTGATTGTGCCGATTGCGCAAAGTTTGTTGCCGCGCTTCACAAATTTAGATTGTCGCCCTCAGCTCCTTTACGAACATGCAACGCGTCGTCATCGACGAGCCGTATAAATTCGTGCCGCCGGTTTACTCCGACTGGTGGCCAACCGCGCTGCGCTTTATTCTGCGCCGCAATCTGCGAAAACTGTACGGCGTCCACTCCGTCGAGTGCCGCCACGTCGAGCGGCTCAAAGCCTCGCTGTCGGCGGGCCACAGCATTCTGCTCGCCCCCAACCATAGCCATCTGGCCGACCCCATGGCACTCGGCGTCCTCGGCATGGAGGCGGGGTGCCACGTCTTCGCAATGGCCAGTTGGCACGTTTTCAAGCAAAGCGCCTTTCAAACATTCATGACCCGCCGCATGGGCGCATTCAGCATTCTCCGCGAAGGACACGATCGACAGGCGATCGAAACCGCAATTGATATTCTGGTCTCGCGCCGCCGCCCATTGATCATATTTCCAGAAGGCGTAATGACCCGCCACAACGATCTTGTGGACGAAATGATGGAGGGTCCTTCTTTCATTGCGCGGCAGGTCGCAAAACGTCTAAAAAAGGAAAACAAGCCCGGTGGCATCGTGATTCACCCAATCGCGACACGCTACGCCTTCAACGGCGACCTCGCCGCCGCGATCACTCCCGACCTTGAGGCCGTGGAAAAGGGCCTTTCTTGGCAACCGCAGCGCCATCTCTCAATGGTCGAGCGCATTACGAAAATCGGCCAGGCGTTTCTAACGCTGAAAGAAATCGAATTCCTGGGTGCACCAGGCACCGGAAATATCTACGAGCGCGCCGAGAAGCTCGTCGAAGAGGTCCTCTCACGGCTGGAATCCCTATGGCATATCACCGATACATCGGGCAACACAATGGTCCGCGTAAAACGTCTGCGAACAGCCATCCTGCCCGACATGATCGAAGGGAAAATCTCGCCCACCGAGCGAGAACGCCGTTGGCGCGATTTGGCGGCCGCGTATTATGTGCAGCAGATTTCGCACTATCCTCGCGACTACATCCTCCGCGAGAAAAACCTCCCCGAGCGAGTCGTAGAAACCGTCGAACGGCTGCAAGAGGATTTCACAGACGCATACAGGGTCCACGGACCGCTCCACGCCGTAATTCAGGTAGGCGAGGCAATCCCTGTGGGCACTCAGCGTATTCGTGACGAAGTCGGCGACCCCATCATGGCCGAAGTCCGCCGCCAACTGCAGTCAATGATCAACGAACTCGCTGCCGAGCGAACGCCTGTCTAACTGGTCCAATTGGCATACTACCGCACTCGAAGCTACTAGCGAACGCGAGGTCGCGATGGCTAAAATGTGGTGGCACACTGAGGATGTTTTATGCCACAAAGGTTGTTGACGATGCCCGCGCCGATTATGCCGCTCTGCCAATTGACCGAGGGCCAAGAAGCGGATTTCTTTGCCCTGCTTGCCGAAAAGCAAGAAATGAAAACACGCGACGGCAAGCCCTATCACCGCGTCACGTTCCGCGATGCCCGCCGCGAAGTCGGCTTCCCCATCTGGTCCGATTCACCGCTGGCCGAATCGTGCCGCACCGAGTGGGCGCCCGGCAACTTCTACAAAATGCGAGCCGTTTTCCGCCAAACCACTTATGGCCCGCAACTCGACATCAAAAAAATCCGCCTCGTCGAGGATGGCGACAAAAAAGACGGCTTCGACCCGCTCATGTGCCAGCCAACTTCGCGGTTCGACGCCGTCGAAATGTTCGCCGAGCTCATCAACCTCGTCGAGTCGCGAATCACCAACAAACCACTGCGAAAACTGGTTGCCGATATTCTCGAACAGAACCGCGAGCAACTGCTCCTTTGGCCGGCCGCAAAGAGAAATCACCACGCCTTTGTGAGCGGCTTCTTGGAGCACACACTCAATGTTGTACGCACCTGTTGCTTCTTCGCCGATCAGTACGCTGAACTGTACTGCGATCTTGACCCGCCGATAAACAAAGACTTGATCGTCGCTGGCGCCACATTGCACGATATCGGCAAGCTTCGCGAGCTCGAAACAAGCCCCGCCGGCACGGAGTATTCAATCTCAGGTTGCCTCATCGGCCACGTGTTGCAAGGCCGCGACATCGTCCGCGAAACCGCCGCCGGCCGAAAAATCGATCCCGACCTCTTGCTGCGGCTCGAACACATCATCGTCGCCCACCAACGACTCCCCGAGTGGGGCGCTCCCAAACCGCCAATGACGCTCGAAGCGATCATCGTTCACCACGCCGACGACCTTGATGCCAAACTCCAAATGATGGTCGGTGCCTTCCAAGACGAGTCGGTCATCGGACCAATGACCACCAAGCGCAACGCCCTCAATCAGCAGTTCTACCGCGGCACGCCAACTGCTTAAGCAGGTTTTTAGCCACAGACGACACATAGATCACGGAGAGATATTCCCAGAATTCCTCCTCGGTGATCTCTGTGTCCTCTGTAGCTAATCATTCCGCCGCATAGCTTGTACGATCCGCGCATGACCCGCGAGATCTTTAATCGTCGGTCCAAGTTCCAGTGACGGCCGAGTACCAATCAGCGACTCAACTGCTGTCGAGATTATCGGACTAATTTCGATTAGCACCGCGCCGCCCGGTTTTAACAATCGCGCTGCTTGTTCGATAAGCGGCGCAATCAAGTCAGTTCCGCGCTCACCCGCACACAACGCCAACTCGGGCTCGTGTTCGCGCACATCAATAGCAAGTTCGGTCATTTCGCTCGTCGAAACATACGGCGGATTGCTCACGATGAAATCGAAGCTCGCATCCGCTGGCTCGGCAGACAACAGATTCGATTCCACAAACTCAATCCGCTCCGCAACGCCATGTTTCTCCGCATTTCGCCGCGCGACAGCGAGCGCCGCGCCGCTAAGATCGATCGCCTTGATGCGAGCCGCGGGCACATATTTCGCCGCGCAAATGGCAATGATTCCGCTGCCCGTCCCCACATCGGCAATCGAAATCCCGCCGCTCCCGCCGGCCCGCTCTTTGATCTTGTCTAAGAGCGTCACGACCAAAAGTTCGGTTTCTGGCCGCGGAATCAAAACGTCGCTGTTGACTTCAAAATCAAGCGAATAAAATTCGCGGTGCCCCACCAGATACGCCACTGGCACCCCCGTCGCCCGGCGCTTTACGAGCTCCCGAAACTCGGTACGCGTTTCGTCGCTCGCCGACTCACCAAACGCGGTGTACAGATCTATTCGCTTGCAGTGGCGGGCATGTGCAAGCAAAACTTCCGCGTCCAAGCGCGGATTCTCGGCCCCATGCTTGCCCAAGTATTCGACGGTCCAATTGAGAAGTCGGCCAACGGTCCAGGGCTCGTCTGCGTTGGCCATAATTAGCGATTTAAAATGTGAGACTTAAGATCGACGATTGGAGGAAGCAACAAGTTCAAATCTTAAATCATCACTCTTCGATCTTAGATCAGTCCAGCCCGCCCATTTGATCCCGCAGCTGCTGTCGATCGTAATCAAGCAGCGCATCCGAAATCGGTTGCAAATTACCCGCAATGACCTGGTCCAAATTGTGGACCGTGAGCCCAATGCGGTGATCCGTCACGCGGTTCTGAGGAAAGTTGTACGTCCGAATTCGTTCGCTGCGATCGCCCGAACCGACCAGGCTCTTACGCTCCGCCGCTCGCTTCGCCTGCTCTTTCTGCAGCTTGAAGTCATAGATGCGGGCCGACAACTCTCGCAGCGCCTTGGTTTTATTCTTAAGTTGGCTCTTTTCATCCTGACATTGCACAACGATTCCAGTTTCGTAATGTGTGAGCCGCACCGCCGAAGCCGTTTTATTCACGTGCTGACCGCCAGGACCGCTCGCACAAAACGTATCCAGACGATAATCATCCGCCTTAATGTTAACTTCCACTTCTTCCGGCTCAGGCAATACAGCTACGGTCGCCGCCGATGTGTGAATCCGCCCCTGCGTCTCGGTATCTGGCACGCGCTGCACGCGATGTCCGCCGCTTTCGTACTGTAGTTCGCGGTAAACGCCCTCCCCTTCGATGCCGAGCACCATTTCCTTAAAACCGCCGAGTTCGGTAGCGCTGTGGCTCAAAATCTCTGTCTTCCAACCCTTAACCGTTGCGTGGTAGCGATACATCTCGAACAAATCCCGTGCGAACAACGCCGCCTCATCGCCGCCGGTGCCGGCGCGGATTTCCATAATGACACGCGAACGGTTCGCATCTTCACCACCAACGGTCATATCCAACAGCTCGCTCCACACGGCTTCACGATCGGTGCGCAGCTGCGGCAATTCTGCTTCCGCGAGTTCGCGCATGTCAGCGTCGTCGCCATCGATCATTTGCTGCGCTTCCGCGATTTGCGCATTGATATGTTTGAAACGGCGATATTTCTTCGCCAGCTTGCCGAGCGAACCATGCTCGCGCGCGACAGAAGTGATACGCGCAGGGTTCGATAATACATCGGGGTCGATGAGGTCTCTTTCGAGCTGCTCGAAGCGGGCCAGCTTCTGTTCAAATAAATCGCGCATGGAAAACCAGGGATGAGGGGACGGGCCGGCGCGAGGCGGATCGATGCTGAACGAACTGGGATGCCGACGATCCCTAGCCGTTCAAATCATCTTCCCTCATCTACTTCTTGCCACGCTTGAGGCTGGCATAACCAGCCGCGGCAAACTTATTCTTGAACTTCTCGATCCGGCCAGCCGTATCGATGAACTTCAATTTGCCCGTGTAGAAGGGGTGGCACACGTTGCAGATATCGACCTTCAGCTCCTTGCGTGTGCTCCGCGTGACAAACTTGTTACCGCAGCCGCAAGAAACTTGGGTTTCGTAATATTCGGGATGGACGCCGTCTTTCATGATCGCACTGCCTTTGTCAACAATTTGAAACTATTAAGAATACCGGGATACCACGAATTTGACAAGTCCCTTTGGCTTAACGACTTAGTGCCACGCAGAAAAGCACGCAGGAAACACCGTAACAAAACCGCTATAAATCCGCCCTTGAAACTATCAACCGATTCGCTCGCCAGATCGGACGCAGCCAACCACCTTTTCGGCAAGAATCTGATGTCTCTTCCAACACGCATCTTACCGCTCACGCTCTTCATCGCGATTTGCAGTGCCTCCCCACACGCCTGTGCCGAACTCGATCTCACGGCCGAATTCAGCGCCCGTCGCCGGGCTGCCCGGTTTTACATCGTACCGAATTACGGCCACGTCGGACCTGGGGAATATCGTGGGCTACGATTTTTCAACTTCGGGGTCCTACGGAATCACCGGACCAATGAGTCAGTTGAGTCCCTACGGACGGCCGACCGTATATCAGGACTCTCTATTCGCAGGGGTTGATCCCCTGCAAGATTCACACTTTCTAATTAACTGCACTGACGTGCTGTCCCTCTTTCCAGAAGAGTCGGCAACCGGATTACACGCCGCTTTCGCGTTAATGGGTGATAGACAACTGTCGGTCGGCAATAGCGTGCCGTTCCTGCAAGTAGTCACCCAGTCGGCAGCCGATATCGTTCTCCACGGAGCGATTGTGGTTAGGCGACCCGACGACAGTTACGTTCTAACGGAAATTAACACCATGCTGCCGCAAATCACGGTCGGACCTGCGCCCAACTTGGCAATACTTCCTGTTCCACCGCCAGAACCAATTGTCACGCCGCAGCCTCCCGTTACTCCTGCGCTCCCGCAGCCCCAACCAACAGCTACTCCCGCGATCTTGTCGCCGCAGTCGCCCAACTCCGCTTCCACGAACCAACCAGCGCTCATCGAAATTCCCCCGACCGTCATCACGCGACCAACAGATTCCCTCCCACCCGAATCACAACTGCCGCCCAGTGTTGTAACTATTCAACCCAATCTGCCCGATGTGCTGTTAGGATACGATCCGCTGATCGTCCCTACGTTCATGCCCATCAGCGTACTTCAGACCGGCCTCATCTCGAGAATCGATGGCGTTCCGGACTTGTATGCGGGAAACGGATACTTCACGACATATAGCGAAGATGTCGCAATGACTTTGGATACCGTTCAACTCGCTTACTTCAATTCGAATGACGGTATGCAGGCTTTGATGAAAAGTAACTTGGCCGATGGCGATGCGGCAAACACGCCGGAGCCGGCCACTTGCGCGATAATCGCAATAGGGGTTGTCGGTTACGTGATCACAACCGCTCCAAGACGTCGCAGCTAGCGACTGACTCCCGCCGACCCGTAACAGGTCTGGGAGCACAACTGAGTAGCTAGCTCAGTTCATTGCCCAATAAGGCTTAAGAAGAAATCCTTCGCCGCCGGGTCCACCGCACGCGAATCAATCACGTGGCTACCCCAGCCAAGCTGAGAGAGCACATAAGAGCCGTAAGCGATTTGCCCAATCGCAATTTGGCCCGTCGCCAACTGTCCTACGCCGACGATCAGCCCAATCGCCGCCTGCCCAATTGCGAAGGGCCCAAACGCAGCCTGGGCCATGCAAAACAGCACGCCGAAGCTGAGTTGCCCGATGGCAACAATCCCCAATGAAACTTGGCCGATCGCGATCATGCCGTGCGCGAAACGACCAATTGCAATGACGCCCCGCGCCGTAATTCGCTTCCCAGTCTCCGGGCATTTACCATACGTGTAATGCAAGAGTGGCAGGTTTCCCCACGTGCGATTGCTGCGATACTCCGCGAACCGCGCCCCACTCGGATAAACAAACCGCCGCCACGTGCCACGCGGCGTCTCCTGATAAGCGTACTTAATATCTTCGAGCAGCAGATTTTTAGCGGCGGCCATGGCGAGTGGGCCTTCAGCGTGGGTGGAGTGAGCGGAAACACAATTCGCCCGCCAGCATTTCGCCAGCGACAGTCGAATATTGCCGCTCGACACAAGAAATCTAACGCATTTCGACCCGGGAGGGCGAAGCAGATTTGCCTAATAAATCGTGTTCGCCCATTAGCTTTCCCAGAAAATCATGCAGTCCTATTAGTGTGCCGATGGGGAATATTATCTGAACGGTCGTCGTGCTCCTGCCACTATCACCAACGCAACGGCCGCGATGCAGAATGTGGCAGGCTCCGGTATTGGCAGTTCGCCGTATGCAATCGTCGTAGAATTTGGGGAGATGCCGACGGCAAAGCCGGTTTTGAAATTGCTCGCGTCGAGCACCGCGCCGTGTGGAACACTAAAAAATGCAATCGGAACTTTTGCTAAGCCGATAGGTTGCGGAGTCGGTGGATCACCCAAGAGAGTATGTGGGTTGTCCATTTCCGTGTCTTGCCAGAGTCCGGAATCCGCGATGAAAAATGTATTGGGGGCTTCAAAACCAGACACCGTTGGATTCGACACCGCGTTTCTGGCCCCGTCGCCATTGTGGATAAACTGGCCGGAAGAAGAAACAAATGTAATGCTCACGAAATCGACCGTCCCTTGATTCGATTGCAAATCGAAAACCCAGGTATCAAAAGCGCCGGGGTAAATTAGTGCGTTAGTTGTCTTCCCAGATTCGAGCAATCGGAAAGATCCCACGACATCTGCGCGCAAGGCGCATTCAGAACTAAGCCGCGTCGAGCGAACTGCACATCGCCGAACACTTTTACCGGCAGAGCGCTTTAGCCGACCTGTTGGGTGTGCCGCTCGACAAGGTGGACGACAACCGACTGTATCGCGGGCTGGACCAACTGCTGCCGCACAAGCGGGCGTTTGAGGCGTTCCTCAAGGAGCGGTTCGGCGAGTTGTTCGCCATCGAGTACGACCTCTTGCTGTACGACGTGACCAGCACGTACTTCGAGGGGCAGGCCGCCGCCAATCCCCTGGCGCAACGCGGCTACTCTCGCGACCATCGGCCGGACTGCAAGCAAGTCTGCATCGGCCTGGTGGTGACGCGTTGCGGCCTGCCATTGGGCTACGAAGTGTTCGCGGGAAACCGGCACGACTCGACCACCCTGGAAGAGATTGTCGAGACGATGGAGGCCCGTTACGGGCGGGCCCAGCGGATCTGGGCACTCGATCGCGGCATGGTCTCGGAAGAGAGGCTCGACTTTCTGAAGGCGGGAGAGCGACAGTACATCGTGGGGACGCCCAAGTGCCAACTTAAGCGGTTCGAGCAGCAGTTGGCCACGCAGGATTGGCATGCCATCCGCGACGGACTGGAGGTCAAGTTGTGTCCCTGCCCAGACGGCACGACCGAAACCTATATCCTTTGCCGCAGCCGCGATCGTCGGCAGAAAGAGCAGGCCATGCATGAGCGTTTCGAGAAACGCATCGAAGACGGGCTGACCAAGATTGCAGCCGCTTGCACCAAGCGTCGTCACGAAGTGGGGCCGATCGAGCGGCGCGTGGGACGCTTGCTGGGACAGAACACACGGGCCGCGGGCTTGTTCGATGTGCAGATTCACGCTGCGGAAAACGGTGCCGCGCAGATCGCCTGGAAGAAGATCGAGAAGTGGCGGGCCTGGGCCCAACTCAGCGAAGGTGCCTACGTCTTGCGGACCAACGTCAGCGGCTGGAGCGACGAAGACTTGTGGCGGGCGTACATCCAATTGACCGATGCCGAGACGGCCTTCCGCATCCAGAAGAGCGACCTCTCACTGCGTCCGGTGTGGCACCAGAAAGAGGACCGGGTGTTGGCGCACATCCTGGTCTGCTTCCTGGCCTACGTGCTCTGGAAGTTTTTGGGCCAACTCTGCCAACAAGCCGGACTCGGCAACGAACCGCGACGCGTGTTGGAAGAACTGAGCGAACTCCGCGCGGTCGACGTCGTGTTACCCACCCAAGACGGTCATGAAATCCGCACCCGCTGCGTCACGCAGCCCAGCGACCACCAGCGAATCCTGCTCGAAAAGCTTGGCTTGGACCTCCCAGGCCGCCTCCACAAAACCGATTTGTAGTGGAAAAACCGGGGCTCCTCCCATTGCGGCGCAAGGACTTACGTCAAACGTTGGGGAAGTTGGGCTAAGACTGCAAAAGCTGATAGTACGATGGAACGAATCATAGTGCGACCTCCCGTTCGCCCATTCTACCGCGTACGAAAAAGCCCGCCACGATGGCCGGCTATCGGCGGAGTTATTTTGAGACAACCATCGACAGATGGGGAATGCGTATCTGTCGATAACTTCAACTCGATCAACGCTACCGGCGTGACATATCGGGCAGGGTTGGTAGCTCCTTCAAGCGGGAGCTTCACCAATTCTGCTTGCACCGCGAAGAATGCATGCGGAACTAGCACCAGCGATCAAATGTAGAATCGACGATCAGCGCCATCAAACGGAAGTTTGGTGACCACGTTCGCAGCAAGACGAATCGAGCCATGGTCCGATTATTTGGGCAGAAACGATGGTTACCCAGAAAATCGCGGCGAATTGAGATTAATTAGGCAAGGCCGGGCGAGGCTCCCGCCGAGCCGCGTAGCGCTACAGAAAAGGCTCAGCAGAAGCTTCGCCCTCCCGCAGATTCTCTCCACCCATAACTACCGCTGCCAATACCAGTTCTTCTCGGCCGGATGCTCGCCATGCGTGCTCGCCAGATCTTTAGAAACCTGCGTGCGATCGGCCACCTGCCACGGGAAAATCTGAATGCCGCCAGAAACGCTAAGCACCCAATTGTGGCCAGCTTTAACAAAGGACGCTTGCGAGGCCACGCTCCGCGGCGCGGGGTATTCATCGAGCGTCTGCTCTCCCATTAAGCTCGGCGCCTGAAACCCGCAGCGCTCACTTAGTCGCTCTTTCACGAGCAGTGCGCCCACGACGGCCAGATCCATGACATTCCGCAATTGCCCGAAGCTCGAATCTTCGCGGGCCAACTCGTCAAACTTTTGCGTAAACGTATCGGCCCATTTCTGTGCCGTTGAATCCGACTTGCCAGAATGCTGCTTTTGGCCCGAACCGTCCATGAAATCCTGTTCCGTGAGGCACTTCACGCCTTGGCCTCGAATTTCCCAAGCTAAACCCTCCTGGTCCTTTTGCAGCGGCTCATAATTCGGTGCGAGCCACCAACGCGGCAACATGTTGTTCGCTGTCCGACCTTTGAGTAGCGTCAGAAAACTCGGCATCCCATCGATCGGGGCCGGCTCAAAGTTCATCGCCAGTCGTTTCATTCGAAAATCTGCCGCGACAATTACGCGAGCAAAGTGGCTCGTTGCTGGAATCCCCGTAACCGTAATCGTTTGCGGACCAACCGCCTGCTCCATCTGCTTGGCAGCCACCTGCGGACCGTTTTTCGCCGAAAGCCGCCCAGACAACTCATGCATCCGTCGTAAACCCTCGGGCGTAGGGTCAATCGAGCAGCTGATTCCACTCGTATTCGACGCTTCCGCGACCCGTATCGCGACCATTAAGTCATCAAGCGAAAGTACTGGCCGATTGCTCGTGGCGCCAACGACATTACCAAGCGAGTCGACCTTCCAGCCTTCGGCCGGACCAGCGAGCACAATATCGTGTTGCTCCGGGTATAGGAGCACGTAGCGAACGCGCTGCAGACCCGCCAAAAATCGCACTGCATCCGGAATCGGTTTATTCGCGACGCGCGATTCCGCAATTTCCGCTTCCAACTGCTTTAGCGAAACGAATCGCAGATCGGCCCACCTGTTCAAGTCTTCCGGGACCGGCTGCAAACCCTTTTGCCACGCCGACTGCAGTTGCTTCAGTTCCCCAATTTGCGGGTTGGAAACCACACCATCCGTATCGATCTTCACACCGCCAACGCTCGGGTTACGAAAGAACTGAGCGTGAGCCGAATTGCAAAAACCGCAGACCGCCAACAATCCGGCGATGATCGCCACCCGACGCTGGCTCGCTGAAAAGACGTACGACATTAGATATTCCCTCGCCGCAAGGCAGTCGCTGAACTGCCGCTTCGCTGTTCGCAGAAAAAGAGCGCAAAAAGTGCCTAATGCACCTCTCTTCACACTAATCGCTAACCCCTGCCGTTTCAACACTTTTGGCCCATCAGTACGTCGCCTTTCAATCAATTAGCCGCCGGCGGAAGCCGGCGATCATCGCTCCAACCCAACCCACGCCACCCTTTCCCCAAAAATCGCCGTAAACCATGGCGGCAAAAAAGGTTCTGAGCCATAAGACTTGAACAGACACCCTCCTCGCGAATAAGTTGTAAGTAGGGCATTACGCTGCCGAACGGCGTGGCGGCCGATCGGGAGGTCTCATCCACAAACTTACTGCGACAACGGTCGCGCGTGCGCAAATGCGTCGCCCTTAGCGTACGGAAAGCCCTGGTCTTCAGTTGTATTCGATGACGGCATACCTCGTTATTCGCGAAGGCTCGAAATGGACCGACGTTTTTCGTCTGGTCGAAGGCGAGTCCGTCACCGTGGGCCGCGCCCCCACAAATGCGATCGTCGTTAAAGACGAACGCTGCAGCCGCAACCACGCCGAGGTCTTTCAAGCCCAAGGCAATTGGACGCTCCGCGATTTAGATAGCCGCAACGGCACCCTCGTTGACGGCCAGCGCATCCAAACCGACTACCACTTGCAAGCGGGCGAAATCATCCGCATCGGCAATTCGCACCTCGCGTTTGTAAACGATTTGTCGCAAGCGTTCCCCGACTCTCACTCCGTTCTGCGTACGGCTCAAGCGGTCGACAGCGAAGTCAGCGGCGAAATGACCGTCGGTCCACCCGATCATGAAAGCGTACTCGAAACCTACGAGCCCACGACGATCACCCATCGCCGCGGTCAAAGCCGATTCCTCGAACCACCCGAGGAAGAGGACGTCGACGTATCCCTTCCCAAAGTCGGTCGCGCCGCCGCCAACCTCTGCCGGTTGGCATTCGGCTTGGCGAAGGCGACAGACGTCGTATCACTCGCGAATGTCGCACTCGACGGGCTCTTCGAAGGCACGCAAGTCGATGCCGGCGCCGTGCTGCTCCAAGCACGCCGCCCCAACTCGAAAACGAAGGCCGATAACCTCGAAGTCATCGCCTCTCGCAGCGATTCACCCCACCGCTACCACCGTGTCTCGCAATTCCTGTCGACCACCGTCATGCGCGATGGCCAGGCCGTTCTGGCCCGCAACGTAATGGACGACAGCCAACTCGGCAGCCGCGACAGCAAAGGCGAAATCCTCGCGACCAGTGTCATCTGCGCCGAATACGTCGCGATGGCAAAGTCCTCGGCGTGATTCACCTGTACTCAACCGATGTCGGCAAATCCACCGACCCCGACGACCTCGAATTCACGCTCGCCGTCGCCGACACCGTCGCTGTCGCACTCGAAAACTTAAGCAAACAACAAGAACTCGCCGAAAACCTCAACCAAATCCGCGACGAGAACCTGCAACTTCGCGAGCGCCTCGGCGTACAAAGCGAAATCGTGGGCGGCAGCGAACCCATGAACCAGGTCACGCGCGATATCGCCCGCGCCGCCCCAGTCGCGCTACGGTCCTTATTCGTGGCGAAAGCGGTGTCGGCAAAGAGCTCGTCGCCCGCGCTGTGCACTTCTCCAGCCCGCGCAGCAAAGGCCCGTTCGTCTGCCTCAATTGCGCCGCCCTTTCCGAAACGCTTCTGGAAAGCGAACTCTTCGGTCACGAAAAAGGCGCGTTCACTGGCGCTACCCGAGCGCAAGATCGGCAAGTTCGAAGCCTCGAACAAAGGCACGCTCATGCTCGACGAAATCGGCGAGATGAGCCCCAAGACCCAAGCCAAATTCCTCCGCGTTCTCGAAGGCCACCCGTTCGAGCGCGTCGGCGGCAGCGAACAGATTAAGGTCGATGTCCGCGTCATCGCCGCCACGAACCGCGATCTCGAAAAAGACGTCTCCGAAGGCACCTTCCGCCGCGACTTATACTTCCGGCTTCACGTCCTCGAAATCATCGTCCCCGCCCTCCGCAAGCGCAAAGAAGACATTCCCGAACTCGCCGAATACTTCCTCCACCGATTCATCACCGAAACCGGCGCGAAAATCAAAGGCTTCTCGCCGCGGGCGATGGAAGAAATGTTGCGCTACCGCTGGCCCGGCAATGTTCGCGAGATGAAAAACGTCATCGAGCGGGCCGTCGTGCTCACGCGCAGCGAATACATAGACCACGACGACCTCGTCCTCTCCACGCTCCGCACCGCCGGCGATACCGATTCCGGCATCATGGTCAGCGCCAACGGCCGGTCAGAACCCGCGTCACTTGCAGACATGGAAAAACAGCACATCGTAGAGGTGCTCCGCCAAACCGGCTGGAACAAGAGCCGTGCGGCCATTATCTTGGGCATCGAGCGCTCCACGCTCGACCGCAAAATCCGCCGCTACGATCTCGTCGAAGAACGACACGGCGACTAACGGTCCGCCACAACGCTGCCCACCTACGCCCCTCAACCCAGTTGCGGTTTAGCTATATGAATTCCCACGCTACCCGTGCATTCGCGTTTATACTAATCGCTTCATTCCACACCACATTCGCACTCGCGAAAGACGACCCCACGCCAATCTTCCCCAAAGCGCTCACCCCCGGCGACACGATCGAAATCATCGCCCCCGCCAAGTACCTGGATAAGGGTCGCGTCACGCTCGCCACCAAACGCCTCGAAGAAATGGGCTTCAAAGTCCGCATCCCCAAAAACCTTTTCCGCAAAAAAGGTTTCCTCGGCGGCTCCGATGAAGAGCGCGCAACCGAACTCATGGAAGCCTTCGCCGAACCCGAAGTGAAAGCCGTCCTCCCCGGCACCGGCGGCTACGGCACCACGCGTATCGTCGACAAGCTCGACTACGACGTCATCCGCCGCAATCCAAAAATCCTCGTCGGCTTCTCCGATATCACCGGCCTGCACATCGCCATCAACCAAAAAACGGGCCTTGTCACTTTCCACTCGCCACTCCCCGAGTGGGGCCTCGGTACCGAAGAAAACATGTCCCAGTACGCGGCAAAATGGTTCTGGCGCGCGATCCTCGCCAAAAGCTACCACGAATCACCGCAGGACAAATTTAGCATCGGCTACACCATCGAAACCCACCCCGCCGAACCACCAAAGCCAGGCGACGACAAACTCTTCAAAGACGTCCCCCACCCCGTCACTATGCATGCCGGCAAAGCCCGCGGCCGACTCATCGGCGGCAACGTCTCCGTCGTCGTCGCGACGATGGGCTCCCCCTACGAAATCGAAACCGACGGCAAAATCCTGTTCCTGGAAGACGTCGGCGAAGAACCCTACCGCGTCGACCGCATGCTCAACACGCTCCGCCTCGCCGGCAAATTCGATCACGTCACCGGCGTCATCCTCGGCCAGTTCTCGCCGCGAAAAGAAGAACCGAAATGGTCCACGGACGAAAGTATGGAAGACGTCCTCAAAGACTTCTTCGCCAACCTCGGCGTCCCCGTCGTCTCCCACTTCCCACTCGGCCACGTGCGCTACAACACTACGCTGCCAGTCGGTGCAATGGCCGAACTCGACGCTGACGCGCAAACGCTGCGCATCTTAGAAAACCCAGTGATCCTTTCGCAATGAAGCTGCCAGATGAAAGACTGATCTTCGCGTACTGGCTAGTCGTCGTGTTGTATATTGCCAGTGCCGCCTGTTTCTTTCTGTTGGGGAGAAGCAGCGCGAAAGTCAAGAAGAAGCTGTTTTATTGGCACATCGCGATCGGCGGCATGCTGATAATGGGATGGTTTTGTATGCTTGTTGGTCCCATGAGTTTGGTAGTTTTCATTCCAGGTTACGCGATTGTGTCTTACATTAGCCTTAAGACCACTCGCTTCTGTGATGCTTGCGGTAAAGTTTTAATGAACCAGTTCGTCCCGGCGCGTTACTGCTCCCGGTGCGGTGCCGATTTGAAAGCACAAGATGAAACGCCGAAAGACAGATCAAAGTAATCGGGCCGAGAAAAACCGCTATTCCTCATCCGCCGCCCGCAACCATTTCCGAATCGTCGGCTCCTGCGCAAATCTCATCCTTCTTAAAGTAAAGCTCAATCTCGCGCGCCGCTGCCTCCGGCCCGTCCGAAGCGTGTACCAAATTCATCTGCCGACTCGAGCTAAAATCACCGCGAATCGTCCCCGCCGCCGCTTTCAGCCCGCTCGTCGCCCCCAGCATCTCGCGTACCACGCGAATCACTTCGAGCCCTTCCACAATCGCCGCCACAATCGGCCCGCCCGTGATGAAATCCTCAAGCACCGGATACCAATCCTTCTTCACATGCTCGGCATAGTGCTTTTTGGCCAGCTCGGGCGTAACGCTCATCATCTTCATCGCGATGATATTGAGCCCTTTATCCTCGAACCGAGCGATAATCCGTCCCATCAGCCGCCGTTGTACACAATCGGGCTTCAGCAGAATAAGCGTGCGTTCCATGTGAATCGAGCAATCTCAGAAGGGTTAAGTCAGAGGCCAAACCGAAAATTGTAAGCCTCCCGATCATGTGCCTCAAGATCGAACTCGACTCTGACCGCACGAGCTTAGAATTCGAACGAGGGCGGCCAAACCCTAATCCCCGTCGCGCGCGATACCAAGTCGATATCCTCGCTCCACTCCACGTGCTGCCCATTCGTATCCATGTGACGGGCGATCCGCAGCACAATCCGACGCCGACACCCCACCCAGTCGCCCAAATCGCGTGGAAATAGGTCCGCATAAATGTGATCAGTCCGTGTTGCGCGGTCCCGCGTCAAACCCACATTCGTAACTGCTCGCCATTCTTCGTTATTTAGGAACGCATCAACAGAATCCATGTCCTGATCGTTCACAGCGGCAACAAAACGATTTGCCAGATAGCTCGGACGAACAACGCCAGCGTAAAGCAACACCGAGAGGATCGCCGTCGCTACCAGAATCACACGCAACGAAAATCGCACCTTCATAGCAAGATGCAACCCCATCAATCCCCCCCGCGCCGTCATCCGTCATCCGTCATCCGTCATCCGTCATCCGTCATCCGTCATCCGTCATCCCTCATTCGTCATTCGCCATTCCCCTACGCCACCCGCTTCTTCCCCCCCTTCAGTTTCTTCTCCAACTTGTCTGCCGCGGCTGTATCGCGAAGCAGCTCACGATACATCTTCGCAATCGCCGTCGCTTGTTTAGTTTTACCATTCTTCACCTGGTCATCAAACCAATTCGAAATCGAATTATTCACACCGCGAGCAGCATCCACATTCTTCGGTTCCAACACACACGCCTTCAAAAAGCACATCAACGCCCGATCGTATTTCTTGTCCTTCTCGAATTTGCAACCTTCATCGAAGTATGGCTCGCTCATCAAACTTCGGTTGCTCGTCTCGCGAAACAACTGATCCGCATACAACGAACCCTTTTCATCGTCTTTGTCCGTCCGTTTCTTGCGCACTCGCTCTTCGCGGATATCCGCCGGATAAACCTTCCCAGACGTCGGCTCAATATCAAAATCCGCAAACCTGCAAAACACATGATGCGGAATATTAACGCCTTCGACCTTCATCCCCAATCGCCGCGCGATCATGTCGAACAACACCGCCGACGACACACAGTTGTATTTCCCCGTATCCAGCAGCACCTTCAAATCATACTGCCCCGAAACATAACCCGCCTTCATCGGCTCATCGTGCAAAAACTTCGCCAGCCTCTTGGCCTTCTGCTCCTCCGTCCTGGCCTTCTCCACAATCTCCCGCGCTTGTTCTGTAATATCGTCGACCTGCTGCCGGTATTGATCCGCATCCTCGCGATCCGCAATCCCCGCCACAACCAGCGCCACATCCGCCGTCGTCCACGCCTTCAAGTTCCCATTGCGAACATCCTGCAACATCCGCAGCTCTTCCTTCTTCAACGGCTTCGCCGCCCCCCGCGACTCAGTGGCAATCACTTTGCCAATCGCCGTGAGAGCATCGACTCGAAACGTCTCCGCATAGCTCTTCGGCTCATCAGCCAACGCCACATCGACAAAGCTCAATGCGACGACCGTCACAAACAGGCAATAAATTAAAGATTCACGACGCATGACGAACTCGCGATTTACGAATACAGACCGGCCGATCCCGATTGAATCTCGGCCCGAAAACTCGTACGCGAGAAACGAAGAGTGTTACACCCCGCCGCTCGAAAACGATGGAAAATCGCGGTTTTTCTGCCCCACCAGCCGCCGGGCACTAGTGGTCTGTCACGCCTAATTGGATCTGTAGCTGAACTCGCAAGAGTTCGGAAACCACTTCAAAAACCGAATTCTTGCGAATTCAGCTACCCGTCGTTCTAGGAGTGACAGACCACTATCCCGCGGTTATCTCCCGACGCGGTTTTCGCTACCAAGATAGCCGCCCAGCAAGGGCGTCAGAAATCAGAATGCAGAATCAGATTAGAGAGTCTGCACCGCGGCGTCCGCTGCGCGTTGCTTCGCGCGCTACGACCACAGCTGTGCGAATTCAGGAAAATCTTCCAATTCCGTTCGCACCCGCCGTTCGACATGCTTTTGCGCGTCCGGTGTCAGCTCGTGACGCCAATCGTTGTTTGCCTTCTTCCGAAAGCGATCCTGCTCCAAGATTTCGCCACAGACCCGAGCATTGAGCTTGATGCCGAGTTCGCAAAAAACTCGCGCAAACATCCGCTGCAAGTCAGCTAACTCGCGATAATACGAAAACACGAGCATCCCCGGCGCCTTCCGCGCGTAGCGTAGCCACTCCGCCACCCATTCAGCGTGCCAACCGATCATCTGTATTGCGAACTCGCTCAGTGTCATCCCCGGCGCAAGGCCGTGGCGCTGCGCGTCCAACATCACTTGCTGTTTGCGCTGTTCACCAATTTCTCCCTGCCCCTGCCCCTCTCCCAAAAAATGGTAATACATCGAAACCACCGTCTCAGCAGGGTTTCGCAAATGCACCCATATTCGTTGCACTTTGGCACGATCTAGCGCTGCCAATATATTTGGTTCGGGGCGAGCGTGTGAGTGGCACGTGCAACCGCCTCGCATAAAGTAACTAAGCGCATCCACGCCCGCAAAACAATACGTGTGGCACTTGCGACTCGGATACATCCACCAAAACTCAGCGTATCCCAATTGCAGCAGGCGGTTATGCAAGAACGTTCCGCCCGATTTCGCCTGAAACACCGAAATGATCGACTTCTTAGTCGAGTCGTAACTCGGCCGCGCCAAAACCTCGTCAAATCGATACCGGGCCAGTGCATCGAAACATGGTATCGCGTTAGCATTGTCGTCCGACTCGCGATAATGCTCGAACAAGCCCAGCAGCTTGTTGGTCTCATTCCAAAATCGCGGTGGCGGCAAAACCAAACTAGCGGCACGCGGCGAAACAAAGTTGCGCAGCGTCGAAACATAACGACCGATCGGTACTAGCGCGGGCATTGTCACCAAACCTTATCTCTATCCCAGCTCAGCCGCGAAGTTTAGCCGCACTAGCGATTGCTGAAAACCGCAGTCCCGCCGCGTTTCCGCCGACCAAGCTAGCACCACGGAGCTTTCAATCTGTAGCTGAATTCGCAAGAATTCAGCACGCCACAACCCGTAGCTGGATTCGCAAGAATCCGGCCCGCCATAGAAACCGCCCCGCCGCTACTTATCCACAAAGAAAAACGGCATCGAAAGAATCGCCAGCACAATCCCGACCGAGATCCCCGCCGACAACTTCTTGAACGGCAACATGATGCCCGTCCCAATCAAAATGAACGACGCAAAGTAAAACGCCATCAGCAGCAGCACGAGCAAGCTCTTCACGTCATCAACACGCAGCCAGCGATGGATCGCCACCAACCCCATGATCCCCGAGGCGATCAACCCCGTCGAAACAAACATGTCTTTGATCGAATAGTGCGGCATATCTCCATCGTAATTGTGGAACGCAGCAAATCGACTGAGAATCGTGACCGCATCGGCCTAGATCGATCGTTTTCGCGATCTCTGCATCCCGAACATCATCGCTGCAAAGGCGAAGAGTGCTGCACTGGTTGGCTCAGGAACAATGGTTGCAATAAAGCCATGTTCCCCGGTTGCATTGAAGACATCTCCAACAATTACCCCGTTATCAATTCCAACCGGCACGGTCATTGATGACTGCGGCACTTGAAAGTCATTGAAGTGTGTACCATCGAAGATGAATCCTCGTTGCAGGTTTGGTTGTGCGACTGTGCTATACCAACCGACAACTTGGTTACCGCTGATTCCTAATGCTTCGGTAGTTCGCGTGCCCAAAGGATCGTCAATTAGTGTGTATGAAGTGCCGTCGTAAACAAAACTGTGCTCTATATTTGAGCTGGTGAAATTGCCAATGACCTTGTTCCCATCAATTCCGGCAACAAAAGTTACCGGCGAATATGGATTGTCAATCGTCGTGAACGAGTTGCCATCGTAGACGTAGCCATGGGTTGTGGCGCTATCATCCATGAAGTAACCGGCGATTTTGTTTCCTGAGATGCCCCACGCTTCGCTTCCGTTGAAATAGTTTTTGCTCGTCAGCGGATCGTCAATCGTCGCGAACGAAACTCCATCGTAAACGAACCCGTGCCGTAGGCCGCCCAGGTCATATGTACCAACCATTCGGCCGTTATCAACGTCGAGAATCCGAGTGGACGTGCTACCGGGATAGTCAACTCGGGAGTAAGTCAGACCGTTATAGATAAATCCGTGCGTTGGATAGCTCGAAGTGGTGTCGGTGTAGGAGCCAACCACAATGCCTTTACTGACTCCCCAAGCCGTGGTCGTTTTCGCCCCTGGGTAATCCAGTTGTTGAAAGCTGAAATCGGCAAACGCACTTGCACTGCATAGTAGTGCAATAAATCCCCCAAATAGAAACCTCTTCATTAGTTCACCCAGCCTTGTTCCGAAGACTAATGCCCCTGTTACACGGTCATTCTAAGTCTGCAACTAATAAATTTCAAACTGAGTGACCACAATCGTAACAGTTTCAGAACGAGAAAGGCGTTTGCTAAAAAAATACGAAGAGAATCAGAAACGGGGTTGCTCGCCCAAAGCCAATCAAGCACGTGCCGGGTAGCCGTTTAGAAACGCTCCACCGGGCGCCATTGGCTTCGCCAGTGCTCTTCCGACCGAAGGGTTGCCGCCACTTCATCCAAGGTCCTCAAATACGACAATCTATCGCACGAGTTCCTCAAATTAGTTCATTTTGAAGTTGTATTCACGAAAACCCCCACGCCGGCATCTCAAACAAATGATCCCGCCCGTTATACCGGTGCCACTTATCATCCATCGTATAAATCGCCTCCACACCAAAGCCCTGTAGCGAATCAACAACCGTACTCCGCGTAGAATTCGCCAACACACCCATCCCGCAGCCAGCAAGCGATCTTAAATCCGCACACATCCCCAACACATTCGCCGGCGAACGATCGCGGTCATGACCCATCAGCGGATACACATTCGTCGTGACCTCGATTCCCTTGGCCCGCAGAAGTCCCGCCATCTTCTCTTTCATCTCAAGTGAGTCCGACGCCACATGCACATGCCGCGGGCAAAGTCGCCTCACAACAACTTCCAGGCATTCCCAAAAGTGCTCGAACGTATCCGTGTCCGGCAAATGGTGTCGATACGTAACGCCGAGAGCAGGCGCAGTCGGCGTTTCCCACTCCTCGATTGCAAATCCCTCTAAGATCTGTCGATATGCCGTACCCATTCGTTGCTTAAATTCATCGACTGGCAGGCCGTCCAGATTCTGTGGATAGAACCAGCACAGGTGGTTCGGCAACCGCGCGTAGCGATAGTCCCCGACCTCTTCGTTCGTAACGTGCATCTCAAACTTCCGATTGAAAAGCCGCTCGAACGGAATCGGGCAGTGCTCATTGACGGCCCACCACAAATGGACCGGCCTCCCCGTCGCCATCGCCGACGCAATCGCATTGATCCGATTGCACAGCCCTTCAAATACCTGGCAACAAATCTCTTGCATGGCGGCCTATATCCGAGACGTCCGCCCCCCTTGGACCGAGCAATTTCACAACTTCGGGTGCCACTGGCTCTGCCAGTGTTCTTCTAATCGAAGGCTTGCAGTTCACAGCCCCATCTGACTATCCAACGTATCTAGTCGCATCTTACGGTGGCCAAAAATAATACTGTACAACGGTATATAAATACGCTATGATCTGACTCAAATTCAAACATTCACCGCCCCATCAATTCAACCGAGCACCGACCACCCACGGTGAACTCGCCGCTTTCGCGTGCGCCCTGACTAAAAACCAATGCGTCGACTACGATTTATGAATCAACCCCGTACGTAAATGCACTCGCGAGTCTCAATAATACCCGAATTTTGGAACACGCCCCTACAGCAAACACCTTGTTTCAAAGCCTCACCAAGCCTGCGCCCATTCCAATACCTCCGAATTTTGTATTAAAAAATCGTGTTCAATACATTGCACCGTTGCCCAATACCCAAACCACCAACCTCATAACGCTTTACCGCCATCATCACCCTTACGCACTAGTCCCAATATCACATTCCACTAACGACTATCAACTATCAAAGAACAAATCCCCATGCCCATCCTCGGTGCCCACCAATCCATCGCCGGCGGCTACTATAAATCCGTCGAAATCGCCCACCGCTTCAAATGCGATTGTGTCCAGCTCTTCACGAAGAACAACAACCAATGGCGGGCCAAAGAACTAACCGATGAAGACGTCACCCAGTTTCAATTGAAACTTAAAGAACTCGGCATCGCGCACCCGCTCGGCCACACGTCCTACCTCATCAACCTCGCGAGCCCCAATCCCGAACTATGGAAGAAATCTGTCGACTCTTTCGTCATGGAAATGCTACGGGCCAACCGGCTCGGGATTCCCTACCTGGTCCTGCACCCCGGCGCATACACCACCACCAGCGTCGAAGTCGGCATCGCGGCCGTCGTCCGCGCACTCGATGAAACGCACCGCCAAACTCCCGGCATCAAAACCAAATGCCTGCTCGAGACCACCGCCGGCCAAGGTTCCTGCCTCGGCTGCAAGTTCGAAGAGCTCGCCGCGATGATCGACGGCGTACAAGATCCCGACCGCCTCGGCGTATGCGTCGACACCTGCCACGTATTCGCCGCCGGCTACCCAATCGGCACCGAGAATGATTACAAAGCCACGATGCGGGCCCTCGACAAAACCGTCGGACTGAAACTCGTGAAAGCCTTCCACCTCAACGACAGCGTAAAATCTCTCGGCTCGCGCGTCGACCGCCACGCCCACATCGGCAAAGGCCTCATCGGCAAAGAGGCATTCCGCCTGCTCGTCAACGACCCACGCTTCCGCAAAGTACCGATGTACCTCGAAACGCCCAAAGGAAACAAAGAAGAAGAAAAAACCGGCAAGCTCGACAAAATGAACCTGCTAACTCTGCGACGATTAGTTAAGGAGCCGTCATGACCGCTTGCGGTTTAGCTCGACCGCCGCGCGTACTCGCCGCTCACGGCCTCCGCAACAACAACACCGGCACACTGATATTGTGCTGCACCTTGCTCGCCGTCGCGCCAAAGAAAAGATCCCCCACCAGCTTGTGCCCATGCGTCCCCATGGCCACCAGGTCGCAGCCCTTCTCATCGACCCACTTAATAATCTCTCGCGCCGGCTCGCCAAACGCGAGCTGGCACTCGGCGGGTACGCCACTCGATTCAAGTTCCGCGCGAATCTGCTTGAGGTACGCTCGCGCTTCTTTAACTTCCTTACCCCCGGCATCCTCTTCATGGAACTGCGCCGCCGCGCCGACCGCCACGTGCAGCAGTACGACCCGGCTATGCATGATTCCCGCCAGCTTTTTCACGTGGTCTATGATCGGCCGATCGGCCGGCGAAAGATCGAGCGCTAATAGGATGGTTTCGTACACCGCCCGCCTCCGAAAAAAGGATCGCCGTCGTCAGCCACCGGTCATAATCTGCCACGCACTCTTCAGCGAGTCGGGCAGGCCGTACAGGTCCATCGCCGTAATTAAAATCGCGCTTCCCCAACCGAATGTCAACAGCCACCACTTACTAACGTGCTCGCCCATACGTTTCCGCGAGCTTGTGAAATGCAGTAGCGGGAACATCGCAAACGGCAGTTGCAGGGCGAGCACAACCTGGCTGAGCGTGAGGAGGTCGTTAACGCTTCCCTCACCGCGCACGCCAATGATGAACACCGCCGGCAAGATGGCCAAGCCCCGCGTAATGAGCCGCCGTACCCATGGCGACAGCCGCCAGTGCATGAACCCCTCCATGACGACCTGCCCCGCCAGCGTACCCGTGATGGTGCTGCTCTGCCCGCTGGCCAATAGCGCCACCGCGAACAAAATGCTTGCCGCCGCCGTGTTCAAGAGCGGTGCGAGGGTTAGATACGCCACGCGAATCCAATCGCTATCTGGTGTAAGTGGAACCGGCGCGCCGCCGGGGATTGAAACACTGCTCTTACCAAAGAACGTCATTGCCGCGAGCACCAGGATCGCCGCGTTGATCAAAAAGGCAAGGAAAAGGGACAGTGTTGTATCAATTGTATTGTAAAAAATGGCCCCGCGAATCGATCGCGCATTCTTCTGCAGCTTCCGACTCTGCACGAGCGCCGAATGCAAATACAAATTATGTGGCATCACCGTCGCGCCAATAATTCCGATTGCGAGAAACGCCATCCCAGCATGCCGAAGGCCTGGATGCAGCAAAGCGTCGCCCATCTCCAAGAAGCTTGGCGACGTTTGCGGAATCATAAACAACTCGATGAAGTAACAAGTGCCGATCGTGGCCACGAGCACCAGCACCACCGCTTCGATGGTGCGAATTCCAAATCGCTGCAAGGCGAGAAGCAAAAATACGTCCCCGGCCGTGATGATTACCGCCCAAAAGAGCGGTATGTGAAACAAGAGATTGAGCGCGACCGCACTGCCCAACACTTCCGCAAGATCGCACGCACCGATTGCCACCTCGCACAGCAACCAGTTCGGCCAGCGAGTCCAGCGTGGATACCAGTCGCGGCATGCCTGGGCGAGGTCTTTTCCCGTGACGATGCCAAGTCGCGCGGAAAGAATTTGCAAAAAGATCGCCATCACACTGGCAGCGGCTACTACCCACAGCAATTCGTATTTGAACTGAGCACCGGCTGCCAAGTCGGTGCCCCAGTTGCCGGGGTCCATGTAGCCAACGCTTACCAACAGCGCTGGCCCAACGTACGCCCGCCAGTTGCGCCAAAACTGCGTTGCGTTTTCTGGCACGGACACCGTACCGTGAATGCCCTCCAACGAAACGTGCGCCGCTGCTGCATTAGAAACAGTACCGGGGTCGGTTACCCGCCCGATGGCCGGCTCACCGCTTTTGTGGAGAGATTCGTGCATGATCGATGGCAGCAACGCTACCACTCAATTCCAATACTGACAAAGACTTACGACGAATTATATCGTGATAAATGGCCCGCGGACTCCAGATTTTTTGACTCATCAAAATCATCACGGGTTCGCACGCTGCTGTCAAGATTGGTGCAATTGTTAGTTTCGCACCCGCTCGCCATTCGCCTCTGGGTGCCATTCAATCGCCGGGAAACGAAGGCGGCGATATTCAACGGCTGGCTTGATTTCGCAGTCGCTTTAGCGGCGCTGGCGGCTTCATGCGAACTGACATCGCTCGCGCGCATTCTCTATTACTCGTTTTTGAGGAAGGAGCGAAATTTGACCATGGTGTCGCAGAGGGGTACATTTAAGAGGTCTTTTGCCGGCAAATCCGCCGTTTTTGCTGCCGCGGTGTGCGATGAGCGTTAGTTACTACAAGCGCTATCGAATGGAATTTGATCTGCGCGCTCGCGGACCCGTTCCGCTATTCGGGCCGCGCGGCTACAAGCTCGTGCCGTGGCATCGCGATCTTTTGACAGACCACGCGGAAGTGAAGTACCACAGCTTCCGCGATGAAATAGACGCTGGTGTTTTCAGCTGCCTCGGTGAATTGGACGGTTGCCAACGGCTGATGCAGGAAATCAGCTTGAAAGACGGATTTCTCCCCGAAGCCACTTGGTTGGCGGTTTGTACCGACGGGGGCGAGCCGGAGCCGTGCGGCACGATCCAAGGGATTCGAGTGGCGCACAAATATGGCGCGATTCAAAATGTGGGAATCACGCCGGCCCATCGTGGTCGCGGCGTTGGAACGGCACTTCTGCTCGCAGCGCTGGCGGGTTTTCAGCAGGTTGGCTTATCGCGGATCTATCTCGAAGTAACAGCCCAAAATGACGGCGCGGTGCGGCTCTACAAGCGACTGGGGTTCCGCCGAACGAAGACGCTGTTCAAGGCGGTCGAGCTAGCCTATTCTTGACGCGTGTCGACCATTTGTTTTGGTCAGCAAGTTTCGGCGTTTTCACTTTTTTCCGCCTATTAACGGCGGCAGCGATTGACCGTGGCGGAAATACTCTCGCATAAACTTGCCAATGGAATGGTGCTCGTCGGCGAACCGACGAAGTCAGTTGAATCGGCAGCGTTCACATTTTTGATGCCCAGCGGCTGTTGCTACGACCCGCCGAAACGGGCGGGACTCGCTTCATTGACGAGCGAGATGATGCTTCGCGGCGCTGGATCGCGAGATAGCCGCGCTTGGATTTCGGACCTTGAGAACCTCGGAGTCGAGCGGGGTGAATCGGTCGGCGTGGCTCAGGCGACGTACCACGGTGCGACTCTCCGTGAGAATCTCTCGCCGGGAATGGAGTTATTTGCGGATTTGCTTCGTCGGCCGCATTTGCCAAAGGATCAACTCGAAGCAGGGTGCAACACGTGCTTGCAAGAGTTGCGATCAATTGACGATGAGCCCAGTCACAAACTTATGATTGAGCTGCGAAAGCGGCAGTATCCGGATCCGTGGGGGCGTTCGAGTCATGGCGAAGAGGAAGACCTGCGCGCAACGACGATTGACGATGTGCGAAAATTCCATGATCGGCACTATCGCCCAGACAATACGATTCTCGCGGTCGCGGGCAACTTCGAATGGCAGCGACTTGTTGGCGAGGTGGAGCGGTTATTTGGTGACTGGAAGGCAGCGGACGTCGCTGAACCAGCGACTAGCAACGGACAGGCGAAGGGCCATTACATTCCCTTCGAATCGAATCAGTCGCACGTTGGCGTTGCGTATCCGACGATTCCCTACAAGCATCCCGATTATTTCCAGGCCTGGGCCGCCGTGGGAGTGCTTTCGAGCGGCTCGAGTTCGCGATTGTTTACGGAAGTGCGTGAAAAGCGCGGGCTTTGTTATACGGTTTACGCATCGCTCCACACGCAGCGCGATCGGGCAAGCGTGCTTTGTTATGCGGGGACGACGGCTGAGCGAGCTCAAGAGACGCTTGATGTGACGATTGCTGAGCTACGGCGTCTCGGCAATGGCATCGAGCAAAGTGAATTGAATCGGCTCAAGGCCCGGATCAAAA
Organism: uncultured Planctomycetota bacterium; assembly: GCA_963733705.1. Taxonomy (GTDB): domain Bacteria; phylum Planctomycetota; class Planctomycetia; order Pirellulales; family Lacipirellulaceae; genus JABDGM01. The sequence continues at coordinate 19,977 of CAVTEJ010000004.1, read as the reverse complement.
GTTCGCTGATCATGCAGCAGGAGTCGACGTCGTCCCGCAGCGGTGCTCTGGGGCGCGATTGGTATCATTTGGGGCGGGCCCGGTCGCTGGATGAAGTTGGCCGACTTGTCGATGCGCTGTCGGCTGATTCGATCAATGCGTTTTTGGAGGCGAATCCTCCGAGTGATTTATTGGTGGTGACGTTGGGACCCGAACCGTTGGAGATGCCGGATGGAGTTTCGTAACCATCGCTTGGAAAATGGGCTCGAAATCGTCGCCGAGACGAACGACGATGCGCATTCGATGAGCGTGGCGTTCCTGGTTCGCACCGGGTCGCGCGACGAATCGGACGAAGTCGCCGGCGTGAGCCATTTTTTGGAACACATGTGCTTCAAGGGAACGCCACGGCGAAGTGCGGATGATGTGAACCGCGAGTTCGATGAAATCGGTGCGCACTACAACGCGTTCACGAGCGAAGAATGCACGGCGTACTACGCTTCGGTGCTGCCAGAGTATCAGGAAGCGAGCGTCGATATTCTGGCTGATATCTTGCGGCCCAGCTTGCGGCAGGACGACTTCGACATGGAGAAGAAGGTCATCTTGGAAGAGATCCAGATGTATCTCGACCAGCCGCCGTTCGGCATGGATGACAAAATTAAGCAGTTGCACATGGGTCAGCATCCGCTCGCGAAGAGTGTGCTGGGCACAAGCGATAGCGTCGGCGGGTTGACGACGACGCAGATGCGCGATTATTTCGACTCGCGGTACGCTTCGGACAATGTGTTCGTGGCCGCTGCGGGCAAAGTTGATTTTGACGCGCTCGTTGAACAGATCGCAAAGCGCTGTGGCGACTGGAAGCCGCAGGCGGCCAAGCGGAGTGTGCCGCGGACGACCTCGAAGGCGAAGTTCGAAGTGGTGCACCGGCCGACGGCGACGCAGGAATACGTGCTACAGTTGGCGGACGCGCCGGCGTCGGAAGATGACGACCGCTATGCCGCGAAGCTGCTCGCGACGATCGTCGGCGATGATTCGGGTAGTCGGCTGTATTGGGAGTTGGTTGATCCGGGCCTTGCCGAGACGGCGAGCTTAGGTCACTACGAGTATCTCGGCGCTGGCATGTTCTATTCCTGGCTGGCGTGCGAGCCGGAAACTGTGGAAGAGAATTTGAAGCGACTGAAGAAGATTTTGGTCGAAGTCGAACGCAATGGCGTCACCGAAGACGAGTTGCGGCAAGCGAAGAACAAAGTGAAGGCCCGCGTGGTGCTCAGCAGCGAGCGGCCGCAGAGCCGGCTGTTCAATGTGGGTGGAAACTGGCTGCAGCGGCGCGAATACCGGACCGTCGCCGATGATTTGAAATCGCTGGGCGATGTGACAATTGCTGAGATCGCTCAGGTGATGAAGAAATATCCGCTGACGGCAGCCTCGACGATTGCGGTCGGGCCGCGGGAAAAGGTGCGCGAGCCGAAGTAGCGAGAAGACGCTAAGCCGCAAGCGATGAACGACGTGGATAAGCAGCTCGGCATTATTCTGGTAGATCACGGGTCTCGGCGGGAAGAAAGCAACTTGTTGTTGCTGGATGTGGTGCGAGACTTCGCTGCGAACAGCGGGTACGAAATCGTCGAACCCGCGCACATGGAGTTGGCGGAGCCTTCGATTGCGACGGCATTTGCGCGGAGCGTCGAACGCGGCGCCACGACGGTCGTTGTTTATCCGTACTTCTTGCTGCCGGGCCGACATTGGAGTGAGGATATTCCGCGGCTGGCGGCGGCAGCAGCGGCGCAGCATCCCGGCATTCGCTATCTTGTCACGGCGCCGTTTGGACTGCATCCATTGATGGCAGAAGTGATGCAGCAGCGGATTTCCCATTGCCTCGCACATACGCAAGGAAACGCGGATGCTTGCGAATTGTGTGCTGGCACCGCTCGCTGTGAGCTGCGTGGTGGTTCGGATTGAGTCACCGGGCAGTGGCGGACGATAGAAACTAAAGCAGACCCGGCTTCGCGACGCATCCCGTTACCCGCTTCTCGTCGCGCCGTGCTCATCTAAGTCTGCAAGGGGGAATTCATGAAATGCCTTTCGAGTGCGACTGCGCTGATGTTTTCGGCCGCCGTCGTCGCGACGCTTGTTCAACGCGCTCATGCCGGTACACCGATCGTGCCGGGCACGGGTGAGTTTTTGAAAAATTGTTGCGACGACTTCGAGGACCCGAATTGGAGTTATCGCTACAACTTTCCCAAGAGCAGCTACGAGCAAGATGAAGAGCAGCGTAGCCCTGGCGGCCGTTCGAACAATGGTTTGTGGCACGAAGGCGGGAAGCGCGGCACGCCAGACGTCGTACGGCGTGTGTCGACGCCACCGGGCGGCATCGAAGGCAGCACCAGCTCGCTGATGTTTGCGACGTGCCACTCGGGCATTCCTGGCACGTACAGCAATCAACAGCAGCAAGACGACTTGCTCATGTTGTTCAATCGCCGGTTGGGTCGCGTGATTCCGATGAACTGGCAGCCGAGCGCGACGGTCCGCGTTTACTTGCCCGAATGGGATAAGTGGGAGCAGCGAAGCGGTGCTTCGTTCGGCATGCGGTGCGACTGCCAAGGTCGCAACCCGGACGGAAGCATGGAAGAGTATTGGCCTGGAATGTTCCTAATCTACTATCGAAAAACGAACAAAGAAGAACCCCACGCCCAGATTACGTGCCGCGGCGATCGGACCGGTCACGACGTGCGCAGCACCGTGATCAAGGAGCCGGGCTGGTGGACGATGGGTATGTCGTTCAGTTCAGATGGTCAGATTCACTATTATGCACACAAGGGCGTGGCCGACCTCACAAAAGATGACTACTTGATGTCGAGCTTTCCGTACGGCGAGCGGTGCGTGACGTTCGACAATTTCTTTTTCAATGTGGCGAACTGGGATGATGGCCATACGTGGTCGACACCGTGGGTGATTGACGACCCGAAGATTTACGCGATTCCGCCGGAAGGTCAGACGATTGCGAACCTGTACCGGGTGAAGCAGCAGCCGCAACAACAAATGCGGAAGCAGCAACAGCCGCAGGTTTCGAAGAGCAAGTCACTGCAGCAGCCGGGATCGGTGCAGCATTCGGCCTCGGCCTCGAAAGAGCAAATGGCTCGCTAGGGATTAGCGATTTCTAATTTGGCGTGACGAGGGCTCGCGTTTCCGCGGACCTCGTCACGCTTTTTTATTGCGCTGTGGTGAGAGGAAACGAATTCGCAGGCCCGGCGGTTGGCGTTATATTGATGACTACGGATCAAAACCGAGGACTACCGCTCCGCGGCTGATTTGTGCCTACCAGATGCGACGGCCAGCATAACTGACGCGATTCATGATTCGGCGAGAAGTTGAATTGGTAGAAGGCGAGCGATTGTGGTTGCTCATTTCACAAGTTGAACATGTGCGCATCAGCGGCGAACTGACGCGACAACTTGTGCAGGCGCCGCCGCACGAAGTTGTCGAGGCGATCACCCACCACGATGATGGTTGGGGCGAGTGGGAAGCTGCGCCGAAGTTGAATCCCGAAATCGGCGGTCCGTATTCATTCACGGAAATGCCGCTGACCGAGGCGCTCGTGATCTGGGACGGCTCGATTGCGGTTGCGCGGAAATTCGGCCCGCTGGCTGGCTTTATGGTGGCGGGGCATTTTTACAATCTCCTAAGCAATTCGGAGCACGCCGGACAATCGGCGGCGGTTGCATGGCTCGCGGCGAAGCGCAAGGCGCGAACGGTATGGCTCGACGAATGGCTGCGTGCGAATCCTAAGCACACGCTAGAAGAGGCGAAGCGCGCAACAGCAATTGCTCATTGCGGACCTGTTCAGCCTGTGGCTGTGCTGCGACGCACCGCTGGCGGGCGAAGTCGCGACAGTGCGTGAAGACTCGCCGATCAAGGGGCGTGCAGCTACTTTGATGAGCGAATACCAATTTTCCGTGATCGGTTCTGGCCATCGGCACGCGACGCCAGAAAATATGACGGAAGCGCTCGCGTGGGTGATCGCCGTCGAGCCCTACCCGTTTGCTCCTTCTCCGTTATCGTTGGTGCTTCGAGCGGAATGCGTGCCCGTCGCGCACTACGAACGCTGGCAAGAGTTGAAAGCGGTTAGTCGGTCAATGGAATTGCGGTGGCGGTTGATGCCGCCAGTACCGCCGAGTGAATAGGTTTGGTTCGCGACCTTGTGGAGCGGACCGGAATCGCGATAATCCTGGAAATACAAGGAATTGTCGGCGAAGGTGATCCGAGATCGGGCCGGCAAACCACCACTTCCGAATTACTAAGCAGGTGTATCATGCCACGCAACAAGACGTTCGATAATGTCACCCAAGCCATTGGCGACACACCGATGATTCGCCTGAACAAGGTGATTCCGACGGGCGGCGCCACGGTGTTCGCAAAATGCGAGTTTTTTCAACCGCTGAACAGTGTGAAGGATCGTATCGGCGTCGCGATGATCGAAGCCGGCGAACGCGACGGGAAGATCAAGAAGGATACCGTAATCGTTGAGCCGACGAGTGGTAACACCGGCATTGCACTGGCGTTTGTCTGCGCGGCGAAGGGTTACAAACTAATTCTGACGATGCCGGAGTCGATGTCTGTCGAGCGACGTGCGCTGTTGCGATTCATGGGCGCGGAATTGGTGCTGACGCCGGCTGCGGAAGGCATGAAAGGCGCGATCGCGAAGGCGACCCAAATTGTCGAAACGACGCCGAACGCTTACTTGCCGCAGCAGTTCGACAATCCGGCGAACCCGGCAATTCACGAGAAGACGACGGGGCCCGAGATTTGGGAAGACTCTGGCCACAACATCGATGCGATCGTGGCGGGCGTTGGCACCGGCGGCACGATTACTGGCGCTACCCGCTTCATCAAGAGTAAGAATCCAAATTTCAAAGCGATTGCGGTGGAGCCCGTCGACTCGCCCGTCATCTCTGGTGGCAAACCGGGACCGCACAAAATTCAAGGCATCGGTGCTGGGTTCATCCCGAAGAACCTTGATACGTCGCTCATCGACGAAACGATTCAAGTGACTAACGAAGAAGCATTTCAATGGTCGCGGCGATTGGCGAAGGAAGAAGGCATCGTCGCGGGCATTTCCAGCGGTGCCAATGTATGTGCGGCCGCCAAAGTTGCCGCGCGGCCTGAATACAAGGGCAAGCGCATTTGCGTGATCATTCCAAGCCTGGGCGAGCGGTATTTGTCGACGCCGCTGTTCGAAGGGCTGACCGGGTAAAAACGCGGCAGTGTCTGAGTGCCGCAAGCCGGGCCGCGAAGTGGCGGCCTGCGCCGCAAATGTTCTGCTAGCATGTAGTTAGTAAAAGGTCGCCTGTTTTACACAGCCGCTCGCCATTGGTGGTCGGCGCGAATTTCGGTAAACTTTGGCGATCTGCACGCTAGCACACCTTTGCCGCCACGTCTGTGAGTTCGATTGCACCCAATACCGATGCGGTTAACTTCGCGCGGCCACGCTTGCCAAGCTGGTTGCGAGTTAATCTGCCTGCTGGTCCGCAGTTGACCGTGCTGAACAGCACGCATGGTGCAATTGCAGAGCACGGATTGCACACGGTTTGCGAAGAAGCGCGCTGTCCGAACCTTAATGATTGCTGGTCGCGCGGCACGGCGACGTTCATGGTCGCGGGCAAAGAGTGCACGCGCGGTTGCCGATTTTGCAGCGTTGAAACGCTTCGCGCGCCGGAGCCGCCGGACCCTAACGAGCCCGAAGAATTGGCGGCTGCGGTCGAGCGGATGAAATTAGCGCACGTGGTGATCACGGTCGTCAATCGCGATGATCTCGCCAATGGCGGCGCTGCTCACTATAAGCGGTGCGTCCAGGCGGTTCACGATCGGCTGCCGGAAGTAAGTATCGAATTGCTTTCCAGCGATTTAGCCGGAAATGATGCCGCGCTCGAAAGCTTGTTGGATCGAATTCCCCTGGCTGTATTCGCGCACAATGTAGAATGCGTGCCGCGACTCGACCGACTCGTACGCGATCCACGTGCATCTTTCGCATTGAGTTTGCGTGTGCTAGCGCGTGCAAAAGAGCTGCGGCCCGATTTGTGGACGAAGAGCAGCATTATGATCGGGCTGGGTGAAACCGATGCCGAAGTTAGTGATGCGATGCGGCGGTTGCGGTCAGCATCGGTAGATATGCTGACGCTTGGACAGTATCTCGCGCCGGCAAACCGAGTGAGCGTTTTCTGCCCGTAGATCGGTTTGTATCGCCTGAGCGATTCGACGCGTGGGCGAACGAAGCACAGGAAATGGGTTTTCGCGCGGTGGCGTCGGGACCACTTGTGCGAAGTTCGTATCGGGCAGGCTTGTTATTGGACCAAGCGAAAAGGGCCGACTTGAAATTCTAGATTGTAGTGTGGTGAATTAGTCATGGATGGCTCGTCACAACTTTTTGGCAAAGCTCACGCGGCAACGCAGGGGGGAGAGCCTCCGCTCAAAGATCCGCGGCCGCTCGCGCTGCGGATGCCCGGAGCGCCACATCGACCAGGCGACGTTCCCTGCTTCGCCCCATTGTTTGCGTCAACACGCGAATTGAGCCGACCAGATACATTGGCATCGCATGAGGAGTTGCGGGAGCACGCGACGGGGTTGATTCGGGTGCTCCGGAGCGATGGCCAAGCGGCCGGGCCGTGGCATCCGCAACTTAGTCCGCAGCAGTTACGTACTGGCTTGGAAGTAATGCTCCGAGCGCGGCAGCTCGACTTGCGGATGACCGCGATGCAGCGGCAAGGGCGGCTTTCGTTCTACCTTACAAGTAAGGGCGAAGAGGCAGTTTCGGTCGGTGCGGCGACGGCCTACTCGCAGCATGATTTGCTTTTTCCAAGTTATCGTCAGCCAGGGTTAATGCTGGTGCGTGGCATGCCGATGGTCACGATGATTTGCCAGGCGATTGGCAACGCGGGCGACAACGCGTGTGGTCGCCAAATGCCGGTGCACTATAGCTGGCGAGCCGGGAATGTAGTTTCGATATCGAGCCCGGTCGGAACGCAGTATCCGCAGGCTGTCGGCGCGGCGATGGCGTTTGCGTATCGCGGCGAGCGGCGAGTTGTGGGCACGTGGATCGGTGATGGAACGGCGGCGCAGGGCGACTTCCATCACGCGTTGAATTTTGCGTCGGTATTTCATCCACCGTGTGTGCTGCATGTCGTTGATAATCAGTGGGCGATCAGCACCCATCGGAATTTGGCCACCGGCGGAGCGACTTTCGCGGGGCGTGCGGATGCCTATCGACTGCCGGGAATACGGGTCGATGGAAACGATTTTCTCGCGGTTCACGCCGCCGAGGCCTGGGCGATCGAGCGTGCGCGGCGTGGCGGTGGACCCACTTTGGTTGAGTTGGTGACGTATCGCTGCGACGCTCATTCCACGAGTGACGATCCCTCTCAATATCGCGCCGCTGATGGAGCCGAACATTGGCCCGGCGGCGACCCGATTGAACGGCTCAAGCAACACCTCATTGTGATTGGTGAATGGTCGGAGCCGTCGCATCGCGAGTTGAATGAAGGGTTGGAGCGCGAGGTTGCAACAACATTTCAAATGGCCGAGTCCTTCGGCACCACCGCGGACGGATTGGGGCATGACGCCGCTGCCATGTTCGAACAAGTGTACGCGGAGATACCGCCGCACTTGCAAGCGCAATGCGCGGAAATGCAGGCCGGGGCGGCCGCATCGCGACAGGAAGAACCATCGATTCTATCGTTTACCGATGCAACTCAACGCGTAGCTGGTTAAGCGACCAATCGGCGATTTTCTCAACACTTATTTCATCGCAGCATTTAGCGAGCTGTATTGGCAAATTTAGGACGCACCAATGCCCACGATGAACATGATTCAAGCGGTGCGATCGGCGCTCGATGTGATGCTCGAGCGCGACCCGAGCGTGTGTGTCTTCGGTGAGGACGTTGGCTATTTCGGCGGCGTGTTTCGCGCAACGCAAGGTTTGCAGCAGAAACATGGCGCAACGCGCGTGTTCGATACGCCGTTGGCGGAAGGGGGCATCATAGGCGTCGCCATCGGAATGAGCATTAATGGGCTGCGGCCCGTGCCCGAGATTCAGTTTTCGGATTACATGTATCCGGCGTTCGATCAAATTACGAACGAGTTGGCGAAGCTGCGATATCGAAGCGGCGGCGAGTGGACTGCCCCGATGACGATTCGCGCTCCGAGCGGCGGCGGCATTCGCGGCGGGTTGTATCATAGCCAGTCGCCTGAGGCGTACTATGCACACACGCCAGGGTTGTGCGTTGTGATGCCTTCCAATCCGTATGACGCGAAAGGGCTGCTCATCAGCAGTATCGAGAGCGAAGATCCGGTTATCTTTTTCGAGCCGAAGCGACTGTACCGCGGTCCTTTTGATGGCGATCATGCCGTCGTGCCGCCGTGGCGCGACCAGCCAGAGGCCGAGGTGCCCGATTATCATTACCGCACGCCGCTGGGCAAAGCGAACGTTGTGCAATCCGGCGAAGCGGTAACGGTGATCACCTGGGGGACGATGGTTCACGTGGCTCGAGCCGCGGTTAAGCAGATGGAAATCAACGCGGAGATAATCGACCTTCGCACACTCATGCCCTTGGATATGCCGACGATTACAGAATCAGTCGAGAAGACGGGACGCTGCATCATCGTGCATGAGGCGCCGAAGACGTGTGGATTTGGGGCAGAAATTGCCGCCTTAGTTCAGGAGCATTGCTTCTGGAACCTTGAATCGCCGGTTCTGCGAGTGACCGGTTGGGATACGCCATTTCCGCACGGTCAGGAACGCGAATATTTGCCCAGCCGCGAGCGAATTGCGGGCGCAGTGCGGGCAGTGTTAGCGGCGTAGGCATTAATTCCGGCGTCATTTCAATTCGACGGCCGCCGCGATACAAAGTGAAAACAGCTGAACTTCCGCACCGAAAGATTTGACATGCAAAATGTTGTTTTCAAATTGCCCGATTTAGGCGAGGGCGTGGTCGAGGCCGAAATCATTGCGTGGCACGTGTCGGCCGGCGAGCAAGTGCGTGTCGATCAGCCGCTCGTCGACGTGATGACGGATAAAGCCACTGTCACGATTCCCAGCGGCTTCGGAGGGCGCATTGTGCGAACTTTCGGCGGCGTGGGTGAAACGGTGGCCGTAGGGGCCGAACTGGTGAGTTTCGATACTTCCTCGGAAGCGGTCGCAATTGAACGCCCGCGATCGGATCGAGCCACGCAGGACAATGTACTTAATGGATCTACGTATTTGCCGTTATCGATGTCGTCGAACTCGATGCCTCCGCTAGTACAAACGGCGATGAGCCCGGGCGACGTGCCGCAGATTCAACCGCAAGCGAGCCCGGCGGTACGCCGTAGAGCGCGCGAACTGCACGTGGATTTGCAGCACGTGCATGGCTCGGGGCCGAATGGGCGGATTACGCACGCGGATGTGGACGTCCACTTGCGTAGCGAAGTGTCGCCTTCCGGTCCGCGACGGACGATCGGATCCCATACGACCGAAATTCAAATGGTCGGCATGCGAAGGCGTATTGCTGAGAAGATGGTCGTCAGCAATACACAGATTCCGCATTTCTCGTACATTGAGGAAGTGGATATCACAGAGCTCGAAGCGTTGCGCGAGCACCTCAATTCGAATCGGACGGATGGGCAGCCCAAGCTCACGTATTTACCGTTTATCATGCTCGCCGTTACGCGGGCGCTGGCACGCTTTCCCGAACTGAACGCACACTACGATGTGAAGCGGGAAGTCATTACTCGATATGAAGCGGTGCATTTGGGCGTGGCCACGCAGACCGATCGTGGGTTGTGTGTTCCTGTCGTGCGGCACGCCGAAACGATGGACTTGTGGCAGGCGGCGCGCGAGATGCGGCGGATTACCGAAGCGGCGCGCAACCATTCGATCGCCCGCGACGAGCTTTCGGATTCGACGTTTACGATCACCAGCCTTGGGCGGCATGGAGGCATCGCAGCGACACCGATTATCAATCATCCCGAAGTTGGCATTTTAGGCATCAATAAGGCAGTGGATCGGCCGGTGGTGCGGCAGGGCCAGATTGCGATTCGGCGAATACTCAATCTCTCGTCGTCGTTCGATCATCGCGTTGTCGATGGTGCGGACGGGGCAATCTTCATTCAGTGCGTGAAGGACTTTTTGGAGTTTCCTGCGACGATATTCATCTAGGCGGGATTCCGAAAGGCGGCATTTTTCGGCAAATACCGCTCGGTTTGACCGACTCGGCATAATTCAGCGTGGTGCGATTGGCATCCGGAGGTGAATTATGCGGTTTTCTGATTTTCAATTTTCGCCAACCCAGGACGTCGACGGAAAGTCCGAGCATCATCCGGACACGCCTCGGCCGATGAATCGCTCCTCGGTGGGCGACGCAGATTTGTTGGACGCCTATTCTCAGGCGGTGATTCATGTCGTTGAGACTGTTTCGCCGGCGGTTATCAGCGTGACGAGCCGCGACGCGAACGGACGTGGCGGCGGTGGGTCGGGTTTCATCGTGACGCCGGATGGGTATGCGATCACGAACAGTCACGTTGTCGACGATAGGCCAAAGCTCGAAGCGGAAACAACCGAAGGGGATCGACTGCGGGCCGAGCTCGTGGGCGATGATCCTGCGACGGACTTAGCGATCATTCGGCTCGCGGCCAACGGTTTACCCTATACGCAGTTGGGCGACAGCGACGCGCTGCGCGTCGGGCAGCTCGTGATTGCGATGGGCAGTCCGCTTGGGCTGCAATCAACCGTGTCGACTGGCGTCGTGAGCGCGCTTGGGCGAAGTATGCGAGCGCGCGATGGACGATTGATCGAAAACATCGTGCAGCACGCAGCCCCGATCAATCCCGGCAACTCGGGTGGGCCGCTTGTGGATTCGCGCGGGCTTGTCGTCGGCATTAACACGGCGATCATCGCGATGGCTCAGGGGCTCGGCTTCGCGATTCCCTCGAACACCGCGGAATGGGTGCTCCAGGAAATCCTTGCGCATGGCGGAGTGCGTCGCCGGCAACTGGGAATCGTCGCGAACGTAACGCGAATCCCGCGCGCCATTGTCCGCGCGCTCGACCTGATTGCCGATCAAGGCGTGGAGGTTCGCGAAGTTGCTGCGCGAAGCGTGGCGGAGTTGGCCGGCATTCGGCCGGACGACATCATTGTGGCCCTCGCGGGTCGGCTGGTCACTTCGATCGACGATCTACATCGGCTGCTTATGACCGTGCCGATCGATCAAGGATTCGAGCTGACCGTCATTCGCGGCGAAGTGCAGCGCACGGTGCAGGTGCCAGCTGCGCGGTAGAGCCAGTTCGCACGCCCAATGGCAGAGCCGGAACATTTTTGAACTGCGCGGGAAGTCGATTTTTTAATACAAAAATCGCTAATTGTGGAACGTGGTGGCGCGTGCTCGCACGTGAAAACACGGTCTTTTTTGCGGTCATGCGTTCCAAAAACAGCTGAATATTGTATTTCCGAAGCGCGCGGCCGAGCCATGATTCGTTCCACTTTTTTCCTCCATGCACGCAGTATTAGCGCGCTCGCGTCTCAGCGGAGCCGTCCTGACATCGAATTGCCAAAGAGCGAACGCGGCTATGGTGCAGCGTGCGACCAGGTTAGCACATTTTTGAACAAATGTCCAGTACCTTTTTGGCCACTCATTGCGTTGGCTTCAGAAGGAAGCCTCTCTCAAAAAGTGGTGACGAAAAGACGGCTCGAGGGCGGGCATACAAAGGCCGCAGTGTCGAGAAGCTAGTTTTCGACGAGTACTCGGTGCTTAGTTTTATGACATAAGTTTACATACATCGTCCTCCGAAGCTTTGCGGACTGGGTGGGGTCATAACAATAATTGCCGCTAAACCAAGGATTTCTAGGATCCGCTCCACGACATGTCTTGGGATTGTCCGATGCGCTCGATGTGCTAGCCCGCGAACGAGACCACTGCGGACAGCGTTGTGTGAATGAGACGTCCAAGGCCCTTGGGCTCAGTGGCGGTGATCCTCATCGCCCTCATTCGATCATTTTCAAGGGCGTTGAAGCAGTATCTCCTCATTGCGCAAAGCGTGCCTGAGACATGTTCAGGCATTTCAGCTTGTGTATGGCTCCTCCACTTGGATGCCGCACTTCGCGGCACTGATGCCGGTGTATGGCCGCGGCAATTTTTCGGCCTAGGCGTGGATTGACGAAACCCCTGTACTTCCATATAATTCGATAGTTGACGAAATGACGAAATATGACGACGTGGCTTCCTAGCGATGCGAAAACGATTCGGGAAGTCCCGCGAAAGAAGGACAGGCCATGAAAACGATTCAAGTCTTTGACAAACCAATGTGCTGTTCGACCGGAGTCTGCGGACCGCAAGTCGATCCAGTTCTGCCGCGTTTTGCCGCCGATCTCGAATGGCTTAAGGGCCAGGGACACTCGGTGGAACGCTTCAACCTGGCCCAACAGCCGGCCGCCTTCACGGAGAATCGGGACGTTCGTCAGGCGCTGGAAACACAGGGGACAGATTGCCTGCCGCTGATTGTTGTCGATGGTCAAATCGTCAGCCGTGGTCAGTATCCGTCGCGCGACATGCTCGTCATGTGGACTGGCGCCAGTCCAGTCCATCCTTGCTGGTCGTGCAACCGGAGAACAAATGCTGCGACGGATCGAGTTGCTGCTGATGGGCGGTCAACGAGACGCCCATGCGGGAGAGTCATCATGGAGTTCCTTCATCAGCCGACTCGCAATCTGTTTTTCACCGGCAAGGGAGGCGTTGGCAAAACTTCCTTGGCCTGCGCCGCAGCAATTCGCCTGGCCGACTCCGGCAAGCGAGTCCTCTAGTGTCGACTGATCCGGCTTCAAACCTCGACGAGGTGCTGGGAACGCCGCTCGGTCACCAGCCCACGCCTGTGCCCGTCGTACCCGGATTGTTCGCCATGAACATCGACCCCGAAGCGGCCGCCGCCGCGTACCGGGAGAGATGGTTGGTCCCTATCGATCACTCCTGCCGGCGGCCGCCGTCGCCAGCATGGAGGAACAGTTCTCCGGCTCCTGCACGCTGGAGATCGCGGCGTTCGACGAGTTCTCACGACTGCTGGGCGATGCGACCGCAACCGCTGGATTCGACCACGTCATTTTCGATACCGCACCCACGGGGCATACACTTCGTCTGTTGACGCTTCCGTCGGCCTGGTCAGGTTTCATGGAGGCGAGCACGACCGGCACGTCCTGCTTAGGACCGCTCGCCGGTCTACAGGCACAACAAAAGATGTATCAGGACACAGTGCGAGCCTTGGGAGATCCACAAACGACGACGTTGGTTTTGGTCGCACGCCCTGAAGCGACCGCACTCGTTGAAGCGGCTCGCACCAGTACGGAATTGGCGGCCTTGGGGGTGCAGAACCAGCATTTGATTGTTAACGGCGTGTTTCGTGCGGCAACGACCGGCGACCCGCTCGCACTCGCGATGGAACGACGCGGGGATAAAGCGCTGGCGGATATTCCCGGACAGTTGCGAGAATTGCCGCGCACTCTGGTCCCTCTCGCAGCCGACGGGGTTCTTGGCGTGAAGGCATTGCGCATGCTCGGCACGGACCAAGCCGCCGAAAATAACGAGTCTCCATCCGAGAACATGATGCGGAGCTTCCTCCCGGTCTCGGGGCCTTGATTGACGACTTGGCAGCGCCAGGACGCGGCGTCATCCTCACGATGGGAAAAGGCGGCGTGGGCAAAACCACCGTCGCTGCCGCGATCGCTGTGGCACTCGCCGAGCGCGGCCACCGCGTTCACCTTACGACGACCGATCCCGCAGCCCATCTGGCCGCCGCCTTTTCTGGAGACTCGGGCGCAACATCTCAATCAGCCGGATCGATCCGGGCGCCGAAACCGCCAGCTACACGGCGGAAGTGATGCACACCGCCGGTGGCGGATTGGATGATCAGGGCAAGGCTCTGCTGGCCGAGGACCTGCGGTCTCCCTGTACGGAAGAAATCGCCGTGTTTCGCGCCTTTGCCGAAGCCGTCGCCGCGGGACAGGATCAGTTTGTGGTCCTCGACACCGCGCCCACTGGACATACGATTCTGCTGCTCGATGCAGCGCTCGCCTATCATCGCGAAGTGATGCGGCAATCAAGCCAGATGCCCGAATCGGTCGAGCGACTTGTTGCCCCGCCTCCGTGATCCGGAGTTCACACGGGTTCTGATTGTCACGCTCCCTGAGGCGACGCCCGTCCACGAGGCGGCGCAGTTGCAGCGAGACTTGCGCCGCGCAGAAATCGAACCCTATGCTTGGATCATTAACCAAAGCCTCGCTCCGTTAGCGTCACCGATCGCGGACTTCGTCGCCGGCAACGGCACGAGGCCCGCTATATCAGCGAAGTGGTCAGCGAACATGCTCGGCGTACCGCCCTTGTTGCCTGGCAGATTGACCCGCCCGTTGGCTATTCCAGCTTGCAACAGCTTTCGGAATCGGTAAACGGAAACCGGCCTGTCGATGGAGAGCCCCTAGTGGCAGCGGTCATCGGCGGACGAGAATTCGACGTTATCTAAGGGGAACTGTTGAGCCGGTCGTTGGGGGAAATCACCATGCGAGAATTACTGGCAATCACCAAAGCCCTGGCGGATGAGAATCGGCTGCGGATCGTGGCGGCGCTCAAGGGACGCGAGCTATGCCTCTGCCAACTCGTCGAGCTGTTGGGGCTGGCCACCTCGACGGTCTCGCGGCACGCCTCGCTGCTCCACCAGGCCCAGCTCGTTGAGTCGCGCAAAGAGGGCCGCTGGGCGTTCTTTCGACTCGCTGACGGCGAGGCCCCGCCCGCCGTCCAAGAAACGCTGGCCGCAGTTCTCAATGCCCTCGACCGCGATCCCCAGGGCAAGGCCGATCGCCAGCGCCTCAAGGATATTCTCAAGCAAGATCCCGGAAGAACTTTGTCGTCGTCAGGGGAAATGCAAATGTTGAAAATCCTGTTCCTCTGCACGGGCAACTCCTGCCGCAGCCAAATGGCCGAGGGCTGGGCCCGGCATCTCAAGGGAGGAGAGATCGAGGCCTACTCCGCCGGCTGATCGCCACACGGCATGAATGCCGACGCCGTGCGGGTCATGGCCGAAGCGGGCGTCGACATTTGCGACCAGAGATCGAAGCACGTCGACGACTTGGCAGAGGTCGATTTTGACTACGTCGTGACTGTGTGCGACCACGCCCACGAATCCTGTCCGGTATTTCCTGGCCGGGCGGATCGTCCATCGCGGCTTTGACGATCCGCCGCGATTGGCCAGCGGTGCGGCGACGGAAGCGGAGCGACTGGCTCCCTACCGCCGCGTGCGGGACGAGATTCGGGAGTTTGTCGCCACGTTGCCGGAGAGCCTCCGCGACCATGATCAGGACCGCGCGTAAAACCAGAAAGGAATCGCACGATGAGTCAGATGGCTGCCACTCCCGCCTGCCCCCGCGGCCGGCTTTCGTTCCTCGACCGCTTTCTCACGCTGTGGATTTTCCTGGCGATGGCGATTGGCGTGGCGGCAGGTTATTTCGTCCCCGGCGTCGAGGCCCTGATCAACCGCTTCCAGGTCGGAACGACGAACATCCCGATTGCCATCGGGTTGATCCTGATGATGTACCCGCCGCTGGCGAAGGTGAAGTACGAAGAGCTAGGGGACGTCTTTCGCAACTGGAAAATACTGGGGCTGTCGCTGGTGCAGAACTGGGTGATTGGGCCGATCCTGATGTTCGCGCTCGCCGTCGTCTTCCTTCGCGGCTATCCCGAGTACATGACCGGGCTGATCCTCATCGGGCTGGCCCGCTGCATCGCGATGGTCATCGTCTGGAACGAGCTCGCCAAGGGCGACACGGAATATGCCGCCGGCCTGGTGGCGTTCAACAGCGTGTTTCAGGTGCTGTTCTATAGCGTCTACGCCTGGTTCTTCATCACGTGGTTGCCGCCGCTCTTGGGTCTGGCCGGGAGCGTGGTCGAAGTCAGCATGGGGCAGATCGCCCAGAGCGTGTTCATCTACCTTGGCATCCCGTTCCTGGCCGGCATGATCACCCGGTTCGTGCTGCTTCGAGCCAAAGGTCGAGCTTGGTACGAACAAGTCTTCATTCCACGGATCAGCCCGATCACGCTGGTCGCGTTGCTGTTCACCATCCTCGTGATGTTCAGCCTCAAGGGCGACCGGATCGTGCGGATTCCGTTCGACGTGTTGCTGATCGCCGTGCCGCTGCTTGATCTACTTCGTCGTGATGTTCTTGGTGAGCTTCTTCATGGGCCGGAAGATCGGGGCGGACTACGCCAAGACGACGACGCTCTCTTTCACCGCCGCCAGCAACAATTTCGAGCTGGCCATCGCCGTGGCGGTGGCCGTGTTCGGCATCAATTCGGGCGCGGCGTTTGCCGCCGTGATCGGCCCGCTGGTCGAGGTGCCGGTGATGATCGGCTTGGTAAATGTGTCCCTGCAGTTTCAGAGAAAAGTGTTTGGTGATTCCCTAGCGACATCCCCTAAGAGTTGAGCTGAAGTGATCAGTGACGACTTCATCGAATAGACATTTCCTCCCCTCAAATTCAAAGGAGACGAATCATGGAACCGTCAAGCACAAAGAATGTTACGGGACGATGTTTCCCGACGCATTGCATTTCCACAACAACGAGCCTAGCGTCGGCAAGGTGTTTACGTTTGAACTCGATAGTACCGTTGGGATGGGCGCTATTCGCTCGGCTCGCAAGTTTTCGGCGAACATCGCGGAATGGGATGACTGCTTGAAATGCCCCGAGTTTGAGCACTGCTACAAACTCTGCATGGCGAAAATGAGCCTGGAATCAGTCATCGTTGCCGAGTAGCGGGCTAAGGCTCGCCTCGCGGACTGCCCATCCAAGCCGGTTACGGGCTCGACCATGATCAGTTGAAATGCCTCGACTGCAATTGTCATTCTGGTAAATCGCCCCGCCAGTTGGATGCCAAGCGCTGAGGAGTCTGATGTCCGAAGACTTCGAAGACTCCAAAGCGATGAAGGTGGTACAAGCACGATGAAGCTAAACTGGGATTCAATACGATTATGGAGTTGGCGATCTCTCCAGCTTGTTGCACTGCTGGCCATCTTGGCAGCGGGAAGTTATTGGTATTTCGCCGCAATTCCCGTCGTTGAACACGAGGTTAAGTCCGGAGAACTCGTCGCGGAAGTGATGGGAACGGGGACACTCGAAGCGCGTGTGAAGTCGACGATTAGTCCCCGAATATCGGGTCGTCTCCAGGAGGTCTTGGTGGACATGGGAGACTGGGTGACAGCAGGGAGCTCCTACGAGACTCGACGATGTGGATTTGAAGCCGCAGGTCGAAATGGCGCAACGTCGGTGGAAGTTGCGCGGGCCGCACTGGACCGACTGCAAGCCGATCAAGTCCAGGCCGTCGCGGTTTTAGAGCAGGCCACCGCCGACTACAAACGGGATTTGCCACTGGTCCCAACAGCCATTAGTCAGCAGGACATGGACAAGGCCACCGTAGCGTGGAAGACCTCGCAAGCTGGGGTCGCCCGCGCCGAGGCCGCACTCATTGAAGGCCGCAAACAATTGATCGCGGCAGAACGGGACGTTACCTACCGGAAGGCACTTCTGGACGATACTGCGATCGTCGCCCCATTTGATGGGTTGATTGTTGAGCGGGACGCGACCCCGGCGATATTGCCGTTCCAGGGCGGCGCCAATCTAACGCTCGTCTCGACCAAGGAGTTATGGGTTACTGCTTGGGTGGATGAAACCGAAATGTCCCGCCTTCATCCGAATCAACCGGCGCGAGTCGCGTTTCGATCCGAGTCGGAGAAAAGCTACCAAGGTAAAGTCTCTCGGTTGGGGCGTGAAGCAGATCGCGAAACCCGCGAGTTCGTCGTTGACGTTCGGGTCATCACGCTGCCGGAGAATTGGGCCGTCGGTCAGCGCAGAAGTCTACATTGAAGTCGAACGCAAGACCGCCGTGCCGCTGCTGCCAGCCAAGTTCGTGTTCTGGCGGGAGAGCACCCCCGGTGTCTATTGCCGAGTGGGAAACCGCGCCAGTTGGCGAGAGGTCAAGCTTGGATTGCGAGGGGCAGAGAATGTCGAAGTCACCGACGGAGTTGCGGTTGGTGAGATCGTGTTGATGCCGGCCGCCGGCAAGAATGTGTCTTTGGAGAACCAACGAATAACGGTAGTGCCATGAACCTGGCAACCAAAGACGTCCAACACAATCTGGGGCGGTTCGGCCTGACCGCAGTGGGTATCGGCATGATGCTCATGATCGTGATGGGCATGGCTGGCATCTACCGCGGCCTTATTGAAGATGCAACGCTCATCGTCGAACGGATTAACGCTGATCTGTGGGTGGTGCAACGCGATACACGTGGTCCGTTTGCGGAAGTGTCGCGCGTTCCCCAGACACTTGTTTACCGCGTGCAGCTGTTCCCGGCGTTATCTCGGCCCGAGAATTCGTGTTTCATACCATCCAGCGGCGGCGTAATGACAAGCCCTTGCGGATGTCCGTCTTGGGATTGAGCTCGCCTGCCGATAAGGGCGAGTGGCTGCCGCTGATTTCCGGCCGCACGCTCGCAGAATCATTTCGAGATCGTCGTCGATAAGACGCTCGGGTATCAACTCCACGACGAGATCAAATTAGGCAAGGAGACCTACCAGGTAGTCGGCATCACCAGGGGGATGGTCAGCTCCGGTGGTGATGGCATGGGCATCGTGACTATGAGCGACTCGCAGGCGATTCAATTCGACAGCGTGGGCGAGGCTCTTCGTTTGGAACGTTCGGCCAGAGGCCGATCTACATCGACCTCTTCCTCAATCAGCCACAGCTGGTGGAGCAACTCTCGCATCCGGCAGCCGAACTTCCCGCGATCTGTCGCCGGCGATCAGCGCCGTGATCGCACGTGTTCACCCGGAACGAACCTGGATCAGGTGCAGGACGTGATCGCGAGTTGGGGGGATGTTTCCGTGTACACCAAAGTGGGGCAGGAGGAGCTGTTGTTGCAGGGAATGGTCGATAAGGCGCCGACAACTGGGAATGTTCCGAATGTTATTGACGATCATCGCAGCAGTCATCATGGCATTGATCCTTTATACCCTGACGCTCGAAAACTCCACTCCATTGCTCTGCTGAAGTTGCTCGGCACCCAACCGCACAATCCTGGGAATGCTCCTGCAGCAGGCTTTAGCCCTGGGAGTTATGGGTTACGGTATCGCGATGCTCATGGGGCACCAATTGTTTCCCTACTTTCCGCGTCGCGTGGTCGTTACGAATGAAGACCTGTTTCAGCTTTTTTGCATTGTGCTAGCGATCTCTGTCCTCTCCAGTCTTTTGGGGATCTGCCGGTCGATGCGTGTCAACCACCGAAGCGTTGATGGGATAGCGGGCAATGAGCGACTTTTAGCCATCGAAATTCGCCAACTCAACAAAGTGTACGGCAGCGGGCGCACTGAAGTTGTGGCCTTGCGCCAGGCAACCCTGCAGGTGCCTAAGGGACAGGTCGTCGCACTACTGGGACCGAGCGGGTCCGGAAAATCAACATTGCTGACAATCATCGGCTTGGTCATCACTCCGACTTCGGGGCAGGTCTTAATCAACGGGCAACTGGTGATTGACGGTTCGCACGCGAAACGGACCTGCGATCCTTTCGTCGCCGCCACATTGGATTCGTCTTTCAGAGGGCGAACTTGATTCCTTTCTTGTCGGCTATTGAGAATGTGCAGGTTGCACTGGAACTTAATGGCGTCGGAGGCGGTAGAGCTCGCCGTCGAGCAACGGATCTTCTCAAGAACTTTGGCGTCTTGGAACGTTCGCTCGATATGCCATCACGACTATCGGGAGGGGAGCAACAGCGAGTCGCCATCGCCCGTGCTTTCCAATGACCCAGAGGTGTCGCTTGGCGATGAGCCGACTGCGTCACTGGATAGCGAACGCGCAAAACAGGTAATTGAACTATTCGGCCAGATCGCTCACGAGCAAAACGCGGGAGTCATCGTCGTTACCCACGACCATCGCTTTCTGGACGTGTTCGACACG
>CAVTEJ010000003.1:0-22259 GCA_963733705.1 uncultured Planctomycetota bacterium | reverse complement strand
ATGAGATTTCTAGTGCCGGTCTTGACGCTGGAGTCCCAAAAATGGGCTTCAGGTCATTTGAAAAAGTGAACGGCAATTGTTAGCCCGACGCGTAAGCGAGGGGGGATGCTGAACTGGTGCGATCCCTCGCTTACGCGTCGGGCTAAGAGCTGAAAGTGGCCGATTAGTCTGCCCCGCGTCCGAAGTCGCCGACATCTATGGGCGGTGTCGTCGGAGCCTTTGTAAAGTAGACCGCTGCGCCTAGCACGATGGATATCAGCGTTATCGCAATTAGCAGCGTGCTGAGACGAAATCGTTTGGGCAATGGGAGCCATACCAACGCCGAAGCGGTCGCGAATAACGATACGAGAAACGGGTGAGGTACTATTAGTGCCCATCCAATTGGTCGCCAGTCAATAAGCGCGAAGCCGAAAACGCACACCTCGCGCATTCGTTCTCGCGCCGACTGCTCGTCGACATCGACGGAATTGGTTCCCCAATCCCAGGTCGTTCCCATTGGTGTCGCATAGTTGCGAAACAACAGTTCACCGCAAAATGAACTAATTGAGAAAACTTGGCCGCTGGCAATCGGCCCGACGACTACGTCTGCACGCCAATAGCTTCGCACCCACAGCACGACTAGCAACACTGCCGCTAGTCCGCAAATAGCGGTCCAGGCGATTCGCAGCGATTTTAGTAGCGCAGTGCGGGACATCAGCTAAATATTGAGGAAGGATCATCCTTAGGGCGGATCCCGAATCGAAAGCCGCAGTAGGGACACGATACGATATAGAATAGTCCCAGCTTGGTACCTTCGAGATTCAGCGTCCCTACGCGAATCGTTTGTAAGGTCATTGCTTCCTGCCGTTTCATATTCGCAGGTTTTCCGCATCTCGTGCAGGTGGTTGCTGTTGGGTAGGCCATGTTCGGCGATTCTCAGGTTAAACTCCAATTCGACACCGACCACGAGGTTCGCTGCTTGCGGTATTTCATGTAAGAAGCGTCACCTGAGCCACACGATCCGCCCCAAAACCAGGGCAACGAGCGTCATCGCGAGTAGGAGTGTGCGGAGGTTGAAGCGGGAGGGAATTATCTTCAGCCAAGGGACAGCGGCAAAAGCAGCCATCGCCGAAACTAATAACCAGTACGGAAGGAGAACGTAGACTTCATTAAACCCTCTCCGGGAAGTATCACCCCAATCGATTCGACGGCCGTCCCACACTTTTCTGGGCGCGAAAGCGATGGACTGTATTTTCGACAAGGGAAGAGTGTCCCAGCTCCAAAAGTTCGGTTCAGGGGTCGCGAGATTGTACCGCCCAACAAATCGAATACCGTCTCGAATCAAAATCAAATCGAGAGATTGCGAATGTGTGACTCGGATCGTCGCTTGATCAATCCACGAATGGCTCCGCACCCAGAGCACGCATAAGAGCACGCACGCGATACCGAAGAAGGCGGTCCAGGCGATTCGTAGAGCCCGTGCTATTCGAGGGTGGTTCATACGACTGGCGACAAAGGTTTAGGAAAATGGTTGAGGGGTTATTCAGCGTATCGCCCACATTGCCGCTCCAAATACCAAGCATAAGAGGGTCGAGGCGAGCAGCAGCACCCTTAGGTTGAATCGACTCGACGGTTGAATCCAGGCAAGAATCGGCAGCGCAGTAACCAATAATTCCGCCAGCCAAAACCACAGCCACACGACGACTCCCGCAGAACTGTTCGCTACAACGAGCCCATTCGCCACCAGGACTCTCATATGGTTATTTGCCCATATTAGAGTTTTCACGTCGTACATCTTGCTGCGTCCGGTAGCGAAAATCAATTTTCCATCTTCCAGCGAGAAGGAGAAACGAGTGCCGAAAATACTGCCCGCGAATTCGTCGAAATTATCCCATGCCTGAGAGTAGCTCCGCACCCACAGCACGACGAGCATCAGGCACACGAAACCGCAGAACGCGGTCCAGGTGATACGCAAAGCCCGTATTAATCTGGGGCGGTTCATATATTAACGGCTCAACAAAGCAACTGTTCCAAGTGCCAGGGCTATCAGCGTTGTCGCGATTAGCAGCGTGCGGAGGCTGAATCGGCGTGCTCTGCCGAACCAGGGCAGTGCGGTAGCAAAGGCGAGGAGAATAACTAGAAACCAGATTGGGGCTCGTATCGTCGATTGTTTCGCGGTTGAAGCCCACTCAAAGTTCTTCGGTGGTTTCACTGGTTCGTCGCTGCTGTGTTTCCATCCTTGTGTTTCGTGTACTGCGACTAGAGCAGGTCCGCCGCTGCGGTCCATCCTGATTAGATACGTGCTGCCCGAACTTGAACCGAGGGTGGTTAGCACGCGGCTTTTGTTGACGCGGAAAATAATATCGGTTCGCCAATAGCTCCGCACCCACAAAGCAATCAGCAAGACGCATGCGATACCGCAGAATGTGGTCCAGATGATACGTAGCCATTGCGGATAATTCTGCGTATGGTCGCTCATACGCGACAGTATATCACGACCTGGAATAGCACAATTGCGCGGAGCCGGCATGACTTACGCTTATCGCCCGCGCTGTTATTACCCCTTGGGCGTTGGTGATGCTGCAATCTGCAAGCCTTCGATTAAGAAGAGCACTGGCCGCGGCCAGTGGCACCCAGCGCAGCTATAATAAGAATTGGCTACGGCCGTTTTAAAACTCTTTAGCTGAAGTCGCAAGGCTCCGGATTCGGCCGGATTCTTGCGAATCCAGCTACGGCTGGTTGGCCGCTACTCGCGCTTGAGCGAGCGTTGGAGCCGCACGATTTGGGCGCGGACTTCATCCATACCGGGATTGAGTCGCAGCGCGCGGCGGAAGGCTTCCAGCGCGGCGACGGGATTTTCTTGCAGCATGTAGCATTGGCCCATGCCGGCGGCTGCGGTGAAGTGATAAGGATTGATTTCGAGCGCCTGGTGGCAGTCGCGGATGGCGGCGTCGTACTGGCCCAAGTGGTAATTGGCTGTGCCGCGTTGGCACCATGCTTCGGCGATCCAGGGTGAGCTGTGAATCAGTTCGGTGGCCAGCCGGGCGGCTTCTGAGTGCTGGCGCTGGTCGTTGAGGTCGGCAACTTCGCGTAACATCTCCTGTTGTTGGCGTGTGCCGACTCGGCACCATAATTCTCGAATGCCGGTTTCGGCGATGGTTCGCACGCCACGGTCGCGGTCGACGAGGGCCCGGCCGAGCACCGTGTTCGACGAGTAGTCGCCCATCAGGCTCAGCGCCAGCACGGCGGCGCGGCGAGCCACGTGGTCGCCCATGGCCACGAGCCGTTCGAGCGACGAATTGTTGTATCGTCGCGCAATGCGCTTGATGAACATCGCGCAATCGCTGTTCGTGAGGTAGCGATTGTAGTAAATGACGAGAACGGGGGTGCGCAAGCGACGAGTGTCCACGCCTTTGACTCCGTTGTCTGGCCCAAAGTTGTCAGCTCAAAGAAAACGACTGCTTCGAAGTGCAGGCCCTGATCTGCACCCTCCGCAGTTAACCGGCGTAGTGGCATTTGGAACTGCCGCTCCTTGAGACCCGCGGGAATCCGCGGTTCCGAATCATTCGTGTTGGCACGGCGGCGAAAAGTGGTGCACGTGCCCCGCGTGCTACCTGATTAGGCCGTCGTCCCCGCCAATCTCTAGGTTGAGTGTAATCACAATTGAAGGGAGCACAACGAAAAAATTGATTGCGTAAAAGAGAATGTTGGGACCGAGTGTCAGTCGATATTTTTATAAATACAGACACGACTATAATGACGGTCGAGGGGCAGCAAAGACTACGCGAGAAGTACAGCGATTCGCGCGAAAGTTCGATGCGAATCGCGGCTAACGATTCGACTTCGCTAGCGCAAATAAATGATTTGACTTGACAGGTGTTGTCCCTCTGATGGCTGGGATGAGGGAAGCTTTACAAAACTCTTGACAAGGGACACAGCGGTTGTTCTCGCGTGATTCGACAAATGTGTTGTGGTCAGTGGCGTTGGTCGCGACGATGTTCGCGGACACCCATTCGTACGCGCAAGTTACGAAGCGAGAAAGTGGGCGGAGCGAACGCATTGCGGCGAATGCTGATAGCGGACAAGCGAATGGGCGACCGCCATCCACAACGACGATTCATTGGCAAGGTGTGCCGCTGCACGAAACGTTGGATCGGGTTCGGCAGACGTTTCAGGTTGCAGTGTTTGTCGATCGCCGGGTCGATCCGAACACGCGGGTGACATTGGATATCGCTGCCACTTCCGCAGAGCAGGCGCTTGGTGGGATTGCCGACAGTTGCGGGTTGGATATCGCGCGGCTGGGGAAACTGCTCTATCTGGGGCCTGCCTCGGCGGCTGGTCGTTTGCGACCGCTTGCGAATTTGCGGACCCGCGACGCCGCGAAGCTACCTGTCGATTTGAGAAACGCTGTTTTGAAACGCCAGCCGCTCGCGTGGCCGCGGCTGGGCGAACCTCGTCAACTCGTTATAACGCTTGCCGAGCAGAACGGTTGGCGGGTTGTCGATGCGGACAAGATTCCGCACGATCTTTGGTCGGCGAATGAGTTGCCGGACCTAAATCTGGCGGAGCGCTTAACCGTGCTGCTTCTCGGCTTCGATTTGACGTTTGAATTTCGGCCGGAAGATCATGCGATTCATATCGTGCCTTTGGAAGCGAACGTAGCACCGGCGCCGCGCATAGCACGCGAAATCGCCCGCCGGCGAAAATACCGAACACACATACGGCGGGCGGCACGAAGCAAGTTTATACACTACACGTTCAAGAGA
Source organism: uncultured Planctomycetota bacterium (assembly GCA_963733705.1). Taxonomy (GTDB): domain Bacteria; phylum Planctomycetota; class Planctomycetia; order Pirellulales; family Lacipirellulaceae; genus JABDGM01. The sequence continues at coordinate 17,514 of CAVTEJ010000003.1, read as the reverse complement.
AGCCGGTTGGTGCCGTGTTGCGCGAGCTTGCGAACCGACTGCATTGGAATCTTCGGATCGATGAAGATGCCATTCGCGCGGCGGGGAAATCGCTGGATCAGCGAGTTTCGTTCTCGGTCGAAAACGCGGACCAAGACAAGCTGCTTGATTCGCTGCTGACGCCGGCTGGCTTGGAATTCCGAGATGAAGGCGAGCAGATCTTAATTTTGCCGCAGCGGTATGGGCGGCAACAGTAGGCGAGTTTTTTCAAAACTCGCACCAGGAGACGTGACGTTGCGAGGCCGTTTACTCGGGGGGCGTTGTTGGTGCGAGTTTCGGAGAAACTCGCCTACGTAGGTTACGCGCTCACCATTCGTTCCAACTGCTCGCGAATTGCCGACTCGATTTTGCCTTTGAACATCATGGCGGTGAAGGGAAGGTCGCCCGCGACGTTTAGCGCGTTATCCGCGACCGTGATTCCGCCATCGAGTGGGATGCCGTAGGACTTGAAGTGGAACTTCAGGGTGTCGCCTTCCCACGACTGCTGCAGGTCGCTGACTTGGTTGGCGAATTTCGATTCGAGCATTTCGGCGAATCGTTCGAGCCGTGAGCGGGCTTCATCTTTGGTGAGCGTGTGGGGTACGCTGACGCCAAACTTTGGCATGATATCACTCGATGTTGAATGTTTGGTTTTAGGTGCCGATTGGGCGCACTCTAATATCCAATATCAAACATCGAACATCTAGTGGTGTTGAGGGCGTTTGCCGTCACGAAGCCCAGGTTCAGGTCATCTCGGCATCTTCATAGTCGGCACGGTCGCGCCATGCCACAGCGGTAATCCGGCGCAAGCGCGCTCGGCGAGGATTTGCAGCTTGGCATCGGTGCCCGGTATTGCGGAGGTTGCCTGATAACGACTCGGGTCAACATCCTCAGGTTCGAAAAACCAATCGCCGTCTCGAATTGCATCCAATACGTTCTTCATCCAAGCCACCCCTTAAGTTCGTGAAGGGACTCAAAACTGCGCGCCTCCTCGAATGCACCAAATATCCGAATTCCGCGGCAATTGTCAAGAAAATTTTCGACGGCACGAGGTCGTCAAGGGCAAACGGCGCGAACGCAATTTTGATGCCGAGAAGTTTGGCGGCCGGTAATCGCCGAAAGCGCGGCGAGGTCGTCGAGCGGCTCGTTTCAAAGCGGATTTAGAGCGCGACTTTGATCGACAATCGTGTACGACGCAAGTAGTTGTTTCAGCTGCATCACTTTTTCGCCAGAAACCACGCTATCGCGCCCGCATGTACAGGCGGCACCGCGGACGGCAATCAAATCTGGATCGAGCGACATTGCCTGGGGGATTTGCGCTACGCCGAGCGAGCCTGCTAATACGATTTGGAGGTGGCGCCGCCTCGCGCTCAATAAACGGTAGCATGCTTTCCCGCGCCCAATGATCGAAGGAGCTACCAGCGGTCTTGCCCCAAGTGTCGATGAGAAGGGCAGGGCAGCCGAACTCGATTGCGGCGCTCAACACGTTGTCCGGCTCGGGGGCGTGCGCCAATTTCCAATCCGCGTAGACGACGGCGACAGGTTTCGCGGGCGTTTCGTCGTGAGACCCCGTACTTCGATCGATCAATTTCTGCCACAGCTGCGGCCAGTTTTTCAAATCTCCGCAACCAGCCAGGCCGATTTTGAAAAGCGATACGCCGCGCGGCATGGCCTTGACGGCATTCTCCGCTGCGAAATCAACGAGTTCGCTTAGCTCGCCGAGCGCTACTGTCACTGGTGCCCGGCCTGAAATAGCTTCAACGACGCCGGCGATTTCAATTGTGTCGGCGCGGCCCAGCGCGCCGCGGCTGGGATCTTTTACATCAATTACATCAGCACCGGCCGCAAGGGCGGTGAGCGCTTCGGCCGCATTACGCACGCTCACCAATAAACCGGGGCGTTTGGAATGGAAGGCGAACTTCGTCATCGCGCATCACCCGGGGCAGCGTCTTTCACTTCTTTTAGGCGTCGATTTAGTTTGCGGATCGTTTCGCCGGTCAACGGCTCGCACCATGCGCCGCGAATCGTGACGTAGCCCTCGGCCCAATTTCCCAGTGCGGGTTTCACTGCTTGCGCGGCCCACTCGGTGTGCCGCTGAGACATACGCGCCATGAGATTCGCCGTTTGCGGCTGGTTGGTGAGCACCGGCAAATGAGCCGGGCCCTGCCCGGCGAAAAAGGCTTCAACGACGTCGACCGGAACCCCGATCGGCGAACCGCTGCGCAAGTAGAACAATACTGTACCATTTTCGAAGGCGATTCGCGGACGCCGCAATTGCAGCAGAAGTTGAGCAGTGCAGCCCAGCCCCAAGAGCATCAATATGATGCCGCCCCAATGCCACGCCGCCGCGTCGGATTCCGTCCCACGAAAGGCCAGCCATACGCCGCCGGCCGCAACAAGCATCGGCGTCAGTGCCCCGAACAGAATTGCTCGGCGATTCGGTTTCAACCAAGTTTCGCGCATCAAATCTTTCCGAGTGCTGATTGATTCCTAAAATCCTGAGGCCGAAACGCTGAGGCGATCGCGATGTAATTAGGGATTGGCCCGATTTTTCACAGATTGTACCAGGGCTCATGCGGCCTGGCGTGGCGAGGCGATTTGAATCGGTGAGTCTGCATTGCGCGGAACTGCCCACAGTTTTTTTCGCGGATTCGTCTTGTCGTCACCGCGTTCGCCGTCGATATTGAGAGTCTACCTCGAAGCGGCAAGCTCGGGCACCTGAGCGGAGAGTGCTTCGATCCCTATTCCTACTTACCTGGCCGACGCTGCCTGTCGAGAGCCGTGTCGCACGAGACGATCAACAGCCCCGCTCAACTGGCCGACTTTTGTCGGCGGTTGGCGTGCGCAGATCGGATTGGAATCGACACCGAATTCGTATCCGAGGATACCTTTCGGCCCGAGCTGTGCCTTGTCCAGGTCGTAACTCCGGACGATCTGGCGGTCATCGACCCGTATCGCGCCGGCGACATGACGGCGTTCTGGAAGACGCTGGCCGAAGGCAGTCATTCGACAATCGTTCACGCGGCCCGCGAAGAAGTGAACTTCGCCCTTACGGCCTGCGGAGAACCTCCCGCGAATTTATTTGATACGCAACTTGCGGCCGGATTCTGCAGCGCCGAATATCCATCGTCGTATGGCTCCGTAGTGACCAAATTTCTTAACGCACGTCCCGGGAAGGGCGAGCAGCGAACCGATTGGCGGCGGCGACCACTTTCCGATGACCAGATCGAATATGCGCTCGAAGACGTGCGCTATTTGTTGCCGCTGTACGATACGCTCGGACGAAAGCTGAAGAAGCTTGAGCGATTGGAGTGGTTGGGCGAGGAGACTGATCGTTGGCTGGCCGATTTGCGGGACTCACGGGACAACCCGCGTTGGCGGCGTGTGTCGGGACTCGGCAGCCTGTCGCCGCGGAGCTTGGCGATCGTGCGCGAGCTGTGGATGTGGCGTCGTAATGAGGCCGAGAAGCGGGATGTTCCTCCACGGCGCGTGTTGCGCGACGATTTGCTTGTCGAAATGGCGAAGCGCAAAGGAGACAGCGTCGAACGAATTCGCGACGTGCGCGGCATGCACCGCGGTATGAAACCGGAAATGCTTAACGAAATGGCCGAGTGCGTGAAGCGCGGCCTCGCGGCGCCGCTGGGAGATATTGAGCGACCGTCGCAGGAAGCAATGCCCTCGCAGCTCAATTTGCTTGGACAGTTTCTGTCGCCCGCGCTATCGAGCATTTGTCGAAACGCGAACGTCGCTACGAGCCTGGCCGGCACGGCGACCGACGTACGGGACTTGATCGCGTATCGCTTGGGATTCGTGAGTTCTGGCAACGCTGAGCCGCCGCTTTTGGCCAGCGGCTGGCGGGCCGATCTGGTCGGTCATCTCATTGAGGAATTGCTAGCCGGAAAAAAATCGATCCGCATCGAGGATCCGATGAGCGAGCACCCATTGGCGTTCGACATCGTGAACCCGGGCGACGCCAAATCATAGATTTTTCCCCCGCGGTTGCGGTGTGCGGTTCTGGCCGACAAACGGCCAAGTTGGCCACGTGGTTAGCGAACGGCCGCAATTTATGACACCCTGACAAGCCCGCCCCGGCTGGTTTCGTGCATCGGGCGGTCTCCTTGATCGTCGTCTCGCGTTGCCCAATTCCCACGAAAAACAGTGTGAGATCGCAGTTGCCGCCGGCAAAACAAAGTTTGCACACCGAGCCGAAGTGCGACGGATTAGCACAGTTGGTACGGGAAGTGCTATTAGGGCGGGACAGTGAATTGAAAAGTTGTGTGGCGGCTAGCCAGATTTGGCGGCCGTTGTTGGCCCTAACCCAAGGAGTCAAAGATGAAGCGCATCATCAGCGCGGTGGTGGTAATGGGAGTCATCGCCGTTGGCGCGGTAGGTTGCTCAGACAAATCGAGCGCCACGAAGAAAACCACGGTTTCGACCCCCAATGGTCAAACCACGACCACGCAATCAACAGAAGTAAAGAAAAGCGGCGAAAATCCGCCACCAGCTCAAAAATAAAGCGACGGTAGTTGGTTATCCTGAAACGTCATCCTGAGCGCCGCGTGGTATCGGCCAAAGTACCGATGTCTTCGCCGCGCTCGGGATGATTTTTTTGCGAGCTCGCAACGTCATCCGTGCAAAACGAGCGACATGCTACTTCGCTTGGCTTGACGTTGCCGCGGTGCCTTCGTGTCGTAGTGAAAAAGTGATTACGTGATATCCGTTATCCGTGTCGTATAGAATGCTGCCGTTCTGCCCCGCATACTGCAGCAACACATCGAACGGCGGTAGCTTGTTTTCTTGCATGGCATCGGCGAGTGCCGCGAGCCACTTGTTCTTCTCTCGATGCTCATCGATGTAGGATTTTGTCTTCTCGGACGTCAGCAGGTCGTACCATTGACGCAGCGTTTCCTCGAAGCGACCGAGGCTGAACATCACCGGCGTGACACCACGAACTTCGCGGCCAATGACCGCACTCGCGCGCATAATCGTTGGAGTCAACCAAACGCGGCACCGTTCCATCGCGGGCGGCCACGCATTCTTCGAAACGCTTGCACGATGTGCCGATGAAGAAGTAACCGTCCATGATCGCCACGAACGGATCGACGGGCTTTTCGCCAGTCCCGTCATCTTTGAGCTTCAACACAATTGCATAGTAAGTGGCGCTGCCGAAGTGCCGCTCTTCGAACAGCTCTGGAAATTTAGCCATTACCGCCTTGAGCGATTCTTGGGCTGCTGCTTCATCTACGAGCTCGGCCGCAAAAACATGCTGCTGGCCGCGGAAGTGACTTGGTCGCTCGTAGCCGATCGTCCACGTGAACCGGCCTTTCAAGTTATCGAGAACCTTCGTCGGCACATCGATGTCGAGCTTATCCGAGAATTTCTCCTTTACGAATTTGTCGACGGAGCCTTGAAAGCGATACTGGTCGATCAACGTCGCTAGCCGGTCGTACGTTGTGCGTAGCTTCCAATTCCACGCGATGTACGACTCAACCGTGAGTGGCACAAAGGCTTGAGGTGTTGTTTCGCCCGGCAGAAAAGCCGGCAGCAACAACACTCCCGAACGCGGGTTTTCGAGTAGAACATGGAGTTGGCCGAGTGCATCATATTCGTCGGTCGCATAGGTAGAAGCGCCGCCGATCGCCAGGAGCCCATCCAGACCTAGCGAGGGAAGCAACCCCATGACAAAGCTCAGTCCGCCATTGCCGTGGCCGAGACCGCGCACGAGTTCGATCGGATCAACGTAATAAATGAGTTGCGGTGGCGGGTCTTGCGGACGACGGCAGTTTTTGACAATCGTTGCAAAGCGATCGTTTTCGGCGAGCGTTCGACCGGGCACGTACGGCTCCTCGTGCTTGTCGGATTTCGCATCGCTCTCTTCTTTCGAATCTTTGGAATCGCTGTCAGTCGCTGCAGTCGCTTGCGCCGGTTCGGCGACCGGCGCAGAAGCTGCGGCTGCAGAGTCGGTAGATTCGCCTACATGATCCCAATGCCACAGCAGGCCGCGAATCAAGTTGGCATCCGTGGCGGCGATGATCGTATTCTCGCGCTGGCAAACGCCGAACATGCGATTTTCTTTGTCTTTATCGCGAACGACCGTGACTTCGACGTCGCCGATTTTTTCCTTGCTGAAGTCGCCTCCTCTTTCTTCTGCAATATCGAGCGCTCTGTCGACCAGTTTGTCCGCGACGGATGTCTCATCGCCTTGATCAATCATTAACAACAGGGCCGGCCGTTTGTCCGGTCTTGCAACGACGGCGAATGCAATTTCACCCTTGGGTAGCTTTTTGAGATCCTCCCACGTCAGGCCCAGTTTGCCGGCGGCTTCTTCCTCGTAAAGTTTGCCCGCCTTGCCATACAAATTCTCGACAAACGGTTGCAGTTGTGGGTCGTGGATCATCCGGCCGATCGAAGTTTGCTGAACTCGCTCGCCCATTTCGTGGCCATTCGCGATACGGACGAAAACGACCGATTCCTCGGGAAACAGCTTCATCGCTGAAGGGCGAGCCGCATGGACAACGACGGGCACCAGGCCGATTAGCAGCGCCGCAACCGAGCCCAGCGTAAAGATTTCTGAAATTGCAAATGTTTTTTGCTTGGTAAACGCGAGCATCATAAAACTCCTGAGACCAATTCGCGACCTGCGGCCGCCGGCAAACTCGCCGTGGTCGTTGTGTGTCCAACCAGCGCCGGGAAACTAGGTGGAATTCGTCGGCGAAGAGAAAAACTTGGTTCGCATTATACCTATCCCGGCCAGATATATATAATAAGGCCGGCTGACTTACCGGAGGATTCCACGATGTGGACCCGCGCTTTCACGCTTTGCACTTCGTTGGCACTCGCCATTTGCTTGACCCAAACCGCTTCTGCGCAACTGGGCGGCACCGGCATGTCCGCATTTGGCGGCGGTTCGAGCGGTTTTGGTGGCGGCGGAATGGGCGGCGGCATGGGAGGCAGTGGGTTTGGCGGCGGCGGTATGGGCGGTGGAATGGGTGGCTCTGGCTTTGGCGGGGGAATGGGAGGCGGCGGAATGGGAGGCCTGGGCTCCAGCGGCTTCGGGAGCAGCGGCTTTGGCGGTACCGGTGGCGGAATGGGAAATTCCGGCTTCGGCGGTTCCGGCATGGGCGGCAACAACCAACCCGGCGGAGCTATTAATTTCATTGGCCGCGGCGCAGCAGAATGGCCAGAACGGAATGAATGGCATGCAAGGCAATCGCGCGATGAATCAGTTCTTCACGAACATGAATAAGTCGATGTCGCGCGGCAAGAATCAAAAAGGCAAATCGAGCAATTCAGAAAATCCGCCACAGCCCATTCGGATGGAAGTGAAAGTCGCGTTCGACGCGCCGCCGGTTAGTGCCAATGCGGTTGCGAATGTCATTCAAACACGGCTGACAAAGATCCTGTCGGATCATCACATGAGTCAGCCGCTGATTACCGTGCAAGGCGATACGGCGGTCATCACCGGCGAAGCGAAGAGTGATAGCGAACGCCAAACGATTGGCCAACTCGTTTCACTCGAGTCTGGCATTCGTGCGGTTCGCAATGAAATGACGGCGCCCGACGCGCCGCCGGCCGCGCCTAATGCAGGTACGCCGACCCAGCCGGGTAGCTGACAGTCGTCGTCGCGTTCGTTTGGCCTGGCGCAGGAGCGCCTGTCGATGAAGACTGTTGCAGCTGCTGCAGCTTCTGTTGCAACGCTTGTTGCTGTTGCAGCAATTCCTGAATCGCAGCTTGTTGGTTTGCCGGCGATCCTGGCTGCGACATCGGCGGCGCGGTGATCGGATTCGTGTGGAAGCCGGCCGGCGATTGCACCGGTGCCATCGACGTGGTCGAGCCGGCAGCCAGAGATGACAGCTGTGTCCCTGCCACGGACCTGTTAAGCCCGAAGGGCGGTGATGCGTTTTGCTGCATCGCAGCCAACGCCGTAGCCGGCGTTTGTTGCAACGCCGGCTGACCCGGGTACATTCGCAGGCCGCCTTGCTGTGCCGCTTGTCCATTTCCCAGCCCGGGGTTCTGCGCCGTTAGCGTGCCAGCGCTCGGCATCGTAAAGTTGCTGGGCAGCGTAATGGTCGTAGCGCTCATCTTTTTCGAGGCGAGCATGCCATCTTCTTGCACGGCGCTGTTCGCCGTCGCCGCAACTTCATAGTTGGCCTGGTGCGTCGCCCGCTGTTCTTGCGTGCGCTGTGCCTGCAATTGCTGTAGCGATTGGATCACTGGCTTCGAGGGTACACCCTCGGGCAGCTTGGGTGGCTGCGGCGAGCCGTCTGTCGCTGCGATAACCGGCTCCGTGCCCGGCAGTCTCTGCTTTGTCTGCTCACTCGTGACGACAGCGCCCCCCTTGGGCTCGAATCGGCAGATGAGGCCAACCTCAGTCCGCGGACCGCCCGCGTCGTCCCACGGCAACCAGAAACTGTACGAAGCGCCGAGCTCTGATTTGCTCATGTGGAGCGGAATCTGCTCGGCAGGAAACACATATCGCCGCGTCGGTTTGTTATCCGTCGGCGCGCGCCAGTTTCATCGAACGCGTAAATAACAAGCTGGCCATCCACGAGGATCGGCTTCTTATCTTCGCTTTCGTAAAACATGATCCGCCCGCCGAACCCGCGCTGCGGCTTAACGCCAGGCTGCGTCATTACCGTGTCGCTCCACGTGCAAACCATCCGCACTGGCTTGCCTTCGTGCGGCTTGTCTTTGTCCTTGAAGGGCCAGGTGTTATCCAGGCTGAACACCTTCGACGGCTTCATCTCAGAGAAGTTGCTACAGCCGGTCGTCGTGAGCACCGCGGTAGCAATAGCGGCGAAACCCGCGACTTGTGTCAGTATGGTTTTGGCGTACTTCATGTTCCCTGTAGCGGAATTGCGAATTCCGACCCTTTCCATCTGGCCTGAGACTTCTATATCTCAGCTACTAACTTTCGATTTGTGAGATTAGCAAGACGTTGCGATCGACTACTGTTGCGCCGGCACCTGGTACGATGTTTGGCGAACCGCCGGTTGTGATGCATCCGTCGTGTTGAATCGTTCGTTGGTCGGCCGGGCCGGGCCGGGCGACTGGCGTGGTGCGCCTGGTGTCGGCAAAGGTTCGGAGTTGCTCGGTGTCGGAGTCGGTGTGACCATGCCGGGCATGACTTGTTCCGTGCCGGGTGCACACATTTCCATTTGGCCCTCTGGCCCGAACTTGCGCGACGAGAGAGGCAAAAAACCTTCTTCAGGCACGGCGTTCGGGAACACTGACTCCATTTCGCCGTCGTACCATTCGTCGCAACGGCTACGCAGGCCTGCTTCGCCGTGCACGTTGAGAACATCCGAAAGGATCCAGCTCATGCGCGACGATTCGATTTGTTTCACTAAGTCCGAATCCATCTTGTTGTAGATGACTTGCGGCGTGAGGATGATGAGCACCTCGCGGCGTTCCTCTTGCACGCTGTCGTAGCGAAACAAGTCGCCGATTAGCGGAATATCGGCAACGATCGGCACGCGGCGATGTACGTCGTTCTTCGACGTTTCGATCAGGCCGCCTAGGATCACGGTCTGGCCGCTCATGGCGCTGACAGTAGTAACCGCTTTGGTGTCGTCGATGATCGGCGCGTTGAGCACTTGTCCGTTGGTCGAAAAGCCGATCGGTACGCCCGCTTCTGCCGACAATTTCGACTTCTCTGCGCTGATCTGCATCACGATTAGCCCATCGGGACTGATTCGCGGCACCAGCTGTAAAATCAGGCCGACCTGTCGGTAGACAATCGTGTTCGTTTGGCCGAATGCGTTCTGGTTCACCCCGGTCACCGTCGGCACATCCTGGCCGACAAGGACCTGTCCCGTCTGTCCATCCAGCGCCATGAGCTGCGGACGGCTGAGCACTTCCAACCGCCGCTTCTCTTGCAACGCCCTGAGCAGTACGTTCACCGCATTGCTCGACGCCGATAATACGAACCCGCCGAATCCTAAACTTGGGTCGATCCGGTTGACGGCGAAATTCGTCAGCCCCTGTGCCCCGACTTGGCCGGCGGTCGACGCGACAGCGGGATTAAGCGTCGACGATACGTTGTTCCCCAACGCCTGGCCAGAGTTGAAATTAAAGCCGGGCGTGGCCGTGGCGCTGATAATGTTGTTCGTCGTTGTCTGCACGCCGTTGGGAGATGTGTTCGTTATAGACTGGTTTTGAACATCGGTCAGCAGCGACCGATCGAACAGTACCGAATCCTGCAGGCCGAGTTCGACGCCAAACTGGTCGGTGTCGTTGAGCTGCACTTGGGCGATCAGCACTTGGATCAGCACCATCGGTGGTCGCTCGTCGAGGTCCTTGATGACCTTCATCACTTCGTTGAAGTACCGTGGCGTGGCACTGACGATCAAGCTGTTTGTCGCCAATTCCGGCTCGACGATCACTTGGTGTTCGATTTCTTCGAACGGACTGATCGTGATTTCGGCTTGCTGCTCGTTTTGACGTTGAGTTTGCAACCAGGCGTTCACCGACTGCGCCACGTTTTGGGCGAAGGCATTGTTTAGGCGGTACACAATCGTTTGCCGTTCGCGCATATCGCCTTCGTCGAGCCGTAGCAGAATCGCTTCTACGACGGCCAGGTCTTCGCGAGAACCCACGGCAATGATGCTGTTCGTTCGCGTATCAACGGAGAATTGCATCCGTACAGGGCTTGCTTGACCAAGGGCGCCGCTACCGCCGCCGCCGTTCGGATTGTTCGCGCTGCCGCCACCACCGCCACCACCGCCACCACCTTGACCCTCACTCGGTACGGAGAACAACGAACGCAGCATATCCGTGAGGGCTGTAGCGTCGCCATTGACGATCGTGAATACCTTGAGCTCGGCCGCGGCGCCGGGCGTATCGATGCGCTGAATCAGCGCCGCTACTTCCGCAATATCTCGCGGGCTGGCGCTCACGATAAGTGAGTTGGTTCGTGGGTCCGCCACAACAAGTGCCCGCGGAGCCAGCGTCGGCATCTGGTTAGCATTCGACGAATTGCTGCTCGAGGAGCTGCTGCTCGACGATGAACCTGACGATGACGACCCCGACCCTTGCGAAGTCGATGTCGACTGTCCGAAGAATCCGTCGAGCAGCGTTTTGGCTTCGCTCGCCGCCGCGTGCTTTAAGGGAAACACCTCGAAGCGTGCCGTCGGAATCGTTGGTTGATCGAGGCGTTGCACGAGCTCGATCGCCATTTTGACGTTTTCGGTGCGGCCGATGAGCAAGAGTGCATTCGGCTTGCCCAGCGGCGTGATGCTTACCGTCCCGATGCGCGGGCCGAGCACCTGTTCGTACAAACGTTGCAACAAAGCAGCCATTTGCACGCTATCAACGAACTTCAATTCGTAAATCTGAATGTCCGGCACCGTAACGGCGCTCAGTTCTTCGATTTGCTTGATGATGTCCATGACGCGCTGCACATCGCGCTCGCTGCCGCGGAGGACAATGACATCCAGGCCCTCGACAAACTCGACTTGAACCGGGCCGAGCAATCCGCCGGCGGTTTCCGCCAATTTGATCGCATCCTGTGCCGTCTGTGCGTTGCTGGGCGCGACTTGAGTCGCAGGAGGTGCCGTTGCTGGAGCGGCCGGCGCCGCGCCTGGCTGTGGCGTGGTTGCCTGCGCGAGCGAGTCGATACTCGGCGCCCCTGGCCTGGCAAAATCGTCGAAATGAGCGACGAACCGTTCGGAGTGCGCGTCGAGGTGTCCGACTGAAGCACTTTCAATGCCTGGCGGACACGGTCGTGACTGTTCGGCCGAGTGGCCACAAGTTTTGTTACGCGATCGGGCGTCGCCGGCCCGCTGTCAGAGCGCTTCGATGACCGATCGCCATGCCGCAACTTGCGTGGGCGGACCATCCAATCGAACTTGTGACGAGCGAATGTTCACGCTCATCGTCACGCCAGCACCCGGTGCAGCCTCCACCGGGAATGATTGCCATTCGCCGGAAGCATCCACGGTCGCTGGCAGAGCGCGTCCGAGGACGTTTTCCAACCGAGCATGTAATTCTGCGGCCGGAATGAGTCGCAGCGGAAAGAGCACCGCGTTCCCGGGTACGGCTAGTCCAACATTCGCTACCGGCGCCTGATTGGTAATTGGAAAATGCGCGACGGGGGTGGGGGCTGGCAAAGTTGTCGCCGGCGTTTTCGCGGCGAGCTGTTGTTGAATTTGCGATTGAATGGCGGGCGAAGCGAACACTAATGCCTGGCCCGTGCGTTCATCGATCGCGACCCGAATATCAGTCCGTCCGGTGGCACTCTGCTGCCAGGCGGTTAGCACGTCGCGAGTCGCCGCATTCAGTGTATACGCCTCGACCTTCGATTCGCTATTAATCGCAGGTTGCGAGGGCGCGCTCGGAAAACCGGGCGCTTGGCCAAGCGTAAATTGAACGACAACCAGCGATATCACAGCAGCGCCGGCGAACGCAAACGTTCTTCTGGCGTGCAAATGAATCGGTTTAGGCATCGCGATCATCATGGGGGGTGAAGATCGAGGCGTTAGTACGAATTTCAAAGTGGAACGCACGACATGGCGCAACCGCTACGATCCGCACAATCGGAATAATCGGCAAAGTTTGCCAAAACCCCCAAGAATTCTGCCAAAGACTATCGAACTAGTCGCGCGGAGATGCTGGCAGATAGCAATCGAAGCGAGCATGGAACGCGTCAGCAGCAGGCATTCAATGGCAGATCTTACCTGCGTTGAATTGAACTATTTCGGGCCGCCTGGCGCAGGAGGAAGTGGAGGATTGCCGCCGGGGCCCGGACCGGCCACGCCGGGCGGAATGCCGCCGGGTCCACCAGGCGGCGGACCACCTGGACCAGTTGCCGGAGCTAGCTGAACTTCTGCGAACCCAAGCGGATCGGGTTCCGAAGCACTCGGATCAGGCGCCGCTGTCCCCGGCGGAGGCGCGCCCGGACCAGCATCGGGGCTCCTCGTATTCGGGTCGCTGCCGCGCTCGTCCGTCATTGGTGCGCCGGGGCTGCCGGGGTTCGCTTTCGCGGCCATCTCCTGCAGCTTCTTCTGCAGCAAATCGATTTGCTTCACCCGCACCTGACATGTCTTGCTGAGCTTATCAACGGGCACCGTCTTTTCATCCGCGGTACGATCCGCACCCTGACCTTTCATTATGGCGATGGTCACCGTCGAGAGACTTGGGTCGTGCTTCACATAGTGGGCAATGGCTTTGAACTTTCCCGTTAAATCGCTCCACTCCTGCACCTTCACCAAACCGATGTACCGTTCCGCTGTCGCACGAGTGGTGCTGTTGTCCGACTTCAATAGGTCGAAATAAAACTTGTCGACTCCCAATGGTGGTGTCGCCGGTGTGTCATTCGGCCTCGGTGGCTGCGCATCGGCAGCGTACCCCACGAACATCGTGAGACCCAAAACCGCAACGCTAAGCGATCGTCGTAACATCTTCGCGTTTCCCGACCCGAGGAAAGGAAAACCGGACGTTATCGCGTACCAGCTAATTCAGATTAGCCGGCGGGCGCTAGCCCCCGGTTCGAAACTAAGACCTATGCCATTGAAACCGTAACCGTCTTGAGCTCAGTGTAATTGGCCAACCCGGCTTCGCCTAATTCACGGCCCAAACCACTCTGCTTAAACCCACCAAACGGCGCCGCCGCATCAAACACGTCATAGCAATTGACCCACACCGTGCCCGCTCGCACGCTTGCGGCGTAACGGTGAGCTTTGGCGACATCCCGCGTCCAAACCGCGGCAGCCAGGCCAAAATTCGTGGCATTCGAACGCCGCACGATCTCGTCGACATTCTTGAATTTCAGCACGCTGAGCACGGGTCCGAAAATCTCGTCCTTGGCTATCCGCATGTCATCTGTGACGCCAGCGAATAACGTCGGTTCGACAAAGTAGCCCTTATTACCAACGCGCTTGCCGCCGCTAATTATCTTCGCGCCGTCGCTCTTCCCGTACTCGACGTACTTCAAAATCTTATCGAACTGCGCTTCGTCAACTTGCGGGCCTTGTTCCGTTTCCGGATCAAACGGGTCGCCGACTTTGAGGTCGCGGTTCTTTTCTCGCAAGCGATCGACGACTTCGTCATGGACACGCTCTTCGACAAACAATCGACTGCCCGCACAACAGCACTGGCCTTGATTGAAGTACAGGGCGAAATGGGCACCATCGATTGCCGCATCCAAATCAGCATCTGCGAAAATCACATTCGGGCTCTTGCCACCCAGCTCGAACGTGAGCCGCTTCATCGTCTCCGCGGCCTCGCGCTGAATAATCTTCGCCGTGGCAAGCTCGCCGGTAAAAGCAACCTTATCAACACCCGGATGCTTCACGATTGCCGCACCCGCAGTCGGCCCATAGCCAGGCACCACATTGATGACGCCATCCGGGATGCCGGCCTTTTGTGCGAGCCGCGCCATCCGCAAACAGGAAAGCGGAGTCTGCTCCGCCGGCTTCATGACAATCGTGCAACCGGCAGCCAGAGCAGGGCCCCACTTCCAAGCGGTCATGAGCGCCGGGAAATTCCACGGAATGATCTGACCGACCACGCCAACTGGTTCACGCCGCGTGTATGTGAAATAGTTGCCACGCACCGGAATCGTGCGGCCTTCGATCTTATCCGCCCAGCCCGCGTAATAACGCAGGCAATCGATCACCAGCGGAATATCGGCATTCCGCGAATCGCTGATCGGCTTGCCGTTATCTAGCGTTTCAATCGCCGCGAGCTCGTCCTTCTCTTCTGCGATCAAGTCGGCCAGCTTATGAATCAGCATGCCGCGGTCGCGGGCGTCCATTTTTGACCATTCACCATTGTCGAACGCTTCGCGAGCCGCGTCGACGGCCGCGTCGACGTCTTCCTTATCCCCTTCCGCCACCTCGCAAATGACTTCTTCCGTCGCGGGGTGAATCGTCTCGAACGTTTTGCCGCTCGCCGCTGGAATCCACTTGCCGCCAATAAAGCACTGCGTTTGCCGCACTTGCGGACGCCGGACCGTTTCCGTGATGGTTGCCATGATTCGAAACTCCTGTGCGAATAGCCGCGAAAAGAATAATCAGGAGCTGCCGCTCCCGCCTGGATTTTGTCCAATTAATTGTACGGCTACGGCACGGCAATTGTCACGTAGCATCAAGGTGCCTCACAAGTCGCGGCTTAGACCCCTCAACAACTCCTTTTTTGGAGATTCAGCAGTTCGACGAGCCTTTCATTGACCTGCAAAACGTCCGGAGGTTGCAGCTGGCCGAGTCGGCGCACGATTGCAGCACGGTGAATCGTCGCAAGCTTGTGCAATTTGAGCACGGATTTCGCCTTCAAGTTCGTGCTTTGCTGATCGGCCGTCCCAGATCGAGGACAAGATCCGTGGCCAATAACTTGTCAGGCATGACAGAGGAGATGTATGCCACGAGCACTTCTGGGATGGACCCTATTTCCTCAGTGAGCGCCAAAACCGGGCGCAGCTTCATTCCCGCCATTTCGCCGAACGGAAAGTTCGCTAGATAAATGTCGTTAGGCTGGATCAACCGCTTCACCGTCCGCGATTGTGTAAATATCTTGACGAGAGTCCGCCAACTCGTTGGCCCACTGCTGGCCAATCCCGATCGACCAAGCCAGGCCGGCGTCATCTTCCTGCCGACCGGCGGATATCGAGACGATTACAGGCCCCGAGGGAATAGAAGCGGGGACTATCGCCGAAAGGCGATGCTGGTCGTCCACTTGGCCTTGAATTGAAATCGAGTCCATACAAATCTCCTCATGACTATCCTACCGCGGTAAATCCGTGAACTCAAACTATCCGAATTTCCATTTGCTAGACACCGATCTCCGCCAGCGCGATAATTACGCCGTGAAGTGCTCCATTATTATATAACCGGCAGCTTCTGGGCTCTTGGTCATCTGGCAAAATACCATTATGCCTAATCACCTCGCCACGGCTGAACTTCCCAAGGCTCTCCAATCGATGATTGCGGATGCCAAGAACGCCGTCGACCAATGGCAGCCCGACGAAGATGGCGACGATCCAGGAATACGGGCCGCGAATGATTGGACGCTTCGCCTAAGTCGCGGGGAGTACGACAATTGGCTGTATTGGGAATGCGCCGCCGAGGATTGCGAAGAAGCGGGCGATTGGCTGGGTGCGATCGCCGCCTATCGAAAGATGGTAGAAATCCCCAATTTGTTTTCGTACTTCCTGGCGAAAGCACACAAATCCATCGGGATGGTGCAGGGCTTGCTGGGCGATGATCGTGGAGCTCTGAGGTCTTATCGAACCGCTGCCTCCACGCTGGTACTCTTCGGTGACTCGCCGTTTCTTTGGCCTTCGTTCATCGGTAACGAAATCGCACAGTTACTGCGGATGGGCCAAATTCATGGCGCTCGCAAACTCGTGCAGCGTGGGCTCGCCACGCACAGCGACGAATCGGTCGATCACCTGGGTATGGCGTTGTTGCTAATTCGATCGGCACAATGCGACCTGGCGAGCCGCAAGCTTGTTGAGGCGCGCCAATCGTTGGAGTGCGGTGCGGCCTGGCTGGACGCGCTTCTCCAATCGTTCGGTGACGTGCTCGATGACGATAATCTATTCCCGAAAGGAATCTGTTCTGCCGCTGCAATGCGGTGGCTTACCGAGGCCAAGCGACGTCGCCTTGCAAATGAAGGGGATTCTGAGATCGAGGCCCTCGAACGGGCCATCCAAGAAGCGCGGCGTTGCTTCGATCCCCAAGGCTGGCAGGGCATTTGGGACGATCTGAGGTTAATGTACATCCTCGATGAGATCGCAGACGCCTACGCCCGCCATGGTAAAGCAGCGGAGGCAAACACGGCACGTGCCGAAGCCGATGAGATTTGCGCGCCGGCATTTTCCGGAATCCGCAAGAGAAAACGGACGCCGTGTAGAGAATCGTTGGAGATCATTCTTTAATAAGATATCGAGCTGTTTTCGACGCGCTTGATATTGAGCTGTGCGCAATATAGAATTCTCGGGGATCGAATGCAGCCGCAGCCGCATACAGTTTTAGGAAAAGCGCAATGCAAGAAGTCACAATCGAACCGAGTCTCAGCGAAAAGCTGGGCCAATTGACTGGTCAGGCCGTATTGTGCGACTCCGACGGCCGGGCCCTGGGCTTCTTCTCCCCAATGCGGGACCGACCGCTTGTCAAAGATCTGCAACTCGAGCCGCCCCTTTCGATTGCGGAAACAGAAGAACTCCGCAAGAACCGAACCGGAAAACCCCTCTCCGAAATTCTCGAAAAGTGGGGCCTTTAATGCGGTTGGTCTCCCTTTGCGGAGGCGCGACTCGATACGCTTTTGGAGACCGCCGGCAACAGAGAGCTAGTTGCTGCGGTTGCCAAGCAAATTGACAGGGCTTTGGCAATCGACTCATCCGAGTTTGGCGAATCGCGGTATGACACGGTCCGCATCGGCTTCATTCGGCCGCTCGCGGTGCAATACGATTTGTTAGAGGACGTGGGCACCGTAATTGTTGACGATGTGTGGCGAGTCGATGCGAATCGCTCGAAGTAATCAGTCTGTGATCACTTC
>CAVTEJ010000002.1:0-33625 GCA_963733705.1 uncultured Planctomycetota bacterium | reverse complement strand
CCATTTCTGGAACGTCGGGTTGTTCAAAAAACACGGCAAATCAAGGGTTAACGAGCGATCTGGCGTTCCAATATTCGAGTAATATTGAGATTCGCTGCGTTTCGGCGATGCAATAATTCGGCGCGCCCTCTGCGCAGACCATCAGCCCCGGCTCGCGGGCCACGCTTGGCTTACACGAGCACGTTTGCGGCTTGTTGGATGGAGCCTGATTTTAAGTTGCCAAAGAGCGAACGACGCAATTAAGCGTGGTTCGAACTTAGCACTTTCAAAAAGTGATTTCTACAACGATTTTTGGCCGCGCTAAGGAATTTTCGAAGGGCTACAACCTGCTTTAACGCTGGCCTCGGTCGCGGGCGACGGTCAATGAGATTGACTCCCGTCACCTTTCGTCACCTTAAATTCTCTCCGAGACGCTGACAGTCGATTATGTCTATGACGCCTTCAACCAACTGATAGGCGTTCGTACCGACAAACAATTTGAAGACGGCGCGAACTCAACGGCCTTGGTTTACCAGAATGGGCAAGTCGTATTGGAGTTCGACGCGCAGTTCGGGTACGACCCAGTTACCGATCTAGCAGCGACGAATCTCTCGCACCGCTTCCTGTGGAACCCGCAGGGGGTCGATCAACTTCTGACCGACGAGAAAGTGTGGAGTTTATACAGTACCGAAGAAAATGAGAATCTGTGGGCGCTTGCTGATGACCAGGGGAGTGTGCGGGACCTGGTAGACGATTATGGCCGGCTGCGGATCGAGCGGGCATTCGATTCCTTTGGCAATGTTACGAGCGAAGCCCATTATGATACCGACGGGTTGCAAGTCAGCGGTCCGCCCACACAGTATGGCTACATGGACGAAGCCTTTGCGTTCACCGGCCGCTGGTTTGACAAAACGACCGGCCTGCAGAACAACGACGAACGCTGGTACGACCCGTCCATTGGTAGGTGGATGAGCGAAGACCCGATTGGGTTTAGTGGCGGCGATGCGAATTTGTATCGGTATGTGGGGAATCAACCGACAACGTTTGTTGACGCAAGTGGCTTGCAAATGGGCGAGGGAGGTATGCCATTCCCCGGCTATCCCGGTGTGCCAGGGGGCAACGGTTATGGAGGTCCAACTCCAGGATCAAGTCACGCCGGCGGCTATGGAAACCGATTCGGTTTGCCCGACGATTTTTGGAGATGGTATCACCGACAAGTCAAACAACCAGGCGATCTCGATATTGATAAAGATGTAGCTGACTGGTGGTATGATGATTGGATAGACAATGGCCGTCCAGATCCAGAAGGTCATCGAACGGACCCAAAGCAAGACCCACCGCCCGAGCTTCCGCCGGAGGAAAACCTTTTCCAAAGGCTGGATAAATGGCTGTGGGATTTCGGCTGTGGTCCTTGCCCCGGCCAGTAAGCGAATCGTTAGCGAAAGCGGATTGAGTATCAATGGGTCAAAAATTTGATGTGTCGTTAGTTATTACTAGCAAAAGGCTATCTCTTGGTGAACTCGCCGACCTTTTGCAACATCCGCCCGAATCCGGCTCCCATGACAAAGACGAACGCCACCCAAGAGGAAGCAAGTGGAACATTACTCTTTGGCGCGAATCCGCCCAATCAGAACGCGACGTTTGCCGAGCAGTGTGCTGCGGTTTTAAGTGCTGTCCCGTCCAAATGCGCCGAGTTATTAAGCGCTAAGTCAACCGACTTGGTCGCGTCACTTGACATCGCAGTGTATTTTGCGACTCCATATATGACAGCGAACGTACCATCCGACGTGATTCGTGAACTTTCGAAAAACGGCATTGGCATTGACCTTACTGCATATCCGTCGGAAAACATGTGAATGGGGGGAAGAAAAAGGGGACGCGGCTCGTTGTTGACTCCAGCCGCTGGAGGCCGAAGTGCCTGCGAAGAGACAACCGCTGACTATTCCGGTTTCTGCCGACGACCACGAGATGGGTCGTGCGATCGCCGAAGCTCGCAGGACCGTGGACAACTTCATTGCCGCCCTTATGAATCCAAGGCCAAATCAGAAGGCGTTTTCGGTCAAGGTCGCCATCAAGGACGGTGAAAAGACGGAGCATCTATGGCTGGTACCTGTGCGATACCAAAATGGTAGTTTTGTGGGTCGCATCAATAATGAACCGCAGAATGTTAAGACGGTAAGCTTCGACAACGAGATTACCGTTGCAAAGGATCAAATTTCTGATTGGATTTACGCGGAAGACAAAAAGATCATGGGCGGTTACACCGCACGTGTGCTACTTGGTGCACGCGATACACAAAACTCCGTGGGGAACCACGAATTGATCGGAAGTTGGTCAATCGTTTCCATTGACCGGGGAGCAGGACCCGACCGCAAGCGTGGTTTTCACCTCGAAATAACTGACACTGAAATTACCTTTATCGCCCCTAATGGTACTAGGAAGACCATGGGGCAGATTCATCGCATTGCCCCAGTAGTAAAGCCTCGGGAAATCGACCTGCAAAACGGGCACGCAGTTGGCTTTGGGATTTACGAACTCGACGGGGATTCCCTCAAATTGATTGTACGGGACCCGAATGCAGAGCGCCCGTCTATATTCGAGGGTTCAGCAGACGGTATGCTGTTCACGCTGAAACGTGATGAGCTTCGTCGCCAGCCGGCGTCGAGTTAGAAAAAGGGAGCGCGGCTCGTTGTTGATGGACGAGTAGTGGCGTTGGTAAATTGCGGCGTCGCCGCAGGCGCATGACAAGCATGCCGGTTACGACGCAAGATAGGAAAGCCGGCTCCGGAACTGCGGATCCGATGAGTGAGCTGCCGCTTCCCGCGGCGTTGCCGAACTTCGACCGCCAGAATGTGTAATCGCCCGCGTTAATCGTGCCATCGGAATTGCCGTCGGCGCCGCTGCCGGCAGTGACGGTTTGGGCGAGCGTGTTGCGCCACAGAACATAGTCGGCGGCATCCACGACATGATTGCCGTTGTAGTCGCCCGTTGGCGTTGGCGTCGAAAGATTTACCGACCCGGCATTGCCGAGAAGGTTGGTGGGCGAATTGACGCCGGAACTGATGTTCGGCGTGCCAGGCGGGAAATCATGCGCTCCGGCGTCGGTCAGCGAATGAATTCCGTCTTTGGGAAGCGATGCTCCCGTAAACGCCATCGTGTCCGGGGCCCCGGTAAATGTGATCGTCAAGTTGGTAGCATTCGGATTGAAAAACGAGCCGCTAATTGGTGTCGTGCTTTGGCTGAACGTGAAATCTGGGGCTACGCCGCCGCTCAAAGAGCCGAAACCAGAAGTCGCAATCAACAGCGATCCCGCTGAACTATTTGAAAGATCGCTGGGAAAGGTAAACGTTTTGATGTTGCCATCGCTGTTGGCTGTCAGGGTTTTTCCGCTCATGAGTGTTTGGCCGCTGAAGCTAGAGAACATCTCGATGAATTGGACGCTCCCGTCGGCTGTCGAAAAGACTTCTTTTACTTGCCAGAGGTGAAATAACGCGAATGCGGGGGACGCGTCAGTAATTAGGCTGATGAGCACGAGGCAGGCGAGAAAGCGACTTCGCTGGACGAAAGCACTTAGTCCTGACAAAGCGACCCGCGCAACACGATAGCGCGCGAGCGAACGTGCCAGATAACACAACCGAGAAGTGGCCATGGCAGAATATTTTCTACGACGCACTGCGTCGTTCGAATCCCGGCTGGCCCGCAGAAGCGGTCTGGCCCAGCAGTCGGGATCAAATGCCCTCGCATAGTATGGGCAATCGAGCACGATTTTACAAGCTTTTAGCAATTAGCTCGAGCGCACGTCCAACTCCGCCTCAACTTGCGCACTGATAACAAAGAAAAAACCAGCCCGAAAACGAGGAGTGTGCTCGTTGCCGGTTCGGGAACTTCTGTGTTTATGAGGTTGCCGCCCGCCCCACTTCCCGGAGCCAGGTTGCCAAACTTGCCGCGCCAAAATGAATAGTCGCCAGCGTCGATCGTTTCATTCGCATTGCCGTCCGCTCCGCTGCCGGCCGGCGAGGCGCTTTGTCCCAGCGTGTCTCGCCACAGGACATAATCGGCGGCGTCGACGATGCCATTGTGATTGTAGTCGCCGGTCGACGTTGATGCCGAAGTCGGGGCCGACCGGAGATAAGAGAAACCTCCCGCCCCTAGTTGTCCCCAATCTGTAAAACGCAGATCGAGATAAATATCATCGCTAATCAAATGGACGACTGCATCACGATACGTCGGAGAAAGAATGACTTGCCCGACTCTATTGTCGTACGCCCCTTCCCAATCGGTGAACGTAAGATTCTGCCAGTTCGTGGCCGCGATCGTCTGATCAGAATTGGCCAGCATGCCCGCGGTGGCCCACTCCGTACCGGCCGGACTTGAATAGTGCGTGTAGGTGCAGCCAAGTAGGACGTCACATTCGGTGCTGGCGTTGAGCAAGCCCATGCCGAATGAATTCCGCGTGATCCAAACGTCGTTCGTGATACGGTCTTGATTCTCCGGCAACGACGCATCGCCGGTGTCAGCCTTCGTAAAGTTAACACTCAATCCCGACCAAACAGTTTGTGCCGACGCCCAAGGACTGAGGATCGAGAGACAAACGCTTAGGGAAACGAAACCGCCCCAGCGCGCAGACAGAAGGCCATTTAAAACTCCGTATTCAAAGAAGTAGGATAATCACTGCTGGAGCGGATTACCCGCGGATCCGGTTGTATCCGCCGCAGCGGTCTGGCCCAACAGCCCGGAGTCTTGCCTGGAGACAGTATGTTCCTATTGGATGGACACTGCAAGCGATTTTTGGCATGTCCCTCAGAGCGCTTTTGCAGCGGGGGTCCCCGGATCACACATTGTGATTGCGAGCCGTCGATCGCATCCTTGAAGGCCTAGATGCTAGCGTGTTACGCTAGAGCGATTTTAGCCGCCGCTTTGCGAACCCCTCGGCGCCGTTCCGATCCAACTTCTGCGGGCAGCTGGCTCCCTTTCTGCGCCCTGGATCCTTAACCACCGAATCCCGCAGCAACGCGGGTTTGTCATGCCACGCCGCGACGACCTCAAAAAGATACTCATTATTGGTTCTGGCCCGATCGTCATCGGCCAGGCCTGCGAATTCGATTATTCCGGCACCCAAGCGTGCAAAGCGCTCCGCGAAGAGGGGTACGAGGTCGTGCTCGTTAATTCGAACCCGGCCACGATCATGACCGATCCGTCGACTGCGGATCGCACCTACATCGAACCCCTCACTTGGGAAATCGTCGCGAAAGTGATCGAAAAAGAGCGGCCGGATGCGCTGCTTCCCACGCTCGGCGGCCAAACGGGCCTCAACGTTGCGATGGACCTCGCCCGCCACGGCGTGCTCGAAAAATTTGGCGTCGAAATGATTGGCGCGAATGCTGACGTCATCGACAAAGCCGAAAGCCGCGAGCGATTCCAACAGGCGATGAACAACATCGGCCTCGATGTCGCCCGCGGCCGCACCATCCAATCGGTTCCCGAGGCGCGCGAATGGCTCAAAGAAATCGGGCTACCCGCTGTGCTACGGCCCAGTTTCACGATGGGCGGTAGCGGTTCCGGCATTGTCTTCGAAGATGCTGATTTCGATCGACTCGTGCAGTGGGGTCTCGAACTCTCGCCGGTGCATCAGATTCTCATTGAGGAATCGATCATTGGTTGGAAAGAGTACGAAATGGAGGTGATGCGCGACAAGGATGACAACGTCGTGATCATCTGCTCGATCGAAAACTTCGACCCCATGGGCGTCCACACCGGCGATTCGATCACCGTCGCCCCGGCCCAAACGCTCACCGACAAAGAATACCAGCGAATGCGCGACGCCTCGCTCGCGGTCATCCGCGAGATCGGCGTCGAAACCGGCGGCTCGAACATTCAGTTCGCAATTCACCCCGGTACCGGCCGGATGATTGTGATCGAAATGAATCCACGCGTTAGCCGCTCAAGCGCGCTGGCGTCAAAGGCCACTGGCTTCCCAATCGCCAAAATTGCGGCCAAACTCGCTGTCGGCTATCGGCTGCATGAGTTGCCGAACGATATCACGCGTGTTACCACCGCGTGCTTCGAGCCGACGATCGATTACGTCGTGACGAAAGTCCCGCGGTTCGCCTTTGAAAAATTCCCCGACGCCGATGCTACGCTCACCACGCAAATGAAAAGCGTTGGCGAAACGATGGCTATCGGCAGCACGTTCAAAGAGTCCTTCCAAAAGGCGCTCCGCGGCCTCGAAGTGAAAAGCGATGGCTTCGGCAGTGACCGCCTCGACCTGTGGGGCACGCCCGAACAGCCGACCGAAGATCAAATCATCGCCAAGCTCAAGAAACCGGGTGCCGAACGAGTGTGGTACCTCCGCTACGCCTTCAAGAGCGGCATGACGGTCGCGAAAGTTTACGAGCTGACGGGGATTGATCCGTGGTTCTTGGATAACCTGCATGAAATCGTGGAAACGGAAGAAACGCTAAGGGAGAAGGCGGAAGGGGGAAGGTGGAGGGGAGACTACGAGCTCTTGCGTACAGCGAAGCGCCAAGGCTTCTCCGACCGCCAGCTCGGCCGCATTTTCAGCGTCGAGGAATTGGACGTCCGTCGCGAGCGGTTGCGCCTGGGCATCCGCGCCACGTTCAAATCGGTCGACACCTGCGCCGCCGAGTTCGAAGCCTACACGCCGTACTACTACTCCACGTACGAAGACGAAGACGAAGTGCCGCCGAAAGGCGACAAGAAACGGATCATCATCCTCGGTGGCGGCCCAAACCGCATCGGGCAGGGCATCGAGTTCGACTACTGCTGCTGCCACGCGAGCTTCGCACTGAAGGAGCTCGGCATCGAGTCGATCATGGTCAACTCGAACCCCGAGACCGTGAGCACGGATTACGACACCAGCGACATGCTTTTCTTCGAGCCACTGACGGTCGAAGACGTCCTCAACATCTGCGACCAGGTCCAACCCGATGGCGTCATCGTCCAATTCGGCGGCCAGACACCGCTTAACCTCGCGCGTCGGCTCAAAGACGCCGGCGTCCCGATCATCGGCACCAGCGTCGACGCCATCGAAGCCGCCGAAGACCGCGAAAAATTCCAGCAACTACTGCATAAGCTCGGCCTCCGCCAGCCGCCCAACGGCATCGCCCGCAACATGGAGGAAGCACGTCGCGAGGTGGCCAAAGTTGGCTATCCGCTCCTGGTCCGACCCAGCTTCGTCCTCGGCGGCCGCGCGATGGAAATCTGCTACGACGACGCCCAAATGGAACGATTCACCGCCGAGGCTTTTATCGCTGCCGAAGGCCAGCCCGTCCTCATCGACCAGTTCCTCGAAGGCGCGACGGAAGTCGACGTCGACTGCATCAGCGACGGCACCGACGTGATTGTCCCTGGCATCATGGAGCACATCGAAGAGGCGGGAGTCCACTCGGGCGACTCGGCTTGTTCGATTCCACCGTACAGTTTGCTGGGACCCGTCACCAAAGAAATTCGCGCCGCAACCGTCGCCCTCGCCCGCGAGTTGAAAGTCATCGGACTCATGAACGTGCAATTTGCCGTGAAGCCAAACGGCGATCGATTCGATGTCTACGTCCTCGAAGTAAATCCTCGTGCCAGCCGTACCGTGCCGTTTGTCGCCAAGGCGACCGGGATGCCGGTCGCCAAGATCGCCGCCAAAGTGATGGCCGGCGTCTCGCTGGCAGAGCAGGGCGTGACGGAAGACCCAATTCCGGCGGCCGTGTCGGTGAAGGAAGCCGTGTTCCCGTTCATTAAGTTCTCTGGCGTCGATATCGTCCTCGGCCCCGAAATGCGTTCGACCGGCGAAGTGATGGGCATCAGTGATCGATTCTCAATGGCCTTCGCCAAAAGCCAACTTGCTGCCGGCACCGTCCTCCCGCAGGAAGGTAACATCTTCATCAGCGTCGACGATCGCCACAAACGCGCCGCTAGCGAACTCGGTCGAAAGTTAAGCGCACTGAATTTCGGGCTGCTCGCAACATCCGGCACCGCCGATTCACTCGAAGCCGCCGGCGTGCCTGTTACACGCGTGAAGAAATTGGCCGAGGGCAAACCCAACCTGCTCGACTACTTCGCCGACCACGCGGTCGCGCTCGTCGTCAACACGCCGAGTGGTAAGCACGCCGCAGCGACGGCGGCAAAATCCGCGCCGCCGCCGTCCAAGCCGGCGTACCGTGCCTCACCACACTCGAAGCCGCAACCGCAGCCGTGAAAGCCATCGAAGCGCTTCGCGAAGAGGATATGCAAGTGGAACCGCTTCAAGATCGGTTTACAAACGCCTAAAAAGAGGCTCGCATGTCGACCTCGGGGGAACTTTCGCAACAGCCGCACAGTGAGCGCTCGTCCTTAGATTGGTTGCGGCTGTGGTTTCTGCTTCGCGACCCAGTTCATCGGCGCGAATACGCGCTCACCGGCTTTGGGCTAATGGCGATTAAGTACATCGTCGAGTTCGTCACCGTCCTCGCCCTCACCGGACTCACGTACACGCCGCTCGATTTCGTGAATCCGCTAATGAGCGCCCGCGAAAAGTTCGCTCACGGCGCACCACCATGGTTCGGCTTTCTTTGGGTGCTGTGGGCGCTCCCGTTTTTATGGATCGCAGTCGGAATGAGTGTCCGCCGCGCGTTCGATGCCGGCATCTCCCCTTGGCACGGTCTGTGGGTGCTCGTCCCTTTCTTAAATCTACCTGCCATGCTGATCCTGGCATGCTTGCCGACCGCCGCGCACCAGACAACACGGTGGGCCGATGACCAGCGAATGCGCGAAGTGCCGTACAAGGCCCTCTACGTCGCTCCTACCGTGAAAGCCGCGATCGGCGGAATCGCAATCGGCGCGCTCTATGCCTCCGTGCTCACGCAAGCCTCCGTGTTTTTGTTCCACAGCTACGGCGCCGCCATTTTCTTCGGCACGCCGCTCGTCACAGGCGTTGCCTCCAGCTACTTGCTCAATGCCAAGCGCAGCCATTCGCAGGCCGCCTCGGCACTCGTTG
Organism: uncultured Planctomycetota bacterium; assembly: GCA_963733705.1. Taxonomy (GTDB): domain Bacteria; phylum Planctomycetota; class Planctomycetia; order Pirellulales; family Lacipirellulaceae; genus JABDGM01. Next base: position 24,663 of record CAVTEJ010000002.1, on the reverse strand, counting down.
CCGCTGCCGCGATTTTTTTCTTTGGCATTGCACTGATGCTGTTTGCTTTCGAAGGGGCGATCTGCATCGCGATGGCGGCCCCGATCGTGTTGCCACTCGGTATGGCCGGCGCACCGATCGGCAAGTTTCTGGCTGATCGCCGGCGTCGTCGCCGAGATCTGGTGAGCGCCCTGCTCGTGCTGCCGATGCTCACGATCGCCGAATCGTATCTGCCGGCGCAACATGAATTCGTCGTCGCGAGCCACATCGATATCGCCGCGCCGCGGGAAGTTGTTTGGCAGAACGTCATCGGCTTTGCCAGGATCTCCGATGCCCCTGAGTGGATTTTCCGCCTCGGGGTTGCCTGCCCGCAAGAGGCACGCATCGTCGGGCGGGGCGTCGGCGCACAACGCCATTGCATCTTTACGACGGGGGAGTTTGTTGAACCGATCACCGTGTGGCAGCAGCCGCGGCGTCTCGCGTTTGATGTCAGCGAGCAACCCTCACCGATGTTCGAGCTCACGCCCTACCGCAATATCCACCCACCTCATCTCGACCTCGCATTCCGTTCCGTCCGCGGCGAATTCGAACTCACCGAGCTGCCCAACGGCGGCACCCGCCTCACCGGCCGCACCTGGTACACGCTCGATATCCGCCCCGAAGCCTACTGGACGATTTGGAGCGATTGGCTAGTCCACCGCATCCACATGCGTGTGCTCACGCACATCAAGCAGCTAGCCGAACAGCGCGGAGCCGACTCGTGAACAGTGAACCACTAGCACCCACCGAACTAATAGCCGAGCGCCTCGCCCCGCCGCCATTGCGAATACATCATTTAATGGCCTGTGCCGTCGTGGCTGCGGTGCAGTTGTCGCTGTGGAGGGTTCGATTTCACAATTTCACTCCATTCATGACAGGAATTGGCACAGCGCTGGAAGCGATGCGTCAATGTCTCAGCGTGGTGGCGCTCACCGGCGCCATTTTTTCAAATTTATTGGCAGTTAAAAGGGTACGCGGCGCTTACGCAGCCAGGCCAGTGGATGCTAGTTGGGCGCGCCATTTCAGCGATCGATTCGTACTGGATGGCACTGCTGTTGTGGACACTCGGTCCCGACATAGGAAGCGCTTTTAGCAAATTGAATTCCAGTTGGCTGCTTTGGCCGATTTTCGCCATCCCAAATTTGGCTATGCTCGTTGGCTCTGCGGCGGTATACGGCTGGTTCGCCTGGCGAGTTGCCGACACGCGACCGTGGCGGATTACTTGCACCCTCTTAGCGCTAGCCGTCTTCGTCTTTCCAGCAGGCACACTCGCCAGCCGTTACGGATATTCTCGCGACGTCGCGATCGTAATCCCCGCAGTCGTTCAGGGATGTACCATATTGCTATGTGAAGTTTGGGCTGCCGCGGACGATTTGCATTCACGCCGGCTCCGCGTTTGGACGCATTGGGTTGGTGTAGGCCTATCGATGATGGTTCATTCGCTGTCCGTATTGTGGTCCGCGATTAACTGGCATCACTAATTTTCACGGGGCGAGCCATTTCCCGGCGATTGTGCGCAACGGCTACAATGGACGCCATGAGCAGCTCGACATTTCATTTCAAAACGTTTGAGGCTTTTTCGCCGTTCAGTGATGTCGGGCCGTATCGCGCGGCCGACTACTGGAAGCTACCCGAAAAAGCGCCGGTTGAGCTTTTGCGAGGCCGCCTCTTCGAGACTCCGAAACGGAGCGCGCTTCATCAAATCGTCGTCGGGCAACTCGGAAGGGGCTTTTACAACATTGCTCGTGCAAACGGCGGACGCGGCTTTATGGGGCCACTGGATTGCACACTTGCTGTCGACACGATTGTTCAACCCGACGTGCTCTACATCGCGCCTCTCGCCGTTCAATTATCAAAGATCGCGTAAAAAGCGCACCTGACGTCGCCATTGAAGTCGTCGAACCGAATACTGTGCTTCGCGATCGCGTCGAAAAGCTCGACCTCTACGCTAAATACGGCGTCGCCGAATATTGGATCGTCGATCCGCAATCGCAGCACATCGAATTCTTGATCAACGAATCGGGGCGCTTCGTCGTCGAATCCCCTGCAAACGATCGCTACCAATCGCGGCGTCTCCCCGAAGTCGAAATTCAAATCGCCGAATTCTGGCGCGAAGTCGATCGACAGATGGCAGATGATTAAACGTGTACAAAGTCGGTGATCATTCGACGTGCTGTTCCGTGCCAGACTCAGATGATCAGCTCGGCACGCGGCTGCGGATTCATCATCTTCTGGTTTGGATCTTTTTAACAGCAGCTCTACTCGCGCTGTCGCGCGCTTTGGTAACGACGTGGTCGACAGCGAATTCGCCGGACGTCGCTAGAACGGCTCTGCTTCGTGCCGCGTGGTTCTCGATAATTTGGGGAGGGGATGCCACAGTCGTGATCTGTCTGGCGGGCTGGTGGTGGCGCGGCTCGCTAAGGCGCATTCAACCAGGCGAATGGCTGGCGACTTACGGCGTCGCCATTGCCGCTGCGTCGCTGGTCCCGTCCGTGGTTATCATTTTCAGTGCGACATCGGACAAAGCATTGGAACATCGATTACTCGACTGGGTGCAATCCTTCGTTTGGCTTACCTACGTGCCGTGGTGCGTCGTGTTTGTGTGGTTGGCTGTTACCTCGCAGGAATGCAAATGGTGGCGAATTGCGTATCTGCTACTCGCCATCGACAGGATGCCTCTTTTGATCACTCCAATTATCGCGCGACTTGCATCTCCGTCGGGAATCGTCTGGCGAAGTTATTCGAGCAGTGTATGGTATCTACATTTCATACATGTGGTGGTACTTCCAGTCATCTGTTGTGCGGCCTACTCCGATTGGGTTCAGCGCCGCGACCGCCGCTGGTCTCACTGGCTTGGCATTCTCCTGCACGTCGCTCAGGTTATCGGTTTCTTGGCGGCAGGCCTGTGGAGTTTCTGATAGCGGCGTTTCATCGCTCTTCAAGCGCGAGCGCTAGCGGAGAAATCCCCGGGAAAACGCCGACGAAACGCGATTGCTATCGCCGAATGACGTTCAGAAAAAACTCGCCTTGACCGCTTTGCACCCCCTCACGTATCTTCCCGCACCACGACGAGGGATTGAGAAGTGGGGCCCGCGGGGCAAGTCGTCGTGGCCAGAATCAGAAACACTTTGTGACCGGCGCTTTGGCGAACATCGCTCAGGACAACCTGAACTGCTCCGGTGACCAACGAACCACGTGGATGGGTCTACCCCCCGCCTAACGGCAAGGTGGACCCCGCAGCGGTTGGCGTTGGCACGGAAGCCAGCCATCCGCTACGATACACTCCCCGACGCGCGGCAGTCGCTTCCTCCCCCCTAAAGCGACCTGTTGCAAGTCCGCCCGCACGCAAGCGTTATTGCGTCCAATCGCTCCCGGAAAGGTAACTACGTCCTTTGCCCCCCTGGGACGTGTGCTTTTCTGGGAGCTTTTTTTGCGCGCTCAGAAAACCGCTAGCATCGCTCACGCGCGCGTTTTCGCCGCCTCTGTGTCGCCTTCTACGCCGCGCTCTGCCGAATGGTTCTGCGGAAGTTTTTTGCTGGCGTTTGCGCACTGCTCGCGTTGTGAATCACCGCGGTTTTCGCTAGACTCCGCGACCCAACGTCCCGGCGATGCCGAACGTTGAAGAAAGAAATAACCACGGAGACACGGAGGGAAGACTTGGAACACTAATAAGCACTAATCATCGCTAATGAGAAGGAAATAGCCTTTCCCATCTCTTCATTGCACTGATTAGTGGTTATTAGCGCTAATTAGTGATGCTCTTATTTATTTCTTCTCCGTGCCCTCCGTGTCTCCGTGGTTAATATTGTCTTGATGTCTTAGCAAGGAAGAATAGGATTTGATGAGCAAGGAAGCTCCCAAGCGGCGCCCGCGGCGCCGAAAAAGTTAGGCACCCTTTCCGCTGAAGAACAACTCCGGGCCGGCGCGAAATCGTCCGCCGCGAAGCAGCTGGCGTGTGGAAGGTGTCGTATCGATTGAACTCCTCGTTCTGCGAGGCGATCAAGCTGCTGTACACCTGCAATGGCAGCGCGATTATCACCGGCATGGGCAAAGCTGGCCTCATCGGTCAGAAGATCGCCGCGACACTTTCATCGACCGGTACCCCCGCTCACTTTCTGCATCCTGCAGAAGCCTTTCACGGCGATTTGGGCCGCGTCCACCCGCAAGATGTCGTCGTCATGCTCACTCAAAGCGGCGAAACGGCCGAAGTGACGCAGCTCCTGCCGTCGCTGCGCGAATTCGGCGTGCCGCTCATCGCGATTACCGCCAAGAGTACGAGCAGCGTTGGCCGGGCTGCCAACGTCGTCATCGAACTCGGCGATTTGGAAGAAGTCTGCTCGCTCGGCCTCGCGCCCAGCACCAGCACCACCGCAATGCTTGCCGTCGGCGACGCGCTCGCGCTCGTAATGAGCAAGATGCGCAACTTCCAAGCCGACGATTTCGCCCGCTTCCACCCCGGCGGCGCACTCGGCCGCAAGCTCAGCAAAGTCGACGACATCATGCGGCCCCTCTCCGAGTGCCGCACCGCGAGCGACGCGCTTTCCGTTCGCCAGGTGATCGTGAAATGCACGAAACCCGGCCGACGCAGTGGAGCGATCATGCTCACCGACAAAGCCGGCCGCCTTACCGGCCTGTTCACCGACAGCGACTTGGCACGCCTCTTCGAAAAGCGCGATGAATCGGCCCTCGACCGCCCGATGTGTACCGTGATGATGGCGCAGCCCACCACCGTCCCCAGCGGCACCCGCTTCGGCGATGCCGTCGCACTATTAGCGCAGCGAAAATTCAGCGAGCTGCCAGTCGTCGACAAAAAAGGCCGCCCAGTCGGACTGGTCGACGTCACCGACATCGTCGGCCTAAAAACCGAAGCCGAAGGCGACGTCCCCGCTACCGCGAGCCCCAAAAAGGTCGCCTAACTCGAATCGATGTAGCTGGATTCGCAAGAATCCGGCCCCGCCCCGATTTCACCGAAGTCTTGCGACTTCAGCTACCATGTCGCTCGCTCAAACCTGTGCGAAAATCGAGCTGATCCTAAGTGACGTCGACGGCGTCATGACCGACGGCGGTATTCAATTGCTCGACGACGGCACGCAGTTCGTAAAATTCCACATCCGCGACGGCATGGGTGTGCGTCTGTGGCGCGAAGCGGGCAAGCGATTCGGCATCGTCACCGGCCGCAAGCTCGATTCGATCCGCAAGCGCGCCGAGGACTTGTGGCTCGACATCATTCGGCTGGGCATCGACGACAAACTTCCCGCCGTCGACGAGCTTGCCGCTGAATTCAACATCACGCGCGAACAAGTCTGCTATATCGGCGATGACTTGCTGGATTTAAAAACGATTCAGTCCGTCGGCCTCGGTGTCGCCGTCGCCGATGCAGTCGAAGACGTCCGAAAGGCGGCGAAGTACACAACCAGTGTCCCCGGCGGCCAAGCCGCCGTCCGCGAGGTCATCGAACTAATCCTCAAAAACACCGGCCGTTGGGAGGACGTTCTAAAACGCTACAGCATCGCAAGCTAATCGTTCCCGACCTTTAACGTCGGCCCCACGCCGACATCCCACCACGTAACTGCCCACCCGCCGTCAGGAAACCACCATGCCAGCAAAACGCTTATGGTCGTTCGCTTCAGTCTTCCTAATTCCAGCGCTCGCCCACGCCGGCGGCGACGTGGGCTATCAGCTCGAAGTGCAAGTAACTGCGTCGAATGTCGACAGCGAATCGCTAACAAGAGACTCGATTGCACTTCAAGATCGCACCTGGTCGACGCCCGGAGTTGAGCAAGCGACTTTGCCACTCGGCCCAGCAACGACTTTTAATTTTGCAAGTGGAGCCACGTATCGCTTTCGTTTCGACGGCGACGGGCCGACTTGGTTAGACGACGTCTGCTTTCCTCTGACACGGCAGTTATTTCATTCTTGCGAATTGCCTCGCCCTTATTTCTCACGTGTCCTATGTGACGACCTCCACCCGCGCAAGCAAGACAGACCATCACCGTTTGATTTGTCGCAGTAGCCGTCTGCACAACCCGAATTCACCGCCTAACTTCCTCTATGCTCCGTCGTATCATCCGCAGCACGATTGTCTTCGCTGTGCTCGTCGTGGCATACGAGGCCTACGCTACGCTGGCGGTGCCGCTCATGGAGCCCCCGCTCGCTCTGCGGCCGCATCGTGATATCCCCGAAGAGGAGCTAGGCAAGGGCAAACAGGTAGCCACCAAGTACCAGCGGCTCCTTTCCGCTTACTTCCCCGCAACGCACTGGTCCCAAACCAGTCAGCCCAAAGTCATCGCCAACGGCACCGAGCAAGCAATGCTCGTATTCGACGACTACAAGCGTCACCCAGGCACCGGCAAGAATGCCGACGGCTCGCCGACAACTCTCGTCGATATTCAGCGGGTAACATTCCTGATGTTCCCCACGCCACCGCGCGAGGGCATCACCCCGCCGCGCGATGCCATCATCGTCGAGGCGCCGCAGGGAGCGCACCTAGAGTTCGACGAGTTTCGACCCGAGGCCGGCAAAATCGGACAGATTCTCCGTGGCGATTTTCCAGGTCCGATTCGCATTCACAGCGACATGAAAGAAGCCGGGCCCGAAGACGATTTGCAAGTCGAAGTCTCCGACCTCGCGATGAACACCAAACTGCTGTACACGAAACAGCCGAATAGCCCCGTGCGGTTCCGCATGGGCGGAAACGTGGGCGGCGGCTCGGAACTGGAAATTCGCTTCCTCGCCGATGAGCATTTCAAACCAAGCGATCCCGGCCTGAAAATCGCCGGCTTCGATTCGCTCGAAATCCGCCACGATGTAAAAATGCGGCTCCAAATGGATTCCGGCTCACTGCTGCCGGGCAACAAAAACGGCACAAAACCAAACGACAAAAAAGTTCTGGCCGCCGCAGGACCAACCGTACAAGTGGCAGACCCGAGCGCCATTCCTCCGACAGCCGAGAAAAAACCACCAGTCGACGTCTCCTGCAGCGGGCCCTTCACCTTCGATTTTGTCCGCTACGTGGCCAGCCTCGATCACGATGTTGAGCTTGTTCAAGCGAATCCCAAAGGCCCCAGCGATCAATTGACCTGTTCGAGGCTCGATATTCACTTCGCTCCCAAGGTCGATCCGAAAGCAGCATCGCAGCCCATCGTCGTCGACGCCGGCAAAAAGCAGCATCAGGATTTAGGCCACTTGGAAGCCGTGGCCATCGTGGCTGAAGGACACCCGGCCATGGTAAATTCCCCCTCGCGCAATGCGCAGGCCTGCGGCGATCGAATTCAAATCGCCCTGCGCGAACAACGTTTCCGGATTACCGGCGGCAGCGATGCGAAGCTCGTCGAAGGCGCGAATGTGCTGCAGGCGCCCGTGATCGATTACCAACACCCCGAGCCGAACGAAGGCCTCGGTCGCTTTCGCGCGACAGGTCCCGGCACCCTCCACTACATCACCGATGCCGCCAAGCCGGATCAAATCCTCAACGCCGAGTGGCAAACTTCTGTGCAGCTCGGCCGCGACAAAGGCCAGCCCGTGCTCGCGCTAGAAGGCCGCCCAACGGTCGCGTTCGCCGATACCGGGACGCTCACCGCCGATCAAATCCGCCTTTACCTGCGCGAGCTTGATAGTAAGAGCACGGAAGGAATCGCAATCGGCGGAACTACCGGTGACCCGAATAACAAGTTGCGGCTGGCTCCCGATCGCATGCTCGCGACCGGTCACGTAGAAATCGCCTCGCCGCAATTCACGGGGCACGCACAATCGCTGGCGGCAACTTTCCGCTTACAGCACGCGCCCAAAACAGGCGATTCCCTAACCGTCCAACCCGGCGCCGCGGGCGACCAGTCTGCGAAACCGAAAAACGGTGCCCCAGCTGCCGCAGCGCCAGGCACGCTACAACCCCAGCAAAAATACTACATCGATACCGATCAAATAAAGTTGGAAGTTTCGATGGTCGGCCAAACGGCCACGCCCGTCGCGCTCGCCTGCGAAGGTCACGTGGTCGTGCGTCAAATTCCGGTCGCCGACGCGCAGCAGCAACCGCTCGAAATCCGCGGCGGCCAATTGCTCGTCACTCAGTTGGAGACCAAAACTCCCCACGCCACACTGCACGGCGTCGCGCCCGGCCAACCCGCGGGGTCCGCACTCGCCCAAGTGGTCGGCCACGGCGTCACGATGACTGTCGACACGATCGAAGTCGACCAACGCGAGAATCGAATGTGGAGCGACGGCCCCGGCAAAGCCACCATCCTCATGCAGCGCGACATTGCCGGCAATCCGTCCGCCACGCCAGTCCCCGCCGAGCTGACCTGGCAAGGCGGGCTTAAATTCGATGGCCAGATCGTGGTTTTCGAGCGAGAAGTGGTAGTAAACGAAACCGATAACAAGGTCCACTGTGATCTCCTCGCCGCCAAATTCGCCGCGCCAATTCACTTCGGCGACCGCATCGATCAAACAAACACCGCGCCGAATGAAGTCGAATGCCGTGGCCAGGTGGTGCTCGAAAACGTCCGGCGCGATCCCGGCGGTGTGACTTCCCACGCCGTCATGCAGCTCTCACGCCTAACCGTCAATCAGCAAACGGGCGAGCTAAGCGGCGATGGCCCCGGCGTAATTCGCGCCACGCGATTCGGCAACGGCATGATTGCCATGCCCGGTCAGCCCGCCGCGCAGAAAGCGGCAGGCGCAACAGGCAGCAAGCTCTCCTTCGTGCGAATTGATTTCCATCAAGGTCTCGAGGGCAACATCTACAGGCGCGACGTCACGTTCCACAACCGTGTGCGTACCATTTACGGCCCGGTCGACTCGTGGGATCAAGAAATCGATCCCAACCGGCCCAATCTGCCGCCCGATACGATGACCCTCACCAGCGACGACCTGCGGATGAACGAAGATCCGTTGGCCGCTCGCACCGCGCCACCGACCCCCGGCGGCAAACGCGCAATGGGTCCTGTGCAAATGCGCGCCACCGGCGATGTGCGAATCCTCGGTCAAACGCCGAACCAAGGTGAGTTCGCGATTCAAGCCGATAGCGCCAGTTACGATTCAACGAAAGAAGCACTCACAGTCGAAGGTGATAAGCGCTCACCCGCCAAGCTGTGGCGAACCACCGCCGGCGTCGTCGATGCCAGCCCCACCGAGGCCCGCAAGATTCGCTACATTCGCTCCACCGGCGAAATCCAGGTCGAGGGCATTCAGTTTTTCGAATTCACACCGCGCGACATGCAAAACGCCCAACGACCAAAACCAGCGACCGATCGTAAATAGCCGGACCATATTGGCCCGCACTGATTCCGAGCCAACATGGCTCGGCTATCTATACAACGCGCCGCCGTTCCTGCTCAAGCCGCTCCGCGATAAACCCAACCGCTCGCGGCGCCATGTGGCACGCATACTTAAAGCTGTGCCCACCCGCCTCTGTTTCCAAGTCGCATTCAAACGGCACGCCGAGCGATGACAACTTCATCCGCAGTCTCTCCGCCGAGTCATGCCAGCGCGTATCGCTCGGGTCGCAACAAAAAAACTGATTCCGCGGCCAATTGAGCGGATGAATATGCAAGAGTGCCGTATCCTGCCGCGCCTTTTCGGCATCGCCATACATAGAGTCCAGCCCCGGATCGACCCCTTCGTCAATCCGCTTCTGAAAATCAATCGCCGGCGAAATCGCCGCCACTGTCGGAAACATATTCGGATATTTGTACGCCATACGCAGCGCACCCTGACCGCCCATACTCACACCCAGTAGTGCAAGCCCTGGCGACCGTGCGCCCCACCGCTCAGCCAACGGCACCACATACTCACGCACGTACGCTTCAGCAGAAAACCGCTCATCAAACTCCGGCCAAATACGATCAGTCCACCAACTGAGTCCAGTAACAGGTTCGATCACTCGCAGCCCGTACCGATCGAACTCGCGCATGAATGACTCATACGACCGCAGCGACGCCGACTCACTGCAATGCAGATACACAACCGTGTAGTTGTGCTCGCTCGGCACCGGCGGCTCATAAAGCCGACACGCATGCCCGCGCAAATCAATCAGTGTCCAAGTTCCGCTACTCATCATTAAAACTGTAAGGCCGCGGAGGTCTCACGCAAAGGCGCGAAGGAGAAGTTTAACCACGAAGGCACAAAGGACACAAAGATTGACAAAATACGCCCGATGAACATGAACTAACTCTATCCTTCGTGCTCTTTGTGCCTTGGTGGTAAAAAGACTTTGCGCCTCTGCGCCTTTGCGTGAGATCCTTCCCGCCTACCGACGCCCTCCAACCTCGCGTAAAATAGCAGCCCGCACCGCAACCATCGGAACAGCCGCGTGAAACAAGTTCTCAGCTCCGCTCAGATTAGTGAAGGTGTCCAAAAACTGGCCGCTCAACTGCGCGATATCTATGCCGACCGCCCCGTTACGATCGTCGCAATTCTCACCGGCAGCCTCGTGCTGCTCGCCGATCTAATCCGTCATTTGGAAATGCCGCTCCGCGTGGCCCTCATTCACGCCAGCCGCCATCGCACACCCGACCTACCCGGCGAACCAACAGCGGTCGACGATTCGATTCTCCCCAAGCTCAAGAATCGCGACGTCCTGGTGATCGACGACATCTTCGACACCGGGCACACGCTTGTCGAAGTTCTCGCCCAACTTCTTCACCACGAACCAAAGTCACTACGCACCGCGGTCCTCATGCGCAAAATCGGCCGCTCCGAAGTCGCCATCCACCCCGACATCGTCATGTTCGAAATTCCAGACGAGTTCGTAGTCGGCTACGGCCTCGACTACGAAGACCGCTTCCGCAACCTCCCCTACGTCGCCGCCCTCGAACCCTCCGACTTGGAATTAAAAACAAACTAACCACGGAGACACGGAGAGCACTGAGAAGAACTTTGGAACACTAATAAGCGCTAATCATCGCTAATGTGAAAGGAATATGCTTTCTAAGCATTTATTTGATTTGATTAGTGTTTATTAGCGTTAATTAGTGTTCCTTTCTTTTTCTTCTCCGTGCTCTCTGTGTCTCTGTGGTTATATTTATCTGCATCTGATGCGTCGTATCCTCCACATCATCGATAGCCTCGGCTACAACGGCGCAGCCACACAGCTGCTCGTTCTCGCGAAAGCACTAGCGAGTCAGAAATACGACGTCCACGTCTGCTCTCTCGCTCGCCACGCCCCGCGCACGAATGACCTTGCCGCCCTCGGAATTCCAACCACCATCATTCCACGCCGCTGGACATTCGACCCCTTCGCCGATTGGCAGCTCGTCCGTTACGTCCGCCGCTTGCAGCCAGATGTCGTCCACACCTGGAACACCGTGCCCGGCATGCTCGGCCCGATCACCGCACGTCGGCCGTTCGTCGCCGGCCACTACCACATCGAGCGCTGCAAACTACCTGCCGAATGGGCCATCGAACGCCGTTTCGCCGGCCGCGCATCGCGCTACATTTCCAACAGCGATGCCGTCCGCCGCTGGCTCCTGCAGCACGAAATCGCGGTCGATAAAAGCGTCGTCATACCGACCGGCATCGAGCCCACTCGCCCCAGCGATCTATCTCGCGACGAACTGCTGCGACAACTGAATTTGCCGCCAGACGCACTGCTCATCGGCGTCATCGGCCAGCTCATCCCCGAAAATCGCGTCAAAGATTTGATCTGGGCCGCCGACCTGCTGCGCGTTCTGCACAACAACCTCCGCCTACTCGTCATCGGCGACGGTCCCCTCCGCGCCCAACTCGAAGAGTACGCGCGCCTTGCCAGCGACTTAGAACACATCCACTTTCTAGGCGCCGGCAACGACGTCTGGCGCATCACGCCCCACCTTTCCGCATTGTGGAACGCCAGCGAAAACACAGGCCAGTCCGCCTCGATCCTCGAAGCCATGGCCGCCGGCGTGCCCGTCGTCGCCAGCGATACCCAATCCAATCGCGAGTTGATCGTCGACAATGAATGCGGCTTCCTCATCCCGCTCGGTACCCGCGCCGGCCGCGCCGCACGCGCAAGGCAAACTCATCGAATTTTCACCGAGCCCGCCCTCGCCGCGCGACTCGCTAAAAATGCCCAGGCCCGCGTCGCCAGCACATTTTCCGCCACCCGCTCATTGACCGAACATCTCGAATTATACGATTTGGCGTAGCGCATCAATGTAGTCCTCTCGCTCCGCGAGAGGAATTTCGTCTCGCCAGCGAGACGACTACTTTAACGACTCCACTTGGCCCTACGACGAGGATCGTTAGAATGAAGTTCTCACCCCAGCAAGTGCTAGCAGTGCCTTGCAGTTCGCGAGTCTGAGAGCCAGGGAGGATCGGGCGCAATGAAGGAAGTGTTGGCCGTCGTATTAGCAGGCGGAAAAGGCTCACGGTTAGGCCCTCTCACTCGTGATCGCGCGAAACCTGCCGTCCCGTTCGGCGGCATCTACCGCATCGTCGATTTCACACTCTCGAACTGCCTCAACAGCGGCGTTCGCCGAATTCTCGTGCTCACGCAATACAAAGCGATGAGCCTCGACCGCCACATCACGCTCGGCTGGCGGAACTACCTCTGCCGCGAACTTGGCGAATTTATCGACGTCGTCCCGCCCCAACAGCGCATCGACGAGCAGTGGTATCAAGGCACCGCCGACGCCGTCTACCAAAACATCTACACGCTCGAAAAAGAACGCCCGCAATACGTCGTCATCCTCGCCGGCGACCACATCTACAAAATGGACTATGGCAAACTCGTCGCCTACCACCAGGAAACGAATGCAGATGCCACCATCGCCGCCCTCCGCGTAAAAGCCAAAGAAGCCGCCGGCCAGTTCGGCATCATGCAAGTCGACGCCAACAACCGCGTCGTCGGCTTCGAAGAAAAGCCCGCTCAGCCAAAAACCATCCCCGGCAATCCCGAATACTGCTTGGCCTCGATGGGCATCTACGTCTTCAACGCCCACTATCTCTTCGACGAGCTCTGCAAAGACGCCACCCTCCCCGATAGCGCCCACGACTTCGGCTGGAACATCATCCCCAGCATGATCCGCAACTGCCATGTGCAGGCTTTCCCATTCCTCGATGAAAACCGCAAGCGCGACGCCTACTGGCGCGACGTCGGCACGATCGACGCCTACTATCAATCCAATCTCGAGCTGGTCGAAGTCGAGCCGCAGCTCAACATGTACGACGACCACTGGCCGGTCCGCACGTATCAACCCAACCTGCCGCCCTCAAAGTTCGTCTTCAACTCCGACATGCGCTGCGGCGAAGCCCACGATAGCATCGTCTGCCCCGGCTCAATCATCTCCGGCGGCCGCGTCTCGCGCACCATCGTCGGCCCGCAAACCCGCATCAATAGCTACGCCGACGTCGAAGATTCGATCCTCTTCTCCCGCGTCAACATCGGCCGCAATGCCAAGATTCGCCGCGCGATCATCGACAAGGGCGTGAATATCCCCGAAGGATTCCGCGTCGGCTTCGACCCCGATGAAGACGAAGCCCGCGGCTTCACCGTCTCCCCCGGCGGCGTCGTAGTCATCGCCAAAGCCGAAAGCATCGAACCCCTCCTAGCCGAAACCGTGTGAAGCCCTACGTAGGCGAGTTTCTCCGAAACTCGCACCAACAACCGCGGCGAAAGACCTCGGCGTCACTGGTCGTAAGCCCACCTTCAACCAATACGACCGAGCACAGAAAACCTCAAAACCGCCCCGCCAAACTGGCCACCACCGCAATCAGCTCCGCCGGTTCCACCGGCTTCGGCAAGTGCCGTTGAAACCCCGCCTCGATCGATCGGATCCGGTCTTCGGCCCGCGCAAATGCCGTCAGCGCAACTGCCGGCGTTTTATCCCCGCTCCGGCGCCGCGCGAATCAGCTCGTAGCCGTCCTGCTCAGGCATTCCAATATCGCTCACAATCACGTCCGCCGCGAAGTCGTCGAGCACCCGGTGAGCGTCCGCCGCCGACGCTGCCACCGCCGTCTTGGCGCCACACTCGATCAGAAATCGCGAGACGATTCTTCGGGCGTCCGGCTCATCGTCCACGACCAGCACGTTAAGACCGCTTAGTCGGTCGTCGCAATCAAGCACCCCAGTCGCCTTGTCTGCCCGCGGATGGGGTGCATCTTGTTCCACCGCTTTCGACGCTCGCAGCGGAAGCTGAATCACAAACGTGGAGCCTTTGCCCGCACCATCGCTCGTCGCGCGAATCGCCCCTCCGTGCAGCTCCACCAACGTTTTGACAATCGACAGCCCCAGCCCAAGCCCGCCGTGTTTCCGCGTCGTCGAGGCATCGCTCTGGCTGAAACGCTCGAAAAGATACGGCAGAAACTCCCGGTCGATTCCGTCGCCCGAGTCCACCACACTTAGTTCCACATGGGAACCGACTCGCTCGAGCACGACCTGAATCTTCCCCCCCTTGGGCGTAAACTTGATCGCATTTGTCAATAAGTTCCAAAGCACCTGCTGCAATCGGCTCGGATCGCCGCTCACCGGTCCGGCCAGCGGATCGACAATCCGTTCTACTCGCAGCGATCTGGCATCCGCCGCTGGCCGTATGCTTTCGATCGTATTATCGATCAACTCCGGCAACTCAACCTGCTGAACGTCGAGCCGAATTTTGCCAGAAATGATCCGGCTCATGTCGAGCAAATCTTCAATCAGCTGCTTCTGCAAGCGCACGTTGCGGTCAATGACATCAATCCCTTCCTTGATCGTTGCAGGGCTTGCCTCGCCCATCCGCAGCAGTTGGGCCCAGCCAAAAATCGCACTCAGCGGCGTTCGCAGCTCATGGCTCAGCGTCGCCAAAAACTCATCCTTCATGTGACTGACGTGTTCCGCCTCGGTCCGGGCGGTGCGCTCACTTTCCAATAGCCGCTGGTGTAGTTCCAGCGCCTCATCCGCGGCCTTTGCTCGCGCCGCAATGTGGTCGCGAATCTGGTATTGCCGCTGCCGTCCACGCACCGCCGTTTGAATCGCACTCACTACGGAGCGTGTTGCGGCCGGTCGTTCGAGCAGCGTAACGTTGCCCAAAGATGTTAACACACCTTCCAAATTGGCGCTCGGAAGCCCACTCTGCACAAGCAGCACGATGGGCAAGTCCGACCACGAGGGCTGATTCTCCAAATAAGAAACTAAGCCCCCAATATCGCTAGACGAAAGCGCTTCGGAGGTGAGCAATAGCGCCGCAGCTCCCGCCCGAAGCTCGTCACACACATTCCGAAGATCACGGCACAGGACCGCCTCTAGCCCTGCTTTAGCCAACAACGCATGCGTAATTGCACCATCTCGCGTGGTGGGCGCCATAACAAGGACCCGCTGCTCCGTTTGCACCTGGTCGTCATTCATGGGGCCGCATCCGCACTAGTTTTCCGCATGTGCCGCCAATTCCTGGGGCACGCCAGTCAGGATGCCCCGAAATTTATCCAGCGGCTCGCTAAGATGGATGCCCTCCCCGTCGAACCGCAGCTCGCGAATGCTCTCTTCGTGCGCTCCGCTCCGCTTCTTCATCACGGAAATCGCTTTCTTGACTTTTCCCGCGTATTCGAAATAACGAAGCAGCACGACCGAATCCGCCAGATAACTCGTGTCCACGGGCGATTGCATATTGCTTCCCAGCATGCCGTGCTGGGCCACGACCATGAGTGTTGTCACTCCCTGCCGGCCAAGATACGTCAATAACTCGTGAAGCTGCGCCGTTAGAAATTGCTCCTGCGGCATCGCGTTCATATACCCATTCAAGCTGTCGATCACCACGACTCGCGCGTCGTCGCGCTCGACCGCTTGGCGCACCAAATACGCAAACTCACCCGGCGACAGCTCGGCCGGATCGATCTGCTGCACATGCACCTGTCCCGCCTCGCGTCCCTCCTTGAACTTGATGCCGAGCGCCGCCGTGCGCGACTCGAGCGTTTGTAAGCTCTCGTCGAACGCGAAAATCGCCGCATGATCGCCCCTCGCCGCCGCCGCAACCGCGTACTGCACCGCAATCGTACTCTTGCCGCACCCGGCTGGACCAATCAGCAGCGTACTGGTCCCACGATCCGGGCCGCCGCCCAGCAATTCATCCAGCGCCGTCACGCCGCTCGCAATGCGACCCGCCTTAAAGTTCGCATGGTGCTCCACAGCCACGAGCCGCGGAAAGACCTCCAACCCACCCATCCTAATCGCGAAATCGTGATACCCCCCGCGGTAATCCGTCCCCCGAAACTTCACCACGCGAATGCGCCGCCGGGCTGCACCAAACACGGGCGCCAGCTGCTCCAGGGAAACCACCGCATGCGCGATACTTTGAAGGTGCAGATCGGAACCTTCCGAAGTCTTGTCGTCAAGCAGCATCACCGTGCATTTACGCCCAACGAAAAACTGCTTGAGGGCCAGAATCTGTCGCCGGTATCGCAGCGAGCTTTGTGCCAACAGACGCAGCTCAGAGAGCGAATCGAACACCACGCGGCTCGGGTTCGTACTCTCGACCGCGGCCAGAATTCTTCTCGTGGTCTCGTGCAGCTCAGTCTCGGCCGATGGATACATCGTCACCTGATTATCCGCATCAAGATCGTGCTCCTCCGCAATTAACTCCACGATATCGATGCCATCGAGCGACCAACCATGAGAGATCGCCCCCGCGAGCAACTCCTCTTTCGTTTCAGAAAGCGTAATGTACAGGCACTTCTCCCCCCGCTTAACCCCCGCCATCAGAAACTGGAGCGCCAGCGTCGTCTTCCCCGCGCCGGGGTCCCCATCCACGAGATACAACCGATGCGGAATCAAACCGCCGCTCAGTACGTCGTCCAAACCGGTTATCCCGGTTTCACATCGGTTACCATCTGAATCAGGCGCCCGTGTCATTTTGTGCTCCGCCGCTGACCAATCCTCTTAAATAGCCGAGCCATCTTGGCTCGTAACGAGATCCCTCCAGCACGCCTCGTCGTAAGTGTGGAAATCATCGTAACAGCATCGCGCGCCTGCCAAAATCATGAAGCGCGATCGTCGGTTATCGGCGATGAGCAAATACCCGGCCGAACTAAATTTCATTGCATTAACGACCCCAAGAGAGCCTCCGATAAGAGCTCGATTTCAAAATGTGAGCGTTTGTAAACCACTGCGACATTTCAGCACCCAACACGTGGATTTCCCCGCCCGTAGGGCGCACGATGGTAGCCAGGGATTTCAATCCCTGGAACTGGATCGATCCCCCATCAACTCGCCCGGAGGGCGAACGAGGCCCTCCCATGCCCAGCGCCTACACCCAAAATTTCTACCATCTGGTGTTCAGCACCCAACACCGGCAACCTCTTATCACCCTCGACCTAGAATCCCGCCTCTTCCCCTTCATCGGCGGCATCCTACGCGACCTGCGTTGCCAACTCCTGGCAATCAACGGAATGCCCGACCACATTCACTTGCTAATTCGCTACCGCGCCGACCTATCACACTCCGACATGGTCCGACACATCAAGGCTCGCTCCTCAAAATGGATCAACGAGCAAAATCCATCATCCGTTCACTTCTCATGGCAAGAAGGCTACGGCGGATTCACCGTCAGCAAATCCGCCGTACCCGATATCGAAACCTACATCACCCGCCAAAAAGAACATCACCAACGACAAGACTTCAAAACAGAGTTCCTAGAACTACTCCGCCGCCACGCCATCGAGTTCGATGAAAACGAAGTTTTCAAATAAGCAGGTTTTTCACACCAGCCTCGCTTAAGCCTCGTTTCCTTCTTCGCCCGAAGAGCGCACGTCCGTAGCCAGGGATTTCAATCCCTGGAAAGCATCCCCGTTAAGAATCTCGCCCGGAGGGCGAACGAGGCTGTGACGTCGAAGCCTCAACTGTCCAACAGCTGGTCGGTTTCATCTCTTCTGACGGCGAACCAAGTTCAGGCGTTCCCCGTCTTTCGTTTCATGAAGAATCCCAACCGCGAAGTGATAGTCCTGTGAACAAGAAGCGACCTATCGAAGAACGACTGGAAATGATCGACAAACGCCTTGCCAATGCCGCGGCCTACCTTGCCAAGGACATCAATGTCGAAGGGCGTGCATTTCTGCACTTCGATGATTGGCGGGGCAATAGCGGCCACCCTCTATGGATGAAGAACTTCATGATCCCCGCCACAAAGCGAGGCCGAGCCCGCCTGGAAAAAGCGCTCGACCGAATCACGAACCAACAACGAGAAAAACGCATCCAACGACGAAGAACGCGAAAGAGCATTTAATACCCGTCCGAATCCTCACCTGCGCTAATCAACCGCGACGGTTCTCATCCAGCAAAGTGCCTTTAGTTCTCCTTCTTCGCCCGGAGGGCGGCACGTTCGTAGCCAGGGATTTCAATCCCTGGAAAGAATTCCCCATTACAAATCTCGCCCGGAGGGCGCACGACGCTTTGACGCCCAATCTTCGCCCGCCGTCGTGGCGAGACCAACAGCCATAATGGCCAAACCATAGGGGAGTTGCACTTTAATTGTCGCGAAGGTGCGACTTGCACCTAAACTCGGAAGGCTGCACCTAAATTCATTCCCAGGCCCACACGATCACTCCCAGCCCAACGGCAATAAGCGTTGTGGCGATTAGCAGTGTGCGGAGGGTGAATCGCGTTGACCAAGGCACCCACGGAGCAGCGAGAAGTACAGTTGACGCTACACATGGAATCCATATCCGCCCGATGACTCCCGATCTGGTCAAAGCGAGATTGCCAATGGTCGGATTTAGGATCAACCATCCCTGAAAGGCCTCAATGTCGTAGCGCGAAGATATAGACAGCGTTGATACGTGGAAGTAGCTCAGTACCCAGACAGTGGCCAGAATCGCAGCACTGAGCCCCCACATCACCGACCACGCGATTCGCAGCTTGCGGTGTTTCATGGCCCAATGATACCACGGTGGCGGCGGCAAGCGCACCACCCCGATCAACCGCCCGGTTGCCGTCAAAACGCGTCCGTGTGATTGTAAGCGCACTCGTGTCAACGGTGAGGTCGGCCGCCGTCAATTCGCAATAAAGCCCGGCTCCCTTGTCCGAGGCATCGTTCTCGTCAAACGTTGTTCCGGTGAAAGTTAGCGATGCTCCATCGTGCAATTGTGCGTAAGCACCGGCCCCATTGCCGCCATCGTTGAGAGTTATCGTGCTGTCCACAACGCTCGCGTGCGGACCATACGTGCCATTACCGTGCAAATCGAGGTATAACCCAGCCCCGTTACCAGAACTCAAGCCGGTGTTGTGGCGAATCATCGTTCCTGTGATCGTGATCGTATCCGAGTTTGCAGCCGAATTGCCGGCAGCAACGTAGATCCCAGCGCCGTTAAAGGCCTCGTTGTTCTCGATATCGCAGTTATCGATCGTCAACACATTACGTGATGTCGATCCGCCGCCAGCGACCTCGACGTAGACCGCGCCGAAGTCAGATTGGTTTTGTTCAATTGTGCAATTCTGCAGCGTTAGGAAGCCCTCAGAACGCACAGCGCTCCCTTCCCCATTCGTCCCAAGAGGAAGCGAGATGTCCGCCTTCTTCAGTGTCAAATGCACGAGCGACACCGACGGGGGCGAACTGCCAGCAACACTAGAATCCGTAATATCGAAAATTCGGATTCCCTGACCAGTATGACCGGGCGTTGGATCATTCCCATCTACAGTTATGCCGCCACTCAGTCCGCTTGCATCAATCACCAACGACTTCGAAAATGCGATCTCCCCAAATATTAAGCTTAGTGTAATGGTGCCATTGTTAAGTGTTGATGCAAAATTTATCGTGTCGTTCGTTCCAAACGCTGCGCCGCTAATCTGGTTAGTGGCAGTTGTGCTATCAAGTCCAAGCGTGCTGCCTTGCTGCACCACCTCGATCGCCTCTCGGAGCGTCAACGCACCATCGGTATTGATATGCGTATCGCCGAGCGAATTCACTGTCAGCGTGGCCAACATTCGACGATCTTCCATCAGTTCTAGGCGCAAGTACCGCGCGAATCGCTTCTCTAAGGGCCGTCTTTTTGAATGCCAAGTGATGAGCTGCAACTTTGAGAACAAGTTGTTCCAGCGACGAAACGTGCTACGCACGGTCAACCCTCCATAGAAATTGTGGCCTCAATATGAAGCAGTACGCCACTATACCGATTAAGAATAACCCTGCACTACTTGGCTCCGGGACGTTGCTCACGACTCGAAAGCCAAGGCCAAACAAGCCTGTGGCTGGCGGCTCGCCGTTTCGAAATGGCGATGACAGTGCAGAAAACTCCCAGAAACCACCCCGCCGACCGCGTGAAGCCGAAAGTGTATCGTTTACTAGGTCGAGCTCGGTCTCTTCCCATTCTTCCACATTGCCGTCTTGCGCCATGGTGCCGTAAGGGCTAAGACCGCCAGCAAGCATGATGTCGGCAGGGCCTGCAGAAAGGCTTTGGTTGTACACGGCCGTGCCCGCTGCCGTACCGCTCGCTACAGCAATCGGCGGGTTATTGCTGCCAGTTGCATAATCGAAGTACGTTCCACTTGTGGGATCGTAGAACGCCGCCTTGTACCATTCATTCGCGCTCGGCAAAAAGTACATCGCCAGGCTATTGCGATAGAGATTATTCGGGTTGTACCCCGGATCGCCCGCCTGCCAGAGTTCGAATCCTTCCGCCGCCGCCACATCCGGTGGCGTGTCTCGCGTGACAGTGACGAACTTGTACGCCGGCATGTGCCCGCTGCTCGTGTTGAGCCAGTTGACGAACTTCGCCGCCTCGAACCAATCCACACTCGTCGCCGGCTTATCTGGCCCGCGCGTATCTTTCGTGATTCCCAATCCACCAAGCGCGTTCGCCTTATCGACCATCTGCTCGGAGATTTCGTACGTCCCCATCCGGTACGAATAACCCACCACCCCAGCCGGATTCGGCTGACCAGTCGTATCCGGCGTGTTGCCCGCGTTGCCGATCGACACAAAGTCGATCGAAAAAGAATTCACCCCGCTGCCGAATGTATCGGCTTCCGCTGGTGCGGAAACCATAGTCATTAAGCAGCCACTAACTGCCGCAAAGATACATATTGTTGTCTTCATGAGCTGGCCTCAATCAGTAATTGGTTCCTGACACCTTTATATCTCCCCTTGTATTTGACACTGCAAAACTATCCGAGAAGCGTAATTGCTACCACTTTTTGCGATCGTTTAGTCGTCGCCTTGATCTGGGCAAGCTAGGACACGCCCAGGACCAGCACGCATGTGCTTGGTTCGGGAACCGCATTTCCGTCTACCACCAAGCGAAAATCGTTGAAGAAGCCGCCAATATCGGCGAAATTAAACCACCCCGCCGCCGGCTGATGTGCGATATACGAAGGCGTACCGATATCTGGATTGTTAAGAACAGCTGCACCGCTGCCAGTCGCGCCAAACAACCCACTTCCGAATACGAGCGCGTACCACCCAGGATCAAGTTTGACCGTGAGATTGCCAAACACCTCGGCCGACGGGTTCGGGAATGTGAGCAGAGTTGTGCCCAACACGTCCGGTGTCGAGAGGTTCCCTGAATCGGGAAAATCCATCGCGCCATCCAACCGAACGATCGCTCCAAAGAATGAATCCCCGAAACGCGGGTCAGCGACGAAGTGCCCGCCCACTCGTGTTGTCATCACGGTTTGCCCGATTTGGAACCGTACGCCACTAAAGACATCCGGATTCACTCCAGAACTACCTGGTGCCGTGCCTCCACCAATCGCATTTAGATAAAGCCCCGTTGGTCCGAGCGTGCCGCTTTCGAAGACCGTTGCGGCCAGCGCCGAGGGACCACCGAGGCATAACCCTAGCCCCAGGGCAGCAAGAAATCGACCAAATTTCCCGTTCATGAGACACGCCTCGAAAAGAATGAATGGATGGATAACAATATTACCACATGGGGGGGGACCTCCCCGCAAGTAATTAGTTCGCTTTTACACAGAATTCCTATTCCGCCGCTTTTCTAAGGGCGAAAACGTCTATACGCGAACTTCACGTTCACGCTGGGTGCCACTGGCTATATGCCAGTGCTCTTCTCGACCGAAGGCTTGCAGCTTCCACTCTCCTCACTGGGTACCACCGGTTCTTCGAACCGGTGTGGCGCAGCCACAAGAGACCCCGTCACACGGCCACGCCGCCGGCAATTCCCCTATTTTGCAATTTTCATTTTGCAATCGTTTTCCGACGCATCCTTTCCGGCAGACCTCCGATTCCAGTCACCGGCCAAAAATAGGTCGTGGGTGTACAGAATGTGTCCCGCGAACCTTCACAGCGAAGGTTGTGGGTCATCTTTTGCGGGGAGTTTGTGGAGGGAAAATCAGCGCGGGGGGTGCCCCGTGACTGATAATTCCGGGCTCAAGAAACTTCGCGAGATGGGGCATGATCTCCTCGCCGACGACACGGCAAAGGTCTTGCAAGAGTGGAACAACCGGATAGTGCGGGACAACTGTCTCCTCGCCGAAAATTACCTCAAGGGGAAGGTGGGGCTTCATGCACACCTCTCTGTTCGGGTCAATGGGCATGGCGGCCCATCGGTAAATTATTGCGTCGAGTTCCAAAGCGCCGGGGTACATCCGATGGTACGGACGCCAATTAAAGTTGCGCTGCTCTTGGCCGATCTCGATTGCCTCAAAACTGAAATTGCCGTCCCTCATGGAAGCGCCAGCGCAGACCGTCAGTTCCCGGTGCTTGTCGATGTTGTGCAACTTATTAAGCCGCCACAGGGGATGGATTGCGCAATCGTGCCCTCCCTGGTAAGGCTGGATTGCCTCGATCACGGCTTGCGCTGCGGGTGCGACCCCCTCGATCAATCGTGGTGCCTTATCTCGGTAGGAGCTATCGCTGTCGAAAATCGGGAATTGGGAACGCTTGATCTGGTCCTCGGTAATCGCGCTGCCCAAGTGCCTCTTGGCGAGTGCCAAAACGAGGTGGTCCAGGGACGATCGCAAATTGAACAGGCAATCCCCGATCAAGACTCTAAAGCGGTCAGGGAACTTGGGCGCGAAGGTAATCCTGAATCGGCGATTCCGGCACTGGTAGTTGACCATATCCGGCGGTGGTTCCGGGTCTGGCTCGTCAACAATGCCGTAGGGTTCAGTCTCAGTCCAAGCTCTGGACTCTATCTCGAAAGCTGCCAAGTGTTCGCGCGCCCGCTCTAGCTTCAGTATGTGACTTGGACGTCCCATAGTTGCGCGAACCTAATTGACGTTGCTCAGTCCTTTATCCCTTCCACCAACCGCGTGCCAGTCACCATGCTGGAGAGCGGCCCGCGTCTTGGTGGCGCAGCAGCTTTATATCCTGCCGTAGGGTCGGGCTACGCGCCCGCTGAGTTCGATTCTCCCTCTCTCCGCTAAGCGCGTTTTTTGCGCTTGAATAGCAGCCTCAGCGCCTCGCCAATGGCTTTTGAGCGCCCCCAGCCCTCTGTTTCGGCTACGGCGTCCATTTGCTCAACGAGACGTTCTGGAAGGCTCACAGTCACCAATACGGCTGGGCCATCTGGGCCAACCTTCCGCCCTGCGCCTGGACGTGCGCCACCAATTTGCTTTTTCTTGGCCATATACATCCCTGATAAATTTGTAAAAGAATCACCTTGCAATCCCGATTGATTATGTTATAAAAGAATCAGTGGCCAAAAGCAAGGGCCAAGAAAAAACCCCGGTAAAGCCTTGGCGGGCCTTATCGGGGCGAGTTGCAACCGGCTTTCGCCAATCGCAGACCTCAGAGACCTGCATTTTAGCGAAAGCCCGAACTAACGGGAAGTTTCGCGATGATAATGGCAGCCTGTGAACACGCCTGGAAAAAGAACGGTTTCGATAAGAACGGCAATCCCCGCAAGCGCTGCAAACTCTGTGGCACCAGCTACGTTGATCGCCACTTCACCGCCCTTGGCGAAATGCGGATCGACCTGGACCAAGCCGCGCAGGCCGTGGCGCTGCTTTGCGAGGGCATGGCCGTCAGAGCGGTGAGCAGAATAACCGGCCTCGACAAAGGCACGATTCTACGCCTCGTGGTTCGCCTCGGTCGTGGCGTTGCCGAGCTATCCGAGCAGCTGATTAGCGGCCTATCCGTCGCGGAATGCGAGTGTGACGAGCTTTGGGCATTCATCTACTGCAAGCGGCGGACGCAGCGTATGCGCGATTGGGGTTCGCGGTGCGGTGATCTCTACTCCTACGTCGCCGTCGACCGTAACAGCAAATTGATTCTCGCCACCGCCTACGGCAAGCGCGACATGGAAACCGGCGTTAGCTTTATGCGACGGCTGAAAAAAGCAGCGCCGTACATCGGCCAACTGTCCACTGATGGCTGGCAGCCGTATCCTGGCATCGTATCGCTGCTATGGGGCGATGACGTCAACTACGGACAAATCATCAAGATAATAGCCGGTAAGCCAGCTACTAACGCGGCCAGCCGTTATTCGCCGGGCAGCATAAAAGAGATACGGCGTCACAGCATAATCGGCAGCCCGAAGCGTGACAGAATCTCGACCTCATTCATTGAGCGTATGAATTTGACGATCCGCATGGGCAATCGCCGCATGACGCGCCTAACGAACGCGTTTAGCAAGAAATGGTCGAACCACGAAGCCATGATGAACGTGTTCTTCGCGGTCTATAACTTCTGCAAGGTTCATGGCACAATTAGGACAGCGCCAGCAGTGGCAGCGGGTGTCACCGATCACGTTTGGACGGTTCGTGAACTAATCGAGAAAACAAGTGCGACACACTGAAGCCACCCACTACCC
>CAVTEJ010000001.1:0-180984 GCA_963733705.1 uncultured Planctomycetota bacterium | reverse complement strand
CGCGAGCGAACGGAGGGCTTCTTACGTACGACGTCAAGGGTGACCACGGAGACCTCGACGATTTGGCTGTCGAACATGGAGCGGTATTCCCAATGTTCTAGCCCTGCACCACGCGATCACGATTGAGACCGCAATTCTCGTTTCAGTCAGCGTTCTGAGGGTTCGGACCAAACGATTTCTCTTTTTGTCCTGTGCTCACATCCCATAAATTCGCATTGTGATCTTCTGACAGTACGAAAGCTTCCCGCCCATCTGGACTAAATACAATGTTTCGGCCAATGAGTATCTTATGGCCGTCCGGGCTGAACACAGCGCAAACGGACAAACCAAACCCCCCGTCTCCCTTAAAACTGTGCACGTTGTCGCCGCTCATGGCATCCCAAAGGATCGCGTTCTTGTCTTGCGAGCAGGTAAGTACGTAGCGACCATCGGGGCTAAATGCCACGGAGGATATTCCTGCGGCGGTGCGACCTTGAAATGTCCTTAGTTTTTTTCCACTATCCTCGTCCCACAGCACAGCCGTCGAATCAGACGAGCCGGTAAGGAATTTATGATCTGTCGGACTGAATGCCACTGATAGTATTCGACCAGCTTCTGCCCTGCAGGTTCGTACTTTAGCACCGCTGGTTGGGTTCCACAAAACGGCCGTTCCATTCCAGTAACCGGCCACCGCTTCGTCGCCGCTCGGATTGAATGCTATTGAGGGAACGCCACTTGAGGTCCCATTTAGCAAATTGACCCTGCGGCTGCTCGCCGCGTCCCAGACTACTATGCTGTTGTCAAAACCACCGGTCAACAAATAACGTCCATCTCGACTGAAAGCTACCGACACGGCGTCGTTATCCGTTTCAAGTTTTCCGCAGAGCACGGTTTTGTGACAGATCGTAAAGTTCGACGATGTGATTGAGCGAGCATGTCGCCAGCTGCTGGCCATCAGCACTAAGAGCAAAAGCCTGCACGTGCTTGCCACCTGCACTTCCTACGCGACGTGCCGACGAAACGTCCCAGATTTGCACACGACCAAGTTCCGATTCTTGATCATGGTCCCCCGTGAGTCGGTCGGGTTGTGAGCTGATCGGGACCTCATTTTCGTGTGCCTCAGTGCGAATCAACTTCGCATGAGAAATATACGCGTGAGGCTTTGGATACAAGCTTAGAAGCTCGTATTGGCCCTCGACGATAACGTCTGGGGCGGTAACGCCAGTTCGCCTCTTTGGTGATCTGCGTTCCACGTATCGTACGTTGCCCTATCAACGAACGCTTCTATCGCGTCAGAGTCATCCGTGCTAACTGAAATCGTCGGATCACCTTCGCTGGCACCAAAGAACTTGGCGTTGAACGTGTTGGAATAATCTGCCAGTACGCAATGCCAACGAATGGCGTGGTCGGATTCATAGCCGGATGCGCTGAGCTTACGTGTTAGCCACATCACTCCAGTCGGGTCCGTTTGATCAAGGCTCTTCCAGTCTGCCAAAAATCTGGCGGCGGCCACGACATCTGCTCCTCGCGCTCCAGACCTGGTACGGTACGAATTTGACGGGTCCATTTCATTAATCTGGGCGTTTACGAGGTCCACACGCGGCGGATTTTGTGGCGAACCTTTGATTGCAGGTGACGAAGGAAAATAATTGATAATCTGGCCCGTAACGGTAACCTCCAGGGAAGTCTCCAGACCTTCGCTCTTGCGACGCTGCAGAACAGGCCAAATCTGGCTGGCCAGATTCTTGTCCGCAGTTTCAATCATCAATTCAAGTTCGCCCTGACTGCTCGCGGGAAGATGTACGAAAACTATGGGAAGCCCTGTCGGATCGGTAGCGTGGATCAAACAACGCCATTCAACCGTTCTGTTTTCGGCGTACTTGAATAGCTTTAGCCGAGGATTGACACGTAGCTTTCGATAGGCGTCCAAAAACGCATCAACTTGAGCATTGCTTTGCTGCAGGTCACTCGGGTTTACTGCAGTCGTCTCGGCAACCTGCGGTCGTAGGTTTTGGGTCTTGGTCTCGGTCCCCTCAGCGAAGGTCGAATCAGGGCGATTCGACCGATTCGCTGCTCCTTTTGCTACTTCGGGAACCTGGCCTTCGGAGTCCGATGTGCCGGACACGGCTACAAGTACGCTCACACCGTCGGATTAATTCGTCGAGACTTGATGGTGATCGGCTATTTCGCGTCGCGTGGCCGTTTCCGCTGCCCTCGACGTCGCTGCTTCATTCGCCGCCGCAACTGGCTCAGACGGACTCGTATCCATTTGGAACATTGTGACTATCACAAATCCCAGCACGGCACAACCAATGATGCCCAAAGAGACCGCCAGCAAATTGAACGCAAGGTTGGACCGCTTACCAGCTCCGGATTCTGAACTGTATCCAGCTGACCTCGATGCGACCGAGCCGAGGCCTTCGACAATTTGCGATTCACTCGCAGAGGATTTCGGGCCACGCGAAGGGTCAGACGGTATCGATTTGGGACGATTAAGTCTGGCGTTGATGCCATCGGATGTCGCAGTTGGCACCTGCTGATTTGGTAAGCGGACAGGTGTTGGAGTTGGCAACTCAGTAAAAGTGCGTGTGAAGAGACCCGCAACGTTCTTGGCTTCATGCCATTCGGACATGTCCTCGCGGCGTATTTTATCAGCTGGCTTGACGGTGCCTGACGAGGCCAACTGCTTTAGCATCGCAGGCTCCATCGGCCCAATTTCACGGCCATCGATGGAACAATACCACTTCGACATAACTTATTCCTTATGAAGGCGCATTTGCGCGATTACCACTATAGTTGGAATACGCCCAGCCCTAGTACCGGCACCGAGTATTCCGAAGACTTTAGCTTGGAGTTGGCCCGCAGTTCATCGGCAGAAGCCCAGAGTCGTTTTTCGATTTCCGAGTGGTTATTGGGCATGACAATCCTTGGGGCTTCCTGCCGAAGCTCGCGATGAGCCCTTAGCCAGCATCAAATCTAGGCTTACGTGGAACGGCTGTTCTGGTTTGCGGTAACTTCCAGTGTGGCCAGATTATCCCCGGAATTCCAGGTCCGAGTACGTAGTACGCTGCTCATTTTGTGGGAATCTTGGTAAGGTATTCGGTGACCCGTGGTGGCCGTCAATCGCGTTTCGTGTGGTAACTGTTGAGTAAACCTCGGGCGCCACCGCAACGAGGCATCATCCATGCTGAATTTTCGCTGAACTGAGAGCCTTTGATGTAGAGTCGCACAGAATCTGACAGACGCTGCAACGTCTGTTTCGGACCGGCCCGAGACCCGTAACAAGAACTGCGAGTATTCAAAATGCCAGCGCTTTCGGCATGCAGACGCAACGAACGAATTGAAATCAGTCGCCTAAACGCACCGACATTTGCCGGTGATCTAATCAGGGCAGTTTATGACGGCAGACAGCGAGGATACGAATTCTTCAAGATCGCATTTTTTGACCAGTTGGTCGTATTTCCGAATGCCGCAGTCCCGCTTGCTGCGTTACTTGAATTCTATCGTGCTAAATTCGACATCAATTTCAAATTCGAGAATGCTACGGAATATTTGCTTTCAAACGTTCTGTATGCTCAGCCAGTCTCTGAAGTTCCAACATTGGTGCGGCGGCAGTCACTAAACCAAGTTTGGAAGTTCGCAGACAGTAAGGACATCGGCTTGTTGACGGATGCCATAGTGCACTTTGTGGCAGGTGCGGCGGCCTGCCGCAGGGGCGTGTTGAACGCTCTGGCTTGGTGCCTCTATGAAGTGTTCGATAACGTACTCCTACATGCTGCCGGCTCGCCTGGCTACATGATGAGTCAAATCCACGGCCTGTCGAACCGCATCGCCATTTGTATATTCGATTGTGGACCAGGGGTTTTCAACACGCTTAAGAATTCACATCATGCCCCCGAAACACCTGCTGGCTCTCCAGCTTGCCGTGCAACAAGGTGTGACGTCAGGAAAGGGAATGGGCAACGGACTTTGGGGACTTCACGACATTGTTGCAAGCAATTCCGGGCGGCTTACGCTAACGTCGGGCTCTGGCTTCTACGGACTCGTGGATGGCGAGCGTAAGATCGGGAATCGAGTTCCATTTCTTTCTCACGAGAACAATTCAACGATGGTCGATTTTCAAATTGACTTCGAGCGGCCAATCGAAATCTCGGATGTGCTCGGGGGACATACTCCGGTTGACAGATTCTTGGATGATCTTGAAGACCACTACGGCAATGTTGTGTATCCAGTGGAAAAGCGGGCCCCGGGTCTTGGAACACGAGAAGATGGGGCGTTCGCGAGAGTGGAAGCTCTCAATCTTCATGAACTCTGTGATGGTCGTGTGATGATTGACTTCACGGGAGTTGAGAACCTCTCATCTTCTTTTGCTGACGAATTCTTGGGGAAGCTGTGCGTAGAAGTGGGACGTGAGGCGTTCAAATCAAAGTTTGCGCTCAACAATCGGACGGAGTTTGTTAAACAGGTTGTCGATACTGCAATTGCACAACGACTAGACCTTTAGTATTGCGAAGACCGTTTTTATTGACTTGGTTGCCAAATCAATTAGGAAGAGGTCGCGACACTTAGCAAATCCAGTAACTTATTTGTGGACCTTGTTGCAAACCTACGAGATGAACTTTCCGACACGCTGGCCAAGACCCCGCACGTTCGCATCGAACGAATCATCTCCCACGGCCACGCCTCGCCCGACGGATTCTGGTACGACCAAGATCAGCACGAATGGGTTTGCGTGCTCAAAGGGGCGGCAAGACTGCAGTTTGAGGATCACACCATCGAGATGAAGCCGGGCGATTTCGTAAACATTCCAGCTCATAAGAAGCACCGCGTGGAGTGGACGACGCCGGATGAACCTACGATCTGGTTGGCGGTGCACTATGGGGATGGGAATCAGCGGCCTCGACCTTAGCCCAGGTCCAAGCAAATTCACGATCTACACCGCCGATGGCAAAGTCCTGACTGCTCCGGCTTATTAAGGTCTGCTTCCGCCCGGAGACTGCTCAAACCCGCCGAGTGAAAGCCGCTGGCGATCATTGGGTAGGCATAAGAGAATTGGCGGTATCGCCTTAGCGTCGTGTGTGACTTTACGGGTGGAAACGGAAGAGGCTCGCCATGAACGAAGTTGTAGGGGAATCATTTCGAGATCTAGTCGAGTTCCTGAAGCTGGAGTTTTTGGAAATGCCACCGAACAGATGGACGGAATCGGTCCTGCGGTATTTCTTCTGCCGCTCTCTGGCTAAAAGGTTTCCCAACGTCGAACAATTCATCGAGTGCGACAAAATCGATCTAGTTCTTAGAAAAGGCGTTGAGAGCAGCTTCATCGAATTCAAATTTTATCATCACCCGAAGCGTTTTGAGCCGTACGATGGTCGTCACCGAGGATACAAAGGTGGAGCAGGAGATAAGAACGTCGCCGAGTTCCGATCCTGCGTTGAGAAACTGTTTGGTCGTCGATGTGCCCCCGATTTGTCGAAGTACATCATTTTGGTGTATGCAGATCCGAATGATGGATCTCGCCCTAAGCATCGCAGGTACTCGCAGGACTACGAAGACTACCAACATCCAAATAGCAGCGTCGGACTGCGTTTACTTCAGTCGAGCGATGCGATTGAGACTTCGGATGGGTTAGTTCGGGCACAACTTTATGGGATTTGTAGCGCACCGAATGAGGAGCTGCAGGCTGCCAAACACGACCTCCGATGATCCGATGGTCTTGTTGGCAGTGAAATTTGGAGAGCCGAGTTTCTACTCGATCCAAATCGGCTGAACGTTGCGGTGTCGCGGGCCAAGACGCTGGCCATCGTCGTGGGCAATCCGAATCTTGTGGCGGCTCGATGTGGCAGCGTCAGAGAAATGGAGCTGGCGAATTTGTTTTGCTGGTTGGTGGAGTACTCGCGGAATGGCACCGACCGATGCGAGTAATGGAAAACGCCGTTCGGCCAAGTACAATACGCCTACGCCGATATTCTTTATCCTCATCTCTTTTTTCGAGGGGTTCCGATGAACGAGGTCGTCTCGGTTCGTGACTTACGCCGCCGCTGGAAGCCACACAAGGAACGATTAACAAGCATCTCCCTTGGCCAGGCAACACTCATTCGTTTTCATCGAGCCTGCAGCTGGATCGCTCGCGTCGAGGCGATGGACCAAAAGGTCGATAGCGATCTCGCCCTGGTGAGTCTCTGGATCGCGTTCAATTCACTCTATGGCCAATGGGATCGCGTGAGGCGGGAGCCCCTTCAGGACCGCGAGTGTTGGCGGGCGTTTGTGGATCGCATCCTGCTTCTCGACGCAAACAATTACATGGTGGCCACACTGCAGGAGCATAAACGTCTGGTTATGTCGCTCTTAGAGGATGAATGTCTCAGCACTTCTTACTGGCGAGATCCTTCGAGGCAGGGAAATGGTCATGTTAGAAGGATGAAGAGTACGGCCCAGAGTTGGTACTTGGCCGAGAGGTGGACGACAATCCTCGATGAGCTGTTGGATCGGATTTACCTGATGCGGTGCCAGCTCGTGCACGGTGCGGCCACGTATGGAGGCAAGCTTAACCGAACTTCGTTACGTCATTGCGTGTGCATGCTCGGGCATCTACTGCCAATGTTCTTGCAGATCTGGATTGAACGCGGGGCCGATCAGGACTGGGGTCCGATGTGTTATCCACCGCACGGTTCCTTGTCCCGCTCGGTGGCGACTAATGCGTCGCCTTCGAAGCTTCCAAAGTAATTGACCTGATCAAGTCACCTTGGCAATTGGGATTCGTGGCTTTTAACTAGTAGCACCGAGGAATTCGCATGCATCTTTGGGAAGCAGCGCTCGTCGTTCTCTGGGAAATTCCGGAAAAGACGTGGCAAACACCAAAATATGTCGCGAAGGAAATTCTGCGTCGTAACCTTTGCAACGGTCTGCCACGCGGTCGGACTCCTGATAAAACGATCAGGACAGTTATGTCTCAGTGGGGACACGATCACTTCCAAGGTGACGGATGGGGTGGATATCAATTAAGCGATCGAGAGTTTTCACGACCGGTTTACCTAAGATTAAAAGACGCGTATCCGCGTTTCTTCCCGATGGGCCAGTCGGCATCAGTAGAGGAAAGCATTCCAAAGTACGCTGCGAGAATAGGCAAAACATCAAGTGGCCGGCCTCAGAAGGATGTCTCGACAAAAAGTCAGCTTAAGAAGGCACGAGTGGCATTCGACGTCGAAAAACTTTCCAACCAACTAATTGCGGATGAGGTTACGCAGTTTTTTGAGGGCAAGAAAATCAGAATCTTTGTAAATGCCTACGAGCGAGACCGTATCGCTCGAGAGCAGTGTGTCGCGAGGCAAGGCTATTCCTGCAGTGTGTGCGAAATGAACTTCGAAGAGACTTATGGCGAGTTGGGAATAGGCTTTATCCATGTTCACCACTTGTATCCCTTTTCGGTGCATGACGCTCCGCGTGAGACCAATCCCGACGAGGATTTGCGTCCCGTGTGTCCAAATTGCCATGCCATGCTCCACAAAGGCGAAAAAGGCGTACTTTCAATTCACGAACTTCGCGAGCGTTGGCGAAACGCCAAGCAAAGGAAAAGAAGAGCCGAAGCTCGAAACCGTCGTAAGCGAGCGAAATGACGTTCAGCTCTAAAGTGAGCACTGCTTATATCGCGGCAGACATTTGGACGCCTAAGTGGTGCTGGTTGACTGTAAGGACCCCCATGCCCAACCAGATTTTCGTGATCGCTTCCTACTGGCACGCCGGGACTTGGGTCTTCGACGATCCGGCCAGGGACCTGCAGCAGGAGCCCTTTGTGTTTGGGATCCCGGAGATGATCGATGAGCTCGTGAAGGATATTCCGAACGCCCTCCAGGGTTTTAGGCTGCTGTTCTCAACCCAGCCATTTCCAGGATTCCAAAAACGGGCCACTTGGGTCCGAGAAGAAATGGAAGGCAACTGGTACCACACGGATGATCCGCCGAGGGAAGGCTGGCTGTGCCCGGCATTGTTCAAGTTTTTTGACGCGGCGCCACGAGAGATCTACGTGAAGGCGGAGGCGATTGCAAAGTAGCCAACTCGCCACTTTGAATGGAGCGTAGCGAGGTGGGCGGCAAGCGGTGCTTACAGCTGTGTGCAGCGAGCACGTATGCTCTCCACGATGCCCTATGACCGGGTGTACGTACACCCGCGAGTAGCTCTTTTTGGGAATAAATGGGTACTATTCAACGGATGCCGAAACTAAGATTCCGGCTAAGAAACAAGGCATTTATTGGTTTTTGCAGCTTGAGCTAAAAACCGACGTTTTCTATTAAAAGTCCGTTGCTCTACCAACTGAGCTACGAGCTCAAGCAAGATGCTTGAAATTAAGCGGCTGCGCGAGAACGAAGTTCGCGGCAACCGTCGGCACATTGTACTACGTGAAGAGTGCGGGCGGAACCGTCGACGGGCTTTTCGTCGCGCTGCGGCTCCGCGAGCCTAGTTACAGTGACAACTTCGAGTGAGCTGATGCCACGCGTTGCCTGGCAAAATCTGCCGCTTCATCGAATGGGGATGACAGGAATCGAACCTGCACTCCGGTAAAGGAACTAGATCCTAAGTCTAGCGCGTCTGCCAATTCCGCCACATCCCCATGTATTCGTACTTGACCAGTATAAACGGCCAAACCGGCCTATGGCCAGACGACACGCTTGCGTGTCGGGTTCGCGTGAGATTTGCATCTCCGCCTGAAATGCCACTGACTTTCAATATCGCCGCTTTTGACGCCTTGTGGCAAGGTTGATCAACCACACAGATTCAGCGGCAAACTTGCATCGACGTGCCGCCGTCTACGACGAGCACTTCGCCGGTGATGAAGTCATTTGTCACGAGGGCGCGAACTGCCTCGGCTACCTGCTCAGACGTACCTTCGCGATGGAGTGGAATTCGAGCGGCCAAATTGTGGGCTTTTGCTTCCGGCGTCATTGCGTCATGAAAACGTGTTCGGATGATGCCCGGCGCTACGCAATTGACTCGAATGTTGTGGTCCGCCTCGTCTCGGGCCAGGCTGCGTGTGAATTGCAGGATCGCGCCCTTTACAGTTGCATACGCCAAGTGCTTTGGCACGCCGCGCAGGCCCGCGACGGACGAAATAAGGACGACGGCTCCCTCGCGCTCTCGTCGCATGATGGGTAGCGCTGCGCGGCAAAGATAGTACGCTGCGTGAACGTGGACGTCGAATGTTGCCATCCATTGCTCCGGCGAGCATTCGTCGATCGAACCGAGTGACGCACCGCCAGCGGAATGGACGAGAACCTCAATGCCGCCAAGTGCAGATTCCGTTTCTCGCACAAGCCGGTCGATTTCCGTCGCACGGGCGACGTCGGCGATCAGAAATGTGCACTTACGTCCGATTGACTCAATCGCCTTTTGAACTTGTGCCGCTTCTGCGTCCGCGTGGCGTCCGTTGATCGCAACATTGCAACCTTGCCGAGCCAGATCGATTGCGATGGCCGCTCCGATGCCCTTCGTGCCGCCTGTGATTAGCGCTCGTTTATTTGTGAGGTCCATGGTTGCATACCGCTAAGAGTTAAAACGAGATGTTGGATTTTTGCTGGATACTAGCCCGGGTGTCGAAGAATCATTTGCCGATGCAGAAGGTCTTAAAAATACGTTCAAGTAGATCGTCTGTGTAAACTACGCCGATGATTTTCCCTAACTCCGCCAATGCCACGCGCAACTCTGCAGCCACCAATTCATCACCGAGGGATTTTTCGGCCGCGTCGTATGCTTGTTTTAGCGCAGATTCGGCTAGGCGAACGCTTTCGCGGCAGCGCTCGGCGGTGGCGGCGACGACTGATCTTCGGCCCGGAGGGGCCTCAGCCGCTAGATGACGTTGAACGGAACTTCCGAGTTCATCCAGACCTACTTCTGTTACGGTACTTGTAACGATAACGACTGAACCAGCCTTAAAATCATGCAATGCGTTCGAAGTGGCCGACCAGGTTTTCGGCATGAGGTCCGACTTTGTCACAACGATCAAGTGGCAGTCGTCGGTATCAAGATTGAAAGTGCTTTCCTGAGACCTGCCGCTCCAATTTCTTGCGTCGATGCAGTACGCGCGAAGTTCGGCGCACCGCCGTTGTTCGGCAGCATGTGATTGCGCGGCCGCACCGATTGTTGGCTCATCGCTTAAGAAGGGCGCCTCGATGCCGGCGGTATCTACCAATTCGAATACCGTTCCCCCGTTGGATACCGTTGCCGTGAGATAGTCGCGGGTTGTTCCCCGCTGCGATGAAACCAAAGCAGCTGGCTTTGTGCGCTCGCCGGAGCGGGCGACAATCGCATTGAACAAACTACTCTTCCCGGCATTGGGAGGGCCAAGCAAAACTACTCGCGGCAACACTCGCGCCGTTCGACGCGAGTCAATCTGCTGTCGGAGGGTTTCTAGTCCCTGATTCATTGACTCAATCGCCTCGAGAATTTCCTGATGCGAAATGAATCGGATATCTTCGTCGACAAAGTCGAGTCCTGCTTCTAACTCGGCCAACAACTGTACCAACTGATCGCGCACTTGCTTGAACGGCTGAGCCAGGCCACCGGCGAGCTGCGCGAGGGCTGAATGCAATTCATCGTGGCTTCCGGCGTCAATGACGCCTAATACCGCTTCGGCTTGCGTGAGATCGAGCCGACCGGCTAAGAATGCTCGCAGCGTGAACTCGCCCGGCTCGGCTAAGCGAGCACCGCGGGAACATAGCGATTCTGTCACGACTTGCAGTAGCGGGGGCGAACCGATCGTGTGCAGTTCAACGACCAGCTCGCGCGTGTAGCTTCGTGCGGTAGGCCAGACGCATACTACGCATGGCGCGTTTAAATCCAGGTTTTTGCCGATTTGCAGCGTTCCAGAAATCACCGAAGGTACGGCAAGATTTCTTAGTTGGCCGCCGCGATCGCCCGAGAAAACGTGTGCGGAGATCGAGATCGCTTGGGGGCCAGTGATTCGGATAATCCCGCGTGCTGCTCCGCCCGCAGCGGAACTGATCGCACAGATTGTGTCGTCTAAGTTATACGACATCACATTGCGTTTGCACCGGCTGCGTTATCCTACTTCTTTTTGCCGGTCTTCGATTTTTTTGATCCAGAGCGGCCATTCGTGCTTCCATTCGTGTTTCCACCACTGGAACGCTTGCCATCAGCGAACGAACCACCGGCAGCAAGCGCATCAGCCGTTTTCGGCTTCGGCAACAACTTTCGTTCCGCGATGCCCCACAAACTGGAGGCGATGAAGTACAAGCACAGGCCACTCGCCACCTTGTAAAACATGAGGCCCATGAATAGCGTCATGTACTTCATCATCTTTTGTTGCATCGCTCCCTGATCGTTCGTGGGAGCAGGCATCGTCATCTGTTGCGTGACGAGGAACAAGCAAACCGTGATGAGCGGAAATATGTTTAGATAGGGCCCGAGACCGAATAGACCTTGCGCCTTCGTGATAAACTCGGGCATGATCGACGACCAGTTCCACAACATATCCGGCGCGGCAAGATTCGAACACCAGGGGATTGATTGGCCAAAAAACGGCGCTTGCCGAAGTTCGACGTCGACCATCAGGGCTCGGTATAAGCCCATGAAGATCGGCAACTGCAGAAACATTGGCAAGCAACCAGCAACCGGATTGATCTTGTTCTTGCGATAGAGGTCTTGCGTGGCTTGCGATTTTTTCTGCAGGTCGTCTTTGTACTTTTCGTTGATGCGATCCATTTCGGGCTTGAGAGCCTGGATCCGCGCCATATTTTGTGTCTGCTTGAAACTAATCGGGAACATGCACATGCGCACCAGAATCGTGAGCATCAGAATCGCGATCCCGTAATTGCCGACCATTCGATAGAAAATGTGCAGT
Organism: uncultured Planctomycetota bacterium; assembly: GCA_963733705.1. Taxonomy (GTDB): domain Bacteria; phylum Planctomycetota; class Planctomycetia; order Pirellulales; family Lacipirellulaceae; genus JABDGM01. Next base: position 169,154 of record CAVTEJ010000001.1, on the reverse strand, counting down.
ATGAAGAGCATGGCGCGGGCAACCGAGCCAAACCAGCCGTAATACAGGAGGTCCTTCAGCGAGTAATTCGGATCGTTCGCGGGATAGTATTCGGCCAACAGCTCCGGACGCTTCGGACCGATGAAAACTCGATACTTGTCGCTAAACGTGGCGCCGGGAGCCAAGTCGATCGCTTTGCGCGTCATCCGGCTCGTGACATTTGTGTAAGCCATATCGCGCGGCTCGGGGGTCGGACCAACGACGACCGCCTCGGTCGTCTCAAACCACACGTCGTCGAGCGCCGCGACCTGCGGTATTAACATTGCGGAAAAGTATTGGCCGTCGACACCTCCATAAGCAAGCGATTGGCCGTCGCCCATGGGGGGGACTTTTCCTTTAGCGATTTGCGAATCATTGATCGATAGTTCGGGGCTACCGACGAAACGGACCGCCACGTCTCGCAACCCGCCGCCGGCCCAGCTTTGGCTAATCTTCCGAGCATACCACCAACCCTCGAGCGGCATTCCCGTGGGACCATCCAATCGATACGCCACAGATTGCTTTGCATCGCTCGTGTTGTGCAACTCGATTTCCAGCTGCAGATCGTAGGCGGGGAAGTTCGGATTATCGCGATCCTCTGGCTTGGCCCGAGCTAGTTTGTACCGCTTCGTAATCTCAAGCTTCAATTCTGGCAATGCACGCCGAAATGTTGCAGACGACTCGTCATGTTCAGCCAACTCCCAGGTCCCTGACTGCAACAGGTTCGCGAGCTTCTGCGCATCATCCTTTTGAAGCACTACGTTGTTGAGCGAGGCGATGCTAACGAGAAACGAGGGAGGATCGACGAAACCGGCGGGGAGCGGCGCACCGCGCAGTGCATAATTCTCAGCTTCGGGACGCAGCACTGCGAGAGGTCGGCGCACGAGCCGCACGATTCGGGGCTGCGGAGGGCCATCTCCGTGCCGAACTTGCATCACGATTTCTTGGCCAGGCTCAGTCTGAGCAAGGATGCTGTTGAACTCTATTGCGCTCTTGATCGTTGTGATTTGCGGACTACCGATGCCAACGATGGTATCGCCGCTTTCAATTGGCGCCGGCTTTCCTTCAGCCGTCGCGTTCGCGGCCGGTGTGCCTGCGCCAACCACTTGAACCTGCACGCCACCCGCCGCATCTTTCAATTCCAGATCGCCAAGGTAGCCGCTCCAGTCGTGTTGGTCGCGGAATCGAGAACTAGCCATTTCCGCACGATGAACGGCGGCGCCGGCGCTCGTCAGGGTTACGAGCATTCGGTAGTCGCTGTTCATGTCGAGCGAGCCAAGCGCGACATATTGCTCGGCGGCATTGGCGGCAGCTACTGCTGGCAAAGGTCCGATGTTTGCAGCCGGTTTTTCGGCGGCATCTTTTGGCGGATTCTCCTCTTTCGCACCAGCGTTGGCTGGCGCCTCGTCTTTCTTTGCCTTTTCATCGGCCGGAGCGTTCGCGACTTGCCCTGCCGGCGGCGCAGCAGGCTGCGGCGGAGGAAAGATGCGGTTGAATAACAGCATCGCGCCGATTGACATCAGCAAAAATGCAATAAATCGGCGTTGGTCCAACTTAAAAAATCCTTTGGGAGATGTTAGCGTCGCAGGGCAACCGCTATTTACCATTCACTGTCAGTTGTTGGTCGATAGTGGATAGTTGTCAGTGGATCGCGGTGAGAATCGGTTCCCAACGACTATCCACCAACAACGAACAACTAACTAGCGTCCCTGTTTAATCCGATCGCCCAAGAAATCGTCCAGATCGGGAATGTTGTAGATTTTATTGGCAGTTTCGCCGGGATCGTAATCGACGCGGCGAAACGTCAGCTGATTCGGCTCTTGGATGACGTAACATGATCGCGGATCGCCATCGCGCGGCTGGCCCACCGAGCCAACGTTGCACATGAACTTCTGCTGTTCGTAATGGTATACGTAGCCCAGCTCGTCGGGCGTAATAAAGTTACGGCTTTCCGTGAACACGCCAGGCACGTGTGTGTGACCCTGGAAGCAGCCGAACTCGACCATGTTGAACAGCTTTTCAATCTTTTTCTGATTGTAAATGTCTTCCGGGAAGACATATTCATTCACCGGATTGCGCGGCGAGCCGTGGACGTACATCCACTTACCGTCCCGATACGTGCGGGGAAGGGCGCCGAAGAAATCCCACCGCCGGTCAATGGCAGCCCGGTCGCCCTTTGAATTCTCAAGCTGATCGCGCGTCCAAAAAATGGCACGCTCGGCACCGGTGTTGAAACCTTCGGGATCGAACAACGCCCCTTGATCATGATTGCCTAGCAGGCAAACGCGAGTCCGTTCGATAACCAAGTCGAGACATTCGCAAGGGTTCGGCCCATAACCAATGATGTCGCCCAGGCAGAAGATTTCTTCTACGCCTTGTCCTTTGGCATCGGCCAGCACTGCCTGGAGCCCTTCCAGGTTGCCGTGAATGTCGCTAATGATAGCCCGTTTCAAGTCACGGCTCGCTTCGGCGCGTCAGGGGTTTGATATAGCGACGGCAACACGAGACGCCCCTTGTCCGCCGCATCGCTGTAATCCGCTAGTCTAAAAGTACCGCTTGCGAGGGTCAAGCGGCAACGACCCCGCTCTGCACTTTAAAACGTATTTACGGTCCATCTACTCCCCATCCACTTGCGGCTTCTTAAGGGTTAGGCAACTCTGGAAGGATGGACGGCGACAGACGCATCTTGGCAATCGAAACTTCTGGGCGACATGGCTCAGTCGCCACACTTAACGGCGGCGACGATGGCAGCCGACTCATCCACCAAATCGCTTTAGGTGGCGAACAACGAACGGCTCAAGCCTTAGCGCCGGCTATACAACGTTTGCTTCGTGAATCAGATTGGTCGCCTGATTCCGTTGAACTTGTTGCTGTTGCGGTTGGCCCCGGTTCGTTTACCGGACTGAGAATCGGTGTCACCACGGCGAAGGCGTTCGCTTATGCGGTCGGCGCAGAAGTGATCGGTGTCAACACGCTCATGGCGCTCGCGCATCAAGCTCCGCTATCGAATGCTCCTCTGTGGGCGGTGCTCGATGCACAGCGACAAGAACTATTCGCTGCAAAATTTGTTCGCGACGATTCGCAACAATTACGCCTCGAACAACCTACGCACATAATTTCACAGAACGATTGGTTAACCGAACTCACTCAAGGCGATGCCGTGGCTGGCACTGCGTTGACTCGATTATCTGAGCGAATTCCAGAGGGCGTTAAAATCATCCGACCAGAATTATGGCAGCCAATGGCGGAAGCCGTCGGTCATGTTGCCTGGCAGCAGTATGAGGCCGGAGAGCGTGACGACCTTTGGCAACTATTGCCGCAATACTACCGCGCGAGCGCAGCTGAGGAAAAAAAGCCACTGTGATCAGCAACGCGGCGCTTTGATTGCATTACCGAGAATCAGCAGGCCGCGAACGATTCGGAAGCTGCGGCGACCGTTGCGTCGATGTCCTCTTCGCTGTGAGCAGCCGATACAAACAGCGCTTCGTATTGGCTACAAGGTAAATACACGCCGCGATCGAGCATCTCCCAAAACCAGCGGCCAAATTTTTCGGTATCGCTGCGACTGGCGGACGGCCAATCGATGACCGGTTCACTTGCGAAGAACAACGTCATCATACTGCCGACGCGCGCGATTTGATGTTCGACGCCCGCTTTCGCAGCAGCTTTGCGCAAGCCGTCGGCTAACCGAGTGCTCAGCCCTTCGAGTCTCTCGTAGGGCGATTCATCGCGCAGCAGCTTCAACATGGCACACCCAGCCGCGGTCGCCAGCGGATTTCCGCTGAGCGTTCCCGCTTGAAACACTTTCCCCATAGGCAAAATGTGATCCATGATTTCGGCCCGGCCGCCGTACGCGCCAACCGGCAGCCCGCCCCCGACGATTTTCCCAAGCGTCGTGATATCGGGTTCGATACCCAGCAATTGTTGCGCGCCGCCGTATGCGACTCTAAAGCCGGTCATCACTTCGTCGCAAATCAGCAGCGATCCGCTTTTGCGACTTAGGAAACGCAATGCGGCAAGAAACTCTGCACTCGGCACCACCACGCCCATATTTCCCACGACGGGCTCGAAAATTACTCCCGCAATCCGGGCACCATGCTCGTCAAACGCCGATTTCAAACCAGGAACGTCGTTGTACTGTAGCACCAGCGTGTCGCGGCTCGTTCCCTCCGTAACCCCCGGCGAATTTGGCACTGCGAGCGTTGCGGCCGAACTTCCGGCCGCCACGAGCAAACTATCGACATGCCCGTGGTAATTCCCCGCGAACTTCACGATCACAGCGCGGTCCGTGTAACCACGCGCGAGTCGAATCGCACTCATCGTCGCTTCGGTCCCGGAGCTTACCAGCCGCACTTTTTCGATGCTCGGCACAGCGTCAACGATAAGCTCCGCTAGTTCGTTTTCTGCAGCCGTCGGGGCACCGAAGCTCGTCCCTCGCCGCGCAGCCGCGATCACCGCTTCAACGACATGCGGATTCGCGTGCCCGAAAATCAGCGGACCCCACGACCCGATATAGTCGATGTAGCGATTTCCATCGGCGTCCCATAGGTATGCCCCTTCGCCGCGGCTCACCACGATGGGCTCGCCCCCCACGCCCCCAAACGCGCGGGCTGGGCTGTTCACGCCGCCCGGCATGAGTTGTTTGGCTCGCTCGAATATTGAGTGACTTTTATCGTGTCTCATTCGCATTATTTTTTTGCTTCTTCAAGTTCGTCGCGAGCCCGGCGTACAGCATCCGCTGCCCAAGCCTCATCCGAATACAGATTCACAATTGCCTGTAATATCGCGGCCGACTGCTGAGGATTGCTCGCCTTTAGGCGGTCGGCGGCGTTCAATCGTTCTTCAATTGCTGCCAATTGTTGTTCATGCTGCTTGGCAAGATCCGCCCGCAATCCTTTTATACGACGCTTGGCAAGTTGCACGACGTTCGTCGTACGCTCGGCCGCATCTCGATCGGCAACTTTTTTGCTCGTTGCTACCGCCGGCAAACTCTTGGCATCCACTAGAGCATCATTGTCGTACAAATCAATCATCGAACCGAGCATTGCCAACGCCTTGTCGGGCGAATAATTCGCCATCGACGCTGCATCGAGATACAACTGCTCGACCGGCAGCAACGACGTATTGAGCGACCACCCACTGCGTATTTGGCGCTGGAGTTTGCGCTCGAGTTTGTCGAGCTGCATCCGCTCGCTATAAGTGCGCAGAAGTTCAGCCCGCGAGTCATCGGGGAAGCGAGCGAGAAAGTCGTTGATTTCGTTCTCGGCCTTTCCCAGCGATGCGTCGTCGTCGCCCGCCACGCGTGTCGTGATGGCGGCGTAGAGTTTATCCGCCGAAGGGGGTCGTGACAGATACATAATCGCACCGCCTGCCGCCGCGATAATAATGACAAAAACGCAGAGCTGCGCGATCATGAGCAGCCAGGGACGTTCTTGCTGATTCGAGCGCAGCGCTTCTTCATCCTCAACAGTCGTAAAACGAGTGAGTCGTTCGACGGGGGCCGGCGCGGCTGCAGCGGTACCCGTTTCGCGCGCCGTAGCCACACCCCGGCTGCTCGCCCGCGCCAAACTCTCGTTTGCGGCAAGTGTTGCTGCATTTTGCGAAGCGGAGGCGTTTAAGGTGCTATTGGGATCTCGGTTCGCTCTTACATTTAACTTCTCATCCGTGTTCGGCTCTGCCTGGGTTGCGTCCGTCGAGATCGATTCATGGACCGGGCCAAGATAACGTGCAGCCGGCGACTGCTCGGATGCGAGCGAAAAGTCATCGGCCGCTGGCCGAGACAATGCATTGACCATCGCTTGCAGATGGCGGGCCAGGACTTGCGTGTTGGGAAAGCGATCCGCGGGATCTTTCGCCAGCAATTGCATTACGACGTGTTCCAATTGCTCTGGCGTCTCTGGTGCATAGCGGCGCACGGGCTCCGGATTCGCAAATCGCTGCAGCTGCAACATCTGCGGCAGGTTCTTCGCACGAAACGGAGGTCGCCCCGCAAGGAGCGCGTAGATTACACCACCCAAACTGTATTGGTCACAGCGGGCAGTCACGGGCCGCCCGTCGGCTTGCTCCGGAGACATGTAATCGGCCGTCCCCAGCACTCCGCCCGCTGTCGTCAGCGACGTCGCACCAAACAACCGCGCAATGCCAAAGTCTGCCAACTTCACCCGCTCATCCTCGCCTAACAGAATGTTTGCGGGTTTGATGTCGCGGTGCACGATGCCGTGGTCGTGAGCGTGCTTGAGCGCGAGTGACAATTGGATCGCTATGCTCGTCACCTCGCGCCAGTTGAATCGTCGCCCGGCTTTCAGCTCGTCTTCCAGGCTAATCCCATCGACCAATTCCATCGAATAAAACAGGATGCCATCCTGCTCACCGTAGCCATAGAGGCGGACGATGCCATCGTGCCGCAAGGTTTTGAGCGACTCGATCTCCGCCTCAAACCGTTCGCGAAACCCTTCGGCGGATGCCAAGTGCGGGCTTAAGGCCTTGATCGCCACCCGCTGCCCGGTCTGCGGGTCGGTCGCCGCGTACACCGAGCCCATGCCGCCTTTTCCCAACGGTTTGTCGATTACGTACGGGCCAAGATGAGTAGGTTGCATGTTGCGCCTTCGCTAGCATCACACTTCATCGTAACAGCCGCGCGGAAGTCGAACCAGCAAGCAGTGCCCGCATCGCTGTGATCTTGAGGGGCCGCACGAATTTGACTAAAAGCTGGCAGATTTCGGCCCGATCGTTCGTTATTGAGCGAAGAGATTCCCGCTGGGGATTCATCCAATGCAATGCCTGCAATTTAACCGTCGCGCTTTTCAATGCCTCATTGCGGCCGTGGCTACCATCGTCAGTGGAGTCACCGCACAGGCGGTGGAAGTAAAACCGTACGAAGCACGCGTCGTTGCATCGGGCGCCACGATCCAAAGCGGGCCCGGCGATAAATTCTACCCGACCGATACGCTCGCAAGAGGCGATCGCGTCGAAGTCTATCGCGAGAAGCCCGGCGGCTGGCTCGGCATTCGGCCAACGCCAAATAGTTTCAGCTGGGTCGCAGCACGCCACCTATCCGTGCGGGAAGGCGGGCTGGGAGAAGTCAACAAAGATGATGCAGCTTCCCGAATCGGTAGTCGTCTGAGCGACAAACACAACGCATCGCAGGTCCGCCTCAAAAAAGGCGAGACTGTTGAAGTGCTGGGAGAAGAAAGCTTCGGCGGAGAAACGTGGTACAAGATTGCGCCGCCCGCGGGCGAGTTCCGTTGGATCCAATCATCGCTCGTCGAACGCACGGGGCCTATTCAGCAAGTCTCAGCCGAATCGTCCGCACCCACCAAAGGGACAACGGCTGAGTCGAAGAACGATGGTAGCGCGACTTCCTTGTCGAAAAGTTCGGGATTAAACGACACAGTAGCCCCCCCGCTAATCCCAACAACCCCGATCGCGACTTCCATCACGTCGAACTCAGCGCCAGCTGCACAGCCTGTTACGCCGACTTCCCCTGCAACCTCGACGGCCCCAGCCAGTCCAGCACCATCGGTATCGAAGGTGGCAGCCACTCCTCAAGACGATTTACATCACGATTTAACAAGCATTGAAATTCGCCTCTCGCGAATGGCATCTGCTCCCGTAAATTTGTGGAACACCGAGGGCCTGCAACGCGACGCAACCCAATTGATGAGCCGGACACAGACGCCCGAAGATCGCGATGCTGTCCAGGCAACACTAAATAAAATCAATCAATTTGCAGCCATTAGCCATCGGGCCGGTGCGCCGACAAGTACGGCGAATCCTGCCAGCAGTTCACCAGTCACTCCGGTTCCCGGACAAGTCGCGGCCGCAGCTACTGGCACGCCCTATGACGCGGTCGGCGTTCTGCGACCCGTCGTGTCACGCCGCCCGGGTGCGCCGCAGTTCGCTCTCGTCGACGAACACGGTCAGGTGCTCACGTTCGTCACACCGACACCAGACATGAATCTCCAGCCGTACGTGGGCCGTCGTGTCGGCGTCGTCGGCAATCGCGGTTACATCGCCGAATTCAGTCGGACGCATGTGACAGCCGCCCGCGTGACCCCGCTCAGCGACACAGTTCTGCGGTAAACTGCGTTGAAATCAACCGTTCCTGCCTTGGGGAGTGCGCGTTCGTATCTGAATGTGGACGTACCACGCTCCGCGATTTCTTTACCAACGCGGGAAGCTTATCATAAAAGCCATCGGGATGTTCCTTCGGAGCAATCCCAAAAGTACGTCATCGAAATCCAGATTCCGATCGAGACTCAATGAGTACCGCGAAGAAAAAACGAACGTGGCGCGAAAAACTCGCAGATAGCAAGGATTTCCCCAAGATCGTCAAAATCGACGCGTCAAAATCCAAACGCTGGGGCACCGGCACATTTGTTATTCCTGCTCCACTCGAAGTTGACGCGCTGATGAAAACGATCCGCCGCGGAAAGCTCACAACCATCGACGCCATCCGCCGAGCGCTCGCGGCTCGCCACGATGCAACGATCGCCTGCCCAATGACCACAGGGATTTTCGCTTGGATCGCTTCGCACGCGGCGGATGAAGACGAGCAATCTGGCCGCAAGCGCATCACTCCCTATTGGCGGACGCTCAAAGCTGGCGGCGAACTGAACCCGAAATACCCGGGCGGAATCAAAAACCTTCGGGCACGCCTCGCCGCGGAAGGGCACCACGTTATCAAAAAAGGCAACCGATATTTCGTAGCCGATTTTGAACGAGCCGTAGTCGAGCCGAAACCGTGAGGGACACCACTTAGATGGGTCTCGGACGTCTCGATTTTGGACATTTTCTCGCAATGAGACCAACATCTTCATTGCATGCTTGCCTGCAAGCTCAGCCAATCGAGGCGACGACGCTGAAATTCGTGCGGCTTTTTCTGAACCTTCAATGGTAGACCGCGCGCTTCGTTATTTTAATCGCGGTGGTACGCGTGTTGCATTCTCCAACCAAAGTAGAAGCAACCGTAGTTTACTGCAACGCACTCACAATTGTCCGGATTGCAAGTGTTACTCCCTCGACTCCCCGTTAGGTCGTTCCATCGACAGGGCAGCAGCCGGTTTCACGACCGGCTGCTGCTCCTCCCAACGGCGTCCGATCACATCAGCTCACGAGAAAGCGAATCTTGGCCGCATCGAGCCGCCGTTTCGCTGTCCCGTGCGCTCATGTACTTCGTTTCGCGCCAAGAGGAAACCGCCGTAGCGTACGCCGTCGTGAGAGCGAGATAGGGCCAGGCTCCGATGTCAGAAGATCGCCAAATACGATCGCACTATGCGCGCGGCTCGCCGAACTTAAAGTAAGACTTTCATTACACGTCAAACTTAATGCCTTGCGCTAGTGGCAAGTCATTTGAGTAATTGACGGTACTGGTTGTGCGGCGCATATACGCTTTCCATGAGTCGCTGCCCGATTCGCGGCCGCCGCCTGTCTCTTTTTCGCCGCCGAATGCGCCGCCGATCTCGGCGCCGCTCGTGCCGACGTTGACATTCGCGATTCCGCAATCGGAACCGGCCCCCGACGTAAATCGTTCAGCCTCCTGCACGTCGCGCGTGAGGATCGCCGACGAAAGGCCTTGCGGAACATCGTTGTGAATCCGAATCGCATCGTCGAGATTCCGATACCGCATCAAATACAGAATCGGAGCGAACGTTTCCTGCTGCAGAATGCGGGCATCCGCCGAGATTTCGACCACCGCCGGCCGAACGTAATATCCGCCCGTCGGCACACCTTGCGTTACACGTTCACCGCCGTGCACTTTGCCACCTTGTTCGCGGGCAATCGTGAGTGCGGACTGCATCGCATCATATGCTCGTTGATCAATCATCGGGCCTACGAGCACGCCGTCCTGCGTCGGGTCACCGACCGGTAGTTGCTTGTACGCGGCTAGAATGCGGTCGCGTAAGTCATCGGCGATGGATTCGTGCACGATCAATCGGCGCAGCGTGGTGCACCGTTGACCGCACGTGCCGGCCGCCGCGAACACAATGGAACGCACTGCCAATTTCAGATCCGCAGACGGCGTTACTATCATCCCATTGTTGCCACCGAGCTCGAGCAGTGAGCGCCCTAATCTCTCGGCCACTGTTTTCGCAACCGCTCGGCCCATCGGTACGCTGCCGGTCGCCGAAATCAGCGGCAATCGCGGCGACGCGCTGAGCGCTTGGCCAACATCCGCGCCGCCAATCACTAAGCTCGAGATTCCTGCGGGCGAAGACGTTTCCTTCATCACCTTTTGCATGATCCGCTGACACGCGATCGCGCTCAGCGGCGTTTTCTCCGAGGGCTTCCACACGATCGGGTCGCCGCACACGAGCCCGATCATCGCATTCCATGCCCAAACTGCGACGGGGAAATTGAATGCCGAAATCACGCCGACTGGCCCCAGCGGATGCCAGTATTCCGTCAATCGATGTCCCGGCCGCTCACTGCTAATTGTCTTGCCATAAAGCTGCCGACTCAGCCCCACTGCAAAATCGCAAATATCGATAATCTCCTGCACTTCGCCGCGGGCTTCCGGCATGATCTTGCCGACTTCCCGAGCCACCAATCTGGCGAGGGCCTCTTTTCGCGCGGAATTCATTGCCGACTCGTCGCACGAGTTCGCCGCGAACCGGCGCTGGCGTATCCCGCCACTGGGGATAAACGGTAACCGCACTATCAATCGCCAATTCCACCTGCTTGGCGGTCGCCATCGGAAACGCTGCGAGCTCGCTGCCGTCGATCGGCGAGTGCACCGTTAATCTTTCGCCGGCACCCGCCTGCCAATCCGCTCCAGTCGAGAGTGCGCTTGGACTGCCACCAATCTCAAGCTCCTGTAGGGCTTTCTCTAATTCGCGATCCATCAATCGTCCTCACCCAGCACGCCGGCGCTGAATTTCGTCGCCATCTGCGATTCGTAATATTGTCCAAAGCGGTTTCCTAAGAACGCTTCCATGGTCACATCTTCTTGCTTAGCCAGCCCTCGCGGTCGAAGCTTGCCCGCCACGTGCAAATCGAGAACCGCGCAAATGCCCGCTGCCGTCGTAATCTGGATCGCACTCCACAATTCTTCACCAATTTTTTGATGGTAGATCTTGCGGGCATCGCTCTTTTGCACAAGCAATCCTTTCCGCCAGCCGGTGACTGTGCAGAACGTAACCACCACATCTTGAAAGGTCACTGGCACCGCGCGTTCCAGAATATCCTTGAATTGCTGGCGATGCTCCCCCATCCGCAATTCGTCGATGAGCATCTTCATCAAATCGCGGTGCCCCACGTAACGCACCGTTTTGTAGTTCAGCTCGCGAACTTTGCCGGACAGCGTATCGCACAGCGTGCCTAAACCACCGCTCGTGTTGAAGGCTTCGTAACGCACGCCGTCGAGCGAAAAATGTTCCAGGCCTTCGAGCGGCAGCATGTCGATCGTCCGGCCCTCATGAATCGCTTCGCACGGATTGCAATATTCATTGATCAAACCGTCCGTCGACCAGGTGAGGTTGTACTTCAGTTCTCCTGTAGGAAATTGCGGTAACGCACCAACGCGCATTTTGACCGTCTCGACTCGATCGAACCAATTGATCAAATCGTACGCCACGATTGAAATGAAACCCGGCGCGAGGCCACACTGCGGCATGAAGATCTGATGCTCGGCAGCAGTTTCGGCAATCTCGGCAACGGCGTCGCTCGTCGCCACGTCTTCCGTCAAATCAAAGTAGCTCGCGCCACTGGCGAGCGCCGCCCGCGCAACTGCCGGATTGTGGTGAAAGCTCAACGCCGAAAGGACCGTGTTTCGGCCTTCAAGCGCCGAAAGTAACTCCGATGCGTTCGTCGCATCCACGTGACGAACTTTTGCACCAGTGAGGCTCGAGATCCGGTCGAGGGCCGTCTCGCTGACGTCGCCCACGAGCACGTCGTAATCGCCACTGTCCATTAAAAACCGGGCGATCATGCGGCCAATTTTGCCAGCGCCCAATACCAAAACGCGATGCATAAACTCAAGGGGGAGAAGGGAGGAAGGAGGTTGCCAAGCCCTGCAAAGAGCGCCAGCAACTTAGTATAATTGAAAACGTCCTGGTTTTCTGCGCCTTACTTGCGGAGCTTCGAACATGTCGGCCACGTGTGATGCCGTTACCGAACAAGCGAACGATTTTGATTGGAAGATTCAGCCGGTTACGGCCAGGTGGGTAACGCGCGCGCTCGAAGCGCTCGCCGCACGAAATCCCGTCATTGCCCGACTCGCCACCGAGCTGCGCGAGCACACCGCCACGCGGTTCGTCGATTGGGTCGACCATCTCGCGCTGTGCGATACCGATTCGCTCGGGCTCATCGGCGAACTCGCCGATGTGGGCTATCACGCCGAACAGCAGGACGACCACACGGTTTGGCGGCACACGCTCGGAATGTTTCCGCCGGTCATCGTGAATTGCGGTCGCACCGGCGTAGCAATCCGCTGCGAGTGTGTGGAAGCCTGCCTCACCGCGCTGCCGGCTACCCTTGGCCTCCAGCCGATCGACCACGAAGAAATCATCGGTGTGCGCGGCGGGACGTATCGCCATGCACTGATCGATGGCCACGCCGACGCCGCGTTGTGGATCGTCGAACGACATGGCTACGATCGGTTTGGCTCGCCGCAATGCTCACCGCAGCAAATCACGGCCGCACGCAACCACCTACAAGCCTTCCGAAACCGCCAACGCAACTTTGAGCAATTCGAAAATGGCTTTGCCGAAGCCCAGAACCTATTTAAATCGGCGGCCAACGATCTTGGCGCCGATTGGGCGTGCGATTTGTTCTTCGACGCCGAGCGCGAATACTGGCAGAATCGCAATCATGCCGGCGCTGTGCAGTACGAACGCCAAAACCGACTTGGCCTTGGTTGGGCCAATCACGATCACCACACCTATCGTTCCAGTCGCGCCGCGTTCCCCCATTTAATCGCGACGCTCGAACTGATGGGCTTCCAATGCCGCGAGCGGTTCTACGCTGGCCGCGAAGCCGGCTGGGGTGCCCAAGTCATCGAACAGCCGCAAGCGCGCATCGTCATCTTTGCCGACGTTGACCTTTCGCCAGAGGAAGTCGCGGACGATTTTGCTCACCAACCACTGCCGGCTCGCGATCACCTGGGCACCGTTGGTTTATGGTGTGGATTGCACGGCGAAGCATTTTTACAAGCTGGAATGCACCATCTCGAAGCTCAATTCGATTTCGATGCCGCCCGCGCGCAGCTCGCGAGTGTGGGCGTAGAGACGATGGCGCCCTTCACCTATTTCCCGCACCTCAAGCAAGCCTTCACCAAAGGCGAAGTCTGGCCAATCGAGCATAAGCGCTGCGAACGTTTGCTCTGCCAGGGCCTGATCACTCCCGAGCAGTGCGATCGTTTCAGCCATGAAGGCGCTTTAGGTTCACACCTGGAAATCCTCGAGCGCAACGACGGCTACAAAGGATTCAACCAAACGGGAATCAGCGAGATCATTACCCGCACCGATCCAAGGAGAGTTGTCATTGGCGCGTAATCACAAAGCGAAGTCGACTATTGGCGTCGGCCGCTAGGCCGTATCTACGCCGCGCGTTTGCCTGCAACTTATCGCCGGCACTCCAAACCAGCGTGCCAGCCTTGGAACATTAGGTCGCTGTCCGCGTTCGGGTTGCCCAGATACGCTTGCTGGGCAGTGTGGATGTGATCCATCCACATGAACTGGTAACCACCACGCAGCGCCCAACACTTGTTGAGCCGACAAACGCCAGTGAGCGACGCTTCGGTCATGTAAGAGATTTCCGATATGTCACGCGAGTCGTTGTTCACAATATTCGACACATCCACGCGCGAGCCGCTGCCAACCCGCGTGTTGTCAGCGAAAGTCTGGGTCGTAAACACGCCCATGACGTTGCTGTACTTCACTTGGTTGTAGTACACGCCGGCGTTCAAGAATCCTTCGATCGCAAATCGATCGGTCAGCCGCAGCGTGTCATGCAGCATGCCCATCTGGAAGCCCATCAAGTTGTTGTCCAGATGAAACATGTTCAATCGATCCGTTTCCGATGTGGGACCGATCGGGTCGTTCACTAGAGTTCCCGGTGGCAATCCTGGCGCCACCGCGGTGAGCGGTCCGGCAAGCGGCGCTTGCCGATCCTGATTCAGGAAGTCGTTGATCTCGTCGTCGAAGCGAAGGAATCGGACACCGAAGAAGGGCCGCCAATCGGAATTGGCGTTCGTTAGAAAGTTGAGTTCGACCGTGTTCATATCCGACCGGTAGTGAAGGCTACGCTGGACGAAACCTTCTGGGAATCGCGGATCGGGAGGAGCAAGAGGACCAGGAGTGGATGCGTTCGGCTCAGTATTAGGATTCGGCGTGATTACGAGCGATGTCGGTAGGAGTGACTCTTTTGGAAATACAACAGACGCATTCCAATTGTTGATGCCCTCATAAGCTACTTCGATGTCGTAACCAGTGCACCGACCAACTTGGCTCGTAAACGTCACTCGGCCACCAGGCCCGTAGTGAAAGTCCTCATCCTGTGGTGTGAGCAGCACATTCGCCGAGTCAGAAGTGCCCCCGCCGTACGCCGTACCGTCAATGCTCATGAAGGTGTTGTCCGCTCGCATCTGCGCTTCTAGCGCGCTCAGCGTTGTCTGCTCGCGCGACATCACAATCCCATCCACCGTGACATGCCACCGCGGTCCAACCTTGTAGTTGTCGCACATGCCCGGTCCTTCGCGGTACGGCGAGCCGCCGCAACCCCAGGACCAATCGATCGGGTGACCACCGCCGTATGCCTGCACGTGAAGTGGACCGTCACTGCCATTACCGCTCGCACAGCCGCCATCCATAACTGGAGGCAACATTTCGGTGGATGTGTTGCCGTCAAGTAATGGTGATGCAGGCATACCCGCCGCAGCCGCGCGCTCCGCTGGAGATATTGCCCCCGCCGGCGGTTTCGTTGGCGCCTTCGCACCTGTCAGGGGAACATACGCATTTTGAGGTGGCACAGGTGCTGCCGGCTGATATGCAACGCGTAGCGGGTTGACCGCCGAGTGCGTTGAATCTGCGGTCGAAGTCGTCGTCGACGGCGCATTGATCTCTGGCCCCTGCCATACGGCTGGTTCCAGGATCGTGCCGCTCGAATTGACCGTCGGCTCCGCAGCGATTGCATGAGCGCCCAATAAGATCGCTAACGCGACAGCGCCCACCACCTTCATCCTCGATGTGTTGCCTCGCACGCCGGCTCCCCCCAAATCTGTCCGCCGGCGAATCGCCAATCAGCGATTTGCCGCACGGCCCAAAAGCCGCAGTCCGGTTATGCCAGACTTGCCGCGCAGACCGGTTGTACGGTCCGTATGGGTTGAATCGGTTATCGCAATCGCGCTACGCCAGAACCGGCCGCACGATTCGATTTGTTTGCGCAGAATACGCAGAGTAATGCGCGATAGCAGCAGCGCCGTCCAGTTTTCACCCGCTTGCATCCCGCAACGATATTAGCTTAGCCCGACGCGTAAGCGAGGAACTTGCTAGCGAGAATTCCCAGCCTCAAACCAGCCCCTTCAACAGCCCCAAGCAAGCATCCACTTGCTCGTCGGATCCGACCGTGATTCGCAGCCCATCTCCCCAACCCGGATACAACATATACCGCACGAGCACACCCGCTTGCTTCAATTCACGGTACACCGGCTCGACTGGCGTGCTGCCGTGCGTGCACCACACGAAGTTCGCTTGCGACTCGACGACGTCAAATCCCATCGCACGCAACGCTTCAGTCATTCGTACGCGAGTGGCTAGTATTATGCCCCGAGTCTCGACCAGCCACTCCTGATCATCAATCGCGGCTGTCGCACCTGCGATCGAAATCGTATCGCAGTTGTACGAGTCTTTAACTTTGATCAACTCCCGAATCACCTGCGGCTGCGCAATGAGGTAGCCGAATCGCAATCCCGCGAGCGCATAAGATTTGCTCAGCGTCCGTGAAACCATAATTTTTTCGTTCGACGCAACTAGCGAAACGCAATTCTCCTCGGCGAAGTCAGCATATGCCTCGTCGACGAGCAGCGGGCAGGGCAGGGCATCCGCAATCTCAGCCACGACATTTGGCGCCACGACACTGCCCGACGGGCTGTTTGGATTCGCCAGAAACACCAATCGCAACCAATCGTTGGCCTTGCTGAACTCCGCAGGCAACGTCCAGTCGGCATTGAAATTCACAATGTCACAGGCCGCACCCTGAATTTCGGCCAGCGTGCGATACAGCAGATAACTCGGATTGGCAAAGCGAATCATATCGCTCGTGCCGACAAACGCCCGCGTCACAATCGTGAGAATGTCGTCGCTGCCGTTGCCGCACAAAATCCAATCCGGCTCAACATCGTGCAGCTCCGCCGCCCGATTGCGAAACGCCGTCGCCATCGGATCCGGATACTTCTGCAATCCCGCCTGCACCACACGTCCAATCGCCGCCTTCACCTTCGGCGAGCATGGATATGGATTTTCATTCGTGTTCAGCTTGATGAGCTTCTCCACTCCCTGCGGTTGCTCGCCGGGTGTGTAGCCGGTCATTTCAGCGACGTTAGGACGTACTGATGGCATAGAAAACTAAACGCTAAAGGTTGGACTCTGAATTGTTAAGTTGTTCGTGAGAAAACCTGCTCGCTACTTCGACTGCCGCACGGCCACACTCGCGCCATGCGCCGTTAACCCTTCGCGTTCCGCCATGTGAATCGCGTCCGCAGCAACTTCATTCAAGCCTTCTTGAGTAAATTGAATCACGCTATTCGACCGTAAAAAATCGTTCGACGACAACCCGCTCGCAAATCTTGCCGTCGCCCCGGTCGGCAACACGTGCGAGGGTCCCGCAACATAATCCCCCAGTGCGACCGGGCTGAACGGGCCGACAAACACTGCGCCCGCATTGCGGATTTTTACCAGCATCGCTTCCGGGTCCTTACACGCAATGTGCAAGTGCTCCGTTGCAAGTGTGTTCGCCAATTCCGCCGCTTCGTCACGATCACGCACGAGGATCAACGCTCCAAAAGCTTCGAGAGATTGTCGCGCCAACTCCGAACGAGACGTCGCCGCCGATTGCGCGTCCAATTCCCCTGCAACCGCGCAGCGTGGCCTCGCTCCAAGTAATCAAGACACTCGAACCAGGCGCATGTTCGGCCTGAGCGATCAAATCAGCCGCCGTAAAATCTGGCCGCGTCGATTCATCCGCAATAACGACAACCTCGCTGGGTCCCGCAATGGAATCGATGTCCACGTCGCCAAACACCAGCTTTTTCGCCAGCGCCACGAACTGATTCCCAGGCCCCACGATCTTGTCGACATTTCTAAGCGGCCCATCCGCAAGCCCCGCAACGCCGTACGCCAGCGCCGCGACCGCCTGCGCACCACCCACGCGATACACTTCGCGAATGCCAAGTTCGTGGCATGTTGCCAAAACATCCGCGTTATACGCTCCGTTCGCCGTCGGCGGCGACACGACCACAATCTCATGCACCCCCGCCGCCTGAGCCGGCACGGCCGTCATCAACACCGTCGACGGATATGCCGCCGCGCCTCCAGGGACGCAAATTCCAATTCGCTCAAGCGGTAAATATCGTTGCCGCAATTTCGTGCCATGTGGCCCGGCAACTTCCACATCGTGGTGCAAAATTGCAGTTTGAAACCGCAGAATATTCTCACGAATTCGCCGAATCGTACCCAAAAACTCCGGCGATGCCTTCGCGTGTGCCGCCGCAATATCCGCTGCTGGCACCCGCAATGTTTCCGCCGTCAGCACCGCCCCATCCAATTGCTTAGAATATCGCAACACTGCCGCAAGGCCATCCGCTTTGACGTCGGCGCAAATCCTCTCAACAACTTCAGCCGGCGACAGCGGCTCGCCGAACACTTCAATTGTTTTCCGCCGCCCCGCCTTACTCACCACATTCCCACTGGGTGCCAGCTTCGCGCACAGCGCCGCAATCGCAGCCTCGGCCGCCCCATCACGCGTATCAATCGTTTGAATCTTCAACGCCATTCAATTATTTAGCCACCGGCGATCCGCCGGTGGAAATAAATGCCACCACTCACACCCGAACACTACCCTGGCATCCATCGCAATCAACCGCGATAATGCCCCGAGGCGTTGTCCATTCTCGCCACAAACAAGACAAAAGAAAACCCGAAATGAAATTGCCGATCGACCTCCGCAGCGACACCGTCACGCATCCCACACCCGCGATGCGCACCGCCATGGCCGCCGCCGAGGTCGGCGATGACGTTTTTGGCGATGACCCCACCGTGCGACGTCTCGAAGAGCAGGTTGCCGCGATGCTCGGCAAGGAAACTGCCCTCTTCGTTCCTTCGGGCACGATGGGAAATCAACTTGGGGTCCGCGTTCACTGCCAGCCTGGCGACGATTTCATCTGCGAAACCAACTGCCACATCCTTTGTTACGAGCAGGGAGCATACGCCCAATTGTTTGGCATCGCCGCGCAAGCGGTCGAAGGCGATCATGGCGTGCTGCAAGTCGAGCAGCTCATGGACCGAATCCATCCTGAAAACGACCACTACACACGCACGCGACTGGTGTGCCTCGAAAACACTCACAACCGGGGCGCCGGCCGCATTCAACCGTATGATGCAGTCGCAGAAATTTGCGGCTGGGCCGCCGAGCAAGGCCTCGCTCGCCATTTGGACGGCGCCCGCTTGTTCAATGCCGTTGTCGCAACGGGCGTCACCGCCGCCGATTGGTCCAGCCATTTCGATACCGTCAGCGTCTGCTTCTCGAAAGGCCTCGGCGCGCCGGTCGGTTCCGCACTCTGCGGCCCAGAAGAACTAATACGCCAAGCCCGCCGACATCGCAAAGCGCTCGGCGGAGGCTGGCGCCAAGCCGGCATCATTGCCGCCGGTGCACTTTACGCCCTCGACCACCACATCGAACGCCTCGCCGAAGATCACGCGAACGCCCGCATCATCGCCGAAGCGGTCCGCTCATCACCCGGCCTCCGACTCGATCCCGAGATCATCGACACCAACATCGTGATCTTCGAACTCGATCCCGAACTCGGCACCGCCGCCTCATTCGTAGCGCGGCTCCGCGACGAAGGCGTGTGGATGAATGTCACCGCGCCGCAACGCATCCGCGCGGTCACGCATCTCGATGTCTCCCGCGAGCAAGTTCAGCATGCCGCGGCCGTGCTACACGAGACGGCGGTCGAAGTGCAATCAGTCGCTCACTGACGCCGATGACGTTTGCCAATGTCACAGCTACCACAAATTCGGCTGCGTAGCTTCTTCCTTATCTTCATTTGCGTCGCCGTCGGGTTAACGTGCGCGACATCGCCAAAATTCGACTATCCGCTACTTCGTGGAATTTACGTAGCCAATCTAAACTTTCACTACGGATTATTGGTCGCCGCTTCCACTGCGATAATTATTGCTCTCACGCAGCAAGTCCGATATTTAACGAAATCGGTCGTTTCAGAATCTTGGGGCACTGAACTTCGATTCGGCCATTTGTGCGCCATTTGCTGGCGGCTAGCAATTGCGGCAGTACTGTTCGTTTGCCTCATAGTGCAGCTTCTTATATCGCGATTAGTTTTGCCCGAAATTGAGCACAACGACTATTATCCCGAGCACGTTTTTCCTGAAGCAATCATTCTGACCGCGATCATTATCATCCTGGCGGTGAGTGTCTCTCGTTTTCGAGAACAGAATCGACGAAAGAAAAGTTCGTTCCCGCTTCGATTGGTATTGTCAATGCTGGCCGGGATAGCGCTCCTCTTGGTCGTTTTGCCAAATCTGGGGTTCATGTCGTCATTAGTCCACATTGCGACTCACGGAATTGAAATCGCGGGGCCAATTCGGTTTCATCGCCCAGAAACATTTCCCGATCAAGCTGCCCAAGGCTTCCGACTGTTTTGGCTCTCGCTCAGCACGGTATTCGCGGTCCTGCTTTCAGCAGTAGGATTGGCGTTTGTTTGTACCAAGACCCTCACCAGCCGTGCGAGATTTGTACTCACGACGTTCTGCTTATCCCTCTTGGCAGCCTCGACGATCTTCTGCGTTTGGTATTACAAATTCGAATACCCTCTGCTTTCGCCCGACTTCGCATCCGTAGAGTTGGCGAGCAACTTAAGCGATTGGCTCGGCGGAGGCGCGTTAATCTGCATAATCGCGGGCTCCGTTAGCTTTAAGTGGGCGGAAAGACGCGAACCTCAACCCGTGTCAATCACCGCCGATGAGACCTCAATCGCACAATTGTTCCCGTACGAGTCGCTTCTCTGCCTACTATGCCTGTTCGCATCCTTCGTTGCACTCGCAGTCGAGCGCTTCCGGGAATACTATCCGCGGGGCGCGGCAGGCTTGCTTGACTTCATGTCCGTCTTGATCGCCGGATCCGATTCGTATCTCGCGCTGGCACTTGCCATACTGTGCGTACAGCTTGCGTGGCTGCGCTGGCGTCTTGGAGAAAATCATACCGTGTTTCAAATTACGGCAATTGATCGTAATACGCTCGCCTTAAGCTTCGCGGCAATCGCCCTCGTTATTCTTATCGCGATTCCAACTTTCAGCATCTACAGCTTTGTATTTTGGCTAGGCCCTTGGTACAAATTCGGCTAAGGACGGCAGCTAGCGAATTAGAGTCGGCTCAGCAAATCCCCCCCAGCGTCGCCGCCCGCGCCACGCGTTCAATCCCCAGCATAAACGCCGCCGTGCGAAGCGAAACCTTCCGCTCCCGCGCGAGCGACCAAATCTGCTCGAATGCATTATTCAGCGTCTTATCCAGTTCCTGCCGCACGCGATCGAGGCTCCACTGGTAGTACTGGCGATTCTGCACCCACTCGAAATAGCTCACCGTCACGCCGCCCGCGTTCGCCAAAATATCCGGCAGCACGATCACGCCTTTTTTGTCGAGGACTTCATCCGCTTCGGGAGACACTGGCGAATTCGCCGCCTCGATCACGATCGGCGCCTTGATGCCGCCCGCATTGCCGCCCGAAATGACGCCCCCAAGTGCCGCCGGAATGAGTACGTCGACATCCAAACCCAACAGCTGCTCGTTGGTAATCCGATCCGCATCCTTAAATCCGGCCAACACGCGATGATGCTCGAGCGTGTATCGCAGCGCTTTTGGCACGTCGATGCCGTCCGCGCGATAGTATCCACCGGTCGCATCGCTGATGGCGACAATCTTACACTCCGCTTCCGACAAAAACTTCGCCGTATGCGTCCCCACGTTGCCGAAGCCCTGAATAGCAATCCGCGCACCAGCCGTCTTCCGGCCCAACCGCCCCAAAAGCTTTAGCGTCAGCAAACCCACGCCACGCCCGGTCGCTTCCTCACGCCCCGGGATGCCGTAGTACTCCACGGGCTTCCCCGTCACCACGCCCGGATTGAAACCGTGGTACTTGTCGTACTGATCCATGATCCACGCCATCACCCGATGGTCCGTGCCCATGTCCGGCGCCGGAATATCCTTATCCGGACCAATCATTTCGTGAATCTCGTCGATAAACTTGCGCGTAATCCGCTCCAATTCGCGAGCGCTAACTTTTGCCACGTCGATCGCGATCCCACCCTTTGCGCCACCGTACGGAATGTTCACAACCGCCGTCTTCCACGTCATGAGCGACGCCAGACTCCGCACTTCATCAAGATCGACTTCGGAGTGATACCGCAAACCACCCTTCATGGGCCCACGGGCCCGGTTGTGCTGCACGCGATAGCCAATCAGTGTCCGCAGCGTGCCATCATCCATTTCGACAGGAATTTGCACCTGTAGCTCACGCCGCGGCGTTACGAGGTGCGTACGCATGCTTTCCGCCAAGTCCAGTTGATCGGCCGCACGCTCAAAGTATTTCTTGGTCGCTTCGGAAGGACGCATAGTTTTAGTCAATTGTTTTTGGGTCGTATCGTTGATTTCACTATGTCGCGGATCATAGGCGGCCACAACCGCTCGAACAAGGCGGCCGGTACGCTAGCCTCGCTCTGACGACTTCCGTAGACTTGCATGCAAGCGCGAGCGTTGCTTTACGATGGAAATAACCACAGCACAAAATCCCCGGTCTTCCCTTCCGCGGCCGGCCGCCTTTCCGGCGTCGAAATCGCCGTCGCGCAAGCTTCTTTGGATTTTGCCCGGCTCGCTGGCCGTTGTCTTGCTCGCGATCACCGCCGTCGCCGAGCAGCCGCCCGATTCCGCCCAACCCAAGCCGCCTCCCGTCACCGAGGCTCCGTCAATCATCGACGATGACGGCAAGTCGCAATGGGTTTCGCCAACTCATGGCAAACCACTCGACCTCGCCTACCTATCGCCCGGCGCACAAATCATCCTCGCGCTGCGGCCCGCAGAACTCTTGAAGCAGGGCGAGGGCACGAAAATTCGTCAAGCGCTCGGCCCGCTCGGTCAGCAAGCGATCGAAAAGGTCGAGCACGTAGCGACCATGCCGCTGAGTGAAATCGACCGTCTTTTGGTGGGCTGCCAAATCTCAAGCGCCGGTGAATGGTCGATTACGTACGTCGCACACGCAGTGGGACCCATCTCACGCGAAACACTCCACGCGAAACTGCCAAACGCGTCCGGCAAAGACCATGACGGCAAAAAATACGCGCTCGCCAATGGCGTGGCCTACTATTTGCCCGGTCCAGCTGCACCCAACGTACTCGTGGCCGCCCCAGAAGACGCCATTGAAGATGTCATCGACCTCGCTGGCCAAATGCCACCGCTGCGGCGCGACATCGAACGGCTTATCACCCATACCGACGCCGACCGTCAAATCACAATCCTCTTCGCTCCGAATTCGCTTTTTTCGGAAGGCCAAAGCCTATTCAGCGGCGAGGCGTCGCGCTTACGCGAGCCATTGTTCTGGTTTCTCGGCGACGAGCTCAGTGGCGCCGCGCTCAGCTTAAATTGGGACGCCAATTTTTTCCTCGAGCTCACCGCTAGCCCCACACTCGATACGCCAGCACAAAAGGCCTCGCGCATTTTCGCCAGGCGGGTGACTGATATTCCCAGTCGTTTGGAACAATACATCGCAACACTCGCCCCACAATCTTACGGCCAACAGATCATTGCGCGGTTTCCCGCCATGGTTCGCACGCTCACCAAGTACACGCGCACCAGCGTCGACGGCGGCCGGATCGTGCTCCGATGTTATTTACCCGCCGCCGCAGGACACAACTTGCTCCTCGCGACCGAGTTGACGATGGCGGAATCGCCAGCCAGGTCGCCGACCGCCGTTGCCGCCTCCAAAAGCGATTCGACATCATCCGTCAAAGAACGTTTAGCGAAAGTGACGTCGCTCAAATTCACCAAAGACACGCTTGAATCCGCACTCGACCAACTCTCGCAAGATATCGGTGCCCCAATCGTCATTCGCGGCCCCGACCTGCAGGCCGACGGCATCACGAAGAACCAATCGTTCGGAATCGATCTGTCCAACAAGCCGGCCCAGGAAATCCTGGTCGAAATCTTGCACCTGGCGAACCCCGACAAAACCTCCCCCGGAACGCACGACGTGCGGCAAAAGCTCGTCTACATCATCGAACAAAAGCCCGACAAAACCGATCAAATCGTCGTCACCACCCGCGCCAAAGCAAAAGAGCGTCACCAGAATCTCCCCGCCGCATTCCAAATCGCAAAGCCCTGAAATAGCAGGCCATTGAAGATGGTATGATAGAAGAAGCAATAAACCGGGCCTTCTCAAGAGATTCTTAGTAGCTGGTTTCGCAAGAAACCGGCTCTCCCAGATTTCGACCACCACGAATCTGACTTCACCGTGGAACCCTTTCGCGTCACTTGTGAAACGTGCCATTCGCGGCTCAAGGTCCGCAGCGCCGATGCGATCGGCCAAATCCTCGCTTGCCCTAAGTGCGGCAGCATGGTGCAAATCGCCCCGCCCGCAGATTGGACCGGCGATGCTGTATCCTCGCCGCCAGTCGCGACTGACTCGATGTTGTCGATCTCGTCGACCATCAGCACAATCGTCCCGGCCGACTTCAACTTCGACGCGCCCTTAGCACCCACGGCCCCGCCGCCCGAAACGGCTCGGGTAGCTGCCCCTGAAATGGAAGCCGCCGCCTCAGGCATTTCACCGCTTGTGTGGCTGGCGATCGGCGGCGCCGCCGTGTTCGTTGTCACTGGCGCGACCTACGTCCTCTGGCCCAGCGGTTCCCAGCCGGCAGACAAACCGACGCCCGTCGTCGCCGCACCGGAGCACCCAACTCCTTCGACGCCAACCGTCGCCGAATCGAACACTGGTGCAAAGCCTGAACCGGCCGCGCCAGTCGAATCGACAAGCAAGAAATCAGAACCGCCGATCATCAATCAGCCGGAGCAACAAGCGGAAGCCGCGAAAGACACTTCGCCGATAGCAACGACAAAATTGGAGGCCGCGCATGCCGAATCACGGCCGCCGGCAGCAACACCGCCAGTTCCTCCGCCAACAGCAGTCGCCGCGGCCACGCCTCCGACCACTATCGACCGACCCGACGAGGCGCCCAAGACTGCGCATGCCAATCCGTCGACCCACGTTTTGAAGTTCGACCCGCTCGATTTCGATCCCGAACATCTCAGTTTGTCGTCCACTCCAACCGCGACTACGACCTCAACAAGTTCAATTCCCGCCGCAGCTTCGAGTGAGGCCCCCGCCGCCGAAGCCCAGTCGCAAAAAGCGCCTGAGGCGTCTGACCTTTTGCCACCGCCGGCACCCAATCAAAACCAAAACGTTCGGCGTGGCCCGGCAGCGGCCGATGACTCCCAACCGCTCGACACGGCCCAACATCTCGCAATGAAGGTGAAAACACTCGAGTTCACCGACATGCCGCTCGGTCGATTCATCGACACAATTTCGCAAATCTCCGGTGCAGCAATCACGCTCGATCCCATCGCACTCGAACTCAACGGCCAATCGCCGCGCACACCCGTCTCACTCAAGGTGGAGGACACCACACTCGACAAAGCCCTGCAAGACACGCTCGCTGCCCAGCGATTAGAACTCAGCGAGGCAGACTCGCACGTAACTGTTGGCTTAGCAGGCGCCGATGATCGCCACGCGGCCGACTTCGACGTGAAAGATCTCGTCAGTGACGGCAATGCAGCACCAATTGCGAAACTCATCGAGCAGTTTGTCGCCCCCCATTCGTGGAAAACGAATGGCGGCAAAGGCGCCATCGAAGTGCAGGGGGGTTCGCTCCACATCGACCAAACCCTCGCAGTCCGCCGCGAAGTCCTGATCTTCTGCGAACGATTGCGGCTCGCTCGGAGCCGTCCGCTACGAAGCAAGTACCCCGCGGACCTGTTGACCGTTGCAAGCCCCAGCAAATTACTCGCCCCGCTGCTGGCCAAACCTACCACGTTCACTTTCCTGCCCTGGACGCGCCTCGCCGATGTCTTCGCCCAGTGGCAGCAACTCTCCCGCGTTACGATCCTCGTTGATTGGTCGGCGCTGTCGGACGTAAACCTACGGCCCTCGTCGCCGATCGCTTGTTCCACGATCGGTAAGTCGTGGACTGAAGCGTTTGAGAGCGTCTTGGAACCGCTCGGTCTCACCTGGTGGGCCGTCGACGGCCAAACGATTCAGATCACGAGCTTTGACGCTTTGGACCGCATCGAGCGCGTCGAATTCTACGCGGTCCCTCAGAAAATGCGCAGTGAAGTGGCTTCCGACGACGTACTGATCGAAGCACTGCAAAAACAAATCGAAGCCCGCCCCAACAAACGGGGAAGATCTAGCGACGTTCGCCTGCAAATCGACGAACCGAGCAACCACCTCATCGTCCGGGCTACGCCCGACGTGCAGCGTTACCTCACAGTCGCAACTCTTTAAGGAAGCTAAGCCGTAGGCTGCTCGCCGAATTTTGCGAATGTCGCGCAACACGATTTTTTAATACAAAAATCGGGCACTGGTCGATTAAGTAGTGGGATTGATTCGCCCCACTTCCGCCCCTGATTCCCGCCCGTGATTATAGCGGGATGGATGGAATTGATCTTCTCAAACGTGACGCGCTCATTCGACGCAACGCCGCCATATTGAAGGCCAAGCGAGAGTACCACAAAGAACTGAAAGCCATTAAGACGCTGGGGGCACTCGCTAGGCGTGGGTACACTCGGTCGGCCCCGTAACGTGGTGGTCACAGAGAACCCGCTTCTAAAGCCCCTCGCCGCTGTCAGAGAGATACTAGCGGAAGGCAAGCCGATGACCACGACTGAGCTAACCATCGAAGCCATGCGGCGCGGGTGCCGATCCGCAGACGACCACCGCGACGTAGCGCGGGCCATAAATGCTGTGCTGAGTTATCACCGGCGGCACTTTCGGCGGGATGATAAGGGGCGGTGGAGCGCGACCCATTGATTTTCTCTCTTTACACACCGTGAGTTCCGTACGTAAAATTTATTTAGCTATTCGGATCCGGCATCGGCAACGCACCCTCTATCGTCGCCAGCAATCCGCGAACCGTCGCCAGTTGTTCGCGATCATGAATGACAATATTCAAATGCCAAACACACGTATCAAAAGTACAGGTATCAAACGAAAACGGAAATCCGGCCATAACAACGGTACATCGGTCAAAAGCGCATCGAACAAAGGCGTGTCCCGTGGCATAGACTACTTCGTCCTCGAAGGTTGCATCTTTGTGCAAAAGAAGGCTAACCATATTTTGTTTCCTAGATGATTAAGTGATTTTGTAAATATACGCGCCAGGAATTAAAATCCCATTCAGCATGACATCAGAGATAGTTAGGTTAGTTGCCCCCTTCGCCATAGTGCGTAACGCCACGATGACTGGGTTTCGAGGGGAAGTTGCAATCACTCGCCGCAGTGGCAGTGAATTAAGAAGTCTGTTCTGTTCGAGTACGCTGCGAATCTTTGCGTATGTCGCGCGCGGTCCGATTGTCCTCTCGACATCGGAGGCGACCATGAGCTTCCATGCCTCAGAGAATTCATCATAGAACCACAGAACGGCAATTGGATTAAGCTGTTTGTCGCCAAATAGCGACATTGCAGCAGTTTCTCCGAGTTGCCGATCAGATTCTACCAATACCGGCGTAGCCACTGCAAAACCCCGCTTTTTCTAGTCGCAATTGCGTCGTACATGTCGCGAGCTTGTTTCCATCTAATTGGCTGTTGATAACGACAATTTACGTTCCAGTCTTTTGCCAATGTCCAATTTGTATCGAAGTCGGAATTTGTGCTGCACTCTGCATCGAAAGCCTGCTTCAATTCAGCGGCTCGTATTAACTTCTCTAAATCATGCTCCCAGCTTTCGCGCGCGAAAAAGATTGGGAAATTCAAATCGGATTGTGTTTTTCGCGATACATGCTTTGATTGCGCACTCAACTGCTAATCCGCTTAGGTAGTAGGCACCCCCGTATTGTTTTGCAGCCAACAGAATCCGAGCCTCCCTACGGCGCATCTGCGATAGCTTCTTCAGGTCATCGCGAACAACTGGTGGCATACGAACCAAATCGCAACAGGCGTGTCTTCGTGGCTATGCAAAGGAATCAATACCCCCGACCCACAGCGCCTCCCGATTACGGAGAGCGGCCCGCGTCTTGGTGGCGCAGCGGATTTATAACTCGCCGTAGGGTCGGCTTACGCCGCAGGGTTCGATTCCCCTTCTCTCCGCTGGCTCTAGCGAACCTCGCGCTTGGCTGCCTTACCAAGCCGGTCTCTGGCCCACTCAGATAGCGACATTCCAGACTTGCCTGCCGCACGCTGATAAACAGCCTTCTCAGCATCGGTAAGACGGATCGGCACTATCTTGGCCGCTCCGGCTTTGGGGTCGCGTGGTGGTCGTCCTACGTTAGCCATGCCCAAAGTATATATACGAAAATCTTTGTTGCAACCCCTTGCAATCCGATAGTTATGTATATACAATATAGGCAGTGAAGAAAACCCCAGTCAGTGCTGAAACACTGGCCGGGGCAGAAACAACTGGCTTCCGCCAATCGAGTCTAGGTAACACGATTGTAAGCGGGAGCCCAATGAAGGGCTACCGATGATCGTCATAAGCTGCCAACACCAAACCCGCCACAAGCACGGCAAGAACAAGTGCGGCAACCAGCGTTACAAGTGTGCCGACTGCGGCGCTACGTTCGTGGAAGAATCCGGCCCGCTCGGCACAATGCGGGTGAGCATGAAAGAGGCCACGATGGCCCTATCGCTCATGCTGGAAGGAATGAGCATCCGCAGCGTACAGCGATTGACCGGCCTATCCCGCGATACCTTGTGTCGATCTAGTCGTGCTGGTTGGTGAGAACTGCCAGCGATTCCTAGATGCTACGGTTAAGAACGTGGACGCCAAAGACGTTCAGCTAGACGAAATCTGGTCCTTTGTGGGCATGAAGGAAAAGACCCGCGTGCGGCTCGCTTCTACGTCGCCGCTGAGTTCGGCGATAGCTGGACGTTCATCGGCAATCGAGCGCGACACCAAATTGATTCTGGCTCACCATATCGGCAACCGCGACAGTGACACGTGCTGGGCGTTTCTCTTGAAGCTAAAGGCAGCCATCGGCAAGGGGCGATTCCAGCTCACCACCGACGGCCTACGGGCTTATACGCAGCAATGTACCCTTCGCGTTTCAGTCGCAAGTGGACTTTGCCCAATTGATAAAAGTCTACAGCAGCAGCCAAGAGACAACCCGCTACAGTCCGGCGGCGATAATAAGCACCGAAAAGCTGCCGATCTTCGGCGCACCAGAAGAGGACCGGATAAGCACCAGCCATATCGAGCGGTTCAACTTGACCTACCGTATGAGCATGCGGCGCTTTACCCGCTTGACGAACGGCCATTCCAAGAGCCTACGCCATCACACGGCCATGCAAGCGTTGTTCATCGCGTGGTATAATTTCGGCCGTAAGCACGAAACTCTAAAGGGCGCGACGCCAGCGATGGCTAGCGGGTTGAGTGACCACGTATGGACGATCAAAGAACTAATCGAAAGGGCGGCGGAATGAGAACTATCACGCGGATAGTACTTATGTCGTTAGGATCGCTCGCCGTGACGCTGCTTTTTCTATGTTTACTTGGCGCACCGCAAAGCGCTTTCGATAACACTCTAACTTGGGGAGTGTTGTCGATAGTTGTTGGGATAACCCTAGGGACATTAATCGGAAAATATTTCAATCCCACTACTTAATCGACCAGTGCCAAAAATCGTGAATATTGGAACGCCAAACTTGCGGCAAAGTCGGAAAAACAAGGGCATTTGCGCGGCGCGACGTTCCAAAAAGGTGCGAATATTGAGACTCACTGCGGAGCCGCGGTCTCAATTTTCATTGATGGTCCTCCTCGGGCACGGCGCGCACTGGGAGCACAGTTCCGCGTGAGTGAAACGGTTGTGTCTTCGAGTTGCCAAAGAGCGAACGCCTGAAATTCAGGGTTTCCGGAGCATAACCGATAAGTATACGTATTTCCACTACGATTTTTGGCCACCTACAAAGTTTCCGGGTTACGCTTAAAGTCTCCCCGCGAAGATCATGCCGTTTGCTTTGCGTGTTGGCTCGAAAGGGCCGTTCCAAGTACTTTTCTAAAATATCGGGAAAAGTTGAATTTCGTCCGCTGCATCGGGGACTGTATTCCTAGTCAGTGGCATGTTAAAAAAGAAGCGGCAGCGGTTGTGTAACGAACTCTAGAAATAACAGAGGTCGGCGATGGCTAACGGCGTGAAATTCGATCGGCGGAACATGGTGAAGGCGGCCAGCCTGGGCGCATTGGCGGCATTTACGCAGCCCGTGGCCTGGGTTCACGGTGAGGAAACCGGCAAGTCCAAAGGCAATCTCAAGCAATCCGTTTGCCAATGGTGCTACAAAGATACGCCGCTCGAAAAGCTTGCTGAGGAGGCCAAACGCATCGGTTACAAATCGGTCGAGCTCCTCACGCCTGATAAATTCAAACTCATTCAGCCGTTCGGCCTCACCTGTGCCATGCTCAGCGGCGCGTGCACGATTCCCGACGGCTTCAACGAAAAGAAAAACCACGACCGCCTCGAAAAGTCGACGCGCGAACATATCGATTTCGCAGCGGACAACAACCTGCCCAACGTGATCGTGTTCTCCGGCAATCGTCGTAAGCTGTCAAACGAAGAAGGCTTGGAGAATTGTGCCGAAGGCCTCAAGCGCGTCGTCGGCTATGCGGAGCAGAAAAAAGTGACGATCTGCATGGAGCTGCTCAACAGCAAGGTCAACCACCCCGATTACATGTGCGACAACTCGAAGTGGGGCGTGTCGCTCGTCAAAAAAGTCGGCTCACCGCGCTTCAAATTGCTGTACGACATCTACCACATGCAAATCATGGAAGGAGACGTCATCCGCACGATTCAGCAAAACAAGGAATATTACGGCCACTTTCACACGGGCGGCAATCCCGGCCGCAACGAGATTGATGAGACGCAGGAGCTAAACTATACGGCCATTTGCAAGGCGATCGTAGCGACCGGCTTCGATGGATACCTGGCCCAGGAGTTCATTCCGAAGCGCGAGCCAATGGCGTCTCTCGCGCAGGGATTCAAGATCTGCGACGTGTGAAAACGTTCTTTGCCACAGAGATCACAGAGAACACCGAGAAGGGAAATATCTCTGTGATCTCGGTGGCAATTTTATTCGGCGATTACATTTTCATGTCCATCGCGGCTGCTACTTTTCGGCAGCCCGCCATCATGTCTTCGAATTGCGGGAACGTCATGGATTGGTAACCGTCGCTGAGGGCCTTTTCGGGGTTGGGGTGAACCTCGACGATGATGCCATCTGCACCGGCGGCGACTGAAGCGCGAGCCAAGGCTGGCACTAGTTTCGTGTGACCGGTGCCGTGGCTCGGATCGACCACGATCGGCAAATGGGTCTTGGCTTGCAGGTAGGGTACGGTCGCGAGTGGCAGCGTGAACCGCGTATGCGACTCGAACGTGCGAATGCCGCGTTCGCAGAGCATGACCTGCTGATTGCCGGCGTCCAAAATGTACTCTGCCGCCAGCAGTAATTCTTCGATCGTGGCGCTCGGCCCGCGCTTCAGCAAAACGGGGCGATGGGTTTTGCCGGCTGCCTCAAGCAGCCGGTAGTTCTGCATATTGCGGGCACCGATTTGGAGCACGTCGGCGAATTCCGCGACGAGATCGATGTCCTCGGCCGCAACGACTTCTGTCACAACCGCGAGCCCCGTCTCGGCCCGCGCGGTCGCCAACATCTTTAATCCCGCTTCTTTGTGGCCCTGGAAACTGTAAGGACTCGTACGCGGTTTGAACGCACCGCCACGCAGCGCCGTAGCTCCCGCCTTTTTGATCGCTCGTGCGGCTTCCACGATCTGCTCTTCGCTCTCGACAGAGCAGGGTCCCGCAATCACGCCGAACTGCCCGCCACCAATGGTTAGGCTACCGGCGCGCACGACCGTCGGTTCCGACTTCGTCTCCAAGCTCGCGAGCTTGTAGGGCGCCAGTACCGGCAACACTTCGTCGACGCCGGGACCGCTCTCAAGAATGCCGACGGGTGCATTACGCTCGTCGCCAATGGCGGCGATCACGGTCCGCTCGGTCCCTTCGAGAACGGTCGGTTTCATTCCAAGCGATTCGACTTGCTTGATCATGTGTTCGATATCCTGTTTTTGGGCATTACGCCGCATAACGATGATCATGGGGAGTCCTGAGTTTAGGGTTTAGGGTTGAGGGTTGAGGGTTGAGGGTTGAGGGTTGAGGGTTGAGAGAAATCGTTACTCTTTTGATTTAATGGCGGACTTCAATCCGCTTAGCATGCGTGCGATTTGTTCGGCGAGACTGTATGTCTCCTTGTAGTCGGCATCGCTCAAGAATCCTTGGCGACGGGCGATGGTGCTTTGAGTGACGAGTTCCATCAATGATCCGTAGGCAATCTCGATAAATCGTTTAAATTCGTTCCTTGAGTTCCTTCCGCCGCCTTCGGCGATGTTGGATGCAACCGAAACGGCCGAGCGACGCATCTGGCTGGTGAGCCCGAACCTCTCATCCGCCGGAAAACTTCGAGTAAGCAGATAAATATGGTCCGACATTTCGATTGCTTTGTGCCACACGTCCAACTTTTCAAAGCCAAACATCGCTTCCCTCCCTCAACCCTCAACGTTCGACCCTCAACCAACAAAAAAACCCCGAGAGCCAGGTTACTGGGTCTCGGGGTCCGGTGTTCTTAAGTCTTGATAGTCGCTTACGCACTACCTCCGGTCCCGCTACCCACGCGGGTAAAGCTAAACCAGAAGTAATACCAGCTGCGTGACATCATGATTTCATTCTGAATTCCAACAGTTGAAATTGCAAGCCCAGACAAAAAGTTGAACTGGGCAATGCAATTCTCTGTTGGCACTAGGCCAGCAATCTTTTTCGCTGTGCGACGCCGAACAAACCGACCAAGCTCAACAAAACGAGCGATGACGGCTCGGGCACGAGGCTTACTGAGGGATTATAAATCTGTCCGTGGAAACCAACCAGGTACCCAAACGAGGAACCAAGTTCGCCGATTCCGATGGGCCGGTTCAGGGTATCGCCCTGGGCGGTCTTGGTCGCAGCAGCAGTAATTGGTGAACCTCCGTTGACGATCAAACTTGCGGTTCCCGCGAGATTTCCACCCACCACCGGGTTTCCTAACGAATTGAACAACATCGATACGGTGTACCACGTATTTGGTTGAATCGTGGTGGATACCGCGTTCACACTATCATCGAACCGCATTTGCAATTCCGCTGAACCGGCACTCGTCGTTAGTTGCAATGACTCGGTACCCGCATAGTCGACGATCTTCTCAGAGTGTCCAAAGGAACTGCTGTCGGTTCCATCCCACATGAAGGAGACGTCGTAACGAAATCCGCCAGCGGCAGCAACAATCGTGTTATTCAGCAACTGAGTGGCACTGGTTACGATGCCGCCGGCACTTGTGGTAATCGATTGCGTGCCCGCAGTCGCCCCGGGCGGAACGTTGGCCGATAACGCCAATGTGCCATTTGTGATGCCGTTATTTCCAGCGGTGCTTAAATCGGTTACTGCAGTACCGGTCCCACCCCAGGAAGCAGGAAAGCTATACGAAAAAACAGGAGCGCCAAACGTAACGTGCGAACCAACACAGCACAGGAGCGCGAAAGCCAACGGTGCGCGCAGAAGAAAGAATCGACGGAGAGGTATGCTCATTAGTACAACTCACAGAATGTTGTGCTCTTTCACTTTGCCGCGAAAGAGCAAGCCAAAAAAACCCTCGACGCGTGCCTCGACGTCCCCCCTGCTCCAAGGTCCGTTATAACCCTGGGATAACGTGTGTCAAGATTTTCCCGCAAATGAAATATAAATCGCCCTTCGGCCCCCGCCGTTTTGGCATTCTCATTCCGTAATTACGCCGGTTTTTCGTGGGGGAAGGCGATTCGACCCCCATTCTCAATTGTTCGCCCCCGCCGCCGCATTTTTCTCCCTTTGCTTCTCCTCGGCCGGCTTCGGCATCGCCGCCAACGCCTTCTCCAATCCCGGCACCTGATCGGCCCCGTTCGGCACAGTAATCGTCGACCCCTTGAAATCGTCGCCCACCGGCTGATAGTGGCCGCCAAGCTGCTTTGAGAGAAACGCCTCGGTCACCGCATTGAACGAAGTGTTATTCTCGGGCCGGTGAAAACCGTGCCCTTCGTCCGGGTACAGCACATAAGTCACCGGAATGTGTTTCTCATTCATCGCTTTGACGATCTGATCCGCCTCCGCTCGCTTCACGCGCGGGTCGTTCGCGCCCTGACCAATGAGCAAGGGCTTCTTGATCTTGTCGACCAGCGTCAACGGCGACCGCTTGAGCAGCGCCGCCCGGCCTTCCTCGGTACTCACATCGCCGACGCGGATCTTCATCACCGGCATGAACGGCATCCAATACGGCGGCACGTGTTGCAGCAGCGTCACCAAGCTCGACGGCCCAACCTCGTCGACGCCGCAGGCGAATACGTCGGGGGTAAAGGTAAGCCCGACGAGCGTTGCGTAACCGCCATAACTGCCTCCCATGATGGCGATCTTGTTTTTGTCGGCAATTTTGTGGTCAAATGCCCACTTCACTGCATCCAGCAAGTCGTTGTGCATCTTGCCCGACCACTCGCCATTCGAGGCGTTGAGAAACTCCTTGCCGAATCCCGTTGACCCGCGGTAATTCACGTTGAGCACCGCGTAGCCACGATTTGCCAGCCATTGGTGCTGGGCATTCAGCCCCCAATTATCGCGGGCCCATGGTCCGCCATGCACATCCAAAACCAGCGGCAACGGGTGATCGGGAACACCGTCATTGTCGGCATCGGTTCCCGGCGGCAGCGAAAGGTAGCACACCAAATTGAGTCCATCGCGCGATTTAATCACGCGGTCGTGCATTTTCACCAGCGGATACTGTTCCAGGTCATCGCGGTTGTTGAACAGAAACACCATCTTCCGCTCGGGCTTGCGAATGTACCGGTAAAACTTCACCGGCCCATTGTCCAGGATGTACGCCACCGTCCACTGCGAGTCGTCGAGCGTGCGGCTCGTCACCAGGAACTCACCGTCTTGAAACTTCTTGAGGAAATCAATATCGGCCTGAATCGCCTTGTCGAGCACCTTCCACTCGGTCCGCGCGTAAGTGAACGACACCGCCTGAATGTTCTTCTCCGTCGGATGTGCGAGCACACCACCCACGTCCGTCCGCGGATCTTCAGCGATCAGCTTCGTCTCGCCAGTCTTCAGGTCCATGGAGAACAGGCCCGAAGTGTTCCGCTTGCGACTGTCCTGCAAATACAAAATCTGGCCCGTCTTATCGAACCCCGCTGGGCCGCTGGTCATCGCGTCTTCGGGGCCGAATTCGAGGAAGTCCTTCCACTTGGTCGTGTCCCCTTCGGTTTCGGGCACTTTTAGAACTTGCCCACCGGTCGGCGTGTAATCCATTGCCATCCGAACTTTGAAATCGTCATCGGTGACGTATCCCGCGACGCCCTCGTTCTTCTGCACAAGCGTTTTTTCGCCTGTCTGAATGTTGACTCGCCAAATATCGTGATATCGCGGGTCACGATCATTGAGCCCGACCAGCACCTCGTCGGGAAACTTCTCACTCGCCGCTTCCACCTGCGCCCGCACGCCTGCGATCGGCGTCAGGTCCTTCGTCTCGCGAGTCGCAACGTCGACGGCATACAGATGAAAGTTCTCATCTCCATTCTTGTCGTTCACGTACAGAATGTGCTTGTTGTCGTAGGCCCAGTGGTAGCTGGGAATCGGCCGGCCCTTTTCTTTCGTCACGGCCTCGGCCTTCGACAAGTCGTCGACCGGCGCCACCCAGATATTCAGCACGCCATCGACGGGCGCCTGGTAACTAATCCATTTGCCATCATGGCTAAGCCGCGCCTGAGCACGCTGTGGGTTGCCAAATAACACTTCCCGCGGAATCAGCGGCACTTTCTGCAGCTCCTTTGATCTTGCGCCCGAGAGCGCTTTCGAACCTTCGGCCGCCATCGACGGGTTTGCCGCGACCAAAACACCGAGTAAAGAAAACGCAAACGCGACGCGTTTCAACATGGAAAGCTCCATCTAGGATTAGCAATCGTGAACCGACCGCCCCGATCGGTTGAGGAAGCGGGGAGTATATCAGGCAGGCCCGTGCGGCGCAAGAATTGATTCCAGTTCGGCCGCCAGCAACCCGCGAGAAGACGAGGATCGGACTGCTTTTACCTACGAAACGGACCCATTTCGAGTTCGCTTCAAGCTTCGCGCCGCCGCCCAACGCGGCTTTGTCCCACTCACGTGAGGACTCCCGGGCCGCTTCCGCGGCGAGATGTCACGCCCTCGCGAATGTCCGCATTCGTCTCATGTTTGCAGCAAAAAACAACCCGCGCCAAGGCGCGGGGGCACCCCTGCGGCCGACCTTCACCAGCCCCCCAATTTTCTTGCAGCCTATGTATATCCCAGCTAAACTGGTGGCTATTCTTCGACGGAATTGCAGATCAGGTGGAATAGCTCGGGGCGTTGGGGTTTCTATGATTCGACGACGGTACAACGATCGGTTTGCGCAAAAAGCCCTCCTTCTTACGAAAAAAAGAACGCCAATCGTCGCTGCTCTCGGGCCGGCGTTGTGTGATCGAAACTCTCGAACTGCGCCAGATGCTCTCGGCCACCAGTAGCACGGTAATTGGGCCGTTGACTGCACCTCTCGCGCAACCAACCGTGCAGGCCGCTGCCGCGAACGGCTCGCTGATGGCACAAACTCCGTTGCCTTTCACGCAAACGTTTCAGTTGCACAGTGACGCCGGCGCGACCAACGTCATCTATTTGGACTTCCTCGGCTTCGTTGCCCGCGGCACGACCTGGAATACGCAGTCTGGCCTGCCAAATATTATCACGGCGCCATTCGACCTCGATGGTGATCCCTCGACCTTCTCCGATATCGAGCAGAACACGATTCAATCGATCTGGGAACGCATTAGCGAAGACTTCCGCCCATTCAACGTTGACGTGACCACAGAAGACCCAGGTGCCGCTGCCATTGCCGCTTCAGGGATTCGAGTGGTAATTGGCGGCAGCCTCATGGATTGGGCTGGCCCATTGATGGGCACAACCGAAGATCATTTGGCGCGAAATAATTCGTTCGGCTCTGCCGATCCAATTTATATCTTCTCGGTCGAATTGAGCGCAAACCCGACCCCAGATATTGCAATAGCCGAATCAACTTCCCACGCCGTTGGCATCTCGCTGAATTTGGATCGCACTACCGGGCCGGAATTCGGAAATAAAGGCTACTATACCATTGATCCCAATCCCGGCACGCCGCCGCCAGTCAACGTTTTAACACCCCACGATTATTACCTCGGGGAAGGCACCGGTCCGGTCAGTTGGGCACCCATCATGGGCCAGGAAACTGGCATGTATGACAAGTCCCTGACTCAGTGGAGTAAGGGCGAATACTTCCAGTCGGACAACATCGACGACGAGCTCCAGCAACTCTCGAATAAGCTCGGCTATCGTACCGACGACCACGGCAGCACGACCGCCAACGCCGATCCGCTCGCAATTGTTGCCGGCACTGTAAACTCCGAAATCAACGAAGTAGCCGACGAAGGCATCATCGAGCAGACCGGTGATGTGGACGTTTTTTCTTTTTCCATCGATGGCTTCGGCGGAGCCGTCACACTCGACGTTTCGCCACTCGCCAACGGCGCCAACTTAGACGTGCTCGCCAAGGTCCTGAGCTCTTCCGGCACTGTCATCGCGACCAGCAACCCCGTCGATGGCATCCTGGCCGGTAGCCAAACCTACGATATCACCACGCAAACTGGTGGCTGGCAATTAGCCGACGGAACGTTCACCGATACGCTCTATCTCAATGCCGGCACGTACTATCTGTCCGTCGAAGGCACCGGTCGGCCGCCCTTCGTCGTTAGCCCAGATCCGACGATGGCTGACTCCGGCTACTCGAATTACGGCAGCCTCGGTTATTACAGTATCAAGGGCACGATCGGAAAGGGTTTAGTCGTCGGCGTCGACTTCGATGAGTCCGGCGGAGTGAGCCCCACAAATTGGAATCAATACACCGGCGGCGGCGCCGCTCAGTTGTCCAATCTTATCAACGAAGCTGGCGCCCATGTCCCCTACACGCTCTCGATTGCGTCCTCCGGCAATTCTATCACCACCTTTGCCAGCAGCCCGACCGGAATCGATTCGGTTGATATCCCAGCGCACGGTATCCCACTCGATGGGCTCGACGGCTACATCAGCACCGAGACCGATACGCTAACGTTCACGTGGGGTAACCTTGTTCCCTCGACCGTTTATCAGGTCTTTGTATTTGGTCATTCCACAGTCCAGTCCGAGAACGATATTACGGTCACCGGCGGCGAGTGGAACGGAGTCCAGCAAACCTACTCGTTTAAGCAATTTATTACGCCCGACTCGATGGTCGTTAATAACAACGCGCCCGGCAGCGGCGATCTTTCGACGTTCGCCCTGTATGTCATTTCGGACATGAACGGGAACATTACGATCACGGTTACCGGCGCAGATGGCGCTCCCGCCGGCATCGCCGGTCTAGCGCTCAACACAACGAAGGTGGGCTCGCTCGCCGGCACAAAGTTCGACGATGCCAACGGCAACCAGGCCCAGGATTCCGGCGAGGCCGGCCTTGCGGGCTGGGTCATCTATCTCGATCAAAACGGCGACGGCCAGTTGAACATGACGTCGGACCAAAACGTCAATGTCCCGGCGCCAAATATCCCGCAGCCGATCGTCGATGCCACCTCAACCGGCGGTGCGACCACGAAGAACCAGCTCCAATATGAAGACGCCGGCACGGTGCTCGATTTGACCGTTACGCTCGACATCACACACACGTTCGATGCCGACCTACGCGTCTGGCTGATCAGCCCCACCGGCACGAAGGTGCGACTGTTTGCGAATATCGGCAGCTTTCACGACAATTTCACGAACACCACGTTCGACGATAACGCCACGGTCGCGATCGATAGCGCGTCGGCGCCCTACACAGGCACATTCCGGCCCGAAGAAGCACTCGCCACTTTCAACGGCGAGAATGCACAGGGAACTTGGACTTTGGAGGTAGAGGACGACTCCAGCGGTGACGTCGGCGTGCTCAACAGTTGGTCGATCACCGTCAAAACGACCGGCATTTTCCTCGAACCATACGCAATTACCGATGATAACGGTAACTATTCCTTTACGAATTTGCCTCCCGGCCAGTATTTCGTCCGCGAGCACTTTTCCGACGCTCAAAAGGCTGGCGGTTGGACTCAGTCGATCGCGCCTTCTCCCGTCACTGTTCGATCGGGTGCGGCTATTACCGGTGTCGATTTCGGAAACTGGATTCCAGTCATCCAACACGGATCGATCAGCGGCAACATCTTCAATGACCTCAATTCGGACGGCGTAAAGAATGACACCGATCCTGGATTAGGTGGTTGGATCGCGTACATTGACTCCAACGGCAACGGCGTCCGCGATGCCGCAACCACTCCGACCGCTATCGCGTCAACTGAGGTCCCCAAACCAATCCTCGATTTCACAACCGTCAACTCGCACGTCCAATACGATGGCCTCGGCACGGTCTTCAAGATTTCCGTTACGCTCGATATCACTCACAGTTTTGTGGGTGACTTGGATGCCTTCCTCATTAGTCCCACCGGCCGGCAAGTTGAGCTCTTCACCGGTGTCGGCGGCCAGTACAACGACTTCCACAATTTGACGCTCGACGACGGTGCCGACCGCGCCATCGCAGATATCGGCATCGACGACGTCCCCTATACCGGCACCTGGGCACCCGAAGGTTTGCTGAGCGATTTCATCGGCGATGACGCTGCCGGAACTTGGACTCTGCAAATTCGAGATACCGCTTTTGCCGATCAGGGTACCCTCAACAGTTGGTCCCTTAACATCACCGCTGGCGAAGAATTTCGCACCACCGACGATGATGGGAACTACGTGTTTGAAAACGTTCCCGCTGGCACCTACGTGGTACGCGAAGAGCCCCAACTCGGCTGGTCGCAAATCACGCCGGCTACAACCGATATTCCCGCTGCAACCTGGCTCGATGGCCGCTGGACCGTGGTTGTCGTGGGCGTCGACGACGCTAATGATCCCGATGGCCCCGATAGCCATCGAAACGTCAAAAACGTCAATTTCGCCAATCAGTCGCTGCAACCCTTATTGGGCGACTTCGATCACTCCGGTCGTGTCGACACGCTCGATTACCTTGTTTGGCGTAGCACGCTCGGTCAGCATGTCAGCGCCAATTTCGCCGGTGCCGATGCCAACGGCAACGGCGTAATCGACGCCGGCGACTACACAATTTGGCGCAACAACTTCGGCAACGTGTTAGACGACTTCGGCAACAACGCCGCGACTGCGAATCATATTGCCAGTGTTCCTGTCTCCAAGAATGGCACGATCGAAGTCGCCGGCGATGTCGATTGGTTCGCATTCAATGCCACGCAGGGAACGACGTACGACATTTCCACCACGCTGGGCACTCTTTCCGACACAGCCTTACGCCTGATCGGAGCAGACGGCACGACCCAGCTCGCTCAAAACGATAACGCCACCGGCTTGGCCTCATTGATTCATTGGACCGCGCCCGCCGACGGAACGTATTATGCCGAAGTCAGCGCAGTGGGTATCCTCACCGGCACCTATACGGTCGGCATTCAAACCTCAACCGATGACCACGGCAACTTTGCCGGCGATGCAACGCCAATCGTTGTGCCAAGCTCGACTCCAGGCGACATCGAAACCAGCGGCGACCACGATTGGTTCAAATTCAACGCCCTCGCTGGCGCTACCTACAGTATTGATGTAGCTCTCGACACACTCGTCGATTCGCAGCTTTCATTGCGAGACACCGACGGCACAACGCTGATCAAATTCGACGACGACGGCGGCGGTCACTTCGCCTCGCATATCACTTGGACGTTTGCGACTGCTGGTACTTACTATTTGGATGTAAACGGCTACGGAACGGACATTGGAACCTATCACGTGACGATCAGCGTCACCGGCCCAGGCGCTGGTGCGGGCATGCTCGTCGGAATGGAATCCGAGTCGGCGCCTCCGATGGTCGGTGGTGGTTCGGCATTAGCCTCCGGCGCACCGACCGCAATTGCAACAGGCAAAACGGTGTTGCAACCTCTGCTGCCTCCACCAATCGTCGAGTCCAACAGTGACGCCGCACTACTCGCTTGGATCGCTTCCCAGCCGAATAGTGCTGCGGCGCCAAGCGACACCGACAGCGCTCTCCAGGCGGCGAGTATCGACGAAAACGGCGATGTCGCGGACAGCGTCGATTCCGTTTTCGATCACCTCGGTGCGGATGCCTTTGCCGAAAGCCTTGCGGTATAATCGGCCGCATGGCCGGCCACCCCGTTCCCAAAAACGGTGATGAATTCAACACCGATGACGCATCGTGGCCGCAACCAGGCGACATACGGCGCGTGCCCTATCAGCCGTTGGTCATTGTGCTACTGGCTGCCGGCGCGGGAATGGTGGCCGACCGCTATTTGCAGCCACCCGCACTAATCTTAAGATTCAACTGGCTTGCCGGATATAACTCATGTGTCGCCTGTTGGCTGTTCGGCGCCGCTTGCTTGACGGCCTGGTTCTGGGCGTGGCGTAAGCAGCACATCCGCACAGCCGGATGGCTGGTCCTCGCCTCGGCCGCACTCGCCGGTGCCGCATGGCACCATTTGAACTGGTTCGATTTTGGTGCCGATGAGCTCGCCCGCTATGCAAACTACGATCCGCAACCCGCGTGCATCGACGCCATCGCCTGCGAGTCGGCCGAGCGCGTCGCCGCCCCACCACGCAACCCGCTACGAGCAATTCCCGCCGGCGAACACAGTCGCCTGCTTGTAAGTCTCACCGGAATCCGCGATGGCAAAAGCTGGCGATCGGCAAGCGGCACTTGCCAACTCTCTGTGCAAGGCCACGCACTCTGGATCCACCCCGGCGACCAGCTGCGAATATTCGGGAAGTTGGCCCGCCCGTCCCCGCCGCCTAACCCGGGCGAATTCGATTTCGCCGTGCACGCTCGCTCCGATCGTGTGCTGACTCGCGTTCGCGCTACGACACCCGATTCCA
Source organism: uncultured Planctomycetota bacterium (assembly GCA_963733705.1). Classification (GTDB taxonomy): domain Bacteria; phylum Planctomycetota; class Planctomycetia; order Pirellulales; family Lacipirellulaceae; genus JABDGM01. Next base: position 127,613 of record CAVTEJ010000001.1, on the reverse strand, counting down.
TCGTGCGACTGGCGGAAGGAAGCCATTGGTCGCCGCAATACATCGTTGATGCGGCTCGGGGCCACGCGAAGCAGTTGGTGCGAACACTCGTTGGCCCCACACGCGCCGGCCTCGCGGCCGCCATTCTGCTCGGGGCCCGCGAGGGTTTGCCGTATGAGGAGACCGAACCGTACATGGAAACCGGCACCATCCATGTGCTAGTCGTCTCGGGGATGAATGTCGCCATTCTGGCGGTCGGCCTACTTGCGATGATGCAGCTCGGCTGGCTCCCTCGGCGAGTTGGGCTGTGTGTCATCATCGCAATCATCATCGCCTACACGCTCCTCGCCGAAGCCCAGTCGCCCGTCATGCGGGCGGCCGTCCTTGGCGTGCTAGGTTGCGCCGCAATTTGGACCGGCCGCCGCGGCATCGCATTCAATTCCTTGTTCGCCGCAGCGCTCGTCGTCGTGGCAATCAATCCGAACGATCTGTTTCGCACCGGCCCGCAACTCAGCTTTCTGGCGGTTGCCGTGCTAATCTGGGTCGGCGGTACCGCTTGGTTTCACCGCCTCGGAACAGTCGATCCGCTCGAGCAGCTCCTGCGCACCGCCCGGCCCTGGTACCAGCGATTTGCTTTCCGCATAAAAGATTGGTCGACAGCATTGCTCCTAACATCAACCGCCGTGTGGATCGTCACGCTGCCATTGGTCATGTATGCCTTCCACATTGCATCGCCGATCGCCATCCCCATGAGCTTCGCAGTCTGGCCACTCATCACGATCGCCATGTGGAGCGGATTCTTCATGGTCGTCCTTGGGTGGCTGCTGCCGTTCGTTGGCACAACGTGCGGTTCGGTTTGCAATTGGTCATTGGCTTGTTTGGAAGGTTTGGTGAAATGGGGCGAGTCGCTGCGATTCGGCCACTTCTGGATGCCCGGACCGGCCTGGTGGTGGGTCATCGTCTTTTACCTCGGGATCGTTGCGGCAATGCTCTGGGGCCGCGCCCTCGCGCCGCGCCGATGGCAATTCGCCGCGCTCGCCCTGTGGGTCCTCGTCGGCCTCGCGCCGCCGCTCGTCCGTCATTACACGCGCGACGGGCTGAGTTGCTCGGTCGTCGCAGTGGGCCACGGCGAATGCATCCTGCTCGAAGGGCCGCACGGCGAAACCATGCTCTGCGATGCCGGCGCGATGGGCTCGCCGGAATACGCTACGCAAACGATTGCCTCCTATCTGTGGAGTCGCGGCATCATGCGAATCGATGGCGTCGTGCTCTCCCATGCAGACATCGATCACTACGACGCGCTCCCCGGCCTGCTCGATCGCTTCCGCATCGGAGCCGTCTACGTGTCCCCCGTCATGTTCGATTCCGTCGGCAACAGCGCGCCACGTGCAGTGCAGGCCCTGCGCGAATCGATCGCACGCGCCGGCGTGCCAATCCGCGAAGTCTGGTCCGGCAACCAACTGCGATTCGGTGCCGACGCTTTGCTGCGCGTCATGCACCCGCCTCAGCGTGGTGTCGTGGGCGACGACAACGCCAACAGCGTAACGGTCGGCGTCGAATACGCCGGCCGCCACATTCTGTTGCCCGGCGATTTGGAATCCCCCGGACTGGACGACGTCATGGCCGAGGAACCGTACCACTGCGACGTGCTGCTGGCACCCCACCACGGCAGCCGGCAGAGCGAGCCGGCCAAGTTCGCGGCCTGGTGCACGCCAAATTGGGTCGTTATGTCCTCGGCGGCCAACGACGAAATCCAAACCGCCGCGGACGCCTACCAACAGCTGGGGGCCCAAATCCTGACGACCCACCAACTCGGCGCCATCCGGTTCGATATCCGTCCAACCTTGCCTGTCGAAGTGGCTACGTGGCGTGCCGGCGCGCTCACCGGAACGGCTGCCGCCGTGGCCGGCAATTAACTCCTTTCCTTTCCGAATAACACGGTGGAATGCCAGACTGCGGCGACTAGGGCAAAACGCGTCTTTGGGGTAGCCGATAGGGGTTGTTACGCCTATTATTGGGTGCCTATTCTTGTTGATACCGCCTATCATCAAACGCCCTCTTGGCCGCCGAGTGGTATCGACCGATAACCCTTAAATGGAATGAGAAAATGAACGATCAGGAGCCGATCGGTTTGTTGACTCCAAATAAAGATAAAGTGACTGCCCGGCGATCCTCGAACGGTTCGTTCGTTGGCGCGGCGACTGTAAACGACGGCAACTCCGAACCTCCGACCGTGAGCTTGTACTCGTCGGCAACCATGCCGGAGCCGGGTGCCGGTGCCGCCGAACTGGCGAAGCAGGGCGTCGATTGGCCCGTCGTCATTTGGATCGTGCTTGTTCACATGCTGGCGCTGGTCGCGCCGTTCTTCTTCAGTTGGCAAGCACTCGTCACGTGTGCCGTGCTGATGGTAGTAACGGGCGCTATGGGCGTGTGCATGGGTTACCATCGCTGCCTCACGCACGGGGCGTTCAAAACGTACCGGCCAGTTCGCTGGTTGCTGGCGTTCCTCGGTGGCCTGTCGGGCGAAGGCTCGGCACTCACCTGGGTTGCGAACCATCGCAAGCACCACCACTTCAGCGATAAAGATGGCGACCCCCATTCGCCGCGCGACGGCGCCTGGTGGAGCCACATGCTGTGGTTCATGCCAAACTTCGGCCGCCGCTGGCACAAGGAGCTGGTCGAAAAATACGCGCCGGATATTAAGAAAGACAAAATGATGGTGTTCATCCACCATCTGTTTCTCCCATCGCATATCGCCACGGGCATCATTCTGTTCCTGATCGGCGAATTCGGCACCGCCATCGGCCTCGGCGGCTGGCGAGCCGGCTTGTCGATGGTCTTCTGGGGCCTCGGCGTACGGATGGTGTACGTCCTCCACGTCACCTGGATGATCAATTCCGTGACGCACATGTGGGGCACCCGCCGCTACGACACGACCGACGACAGCCGCAACCTGTGGTGGGTCGGCCTGCTCGCCTTCGGCGAGGGTTGGCACAACAACCATCACGCGTATCAACGGGTTGCGAGCCAGGGCCACCGCTGGTGGGAAATCGACGTGACCTACTACATGATCTGGATGATGGAGAAGGTCGGCCTAGCCTGGGACGTGGTTCGGCTGCGTGATATTCCACGCGGCACGAAGCCAGCTTAGCGCTTACGCGCGGCCTGCCTAACGTCGACGCCCGCAGCCTTGCTGATCTGGCGACGCAATTTTGTGTTTGCCACGGAACACGATTTTTTAATACAAAAATCGTGAATATTGGAACGCGTTGCGACGTGGCCGTGCTGGAAAACGCGGGCTTTCCTGCAATTGCATATTCCAATACTCGTCGCATTTTGAGTACGACGAGCGATCGCGAATGACGAAATCCGAATGACGAATGTCGAATGGATTAAGTCAGCGCGCATTTCTAGCAGCTCCGATTGATCTCGGACTTGGCCAAATGGGTTGAGTTTTCAAAGAACGGACGCTTGCGCAATGAAGCGTGGAGTGACCGTACCACAGGTCGTGGCACAATTTCAACAAAAATCTTGGCGAAGAAATGGGGCCGAGAATTGTGCAGAAGTGGCATCAAACCGAAGGTCGCGCCGGCGAGGCTCTTCTTCTTGCATTCGTATCCGGCATGTGGATACTCACCTGATGGCCACTGACCGCAAATCCCGCCTAGAAGAATTCGTCGCCTGGGCAACCGCTCATGTGCGGGCGATTTGACAAACTCTGACAGGGTTCTGTAGTTTACGGGACCGTGAGAATTAGCAGAGCGGCCAAAACCTCCCTAAAGACATTCATTTTCTAACTTTTAAGGGGAACAGTAATGTCGGCGGCCGAGAAGAAAGCAGTTTTCGCTGCCCTTCAAGTCTTCGCTCAAGCGGTCACAGACAAGACCACGAGTATCACCTCTGGTGAACCGGAAGCGCAACTCAGCGCCCCATTTGAAGCGTTCATGGTTGAAGTCGGCCGGATACTGGGTCGCAAAATCGTGTGCACGGGAGAGATAAGACTCGCCCAACGTCTGGGGAAGCCTGACTACGCAATTCACGCCTCAAAACTCTTGGCGGGGCATGTTGAGCTTAAAGCCCCGGGCGAAGGCGCAAATCCCAACAGTTTCAAAGGCCGCAACAAAGATCAATGGAAGCGCTTTGCAGCGCTGCCAAATCTCATCTACACAGATGGAAACGATTGGGGTTTATATCGAAGTGGCGAAGCGAAACAGAAAATCGTCAGAATGTCCGGCGACATCGCCGCGGACGGAAAACAAGCAGTTACTGCCAAAGATGGCAAAGCGCTCCTCGCGTTAATCAACAGCTTTTTCGATTGGCAACCGGAAATCCCCACCACAAGCAAAGGGAAAGTTGACTTGCGCGGCCTTGCAAAGCTGCTCGCGCCACTTTGCTGGAAACTTCGCGAAGACGTAGCCGAGGCCGTCAAGGACGAGGAATCGCCGCTCGTTCAACTTGCCAAAGATTGGCGACAGCTATTGTTCCCAGATGCCAGCGATGAACGCTTTGCGGATTCGTACGCACAACCGTAACCTTTGCATTACTTCTCGGTCGAAGCGAGGGGGCCGACCCGCTCACACTCGCAACGGCACAAGCAACGCTTTCGGCTGATCACACGCTCCTTTCGCGCGCCCTTCAAGTTCTAACTGACCCTACCGCGCAAGCAGAAATTTCGGCGTCGCTCGATGTTCTAGTCCGCGTTATCGGCTGCGTGCCAATCTCCGCGCTTGCGGGAGAAGACGACCCTTGGCTTTATTTCTATGAAGACTTTCTCGCCGTCTATGATCCCAAATTGCGCAAGGATATTGGCGCGTACTATACGCCGGTCGAGGTTGTACGCGCACAAGTTCGCCTGATCGATGATTTGCTGACTAACCGCCTCGGCAAAAAACTCGGATTTGCCAGCCGCGACGTTGTGACGTTAGACCCGGCCGTCGGGACCGGCACTTACTTATTGGGCGTGATTCAACATGCACTGGCGAAGGTTCGATCTCGGGAAGGTACAGGTGCGGTGGCCGGTCAAGCGACGGCGCTTGCTAAGAATATCTACGGATTCGAGATTTTAGTCGGCCCCTTTGCTGTATCCGAACTCAGAATCAGTCGCGCTCTTGAAGACAAGGGTGCCGAAACTCCCGATGACGGTACACACATTTTTCTTACCGACACTCTCGAGAGCCCGCACACGAAGCCGCCTCAGCTTCCGCTCTATTTGCGGCCTATTTCCGATCAGCACGCACGGGCGCTCAAGGTAAAAGAAAACGTCCCAGTAATTGTGTGCCTCGGCAACCCACCATACGATCGCCACGAGGCCGCCGATCCAACAAACCTAGGACGCACCGGTGGCTGGGTGCGCTACGGCGATCCGATCGCCGCGCCCGAGCAGAAAAAGAAAGGGAAAATTAGGGACGCCGCCACCGTTGCGAAATCGACGATGAAACGGCGGGAACAACAGTCCATTCTCTACAAAGACTTTTTGCAATCCGTAATCGACGCTGGCCACGGCGGCGACTTGAAGAATGCTTATAACCTGTACGTTTACTTCTGGCGCTGGGCGCTGTGGAAAGTTTTTGAGCACACGACTTCGACCGGTCCGGGAATCGTCAGCTTCATCAGCGCATCAAGTTACATCGACGGCGACGCCTTTTGCGGCATGCGCGAGCACATGCGCCGCCTCTGCGACGAAATATGGATCATCGATCTTGGCGGCGAAGGACGTGGAACTCGGAGGAATGAAAATATATTCGCAATTCAAACCCCTGTCGCGATCGCTGTAGCGCTGAGGCTTGGCGAAGGAAATAACGCCGCACCAGCCAAAGTTCGGTATCTTAAAGTCGAAGGAAGTCGCGAAGAAAAACTCGCCCAACTCGACGCAGTCAAGGACGTCAAATCGCAAGTTTGGCTTGACTGTCCGGATGATTGGCTAGCGGCGTTCTTGCCATCAAGTGGTGGAAAGTACCAAACGTGGCCACTGCTGACCGATTTGTTTCCGTGGCAACACTCCGGTCTTCAATTTAAAAGAAAGTGGCCAATTTCAACGAGTAAGTTAACCCTGCAACACCGGTGGAAAGCATTCCTTAAATCGACGCCACGAGCATCGCATTTCAAAGAAACTCGCGATAGGAAAATCCGAGGAAGTTATCCGCCTTTACCAGGTGATAAGAGCCGAAACCTTCCCTTGGAGAAGCTTGACGCTGACGCGCGAATTCCGCGCATTGAGAGATACGGTTATCGATCGTTCGACCGGCAATATATTCTCGCCGATAACCGATTGGGGGACTTTTTGCGCCCACATTATGGCAAGCTCACAGCCACGAGCAAGTTTATCTAACAAGCCTACTCACGAAACCACTCGGTAACGGTCCAGCTCTAACAGCATGTGTCGAACTTCCTGATCTTGACTACTTTTCTGGACGTGGAGCAAAGGACGTTATTCCATTCTTTCGAGACGCTGCGGGCGAAGACGCTAACATAGTTCCGGGAATATTGGAAGTTCTAACAAAGTGTTATCGCCGTAGGGTTTCAGCGGTCGACTTCCTAGCGTACGTATATGGCATCCTGGCGCACCCAGATTTCACCGATCGCTATGCAGATGAGCTCTCATCGCGCGAGTTGCGGGTCCCGGTCACCGCCGAAGCGAATTTGTTCGTCAAAGTTCGCGACGTAGGCGCTAAATTACTCTGGCTCCACACCTACGGCGAGCGCTTCGTAGCCAATGACCGACCCCGCGGTCAGGTGCCTGAGGGCAAGGCACGGTGTACGAAACCAGTTCCCGGGGGCAAAAATGAATATCCCGATGCCTACACGTATGATGAGAAAACAAAAACTCTATCGATCGGAGAGGGAGCCTTTTCGCGTGTCGAGGCTGATGTGTACAATTTTGAAGTGTCGGGCCTGAAAGTCGTCCAGTCGTGGCTCGGCTATCGGATGAAAAAGCCAAAGGGAAAAAAGTCGTCGCCGCTCGACGAAATTCTCCCCGAAAAATGGACAGGGGAGTTCACAACGGAGTTGTTGGAGCTGCTATGGATACTCGAAGCGACGATCAAACTATATCCGACTCAGGCCAAACTCTTGTCGGAAGTGGCGAAGAAGCGGACGCTGCGTCTTTGATTTCAGATGATATACAGATGGATGATCTGTACCAGCCACGCGAAGGCGAGATCGATGACGCCGGCTGCTTCACCGAGGCTTATTTTAAGCGTGTCCTACCGCCCATCCCGCAATGGATGCGCGAGCCGCCCCGCCCCAAGGAACCCAGCCTTTTTGATTAAGTAGACCGCAATGGCGTTTCCTCTTTTGCACACTCGAACTCCCCGGCCAGAACCCGTTCAGAGACGCCCACGCCGAAAGACCTTCTCTAACAGCTCCTCAATCTCAACCTCGACGTCGCCCAGCTTGGCTGCGACGAACCCGTCATCGCCCCCGGCATTCCGCCGGACTTTCCGGATCCGAAGTCACTCGTCACGGACGACTGCATTCGGCCGGCTCAGTAGGGTCCGCGCGGTGAAGATCATGCGGGAAGGCGTTTGGCGGGCGAGGGGGGACCGGCCGGCCATTGGCCGGCGGCTCAATGGCTAAATGGGGTGCGTAAAAAAATGGCAGCGTTTCACGTTGTCGTTAGGGATGCTATCGTCCTTTCGCAAGTTTTTTCGGGTGATACCGTTAGATATATTGTTTGGCAGGGCTTTCTCATTCTTGATGCGTATCAAAATCTAACGTCATTTCAAGTTTTCTATTCGATGCAGCCCACACGGCCCAATTATCGCAGTTTTTCTGCGAATTGATCTTTAAGCCGAATTGCTGCGGCTGGCTGTAAGAATCGTAATCCTGGTGTAGGATGACGCGAGCAGGATGCGGCCCAGCACTGCCGGGTCTCTGAGATTCGCGCTTAGGTGGGGCGCTTGGCTGCAATATAAATGTCCTTTTGAAGAGAATTGAGAAGCGCCCTCTCGTCCATGTAAAGAATCCGTCGTTCGTCGTTTTTCCGATAAGGAGTCGATTATGCGTCGTGCGATTATTGCCTGTTCCCGTCGGCAGGTTCTGCTTCTTTTAAGTGTGGGGCTGTTATCGGCTTTGGTGACAAGTTCGTCCGTGTTGGCGGACGCGTCTAAAGCAGACGCAAAAGCCGATGCTGACAAGGCAGCCAAGGCAATTGCCGTTCCGACTCATCGTCAGGCGACTACGCTGCAGGTGAATGCCGCGGGCAAGTCTCAGGCGAAGGTTTCGTGCTTTTGCCTTACCGGCGACGACAAGATCCTTGCCGGTTGCTCCGATGGTAAGGGGCAAATTCGAGTTCTCGACAGCGACGGCAAATTGATCGACGCCTGGGACATTGCGGTAAATCCAGAAGCAATCTATTCGCGCGTTGACGGAGCGATTTTCGTGGCGGGGGAGGGCAAGCTTTTGAAGCTTTCCGCTGCAGGCAAAGTCGAACTGACCAAAGCCGCTCCGCAAGTCGCCGCTCTTAACGAGCATCCCGAAAAGCTGCGCGAAGAAGTCATCGCGCAAGTCAAGGAGCAGGCAGAACAGTTTGCAACTCAAACTGAGACCTACGATAAGATGATCAAGCAGGCGGATAAGCAAATTGATTCCATCAATGAACAAATCGCAGCTCTCGATCAAGATTCGAAATCGTCTGCAGAGTCAGGCGATAAGGCGCCGGAAGACAAAAAAGACAAAGCCCCTAAACGAATCGGTATGAACAAAAAGATGCTACAGCAGCGTCTTGCAATGTACACAAGGCAAAAGGAGCAATACGAACAAATCAAGGATCAGTTTGCCAAGTTGACCGGCGCCACTCCATCCGGCGAGCTTACCGACAAGGAAATTGACGAGCGAGTAAAGTCGTCCATGGAATACAAGCTCAAAGCCTCTTCAATCAGCGCGATGAATGACGACGTCTTCCTCGCTACGCATGCCACCACTGGCTACGGTTTCGAAGTTTGGAGAATGGACGACCACTTTGAGAACGCGAGCAAGATTGTCAAAGACTTAAGCGGTTGTTGCGGCCAAATGGATGTGAAGGCGAATAAGGACGGTGTTTTCGTTGCCGAAAACTCGCAGCATCGAGTGTGCCGATTTGATCGCGAGGGAAAATCGATCGCCAAATGGGGGCAGAGCGCCCGTACCGGGCTGGAAGGATTCGGAAGTTGCTGCAATCCGATGAACGTGGCGTTCGGGCCGAATGACGCCATTTATACGGCCGAAGACGACACGGGGCGGATTAAACGCTATTCCGTCGACGGCAAACTTTTGGGACTTGTCGGCGCGGTGGAGCTAAAACCGGGCTGCAAGAACTGCTCGATCTCGGTTAGTGCCGATGGTGGCCGCGTTTACATGCTCGACATCACGCGGAACCTTATTATTCGGCTCGACGCGCGTCCGACCGAGGAGATTTCGGCCGACATCGAAAAGATGAAAGTCGTGCCGTCCTTGTCCGAGAGCGGTTCGAGCGAAAGCGGTGCGGCGATTATTTTCGATGGAATCCGATCTCTGTTCTCTTCTAGATAGTTCCTGTCCACTCCGCGCGTAAAACCATTTCGCGCGGAGTTACACTTCCCCACGAAGGTTTGCGTTATGCGCGTGTTCTATGCTATCGCATTGAGCGTAACATTTTGCGTCTTCGCCCGCGCTGAAGGAACGGCCTCATCGCCGGACGCCGGTAAGCCACTGTCCATGGTTGTAATGGACCCGCTTGCAGAGCCTCTCTCATGTCCGTGCGTAAAGGGCTACGCTCAACGCAAGTACGAAAAACTTTCGGAATACTTGAGCGCTCAGCTTGGGCGACCAGTGCAGGTGACTTTCGCGGAGTCGTTTGAAAAAGCGCTTGCCAAAGAGTCTTGTAAATCGATCGATATCGCGATCGGCAAGGACTCGGTTGTCCGCGCTGATGCGGCCGCAGCCAAGCTCCAAGTGACACCGGTCGCACGACTGACGGGGCAGGACGGCCTCACGACGCAGACCGGGCTAATCGTCGTGCGAACGGCCGACTCCGCACATAAAATCGAGGACTTGCGCGGGTATCGCATCATTTTCGGGCCGAAAGAATGTGACGAAAAATTTGCGGCGCCCCGCCGCATGTTGAAGAACGCGAGTGTGGACATACCAACGATTGAAGCCTCTGAAACTTCCGAGTCTTGCAGCGATGGCGCCTGCAAGATCATTGAATGGGGCGATTCGCAGCGAGCTGCGGCAGTGATCTCGAGCTATGCCGCACCGTTGTTGCAAGGTTGCGGAACGGTAAAGAAGGGTGCGTTACGCGTCGTTGCTGAAACGCAACCCGTCCCATTTGTTACGGCGTTTACGACAGACCGCGTCGACCGCCAACTGCGAGAGAAAGTCCAGAAAGCGCTTCTCGACGTGGGGTCACACTCGGAGTTGAAAGTAGCGCTCGAGACTCTGCTGGGGTTTGTTGCAATTGATGATGACTATCACAACCTACGGAGAGCAGTCGACACGACTTCCGTTGAAGGTCCACAGCAATCGACGAATGGGTCTGCCGATATTCGCAAGACAGAAAATATCAAACCATCGTCGAATGATTCATCCGATGTCGACAGTTGGCCGCAATGGCGCGGACCAACCCGCGATGGTCATGTGAAGCAGCTCCCTAGCTCGCTGCCAACAAAGCCGGAGATTGTGTGGCGTAAGCCCTTGCATCGCCCCGGATTAGGCGGCATCGCGGCGACTGACAAATTCGTGATCCTTGGCGACCGTGACCTTACCAACAACTTTGATGAATTTCGCTGCTACAGTGCTAAGGACGGTGAAATACTATGGACCGTGCAGTATCCGGCTGTTGGACAGCTTGATTACGACAATACACCCCGCGCCACGCCGTTGATCTATGAGGGAAAGGCCTATCTATTTGGCGCGTTTGGTGATCTCAGCTGCGTCGAACTTGAAACGGGTTTGTCGTTGTGGCAACTGAATGTGATCAAGCAATTTGGCGGCGATAAGGAGTTGGTATGGGGGACCTGCTCGTCGCCCCTGATCGCCGACGGGAAGTTGATTGTGAATCCTGGCGGGAAGGAGGCGTCTATTGTAGCGCTTGATCCACAAAACGGCGACGTTCTGTGGCAATCGCCCGGCGGACGCCACGCGTATGCTTCGTTCATTGTTGCCACCATGGGGGGCGTTCGACAGCTAATTGGCTATGACCAAACGACGCTCGGTGGTTGGGACATTGCGACTGGTCACCGGCTGTGGACGCTGAAACCAACTCACGACGGAGACTTTAACGTTCCGACACCACTTGCAGTTGACGGTAAACTAATCGTCGCGACTGAAAATAACTTTACTCGTCTCTACGAGTTCAAGGCAGATGGTCAAATCGATCCGACACCGACGTCAATCAATAAAGAGCTCGCTCCCGAGATCAGCACGCCGATAGTCGTCGGCAACCGATTGTTCTGCGTCTCGGAACACCTGTATTGCCTGGATGTGGCAAAAGGGTTGCAGCAAGTATGGATTGGGGATGATGACGCGTTTGGCAGCTATTCCCCGCTCATTGCTTCGGCGAACCGCATTTTAGCGTTCGGAGCCGGTAGCGAGCTGATTCTCGTCGATGCTCAGGCCGATCAGTTTAAGATCGTCTCCCGCGCTGCTCTGTTTGACAGTTCAGGGTCTGAGGCTCAAATGCTAAGCCATCCGGCGCTGGTCAATACACGTCTCTACGTGCGCGGAGAAAAGGAAATCGTTTGCGCCGACCTTGGAGCGGCTGGCTGACGAGAGCGCATTTCAAATTACCGTGCCGAGCAGCTACTCCTGATGAATGGTTTCTCGACTCTCAATTGGCTCATTCTTATAGTCCCGCTTCAAGCGCCCGCACCAATTGCTCGTCGATTCGGAGTTCGCCGCCGTGGTCGCTGACATAATTGTCGTGGCGGTCGTCGTCCACAGCAGTGGATCCAGTCTGCCGCAGGGAACCTCGCACGCGGTCCATCGCCAACAAAAGTAAATCATCGCCGCTGGGCGTCGCGTCGAGAATTCGTTGGATCTGGCGGGCAGGCCGAATGCCCAAGTCTTGCGAATTGGCTCGTGCTTCTATTGCCGCGTCGAGTGCGCGCGGCTGGACGAGCGGGGCGGAACGCGGGGCGGAGGTCGCCAGTTCGGCCTGAGTAATCGCATTCGGCGCAGCAGCCAGCGCAACGCTCCCGGTAGCCGGCGCTGTGTTGCCGAAGTTTGCGCCACACGTCGTAATCATCTGCCGTAATTTTTCCGTCGCCATTTCCGTCGGCACCGCTGTAGGGCTGAAGCCCTGTCTGGCCGAGCGAATTCCTCCACAACACGTAGTCGGCGGCATTCACAGTGTGGTCGAGGTTGTAGTCGCCGGGAAGCGCCGGCGGTTGGGCGGCGGTGATTTGCCAGGAGAATGTGACTGAAGCCGTGTACAACCCATCGGTCGCAGTAATAGTTATTTCGTACGGCGAGCCGGTTGCCGCCGCGGCTGGTACACTGCCATAGAGGAAGGCTCGTCCCGTCCCAATCAAAAAGGCTGGATCATACGCGAACGTAAGCCCGGGTGGCGATCCTTGAATCGTAAATTGCAGCGGCAATGAGAGAGAGGAAGTCGCGTCGGCCGAGAAAAAAACATTGTCGCCGACCATATTGGTTTGGGTGGCGGGGGTCGGGAATGAAATCTCGTCCGTCACGCCCGCCTGCAAAACGGTCCACGTAATTATGCTATTTTTGGTGCTGAAACCGTCGTCGAACGTGACGTAGACGTAATACGGCGATTGCGTCGCGGCGCTTCCGCCCAATGTGCCGCTGATTTCGCCCGTTGCTGAGTCGAGCGTGATCCCGTCAGGTAGACCGGTGGCCGAATAGGTCAATGTACCACCGGAGGTTGTAGCGGCGCTAAGGTTGAAGTCGACGGCATCGCCGTTATGGTTCAGCCGAACGATCGGCGTGGACGTGAGCTGGATGCCAGATAGAACGAATTCTATTTGGGTATCGGCCGTCTCGATTCCGTCATCGGCATGGATATTGACCTCGTACAGGCCATGCGTCGAGGCACCCGCCGGGATAGTGCCACTGATGACGCCGGTGTTGGCATCGAACGACAATCCCGGCGGCAAGCCCGTCACACCGAGCGTTACTGGTCGATTGGAGGAATTCGTCACCGTAATTGGGTCGAGGGAGATCGTATCCGTTTCGTTCACATTTATTTGGTAGTAAGGCACATAGAGCGAGATGGTGCTATCAACATACCAGTAACCCGTTCGCACCCGAGCGATGGTTCCATCGCTGACGCTGAGCGTCATGACGTAAGGCGAGTTCAAATGCAACTGCGGACCAATTGTCCCGGTGATTGCGCCGGTGTTGGAATCGAGCGATAGTCCCGGCGGCAAGCCGCTGACGCTGTACGTAAGCGGCAGCCCTAGATTGCTCGTCGCACTAAGCTCCGTATTTACCGCGTTTCCATCTTGGTTATAGAAACTCGGCGCGAAAAACGTCAGCGAGTGAAGCCCTCCGGGACCGTAGTATTCCTGCGAATAAAATGGAGGATCTTCCAAAATTGATACCAGGCTGCCCGGTTTTGGGTACGCTTGCAGTTGGCTGAAAGTATCGAGGTATTCATAGGAACCATTGATGCCCGCGTAGTAGATCGTCAGATCGCCAATCGTGGTGCGGTCGTAGTTGACATTCCAATCGTTGACTGCCGACGGATTGCTACGGTCGTCAACGGTCAAGCCATAGTGAGAATCGCTTTGGTTAGCCATGTTGATCGTACCGTGAACATTCGCCAGGCTTCCGTTGCCGATATTCACTTGCTCGTCGATGCCATAGGCATAAAGCCCGGCGGCATGGCTGTCGCCGAGGTTAATAGTCCCTTGGTTCGCCAAAATGTTAACGGTCATGTTCAGGCCAAAATAGCCAAAGCCGTTACCACTACTTACGTAGTCGTCCAGGTTCAGCGTGCCGGAGTTCCCCAGAACGTTGACAGTCGCCAAGCCCTGGCCGTGCGACAGGGTGAGATCGCCGGAATTAGACTCCACGTTGAGCGTGATTGACGTGGTGCCTTGCAGCGAGAGATTACCCCCGTTGGCTTGCACGTCGATGAGTTTGTTTAGAGCCGAATTACTGGCCGCGATCGGCTCCGCCATCGTGCTCACATCGAAGATGCCGTTCGTGAGGCCGAAACTAATTGGGCCGGGGCTAACTATCCATTGCCCATCAATACGCAGGGTCGCGGGTTGCGGCGCCGCGGGCCGGTCGATGATCGTCTGCGAGAACGCGAATGCCGTGGCGAAGGTAACATTATCGTTGGCTCCAAAATACACCGACGGCGTGTAATGGACCGAAGCGGATGATGACGAGTAATCATAAGCGTTGCCATACGTGTGGGCTGGTATGTAGTCGATGAAATCGCCGAACGTGTAGTAGTCCAAGTGCAACGCGCTATCCGTCAACGTCGCCTGGTTGTTGAACACGTCCCCCTCGCGAACGTTAACGGTCAGCTCGTTTTGTGTCGTCGTGTCTGAGTCTTCAACCGTAACGTCGATGAACGCCCCTAGGCCTAAGGTCAAGTTATATGTATCGCTGGCCCCTTTCCCGTCCAGACCGATCGAACTGGCATCGGCGTCGCTGACTGCAAACGGAATCGTTTGGGTTTTGCCATTCGTGCCAAACGTTCGCGTAACCGAATAAACGGGATCCGGGTAGGGATTGCTATACGGCAACGATTGCGCTTCACCAAACAGAGGCGGAATAATTGGACCGATGACGCCACTTGGCGTGTTCTCGTAGGAATACGCGGGCACGGCAAAATGGTCCTTCGTGGCGAAAAAGTCGCCGCTGGTCGAGACGTCGAACAGGTCGGGCGCATTGGTGCCGCCGAAGGTCAAATGGGCTCCGCCTTGGATGGAGAAATCGATATCCACCTCAGACGTGTCGCCAATTTCGACGTGTGCGCCAGAGGAAGCGATGATATGCACTTTCCGCAGGCCGTGCGCTGTGGCCGAAAGGCCGGCGTTGGCTAACACGTCGAGCGCTTTGAGTGAGGAGTTGTATTTATCTGGGACGGTGGAATTCTGGAACGTAACATGTTCGTCGCTGGGAACGCGGACGACCAGAGTGCTTTGACCAAAGGAACCGCCGTCGATTTGATACGTGGCCGGCACGCCGCCGAACGAAGGAGTCATGCTGAACGTATTGACCCACGTGCCGCCGATCATTTCGTACGCGCCGGCGCCGGCCGCAATGAAACTGTTGCTACCAGCGCCGCCGAACATCAGACCGCCGTGACTGGCAGTCATGGTCGCGCCAATGATGCCGGTTGGGTCGGCGGGGGCAATCGCCGCATCGATCGAGGAATTAATGAGGCCGACACCGGCTGCGTCGTAGCCCGACTCGTCGCCGAAGTGTTGCTTGGCCTGGTCGATCCGCTCGGCCGGAATGAAGTTGCCGAACTCCATCGTGCCGCCCGTCAGCGTATTCGAGCCGTATCCGCCGACGAGCAACACGGTAGCGTGCGAGCCATCGCTGGCTTCGGTGTACTTGTAAGCGACGTTCTTTCCGCCTGCCAAGACAACACCGCGCTTCGTCTGCGCGGGCGCCGGGTCAATCGCGCCCTCATCGGCAAACATGCGGAAGGGGTCGATGATGTTGAGCGACACGCCGTCGGGCACCGTGCCGTTAACACCGAGCAAGTTGTAATAATTCGTATTCGTATCGTTCTTGCGCTCCACGTAAAGATCGATCTCGCCGGGGTAGTCGACGCGAATACCGTCACCGAGAAACGTTCCGCCGCTCGTAATCGTAAAATCGTGAAACGGCTGCACGGTCACCGTAGCCCCCGGCGACATCTTGCCGGGATCGAGCAGCAGCGTGTGCTGGTTGGTCACGTCGATAACCACGAGCGGCAAACCGACGCTCGGGGGCGGCGGCGGATCAAAGTCGATGAGCACATCACGACTCAGGTCGTAGCTAAAGAGCGTAATGTTCGGTCCCACGATCGTGTCGAACGTCACCTCGAGAGTCGCCTTGGCGTACACTTGGCCCGATAACTTAAAAACTTTGCTATTGCCGGTAAGGTTGCTAATCATCGAGTCGAGCGCCACATGCGTTGAATTATCCGTACTCACGAGTTCAACGCTGACGTTGGCATAGATTCCTCCCGTCACAGTTATCACCGCCGAAGCCGAAACCTCGGCGAAGCCTTGCAAGTAAAGCCCGGTCCTTTTGGGGGACGGTACATTGGGGATCGGCGCATCGGTCGTATCAATACTGTTGTCAAAGTAGAAGCCGTGCAGCAGGTCCTCCGCTTTGTGCTGCGGATCCTGAACGAATTTCGTGAGGCCGGCCGTGTCGTATCCCATCGTGAAGTCGGCGTCGAACACGATACCGGCCGTGAGGAACACTCCGAACAAATCCTTGATGCCGAAGCCGATACTCGGCGCAAGCTCAAAGTGCTCGCGACCAGTACTGAAGGAAAACATCGTCTGCGTTTGGCCGGTGAGGATGCCGCCGATCACCGACCCAGGATTTTCGAGCAGCGGGAACTGGAAGCCGGCCGTCGACGCGAAACCAGCATAATTCGCGACAGTTTGCAGCGTGTCCTGGACATCTTGAAGCACGGGGCTATTAAAAATGTCGTCGATGACGCCGCTGAGCAGGCTCGTGTCGAAATTAAAGCCGCCGGCCAATTGCCCGTCGCCGGCTAGCGCTGTGCCGCCGAGATTGATGTCGCCAAAAGTGATCACGGCGCCGCCGGTGCTACCTGAAAGATCGATCGAATTGACGGCCTTCATGATATGGATCATCAGGTCGAAACGATCTTGCTGGTCTTGCGAAAAGCCAGCCCCTTTGAGCAGCAGGTCACCCATTGTCTCGCTGCTGTCGAACGCGCTGAGGATCGGCACCGGGGTATCGAACATGTCGATGAACGGCTGCAGCGGCTTCGTGTACTTCTGCACGGTCGTCACGATGTCGCCCATGAAGCCGTGCAGAAAACTGTCTGCATCGAGGCTGAAATTCTTCAAGGCGATCGAGGGCACCAGCAACGTGTTGTTGCTTGGATTAATGCTCCAATCAACTTGCAGATCGGTGACAAACCTTGGATTGAATGATGCGTTCAAGGCCGGATCGACGAAGCTCAATGACAAGCCCAGCCGGATATGCGCATCTCCCGAAAAATGGGACGTTACGACATTGCTGCTTCCGAATGCGAACGCCAGGTGTCCGTTAAAGTTCGTCCCTTCGTCCACCACATGCGTGTACAACAAGCCGTTCAAGCTCGCTGTCGCCTGAAAGCCGGGCAGCGTCAGACCGAAGCCGATGTCGAGATTCGTGTTCGCCGTATCGAGCGTGATGGAAGTGCCGTTGTAATCGAAGCCGATGTTTAGCGTCGGAGTGATCGAAGCGGCGACACCGCCGGCGGTCGAGACCTGCAAGAACGCGTTTAAGCCCAAGTCGAACGTGAATGTGTGCGAAATCGTCGGCAGCGGAATCGCCAATTGGTGGTGGCCGCTCGTTAGATTCTGTGTCTGGGCATCGATGCTCGGCAATGAATTCTGTAGGATCGTGCTGATTTCCGAAACGCTGTCAAACTGATGGCCCACAAGCGGTAAGCGTGTCGCCGCATCGAGCGCCGTATCGATCGCACTTTGATACGGTGTGATCGCGCTGACTAGATCTTGAGCGACGCTCAGCATCGCTCGCTCTTCGAGCACTTCAAACGCCACGCGGCGGAAGCGTGCGTCGCGATTTGCAGGGCTTCTTTTTGAAATGCGGGCTGCGGACCTTTGCCGTGGTTGCCGCCAGCCAGAAGTTAGGCGAAGCATTTGGCGTCTCCCGCGGAAGAGAGCCGCTCAGCGAAGAGGCCGAGCGTAATCGTCCGGCAAGGATTATACCACCCTGTGGACCTTTTGCTGCTGCGACGCGTTCAAGTATTTGGGCCCCATAACGGTGCTCTTCGACTGCGCGGGCCGGTTTGGAAGGGCACTGGCGGAGCCGGCGGCACTTAGCAAAGTGCCGTTGCCGGCGGTTTGGCCGAAGTGGGCGCACCAGGCGTTATAGTCGGCGGCGTCAACCTGGCCGTTTTGGTCGCCTTCGGCAGCCAGGGGGAAATCGACGTGACCTACTACATGATCTGGATGATGGAGAAGGTCGGCCTAGCCTGGGACGTGGTTCGGCTGCGTGATATTCCGCGCGGCACGAAACCTGCTTAGCGCTTACGCGGGGCCTGCGTAACGCTGACGCGGGGCCTGCTTAACGTCGACGCCCGCAGCTTGCTGATCTGGCGACGCAATTTTGCGTTTGCCACCGAACACGATTTTTTAATACAAAAATCGTGAATATTGGAACGCGTTGCGACGTGGTCGTGCTACCGCCACGCCAAGCTTCCTCGGCGCCCGCCGGCAGTGTGTCGCCGCCGAGTGCCAGTTCCGCAGATAATTCTCCAAGTAACGCATCCGCGGACGAGCCGACTGGAGCGGCTGTGAAGTCGTTGGTGAAGCAAACCGCGGACGCGCCGCTCGATTTGGATGACATTGAAGCATTGAACCGGAAACTGTCGCAAACCAAAGCTGAAGATTTGAAATCAATCTGGGAAGACTTCAACAAGGAGAAGCTCGGCGATAAGAAAAACACCGCGGCATGGGTTGTGGCGCAGATGGTGCTAACTCAATGGGCGTCAAAATCTGGGAAGGCCGCATGTGAGGCTTTACTGGATACTTCTGCTGACGATGCCTTTGTGCAGGATGCTTATCCACGTGTCATGAATGCTTGGGCGAATAATGTGCCACTTAAGGCAGGCCAGTGGTACGTTGATTCGGGAATTACGGAAAAGCGAAATGCGAAGTCGCTCGATGCTGGTAGTGCGTTTACTAGCAAAGTGTTTCGGCAACTGCAGCTTGCAAATGCGGATACGACCGTCAAGGAAATTGAAAAATTACGACACACGAATGAGATCGTTGGCGCCGTCGAAGGCCTATATGAAGCAAATAAGAAACTTAGCGGTGACTTGGATAAGCTAAGCAAAGACCTCAAGGAAATAAAAAACAAGCCTGAAGTGATTCACGCGACGGAGCACATCCTCGAAGCAAAAGATGCCGCTGCCGAGGCGGCGGCCAAGATTAAGGATCCGAAGCAACGAATCGAATTTAATAAAGCTATGGAATCGAGGCTGAGGGAGTAGCGTCTGCGAGTCTTCGTTTGCGACCGAATTGGGGGTTTGACGAGACTGTCCTGTGGGCAAGGATTAGGCTTTGAAAAATGAGGGTACTTCCCACTGCGCAATGAGCGGTGCTGGGCAAGCAATCAGCGCGTGGCGGGGGGATCGTCTTCTACGATCGCGTGACCTTGAGACCCGGAACAATCGTCGACGCGAAGAGCCATTGCGTGTAAGTGAGAAGGCGATCGACGCGATGATGCTTGCCGGTTCATGAACTAAGCGGGCAGCCCGCCCATCGGTTAATTGCTCGAAGCGATGCAGTCTGATGACGGTGCATAGATTGCTGAAGTCATAGATTTACGGGATGCATGCACTGAGCCAAGAAGGACGTTCTCCAACAGCTCCTCGATCTCAACCTCGACGTCGCCGCCCGCTTGGGCCGCGGCGAACCCGTCACAGCCCCCGGCATCCCGCCCGACTTCCCCAACCCAAAATCTCTCGTCACCGACGACTGCATTCGGCCGCCTAAATAGTGTCCGCGCGGCGGGCAGGGGACGGGATGGCGAGCAATCAGCTGCGGGGCACCCGCCCCCGGTTGACTACGAATCGCTGGCCCGCTGGCTGCTTCTCAAACGGGAAATTTCGATTAGAATTATCGCCATTGCGAGCGTGGGGCAATTCCTGCGCAGCCTAACCAGGAAAAGTGCGTTAATGAAATCCTCCCGAGTCTTCACTTGCTTGATGGCACTCGTCGCGGTTGGCCTGGCCCCACGCTCCTACGCTCAAACGCCTTTTTATCAACTTGACGCGAGCGCCGAAGCCTTTAACGCGGGCGAGGGCATGACGCCCCGCCAGGGTAACCACGTGAGCGGGAACGACTTTGTGGCCGCGGAGGCCGAGCTCACCATTGGCGGTACGACCGCCCGTGCCCTAGCCACGAGCGATTTCAACAAGCTCGGCGCCTTTGCACGCGTCGTTGCATCGCTGCCGGAACTCAACGACATGATGGGCGGCGCCGCCACGGCTACGTGGCAGGACTCGCTCTTCTTCGAGCGGGACGGAGTGCGTATCACGAGCGGAAGCGTGCGGGTGTCGGCCGATATTGACGGCACGATTTCCCTAAGTGGCGAAGGTGCGGGGGCCAGAGCAACGTTGAATCTCAGCGCAGGTGGATTGACCAAAGAGGTAAGCTTCACGGAGAGCGGCAGCCATCAGGACACGCTTAGAATCATCGAAACCGGCGCTTGGGATGCACTGGAGGGCTTACCGGTAAAGCTCCAACTTTTCCTGGGCGGGGGAAACAACTCGTTTTCGCCGTCGACCACTGAGGTCGATTTCAGTTCCACGGCAACGATTACAAGCGTTGTTTATCTCACGCCGGAAGGGCAGCCAGACTCAAGCGTTACTATCATCTCTGCTTCGGGAACGGTTTACGGAGTCCCGGAGCCGACTTGCGGAGCGCTGGCGGTCGTGTGCCTATGCAGCGCGGGCGGACGATTCCGCCGACGGTCATGACATGGGACATAGGCCCGCCAACGCCCCGGCTCGGCAGGAGCTTCGCCCTCCCACCAGCTCCGAAATTTCTCGCAACTAGCGTCTCGTTTTTGGCCGCGCGCTGTGCTAGTGTTATTCCCCGCGACACCATGTGCTAGTCGCAATCGCTTTTTGAAAACTCGATCAAACGCTGAGTCGCACTTCGGCAACTTTTCCCGCTGGCCGCGCTCGCGCCCGGCTTGCGCTCCCGAAGAGTCGAATATTGGAATCCTTCACATCGCAACCATCGTCGTGAAATACAATATTCGGCCTTTTCGGATCGCACGCCATGAAAAAACCCCACGTTTTTCCATGCGCCTGCCCGCGCCGACGTTCCAAAACCCTCGAATTTTGAATTAAAAAATCGAGTTGCTTGTTTTCGCGAACTGCCAACTTCGGGAGCTGCTTACGCCGTAAGAACTTGCGCTAAAATCGCTGAGAAACCCTGATACCCAATAATCGAAAGGCTCGCCTTGCCTTGCCATAAGGCGGCCCGAAATTTGCGGTTGCGTTCCAGGCCGCGATCCTTAGACTAAGGTGTTTAAGCAGCGATAGTTGTAAACAAGTTTGAGTTAAGCGGCAGACTGGCTGCCGCAGGTGTAGTAGTAGGAGTTGGTGTCAGCTTAGGCAGTTACAGCCCGGCAACAGGCCGCGGTGGGGTGTGCAGCGCACCAGAGAGAGATCGCCCAGGTGGCCGGGAATGGTCGCCGGGTGAAAAACGGGAATCGCAATGGAACTTACCAAAGAGCGGAAAACACAACTGAAGGGTGAATTTGGTCGGGGAGCCAATGATTCTGGCTCGCCGGAGATCCAGATTGCGCTGCTCACCAATCGGATTGCCCAGATGACCGACCATTTGAAATTGCACTCCAAGGACTACTCCAGCCGGCGTGGTTTGTTGGGTATGGTCAGCCGTCGACGTCGCTTATTGGATTATGTGAAGCGAATTAATCCCGAGAAGTATCTCGATCTGTTGCGACGACTAGAGATCCGGAAGTAGTAAGAGAGGGAGACGCGGAGAATGGGAGAAGGGGAGAAAAGCACATCTCCTCTTCTCCCCCTCTCCTTATCTCCCATTCTTCGATCGCCACTCTGGCGCACTTTGCCGCCTGCATTCTGCACGGGCAAGTTTTTCTGCGCACCTGCTCTCGGCGTGCAATCACGCAAATATCAATTGAAGGGAAAGAATGTTAAAGCGAATAAAAGTTGAGCGGCAAATTGGCAAGCAGTTGTTCACGATTGAGACGGGGGCGCTCGCGAAGCAAGCCTCTGGCGCTTGTACGGTGCAGTATGGCGACACGGTAGTTCTGAGCGCGGCGGCGACGGGCCCCTCGCGGCCGGGGATGGATTACTTTCCGCTGACTTGCGATTACCGCGAGCGGCAGGCTGCGGCTGGTAAGTTTCCGGGCGGGTTCTTGAAGCGTGAAGGTCGGCCGACAACGAAGGAAACACTGACGGCGCGGCTGATCGATCGGCCGATTCGGCCGATGTTCACCGAAGGGTTTATGGACGAGGTTCAGATCATGAACTTCGTGATGTCGAGCGATCGGCAGACCGATGGCGACGTGCTGGCGATGAACGGGGCTTCGGCAGCGCTGTGCATTTCGCCGTTGCCTTTCCATGGTCCGCTGGGGGCTGTGCGGTTGGGCATGGTGGATGGGAAGTTCATTCCGTTCCCAACTCAGGAAGACTTGGAAGTCAGCGAGCTTGATCTCATCGTTTCGGGCACGCGTGACGCGGTGCTGATGATCGAAGGTTTCTCGCGCGAGATGCGCGAAGACCGGATGATGGAAGCACTGATTGAAGCCCAAAAGTACGTGCGCGAGTTGTGTGACTTGCAGCAGGAATTGGCTGACAAAGTTGGCGTGAAGAAAATGGACTTCGTGCCGCCGGCTAACGATGGGATTTACGATCGGCTGAAGAGCAGTCTTTATGATCGACTCAAAGATGCGAAGCGGACGGAAGGGAAGCATGCCCGAGCCGAGGCGGTTGAGGCACTGAAGGCACAGGCGCTGATTGAAATCATTCCGAGCCCAACGGCCGAAGGCGCTCCGGCGATCGAATCGTTCAAAACGGCCTGGCATAAGTTGGAAGAGAATGTCGTACGCGATTTGATTCTAAGCGGCACGCGACCGGATGGGCGCGATTACAAGACGCTGCGGAATATCTACTGCGAAGTGGATTTGTTCCCGCGGGTGCATGGTTCGGCGTTGTTCCAGCGGGGTGAGACGCAGGCACTGATAACAATTGCACTCGGCACGGGTCGCGATGAGCAGCGTGTTGATGGGCTGTTCGAAGAGTACTCGAAGCGGTTCATGCTCGACTACAATTTCCCATCATTCTCGGTGGGCGAAGTACGGCCGATTCGGGGACCGGGTCGGCGAGAAATTGGTCACGGCATGTTAGCCGAGCGAAGTGTGAATCCGGTTCTGCCGGATCATGAGGAGTTCCCTTACACGATTCGAGTGATCTCGGACATTTTGGAGTCGAACGGTTCGAGCTCGATGGCGAGCGTGTGTGGTGCCACACTGGGTTTGATGGCGGCCGGTGTGCCGATTACGAATCCGGTGGCCGGTATTTCCACCGGCCTCGTAAAGGATGGCGATAAGTGGGTGCTGCTCACCGATATCATTGGCGACGAAGACCACTACGGCGACATGGACTTCAAGATCGCCGGTACGCAAAACGGCATCACGGGTATTCAGCTCGATTTGAAGACCCGCGGCATTAGCGAAGAGATTATTAAGGCGACGCTGGCTCAATCGCGGGAAGCGCGGATTGAGATCCTGCGGACGATGCTCTCGACGATTCCGCGGCCGCGGCCGAATACCTCGCCGTCGGCGCCGCGAATGGCTCGCACGAAGATCGACCCGGAGAAGATTGGCCTCTTGATTGGCCCGGGTGGCAAGAATATTCGGGCGATTCAGGAAGACAACGGGGTCACGATCGACGTCGAGGAAGACGGTACGGTCACGATCGCAGGTGCCGACGAGGCTTCGGTCAAGAGGGCGCTCGGTCGCGTGGAAGCGATGACCGCGAGCGTACAGGTTGGCCGGATTTACGAAGGCACGGTCACCAGCGTGAAGGACTTTGGCGCGTTTGTCGAAATCCTGCCTGGCAAGGATGGGTTGTGCCACATCAGCGAGCTCGCAGATGATTACGTGTCGAGCGTGGGCGATGTGTGCCGCGTGGGCGACACGATGATGGTGAAGGTGATCGCTGTCGATGAGCAGGACCGCGTGAAGCTGAGCCGCAAGGCGGCGATGCGGGAGATGGCGTCGACGGAATCGAATGGCGACGGCGAAGCTTAACGGCTGCCGCATTCGCCTAATTAGCTAGTTAAACGCCCGACACATGGCGATCGCCGTGGTCGGACGTTTTTTCGTGGAATCGCGTCGGCTATCATTGAATGAATGCCTGCTCCCTCACAATCGCCGACCGTATTGGATGATTCCGCCGCCACTGTGCAGCGGCTGATGGATCAGTACACCGAAATTGCGCGGCTGGCGGGCGGGCTTGCGCATGAGATTAAGAATCCGCTGTCGACGATTCGGCTCAACATGGATTTGTTGGCCGAGGATTTGGGCGATGCGGAATCGCCGGTGGTGCGGCGGTCGCTGAAGCGGGTGGATGTGGTTCGCCGTGAGTGTCAGCGATTGCAATTACTGCTCGACGATTTCCTGAATTTCGCGAAGACGCGGCGGCTGCAGTTGTTACCCACGGATTTGAACCACCAGATCGAGGATGTGCTGGAGTTTTTTGGACCGGAAGCGAAGGGCGCGGGTGTCGAGGTTGTTCGCTATCTCGATCCGGATTTGCCGCGGGTGCTGCTTGATCGCGAGGCTTTTCGCCAGGCGCTTTTGAATTTGCTGATCAACGCCAAGCAGGCGATGCCGGAAGGTGGGCAGCTTGTGGTGCGGACTGCCGCGGAACGCAACTTAGTGGCGGTCTACTTGATTGATACGGGCATGGGAATGGATGAACGGACGGCGCTGCAGATGTTCGAGCCATTCTACACAACGAAGTCGGGCGGGTCGGGATTGGGTTTGCCGACCACACAGAAAATCGTAGAAGCGCATGGCGGCCGAATTGGCGTGCAGAGCGAAGTTGGCCGGGGCACGCAGATTACGATCGAGTTGCCGGTGCCGGCGCGGTTAGCTGGGGAATAGGCCGATTCGCGGCGGCGATTCAACCCCTTTCGAGTGCCTAAGCGGGGGCGTATCATCGGTTCATGCCGCCGAAACCTTCGACTACTGCCAGTGCTGGACCGCCGATTCAGGTGCTGGTTGTTGATAACGACCTGGCCCATGCCGAGACGATGGCGGACAGCTTGCGGAGCATTGGGTTTGAGTGCACCGTGGCGGGGAGCGGCAAGGATGCGATTGCTCGGTTGGAATCGAGCACGTTTGAAATCGTGATCACGGATTTGCAGATGCCGGATGTGGGCGGGTTGGAAGTTCTCGCCAAGAGCCGTGAGTTGCAGCCGGATGCCGAGGTGATTCTCGTCACGGGACATGGGACGATTGAATCGGCAGTTGAGGCGATGCAGCGCGGGGCGTTCAATTATTTGCTCAAGCCTCTCGATTTGAAGCAGCTGCGAGCGGTTGTGGAGAACGCGGGGCGGAGCCAGTATTTGCGGCGGGCGAATGCGGAGTTGCATCGGCGGCTGGATGAGCGGTTTGGGTTCGAGGGCGTGATTGGCAACAGCCCGCAGATGCACGATGTGGTGACGCGGTTGCAGCGGATCGCGCCGACGGATGCGACCGTGTTGATTCAAGGTGATACGGGCACTGGCAAGGAGCTCGTGGCGAAGGCGATTCACCAAAACAGTCCGCGGAAGAAGCGGCCGTTTGTGCCGCTCAATTGTGCGGCGCTGAGCGAGCATATTCTCGAGAGCGAGTTGTTTGGCCATATTCGTGGAGCGTTTACGGATGCTTCGAACGATCGGCAGGGGAAGTTCGAATACGCGGATGGCGGCACGCTATTTCTCGATGAAGTCGGCGATATGCCGATTCCGACGCAAATCAAATTGCTACGCGTGCTCGAAAGTGGCGAGATTACGCGTGTCGGGTCGAACGAGCCGGTGAAGGTGAACGTGCGGATTCTGTCGGCGACGAATCGCGATTTGGAAAAGGCGATTGCGTCGGGGGCATTTCGGGAGGATCTGTACCATCGCCTCAAGGTAGTCACGATCGTGTTGCCAAGTTTGGCGGAGCGGCGTGAGGATATTCCGCTGCTGGTGGATTATTTCGTAAAGGAACACTCAAAGCGGCATCAGAAAACGATTCGCGGAATTTCGACTGCGGCGCGGCGGCGGTTGCTGGCGTTTGACTGGCCCGGCAATGTGCGGCAATTGCGGAATGTCATCGAGAGCATGGTCGTTGTTGATATTGATGAGGTGCTTGACTTGGATGACTTGCCGACGGAGCTTGCGCCGCCGGCGGGTGAAAAAGTGCCGGCTGCGAGCGAGGATGGGCTGCATCAACTTGTTGGTAAATCGATGAATGACATTGAGGCAATGTTCATCGGTGAGACGCTCAAAGTTACTGGCGGCAACCGGGAAGAGGCGGCCAGCATGTTGGGGATTGGCGAGCGGACGCTTTATCGGAAAATTAAGGAATACGGATTGTCGTAAATGCGATAGCCACAAAAAGGCACAAGAAGACACGAAAAGAAGTGCGGCGGATGGAATCAATCGCAATTCGCGCGGCGCACCTCGCACAAAACGCTGCCTGTCATTTTTTGTGCCTTTTCGCGCCTCTTTGTGGCAATTGATGCTTGTGGTTTTGCGTGCGACGGAATTGCGTTGGTCAGGATGATTGTCGATGCCGACTATTCAACAACTATCGCCGAGCGTGGTGAATAAGATCGCGGCGGGCGAGGTGATTGAGCGGCCGGCGAGCGTGCTGAAGGAGTTGCTGGAGAACTCGGTTGATGCGGGGGCGACGCGGATTGATGTGACGCTTGAAAAGGGTGGCAGCGATGTCATTCGGGTGTCGGATAACGGGTGCGGCATCGCGGCCGATGAGTTGACGCTGGCGGTGGCGAGTCATGCCACGAGCAAAATACAGTCGGCGGATGATTTGTTTTCGGTGATGACGCTGGGATTTCGCGGCGAGGCATTGGCTTCGATCGCGGAGGTGAGTCGACTCGTGGTGCGAAGCCGGCTGGCGGATGCGGACAGCGGGGCCGAATTGGAAGTTGTTGGGGGCGCGGCGTCGCCTATTCAGCCGATCGGCTGTCCGGTCGGGACAACGATTGAAGTTCGGAATTTGTTCTTCAATACGCCAGTGCGGCACAAGTTCATGCGGTCGCCGCAGACCGAGATGGGGCACTCGATCGAGGCGGTAACACGGTTAGCACTCGCCCATCCGCAGATTCACTTCACGCTCGCTCACAATGGGCGAACGGTACACGACCTGCCGCCGGTGGCGAATGTGCGCGGGCGGATCGCGGCGTTTTTCGGCGATGAGTTGGCGGATGATTTGATTGAAGTCGGTAGCGAGAGCGATGGTGTGTCGTTGAACGGATTTGTCGCGAACCCGATGCATAGCCGGGCGACCGGGCGGATGCAGTATCTGTTTCTTAACGGGCGGGCGATTCGCGATCGGGCGTTGCAGCATGCGCTGGGGGAAGCGTATCGCGGGCTGTTGCTAACGGGGCGGCAACCGATTTGTTTCTTGCGGCTTGAGATGCCGGCGGATTTGGTGGATGTAAATGTGCATCCGACGAAGCAAGAAGTGCGGTTTCAGGATTCGGGGCGACTGTATAGTTTGCTGCTTGGTACGCTGCGGACGAAGTTTTTGACGACGGATCTGCAGGCGCGTGGCGCGACGCCGGCGGCGACGGCGGACGTTCGCTTCGACTCAGCGGCGAGTTCGTCGAGTGCGAGCGAGCTCGTCAACTGGGCGAAGGAGCAATTGGGTCGGCAGACGGCGGCGAGTCAATCTAATACGCCGGATGGCGCGGTCACGAATCCTTCGATAGAGCGATCGTGGCCTGCAACCGATCGAGAGCCGTTGCGATTGCATCGGATCGACGCGCCCGCTTCGTTGCCGTTTGATTTGGGGCGACCCCCGGCAGAGCCGGGGGCTGACGGTGGGATTGGGTTCGCGGCATCTAGTGTTACTTCTAGCTTGGAAGCGCGGTCGATTGCACCGCCGCATTTTGATGTGCCATCGAACGCGCTGCAGGTGCATGATCGGTATTTGGTTGTAGAGACGGAAGCGGGGATCGAAGTCATCGATCAGCATGCGCTACATGAGCGGATTCTTTATGAGCAGATTCGGGAGAAGGTACTTTCAGGATCGCTCGAATCGCAAAAGCTGTTGGTGCCCGAACCGGTTGACCTGACGGCAACGGAAGCTGCGGTGGCGCTGGAGCATGCCGATGTTTTGGCTCAACTCGGTGTTGAGATTCAACCGTTTGGTGGGGAAACCATACTCGTCTCAAGTTATCCGGCAATGCTCGCGAACCTGAGTCCTGCTGAGGTGCTCCGGGAGTTAGTGGAGAAGTTGTTGGCGGGCGGTCGGCAGCCTGAGGCTCGAGATTTGGTGGATGAGCTGCTGCATATGATCGCGTGCAAGGCGGCCGTTAAATTCGGGGATCGGCTGACGACTGAAGAGGTCGATGCGCTCCTGGCCCAACGCCATTTGGCTCAGGACCAGCATCATTGCCCGCACGGTCGGCCAACGGCTCTGGTTTTTACGCGGGAAGACTTGGATCGGCAGTTCAAGCGAATTTGATTCGTAGCCAAAATTAGGGGAGAATGGAGCATTGCCCGGCCCGTTCCACATTTGTTTCTGACTACCAAACGATGATTTGCGTAAGTATCGGCCGCAGCCGACATAAGCACATGCTGGCCGAGTTTGCGCACCTGGTGGAGCAGGGGGCGGAGCTTGTTGAGCTACGCCTGGACTACATCAACTCGCGGGTGAATATTCAGCGGCTGCTTAAGGATCGGCCGTGCGCGACGGTCATTACGGTCCGACGCGAGCAGGATGGCGGGAAGTTCACGGGAACTGAAGAAGCGCGGTTGATGATGCTTCGCGAGGCGATTGCGAACGGCGTTGAGTACGTCGATCTTGAGGATGACATTGCGGGCAAGATTCCGCGGTTCGGCAAAACGAAACGGATTATCAGCCACCACAATTTCCGCAACACGCCGGATAACCTGCGCGAAGTCCACGATCGGATGAAGGCGCTTGATGCCGACATCGTGAAGATCGCGACGATGGCGAATCAGCCGCACGATAATTTGCGCGTGCTGGAGATGATGCAGGAGAGCGATTGTCCGACGATCGGGATGTGCATGGGTGATATCGGCACGCCCTCGCGGATCTTGGGACCGAAGTTCGGCGCGCCGTTCACGTATGCGACGTTTCATCACGAACGGGCGCTTGCACCGGGTCAGCTCAGTTACGAGCAAATGGTGAACGTGTATCGGCACAATGGCATTGGTTCGGCCACTGACGTGTACGGCGTCGTAGCCGACCCAGTGGGGCATAGTTTGAGTCCGCAGATTCATAACGTCGAATTTGCTGGCGTTGGTGTGAACGCGGTGTATGTGCCGTTCCGTGTGCCTTTCGATGTGCTTGGACAGTTCATGGAGGACACGCGGCGGTTAGGCATCAAAGGGCTGAGCGTCACGATTCCGCACAAGGAAGCGATTGCGAAGTTCCTCACCAAGGTTGATCCGGCGGTTAAGGGCATTGAGGCCGTGAACACCGTGCTGTTCAAAGGCGACGAAGTGTGGGGCTACAACACGGATTACAAAGCGGCAATGGATTGCTTGGAGCACGCAATCGGCAACGTAGCACCTCCGGGTACACCAAGCCCGTTGCAGGATAAGAAAGTGCTCGTACTGGGTGCCGGCGGTGTCGCCCGATCGATTATGTATGGACTGCAACGGCGCGGTGCGAAGACAACGATTGCGAGCCGAACCAAGCAGCGGGCGCAGCATTTGGCCGATACGTTCGGCGCGAAGTGCGTGGAGTGGGGCGCCCGGCATGTGGCCGCGGAGATCATCGTGAACTGCACGCCGGTCGGAATGCATCCGAACGTCGACGAATCGCCGTTTAACAAATCGAATTTAAAGCCGTCGATGGTGGTCTTCGATACGGTCTACAATCCGGAGTCGACGCTGCTGCTTAAAGAAGCACGATCGCATGGGTGCCGGATTGTGACGGGCGTCGAGATGTTCATTCGCCAGGCTAAGCTGCAGTTCGCGTTGTTCACGGGTCAGGAAGCTTCGGAAGCGCGGATGCGTGAAACGCTGAAGCGAGCGATTGGGCCGACGAAGTATTGAGGCAAGGCGGAGGGCGGAAGGGGGAGTGGGGAAGGCGGAGTAGGAGAAAACCGCTTCGCACCTTTGCTTCGGATACGAATGCTATGGCTCGTGAAGATGATGCGCCGATATTCTTGATTGGGTACCGGGGGACAGGGAAGTCGGCGGTGGCTCGTGAATTGGCGTCGAGGCTGGGCTACTCGTGGGTCGACGCGGACGATGCCATCGAACAGCACGCTGGTAAGTCGATTGCCCGCATTTTTGTTGATGATGGTGAGTCGGCCTTCCGCCAAATGGAGGCGGGAATTGTAGCGGAATTGGTGGGTGAGAGGCGGACGGTCGTCGCACTTGGCGGGGGTGCTGTATTGCGTGACGAAAATCGTCAAACTATTCGTGCTGCGGGACCGGTGGTTTGGCTGACGGCGAGTGTGACGACGATTCTCGAACGGCTGGCGGCGGATTCGATGACGGCGCATCGGCGGCCGAATTTGACGGTGGCGGGAGGCCGGGCGGAGATCGAGGAGTTGCTCGCAATGCGGACGCCGCTGTATCGCGAATGTGCTACGCTTGCCGTGGATACTGAAGGTAAGACCGCGGCCGAAGTCGCGGATGAGATCGCCGCGTCATTATAAATAATCTGCCGAGCACGTTCAGGGATGGATTCATGCTCTTAGCCGTTCGCTACATCATTATCTTCTTGGGCGGCGCGTGCCTTGGTTCCATCGTGAACTGGGCTGTGTACACGTTTGCTTGGAACTCGCGGCCGATTTCGCCTTGGGGGAGCGTGCCCAATGGCGTGTCGCCGCGCAGCTGGCGGGACCGCATGCCGATACTTGGCTGGTTCGCGCTGCGGCGCGAATCGGTCGTGCATGGCCCCGGTTACTGGTGGCGGCCAATGCTTGTCGAGTTGGCCACCGGGCTCGCTCTGGCAGTATTGTATTGGTGGGAGGCGGGGCGGCTGGGGCTCATTCAGGGCCAGATTGGCAGCGTGCGGATTGTGCCGCCGGTGGCCGCCGTTCACTGGCAGTTCATCAGTCACACGATACTGTTCGGGCTGATGCTCGCGGCGTCGTGGATTGATATCGACGAGAAGCTGATTCCGGATGCGATTACAGTCCCCGGTACCCTGTTGGGGCTGTTGCTCGCGACCATCGTGCCCTGGTCGTTGCTACCTGAAGTCGTTGAACGGGGCGGGCCGCCTGTGGTGAATGGGGCACCGGCGATTGAGCTGTCGCTGCGTAATGGTGGACAAGTCATTGGAATTAATAGATCGATGTGGCTGGAACCGCTGACGGCAGTGGGGCCTCTCGAATGGCCGCCAGCTTGGGGAGCGCCGCGGGAATTGTCGTCGTTGGCGATTGGCGTTGGCTGTTACTGGCTGTGGTGCTTTGCACTGGCGCCGCGCATTTGGCGGGGGAGTCGCGGGCCGGTGTTTGCGATGCGGTTGATTGCAATGCGCCTTAACCGTGAGTTTGCGAGACCGCCGATGCGGCTACTGATTGCTGCGGGCACAATTTTCATCGCCTGCGTGTGGTGGTTTGGGACGCACAGTTGGGCGGGGTTGCTAACAGCGCTCATCGGCCTTGCCGGAGCTGGTGGACTCGTGTGGGCCGTGCGGCTCATTGGCTCGGCGGCGCTGCGGCGCGAGGCGATGGGGTTTGGCGATGTCACGCTGATGATGATGCTCGGCACGTTTTTGGGGTGGCAGGCGTGCATGATCACGTTTTTTCTGGCGCCGTTCATGGCAATCTTTATTGGTCTCGCGCAATTCATTTTGCGGCGAGATGATGTAATTCCGTTTGGGCCGTTCTTGTGTTTGGGGGCGGCGGCGGTGGTTGTCGAATGGGCGCCGATTTGGATGTGGGGGCAACAGATTTTCGCGGCGGGAATGCTCGTGCCGGCGGTGCTGGTCGTGTGCCTGGTTTTATTGGGGCTCATGCTGGCACTTTGGTCCGCGATTAAGCGGTTTTTGTTCGGCGAACCGAGCGAGGAATAGCGAGCTATACTTGCCGAGGAGTTTTCGGCAATGAGCTGGCTCGGCGAAACGATTTACGATCTGAACGGTGCTCGCGACGTGCTACGCGCGTGGCGGCATGGAGTCATTGAAACTGTGGGAGGGCGGTTGCACGCGGTGCACATGCGCCGCTGGCCGAAGTTAGTTTCTTTGCCAGAGCTGTGGCCGCTTGGTGGGCGATACCATGCTCGCGGCTCCGCCGATCGGTGCCTGTTGTATTTTGTTCAGCCGCGAAAATTGCCGAAATACCTAGCGCTGAAATACATTGTTTCCACGTCGGGCACGAGTTACCGGACGGCTCGCGCGGCGATTACGACGTTGGACGCGATTGCGGAGCTAAAGGAAATTGATGCGATTGTGTGCGATGCGGCGAACTATCGGCTATCAGAACGCCTGATGGAGCGGTTTGGGTGGGAACCGCACAAACCGCAGCGGTGGCATCGCAATTACATTCGGCGGTTTTATGGCGTGTATCCGGGGCACGCTCAGGCAACTGCTAGCTAAACCGCAAGTGGTGGGTTTCGTTTAGCGTTGGATGCGCGATAGCATCGCAGACGCAGCGGTCTTGTCGGGGGTGCTACCAGTTGGTAGTCTTCGCCGCTCTTCCCACCCGTTTGCCGCGACAGGATTTCCGTGGTCGTTTCATTCGTGAACACTCGTTGGATTTCGATTGCGATCGCGCTGTCGTTCACAGCGGCGATTCTGTGTGGGTGCAACCAGCAGCAGTACTCGGCATCGCCGTATGGCGCGGCAGCTGCCGGTCACACTATCGCCGCAACAACAAACGGCGATGGCGCAGCAGACGCAGCAGTATCAGCAGCGGGCAGCCTCGCTCGATCACGACAATCAAGAACTGCAATCGATGCTCGCTCAATCGAAGCAGCAAGCGCAGATTCTGGAAGAGCAGGTACGGGCGACTCAATCGCAGTTGAAAGACACCACGGATCGACTCGTCGCGATGCAGACGGATAACGATCAACTTCGCGGTCGAACGAGCGCGATGGCGGCCAGTATTCAGACGCGCAGCCAGGCTGAGATTCATGCGAACAACACGTTGCTTCGCAGCTTAACTGTCACGAACATGCCGGGCATCAATGTGCGGCAGGATGGCGACGTGATCCGGATTGAATTGCCGGACGATCAGCTCTTCAATTTTGGAACGGCCCAATTGAAGCCGGGAGCGGACGCGCTGCTGAAGACGATTGCTGCGGACCTGACGCAAAACTATCCACAGCAGCTGATTGGTGTCGAAGGGCATACGGATGGAAGCCCGCCGACGTCGCCCCAATACCCCACGGATCAGCATTTGGCCGTAGCCCAGGCGATGACCGTTTATGATGGCCTGACACGGATGGGCGGAATGCCGACTCGGCAGCTCTTTGTGGTTGGCCACGGCGGCAGCCATCCGGTAGTTTCAAATGGCACCGAGGCCGGGCGAGCGCGGAATCGCCGCGTGGAAATTGTTGTCTATCCCGAAACGATGCGGCGGTAGGTCAGCTGACGGGTCGCCTTTCATCCGGTAAAATGAGCGCTGTTGCCGCGAACGCTTCGCGGCGTTGGGCGTCTATCTATTTGGCCGGACTCAGCTTGGAGTCCAGCCGCGAACCGCTCTGTTTGGCTCTGCTGACTTTCCCATGATTGCGATTATTGATTACGAAATGGGGAACTTGCGAAGCGTGCAGAAAGCATTCGAGCGAGTGGGGCACGAGGCGACAATCACGAGCGATCCGGCGGTGCTTGCCAAGGCGTCTAAAATCGTTTTGCCGGGAGTCGGCGCGTTTCGGGATGCGATTGCGGCGCTGCGCGACCGAAAACTGGTGGAACCGATTCGCGCGGCGATCGAAGCAGACAAGCCGTTTTTGGGCATCTGCCTGGGGCTGCAGATGTTGTTCGACAAAGGCTACGAGGACGGCGAACATGAGGGTCTCGGAATCATTCCGGGAGAAGTCGTGCGGTTCAAAGTCCCTGCCGAATTCAAAGTGCCGCACATGGGTTGGAATCAAATTCGCTTCCGACGGCGGCCACCCATTTTTGAGGGAATCGACGACGGCGCGCATTTCTATTTTGTGCACTCTTATTACGTGGCGCCGCGCGAGAGCGGCGTGATCGCTACCGAGACCGAGTACGCGGCACCCTTCACATCGAGCATTTGGCGTGACCGGTTGTTTGCCGTGCAATTCCATCCGGAGAAGAGCCAGACTGCCGGGTTACGGGTGCTGAAGAATTTCGCGGAATTAGCTTAATAGCCGTTACGCGGCCAATCAGGTTGAGGCGACCCTTGAATTTGGTCGGTCGCTGTGCGATATTTTGTGTTCCGCAACGGCCCGAATTGGGCTCATTTTGGCGGCACCTTTTCCGGAACCATCCCCCATGCAAGTTTGGCCGGCGATTGATCTACGGGGTGGTAAGTGCGTTCGGCTACGGCAGGGCGATTATCAGCAGGAAACCGTTTTCGCCGAGGAACCCGCGGCCGTGGCTCGGCAATTTGCCGACCAGGGCGCTCGCCATTTGCACATTGTTGATTTGGAAGGTGCGCGAGAAGGGCTACCTGTCAATCTGCCGAGCGTGCAAGAGATTTTGGCAGACGTCAGCGCTATGGAGTGCGAACTGGGCGGCGGAATTCGCGATGAACAATCCGTTGAAGAAATTCTAGGCTTTGGTTTGGCTCGGTTGGTGATCGGTACGTCGGCCCTCACCGACCCTGAATGGTTCCGCGCCGCATGCCGGAAGTATCCGCATCAGTTGGTGCTGGGGATCGACGCGCGCGATGGGCGCGCTGCCACCGATGGTTGGCTCAATACGAGCAAGGTGACGGCGATCGAATTGGCCCGGCAGTTTGCTGCAGAACCGCTGGCCGCAATCATTTATACGGACATCGCGACTGACGGCATGATGCGCGGGCCCAACATACCCGCCATGGCGGAGATGAAGGCGGCAGTCGATGTGCCAGTCGTCGCTTCGGGAGGCGTAACGACGTTGGATGACATAGCCCGATTGGCCGCCGCCGGTTTGGCGGGATGCATCATTGGCCGCGCGCTGTACGAGGGGACGCTGTCGCTGGAAGATGCGATTCGCGTTGCCGATGGGGACGTGGTCAGCAAGTTAAATTAACGAAATGCTACGAGCCGCCAAGGTTGCTCACGAAGCTCTGCGATCCGTGAAAACGGACGGTTCGAGCCTCGTGAACGGCCTTGGCGGATTAAGTTTTCAGGTGGAATAATTTTGACACAACGTTTGTGGTAGGAGCGGACATGGCCAGAAACGTAGAGGATTTTCGCAACCTTGCAGTGTGTGGACACGGTTCTTCTGGTAAAACGACGCTGGTCGATCACTTACTCGTGAAAACGGGCGCTGTTAGCGGCCAGCCCAGCGTTGATAACGGCACGAGCATTTGCGACTTCGACGAAGAGGAAAAACACCACAAGCATTCGATAGAAGCTTCACTCGTGCATTTCGATCATGATGGCAAACGATTCAATGTCATCGATACGCCGGGCTACCCCGACCTGATCGGGCAAACTATCGGCGCGCTGAGCGCGGTGGAAACGGCGCTGATTACGATCGACGCCCACGCCGGCATCAAAGTGAACACGCGCCGCGTGTGGCAGGAAGCTGGCGATGCAGGGTTAGGCCGAATCCTGTGCATTACGAAGCTCGATACCGAGAATATAAACTTCCCCGGGCTGATCGATGCGATTCGCGAGGTGTTCGGCCATCAGTGCGTTCTGTTCAACGTGCCGATGGGGCATGGGCATGATTTGAAGGGGGTGGTAAGCACGCTGGACGTGCCAAAAGACACGGCCGGCGCGCTGATTGATCCGGCTTCGCTCAATGAGCAGGCGGTGGAGACGATTGTCGAGACGGATGAGGGGGTGATGGAAAAATACCTCGAAGGGGAGATGCCATCGAAAGCGGTCCTCGAACGCTTGTGCGGCGAAGCGGTGAAGCAAGGCACGCTCACGCCGGTCGTTTGTGTGTCAACGAAGACCGGGGTTGGTGTCGATGAGTTGCTGGGCGTATTAGCGCTGGCGGCACTTCCGCCGACGGCTGTGCCCCGCAAGGCTAAGAAGGACGGCGACGAGGTGACGCTGAAGTGCGATCCGGCAGCGCCCTTAGCGGCTCAGGTTTTCAAAACGCGCATTGACCCGTTCGTACAGCGGTTGAGTTTTATTCGGGTTTTCGCCGGCACGCTCAAAAAAGATAGTACCGTACATGCGACGATGGCGCGGAAAGGCGTCAAGATCGGGCCGCTGTTGACGGTGCAAGGCGAAAAAACGCAGCCGATTGACGAGGCGATTGCGGGCGACATCGTGGCGGTAGCCAAAACGGAGGATTTGCATACCGGCACGTCGCTTGGAGACGTCGAGTTGGAGCCGATTAAATTCCCAACGCCGATGGTCGGCTTGGCGGTCGCTCCGAAAACACGGGGCGATGAAACGAAGCTTTCGGCGCACTCCACAAGATCACCGAAGAAGACCGCTCGGTGCATTTGGATCATGATCCCGAGACTAAGGAAATGGTCCTCACGGGAATGAGCGAACTACATTTGCAGCTACTGCGGGAACGCCTCAAGCGGCGCGATAAGGTGGAGGTCGAAACGCACGAGCCGAAGATTCCTTATCGTGAAACGATTCAGGTAAATGGCGACGGCAGCTATCGGCACAAGAAGCAGTCGGGCGGGTCAGGGCAATTCGGCGAAGTTCATCTGCGGTTATATCCGTACCCGGAGGGAACGAAGCCCGAAGATTTCGCAACGAAGGATCGGTTCCCGCATTTGAAGAATATGCACCATCACTCCAAGAACAATTTTTTGTTCGTGGATACGGTCGTGGGAGGCACGATTCCTGGCAATTTCATGCCGGCAATTGAAAAAGGATTTCTAGAAAAGATCGCGTCCGGCGTCGTGGCGGGATATCCCGTACAGAACATTTGCGCGGAAGTGCATTTCGGCAAAGACCACCCAGTCGATTCGAATGAGACGGCTTTTCGAATCGCGGCGCGGCAGGCGTTTGCGAATGTGTTTCGCGAATCGAAGCCGAGCCTGCTCGAGCCGATCGTGAAACTCGCGATCACGGTGCCCGTCGACAAAGTCGGTGATGTATCGAGCGATCTTTCAGGACGGCGTGGGCAAATGGTCGGCATGGATTCCGCGGGGGGCGGCATGACCACGGTCGAAGCAACCTGCCCACTGGCGGAAGTCATGACGTACGCCCGAACGCTATCATCGATGACAGGCGGCCAGGGAAGCTATACGATGGAGTTCTCCCGATACGATGTCGTGCCGCCCAACGTGCAGCAACAGATTATCGCGAAAGCGAAAGTTAAGGTTGAGGAAGAGTAGCAAGCGAAGGTCATTCAGTTCGTCGCATTACTGAGCATTGACCTATGTCGCAGCTTCCGAACCAACGCCCCGAAACTGTTCGCTCGAAGCTCGATCAATCAGCGGCGACCGGTATTCGTGCGAGCCTCGGCGGCGTGTTTGTGAGCGTGTTGCTTGGCGCGGTCAAAATCGTGGCCGGGATTTTGGGCAATTCTTACGCGCTGCTCGCAGATGGCGTGGAGTCGATGCTGGATGTGGTCAGCGGACTGGTTGTCGCTGGCAGTCTTAAAATTGCGGTGCAGCCGCCGGATGAGCGGTACCCGTTCGGTTATGGCAAAATTGAGCCCGCGGCCGCGCTGGTCATCGCCGCGGCACTATTGGCCACCGCGATCGGCATCGCAATTCAGAGTGTGCGCGAAATTCACATGCCGCACCATGCGCCAGCGGCGTTTACGCTCGTAGTGCTCATCGTGGTGGTGATCGTGAAGGAACTGCTGTTTCGCAACCTGCTGCGAACGAGCAAAACCATCGATAGCCATGCGATGCGAACCGACGCCTGGCACCATCGCAGCGATTCGCTCACGTCACTCGCAGCGTTTATCGGGATTTCGATCGCGCTTATTGCGGGAGAAGGGTACGAAAGCGCCGACGACTGGGCAGCGTTGTTCGCGGCGGCCGTGATTGCGTTTAACGGCTTCCTACTATTGCGAGCGTCCTGGCGGGAGATATTAGATGTGGCACTACCCGAAAGCGTTATAGAGGATGTCCGGCAAATTGCGGGAAACGTGGAGGGCGTTTCTGGAATCGATATGTGCCGAGTTCGGAAGAGCGGCCTGGGGCTGTGGGTCGATATTCACGTCGAAGTGCCGGGAGATATGACGGTCCGCGATAGTCATACGATCGCCCATCGAGTGAAAGACGCGCTGATGGCATCCAATCACAATGTGATGGACGCGCTCGTACACATTGAGCCATCTCACGCGAATTAACGTGGATCTGGTCTCGTAGAATTGCGTAGTGATGGGCCGGCGTGACTCTGAATATCATGCTCGCTCAACGAAGTTGAGTCACGCCGGACCCTTGCACCGCCAAGATACCAACTGCGGTTTTCTCGATGCGACTTTATAGCATGCCCGCATTTCCGCGACGCCGGACATGACCAAATAGTATGAGCGCCATGACGACCAAGGCGCCAGAAGCCGGTTCGGGAACCGCCGCCACGAGCTTATAAACAATGCCGCCGATGCCGTTCGCCGGGGTGTTTGTGACCATCGCATAGATTTCGCCGTCGCCTCCCAACCCGAAACCATGCACGGTAAGGCCGTTGGGCAACGTACCGTTTGAAAACTGAGGTGACTGGAATTCATTGATCTGGCCTGTTTGCAGATCGGCATAGAAGAGTCGACCATCGACGCGAACGGGAGCTCCCCGGAGTGCGAGGTCACCGAACACGTACTTGCCGTCCAGTTGAGGTATGCCGGTGCCGTGATAAACAAAGCCGCCGGTGATCGAAATACCGTCTTGGTGATCGTACTCTAGCGTGCCAAGCGGGCCGCTGATCGGGTCGATCAGTCCTGCCGGGATGCCGGGGCTGTTGGCGATCACCTGGCCGGTCGTGCGATTAAACGTGAAAGTGCCTTCTTTGACAGCCCAACCATAGTTGCCGCCTTTTACGACCCGATCGATCTCCTCAACAGTATTTTGACCGACATCGGCGACGATCAAGTCACCGGTGGCTGTGTCAAACGAAAACCGATAGGGATTCCGGAAGCCGTAGGCGTAGATCTCGGGAACCTGGCCTGGAGCTTGGAACGGGTTCGATGTGGGAATGCGATACTGGCCGTTGGCACTAATCGGATCGGTGCTGGTTGGATTCACGGTTGGGTTCAGCGGATCGAATCGTAGCATTTTCCCGAGCGGCGCGGTGAGGTTCTGCGCGTTGCCGCCGGGTTCGATGTGGCTTGGGCCGACGTCATTGGCATTTCCGCCGTCGCCGAGACCAAGATACATGTAATTATCCGGGCCGAATGTAATCGTGCCGCCATTATGATTAGAAGCATTCTTGCCGAACGAAATGATTTCCCGCCGCGATGTGGGATCGACCAAATTCGGATCAACGGTAGACATTTTCCATTCGTTCACAACATTGCGATAGGTTTGCGTCGCCCCAGCAGGAGCGGGATAGGTTGCGCCAGAACCGAGCGATTCGCTATCGTATGTGTAGAGAGTGTGAAACCCGGGACTCGCCGGATCGTTAAAACCGGGATGAAATGCGAGGCCGAGCAAACCGCGTTCGTCGTTGGCATTAGCCGGGTTCAAAGGACCGGTGCCAACGGGGGCGACTTG
Source organism: uncultured Planctomycetota bacterium (assembly GCA_963733705.1). Lineage (GTDB taxonomy): Bacteria > Planctomycetota > Planctomycetia > Pirellulales > Lacipirellulaceae > JABDGM01. The sequence continues at coordinate 88,021 of CAVTEJ010000001.1, read as the reverse complement.
AACTCGGCTTTGGATATTGAGCGCCGGCGTGGATAGCAGGCTGCCGTTTTGGATCATCCGTAATAAACCGTTTTGGTCGACAACGAAGAGCCTGGTAGAATCGCCCGGTGGGCTGATGCCGTAATCGGGGGCGGCCAAGCCGGTAGCGACCGGATTCAAGCCGATCGCGATATCTCCAAGCGGGATCGAAGGCAGGACGTCTTGCTGCGCTTCGAGTGGCTGGTGGCTGCCGACAAGCAAGATAATTGACACAGCGAACATCGCAGAGAAAATTCTGCAACTCATTTGAGCAACTCCTTATTCACAGGGTTAGTTGGCCCGCTGTGATCTCAACGGCGAATGTCATTCGCCACGCGCCCCACAAGGCATGCGCAGAATGAGCGCCGGAGTTGCCTTGCCTGAACTGCCGCACAAACGTGCGCACTTCCGGATCAAACGTCGCGTCTCGAAGCAACCAAAGCCCAAAGGTCGCAGCGAAGCGTTCGACGCCTAATTTCTACTGTCGTCCTGACAGCGTTCCGTCGCGACAAGTCGCTACGCCGTCCAAATCGCCAAACCCAAATTCCTGGCTCGTGGCCCGAGAAAACCAAGACGTGGTTGCTGGCCCAGAAAATGCGACTGGACGCTCGTATGTTACGACGCTGAATTAGAAGTGTCAACCAACGGCGGCGGAGAATTAAAAATCTTGATGTTTGCTGACGATTGCCGTGCGCGTTGATAACAACGCGATCCGCTGACGTTCGGGAGGCGACGTGTCCATCGACGATGTGCGACATCGTTTCTCGGAATTCACGCACTCGTTTCCGCAATTCAGGACGTTACTCGGTTGCGTCGCAGAACCGACATTCGCTTCATGGTTGGCGATTAATGGGAAGACAGTCCGAAATGCCACAAGAACAAGCAGGCTAGGAACTTATGCCTAGGGATTCCGTCATCGAAAGTGCCAGCAATAGCTGCATCGCCTCCCTGTCCAAACTCTTTATTTCAACTGACCGGCGTTGCGTTGCCGAGACAAGCTATATCGATTTAACAAGGCTGAACCCAGCGATCTATAATTGGCTCTCTATTGGGTATGAGGCGACACAACGAATGTTTTTGGCCGTGCTGCTGCATCTGTACGGTTCCGGCTTAACGCCAGATATCTCGCCGTGCCCGCTCGGGCCGTTTCTATCGCTGCCTCACAATTCATTCTTAATCGTGTAGGATTGATGGCGCAATTGCACTGGGCGTGTTAGCCCCGTGACTTCGCCTGGAGTTCCAACATGGCCACCGACCTGCGGCTCAAAGATCAACTACCCAAACTGACGCAGCGAATCGTGCAAACCTACGACGAGGTCGGCACAATCAACCACTTGGGACATTGTCCGCTGCCGAACTACGACGAAATCATCGCCGCGACGGACGATCTCAAAGAGATTCTGTTTCCCGGCTATCGGCGTCGCGAGCGGTTGCATAGGGGCAACGTGGCCTACTATGTGGGCGACCTAATGGATCAGTTGCACGATCGCTTTACGCAACAGATCGGCAGAGCGATGCGACACGAAGCGGGGGCAACGAAGCTTTGTGAGTCGGACCAAGATTACGAGGCGCTCGGCCAGGCCAAAACAATGTTGTTCTTGGAGCAGTTGCCCAAGGTGCGCGCGATGCTCGCGACCGACGTGCAGGCCGCCTACGATGGCGATCCGGCGTGCAAGTCGCTTGACGAAGTCATCTTCTGCTATCCGGGCCTCGAGGCCATCACGATCTATCGACTCGCGCACGTGTTGTATGAGCTCGACATTCCCTTTATCCCGCGGATGATGACCGAATGGGCGCATGGGCGAACTGGCATCGATATTCATCCGGGTGCGAAGATTGATACGCACTTTTTCATTGATCACGGCACGGGCGTTGTCATCGGCGAGACGACCGAAATCGGCCAACACGTGAAGCTGTACCAAGGCGTGACGCTGGGCGCGCTCAGCTTCAAGACCGACGGCGAAGGTCAACTCGTGCGTGGCACGAAGCGACACCCCACGCTGGAGGATGGCGTCGTAGTGTATGCGAATGCGACGATCTTGGGCGGCGAAACGGTTGTAGGCCAGGATTCGGTCGTGGGTTCGAGCGTATGGCTGACGCAAAGCGTGGCTCCGAATACGACTGTGGTGTTGGAAAAGCCGAAGCTTAAGATGCGAAGTGAAATGGATGCCGCTGTGAAGCCGTCGACGAATTTTCAAATTTAGGCGTGCCGTAAGATCGCATTCAAGTGCGCGATGACTGGACCGTTTGCCGACCGCTTGTTTCGCATCTCTTTCGCGGCGGCCGGCATTTATAATCTTGCGTTCGGGCTGTGGGCGGGGTTCTGGCCGCTCGCGTACTTTCAACTTTTCGCGATCGCCCCACCGCGCTATCCGCAAATTTGGGCGTGCGTGGGAATGATAGTTGGCGTTTACGGCTTGCTCTATTTTTACGCGGCGTGGAAGCTTGAAACTGCGTGGCCGATCATTGCGGTTGGTTTGCTGGGCAAAATACTGGGCCCGATCGGGATGGCGACGTCGCAGAGCGACGATTGGCCACGCCGATTGGAAATGTTGTGCGTGTACAACGACCTCATCTGGTGGTTGCCGTTCGGCTTATTCTTGGTGCGAGGCACTTGGCTCGGTCGGCGAATTGCGTCATCGGCTCCTTGGTTGTGTGTGAGCGTTCATGCTGCAGCATTATTGATGCTCGGAATCTTTTTACGCCAGGGAACGCAGACCGAAGTCGATGTTTTTGCGCGAGCCAAGTATGTCGCACGCCATCCCGCTTTGTGGACGATCGGCTGGGCAACTTGGATGGCTGCGGCTGCGAGTTTGGTCGGTTTCTACACGTGGTGGGCAAGCGAAATCGATGTAAGCTCGTATGATGGAGCCACGCAGACTAGAACTGTCAATCGAGTTTCCATTTACTTGGTCATGGCTATTGTCATTACCATGATTGGAATGGTGTTTGACTTCAGCGGCGAAGCATCCGGCATACTGCGACTCACCGAAAGAGTGCTTTCGCCATTGCAAGCAGACGCCGCAAGTGCCTGGGACCCGACGCCGTTCATGGAAGTGGAACGGGACTTCCGACTATGCAGCGCGGGGGCGGCGAATGGCCTCTACACGGTTGCCGGCATCATGCTGATGCTGGTAACGCACGGCCTCCCCAGTTGGATACGAGCACTGATGTGGGCTACCTGGATCGCCGGAGTGACGATGACCATCGCAGCCATGTGGAACCATCTGCCCGGTATGGTGATTTCAACCGCCGCGCTGTTCCCCATGCTTTTGGTGTGGGCCACTTGGATGGGCGCTCATTGGAGGTCGACGTGAGACGCGTCGTTGTACTTGGCGGGGCAGGGCAGTTCGGTCGTACGGCGGCCGAAGAGCTGCGGAAATTGGGTGTACCCGCCCTCACAGCCTCACGGAAAGCGCCGGCAGATCTGTGCATAGACGCTAACGACTCTCACTCCGTTCGTGCGAGTTTACGTAAAGAAGACGTCGTGATCGATACGGCGGGGCCGTTCTTTTCCCGCTCGCCAGCGCTCATCGAAATGGCGATCGAGGTGAATTTCGATGTCGTCGACATAAACGACGATTTAGGATACGCCGAACAAGTGGCGGGGCTCGAGCCGCAGATCACGGCAGCTGGTATTCGCGTGCTGAGTTCTGCAAGCAGCGTGTCGGCAGTTTCGGCGGCGGTTATCAATCATAGTGGGATCGCGTTACCCCGACGTGTAACGTCGTTCCTGGCACCCGCAAGTCGGCACACGGCGAATGTCGGAACAGCCGCTTCGCTGTGGCGATCAATCGGCCGGCCGGTGCGCGTTTTTCGCGACGGCAAACTGGTCACACGCATCGGGTGGAGCGAAAGCCGCAATTTCGCGATGCCGCGACCCGTCGGCAAGATCAAGGGCCATCTGTTCGAAAGTGCCGATGCACTATACCTGCCCCGAATATGGCCCATGCTTCGTGACGTAAGCATGTACGTCGACTCGAATACGCTTGGAGCGAACTCGATTTTACAGTTGGCGGCGTTTTCGGAACCGCTACGGGAAGTCGTCGAGCGGAAAGTTCACATGGGCGCGTGGCTCGCCCGGAAATTCGGGTCGTCGGTCGGTGGGATAGGTTACGAGATTGAAGGCTGCCACGGGCGCGTGTCTCGACACGCGATTGTGTCTGCAGAGAATAGCTTCGTGGCCGCGGTCGCGCCGGCCGTATTAGCGGCGAGGTCAATCGGGAGAGGCGAATTCAACGACGAAGGCTTGGTTTTGCCCAATCGGCATGTCGCCCCAGCGACTCTGTTTGAGTATCTCGCGGAGCGCGGCATCACGCTGAGCGATTCGAAATAATCGATAACCGATACTGCGCGGCGACTCTATCGAACCGTAGTGGGGTGAATTGCCCGCAACGAGTCGACCGCTTTGCGTTTGTGGCGAAGCTGCGCTGCCAAACGGCGACGCGTGAACCAATTGAGCTGCGTCCCATCGACGTTTACTTCGTGCAGTTCGGGCAACCATTCAACGATGTGAAGAGATTGCCAGCCGATGGGCGTGCGGCTCAGGTTCAATTCCTGCAAGCGGCGGAATACGCTCAGTTGCCGCACCGCGATATCTGAGATGGTGCAGCCCGAGAGGTCGAGCTTTTTAAGCTCCAATAGGTTATCGCGCTGACCGACAAGGAACTCAATGAATTCGTCCCCCTTGGCCGTATCGTGCAATCGAACCGCGATGATGTTTTCAGTCAACTCCGCAAATTCGCCGAACGATTTTTGCAGCCAATCGAGGTAATTCGTTTCGACTTCGGCCCCGAACGCGCGAATTTTTTCTTCGACTTGTTGCGTGGCCAAGTATTCGTCCATGCGTTTGGCGATCCATCCGCGACGATCGCCGCGAAATTTCAAATACTCCTTGGCCTCGGTATAGGCGTTTTGCACCGCATAGAAAGGTTTTGGATCGCCGCCGAGGTCAGGGCGAATTTCTTTCACCTTCGCCAAGTAAGCCTTCTCCACATCTTCGGGCATGTACGGCGGCATCAAGCCGAGAGTAACCATGCACGCGGGGCGTTTGACATCGTTCGGATGGTCGGCTGAAGACATGCGCGGAAGTATTCACGTGGACATATAATGGACGGGCACATTTATCATCTTAGCATGCAAACCTTCCCGCTCTAAAGCGGGCTATTTCTGAGTACTGCTTAAGGGCCGATTGTTGGATATTGCACGTAGCGATCAATCTGGTAGGTCGGTGGGTGTGTCGACGTCGCGCAGGATAGAAGCGTCATCAATCGCAAATCGATGGCACAGTTCGGGATAGTCGAGCCAGAATTGCCCCAACCCACCGGGGCACGGCGACGCTAGAATCACTTCGGCAACCCGAGCCGGAATGAGGACTGGATGACCGCCGCGGCCATTGTGTTCTGCAATGATTGCTTGATCCAATTGCGTTAACGCGAGCTGGGTAAGTTTTTGCAACGTGGCGGGGGATACTTCCGGGTGATCGCCCGGCTGCAGCACAACGTTGGCTTTCGGATCGATCGAGGCGGCGGCTCGAAGGCCAACGCGAATTGATTCGATCATTGGCTGGTCGGCCGCGCTGTCAACGCGAAAAAATGTACGGCCGCACAATGCTTCGGCAACTGCATCGGCCTCATGACCTAGAACAATGACGATTTCATCGCAGATCGTTCGGATTGCGTCGTAGGCGGCACAAATGAGCGGCTTGGGGCCATCGACAGTGGGCCACATTTTGAGCTGCTTCGTATCGCCCATGCGGCGGCCGCGGCCGGCGGCCACAATGACGCCGATGCGACGGCTACGGTTTGCGGCGAACATTCGGTTTCGTAATCGCCAGGGCCGCAGGGGAATCACGCATCGGCAGTTGGTTACGGATGATGCCGTCGTATTTGTAGAGCGCACCGGCGATGCAAGGTGCTGTCGGCACGAGGCCGATTTCACCAACGCCGCGAGCGCCATGAGGGCATTCGGGGTCGCCTTCTTCGACGAAGATTAGTTCCATCTCGGGCATTTGATGCGAGCGCAGGACGCCGCAGTCGTTCATCTTCTTCGCGAGGATGACGCCTTCCTCCGCTTGAAAATCTTCCGTTATCGCGTAGCCGATGCCCATGTGCAGCGAGCCGTACATTTGGCCCTTGAGCTGCGTTGGGTTGAGCACGCGGCCAACGTCGTGGGCGGCAACCATTTTTACCAGCTTGCCGTCGTCGTCCAGGATTGCGATCTGTGTCGCGAAACCGTAGCTCAAGTGCGTTTTTGGGCCACCTGGTTTATCGAGGTCGTAGCCAAGTTTGGAGGTGTAGGTACATTGCCACTCACCGATGAACGTTTGGCCGACGAGATCGGCGAGCGTTTTGCCGCTGGCAAGTTCCGCTTTAAGCTGTTTGCCGGCTTCGGCGATCGAGTTACCGGCGAGGACGGTAGCGCGGCTGGCGGTCGTCTGGCCGCAATCGAGCAAGAATTTCGTATCGGTCGACACCTTCTTGAAGACTTCCGGCGGGAGGTCGGTCGCTTCGACGGCGAACTGAATACAGAGCGTGAACAGGCCCTGACCCATTTCGGTGAAGCCGGTGTGGATGTCGATCGTATTCGCGTCGACCACGTGCAGGGCGCTCTTGCCGATATCGGGCATGCCGTTGCCGATGCCGCAATTCTTGATGCCGCAGGCGATGCCGGCGTACTTCGACGATTTGAAAACGTCTTTGACGGCTTCGAGGGTTTTGCGCAGGCCGAACGGTTTGTCGAGAATCTGGCCGGTCGCAAAGGCTTCACCCGGTTCAAGAATATTGCGATCGCGGATGTCGTAGGCATCGATGCCGACCTTTTCCGCGAGACGATCGAGCAAGTTTTCGATGGCAAATGCGGCTTGGTTCGCACCGAAACCACGCATGGCGCCGCATGGTGGATTGTTGGTGTAAACGGCGAGCGATTCCATGTCGACGGCGGGCACCCGATAGGGGCCTGTGCAGTGGCCACCGGCACGCTCCAACACCTTTGCACCGACGGAAGCGTACGCGCCCTTATCACCAATGATTCGGGCTTGAACCGCCGTGATGTGGCCTTCAGCATCGCAGCCAATTTTGTAGGTGAGCTCGATCGGGTGACGCTTCGGGTGAATTTGGAAGCTTTCAGGGCGCGTAAGTGTGACCTTCACCGGCCGGCCCATGAGCCACGCCATCAGGGCTGTTTGGGCCTGGATCGACATGTCTTCTTTGCCACCAAATGCGCCGCCGTTGCTCACGAGCTCGGTTTGGACGCGCGACCGGTCAATACCAAGTACGCTCGCGCATTGTCGTTGGTCGTCAAACACGCCTTGGCCTTGCGTGTAGATGAAAAGTCGACGCTCGCCGTTTGGCGTAGCTTTCAGCGTGTAGCCGGCGGTCGCGTGGCCGTTGTGATTCCAAGCTTCTCGTAGTTCGTCGAAGGTGAGCGAGGAATCATCAATCGGAATCGCAATGCAGGATTCGGGTTCGAGAAATAGATGTTCAATCCGTTGTGTGCTATACGAATCTTCGATAATGTGCGCGGATTTGGCGAAGGCGGCTTCGATATCGCCCCGCTTCAGCTTTGATTTGCTCAGCAGATTCGTGCCGCGCTTGGGATGAATGAGCGGTGCACCTGGCTCCAGTGCTTCCTGCGGCGTCGTGACCGGCTTTAGCACTTCGTATTCGATGTCGATTAGCTCGGCCGCTTTGCGAGCCAATCGCTGAGTGTCCGCGACGACGACCGCAATGATATCGCCGCTGCAACGTGTCTCTTCGCCGATTGCGACGAACACCGGCCAGTCTTTTTCGATGAGTCCTACGTAGCGATCGCCCGGCACATCGGCCGCGGTTACCACGCGATGGACGCCTTCGAGTTCCAACGCGCGACTTACATCGATCTTCAACAACTTTGCGCGCGGATGATCGGTCAGCCGCACGGCGCCGTACAGCATGTTCGGCACGACCATGTCGTCGATGAATTTGCGGTCGCCCAATACTGCATCGTGGCCCGCGTACCGCTGCAGGTTAGTACCGACGCGGCCCGATTTATCTTCGGCCGTCGGTTCCGGCAGCTTTTCGCCGCGGCGAAGTTTTGCGTACTGGTCGATGCTGTCGACAATCTGTGCGTATCCCGTGCAGCGGCACAGATGTGGCTTGAGCGCGAGAGTGATTTCGTCGCGCGATGGAGTTGGATTCTTATCGCACAAGCCGACGCCGCGCATTGCCATACCCGGGATGCAAAACCCGCATTGCACGCCGCCGCAGCGAACAAACGAATCGGCGATTTGCTGGCGGTGCTCGTCGTCGAGGCCCTCCAGCGTCGTAATCGTTTTGCCATCGGCCTTCGCGGGCGACAGGGCGCACGAGAGGACCGGTTTGCCATCCATCAAAATAGTGCAGCAGCCGCATTGAGCCTGGGGCGAGCAGCCGTTTTTGGGAGACGTGATGCCGAGGAAGTCACGCAGCACGTCGAGGAGCGTCAAACCGTCCTCATCCGGCAAGTCGAGCTGGATTTGCTCGCCGTTGACCTGGCAGGAAAGCTGACGAATTCCAGCAGCTGGTTCGGTAGTCGCCGCCATGGCAGTTGGCCTCGTGAGAAGTTGAGGAACCGGGACCGAGCGAATTGGACGCCTGTCCGCGGACGTGGTGGCCAACTCATGTCTGAAAGATGCGGCCCGAACCACTAACGGCAGGGCAACACAGACTCTCCTTCCACCGATACCTAGTTTCGCATAGAATTTGCCCTCTTTCAAGAGTTATTTAAGGGGCCGGCGTTTGGTGGCCGGCAAAATCTCGATGAGCAGCAAGAACGCATATCTACAGGCGGCCCAAAAGTACGAAAAGCAGATGGTGAAATTCCTCCGCGAGATGATCGCGATCCCTTCGGAGTCGGCGGAGGAGGGGCCTGTGATCGCCCGGATTAAGCAAGAGATGGAAGCCACCGGGGCGTTCGACAAGATCTGGGTCGACGGGTTAGGCAATCTGTTAGGACAAGTTGGCAAGCCGGGGAAGGGCAAGAAGCTGATTGCGATCGACGCGCACGTAGATACGGTCGGCGTCGGCAATCGCGACGAGTGGAAGCACGATCCGTACAAAGGCAAAGTGGCCGACGGCAAAGTGTGGGGCCGCGGGGCAGGGGACCAAGAAGGCGCGATTCCCGCGATGGTCTACGCCGCGAAGATCCTGCGCGATCTCAAAGTCGACATGTCCGAGTTCTGCCTGCTCACCACTTTCACCGTAATGGAAGAGGACTGCGACGGACTGTGCTGGCAGTACATCGTGCAGGAAGACAAGATTCGGCCGGACGTGGTCGTCGTTACTGACTCGACCGATTGCAAAATCCTTCGCGGCCAGCGCGGTCGAATGGAAATAGGCGTCACCTGCCTCGGCAAGTCATGCCATGGCTCAATGCCTGAGAAAGGCGACAATGCCGTTTACAAAATAGCAAAGGTTGTCCGCGAGATCGAAGAACTTAACACGCGGCTCAAAGGCGATGAGTTCTTGGGTAAAGGCACGATCACGGTCAGCTACATCGACTGCAAGACGCCGAGCCTGTGTGCCGTGCCGGGCCAGGCGTATATCCATCTCGATCGCCGGCTAACCGTGGGCGATAGCAAGAAGTCGGCCGTCTCTGAGGTAAAAGACGCCGTGAGGCAGGCCGGTGTTGAGGCGAAAGTCGCAGTGCTGCGCTACGCCCGGCCAAGCTACACCGGCTTGACCTATGAAACCGAAAAATACTTCCCCATGTGGTGCGAGGAAGAAGATTCCCTACCGGTGAAGGCAGCAATCCAAGCTCATCACGAAGTGCTCAACAAAACGCCGATCGTCCATCGCTGGACTTTCAGCACGAACGCAGTTTCAATCGACGGTATGTTCGGCATCCCGTGCGTCGGCTTCGGCCCGGCGCCGGAAAACGTCGCTCACACGGTGAACGACTCGGTGCCGATTGAGCACCTGGTGAATTGTGCCGCGTTTTATGCGGGCTTCGGTCCAGCATACTGCGACTTGGCTGCCGGACGAGGGAACGGCAAACCACTTAAGATCAAGCGACTAAAGTAATCCGATTATTCACCTAACATTTTTTGCCACAGAGAGCACCGAGAACACAGAGAATTGTAGCAAGCTTTGTGATCTCTGTGTCCTCTGTGGCTAATTCACAGCGGAAAGCGAGAAAGCGATGACAAGCTTGAAGGGCAAAGATTACATCGAGACGCAGGATTTGAGCGATGCCGAGATCGATTTGTTATTGCACACAGCGTCCGAGTTGAAGGCGAAGTATCATCGCGGCGAGCCGACGTTGTTGCTCCCGCACCAGACAGCTTTCTTGCTGTTCTTCGATAAATCGACGCGCACCCGCAATGCATTCGAAGCTGGCATGACACAGCTCGGCGGGCATGCCCACTTCCTCGATTCCGACGCCACGCAAATTAGCCACGGCGAAACGCCAGAAGACACCGGCAAGATTCTCGCCTCGATGGGCCACGGTATTTGCGTTCGGCATGACCTCGTGCTCAACGAAGGCAACAAGTACATGCGAGCGATGGCGGCCGCCTCGAATGTGCCGATCATCAACATGCAATGCGACGTCGATCATCCGACGCAAACGCTAGCCGACATCATGACGATCCGCGAAAAATTCGGCTCCGATCTTAAAGGCAAAAAGATAGCAGTGAGCTGGGCGTTCGCACCGTCGTATGCCAAACCGCTAAGCGTGCCGCAAGGACTCATCACACTGATGACGCGATTCGGTATGCACGTGTCGCTGGCCCACCCGCCGGGATACAAGCTGATCGACCGCACGGTCGAAGCGGCTAAGGCGAATGCAGCCAAGAGTGGCGGCAAGTTCGAAATCGTCGACGACATGGATGAAGCGTTCAAAGACGCCGACATTGTTTACCCCAAGAGCTGGGGTGTGTACGACCTCATGCTCGCACGGCAACAAGCGAAGACGAAAGAAGAAGTCACCGAAAACCAAAAGGCCTGCCTCGCGATCAATGCGAAGTACAAAAACTGGATCTGCGACGAAAAGCGGATGAAAATCGCGAAAAAATCGGCCGTTTACATGCACTGCCTGCCAGCCGACCGCCGCTCGGAAGTGACGGATGCCGTAATCGACGGCCCGCAGTCGATCGTGTTCCCCGAGGCCGAAAATCGGTTGCACACCGCGAAGGCGATCATGGCCTGCACGATGCGAGAACGGCCGTTCTAATTTCTTATTAACCACGGAGACACGGAGTTCACGGAGGAAGAACGAAGATTTGTAATTGGTGCTTTGCAATGACCAATTTCATCTCCAGGCCCTCCGTGTCTCCGTGGTTATTCCCATGTCCGACACTCGAAAACGCCTCGTCGTTGCACTCGGTGGCAACGCCATCAGCGCGCCTGACAAAATCGGTGACATTAACGAGCAATTCGCCCAGGTCAGCCAAACGGCAGAAGTGCTGTGTGATGCCATTGAGCGCGGCTACCAGCTTGTCGTCTCGCACGGCAACGGACCGCAAGTGGGCAACGTGCTACGGCGAGTCGAAATCGCACGAAGCGAGCTTTACCCCATTCCACTCGAAGTTTGCGTCGCAGATACGCAAGCTGGCATGGGCTACATGATCGCTCAGTGCCTGTCGAATGTTGCGAATCGCCGCAACCTGACGTGCGACGTGACGGCGATCGTGACGACTGTGCTTGTCGATCCGAACGACCCGGCTTTCAAGTCGCCCGACAAAGCGATCGGCCCAGGTCTGACAGAAGCCCAAGCCGAACAACACCGCACAAAGGATGGCTGGCAAACCCGCGACGAAGGCAAGGGCCGATTCCGCCGGGTCGTGCCATCGCCTTTGCCGCGCAAAATCATCGAGCTTCCTGCCATCGACCAGCTTGTGAACGCGGGGCAGATCGTCGTTTGTTGTGGCGGCGGTGGAATTCCGGTGGCTGTGGACGAGCTAGGCCGAGTCCGCGGAGTAGCGGCCGTCATCGATAAGGACCGCACCACGGGGCTTCTCGCGCGTCATTTGCAAGCGCCGACGCTCGTTATTCTCACGGCCGTCGAATACGCGTGCATCAACTTCGGTAAACCTGACGAACAGCGTCTCGAAAAGATCACAGCCGATGAAGCCGAGAACTATTTGAAAGCAAACCAATTCGGCGCGGGTTCGATGCGTCCCAAAATCGAAACGGCGATCGATTTCGTGCGACAATCGCCGCACGATGATGCGGTGGCGATTATCGCCCACGTGGATAAGTTCGCGGACGCGATCGACGGCAAGAGTGGCACCCGCGTCGTGCGTCGGAAGTAATTAGTCGCACGGAATGGATGCCATTCTGTCGTGCAGGGCGCGAGCGACTTCGACCGAACGTGTGCGAATCTTCGACTCATCGCACGAGATCACATCTCCGTTCTTTATGACCCACTTCCCTGCGATCATCACGTCGCGCACAAATTCGGGCCCCATTGCGAAGAGAAAATGCCCGGCGAGATTCTCCCCGGTGAGGGGAGTCGCGGGCCGATAGGCAGTGAGAACTAAATCGGCGGCGGCACCTTGTTCGAGCACACCTAGCTTTATCCCCAACGCATTCGACGCGACCCGGGCGGATTTACCCAACATTTCGAGCGATCGGCCGAACGAGACTGGGAGCGCTGCGTCGTGACTTTTGAACTCTGCAACGCGAGCCTCGCGCCACATGTCAGCGCCAATGCCATCTGTCCCAAGTTGCGGCGGCTGTTTTGATTTGTATACCGGCGCGTAGCCGACGCCGTTGTTCATATTCGAGCTCGGATTATGCGCGAGCGAGATGTGCTCGGCCGCCGCGTTCACAGTATCCCAGTCCGCGTCCGACAAATGGGTGCCGTGAGCGAAGATCGTGCCCGGGGCGTCGAACAGCCCGGCGCGGTGGAATCGCTCAATCAGACCGCAATTAAAGCGATTCATGGTTGTTTCGGCGTCCACAGGGTCTTCAGCAACGTGAATGTGGACGCCGACACCGCATTGTTTCGCAAGGTCTGCACAAGCTCGCAGGGATTCCTCGGTCATCGTAAAACTGGCGTGAGCTCCCACCATCGCGGCGAAACGTCCATCGCGCCGATCTCGGCAAATGGCCGCATACCGCTCATTTTCTGCCAAGCCTTCGCGGCCTTCCGTTTCGCGATTGCGATCGGTGACTTCGTAACAAAGCACTCCGCGGCACCCGACGGAGGCGATCCCGTTCTCGAGTGCGGTAAGACTTTCCGCAATCGCGTTGGGCGAAGCGTGATGGTCGATGAGCGTGGTCGTGCCGCAGCGAATTGACGCGAGGGCCCCGATTTGACCGCTCGACTCGACGCTTTCGCGTGTATGGGCGCGATCTAATCGCCACCATATCAACCGCAAGATTTCGAGAAAATTGCGAGGTTGTCGCGGCGGGGCAGGCATCCCAGCGGCAAGCGCGGAATAGAGGTGTGTGTGTCCATTGACGAGACCAGGCATGAGGACGGCACCACCACAATCGACGATGTCATCACCAGGTTGCGAGGCCTCCCCGGGACCGACCGCCGCAATTACTCCATCTGCCACGCGTAGGTTGCCTGCTTCGACCGACGGCGAATCAAGCTGAACAAGCAACGCGTTGCGGAAATACGTGGCCATAGAGTGACGTCCCGAAATCGCACAACTTACAGCAAATCAAGAACGCCTGTCCGAGCATTGAAATCAGCAATCTGTTCATCCCATTCATCTACTTGATTGAACTGCGACGGCCAGAAATCGGGATTCCACAACTCGCGAAGCTCATCCGCGGTGCGGCCTTGCTGCTCGACCCAGGTGAAGTACTTGAAGTTGTGGAGTGCCTTACGGTCAAAGTAGGTGAGCTCACGGACGTGGTCCGTCACGATGCCGTCCAGATAACGAGCCTGATCGTAGGCGGCCCGTTCGGCCGTGTACGGCCCATGCTCTGCGGCCAATTCCTCGAGCCGACTGCCATACATACCTGCGGAATCGGTGAGGCACGTAAAGATCACGTCGCGGCCGTCCATATCGAAATACTTTGCCGTCTTGATCGCGGCCACGAGATTGCAAATTCCGCTGATGCCGACCAATTTGAGTTGTTGGATTAGTTGATCGGAGCAGCGGTGATTGAGCAACGTTTGGCCATGGGCGTCGTTAAACAACCGGAACAGCGCCATGCACTGCTCGTCGTCGATTGCGGCGATCATGTCCGTATTGCGAACGTTGTGAATCCACGGCACATGCTTGTCGCCAATGCCTTCGATGCGATGCCCGCCAAAACCAAGTTGATATAACGTGGGGCATTGCAGCGCCTCGGTCGCTACGACACGAATGCCCGGCGAGATCGTTCGCAGGTAATCACCCGCCGCGATCGTGCCGGCGCTGCCGGTGGCAGAAATGTAGCCGCTCAGTCGCGAATCGCCGCCGATCCGATTGAAAATTTCGGCCATCGTCTTGCCGGTGACGTTGTAATGCCACGCCGCGTTGCCGAACTCCTCAAACTGATTGAAAATGACACAATCCGGCCGCGTTCGTTTGATTTCCCAGCACTTGTCGTAGATTTCCTTGACGTTCGATTCGCAGCCAGGCGTGGCGATCACTTCTGCCCCGATATCCTTCAACCACGCGAACCGTTCGCGACTCATTTCCTCTGGCAGGATCGCGACGGCGGTGCAGCCGACGAGGGCCGAATCGAACGCGCCACCACGGCAATAGTTACCCGTGCTCGGCCAAACGGCTTTGTGCTGCGTTGGGTCGAATTGGCCGCTGACTAGTCGTGGAACGAGGCAACCGTAGGCGGCACCAACTTTGTGCGCGCCGGTTGGGAAGAATTTTCCGAGTAGGCCGATGATGCGCGTCTCGACGCCGGTTAACTCTGGCGGAAATTCGATCCAGTTGCCTTGGTTGTAGAGTCCACCCTTCTCAGCCGGCTCATTCTTCCAAGTAATGCGAAATAAATTGACGGGATCGATATCCCACAGGCCGACCTTCTTGAGACGATCGCGAATCTTTTGCGGCACACTGCTCGGGTCGCGCATTTGCGCAAATGTGGGTAACAATATCTTTCGCTCTTTGAAGCGAGCAACGGTGCGAGCCAATACTTTTTCGTTAACTTGCATCACATTCTCGTAGTTCTAATGCGTTTGTCTCACGCCAACGTGCATATACATATACACAAGGATTGAAAAATCTAGCTTTGCGACTTCGTGCCTTTGCGTGAGTTATTTAACGCGTCTGCAACAGCGGCAACAGACGGTTCAATCGAAATAGGCTGACCACCGGCGCGGATCGCATTCTTCGTATCTTTCAATCCGCTGCCTGTGATCATGACGAGCACTCGATCGGTCGGTATGATCGTCTTCGATTCGATTGCGGATACTACAGCGGCCAAAGACGCCGCTGCAGCCGGCTCAGCAAACATGCCATGCCGGCCAGCCAAACGCATCGCATCCAGAATGGCATCGTCGCTCGCGGTGACGACGACACCATTTGCCTCTCGAATTGCTTTCACGGCTTTTCGCCAGTTTCGCGGGACATGAACGTCGATGCTGTCGGCGATCGTTTTTCCGTCGCTAATTGGTGGCAATTTATCATGCTTGAGCGCGTAATCAATCGGCTTCACGTGTTCAGCCTGCGCCGCGAGCAGCCGTGGCAATCGATCGATGACCCCCAATTCGTGCATTTGTTTCAGGCCCTTCCAAATGCCGGCGATCGTGCAACCATCACCAACGCTAACGGCAACCCAATCGGGCACGCCGCCGAAACTGGCCGATTGTTCCGCAATTTCCAAGCCCGCAGTCTTCTTACCTTCGACAAGCACGGGGTTAATCGCGCAATTGCGATTGTACCAACCGAATTCGTCGCAAGACTTTGAACAGAGGTCGTATGCCGCATCATACGATGACTTCACGGCAAAGACCGTCGCGCCGAACACCTGTAGTTGAGCGACCTTCGGTTCGGGCGCGTTCGCCGGCACAAAAATGAACGCCGGCAGCCCAGCCAGTGCCGCATGCCCGGCGAGGCTGCTCGCCGCATTGCCGGTCGACGCACAAGCAATTGTTTTCGCGCCGACTTGCAGTGCATGGGCAACGCCGACCGAACTAGCTCGATCCTTGAACGAGGCGGTCGGATTTCGCCCTTCGTCCTTCAACAGAATCTGCTTCAGTCCAAGATATTTCGCTAACCGACCGGCGCCCAAAACAGGCGTCCAGCCATCCGGCCAATCGTGCCGTACTGCTGCCGGCTGCACCGGCAGCAACTCAGCATACCGCCAGTGATTTAGCGGCCGACTCGCCAAAGGCTTCGCCTTCCAAGCCGATCGGACACGAGCAATGTCGTATCCAACGTCCAGGATTCCATCGGCGGGCCCGCACTTCGGACAGGTCATCCACACGCCTTCGGCCGCCACAAGGCTATTGCTTGCGTACACGCTGCCGCAATGAACGCAAGTCAATTCCGTCACACACGATTTGTCTTCGCCGTCTTTCACAACCTCGAATGTAACCCGGCCGCGTGGGCCAAGCCAGGGCAAGCTACAGCAGCTATAATGCCGTTTTTACCAGGCGCAATCGAGTCGCACTTTCTCCGCATGGTCGATCTTTTCTGCACTCCGTTCGTCGACATGATCCAGCGAATGCGGCTGGAGTTCCAGAATCAGCAAGCCATTTTCGATTTGCCGGCACGCAAGTGGTACCTGCCCTCGCCGGGAGACGATGCTCCCGATTTGTCGGTTCGTTTTCACGATCGAATCGCCGGCAATGCGTCGGGACCGGCATCTGGCCCCCAATCGCAAATGGCGCAGAACATCGTGCTATCGTGGCTCGCCGGCGGGCGGATCATGGAGCTCAAAACCGTCCAAGTCAACGACGAGCTTACGATTTCGCGGCCATGCATCGATGCGGCGAACATCGGCTACAACATCGAGTGGTCCCAAGAACTGAAAGTCGCCGATTCGCTCGATCAGTATGTGCAAGGCGCGATGCTGATTCACATGCTGCGGCACGCGCCGGCTGTCTTTGGTCATCCGTACGGCAATAGTCCGCTCGCTGGAACTAGCGGGGAAACTGTCTACGACATGTCCGTTGGTTATGACCTGAAAGGAATTCAAACGCCGAAGGTCGTAAACTTCATCCGCGGCATGATCGACGCGACTGAAAGCGTCGCCCGCCTGCGCGATCAGATTCCGCGCTGGCTCAGTCCGCTGCGGGATCTCGATTACCCGACTGCGCTCAGCCGTAGCATCACGCTCTCGACATTTCACGGTTGCCCCGCTGAAGAAATCGAGCGAATTTGCGAATTCCTGCTCACCGAGCTGGACGTAAATGTCATCGTCAAAATGAATCCGCCGATGCTCGGCAAGGAACGACTTGAGCATTTGCTGTACGACGTGATGGGCTATACCGAGCTGCACGTGAATGAGAAGGCCTACACATCCGGCCTGCAATTTGACGAGTCTCTTGCGATTTGCGACCGCATGACTAAGCTGGCAACCGCACGGGGCCTGCAATTCGGCGCTAAGTTTTCCAACACGCTCGAAGTGGAGAATCATCGCACGTTTTTTCAGCCGAGCGAAAAGATCATGTATCTTTCCGGCGCACCGCTGCACGTAATCACGTTGACGCTCGCGGCCGAATTCCGCAAGGCCGTTGGTGCCGCATTCCCAATTTCTTTTTCGGCAGGTGTCGACCGCAGAAATTTCGCGGGCCTTGTCGCCTGTGGAATCGTACCCATCACGACGTGTACCGACCTTTTAAAAACTGGAGGATATGGCCGATTGCCGCCGTACATGCACGAATTGCAAAAGGAAATGCAGAAGGTCGGCGCTCGGACGATCGACGACTTCATCCTCGATTACCGCGGCCAACGCGCATCGGCCGGCGGTGCCCCGGCGCAGGCCGGGTATTTGAACACACACCTAGTCGTTACTGAGGCACAGGCCGATCGGCGCTATCACGCTGCGCAAAACAGCGGAGTGCCGAAGAAAATCAACTCTCATCTCGTCACTTTTGATTGCATCACTTGCGATAAGTGCATTCCAGTCTGCCCGAACGATGCGAATTTTACCTACCACACGGGCGAAGTATGCGTGTCTTATCGTGATGTGGAAGTACGACCTACCGGGCGCGTCGTTCAAGTTGGTCCGCAGTGCATTTTTAGGTTGGCCAAGTCCGATCAGATTGCTAACTTTGCGGACTATTGCAATCACTGCGGAAATTGTGACACTTTCTGCCCTGAGTATGACGGTCCTTACCTGAAAAAGCCTAACTTTTACGGAAGCCGAAAGGCGTTCGAAGCGGGAAGTCCCCACGATGGATTTTACCTGAGAGCGCACATCGACTGGTTTTACGCTTTCAGGTCGGATTGACTATAACATTTATCGTTACGAACAACCGATCGAAAACGGTGAGAAGCGGTTTGACGACGGCGTCATAGTATTGCGCGCTCACGAAGATGGCACATTTTCCCTTGCCGATGGCACTCCGCCACCTATCTCAACGCATTATGTTGACATTGGAAGATACCATTCATTTGCCACGCTGCTGCGCGGAATCACGGACGGCTCGCGAGTGCACGCGGTCAACACGCCGCTGCTCGCCGGTCGTGATGGCAGCCGCCACTAATCCAGTTCGTCGGCGGGTTCGCGAAACGCTGACCAGTCGATCTTCAATTTTCGCATGCGCGCTCGCAGCGTATGTGGATTGATCCCCAAATGCTTTGCCGCGCCTCGCGGTCCCTCGATTCGTCCGCGCAACTCGCAAGGCCGACTCAATATGGGTCCGCATCGCCTCGTTAAGTGTTGCGATCGGTTGACGACGCTGAACGCCTTTTGCTCCGAAATCTGTCATGACTGGGGTTGATCGCAAGATAGGAGCCGAAACACCAAGCGCCGCCGCCAGCTCGAGCGATCGTCCATCTCCAAGGATCGCAGCCCGGTCGATAACGGCACCAAGCTCCCGAATGTTGCCCGGCCATTCATATTCCTGCAACAGCTCGAAATCCGCATCAGTCGGAAGCACAGGCGCGAGGCCGAAACGAATAGCTGCCCGCTGCGCGAAATGCCTCGCGAGCGAAGGAATATCGCCCACCCGGTCCCGCAACGGTGGCAGTAAGATTGGGAACACCGCGATGCGGTACCACAGATCCTCGCGGAACGTGCTCTCTCGTACCATTGCCGCCAGATCGCGGTGGGTCGCCGCCACGACGCGAACATTCACGCGAATCGGTTTCGAGCCGCCGACCCGCTCGACATAACCGTCTTGTAGGACGCGAAGAAAACGAACTTGCGCGTCGAGCGGCAACTCGCCGATTTCATCGAGAAAAAGCGTGCCCATATCGGCTCGCTCGAACCAGCCATGTCGAGTTTCGGCGGCCCCCGTAAAGCTGCCTTTTTCATGGCCGAAGAGCTGCGAGTCGATCAGCTCACGTGGGATCGCGCCGCAGTTCACTCTCAAAAATGGCCCGCTGTGCCGCTCGCTGCGGTTGTGAATTGCCCGGGCCACAAGCTCCTTACCGGTACCAGTCTCGCCGAGAATCAGCACTGGAACTTCCGAGCGACTCACTAAATCGACGCGTTGCATTAAAGGCGCGAAGCCTGCATCTTCACCCACAATCGTTTCCCCGGTGTCACTCCTCCCCATACGGCGCAGCAATGATTGCCGTTCCGCCTCCGAGGCCTCGCGCAAAGCCGCTAGCTCGTGTAATCGCGCGTCGTTATCCAAGGCGACGGCCATCGGTTCGAGGATCGACTCTAGTAGCTCGATGTGATGATCGCTAAACGTCTTTTTCGGCGTTGCCAATGCCAGCAAGAGTCCGCGGGCACCGTGCTCGCCATACAGCGGCGCGAGCAGCCAATCCCCGTTATCGAGTTTCGGATACAGCAAGCTGATGATCGATTCAGCTGCCGCCAAATCATCAGCACGATGCAGCGCCGTTTGTTGCTTCATCCAGCGATCGAGTTTCCCCCACGAAGCATCGGCCAATTGCAGTTCACTGGTCGATTCGTTCTCTGCGGCTCCCGGACCGCTGGCGACAACGCGCACGCGGCGATGTTCCGCATCGACTCGATGTATGAGAAGCGCTGCGAGCGGCACTTGCGCGGCAAGAAGTTCCGCAGTCGAAGTAGTTGACTCACTGACTTCGAGATGGCGCGAAATACTTTGCCACAGGGCGAGTTGAAAGGCGTGGACTGATGGCATAGTACATCCAAAATCCGTGCTATTTGCTGACAATCCATTATAGGCGATGGATGCATCTATCATATACAACGGCTCAGTTTGCTGGGTGCGAGTGCCAGCTGTGCTACTTATTCCAGTTTTATGCTTGTTTTCAGCGATTTATCACGCCGCCGACGCATTGGCACCGTGGTTGCTTAAGGCAGTGCAACGGTCGGACCCTATGCAAATGGGTTTCCAATCGTGCCCTTAATTCGGAGCAAATTGGAAAATGACCACGAATCCACGAGCGATCAGCCCAAGCCTACGATCACGAACTGAAGGAAGGAGCCTTCCGTTGAATTCATTTCGATTCATCGTCAGCAGTGCGTTGATTGCTACAATCGCCGGAATCGCGGGCTGCAGCGAATCGACAACCGCAACTGCCGGCGACTCCAAGAATTCGTCGGCCAAGCACGAGGTCCAGTTGCTCAACGTGTCGTATGATCCGACGCGGGAGCTGTATCTGGCGGTCAACAAAGCATTCGCCGCTCAGTGGAAAGAGCAAACCGGCCAGACGGTCACGATCGAACAATCGCACGGCGGCTCCGGCAAACAAGCTCGCGCGGTGATCGACGGTTTGAAGGCAGACGTAGTAACGCTAGCCCTCTCGTACGACATCGATCAAATCGCCGAACGCTCTGGACTGTTCGCAAAAGATTGGCAACAGCACCTTCCCAAAAACAGCTGCCCCTACACGTCGACGATTGTTTTCCTCGTACGAAAGGGAAATCCCAAAGGGATCAAGGACTGGGACGATCTCGTAAAAGAGGGCGTGCAAGTCATTACGCCGAACCCGAAGACCTCCGGCGGAGCACGCTACAACTATTTGGCCGCGTGGGGATACGCTCTCAAGAAATATGGGAACGACGATGCAAAAGCGCGTGAATTCGTCGCAAAGTTGATCAAAAACGTGCCCGTGCTCGATTCTGGAGCACGCGGATCGACAACCACCTTCGTTCAAAACGGAATCGGCGACGTACTTCTCGCTTGGGAAAACGAGGCCTTCTTAGCCGTGAAGGAGCTTGGTCCCGAGAAGTTTGAAATCGTCACCCCTTCTGTCAGTATTCTCGCGGGGCCTCCGGTAACGGTTGTCGATAAGAATGCGGCCAGCCACGGCGCGGGCGAAGTCGCCACCGCATACTTGAAGTTCTTGTACTCGCCGGAAGGCCAAAAGATCGTTGCCAAGAATTTCTACCGACCGAGCGAGCCGAAGTACGCGGATGCCGAAGATGTGAAGCGCCAGCCAGAAATCAAAATCTTCACGGTGGCCGAAGTGTTTGGAAGCTGGGCGAAAGCCCAGGCCACGCACTTCAGCGATGGCGGCACTTTTGACTCGATCTATGCGCCGCAAAAGTAACTTTCACATTGGCGATCGGAAATTGCCGAGCGGCTACTCGCTAAAACAGTATGTCCACTTCCAATACAACGCGAAGTATTTTGCCGGGTTTCGGGCTCACGATGGGATACACCGTGCTTTATTTAAGCCTGGTGGTGCTCATTCCGCTCGGCGCTCTGGTATTGAAGAGCGGTAGCCTCGGTTGGCATGGATTCTGGGCTGCGGCTTGGAATCCGCGCGTGATCGCCTCTTACAAGCTAACGTTTTTCACGTCGTTCGTATCCGCCGCGATTAATGCTTTTTTTGGTTTGATCGTCGCCTGGACGCTGGTTCGTTACACGCTGCCGGGCAAAACGTTCATCGATGCAATCATCGATCTGCCATTCGCACTACCGACGGCCGTCTCAGGCATCGCCCTCACCGCGGTGTACGCACAGAATGGCTGGTTCGGCCGCTACTTGGAGCCGCTTGGAATCAAAGTGGCGTTCACGCCGCTCGGCATTATCGTAGCGCTAACATTTATTGGCCTGCCGTTTGTCGTCCGCACGTTGCAACCCGCGATCGAAGAAATTGACCGCGAAACTGAAGAGGCGGCCGCCAGCCTAGGTGCCAATCGATGGCAAACGTTTCGCTATGTGATTCTGCCGGCGATATTGCCGGCATTACTCACCGGATTTGCACTTTCGTTCGCTCGGGCACTGGGTGAGTACGGTTCCGTCGTATTCATCTCCGGCAATATGCCGATGCGAACTGAAATCACTTCGCTGCTCATTATCACGAAGCTTGAGCAATATGATTATGCCGGCGCGACGGCGATTGCGACGATGATGTTGCTCGCGTCGTTCGTGCTGCTGTTCGGGATCAACCTGTTGCAGTGGTGGAACGGACGCAAGCTGCGAGGTGTCGTATGAGCGCGCCGAATCACTCTCTATCACTACCTGGCGATCTGCCGTCGACCTCGCTCGTCGGCACCGATCTCGCAGGCCGCCTGCAACGCGCTACCGAGGAAAGTAAGTTCGTCAAAGGTCTGTTGATCGGCACGTCGCTCGCGTTCCTTACGCTAGTGCTATTCGTTCCATTGGCCGCTATTTTCGCCGAGGCGCTTCGCAAAGGCATCGGCGTATTCCTGGCGAGCTTCACGAACCCCGCCGCACTCTCTGCAATCTGGCTCACAATTCTGACCGCCGCGATCTGCGTGCCGCTAAACGTTGTGTTCGGACTAGCGGCGGCGTGGGCGATCACGAAGTTCGAATTCCGCGGCAAGAGTGTATTGATCACGTTGATCGACTTGCCCTTTGCAGTTTCACCGATCATTTCTGGCTTGATCTTCGTCTTACTGTTCGGCATGCAAGGTCTGCTCGGACCATGGCTCCGCACGCACGACTTACAAGTCATTTTTGCTGTGCCGGGCATCGTCCTCGCCACGTTGTTCGTCACGTTTCCGTTCGTCGCCCGCGAGCTCATCCCGCTCATGCAAGAGCAGGGGACCGACGAAGAACTGGCCGCCGTGTCGCTCGGCGCGAGCGGCTGGCAAACATTCTGGCGCGTAACGCTGCCCAACGTTAAGTGGGCATTGCTGTACGGAGTGATTCTTTGTAACGCGCGGGCGATGGGTGAGTTCGGCGCGGTGTCGGTCGTCTCTGGTCACATCCGTGGCAAGACCAACACTTTACCACTGCATGTTGAGATTCTTTACAACGAATACAATTTCGCCGCCGCGTTCGCTGTCGCTTCGCTCTTGGCGTTACTGGCGCTCTTAACTTTGGCAGCAAAAACCGTAGTCGAATGGCGCGTGCGACGCGAATACGCACAAGCCCTTGAGCCCACCCGGGCAGAGGTATAACGATGAGCATCACACTCGCCCACATCAGCAAATCATTCGGAAATTATCAGGCACTGCGCGACGTCAGCCTTTCGATTCGCGATGGTGAGCTGGTCGCGCTCCTGGGCCCCAGTGGCTCGGGCAAAACCACGCTCCTGCGAATCATCGCCGGCTTGGATACGCCGGCCGCGAACCCTGATTCGCGCATCCGCTTCCACGAAGAGGATGTTGCCCATCGCCCCGCCGCCCAACGCCGCGTGGGTTTTGTGTTCCAACATTACGCGCTGTTTCGCCACATGAGCATCTTCGAAAACGTGGCGTTTGGCATGCGGGTGCTCTCGCGAAAAGCCCGTCCGGCAAAGGCAGAAATTGACTGTCGCGTGCATGAATTGCTCGGTCTCGTGCAGCTCGACGGGCTCGGCAAGCGTTTCCCCTCGCAATTGTCGGGCGGTCAGCGGCAACGAGCAGCGTTGGCGCGGGCCCTCGCTGTTGAGCCTCGGGTGTTACTACTCGATGAACCATTTGGCGCACTCGACGCCAAAGTTCGCCAAGACCTCCGCGCTTGGCTGCGGCGACTTCACGACGAAATTCACGTCACGAGCATCTTGGTTACCCACGACCAAGAGGAGGCGCTCGAAGTCGCCGACCGCGTGGTCGTCATGAACCACGGTCAAATTGAACAGATTGGTACGCCGGAAGAAGTCTTTCATAAGCCGGCGACCCGTTTCGTCATGGAGTTTTTGGGGCAAGTGAACATGTTCCGCGGCCGTGTGCAAGGTGGCAAAGCAATGCTCGGCGAAGTGGCGCTTGATGGCCATTTCTTTCCGGGCAAAGACGGTGCCGCGATGGTCTACATGCGGCCGCATGAGCTCGATATCAAACTGTACAAAAATGGCGCGCCGAGTTTCCCAGCGAAGGTAACTCGCATCAATCCTGCCGGATCGATCGCCAAAGTCACCACACAAACAACCGATGGCCAGCACGTGCTCGTCGATTTGAGCTTGGATGACTACCAGCGGCTAAGCCTCACCGAAGGAACACACGTCTATATCTATCCCAAGAGCAGCCGCGTGTTTCTGCCAGAGTACGAAATCTAAACCCGACCTGATCGAACAAAAAGATGGAAACGCTCGCTGCGTGCGGAAGAAGCAGCGATAAACGATCAATAAACAAGGAGGCCGATATGATCGGTCGAGGAGCTGTCGAGATGGATCCTGTTTCTAAACACTCGAAAGGTGGTGCGCAGGAAGACGCTGTATCTGCTGAAGAAGCAATCGATCAAATTCGTGAGTCGCTTCGCGGATTGAAATTCGGGGCCGTGAACATCATCGTGCAGGACGGTGTCGTCATACAGATTGACCGCACCGAGAAGAAGCGGCTGCGGGACAACCGCAACGGCGCGAAATAAAAACGCGCGTCGTCCTACGGGCCGGACAGAGAAGATGCACGCGTATGGGTCGCCGGCGAATGCAACTCGCGTTCGCCGGCATTTCTAAAACCGCCGCTGACTGGAGTCACCAGAGGCGCATACCACTGTTTAGCTGGGAGATTGCGCTCAATGGTCTCAAATTACACCACAAATCGGCGCCACACTGCGAGTTGGCGACAACTCAATGCGGCATTCGTCGTCGCCGCGTTCGTCGCCGCGGGGTGTACCGGGTGTAGCAAATCGCAGAGCCACGTACCCGTACACCCGGTGAGCGGTGTCGTTAAATTTCAGGGCCAGTCGCCCGAGGGCGCCTTCATCTCGCTCGTGCCCAAAACCGCGATCGAGGGAGCGCCAGCGCCTCGCGCATCGGTCGGCAAAGATGGGTCATTCACGGTCAGCACGTTCAACGGCGACGACGGGGCGCCCGAAGGCGACTACACCGTAACGATTCAATGGTACAAGCCGGTGCGACAAGGTAAAGATCTGGTCGGCGGCCCCAATGTGCTGCCAGCCAAGTATGCCTCGGCACAAACTTCCGACCTCACGATCCACGTGGCCGCTGGTGAAAACCACTTGCAGCCAATTCAGTTGCGTTAGTCGAACCTTCAACCAAATTGCTTCGCCAACACCTACTGTCAGGCCAATCGCCTGACCAAACTACGAGGATAAATATGTCAATTCGTCGAAACGCCTTTACGCTCGTCGAACTACTTGTGGTAATTGCGATCATCGGCATCTTGGTCGCGCTGTTGCTTCCCGCAATCCAAGCCGCCCGCGGCGCTGCTTGGCGGGCTTCATGCCAAAACAACATCCGCCAGCTCGGTTTGGCAGTCCACAATTTTTCCGATTCGAAACAAGTGCTGCCTTCCAGCAATCGGCCTCCCGGCATCACCAATGCACCGCGCATCGCGAGCCAAACACTATTGCTCCCGTACTTTGAAGAGTCGACGCTCTACGGCCAATACGACCAAACAAAGAATTGGAGCAATTCAACGACCAATAGCGCGGGCACCACAAACAAGGCAGTTGTGAATCATCGAATCACAATACTGCAGTGCCCATCGACCCCAGATCCCGAGCGATTGGACGCCGATCCGCAGATAAGCCCGTGGACGAATGACGTCGGTGCCGCGACCGATTATTCGCCAACGATCTACGTCGACCAACGGCTGAAGGCCGCCGGTCTTGTCGATGAAGCCGCCACCGGCGTTCCCCCCACGGTCGGCAGCGACCCCGGTTTAGGTATGTTGGGATACAACATCGTTTCGCGATTGAAGGATGTCACCGACGGAACGTCGAACACCATTATGTATGCGGAGAGCGCAGGCCGTCCCTATTTGTATCGCAAAGGGCAAAAAATTGGCGACCTGGCGGACCACCGCGTCAACGGCGGCGGCTGGTGCCGACCCGCTAGCGACATCAGTATCGACGGCATGAGCGGCGATGGCACGACGAACGTCGGAACTTGCGCCATGAATTGCGCAAACGGCATCGAAATGGGAACAACGTTTCCCCATCCCTACTACGTTTCGGTTGGCACCGGTGAGCCCTACTCGTTCCACCCCGGCGGTGCGAATTTCAGCATGGGAGATGGCTCGGTCCGTTGGATCAACGAGGACATTAATATCCGCGAGTTTGCCAAACTAGTCACCAGGCGCGGAGGCGAGCTCTCCAGCAATTAACAATTTAGTTCCAACATTTCGCTTCGCCGTGGCAAGCCGTGGACCCACTGTCGTATACGCTTGCGACGGCGATCTTTTTGCGACTTCCATATTCACTCCCTCGATTCCTCGGCACAACGGTTGCATATACGCCCTTACCGACGTGGTGCTACCAAACCGCAATCTTGACACGAGGCGACGGGTACTATGGTCTTCGCTCGCAATGAAATTGAATATCTGAGCTCGATGGATGGGCGTTCCGAAACCGATCCGGCAATCGTAAGCGACATGTGGCATCGCCTTGATGCCCTGCGTTGCTTCGACCAGAACATCAACCAGGCCGATTGGCGACCACATTCGAATACTCGCGATGGTTCCTCAAATCGACAGTCAGCAGTGAGTTAGCGCCGAAGCTTGGCCTACATGAATTCATCCGCCCAACAAGGAGGCTCAACTATGATCTGGGATACTGTAAAAGGTGACTGGACGAAAATCCGCGGAAAAGTGAAGGAACAATGGGGGAAACTGACCGACGACGACCTCGATCGCATTGAAGGAAAACGTGACCAGTTGCTCGGCGCCGTCCAAAAGAAATATGGCGTCGCGCGCGACGAAGCCGAACGGCAGCTGAGCGAGTTTGAAACAACGATGGATTGACAAACGCCCTCGAAACGTCAACCGACTCAAGCCAGCCGTAATAATCGGCTAGCTTTTTTTGTGTTGGACCGCACAGTGAACGGTCCGCTCTTAGCGGCCGTTTGTCGACCAATTTTCGCGATGTCATCAAAAAAACCATCTGTGCCGAAAATTCCCGGACCCTTACGGAAATAGTGATCTTAAGTGCTCCAAAGCCCAGTTTTTTTGTCTGAAATCGTTATCACGGCCCCGAAAAAGGGTTCGGCACGCCGGTTGCGACACACGGTCTACAGCAAAACGGTTGCTACATCGTTCGCGAGAACGGTGATTTCCGCATCATGGAAAGTGTAACAAACGATTTCAAATAGAAAGGGATTAGGTGAGGTTATGTTAAGTTGGGCTTTAACATTTTTGGTGATCGCGCTGATTGCAGCGGCGTTTGGCTTCGGCGGCATTGCCGGCTCCGCTACCTACATCGCGCAAGTTCTGTTTTTTGTCTTTCTCGTGCTGTTTATTATCAGCCTAATTGTGCCGCGCCTGCGGCCCCCGGTCGCATGATCGCCGGACGTCGGCTTCCAAAACAAGCCTGGCAAAGCAACCGCTTCGCCGGGCTTGTTTTGTTTAGTTCGCAGATGTTCAAAATACCTGCGCAATTTATCGCCCTGCTCAAGTTCCGAGCTGTGAAAAGCGTGCTGGCCGAAAAAACGCGCTGAGCTAGAAGGCGATACTCAGTTAATGAGCCTGGGCATTGTAAAGATGTGCTCCGTTCGCATGCGGAGACATTGCAAAGGTCGAGTTCGGCTCTGAATGCGGCATCGTTAATAGAGGCATGCCCCATGCCTTCAGCTTGCGCTGCAAAGTGCGAACTGATATTCCTAGTGTACGAGCCGCATGGGTGCGATTACCATGATGCTGAATAAGCGCCTGTTCCACGGCAGCACGTTCCAAATCTTCGAGAGACGTGTCGGGCGGAATATCGATCGAGATTCGCCGACCGCTTCCCATGGGGCTACGGTCGGACCCGTTGTTCTGGCGCTCTTCGGCCTTAATCAGCGCCTGAGCTGCCGAGCGCAGCTTTTCGTGCTCGATGGGCTTGACGAGGCAATCGCCCGCACCGTTTCGCATTGCGTCGACCGCCGCTGTGACGTCCTGATCGCCTACTAGTACCAGGAACGGCGTTGTGCTGCGTTGAGCTTTCCATCGACGGAGAAGGTCGTTTCCATTAAAGTCCGCACTTTGAAATTCGCAAATTACTAAATCGATCGAGTCACTTACGTGTGCCAAAGCGTCTTCAACTGACTGAGCAGCCACAACATGGCAATGATCGCCCAGGGCTTGAAGTATGAGTTCGCGGTCCCGAGCGTTGGCTCCTGCCACGAGTATCATAGTATCTGAAAACATGATGTTTTCTTTCCTTTTAAAGCTCCGTTTTTACGGAAATCGGCTCTCTACGAGATTTAATTACTGTTATGAGAAATTGCAAACGCAAACCGCATACCGTCAATATGGCAATCGTATTACGGGCATAAAAACCGCTGTTTCTACGCTTTGATCGTATATTCGACCTGCATCGCCATTATTTCACCGACACGAATGTTGACTAGCGCTGACGCAGTGTGACGGAATTGAACGCCGACATTTTATGCACACCACATTACGCTTACTTCCACCCCCATTTGCGAACACGATGCATGACAGCAAGGAATGTTTGGATTTTGCAAGGGCTGTGATTTAATTACGGCTGGATGCTGGCATGGATGTGATTGATTGGCAATCACACTGGCACCGCGGTGCTCACCAACAGTGCCCAAGACAGGAATCAATATCCAACGGACCGCTGAAAAGCCGGTGGATAAACTTTTTAGCGTAGGTGGCACATACCTTGCATACCGAGGATCGTGAGTTGCGGGAGGTCGCGGATGGTTCTACGTGATTTGGATTTCTAATCTCCCCGCTCGGACGCCTTCCATCGATTTACAAGCGAGGCCCATACACGGGGCGGTGTTCCCGCCAAGATCTGCAATCCGGCAAGAGAGAGCTTTCTCCGCAGAGGCCGCAACGCTCTGCAGCCGATGCCATCGCCCCGTGTATCTCTTTTCGTTGGAATTCTCTGCGTCGTCGATCGCTTTGCATTGCCGCTGAACCTTCCAGGCTGGGGTCGCTAAGCTATACCGTCGCGCAAAAAAAATCGCCGGTCGGAATTGCTCCGAGCCGACGAGCTTTTGCCGCGCTGCGCGGCAACGGTACGACTTTGGCCGTGATCTTCTACTTCTTTTCAGATTTCTGCGAATCATTATTCTGATCGTTGCGATCAGCTTTGTCCCCAGATGACCGCTTGTCATTGGAAGAGTCGCGATCCGCGCGGACCGGCGCACGATTCTCAGTATCGGATTGCGAATTCGCTGACTCGCGATCGGATGTGTCCGTTTTGTTTTCGCGACGATTCATATTCGATGAGTCTTTTGACTCGTGTGTGCTTTCATTTCCCTCACCCCCATAATGCGCATCATGACGTTGGGCATGATCGCGATTATGATCATGATCGGCGTCGTGATGATGCTCGTCGCGATCACTATCCTCTCGCGGTGCGCTAGGGGCTGATTCGCTCCAGCTGCTGGATCCGCTCGAACAACCACAAGTGTCGCAGCTGCTTTGGCAAGAATTATCGCAAGTGCCGCAGCTCCCGCATCCACCGGAACTTCCGCATGTATGATACGATCCACCCCAGGAACCACAGCTGCCGGACGAGCGATACGAGCCACCCCACGAACCACAGCTGCCAGACGAGCCGCCCCATGACCCGCAGCTTCCGCCTCGCCAATGATGTCGCGCCTGGGCGTCACTCGGCGCCAAGACCACGATCATCGCTGCCGCGGCAACCGCTGTAAGCATCATTTGTTTGCAATTTGCCATCACAATTCCTCCTTCAAAAAACAACTTTCAACAAAACACGAAGCGTTAACTACTTCGCCGCCATTCGGATGCAGGATCTGACCCGTCATATACGACGAATCTGAAGACGCAAGAAAAACATAGACGGGCGCAACCTCCTGTGGTTGGCCCGCACGTCGCATGGGCACATCGGAGCCAAACTCTGGAATCTTCTTTGCCTCGAATGTCGAAGGAATAAGCGGCGTCCAAATCGGCCCCGGTGCCACACCGTTTACGCGAATGCCTTTTTCAGCAAGGTTGAGCGCGAGCGATCGTGTAAATCCGACGATCGCCGCTTTCGTCGACGAATAGTCAACGAGACGCGAACTGCCGCGGTAGGCTGTGACCGAACTGGTATTTATGATCACACCACCCGGCCGCAAATACTTGAGCGCTTCCTGCGCCATGTAAACGTACGCGAAAATATTTGTGCGAAAGGTTCTCTCGAGTTGCTCGTGGGAAATATCAAGCAGCGATTCTTGGGGGTGTTGTTCCGCCGCATTGTTGACCAAAATATCCAACTTGCCGAATTCTTCGACCGTCAACGAAACTACGTCGTTACAAAACGCCGGATCGCCGACATCGCCGGCAATAGTCAAGCAGCGCCTCCCAAGTGATTCGATGCGTTGTTTCGTGGCCCGCGCGTCGTCGTGTTCATCGAAATACACAATCGCAACGTCTGCGCCCTCGCGGGCAAACAAAATTGCGATGGCTCGCCCAATTCCACTATCACCGCCGGTAACTAGGGCGGCCAACCCCTCGAGTTTGTCGGCCGGCCGGTAGTTGTCATCCTCGGTTTGGGGCAGGGGAATCATCGCCGACTCAATCCCCGGCTGGCGATCCTGTCTTTGAGGCCGGCGTTGCGGCCGTGCGGTTTTAGCGTTCGACATACTACAACAAGCGATCTCAGTAACTTCGGGCAGACAAGATTTCACACCATGTGACGCGAAACCTCATTCAACGATGTGATGCCAGCATCAACGACGATGGTCGATTGGGCGCGCTTCGTGCGCCAGCGACCAAGTACCCACATGGTGTGGGAGATAAATTCCGCCTTGAATTTTGACGGGGGGCGACGTTGCACTCGATGTGCCATTCAGAGTACAGCCTGCTGCTCTAATGACCTAACATGCACTGTCGTCGGGATATAAAAAATGTTTCCCGCAACCGCACCGCTAGTGGTTCATGGAGTTCGATCGCGCGATGTGAACGCCGGCAGGTCAATGCGGCGTTCATGGCCCCACCACGGTCAACCTTCTCGCAGCGGCATAGGCTGAGCACCAGCGTTGGCAAGAATGTGCGCTGCTTCGGCCAAATGCCCCGAACTCTTCGAACCGTGGTCTTCAGCCGCCACCAAGATTTGTCCGTTAATCACTGCCTGCTGATAAAAATTCGCTAGCTCCTTTTCAACACCGCGCGTCATCATCGCTCCGACGAGCCCACCCGCTACGCCCCCAGCCCAAGCCGATATTGGCCCCGCTGCCCACAGCGCCAGACTTCCTGTCGCCAGAGCAGACGCCACCACTGCCAGCCCGCCCACCACCGCACCGATAGTGCCGCCCGCGATCGAGGCCGTCGGCGTAAATGTTCCCGCCGGGTCTTGATGCTCGAACTCCTTAAAGTACTGTTCTTTGGTTTCGTCGGAACATACGACCGTAATTTGGTCAGAGCCGAAGCCGGCCTTCACAAGACCTTGAACAGCATTGCGAGCGTCGTCGATTGAACTGAACACGCCGACTTCCAACGGCCGCTGGTCGAGTTCGTTTGTGGTCACTTGATTGGTAGCCATATATCTTCTCTTTGCGCACTCGATTGTAAGAATCCATTAGAAATGCTGCGGTCGACATACCCGCACGTCCTATGCCAATTTGACTGAAACCAAGACTTTCCCATGGTCGAATATGCATACACGTGCTCCGTACAAGGGCTTTATGTTTGCAATAGTCACACACCCGTTGGCTGAATGGCGACCAACTAGATTGACGCGTCGACATACTGCCTACCGGCTCAAGGCCGCTGTTGAGGCCGGTCGAGATCAATGAAAGCGCATTCAAAGTCTGAACCGCAGTTGCAACGCGGAGCCGAAGCCGCCCAGATTCACGTCCGCCAACCAAACTTGGGCACGCAACTTGCGTTTCGCCGCGCCACCACGTCAGTTGGCTTTTTAGCTTTGCGGAACCTATTCGGCGTCCGCGGCGTAGTAGTAGCCATAGGTGTCGACGCGATCACGGAAACAGAGGAACGAAGAAGAATAGGAGTGTCCCCATGAGGAAATCAAATACTAAAGACGTTCAAGTTATACGACAGAGAGCAGCCGCAATACGGGGAAGTTGGACAGTGAGCGAGCGACGCCGTCGCACCGGTTTGCCGCCCGACACTCCGACAAAGCTCCGCGATTTTATTCTTAGTTGCCGCTCTGACAAGTGGGCGCTGGATCCCGCTATTGCCGGAGGTTGATCATCGATTACCCAACATAATCGCGTTTTTCGCGCGTTGGGTGTAAGCTGTTCATTGTCGCGTTGCACACGTGGCCAATCGCGCAACGGGAGATCGCAACAATGAATGATGGCACGGAATCGGTGGACGTGCTCGATGTCGCAGGTACACTAAATCGTTTCGGGGGAGATACTGCTTTATTTCGCGAGATGGCGGCCATCGTTCTCGCCGACGCGCCCAGCATAGCCGAAGCACTTTCCGCAAGTGTTTCTGCCGGAAATGCACAAGCCATTCAAATGAAGGCGCACGCCATCAAGGGATTAATCCTCGGCTGCGGAGGGAGCCGCGCGGCCAAAGCCGCCCAAAAGCTCGAAGACGCCGGCAGCGATGGAAACCTCGGCCAGATCATTGAGCAATTCGCCGATTTCCAAACCGACCTGCAGCGGTTTTTGGACGCTCTCCGGGCTTATCTTCATGCGCCGCTCGCCAATGAAGTTCATTAGACTTCGAGTGGCTCGCCTTCAACTTGCACACGGGTATCTATCGAAACCCTCAGTGCGCGAACTTTACTCCTCAAGCAGCCCCGTGTGATGCCGAGCATTCGGGCCGCCTTCGACTGGTTGCCTTCGCACACACGCAGGACCCGCGTAACAACATACCGCTCCATAAATTCGAGCGCCTCCGCATACAAGTCGGTCGATTCCTGTTCAAGTCGCTCATCGACGAAATGCTTTAAGTCCGTGCCCGGAGCGTCGCCATTGGCTGCCGCGGTCGGATTTGGCGTGCGCACTCGATCGGGTATGAAATCTGGAATCACGACATGCCCCGCAGATCGCAATAGCGTTTGCTTCAGCACGTTTTGCAGCTCGCGAACGTTGCCGGGCCACGCGTAATTCAGTAGTACGTCCATCGCTTCGGGCGACAGGCCATGCACATCTTTGCCAAGCTCTTTGCTAAAAATCGAGAGGTAGTTTTCCAACAGGGGCGCTAAATCCTCCGGGCGATCTCGTAGCGGCGCGAGCTGAATCGTAAAGCCGCTAAGCCGATAATAAAGGTCGGAACGGAACTGGCCCTCTTCAACCATTTGTTCTAAATCCCGATTTGTCGCCGCAATCACGCGCACATCCGTGCTAATCGTTTGGTTGCCGCCCACGCGTTCAAATTGCTGCGACTGCAACACACGAAGCACTTTGCTTTGCACGAGCGGCGACATATCGCCGATTTCATCCAAGAATAAGGTGCCGCCTGAGCACTGTTCGAACTTGCCGATTCGTCGCTGGTCGGCACCCGTGAACGCGCCTTTTTCATGACCAAAAAGTTCGCTTTCCAACAACGCATCCGGAATGGCGGCGCAATTTACCGCCAAGAACTGACCCTTGACCCGGGGGCCATGTTGGTACAACGCGCGAGCCACCAATTCCTTACCCGTGCCGCTCTCGCCGCGAATGAGCACCGTCACATCCTGCGGAGCTACGCGGCCGATTGCCTTGTACACTTCTTGCATCTGCGGACTATTGCCGACGAGCGTGTCGCTCCGATTTGCTGAACCATTGGTGGTACGACCGTTTTTCGCACCGGGCATTTCTACCGGGATGCTCATAAGTCGACGAATTTCGATCGCTTGACGCACCAGGTCGCGAATCCGCGCCAGATCAAGCGGTTTGAGCAAATAATCGAACGCGCCCAGCGTCATAGCCTTAATCGCCGTGTCGCTGCTCGACAGCGACGTAATAAAGATGACGGGGAGCTTCGAATCAATCATTCGGATTCGCTCGAACAAATCGAGGCCGGAAGACTCCGGAAGCAAAATATCCAACAGCACAACGTCGAATTGTTTGCTCCCTAATAGCTGCATCCCCTCTTCGGCGGTGGCCGCAAGCACGACTTCGACGTCAGATTCCTCAAACGCTTTGGCGATCAAATGACGAACCGATCGGTCGTCGTCAATGACAAGAATATGCGACATGTTTTTTTCTCCTCCCAACATCGCGGGTCGCCCATAAGAGCGCGCTACCCTATCTATACGATTCTCTTCCGCAACGAATACTGTTCGCAAGCCTTGCAGGAATTTCCTTGGCTTGTCCTTAGAGGTTTGGTATCTTCTATCCTCGGATTGAAAATCCGCCGCTCGGTACGCTTCCGCACTGAGCAATGGCTGATTCGGAAAAAACTACTTGGCGTGTGTTAGTAAGTCCCTCAATACACTGATGTCCGCCGGTTTCACAAGATGGTGGTCGAATTCGGCGCGCCGTGCATGTCGGTTCACCTCGTGTTGGCTGTAACCGGTCATCGCGACCAAAACAGGCGCCGCGTCTCCCATCTCCATCCGCACACATCGTGCGACTTCATAGCCATCCATGCCCGGCAATCCAATATCCAACAATACAACTTCCGGATTGTATTCCCGCACCGCGAGTAGCGCCTCGGGACCATCCGCAGCCGAGCGCACCTCGTGCCCAAGCTTCTTCAGCAGCGCAACCGTGACGTGCGCTAGCGCCGGCTGATCTTCCACAACTAATACTCGCCGCCGCTGCGATGCTTCTACGGGCGTAGGTGGATCCTTCACTGTCGGTTCTTTGGACGCTTCCTTTTCGGCTGGCAACGCGACGACAAACTCCGCCCCGCGACCAAATCCTTCGCTGGTCGCCCACACCCGACCGCCATGCAGTTCGGCGAGGCCGCGTACAATCGTCAAACCGATCCCCAATCCTCCTTCAGCACGATGCAGCGACCGATTGGCTTGGGCGAACAAATCAAACACGTTCGGCAACAGGTCCGGGCCAATACCAATGCCTGAATCGCGCACCCGAAACACGATCTCGTCCCCCTCGCGTTCGGCCGAAAACCAAATCTCCCCGCCCGGATCGGTATATTTCGCTGAATTTACGAGTAGATTCGAAAGCACCTGTTCCAGCCTGTAGGGATCCGCTTCCAACAACAGCTTTTTTCCGCTGGTGCTCAAATGCAATTTGTGCCCACGCGAAGAGAACAACACGTCGTTCGCTTCGGCTACGCGAGTCACGATCTCCGCAGCATCGACTAACGACTTTTGCAATTGAACACGGCCACTAGTAATCCGCGAAACGTCCAGCAAATCATCGACCAGACGCTTCATTAGCGAAGCCTGCTGTCGAATGATCTCCAGCGACTCGCCAAACGACGCATCCTGCGGATCAAGCAACCGTGTAAGTTCACCTGCGTTGGTAATCGCCGCGAGGGGGTTGCGCAGCTCGTGGCCGAGCATCGCCAAGAACTCGTCTTTTCGCCGCTCACCTTCCCGGATTGTTTGAAACAGTTGCGCGTTATCGAGCGCGGTCGCAGCCCGACTCGCAATATTCTCGATCAACGCCAAATCCGCCGGCTCAAATTGCCGTCGCGACCCGTGCAAACAGCACACAATAGCGCCAAGCGGCAAGTCGCGAGCTATGAGCGGCGCCACAATCGCGCTCGACCACTTACGTCTGGGGCCCAGATCCGGCGCGTTACTCACGGCTTCTGGTGCAATCGGTTGAGCATGTCCGCTCTTAATGGCATCCCCAACCGTTGCCGCCAGCTTCGGATCAACTTGCTCGATCCGCGCGTGTGAGCTCGATGTAGATTGAGAAGCGCCCGCCGACTCGACTTGGACGTGGGAGAACCACAATTCCATATTGGTGTCGTACAGCACAAGTTGGCAACCATCGGCAAGTGCCGGCACCATGGTACGATGCAAGCTTGCCAACGTAGTGTCAAAATCCAGCGAACGCGACAACAATCGGCTCGCTTCCGCAAGCATTGCCGATCGCCGCATCGCCTTTTCAGCAACCTGGCGAGCCGCCTGCTCGCGCGCCAGTTGCACCCGATGAGCTGCCTGATGCCGAATCGTTTCCGTCTTTTGGAATAGTTCGACGAACACGCTAACCTTGGTCCGCAATATGTCCGGATCGAGCGGCGTAGAAATGAAGTCGACTGCGCCTAGCGAGTAACCTTTGGCCATCTGCACGTCGTCGTTAAACGCCGTGACGAAGATAATCGGCGTATGCTCGCTCCGCCGCCGCTCGCGAATGAGCGCCGCCGTTTCAAACCCGTCCATCTCCGGCATATTCACATCGAGCAGAATCACCGCGAAGTCATCCTTCAAAAGCGATCGCAGCGCTTCCCGACCCGACGTCGCTTTGACGATGTTCTGGCCCAACTCGGCAAGCGTGGCCTCGATCGCCAAAATCTTTTCGGGCATGTCGTCGACGACAAGAATATTGACGGGCTCGGTCGACTTCATCGATTCGTCTCGCAACGGCACCGTGCCGACGAGCCGCTCACTTTCACTTTGCATGACTATCGCCGGATCCAGGCTCGTAGGGCGGATAGTAGTTGCTCCGGATTCACCGGCTTTGATAAGTAATCCCAGGCGCCCGCTTCAATGCACTTTTCGCGGTCGCCTTTCATAGCTTTCGCAGTCACCGCAATGATTGGCAGTTCCTTGAATTGGGGAATTTCGCGAATCGCTCGAGTAGTATCCAACCCGTCGAGTTCTGGCATCATTATATCCATTAACACCACGTCCACATCCGGAGAATCTTGCAGCATCTGGATTGCGTCGCGTCCGGTTTCTGCCGAGAGAATATGAATGTTGTAGCGCTCCAAGATACTCGTCAAGGCGAAGATGTTGCGAATGTCGTCATCGACGATCAGCACCTTCTTGCCATCCAAAATCGCGTCATCTTCGTGCAATTTCTCAAGCACCTTGCGCTGCGCTTCGGCAAGGTCCGAAGTCGGACGATGCAACACGAAGCTCACGGTGTCGAGCAGCCTCTCCGGTGACTGCACATGCCGCACGCTCGCCGTCCGCGTCAACCGATTAGTCATCACGTCATCCAGCAGTAACGGCTCCTCCGAGTACATGACCAGCGGCACATCACTGAGTTTTGCATCCGCGTGGATATGATCGATTACCTCATCCACCGCCGGGTCGCGCGGATGGATATCGAACACAATGCAGTCGAATCGCTGTTCGCTCAATAGACGTAGCGCATCATCGCGCCCCTCGGCCGCCGTCGAATGAACATCGCCGTTTCCAATTACACTGAGCAGATGATTCCGCCGCTTGGCATCGGAATCTACGACCAACAGCCTTTTGACCGGCCGTTCCACAAACTTGCGAATTGAGGCAAACAGGTCGTCGATTGTCTCCTTCGTTTGCAACGGCTTGCGCACCGTATTGATCGCGCCCATGCTTTGCGCCGTTCCCGTTCATCCTCGGTCGAAACGACATAGATCGGAATGTGCCGCGTATCAAGGTCCTGCTTTAGTCGTCGTAACACGCGCCACCCGTTGATATCCGGCAAACAAATATCCAGCGTCACGGCCGAAATCGAAAACTCGCGCGCGAGCGCCAGCGCCACCGCGCCGCGAGATGTGGCAATCCCTTTAAACCCAATGTTGCGAGCCGCTTCCAACAACAATCCGGCGAACGTCGGGTCGTTTTCGACAATCAATACGACGCGATCGCCGCTGTGCACCGAATCTCGGTCATCGTCAAACTCATTCGTTGCCGCAGGCTCTTCGTTATGGGCAAGCTCTGAAATCGGAGCAGGTACTGATTCTACCGCGATCATTTCACTAACAAGCGGCCGCCGCGCAGGCTTCGGCGCGACACACGACAGCGGCAAGTACAGCGTAAATGTGCTGCCTGCCCCTGGCATACTGATCAGCCGAATTTCGCCGCCCAGCAGCCGAGCTAGTTCGCGGCTAATCGCCAGCCCAAGTCCCGTGCCGCCGTATTTGCGGCTCGTGCTGCCGTCCGCCTGCTGGAACGCTTCGAAAATACTGTGCTGCTTGTCCGGCGGAATGCCGATGCCCGTATCCGTTACCGAGAAGGCCAACACCGAGTCGCTCACATTGAGCAAATCGTTGTCGCTGCTCCAACCAGCCCGTGCTACTCGAACATCGAGCGAAACCGTGCCGCGATGCGTGAACTTGAACGCGTTCGAAAGCAAGTTCTTGAGCACTTGCTGCACGCGCTTCGCGTCCGTTTGCATGTTCGTCGGCAAATCGGGTGCAAGGCGTACCAAGAAGTCGACGCCTTTCGCCTCGGCCACGTGGCGGAACGTGCGCTCGAGCAAATCGTCGAGTTCCGAGAATCGCACCTCGCCAATATCCAGCACGACCGTGCCCGATTCGATCTTCGAAAGGTCGAGAATATCGTTGATTAGCGTCAGCAGATCATTTCCAGAGGAGTGAATCGTCTGCGCGTATTCGGTTTGCCGCGATGTCAGGTTACCGTCCGGATTTTTCGACAACTGATCCGATAAAATCAGTAAGCTGTTAAGCGGCGTCCGAAGTTCGTGCGACATATTCGCCAAGAACTCCGACTTGTACTTCGACGTCAGCGCAAGCTGCTTCGCCTTTTCTTCGAGCGCTTGCCGCGCTTGTTCTACCTCGCGATTCTTCCGCTCTACTTCCACGTTCTGGTGAGCGAGCAGCCGGGCCTTTTCCTTGAGCTCTTGATTCGTTTGCTGCAATTCCTGCTGCCGGTTCTGCAACTCCATAGCCAACGATTGCGATTGCTTGAGCAGGTCCTCCGTCCGCATATTGGCGGCAATCGTATTGAGCACGATGCCGATACTTTCCGTCAGTTGTTCCAACAGCGCCTGATGGGCCGGGCTAAACGTTTCAAACGATGCTAGTTCAAGCACCGCTTTTACTTGACCTTCGAACAATACCGGCAAAACGATAATGCTGCGAGGCGAAGCGCCGCCCAGCCCCGAACTAACCTGCGTGTATTCGTTAGGCACGTTGGTGAGCAGAATCTGTTCTCGCTCTATCGCGCATTGCCCCACCAGTCCTTCACCAAGTCGAATCGTCGTGCCCACTGTTCGTGGCGGTTGGTAAGCGTAGCTTGCCAACAACACTAGCTGCGCTCCTTCCTGCGCCGTATCCAACAAATAAAACATCGCTTGTTGAGCATTCACGACCGGCGCAAGTTCGGAAAGAATTAAGCGACCAACCGTAAGTAAATCCTTTTGCCCTTGAAGCATCCGGCTGAATTTGGCGAGATTCGTCTTCAACCAGTCCTGCTCGCTGTTTTTGAGCGTCGTATCTTTCAGGTTACGAATCATCTCGTTGATGTTGTCTTTGAGCGACGCCACCTCGCCCAACGCCTCGACCGAGATGAACCGCGTGAGATCGCCCTTCGTAACCGCCGTCGCCACTTCGGCAATCGCACGCACCTGCGTCGTAAGATTCGCCGCGAGCTGATTCACGTTATCCGTGAGCGCTTTCCAAGTACCAGCAGCCCCCGGCACGCTCGCTTGACCACCCAGTCGACCTTGCACACCCACTTCACGGGCGACTGTCGTCACTTGGTCAGCAAAAGTCGCAAGTGTCTCGATCATCCCGTTGATCGTATCGGTCAGTGCCGCAATTTCACCCTTCGCATCCACCGATAATTTCCGGTTCAAGTCGCCGTTCGCCACTGCCGTCACAACTTTCGCAATACCGCGCACCTGGCTCGTCAGATTACCGGCCATCGAGTTCACGTTATCCGTGAGATCCTTCCAAGTACCGGAAACACCTTTCACCTCGGCTTGCCCACCGAGCTTCCCTTCCGTACCCACTTCGCGGGCCACGCGCGTCACTTCCGATGCAAATGAGCTCAGCTGATCCACCATCGTGTTGATCGTGTTCTTGAGCTCCAGGATTTCACCCTTCACGTCGACAGTGATCTTCTTCGACAAGTCACCCTGCGCAACAGCCGTCGTCACTTCCGCGATGCTGCGCACCTGGCCCGTAAGATTCGAGGCCATGAAGTTCACATTATCCGTAAGGTCCTTCCACGTACCGGATACGCCACGCACGTCCGCTTGCCCGCCGAGCTTCCCTTCCGTACCCACTTCGCGGGCCACACGCGTCACTTCCGACGCAAACGACCGGAGCTGATCCACCATCGTATTAATGGTGTTTTTGAGCTCCAGAATTTCACCCTTCACATCGACGATAATCTTCTTCGACAAGTCGCCGTTCGCCACCGCCGTCGTCACTTCGGCAATACCACGCACCTGGCTCGTCAGGTTACCGGCCATGAAATTCACGCTGTCCGTCAGGTCCTTCCACGTACCCGACACACCGCGCACCTCGGCCTGGCCACCGAGCTTCCCTTCCGTACCCACTTCGCGGGCCACGCGCGTCACTTCCGATGCGAACGAACTCAGCTGATCGACGAGCGTGTTAATCGTATTCTTGAGCTCGAGGATTTCCCCTTTTACGTCGACGATGATCTTCTTCGACAAGTCGCCGTTCGCCACCGCCGTCGTCACTTCCGCGATGCCGCGCACCTGGCTCGTCAGGTTACCGGCCATCGAGTTCACGTTATCCGTCAGGTCTTTCCACGTACCGGAAACACCTTTCACCTCGGCCTGACCACCGAGCTTGCCTTCCGTACCCACTTCGCGGGCCACGCGCGTCACTTCCGAAGCAAACGACCGCAACTGATCCACCATCGTGTTGATGGTGACTTTAAGCTCAAGGATTTCGCCCTTCACGTCGACCGTAATCTTCTTCGACAAGTCGCCGTTCGCCACAGCCGTGCTCACCTCGGCGATGTTACGCACCTGGCCAGTCAGATTACTGGCCATGAAATTCACGCTGTCCGTCAGGTCTTTCCACGTACCCGCCACGCCACGCACATCTGCCTGGCCGCCAAGCTTCCCTTCCGTACCCACTTCACGGGCCACGCGCGTCACTTCCGATGCAAAGGACCGCAGCTGGTCCACCATCGTGTTAATGGTGTTTTTGAGCTCAAGAATTTCACCCTTCACGTCGACCGTAATCTTCTTCGATAAGTCACCCGTCGCCACAGCCGTCGTCACGTCCGCAATGTTACGCACTTGGCCAGTCAGATTACTGGCCATGAAATTCACGCTGTCCGTCAAATCTTTCCAAGTACCGGCCACGCCACGCACATCAGCCTGACCACCTAGTTTTCCTTCCGTACCAACTTCGCGGGCCACACGTGTCACTTCCGCCGCGAACGACCGCAGCTGGTCCACCATCGTATTGATGGTGTTTTTGAGCTCAAGAATTTCACCCTTCACGTCGACCGTAATCTTCTTCGATAAGTCACCCGTCGCCACAGCCGTCGTCACGTCCGCAATGTTACGCACTTGGCCAGTCAGATTACTGGCCATAAAGTTCACGCTGTCTGTCAAGTCTTTCCACGTACCGGAAACGCCTTCGACCATAGCCTGGCCGCCGAGCTTACCGTCGGTGCCCACTTCGCGGGCCACGCGCGTCACTTCCGACGCGAACGACCGCAGCTGGTCCACCATCGTGTTGATGGTGTCCTTCAACTCTAAGAACTCGCCCTTGACGTCGACTGTAATCTTCTTCGTCAGGTCGCCATTCGCCACGGCCGTCGTCACCGCTGCTATGTTACGCACCTGACCCGTAAGATTACCGGCCATCAGATTCACGTTGTCCGTGAGGTCCTTCCACGTACCGGCAACACCACGCACCTTTGCCTGACCACCAAGCTTGCCATCAGTTCCCACTTCACGTGCCACGCGCGTCACTTCCGATGCAAACGAGCCAAGCTGGTTCACCATCCGATTGACGGTCTTCGCCGTCCGCAAAAACTCGCCTTGCAGCGGCCGCTTATTGATTTCGAGGGCCACCGTCTGCGATAGGTCGCCCTTCGCCACGGCCCCGATCACGCGTGCTGTTTCTACCGTCGGGTGCACGAGGTTGCTAATCAACGCATTCACCGAGTTGATCGCCTGGCCCCAAGACCCGCCAACATCTCCTAGCGTAGCCCGCTGATTCAGCCGGCCCGCCTTACCGACCACCTGACT
Organism: uncultured Planctomycetota bacterium; assembly: GCA_963733705.1. Lineage (GTDB taxonomy): Bacteria > Planctomycetota > Planctomycetia > Pirellulales > Lacipirellulaceae > JABDGM01. The sequence continues at coordinate 45,756 of CAVTEJ010000001.1, read as the reverse complement.
GATTCGTTCCAGTTCACCGACTAATTGCTCGTTAAGTTCGAGCACTTCATTGAACGCGGCAGCCACTTTTCCCGCCGAGCCGATGGCGTCGGTATCTAAGCGAACCGAAAAATCGCCTTTTTTAAATGCATCGAGTGCGGTGAGGAGTTGCTTAGGATCCAGAGCGGCTTCCGTTGATTCTTCCAACAATTGCATCGCACCTTTCTCCTAGCGAACCGGGACAGCGATGAAGCGCGGCAAAGGGCAAAACTTCCTGTTATCGCCAATTCAAAGAAACGGAGGCGCATCCGCAAAATCCCCCCAATAATGGCCCAATCGCTTGCGTGATTGCATTTATTGGGCCATTAGCTGCCCATTTGGCTGAAATTGAGGCAGCTGTGTCAATACCGCGATCTACTGGCGGTGGGTAAACAAATGGGCTGGCCGATTTGTGACCACAGTGATCGAAAAGTGATCTCCATTTTCCATAGTTCCGGGGGACACGGCACAACGTTTGCCCATTAACAGCAATGGGGGATTCGAGCGTCATGACCCCCCTTGCCCAGGAGTTGAAATGTCAACCAACACTAAGTCCCACGCCGCTTCGCCGAACGCTGATTCGAAGAACTCCGATGCCGATTTTAAAGTCGCGATCGATAACTTGGAACGTTGTCTTGTACGCCCAATTATGGCGGGGGAGCTAGCCGCATGGGTCGATGAACTTCAGCAGGTTTGGAGGGAATGCGCCGCCCAAATACACTTTCGCTCGAAGCATCTTTACCCGCGCCAATACCGCGAAATTGGTGAACAAGATCCGGAGTTATTGCCAAGAGTCGATTTGCTAAGAACCGAAGACTCGGCGATCGAAGAGCAGCGCGAAAAGATCACTCAGGCGATTCGCCGGTCGGCGGAGCACGTCCCAAAACTTGAGCCAGACGAAGAAAAGGCCCAAAAGCATCTCCAAACACTCATCGATGACGGGACTGCCCTCGTGAACCGCGTCCGAAAACAGGCGATCGCAATTGAAACCTGGTACGTCGAAGCCTTCAATCGCGACCGTGGCGACGTCGACTAAGCCCGCGGCACTTCTGAAACCATTGATACTCTCTTCACATTCGCTTCGAAATACTGCGTTTTATGCGGCCCGCGAACGGCCTTCCGGCATTTGTCTTCGCTCCGCAATAATGTCCTTGCGCGACAGCGCAATTTCGGTCTGAGCACTCGTGAACGCGATGATTACATGCACGATGGCCCACCAACTCAGGTACGCACCATAAATCGCGGCGTTGGCCACGACCGGATCGTCGCGATCGACGCCCTCCGGGGCTTCGACATGTTCTGGATCGTTGGCGGCCGCGAATTACTCCTCGCCTTTGCAAAAATCTTCGCCGACTCAGTTCCCCCCTGGCTGAACCATCAATTCGAACACTCGCGATGGGTCGGCTTCACCGCTTGGGACCTCATCATGCCGCTGTTTCTGTTCGTCGTTGGCGCAGCGATGCCATTCTCCTTTTCTCGCCGCATTGAGGAGGGGCAATCGAAGAGTCAACTGTTTGCAAAAATAGCTCGCCGCACAATTATCCTGTTCGTCCTAGGCATGGCGGTGCAGGGGCACTTACTAGACTTCGATCTTTCCACACTCCACATATTCGCGAACACGCTGCAAGCGATCGCCGTTGGCTATTTCGTGGCGGGCGTTGCGATGCTGCTTATCGGCATCCCAGGGCAGATTTTCCTTGCGGCAGCCTTGCTCATTGGTTTCTGGCTGCTGCTCACGTTTGTGCCCATCGCGGGGCACGCCGGGCCCCTCGAACCACACGCCAACGTCGCCCTCTCGGTCGACCAATTCGTGCTTGGCCGCTTCATCGACGGCACCGATCCTCCCTACACGTGGATACTTTCGGGAATGACGTTCGCCGTCTCCGTACTGCTCGGCGTTTTCGGTAGCCAAGTCCTCCGCTCGCGCCTTGCACCCTGGACTCGAATAGTCTCGCTCACCGTAATGGGTCTAGCATGTCTCGCCAGCGGATGGATTTGGGCCGAGTGGTGCGGCTTTCCTATCATCAAACACATTTGGACGAGTTCAATGACGCTGTGGGCCGGCGGCTGGTGCTACTTACTGTTGGCACTATTCTACCTTGTCATAGACGTCCTCGGCTTCCGCCGCTGGTCATTCCCATTCGTCGTCATCGGCGCCAACGCGCTCGCGATCTATGTAATCTGGCACATCGCCAATCCATTTCCACTAATGGCGAACGCAATCTTCGGCGGGTTGGCGGCTCATCTCGGCTCCGCCGGGCCTTTCATCGTCATGCTTGCGACGGTTCTAATCTGGTGGTTAATCCTGTACGATCTCTACCGCCGAAAAGTCTTCATTCGAATTTGACGCAGTTAATCGTTTATTACATCTGCCTTTTTTCCCGCCAGGGGTAGTCAAACCGCCTTGCAGCACCGAAGATGGCAGTCCCTCGATAATCCCAATTCCGGCGAGATAAGGAGCAACGCGATGAAGCGCAAAGCATCAGCGGTTTGGAAAGGCGGACTCAAAGACGGCAAAGGCACGATCTCGTCCGACAGCGGCGTTTTAGAAAACACCCAATACTCTTTCAGTACCCGTTTCGAAGAAGGGAAGGGTACCAATCCCGAAGAATTGATCGCCGCCGCTCATGCCGGCTGCTTCTCGATGGCCCTCTCCGGCCAGCTCGGCAACGCCGGCATAACCGCCGACGAAATCAAAACCACCGCAACGGTCACGCTCGAAAAAACCGACGCCGGCTTCACCGTCACCGCATCGCATTTAGACGTTACCGCCAATATACCCGGTGCCGATCCAAAAGCATTCGAAACCGCCGCCAACAACGCCAAAGCCGGCTGCCCGATCTCGCGCTTGCTGAACACCAAAATCACGATGGATGCCAAACTCGCATCCTAGCGAAAGGATTTCGCGCTCCATCACCAAAGCGCCCGATAGCCCCCGGCTCTGCCGGGGGTTTTTATTGCGCCGCGATCCCTTTGCGCTCGCCAAACAACACTCGCTCAATCCATTCATTCCGAAACACACCCCCGCGATCAAACTCTTCACAAACCTCGCGAAACTTCTGTAACTCCGGATAAAGCGCGGTCGTCTCGCCGGCCGTCAGCGGGCAGACCTTCCCCCAATGCGGCCGTGCCCCATACAAATCTCCCAACAACCTGCAAAGCACGCGCGAAAACGCCATGAACGCCGCCCGATCGCCGCGTCGCTCATAGCTGATAAAACTGATCGCATAGCACGATTCCGTATTGCCGGCAGGCATCGAGATCAGCGTATCATCCGGCAGCACACGCCGAATGCAAATCGGATAGTGATGCGTATAAGTACCACAATTCTCATCTACCTCCTCCAGCAAATTCAGACGCCGCAGCACGTCACGTGTTGAAACATCAAGCGCCTCCCGGTCACCATCGAAATACTTCAGCAACTGCGTCACAACCTCAAGACTATCCCTCAATCGCGACCGCGCCACGAACATTTCACATTCAATGTGCTGAAACAATTCGTGTTCCATCACTAACTGTTGGTCCGCATCATCCACCACGCGCCAATTCCTAACGACCATCCATGGCGTCACGTACTGAAAAGCAAAACGCACAATCGCCGCGCTCCGTAACCACCGAACGGCGAACCACACCAGCAGATGCAGCCCAATATCAAGCTGCAAGAATGCATACACGCGATACAGGGACGCCAACCGACTTCGCGGCTCTGCCGTTTCACGCCGGTGCTGCGCGATAAACTTCCACCACCACGGCATCAAGAAAAACTGCTGCAGCGGATACTCGTTCTCCATGGCAAGCACGCCGTCGAATTCCTCATACTGCCGAAAATGCTCTTCGACCCGGTACGCGGGCCGCGCCCAAAGTCCGACCGACACGATCACACCCATCGCGCCAAGGCTACATCGCGCGACGCGTAACTCATCTCCGCCGCTGATCGTGCGGATCACGGGCATGCCACTCGCGTCATACACGGCAACACGTACCTCTTCAATGAAGTTCGACATCGAAGGCCGCCCCGACCCATGTGTTCCGGTCGAAATCGCACCCGCGATCGTTTGCTCGTTGATTAAACCTAGCGACGGCAGTGCCAGCCCCGCTAAACCCAACACGTGTTGCAACGTCTTAATCTGGCAGCCACCTCCCGCCGTCACCCAGGTCCGCCCTTCGCGCTCTTCCAACGAAACATCGCTAATTCGCCGCAAATCAACCAGCACATCGTTGGCGACTGCCGCTTCGCTCCACGAGTGCAATCGCCCGATAACACGCACTTGTCGCCCGCGACTTGCCCGCAATGCCTCCAGCAACTCCGCTTCATCACTCGGCGCATACACCACATTCGGCTGAAACCACTGGTTACCACCGAAATTTGAATAAGTGCTGGATTTCATCGCTTCGGGTCGAGCAATCTCTGTTGGTCAATTCGGTCCACAGAGTATCATAAGGCGAATTCGATCCTCTCAACCACGGGCCTCCAAAAATGCAAACGGCGGGCATTACGGCGACAATTATTTCTGGCGTAATTCGCGCACTTCTTTGCGGTTCAGCAGTCCTGGCCATGGCGACGGTTGCAAATGCCGACGGCGTATCGACCACGTCCGAGTCCAAATCAAGCACACCCGCAAAAATCGGCGATAAACTCACTCTCTGCAAATTCACCGATATCCGTTACCTTCCTCGCACATTAAGCGACTTTGTCAGCGAAAAAGATCCCGTACGCAAGCGCGCGTTCGTACTCGTGTTCACGAACACGACTTGCCCGATCGTGCAGCGCTACCTGCCAAAGCTCAAACAACTCGACGCCACGTTCAACAAACAGGGCGTCCAATTTCTCGCTATCGATGCCGGCACCGACGACTCTGTGCTCGAAATCGCAACTCAAGCCGTCGAGCATGATATGCCGTTCCCCTTCGTCAAAGACATCGATGGCACCTGCGCCAACGCCTGCGGCGTAGATCGCACGGCCACCGCCGTATTGCTCGATGCCGACTTCCGCATCCGCTACCGCGGCCGCATCGACAACAGCATCCACCTCGGCGGAGCCACGCCCGGCGAAACCCGCTCGGAACTAACTGACGCAATCCAAGCATTGTTGTCGAACAAGGATATCGCAACGACCGAGACGCCCGTCGAAGGCTGCCTGATTACAGCCAGTACAAAGACGAAGCAAGTCGGCAAAATCAGTTACGCGGAACACGTCGCACCGATTCTCGAAAAGAACTGCGCCTGCTGCCACAAGCCAGGCACGTCGGCACCCTTCTCTCTAACTTCCTACGACGAAGCCGCCGCAAACGCCTCGATGATTGCCGAAGTCGTCGACCAGCGCCGCATGCCCCCCTGGTACGCCAGTCCCGACATCGGCAGGTTCACTAACGATCGCACCATGCCAGCCGCCGACCGAAGAATGCTAGTCGCATGGGCACGCGGCGGAGCCGCCAACGGCTCGCTCGCAACGCAATCCTCAACCTCATCGACGCCTCCAAACTCTGAATTAGAATCGCCGCACGATACTTCGGACGTTTGGGCCGGCAAAAAATGGCTGCTCGGCGAACCAGATATCGTATTCGAAGCGCCCCTCACGTATGATGTCCCCGCCGAAGGCTACGTCGACTACAAATACACACTCCTCCCTACCGTCTTCCTCCACGACACATACATCCAAGCCGCCGAAGTCCAGCCCAGCAACCCGCGTGTCGTTCATCACTCCAACCTCGGCTACATGCCGATCGGCACCAAAGAGTCGTACGGTCGGCTGATCACCGGTTACGTCCCCGGCGTTGGCCCGATGGAGCTCGATCACAACGTCGCCTCAAAAATCCCGGCCGGCTCCGTGCTGGGCCTCCAAATCCACCTCACCACCACCGGCAAACCCGAAAAAACAAAACTCCGCGTCGGCTTCCGCTACCCACGCTACAAAGTCGACAAAGAGCTTTGCTACTTAGAGCTCAAAAACCAGAAGTTCGCGATTCCGCCGTTCGCGGCCCATTACCCCGTCGCTGCCCAACAATCATTGCAGGACGATGTCACCCTCTACGGCTTTTTTTCCCACATGCACGTTCGCGGTCAGGATGCCACCTACCTCGCCTACCCGCCCAACGGCGACCCCGTCACGCTGCTGATGATTCCCAACTACAGTTTCGATTGGCAGATGCCCTACCATTTGCCCTACGGCGAAGTGAAATTCCCCGCCGGCACCAAGTACGAATGCCTCGCCCATTTCGACAACACGACGTTCAATCCCTACAACCCTGATCCATCCGCCACCGTCCGCGATGGCCAGCAGACCTACCAAGAAATGATGTACGGCTACGTGTTCTACACAAAAGACGCCGAGCATCTCGATTTGAAAATCGACACGCACACCGGTCGGGCCGAATAAAACCGAGTTCCGGCTCGCTAGTTCTGAACGCGCCACAAATTATTTTCCGTGCGCAGAAACATCGCCCCATCCATAAGCGCCGGCGATGCCAACATACGCTCTCCTAAATCATTGGTCGCCACCGCCTCATACTCTTTGCCAGCCTTAATAACGGTGGTGACGCCCGCTTCATTTTCAAAATAGATTCGCCCCTCGGCAAACACCGGCGATGCCGAAAAATCGCCCCCCAGTCGCTTCGTCCAATTTTGCTTGCCGGTCTTCGCATCAAGGCACGTCGCCACGCCGTTATCTGAAACGAAATACAAGTCGTCGCCCACAACAAGCACCGACGGCGTGAGCGGCGCCCCTTTGTCATGCTTCCATACGACATGCGTTTCCGTGGCATCACCGACCGCCCCCTTCGGATCAATCGCGTACAGCACCGGTCGGTTAAAACCCGATGCCACAAACAACAATCCGTTCGCGAACACAGGGCGCGGCACGACTGAATACCCTTCGTCGTACCCCACACGCCAAATCTCATGTCCGTCCTTCGGATCATACGCACCGACAAATCCACTCCCAGGTAGAATAATTTGCTCCGTCCCATCAACCTTGATCCTCGTCGGCGTACAAAACGAAAAAGTCTTGGCCGCCTTCGTATTCCGATCCGTCTTCCAACGGACTTCGCCCGTTTTACTATCTAGCGCCGTGACAAACGGCTTCTCCGTCCCATCGCAACTGAACACCAGTTCGTCGCCAATCAACAGTGGCGACCCACCATTGCCATGCTGCGGATGATACGTGACCGAAGATTGCCGCCAGACCACGTTGCCGGCGAGATCAAGCGCCGCCGTCCCCATGTGCCCGAAGTGCACATACAGGCGATCCCCACTCACGATTGGTGTAGGACTCGCCAGGCTGTTCTTCGTATGCATCTCGTGCGCAATCGCTGAATCAGGGTTAAACACTTCCGTATTCCACAGCACGCGGCCGTCCGCCGCGTCAACGCAAATCGCCCGCAGCGAAATCGGCTCCGCATCCTTACCCACCGAAGTCGTGAGATAGATCTTCCCATCCGCAATCACCGGCGATGACCACCCCACGCCGGGTATCGCTTGCTTCCATGCCACGTGCTCCGTGGCACTCCACTCCACCGGCACATTCTTCGCCGTCGAAATCCCATCCGCCGTCGGCCCACGAAACTCGGGCCATTCGGCGGCACGTATGTCGATGCACGATACTGCGCCGATGATCACGACGGCCGCCCGGAGCCCCCGTGATTTGCGCCACATCGGCCGGAAGCTCCCGGCTATGCTGGGGATTTCTGCGAGTACCAACCATGTCGCGGTCAACGCCATTTGCACTTTTCTATTTTGAGCAGGTTGTGAGTAGGGCCGCGGATGGGTCGCGAATGAAGTGGAGTTATTGGGAATAGGAGTAGCGGGCCTCGCAAGTCCTAAGTTGTTTCGGCATTTCGTTTTTATCATGTCCGCACTTTTGCAACTGCGCGCGAACACGATTTTTTAATACAAAATTCGCCAATTGTGGAACGCCGGGTTTGTTAAAAGCACGGCAAATCAAGGGTTGGCAAGCAATTGGGCGTCCAATATTCGGTTAATATTGAGACTCGCTGCGTTTCGACGATGCAAAAACTCCAATCATTCGGCGCGCCCTCTGCGCAGAGCATCGGCCCCGGCTCGTGGCCACGCTTGGCTGATACGAACACGATTGCGGCTTGTTGGACAGAGCCTGATTTTAAGTTGCCAAAGAGCGAACGGCGCAATGAAGCGTGGTTCGAACTTAGCACTTTCAGGGAGTGATTTCTACAACGATTTTTGTCCGCGCGCTGGAATTTTAGGTGTGACTGTACAACGACTTTTGTGATTCGAGAATATATATATGTTGCCCCTTAACCTTTCGCTCTTTCTTTCGCCGCAAAGTGCATCATCTTTACTAGATTTTCGGTATCGATGTCTACGTCGAACTTCCTTAGTTCATTTACTAGATCTTCTAGACAACGCAGTACTGGTGCGCCTGAACCATCTGGCAGAGTAAGCCCTATTAACATTAGCGCATGAAGGCTTGGCTCGCACTGGTCAATAGTATGTTGCGGATCCGACGGAGGCCCCATCATCATCCCCGTCTGAACTTTGATCGAATCGGGATCGTTTGTTGCCCATTCGATCACTGAGCTTTGACCGAGTGAAAGCAACAATAGTTCACGTTGCATTTTCGGAATGAATCGCTTGAGCATTGTGTACGCGGAGACATGCCGATTCTGATCGACCAATTCTCCCGCCGTCCACCGCACCAAGGGTTCACCCAGCCAAACCGTAGGCTTTTCGCCGGGTATTGTCCAAGGCGATCTGAGTTGCTCACGCAGCATAGGCGGCAGATCAGAGTTACCAAAACGAATTCGAATTTCCTCCGCGTGCAAGGACCAAATTGCCTGATTCGCGAAGATCGTTGGATAAAGAGCTATTTCCGAACGCACCAGGGAAACGCGGCCAATGAACATTGGCAACGTCTGTTGTGTGAACCAATGGAACTCATGATCGCGATATACAATTTCTTTCTCCGATTCAGATTTCAGCTGTACGACGAAAGTATCTTCAGCGTAGGAATTCCCGTCGGCGTCACGTCTCAAAAGCGTTGCGATAGCGTCCAACCCAACATCTTCCTGCCGCGTCACCTTGGCGATGGCGGCAACCCCTTTTAGGAGAAAGATACCAAGGTCTTCGGCAAGATCGCCTGCGCGGAAGCTAGTTCGGCGTCGTCCGGGCATCGCACGTCTCAGTTATTGGGTTGGTTCGATGCGAGGTATGAATTCGTCGGATTATCAGCGGTCGCAATCGCGTGGCGTCGATAGCGATCAGCCTATCGTACTTGAGGGGTCGTCGAAAATGTGAACTTGCGTTAGCTAGATCGCTGTCAGCGTAGCGCGTTTGCGCAGGTTGCACGCACGACACAAGAGTTCAACATTGTTTGGTTCTCCTGAGCCGCCTAGCGAGCGCGGAATAATATGGTCGAATTGGAGCTCTTTCCGCGAACCGCAGAATCGACACTTTCCGCCGTCACGCTTCCACACAGCGACACGCGTTGGATGCCTGACCTGTCCGCCGATCGGCGCGGCTTCGTCACCTCCGCGCCCGCTGGTTAGTAGGCGAAGGCGCGGAATCCGATAAGAGAGTCGCCGCGTCATAGAGTTACTCCCGCCAAAGTCGTCACATCCTGAATGCTTCGGTGAAGATTGCGTAGCAAGATGAGTTTCTGCGGGTTGGTCTTCAATTCCGCGAGTTCGTTTGCGGGTATCGCCGCGAGTTTGTCCGTGGCGTTCTTGATCGCAGCGAACAGATTGCTTTCAAGCGATGGATCCATCCGAACTAGCACACGTTGGGCCTCAGCATAGCCATTTAATTCGAGCGCCTTTGCTGCCTCAATGTTTCCAATGATAATTGGAAGGTCGCGGACTTGCTTCGCATCCGAGAGACGCTCCTCCTTAACCCACTTGTGAAACCGCTGTTTAAATGCCGGCTCAATTTCGAACAATTCCCGAAGCGATTTCTTCTTTGCAAGCTCGTGGAAGAAGGAGAATTTTCGTACATTCCCGGGCTGCGGGTGAGCGGCAAGAAACTCCGTTGCTGCCTTATGAGCAAATAACAACTCCTGGATTTTTGACCTGCTGAGTCGCAGATGGCTAGCGAGCCAGTCGAAGGGTTTGTGATACCGATTGTGCAGGTCCCAGACGTGCTTGGCCTGCTCGTATGCGTCCCAGCGGATTTTGCCGGCGACATGCATATCTGCAAGTAAAACTGCCAGGTCTTCCTCCGTTAATTCGTCTCGAAAGACCATTGCTGGCACCGTGGCAAATCTGGCGTCATCAGGATGCTCTTGAGCGAGGTGGCGATCTGCAACTGTTCGGCAATTTCCTTCTCTAGCGATGAAACGATTGCCTTTCGCCTGGAGGATCAGCGGCTCGTAGACCCCTCCGTTTTGAAAAACGGATTCGGCTAAAGCCTTCACGGAATCCTTGGTCCAAATAAGGTCGTGAAGGTCATCTTGGTCCACCCCGTTGGCTCGCTGTCCAACCAAATACTGGACACGCGGGTTTTTGGGATCGAGGTCAATTGACTCGATCGACACGGTACGGCGTGTGAAAGGGATATCTCGCCCTTGGATTCGGATACTGTCTTGCGCTTGCATATGGTTTCCTCCCGTTCTCTTGAGGTATCGACTGGTACTAACACGACGCGATCAGTATTGCATAGTATCATTTGTTACGCAAGTGCCGATCGGTACTATTCGAGATTGTTAGGAAATCGAATTGGGCAGGTCACCCGCTCATATAACAAAACCGTCCGAATTTCTTCGTGTAATGAGGACCGTGGGAAGGGGTGTGATGAATACGGACCCGATGTTCGTCGAGCCGAAGCGGGCGGCACCCCTCTTTCAATTCCTGCCCGTCGATGGGAGGGGGACAAATCAAATAGAATGAACGCCGTTGGCGTTCATATCGAAGGCGCGACGGAGATCTCAATCCGCAATTTTGACGACGCTGAGGAGCAAAGGCGTAAGTTTCGATGTCGCCGTTTTAGGTTCAATAGCACGGAACGAATGCGAACCGGTGGCTTCCGCCACCGGCTAAGTTATGTCGCCACTCTCGGGGCTTTAGGGCGGCGCGGTTGGAAGTTTTGCGGACGGCATGAATGCAAGCCTTCGATTGGAAGAGCACTGGCGTAGCCAGTGGCACCCTTCGATCGGAAGAACACTCGCGGCGACGTGTGGCATCCGGTGCGGGCCGAGCGATGATGAATATGGCCGTTGGCCAAAGGGACGGCGCGGCCGATGTCGTTGGCTTGCGTGGAGAAATGACTACCAGCGTTCGAGCGGAAGAGCGCTGGCCGGGGCGAGTGGCGGACGGCGCTCGTCCCTTTCGCTTCGCGAGTCTCTACCGCACTCCGCTCGGGCGATTTCGGATCGCCCGTGCTCGTTTGGTCCCATCCCCGTCGCAGGGGAGGGGACCGGATGAAATGATTTTTGGTGGGGGAGGTTTTGGGCGGGATCGCTGCGAGCCTTTCAGAGTCGAGGGTGCCTAAAGCCACCGCCTACGTTCGTTGCCCCTACTGAGCTTTAGGACGGCGCGGTTGGGAGTTTGCATTCTTGCTCGCTATTCTGCGGGGTTGCGAAATTCTGCGGTGCGACTTCTAATCGCTTAGGGGTGGCGAGTAGCCTATTTTCGCGGATGAATCTTCGCTTATGTCGGAAACCTCAACCGAATCTACTGACCCAAAAGCGCAAATGCGTCGGGCCGCTTACGACGCCCGCAATGCGCAGGCGGATAAGGACCAAATCAGCGAAATCGCGGTCAACAGGCTGGTCGGTCTTGCGGAGTACCAGGCGGCGAAGACGGTTCTGTGGTACATCGATTGCCGCTCCGAGCTGCGTACAAAACACGCTCTGCCTGCAGCCCTTGAGAGCGGGAAGCGGATTGTCGTTCCTTACTCGACCGTCGATGAAGCCGGCGCCAACAAGCTTGGTCTGTGGCTGCTCGAGAGTATGGACGAGCTAATCGTTGGAAAATGGAAAATTCTAGAACCGCCGCGCGAGCGGTGGGGCGAAGCCGGCAAGGAAATTCCGCCCGAAGAAATTGACCTCGTAATCGTTCCCGGGGTCGGCTTTAGCCGGGGCGGCGGCCGAATGGGCAACGGTCAGGGTTACTACGACCGGCTACTCGAACGCGTGCGTCCCGACTGCCAACTGGTGGGCCTGTGCTACGAATCGCAGTTGTTCGATAACCTCGTCGTCAGCCCGCACGACGTGTTTATGGATAAAGTCGTCACCGAAACCTCGGTCTACAGCGGCCGCGGTCGTCGGTAATTCCGATCGAATCACGGACATCTTCACTGAGATCCCTGTGCCCGCCGTCATTGATGACACGTATGCGGAAGCGTTCCGCAGCATTTACGTTGAATTCCTGATAACTGCGTGCGACGCCACGTGGGTCAAGCACGCCGCCGATGCCGCCACGGGAAATGCCTCCAGCACCATTCTGTGTGATTGTGAAGCGGGCGTGGATCGATTTGTGGGGCCTGGATTTGACGAGTCGTTCGATACACCCGACGGCCGCCCCGGCGCAATTGTGCAATTGCACGTCCCTCGATTCCGCAAGGATCGCGTGGACGCGTTGAAAAAGGCGGCCTTGGTTCGTATCAGCCAGAATCTTCTCACCTGCCCGACAGCTGCCTGCTTCAACTTGATCGACTCGGCAGATTTTTACCGTATGGGTCGGAAGATTGCGTTCTTCGGCGACGGCTACCAAAAACGCATCGAACGATTCGGTCGAACGATGTGGTGGATCCCCACGCTCGGCGGAGAGTTCGTGCTCGATGCCAAGCTTGGCTACTTGGATGGTTTGATGGGCGGCAACCTGTGGTACTTTGGCGACAGCGAAGGCTCGGCTCTTGCCGCTGCCGAGGCGGGAGTCGCCGCCGTTCACAAATGCCCGGGCGTGATTATGCCGTTCCCCGGCGGCATCGCGGGCAGCGGATCGAAGGCGGGCAGCAAGTATCCGTTCATGTTCGCGAGCACCTACGAAAAATTCTGTCCACTACTCGTCGACAATCCGAACGCGAAATCGGAGTTGCCGCCCAGCGTTCACTCGGTGATGGAAATTATCATCAACGGCCGCGATTTGGCTTCGATCATTCGCGCGACGCAAGCGGCGATTGCCGCCTCGGTAAATACGCCCGGCTTGCTGAGGATTTCGGCCGGCAACTACGGCGGCCGCCTCGGCAAAAGTTTCATTTATCTGCATCCGGACAAGCAGCCGGTCGCGGAAGCGAAGACGTAGGCGGTAGTTTGTGACTCAGTCGTGTTCGCTGAAGGCGGCCTCGCAGAGACACGCTATAGAAGGAACCGGGCAAACAGCGCCGTGGTTGCTTGGGCTCGGAGGAAGATAAGATATCTTCAAATCTTTGCGTCTTTGCGAGCAGTAGGGTGGAACGTATGTCTTTGGCAGGAGGTAAATACGCCTCGTTGGATGAATGGATTTCGCGGGAGGGGGTTTCGTTTTCGCTGGAATCGCCGGCGGAGTTGAATTCGGCGGTTGATCGCGTGGTGGGTGAGTTGGGCGAGCAGGTGGAGTTGCTTGGGATTGGGGAGCCGACTCACGGGGTGGAAGAATTTCTGCGATTGCGGAATTGTGTTTTTCGGCGACTAGTCGAACGGCATGGTTATTCGGCGATCGCGCTGGAGAGCAGTTTTCCGCGCGGGTCGATCGTCGACGACTATGTGACGGGAATCGGGGGCGCTGGCTCGTTTGACGATGTGCAAGAAACTGGATTCAGCCACAACTTTGCGCGGATGGCGGCGAATCGCGAGTTGGTGGAGTGGATGCGGGAGTACAACGCCGCGGGGCCAGGGACGGCGATTCACTTCTACGGATTCGATAGCCCGACGGAGATGACGGGAGCGGATAGTCCGCGGCAGTTGCTGATGGTGGCGATCGACTTTCTGGGGGCGGTCGATGCGGGGCGGGCGGCCAGTTATCGCGAGCAGGTTGAGCCGCTGTTGGGTGATGACGCGGAGTGGGCCGATCCGGGGGCTACGTTCGATGCCTCGAAATCGGTTGGCCGATCGCCGAATGCGACTTTGCTGCGTGCGGTGACTGAAGACCTCATCAGCGAATTGTGCGTGCGGCGGCCGGAGCTGGTAGCGAGCAGCGATGCAGGTCGCTATGGGGAGGCGCTGCATTTTGCACGGCATGCGCGGCAGATGCTTGATTATCATGCGGTGTTGGCTACGCCTTCGGCAACGAGGTACGCGGATTGCTTTGGGCTGCGTGATTTGATGATGGCGGAGAATCTCGCGTACATAGTTGAGCGCGAGCGAAATTCACATACGGGAAGGGCGCGCGTGCTCGCGTTTGCGCACAATAGTCATTTGAAGTGCGGGCAGGCCCTGTGGCAGTGGGGTTCGCAGCGGATCGCCTGGTGGCCGGCGAGCGAGCATGTGCGTGGGGCGATGGGGAGGCGTTACGCGGTTATTGGGATCGGTGTCGGCACTTCGGGGGCGATGGGCGTTGGCGAGCCGGAGGCGGGATCGCTTGAAGCGAGACTTGTGGCGGGTCCGGGGGCTGCACGGTTTGTCGTTACGCGCGGCGGGAGAGAACTTCCGCAGGCAGAGATCGAGGCGATCGTTACGCGAACGGGGACGCCGCAGTATTTTCCATTTACGCGCGAGAGTCTGGCGGAGTTTGACGTGATCGCTATCTTGGAATCGATTGGGTAGATCGCAGAGGATTGAAAGGGCGGTTGAAGTTGGCGAATTGAATTCTATCTTGCCATTTCCGTGAAGGCGGGAGATGGTTTGTGCGTTCCGCTGGATTGCCGCCTGCGTGGGAATGACGTCAGCCGATTCGGACGCGCGGTTGGCGGGCGGGGTCGGGGATGGCTTTACGAATAAGTTCCTTGACCATCCAGGGGATGTTGCCTTCGCCGAGGAGCATGAAGTTCAAATTGGCGGCCAGCGGGTTTTCGAGGGACCAGCCGAAGATGATTTCGGGCGGGGTTCCATTGTCGCGGCACATTTCGAGGCAAAGAGCGGCGAGCACGTGGGAAGTGCTCACGCAGTGAGAGAGGCGAATGATCTCGAGGTCGCCGTCGCGCTCGATTTTTACGAGCGGCTTCTGATAGAAGTTGCTGGGGTCGCCCATTTGGACTTCGATGAACAGAATCGGGATTGCTGGGTTGAGGTAATACTCGCGTTTTAAGTTTTCGCTTCGTTCTGCCACGGAGATGAGGCCGGGGCGATGAGGGACGAGGATCTTGGGGCCGGAGCGGCACAGTTCGGCCCAGCGCTGCTGCGTCGCCTCTGTGGCGAACTCGAAGCCTTCGAATCTTAGTTCTGTGCAGCGGATCCAGCGGGAGATGAAGGAGCTAATCACGATCGCGAAGACGAAGCAGAGGGCGATGACCAGGCCGGAGTAGTTGATCATTACGGTGAGGCCGGTCATCGTGAGGAAAAATCCGGCTGCGACTGCGGCGAAGGTCATTTGCACGCCGCGCTTGAAACCGGGGTGGCTGTTCTTGCCGAGGTCCTTTGCCGCGGCGAATGCGGCGCCGGTGAGCAGCACGAGTACGCTGGTGGCGTACGCCCATTGTTGGAGCGCTGGGCTGGCGCGAAAGACGACGGTGACCAACAGAATGACGGCGTAGAGGACGATGACGATCACCAGGGATTTGCCGGCCCAATGGACGTCCATGCCGAGGCGGTTGAGGTAGTGGGGCAACAGGTTTTGGAGGCCCATCGTCACGCTGACGCCCGCGAGGCAGAGAATGAACGCTGTTGAGAGATCGTAGAAGTCGCCGAAGGCGTGGCCGAAGATTGGATTGAGTGCGTGGCCGGTTGCGCCATCGGCTAAAGGTGAGCCGTGAGCGAGGTAGGACAGGGCGCGGTGTGTGGCGGCGCCGTTTGGTAGGAGCTCGGCACGCGGTACGAGGAGTGTGGTGATTGTTACGGCACTGATTAGGTACACGGCCATGATCGAAGCGGCGGTGACCATTAGTTTGCGGGTGTTGCGGGCGCGGCGGGGGCGTTTGTGGGTGTCGTCGGTGGTGCCGCTGCTGACGCGCGGCACGACGTTGACGATCATTTCGAAGCCGGTTAGGCCGAGGGCCATTTGAGGGAAGGACCAGAGGGCGATGCGGAGCCAGGGCCAGAACCAGGCGTGTGCGGACCCGACCGCTGAGGCGCCATCGGCGCCCGCGGCCTCGCCTAACGGAGTTGGGGGGAGGACGATTGTTAGCCAGGCGTGCCAGATATCGATGTGGCGGGAGGTGTAGATAATCGCGCTGGTGATTACGATCGCGGTCAGGAAAAGGTAGGTGGAGACTGCGGCGGCGGTAACTAGGAGGATTCGCCGTGAGATGCCGCGCTTCATTACTCGCCAGATTGTGAACGAGATAATGGATAGGGCGAGGGTGACAATGACTTGTGGATTGCCTAGGCGGTGGACTAAGTACTCGAGCGGCGGCAATAGGCCGTGGTCGTCTTTGAGATAGTCTTGCGGCAGCCAGGTGAGCAGTTGTTGGCCGTGCGGGTTTTGGAGGAGATGGATTGCGGCATCGGCGAGGGAGAGGCTGCGCGTGATGACAAAGTCGGCGGCGGCGAAACCGAGAAGCGTGAGGACGACGAGTTTGCCGCGCCAGCCGGGCATGGCGTCTTCGAGCATGCCGGTGGCGCCGCGGCCGTCTGGGGCGTGGCCGACGACGTACCAGTAGACGGGGATGGCGAGTAGGAATGTCACCACTACGACGCCGGCGGCGGCGATGGGGGCGTAAGCACCGGCGGCTTCCGCGGCGATTGAGGGCAGATAGGCCAGCGTGCTGAAATAATCGACGCCGACGAGGCAGAGTAGGAGCGGCCACGGGTTCGATGAGTGGATCAAACCGGGACGGCTAGTTTCGGGCATGGAAACGGTGACTTCTTCCGATATGAGAGGGAGGAATTTTACTCAAGCCGGATTTGGCCGGATTCTTGCGAATCCAGCTACGGCCCATACCGTTTTTACTTCTTGTCGAGATCGTGCTCGCCGGAATCCATTACGGCTGCGCGCTGGTGCAACACTCGGTCGAGGTCTTTCCAAAAGAAGAACAGGCCGATGATGTTGTCCCAGCGTTTAATTTCGTTTTGGTGATTGTCGACGGCGAGAAGGTCGCCGCCGCCGAATGTGAGGATCGTTTCGAGAACGTCGCGGTACTTCGTGCGGAACCGCAGCCCGGTGCGGTCGGTTAGCTCGCTGCCTTCGCCGAAGTGGAATTCGCCGATTTCGTTGGGGGTGAATTTCTTGCGGCCGTTAAGGGCCATGTGGAAGAGCGAACCGATCCAGGGGAGCAAAAGTAGCCAACTGAGTACTGTGACGCTACCGGGGTCGAGCTTGGGCTGCAGTCTGGCAAGGTAGTGGACGACGGGGGTCAGGACGGCGACGTGCTTGAGAAGCTCGACATACTTCGAGGCCAGCCAGATGAGCGCGAAGATTAGCACCCACAGACCGAGCTTTCGTGCGCTGAAGTCGTACAGGAGCATCACCAAGAAGTACAACGTTAGCCAAACGTATAACCAGCCGAAGAACCCGGCCCAGTCTGGTGCTTTCCGCACGATCTCCGCCGAGACGAAGCCGACGAGGATCAGAATCCAGAGGAAAAAGCTGGGGTGGGCGGAGTAAACGGTAACTTCATCGATCGTTCCGCGTCGGCCGCGGATGAGGGCGACCGGCAAGGTGATCATGAACCGTGCGAACTGGAAGACGGCCTTGAAGGCCGGCCGCACGATTTGGCGGCGAGGCGCGCCGGACGGCGGATCTGGATGGAACGTATTACCACCCGTTGCCGGGTTGGATGGAGTGGTTGGCGAATTACTCATAGCGACCCCCAGGCCAAAATGTCGTCGACGGGCGACATTGTAGCTGTGCCGATAGGTGTCTGCCAGCATGATCGAACAGGTTGGCAAACT
Organism: uncultured Planctomycetota bacterium; assembly: GCA_963733705.1. GTDB lineage: Bacteria > Planctomycetota > Planctomycetia > Pirellulales > Lacipirellulaceae > JABDGM01. The sequence goes on along the minus strand of CAVTEJ010000001.1, from coordinate 27,869 downwards.
GTTAGGAGGTATTCGCTGTCGCGTGCTGAATATTGGTTCGCAAGGCGGCGGCTGCGGGTTTTGCCGCATCTTCAACGTAGCGTGCCGTCCGTATTTGGGTGGCCGCCGGCGACTAGTGCGTCGCGGTTTAGAGTGTAGGCAGCGATCGCCTCTAGCAGGATCGGAATTGCGTCGGCAGCCCCGAGCGGATCGTCGACGGTAACCATCTTGTCTTCGAGGATTTTGTAGTCCTTGAAGAATCTCGGCAGCTGACGCATGCGGTGGGGCGGGAGCTCTGAGACGTCGCGGTAGTGGGAGTACTCGGCGTCGTCGACGTGGACGGCGATGATTTTGTCGTCCTGGCCTTTGTCGTCACGCATCCGCATGACGCCGATTGCGCGGGCTCGCATGAGGGCTTGGGGGACGACAGGCTCATCGCCGAGGACGAGGACATCCAGCGGATCGCCGTCGTCGCACCACGTGCGGGGTACGAAGCCGTAGTTCGCGGGATAATAGACGGTGCTGTAGAGCACGCGGTCGACGATTAAGAGGCCGGTGGGCTTATCGAGCTCGTACTTAATGTTCGAGCCTTTGGGGATCTCGATGTAGGCGGGGAACCAATCGGTGACGTCGGCGGGGAGGGGGACGTCGTGCCAGGGGTGAACGGACATGAGGAGCAAGGGGGGAAGGGGGAGTGTGGAAGGCGGGAAGGCTGGGATCAGTCGTCGGCGATCATGCGCTGTTGCTGTTCGCCGAGGCCTTCGAGGCCGAGGCGGACGGTTTGGCCGGCGCGGAGGTACGTCGGGGGCTTCATGCCCATGCCGACGCCGCTGGGGGTGCCGGTAGTGATTACGTCGCCGGGGTGGAGCGTGAAGAACTCGCTTAGATAGCTGACGAGTTTCCGGACGCCGAAGATCATGGTGGCGGTGGTGCCGTTTTGCATGCGCTTGCCGTCGACCTCGAGCCACATTTTGATGTTCTGGGGATCGGTGATTTCGTCGGTGGTGACAAGCCACGGGCCCAGAGGACCGAACGTGTCGCAGCTTTTGCCCTTGGTCCATTGGCCGCCGCGGTCTTTTTGGTAATCCCGTTCGCTGAGATCGTGCGAGACGCAGTAGCCGGCAACGTAGTTGAGGGCATCGGCCTCGCTGACGTACTTGGCATTGGTGCCTATGATGACGCCGAGCTCGACTTCCCAGTCGGTGTGGGTGCTACCACGGGGGATGCGGACGTCGTCGTTTGGTCCGACGATTGCACTGGTAGCCTTCATGAAGAGGATGGGTTCCTTCGGGATCTGAGCGCCCGTTTCGGCGGCGTGTTCGGAGTAATTGAGGCCGATGCACATCATTTTGCCGATGCCTGCGACGGGCGGTCCCAACCTCGTGGACTTATCCACCACGGGCAGGGAATTAAGGTCAAGCCTGCGGAGCTTGTCGAGCGACGCTGGCGTAAGGGCATCGCCGGCGAGATCGGGGATGATGCCAGCGAGACTGCGAATGTTGCCAGCGGAGTCGCGGATGCCGGGTTGTTCGCGGCCAGGCTGACCGAAGCGAAGCAATTTCATAGTTGAGGCGTAGGTTGAGAGGATCTGGGGCGCGGAGGGGGTGCTGCAGGAGCCAAACGAGAGCATGTGGGATCGTCCGCGCGGCATCAAGCGGTGCGCCGGAAAAATTTATCAGAGTAATTTCGGTTTCTGGGCAAAATCGATCTTTACTCGCTAGCACGGCATTGTAGAATTTGCCGGCGCGAAGTATTCTCGAAAGTGTCGAGGAGAATTCGCCGATTGTGTAGGTCGGGCTTTAGCCTGACGATAATACACGAGTCAGGCTAAAGCCTGACCTACGGGAAGACGATTACTTTGAACTTTGCACTGACCATTGGAATGTTGAAGCTACGGCGGCGGTTGCGGTCGACTCGCCCGAGTCGCCGTCCGACGCTCGCGTGGGAAGTGCTCCACATCCCGGTTGCACCGTGCCTGAGCGGTTGGCGCGACCATATCCGTCGTTGATTCTCTTGCCCCGAGCCTGTCATTTTGTTTGTGACGGCTCTCTCTGACCTCGGGGCTGCCGTGCGATTTGCCGGCGGCCATCTGTTCGCTCTTTGGTCAAAGCAGATTTCGAATTCCAGCAGGAAGCCGGATGACCGCCACGGCGGTCCACCAAGGCCAAGCGCCGATTTCTAGCCGAGACGCTCCATGTCCCAAGTTGAGCTCTGGAAAGAGCTTGGCCGGGCATCAATTAGGAAAATTTACTTTTAGGAGCTCTGCACAGGATGAAAGTTTCCTCGCAACAACTTACTGTTCGTCAGCTGTTCAATGGCCGCTCGCCGATCTCGACGCTCAAGGACGCCGCGGATGCTGCGTTCGGCGCCGATGCGACGCCGATTCGCGTGGCTGTGACGAGCAAGAGCCGGGCTGGCCATACCTGCGAAATCGAAGCGGTCGAGCCGAAGGTTTACGGCTCGGACGACACTGAAGCGAACGTGTTCGAATATCGGCAACGCCGTCTGGCGCGGACCAATGCATTCAATGCCGTGATGTTGATTCCGACGGGTGTCGACTGCGCCATCGGTGGTCACGCGGGCGACGCCACTCCGGCCGCTCGTCTCTTGGCCAACGTGTGCGATCAGTTGATTCTGCATCCGAACGTGGTGAATGCTTCGGACGTGAACGAGCAGACCGAGAACAGCCTGTACGTGGAAGGCAGCATCATCTGCCGTCTGCTAATGGGTACGGCCGGTTTGCGGAAAGTTCGCCAGAATCGCGTGCTGCTCGTGACCGAGAATCGCAAGGATTCGCCGAAGGTGGTTGATCAGACGATCAACTGTGCGGAAGGCGCTCGGGCGACGCTGGGTATGGACATCAGCGACGTGCTCGTGCTCGAGCAAGAGCTGCACATGCTGACTGGCGTTTCGGATTCGGGTCGTGTGACTGGCCGCGTTGAGCGGTTGGGGCACTTGCTGGATATCCTCCGCGATCGTCGCGGCTCGTACGATGCGGTCGCCCTGGCGACCCGGATCACGCCGCACATCGACACGGTCGAGCTGCACCGCGCTTACTTTGGCGAAGGCGGCCCGAACCCGTGGGGCGGCGTCGAAGCGGTGCTCACGCACCTGGTTTCGAGCGTGCTCGACGTGCCGGCGGCTCACGCCCCGACGATGAGCAGCGAAGCTATCCGTGGTGAAAGCTGGGGTGTGGTCGATCCACGGAAGGCGGCCGAGGTGATCTCGTCGACCTACTTGTTCTGCGTGCTGAAGGGCCTCAATAAGGCCCCGCAAGTGATGCTGAGCCCGAGCGGTTTGTACGATCCGTCGGTGATCACGGCTGAAGACGTGTCGGCCCTCGTGATTCCGGACGGCTGCATTGGTTTGCCGACGCTGGCTGCAGTGGAGCAGGGCATTCCGGTCGTCGCGGTTCGCAGCAATACGAACCTCATGCGGAACGACCTCAAGAGCCTGCCGTTCCGGGCTGGTCAGCTGCACTACGCTTCGAACTACTACGAAGCGGCTGGTATTCTGTCGGCGATGAAGGCGGGCGTTGCTCCGTCGACCATCGCCCGGCCGATGCAGCCGATTCGGATCGAGCGTGTTTCGGCGACCGTCGAGACCAATGGCCATGTGAATGGTCATAAGAACGGTCATGCGACGAACGGCCACACGAACGGCAAGACTCGCCGCACGAAGACGACCGTGGTCGACACGACCAACGGTTCGGAAATCTTGGTTGAGGTGAACGGTAAGTGAACGGGCGGCTCGATCATGAGCGGGCTCCGATCTACGAGACGCTCACGAACTACGTAGCCTCCGGCATTTACGGATTTCACACTCCAGGTCACAAGTGGGGCCGATTCGCGGCTCCTGAGCTTACGGAACTCGTCGGCAGGTCGGGCCTTGCGCTCGACCTGCCTTCGATGACCGCGACCGATAATACGTTTCATCCGACGCATTGCGTGCGCGATGCGCAGGCGCTCGCGGCCGACCTCTTCGGCGCGGGGTCGACATTTTATCTCACTGCCGGCTCGACGCTTGGCATTACAACGGCGCTGCTTGCTGCAGTGCCGCCCGGCGGTACGGTCGTTATACCTCGAAACGTGCACCGATCGGTTGTCGCGGGGCTCGTGCTATCGGGCGCACTGCCGCGATTCGTGAAGCACGATGTGCTCGCCGAGTGCGGCGCTCTGGGAGTTTCGGCGCCGGCGCTCAAGAGTGCGCTGGAAAAAGACCCCACGCCTTCGGCGGTATTGCTTACGCGTCCGAGTTACTACGGGCTGGCGCGCGAACTGGAAGACGTGGCCTCGGTCTGCCATGCGCGAAACGTGCCGCTGATCGTAGACGAGGCACACGGCGGGCATTTTTGTTTCATGCCGGGCTTCGCACCGAAGTCGGCGCTCGAATCGGGTGCGGATTTGGTGGTGCAAAGTTGCCACAAAACGTTGGGATCGCTTGTGGGATCGGCACAACTTCACGCGAGCAAGAATTCGCTCGTACCGGCCGACGAAGTTCAGCATGCGCTGAACTTTTTGCAGACGACGAGCCCAAGTTTGCTGCTGTTGGCGTCGCTCGACGTCCAACGGCGTTGGCTCGCGCGAGGGGCGTACATTGTTCGCGGAGGCAGGCATTGCCGCTCAAAATCTGAGGGACGAGATTGCCGCGATTGACGGAATGAACGTTTTTGGAGTCGAAGGGGACGCCCGGCTGGCTGGGCATTCTATCGATCCACTGCGTCTCGTTGTAAACGTGACCGAAACTGGGTGGGATGGCTACGAAGTTGAGCGGTTCTTGCGGACCGAATTCAAGGTCGAAGACGAGATGGCAGACCAGTTTAGTGTGGTATACATCTTGAGTCCCCATGATGATGAGGCGGCGACGCGGCGGTTGGTTGAAGGGCTTAAGGATGTAAGTAATTCGCCGAAAACCGGAGCTGAGAATGCCGCCCGTGTGGGAAATGTCGATTCGCATTTATTGCAGCCGCCGATTCCGCCTTTAGCGATGGCCCCACGGGAGGCGGCACTGGCCAAGCAAACGATGGTCCGGCGAGAAGACGCGGCTGGCCGAACGTGTGCGGAAATGGTTATGTTTTATCCTCCGGGCATTCCGTTATTGATGCCCGGCGAGGTCGTGACGCGAGAGACGTTAGAAGTTTGCCAAAAGTTGCTGGCGGCCGGGGCGAACCCATACGCGAGCGATCCGACGTTTGAAGAGATTTGCGTGGTAAAGTAGTTTTTGTCCCCAGCGCTGGATAAGAAGTTCGCAGTTTAGAGGATTAATTCGAAAATCATCTGCGCACATCGGACTTTGTCAGCGGATAAAATGTATTCCATGAATTGGGTGATTGAGGGGGTTCGCAATGTCGAGTAGCTATGTTGCGAATAGAGCGAAAGTCGACTCCGATGTCGGGCTACCGATCTCTTGGTACTTCGATCCGGAGATTCTTGAAATCGAACGGCGGCATCTGTTTGCAGTTGGTCCGAAGTATTCGGGGCACACGTCCCTCGTACCCAACGACGGCGATTACTTCACGCTTGGCGGACAGCAAACCGGCAAATTGCTCGTGCGGAACAATGGACGACCGCAGCTCGTGTCGAATACGTGCCGGCATCGGCAAGCCGAAATGATGTGCGGCTCGGGTCATGCAAAGAAGATCGTGTGCCCGATGCACAATTGGGCGTACGATCTGGACGGCCGGCACGTGGCAGCTCCCCACTTCGAGAAGAATCCGTGTCTGGATTTGGAGCGGACCGAGCTGACAGAGTGGAATGGTTTGCTGTACGCAGGGCCGCGGGTGATTCACCACGAAGCTGCGCCGCTCGCGAGTTGGACGGAACTCGATACGTCGAACTACGTGCTGGAGCGCGTGGATGAAGAAGAGCACGATCTGAACTGGAAAAACTTCTTGGAAGTTTATCTGGAGGATTATCACATCGGTGCAGTGCATCCGGGCTTCCGCGTGTTTGTTGATGCGGCGGACGTCCGAAATGCGTTCCAAGCGGTTGGCGGCGATCGGTTCTTTTGCGAGCAGATGAATGTCCGCTGGCCGATACCGCCGGCGGCGACGCCGAAGTTTGCGGCGTACCAAAAAGTGCTGCTGGATGTGTTGGCAGGCCACCGGCCGCCGTTTGCGGCGATTTGGATTTGCTTGTTCCCTGGGCAGCTTGTGGAGTATTACCCTTTCACGATGGTGGCGACGACCTATACGCCAGTTTCGCCGACGCGCACGCGGCTGCGGAGCGAGTATTACTTTGATCGCGAAATTGCGGAGACGCGCCGTGATTATGTGGACGCGGGATTGGCCGTGCTCGACGAAGTCACGAGCGAAGACCACTGGGCGGCAGTAAAATTGCAGGCAGGACGGCAGGCGCTTTTCAATCGCGGCGAAAACTTGCAGGGCCCTTATCAAATGCCGATGGAGCAGGGGCTGCAGCGGTTCCACGATTGTTTGCGGACGATCGTGCAAAACGCATAACGGATCGTATGAGTTGGCGACCCCCCCCGGCAGAGCCGGAAGCTGTCGACAGAGACGCGCCGTTAGCGTTTTGATTCTGGCGTGGTGATTGCACCGTCGAAGGCGGCGCCTTGGCCGTTTGGCAACGTGACTTTGGGGGCGTCAGGGCCATCGATTTTTTGCAGGTTCTTGAGCGGCTCCTCGCGGAGGCGGAGGAACTTAAAGCCGACGAGGCGGGGCTTGCCGGCTTCGTCTTTTTGGGCGAGGTCTTTGGTAGCCCGCTTGATGTACTCGTCGATTGGTTCCTCGCGGACCTTCGGTTCGGTCGAGTGAATCAGGTGGACGACGCCGTCTGGGCCGTGGCCGATGAGGCCTACGTGACCTACGAACGCGCTGCCGCCGAAGATTTCGTTTTGGACGGAGTTGTTCTTTTTCACGGTGGCGCGGACGATGTTTACGAAGTCGCCGTCTTGCAGTTGGCTGCGGGCTAGATCGATCTTTTCGTAGGGGATGTATTCGTCTTCGTGGTTTTCGACGGGGACGCTAACGGTTAGACCGTAGCGATTTTTCAAGAACTTCGAGCGATCTATTTTTTCGCTGAACTTTTTCGCTGCATCGCCGGCAAGGTCTTTGGTAATGTCTTCCACGAGCCAATTATTGGAAATGTTCCAATCGGCCTCGGTGTAGTGATTGCGCGTGGCGACGCCCATGTGGCCATCGCGATAGCGGATGCGTTGGAGCATCATCATGAAGCTGGGCCAATTGTGGGAGAGGGCCATGGCATACGTGTGCTCGGTGAATACGAGACAGTCGCTTTTGCCGAGGCAATAAATCGGTTGCGGATCGTACGGCTCAAATGGCATCTCGCCGAGTAGATAAAGCTCGTATGGCTGGCCAATGTTCTTGCGGGCGATCGTGAGAATGCGTTTGCGCAGATCGGGCTCGGTCGCGCTTAGGAACTTGAGGTACGTGTCGACTTCCGACTCGCTGCATTTGTACAGGGGTTTGTCGAGCAGTGCGGTGATTTGCTTTTCGTCGAGGCCGAGCTTTTTGCACTCGGCCTGCTGTTGCGGCGTGAGTGAGGCGGCGTAGGTAGTAGTCGAGAAGCCGAAAAGCAATGCCGCAAATAGAACCGAGGTGATTTTGAGTGTTGGCATGGAACGATTCCGAAGAAACGAAAACGGTGGGGAAAGGGGGCGGGTATTATTTTAATGCGCGGCGGCACCAGTTGGCAAAGGCGAGGGCACGGCGAATGGCGATTAATTGCCATCGCGGAGCGAGCGGGCTATTTCAGCGACGCCGAGAAGGCCGCATGAAGTGGTGGGTGTGTTTGAGGGCGATGATGCCGAGCAGGGGAAGCGTCGCGGCCGAGGCGTTGTTTTTGACTTTGAATTTGAGGTCACGAGAGGCTCTCAAAGATTGAAATAGCTCGGCAGCGGAGTGGCCGCCAGCGTGAAGGTATGTGCCGCAGGAGCCGATCGTGCCGACTCGGTGCGAGTCGCTGCCGACCGTGAGGCGTTTGCCGGCGGTTTCGGCGTACTTCTTTGCTTTAAGATTCGCCTGACGTGGCACGCCGCCATTGTGGAGTTCGATGGCGTCGACGGCTTCCATGATAGTTTTGACGAAGGGCTGGCCGCGGCGGCCGTGTTGATAGTCGAGCGATTTGCGGCCCATCGCAAAGGGATGGGCGAGCGAGACGTAGGCGCCCATTTCGCGGGCAATCTGTAAGCAGTCGCTGGCTCGCACCCAGGAGCGGACCATGAAACGACTGCGCAAGTTGGGCTCGATTGCGGTGCGAAAAAAATCCTCGAGCAACTCGGCTTCGGGAAAGTAGATTAAAAGGTCGAGTCCTTCTTCGGTACCGACCTCGATGGCCGGAATCACCGGTACGCGTTCGCGTTCGAAGATGCTGGTCGCGCCGCGAATTTCGTTGTGATCGGTGACGGCCACGCCGATGCCGCGATTGAGGCAGAATCTTTCGATACGTGGGACTCCAGCGAGTCCATCCGAATAATGGGTATGGATGTGGGTGTCGACGAGGAGCGCGGGCTGATTTGAGCTTGCGCGGTGCATGATTTTTGGATCGCCTTTTGTCGCGGCACTTGCCGGGGTGCATTTGAATGCTACTGCGGTGGGGGGGGGCCGACAAGGAAGCTCGGTAACTGCGGCGGTGCCGGCGAGGCGTCTCTCACCGGCAATTTGGTCGAGAGATTCGGCGATTGTGATGTGGTGCGACAGTGGGACGGGGATTGTATAACAGAGTTTCGGGAGCATTGGGGATGTAGGCGTATTACGACACTTCGCGAGGGTGAGTGCATGTCGCTGCTTGTTAAAAACGGTCAGATTACGACCGCGACGGACCAATATGTCGCCGATATTTTGTGCGATGGTGAAACGATTACGGCGATTGGCCGCAATCTGACAGCGCCGAGAGATGCGGAGGTGATCAATGCCAGCGGGAAGTATGTGTTTCCCGGGTTCATCGATCCGCATGTGCATATCTATTTGCCGTTCATGGGGACGTTTTCAAAGGATGACTACGACTCGGGAAGTCGGGCGGCCTTGGTGGGAGGCACGACGACTCTGATTGAAATGTGTTGCCCGAGCCGGGCGGAAGAGCCAATGGATGGCTTCAATTTGTGGCTCTCAAAAGCGGAAGGTGTTTCGGCGTGCGATTTCACATTTCACATGGGGGTGTCGCGGTTCGATGCGTCGGCGGAGGAACAACTGCGGCAAATTGTGAAACGCGGAATCGCGTCGTTCAAAATCTTCTTGGCGTACAAGGGCGCGTTTGGCATCGATGACAACGAACTTTATCAAACGCTGAGGCTCGCGAAGGAGTTGGGTGTCATCGTGACGGCTCACTGCGAAAACGCAGAACTCGTCAGCGAGATGCAGAAGAAACTCATCGGCGAAGGGAAGACGGGGCCGGAGTGGCATGAGCCGTCCCGACCGGTTCGCGTGGAAGCCGAAGGCGTGCATCATTTAATGACGTTTGCGGAAATGACGGGCGCTCACACGTACGTGGTTCATACCAGCAACAGCGATGCGATTTGGAATGCCGTCGCGGCGCGACAACGGGGTGTGCATGTTTGGATTGAAACAGTCGCGCCCTATTTAGTGCTTGATGAAACGTATGCCCAGAAACCGAACTTTGAGGGAGCGAAGTTCGTGATGTCGCCGCCGCTCAGAGCGAAGCGAAATCAAGATGCGATTTGGAATGCGATTTCTTCGCGGATGGTGAGCACGATTGCCACTGACCATGCGCCGTTTGACTTTAAGGGGCAGAAGGAAATGGGGCGCGAGGACTTTACGAAGATTCCGAACGGCATTCCGAGCGTCGAAGACCGCGTCAATTTGGTGTACACGTATGGTGTGAAACGCGGGCGAATTGATATCGGTACGTTTGTGGACGCTTGTAGTACGCAAGCGGCAAAACTGTTTGGGTTGTTTCCGCGGAAAGGGACGATTGCTCTGGGAAGTGACGCCGACCTTGTGGTTTACGATCCTGATTACCGCGGCAAGATCAGCCAAAAGACGCAACAAATGAATGTGGACTACAGTGCGTTCGAAGGTTGGGATCTCGAAGGGCGGCCGAGCGCTGTGACGGTGCGCGGCAGCGTGATGGTGCGCGACGGCAGATTTGTCGGCAAGCTAGGCCATGGCAAACTGTTGAAACGCGAACCGACGCACTTTTAGTATTTCTTGGCGGGGCGCCTATGGCTGCCTATCCTTGGCCACTCAAAATTCAAGGTGGCCGGGGAACGGCCTGTCTGGCGACAATTCTTGCGGTCGAATTTTCCCCGAAACCGGGGGAAACGACTACGTTCCCAATTCTGGGCAGCAGTTATCGCTCCGCCATCTCGTCGCGGCACGCCAATTGCGTTGCCTTTGCCGCCAGTCGGTTCCGCATAGAACCCAAGTTTTTAAGACAACAGTTTTTGGAGCATCGAGATGAGATCACGAATTCTATCTTCTGTGGCGCTGGTATTGGCCGCCGCCGTCGCGGTGGGGTGCAGCGAAAGCACGACGCGTAAAGATGTCGCCAGTGCGCAAGAAAAACTGGACAAAGCCCATGCAAATGCGCAGGACGCGGTCCAACAAGCGCACAACGACGTTGCCGATGCGCAGCGCACCGCGCAAGAACACATGGTCGCCAAGCCAGTCGTGACTGATGAACCAGTCCCGCCGGTCGAGACTCGCCGTGACATCACTAGTCAAGAGAAAGTTGCCGATGCGCAGGTTGACGCGAACAAGAAGATAGCGGACGCGAAAGATAAAGAACTGGCTGCGGCGGCCAATTTAAAGACGACCGAGCAGCAGTTTAAGGATACTCAGGATCGTGACGCATTCGTGAAAGATGCCGAGCTGAAGCTTAAGGATTACGACAATCGAATTAATACGTTGAAGCAACAGGCCTCAAACGCGCAAGGCGCGGATAAGGACGCGCTCAATCATCAGGTGGAACTCGTGAAGGCGGCCCGCGACCGTGCGAGCACCGCGATTAGCGAAGTGAAGAAAGCTGATTTGCCGACCTGGAAGAATTACCAGGATCACGTTCGCATGGCATTTCAGGAATTGGACAACAGCGTTAGGAACGTGCGGTAAGTAGCGCGTTTTGGTCCGCTGTTGCGATCGTCGGCCGCTCGCCATGGGTTGGGCGGCCGACGATTTTTTTGCGCTGCCTGAGCGCGACCAACGGTCGCGGCTTTATGCTGTGAGTGGATTTTAGCCGCGGGCTAGGGCGTCGGTTTGTTTGACGAAGTCGTCGCCGGCCCATTCGGCGTCGGACTTGATCATTTTTTTGGCATGCTCGGCTTTTTTGGCGGCGCGGGCGTCGGCTTGGCGCTTCACTAGATCGGCGTGGGTAGTGAAATACTGGAGGCTGTGGCCTTTGAAATCTTCCAGGCGTTCGAACTTGTGTTTTTCCATGAATGCCAGAAGTTGCTCGTTCATCTGCTTGATGATCGGGTAGCCGAATTTCATGACGCCGGTACAGACCTGAACGGTATCGCAACCGAGCAGGATGAATTGGGCTGCGTCATTGCCGGTTTCAATGCCGCCGATGCCGCTGAGGGTGCGGCCGGGGAATTCGGCTTTGATTACCTTGGCGATTTCCATGCACATGCGAAGTGCGATGGGCATGACCGCCTGGCAGGAGTAGCCGCCAGGGGTGGTGTACCCTTCAACGGACGGCTCGGGCCGCAGCGTTTCTAGATCGACGCCGAGCACGCTGCGGATTGTGTTGATGGCGGCGATGCCGTCGCAACCGGCGCGGAGCGACGCGCGAGTAGGATCTTCAATGTGCGTGACATTCGGGGTCATCTTTGCCCAAACAGGCTTCTTGGCGACTTCCATTACCCAGCCACAGACTTCGCCGAGAATATCTGGGTTCTCGCCCATTGCGGCGCCCATTTTTCGCTCGGGCAGACCGTGTGGGCAGGACATATTGAGTTCGAACGCATCGCAGCCGGCGGCTTGGCAGCGTTCAACGATTTCGTGCCAGGCGTCGCGGTTGTATTCCTCCATGATCGAGGCGATAAGGATGCCTTCGGGATACTTGTCTTTGACTTGTTTAAACTCTTCGATCCACGTTTCGAAGCTTCGATCGGAGATGAGCTCGATGTTTTCCCAGCCGTAGATTTCGCCAGATTCGCGACTGCGGAGGCGGGCGTAGCGCGGCTGGACGTTGATGACTTTGCTGGCATCGAGGCTGACCGTTTTGCAGATGACGGCGCCCCAGCCTTCGTCAAGCGCTTTGCCGATGACGTTAGCATTGGTGCCGGGAGGGCCGGAGCCGATGACGAAGGGGTTCGGAAGTTTCAGGCCGTTAACGGTTGTGGCGAGCGTGGGCATCGTTTTATCTTTCGTGCCGAATTAGATGAGGTGCAAAAGCTTTTTAGCCACAGAGGACACAGAGATCACAGAGGAAGCGATTGAGATTAGACTCTGTGATCTCTGCGTCCTCTGTGGCAAAAGATCGATTATTTTTTAGATGAGATTTCGCTCAGTACTTCGTCTAGCATCGCCACCATGTAGTCGGCATCGTCTTTGGTGATGCACATGGGGGGTTTGATGCGGAGCGTGTTGCCGAAAAGGCCGCCTTTGCCAATGAGGACGTTGCGCTCCTTCATGCGTTCCATCACGTCGGCGGCTTCGGTGTTAGCGGGCTCTTTGGATTTGCGGTCGCGGACGAGTTCGACGCCGAGCATGAGGCCCATGCCACGGACCTCGCCGATGATGTTATGTTTTTCTTGCAGATCGAGCAGGGCGTCCTTGAGGTGTGTGCCGACTTCTAGAGCGTTTTGCTGGATATTTTCTTCGTCGATGATTTCCAGCGTGGCGAGTCCTTGCGTCATGCTAATCGGATTGCCGCCGAAGGTGTTGAAGTGGACGCGCTTCTTCATGACTTCGGAAATGCCGACCGTGGTGGTCATACCGCCGAGCGGAATGCCGTTTCCCATACCCTTGGCCATGGTGATCATGTCGGGGACGACATCCCAGTTTTGGTGGGCCCAGTAGTGGTGGCCGGTTCGGCCGAAGCCGCCTTGAACTTCATCTGCGATGCAGATGCCGCCGTGTTGGCGGACGATGTCGTAGATGATTTTGAAGAATTCCTTGGGCGGCGTGACCGTGCCGCCGACGCCTTGGATCGGTTCGCCAATGAAGCAAGCGATCTCACCAGGCGTTTCGTACTGGATGACGTTTTTAATGTCCTGGGCACACTTTACGCCGCAGCTGGGATACTCGAGTCCGAACGGGCAGCGGTAGCAGTAGCCGGCTAACGTGTGATGGATGTTCGTGCCGTTGTTGCTTTTGAACTTCCAATTGCCGTGGGCCGTGAGGCTCATGGGGACCGAGGTACCTCCGTGGTAACCATTGCGGAGTGCGATCACGTCCTGGTTACCTGTGTATTCGCGAGCCGAAAGGATTGCGACTTCGTTCGCTTCGCTACCGCTGTTGGTGAAGTAGGAGCGCGTGAGACCCGGCGGCATTTTCTCGGCGAGCTTTTCAGCAAACTGGACGATCGCCGGATGCAAATAGATCGTGGTCGTGTGCTGCAACCGACCGGTTTGCTCGTGGACGCGCTCAACGATCTTTGGGTGGCAGTGACCGACGCTGATCGTGACGATGCCAGCGAAGCAATCCAAATATTGTTTGCCTGTTTCATCCCACACGTACTGCATGTGGCCTTCGACGATCATCAGCGGGTCGCGGTAATACGTGATGATGCCGGGCGACAGGTACTGATGGCGGAGGGCCAGGACCTCGTCTTTGGATGGTCCGTCGTATGGGACGGGGGTGTGATCGCAGATTGGCAGGGAATGCTTCAAATCAATGGCCACGGCAGGGCTCCCGGGCGAAAAATCAGTTAAGTGGAAAGCAAACCGTGATTTTAACTCGATCGGCCAGAAATCGCTACGGCGAGGTTGCTTTGGCGAAAAGTCATTTTGAAAGGGCTTGGCGTTGATTCTTTTCGCGGGGCAGGATTAACTGGAGGTCTCTTGTCGCCCCATTTGCCATAAGGCCGAAATATGATTCAACGCGCGCCACAAATCGTTGCTGCCGATGGAATTTGCGAGCCGACGACGGATCTCAGCGGTTCGCCCTACTACAGCCCCGACATGGCGCCGGTGCCCGCGCCGGGCGGCGGTGGGGGATGAAAGATATTGCCGTGCTGTGGATAAGCATGTCGGCCTGCATACCGACTTACATGCTGGCGGCGGGCCTCATTGGCGAGGGAATGAACTGGTGGCAGGCGGTGCTCACGATTTTTCTGGGTAACGTCATTGTGCTACTGCCGATGGTGCTCAATGCGCACGCGGGGACAAAGTACGGCATACCGTTTCCCGTGTATTGCCGAGCGTCGTTCGGAATCCGGGGAGCTAACATTCCCGCGTTACTTCGCGCGTTCGTGGCGTGCGGGTGGTTCGGCATTCAAACCTGGATTGGCGGAGCGGCGATCTACGCGATTGCTACTTCCGAGAAGTTTTTTCCGGCCTGGAAATCGCTGCCACCCATCGCGCATTTAGGAATCAATGACGCTCAGCTCGGTTGTTTTCTATTCTTTTGGCTGATCAACATGTTTGTGATTTATAAGGGGATCGAGTCGATTCGAATCTTGCTCAATTTCAAAGCGCCGTTGTTGATTGGGCTTGGTTTGTTGCTGCTGGCGTGGGCCTATTTCACGGCGGGCGGGTTCGGCGATATGCTCTCGCGGCCATCGCAATTTGCACCCGGTCAGCCTAAGGATGGACAGTTCTGGAATTACTTTATTTTGGCGCTTACCGGGAACGTCAGCTTTTGGGCTACGCTGGCGCTGAACATTCCCGACTTCAGTCGCTATGCTCGATCGCAGCGCGATCAAGTGGGGGGCCAAATACTTGGCTTGCCGACGACGATGGGGCTGTATTCATTTATCGGCGTGGCCGTAACGTCGGCCGCGTTCGTCATTTACAAGGACTTGCCTGCGGACGCGAAGAAGAACCTGTGGGATCCCGTTTTCTTGCTTACGCAATTCAAGAGTCCCGTCGTGCTCATTCTCGCGATGTTGTCGCTGGCCGTGGCCACGCTTGCCACGAATATTGCAGCCAACGTGGTGAGCCCGGCGAACGACTTCGCACATTTGTGGCCGAAAGTGATTTCATTCCGTATCGGCGGATTGATTACTGGCATCATCGGCATCCTGATTCAGCCGTGGCGAATACTTGCAAACGCGTCGATCTACATCGACAAATGGTTGGTTGGATATTCGCTCCTGCTTGGCGCGGTTGGCGGCGTGCTGATCGCCGATTACGTCTTTCTGCGGAGGACTCAGCTCGACCAGGCGGGCCTCTACAAAAAAGATGGGCCGTACTGGTACTCAGCGGGCTTCAATTGGGTGGCGGTCATCGCATTGTCGCTGGGCATTGTAATATGCATACCCGGTTTTTTGGCGGCGATTGGAGTCTTGGCCCTCAATGGCGAATCGAAAGCGGCGCCTGATCTCATGAGGATTCCCGACTTCTTCGGGCAGATTTACACATTTGCGTGGTTCGCAAGCTTTGGCCTGTCGTTCGTGAGTTATTTGCTCATGATGGGCATTCGCGGTGCTAAAATGAAGTCGGCACACTAAGGTTGCGGTATGAGCTCGCTCGATCAAACGCCCACTGTTGTCTCGTTCGGCGAAGACGTGCTGGAAAGGATGGTCTTAGCTGTGGAAAAGGTGCGCGAACGACTGCGCCGGGCCGCGGCGGCGCTCGATGCGGCGGGAATCCCATACGCCGTGATTGGTGGCAATGCGGTGGCCGCGTGGGTTTCGAAAGTTGATCCAGGGGCGGCTCGAAATACGGTCGACGTCGATCTGATGGTGAACCGGAGCGATCTTCCGGCAGTCACGAACGCTTTGGAAGGCGCCGGCTTCGTGTACCAGGACTTGTTGGGGGTTGCGATGTTTTTGGACGGTCCTAATGGCAGCCCGCGCGATGCGGTGCATCTTTTATTTGCCGGTGAAAAAGTGCGACCACATTACGCGGCTGCGGCGCCGGAGTTGGATACAACGGATGAACACGAAGCGTTTCAGTTGCTCGCTCTCGAATCGTTGGTGCGTATGAAGCTGACGTCGTTTCGACGCAAGGACCAGGTGCATATTCTCGATCTGATTGGAGTTGGCCTACTAGATCGCGCGTGGCTCGATCGCTTGCAGCCGGAGTTGGCGGCGCGACTTCAAGAATTACTAGACGATCCGGATGGCTGAAAGTGTCGACACGCCGAGTGGCTGCTATTTCGAGCGACTGCTGCGACATACGCTATTCGCAGTGGCTGGTTGCGTCGTTCTAGTCGTCTTTTGCTATTACTTCATAGATCGGCCCGTCGCGTATTTCGTGCATCGGCATGAAGTCCCGCGCGTTGAGGAGTTTCGCTGGCTGACGGAACCGCCGCCGTTGGTGCAAAGTTGGTCGCCGCTGGTGCTGATCGCGCTCATTGTGTGGCGGGCATTGGGTCCTTGGCGGCGATGGCAACAGACGCTGTTCGTGGCGTGCGTAAGTTTGATTGTCGCCGACCAGTTTCGCGAATCGCTGGGGGATTTGTGTGGGCGATATTGGCCAGAAACTTGGCATGATAACAATCCGTCGCTCATCGGCACCGGTGCGTATGGATTTCATCCGTTCCAAGTCGGCGACGACATTGGCAGTTTTCCCTCGGGCCATGCCGCACGGATTTCGGCATTCGTCGTCGTGCTATGGCTGGGCCTGCCAAGAGGGCGCTGGCTGTATGCGATCGTGGCATTGCCAATGCTCGTCGCGCTTGTGGCGATGAACTACCACTTCGTGGGCGATGTAATCGCGGGCAGCATTCTTGGGGCGCTGAGTCTGGCGCTTGGGCTCTCGCGCTTGTGCGGCCGACCCAAGATGGATCGGCTATCTAATTCAAGATATTAAAGCGCGGTGATTGCCCCGTACGTTTCCGGTCGGCGGTCGCGGAAGAATTGCCATACGTTGCGGACATCGCGGATCATGTCGAAATCCATATCGGCAATGACGAGGTCGTCTGCGTCACGTTTGTCGCTTTGAGCGATGAACTGCCCGCGCGGATCCACAAAGTAACTTTGGCCGTAGAACTCGCCGATGCGCCACGGCTCTTCCCAACCTGGGCGATTGATCGCGCCGACGAAGTATTGGTTCGCGACGGCGTGCGCCGGCTGTTCGAGCTTCCACAAGTATTCGCTGAGTCCGGCGACCGTAGCTGATGGATTGAAGACGATCTCGGCGCCGTTAAGACCGAGGCACCGGGCGCCATCCGGAAAGTGGCGATCGTAGCAAATGTAGACGCCGACCTTGCCGACTTTCGTATCGAAGACTGGGTAACCCAAGTTGCCGGGGCGGAAGTAAAACTTTTCCCAGAAGCCGGGGTTGCAGTGGGGGATGTGAATCTTGCGGAACTTGCCGAGGTATTCGCCGGTGGCGTCAATCACCGAGGCCGTGTTGTAGTACACGCCCGGCAGGTCTTCTTCGTACATCGGCACGACGATGACCATTTTGTGCTTCTTGGCGAGGTCCATCATGAGCTTTGTGGTGGGGCCGTCGGGTACTTTCTCCGTAAGGTTGTACCACTTGATCTCTTGTTCGGCACAAAAGTACGGGCCGTAGAAGAGTTCTTGCAGGCAGATGACTTCGACGCCCTTTTTGGCTGCGTCGTCGATCATGGCGACATGCTTGTCGATCATCGCCTTTTTGATTTTTTCCACCGGCGACGTGGCGGGTTCGCAAAGTGTCGCTTGAATCAATCCACCACGGACAATTCGGGGCATGGGAAACCTCTAGGGCGAAAAGTTGTTCGATGCGGCGACGCGGAGTACGTCGGCTGACTGCGGATCGGGAAACTGCTAATATAACAGGTTGGAAACGAGCGGGTAGGGTGTGCGGGCATCCTTCGCGCACGACGAATTGCGATCATATTTTATTGGTGGATTGAACCCACCCTACGCAAGGCGAAATCATGGCAACCACAACAGAGCCATCTATCGAATCTGTCCCCATCTTTTCGAACGGCAAATGGACCGATTTGCGATCGAAGCGGGCGGGTGACGTATACAACCCTTCGACAGGCAAAGTGATCGGCCGCGTTTCGTACGCGACTGCGGACCAGACCGACGAAGTGGTCGAAGCAGCGGCCGCGGCATTGCCAGCTTGGAGCAACACGCCAGTCATCGAGCGGGCGCGGCTCATGTTTCGCTTTCGCGCGCTGCTCGAGCAAAACTTCGAAGAACTGGCAGCGCTTGTGACTCGCGAACACGGTAAAACGCTTGCCGAAGCCCGAGCCGAAGTGAATCGCGGCATCGAAGTTGTCGAATTCGCCTGCGGCATTCCGAGTTTGATCATGGGCGAAGTGCTGCCAAACATTGCGACCGATGTCGACGCCGATGCGATCCGCCATCCGGTTGGCGTGTGCGTTGGCATCACGCCGTACAATTTCCCATTCATGGTGCCGCTGTGGATGTTCCCGATCGCGCTTACGTGCGGCAACACGTTTGTATTGAAGCCGTCGGAAAAAGTGCCGCTTTCGGCGGTTCGAACCGGCGAATTGTTGGCTGAAGCCGGATTGCCGGAGGGTGTATTCAACATCGTGCATGGCGACAAGGAATGCGTCGATGCGTTGCTCGATCATCCGAAGGTTGCCGCTATTTCTTTCGTCGGCTCGACGCCGATCGCGAAGTACATCTACGAACGCGGCACGGCGAACGGCAAGCGTGTGCAATCGGCCGGCGGTGCGAAGAATCACCTCATCATCATGCCGGATGCCGACATGGAGCAAACCGTAAAGCAGTTGGCGGCGAGCGCGTACGGTTGCGCAGGCCAGCGTTGCATGGCGGGCAGTGTGGCAGTTGCGGTCGGTAAAGCCGGCGATCCGCTCGTGCAGGGTTTGGTCGATTATGCCGGCAAGATGCGCGTCGGTCCGACAGACGGAAATGAAGGCGTCGACATGGGCCCCGTGATCCGGGGCGAGCATCGCGATAAAGTTGCGAGCTACCTCGACATCGCCAAGAGTGATGGCGCGAACGTCGCGCTCGACGGGCGGCGAGATTTCAAATCGGACGGGTTTTTATTGGGACCGAGCGTTGTCGACCGCGTTAAGCCGACGATGCGCGTATGGAAAGAAGAAATCTTTGGCCCGGTCCTCTCCGTGGTTCGGGCGGGCGATCTTGATGAAGCGATGGCCGTCGGCGACGACTGCGAATACGGCAACGGTGCCGTAATCTTCACCCGTAGCGGCTACGCCGCCCGGCAATTCAAGCAGCACTTTAACGCGGGCATGATTGGAATCAATGTCGGCGTCCCGGCGCCGATGGCATGGTTTCCGTTCACCGGTTGGAATCGATCGTTCTTCGGCGACCTGCACATTCAAGGCAGCGAGAGCATTCAGTTCTACACGCGGCAAAAGGTGACTCTCACGCGCTGGCCGAAGGCGGATGATTCGCATCTCGATCCGGTGTGGCGAGAGAATCGGAAGTAGAATTACCAATGACCAAGCACCAATGACCAACTAGGTCGCCGCTTGTGTTGGTCATTGTGATTTGGTCATTGGTCATTTCTGATGAAACTCGCTTTCAGCTCGAACGCATACCTACGTTACTCGATCGAGGAAACAATCTCGCGCGTTGCGGCTATGGGTTATGCAGGCATCGAGTTGCTGGCCGATGTGCCGCACGCTTGGCCAGCGGGACTGCTCGAAGAACAAAAGCAAAAGATTCGCGATGCACTGACCGAGCACCGGTTGGCGATTTCGAACATCAACGCGTTCATGATGAACGCGATTGCCGATCCACGTCAGCCGTATTGGCATCCGAGCTGGATCGAGCCCGATCCGCACTACCGCGCCATTCGCCGCGAGCATACGAAGCGGGCGCTACAATTGGCGTACGACTTGGGTGCATCGCAGATTACGACCGAGCCCGGCGGACCTCTTGCCGACGGGCAATCGTGGGCCGACGGTGCCGCGATCTTTTACGAAGAGCTGATGCCGTGCGTCGACATTGCCGAAAAGCTTGGTGTGCCGTTGCTAATCGAGCCCGAGCCCGAGTTGCTTATCGAGCGATTCGATCAGTACTTGGAATTTGTCAGCCGCATCAATTCGCCGATGATCGGACTCAACTTCGACGTCGGCCACGCGTACTGCGTCGGCGAAGATCCCCAAGATTGGGTGCAGACGATGGCGACTCACACGCGGCACTACCACCTAGAAGACATTGCGGTCACGCGCGTCCATCAGCACCTAGTGCCGGGTCGCGGGGCGATCGATTTTCCGGCAACACTCGCCGCGATTGCGGAAACCGGGTACGACGGCTGGCTAACGGTTGAGTTGTATCCGTATCTTGATGACCCCGATGCGGCGGCCCGCGAAGCTCGGCAGTTTCTAACTCAGCAATCGGCCGGCAAGTAGCATGATGCGACGCGTTACCGCCTGGCTGCAACTTCTCAGGCTACCGAACGTCTTTACGGCGGCCGCCGACGTGACGATGGGCTTCCTGGTAACACAGCGCGGGCTGGAGCCGCAGCTGGATTTTGCAATGCTCGTCGTTGCCTCATGCCTGCTGTACTTAAGCGGCATGGTGCTGAACGATGTTTTTGATGCGGAAGTCGACGCGCGCGAGCGGCCCGAGCGACCGATTCCTTCCGGCCGCATTTCGCTGGAGGTCGCAGCGATCGTCGGCTGGGCGATGCTCGCAACCGGCGTGACGCTTGGCTGCACCGTATCTCTCCACGCGAATGACTGGCGGCCGGGCGTTGTGGTATCGTTGCTTGCCGTCATTATTTTGTTGTACGACGGTAAACTGAAGCGATCGCGGTTCGCTCCCCTCTTGATGGGCGAATGTCGATTTTTGAATGTGCTTCTCGGGATGAGTCTGTTTCTCATTCCGTGGGGGAAGTCGGAAGTGTTGATCGCGGCGGGCATTGGCATTTACATCATGGGAGTAACGATTTTTGCCCGCACTGATGCCCACGTAAGCCAGCGCAGCCGATTGGTGGCAGGTTTTGCCGTGTTGATTGGGGGAATAGCGTTGCTCGCGGGCGTGCCGCTGCTAACAAACGAGAGGCCGCCCCTAGAGATTTTGTGGTTCGGTTGGCTCTTGATGTGGGTAACCGTGGGGATCATCATCGCGCGGCGATGCATACTGGCGATTCTCGACCCGTCGCCCAGTCGCGTGCAAGCAGCGGTTCGGCATTGCGTGCAGTCGGTCATTGTGCTGGATGCCGTGGTGTGTGCCGGTTATGTAGGCCCATACTGGGGATTCGTCGTGCTGACGTTTCTCATTCCCACGTACCTGCTCACAATGTGGCTTAACGCGACTTAGTCGCTACAATAGGCCGCATGAAAACAAGCGATTTGGACCAACTTGTCGAGAGCGCTGCGACGAAATTCACCGAACGGTTTGGGCGACAAGCGAAGTGGATTGTTGCAGCGCCAGGCCGGGTCAATCTCATTGGCGAGCATATCGATTACAACGACGGCTTCGTGCTGCCGATGGCGATCGAGCGGTACTGCGTGATTGCGTCCGACGCGAATTCGAGCGACGGAACAACAGCTACCGTCTTTAGCGTGGCGACGAACGAAGACGCCACTATCTCGCTCTCGATGCCACGACCCCACGAAAAACAGGGGCATTGGTCGAATTATTTCGCAGGCGTCGTGGCCGGTTGTTTAGAGCACGGGATGCAGCCTGGCAGCTTTGATGTCGTCGTGGAGTCAAGTGTTCCGGTCGGCGGCGGGCTCTCTAGTAGCGCAGCCTTCGAAGTTGCCACTGCCACACTCTTCGAAGCGATGTCCGGCATGACGCTCGACCTGGTGGCCAAGGCACTCCTATGCCAGCAAGCCGAACATAAATTCGCAGGCGTCCCCTGTGGGATTATGGATCAGTTCGCATCCACCATGTGCCAGGCCGATCATTTGATGCTACTCGATTGCCGATCGCGAGAGATCGAGCAGATTCCGTTCGTCGATCCGAACATAACGGTGCTGATCATCAACTCGAATGTGAAGCACGAGCTTTCCGGCGGCGAGTATGCCGAGCGGCGTGGCCAATGTGAATCGTCCGCACGAAAGCTGGGCGTTACTTCATTGCGGGATTTGACGCTCGAACAGCTCAAGGCAGGTCAATCCAAACTCGAAGAGGTTGAGTTTCACCGTGCGCGTCACGGGGTGACCGAAATCTCGCGCACAGTCGACGCCGCTGAGTCACTCAAAGCCGGTAAGTGGAGCGAAGTCGGTCAATTGATGTACGCAAGCCACGAATCGTTGCGCGACGACTTCGAGGTAAGTTGCAGCGAGCTTGATCTACTGGTGGATATCGCTCGAAATATCGGCTCGGCAGGCAGCGTTTATGGTTCGCGCATGACCGGCGGGGGGTTCGGAGGCTGCACGGTGAGCCTGGTGGATACCGGCCGCGCAGAAAAAATCGCCGAAACTATCGTCGCTGGTTACGAAAAAGCAACCGGAATCGAACCGACGGTCATTACGACTCGCCCAGCGCGGGGTGCATACGTCGTGCGGAGCAGATAGCCCAGCCATCTTGGCTGGCGGGTGTGTTCCCTCGCAAATCGCCACGATTTGCGACCGACCCAAGATGGGTCGGCTATATTTCTGGATCAATGCCCACCGCGTTTTTGGCGGCCGGCCTGCTCAACGCGCGCTTCGCGCTGCTCGATTTTGCGTCCTTCGGGCGAGTCGTCTGCCGGCCGCACTGTTGAAGTGCCGCGCCGGCCGAGCCAAAACATGACGACTCCAAACGCGAGCAAGATCGCTCCCCACCAAAAATTAATATTGATCCCAAGCGATCGCTCGTAAATTGCCTTGTCGGAGAGTGCGACTCCGTACACGACGAGGAGCGCGCCGATGACGGCAAACATCAGGCCGATGGGTAAGCGAATGTCGAGTCGCATGTGCGTAATTCTCCGTTAGGAGCGAAAACAGTTAGCGGAAGAAGAAATTGAGTGCGACCGTCATTAGAAGCACGATGACTCCCAGTGTCATCGGCCGATTGTACCAAGCGCCGCTTTCATCTTTCGGTTTTTCAGTGAGTGAGTACACCAAGCCGACCAGCTCACGCTCGTCGCGAGGCTTCGTCACCAGGCTGACGACGATCGTAGCGACGAAGCAAACGCTCCAGGCCCAAATCGCCATCCAGAAATTATCGGCCATGTCGCTGTGGTACACATGCGCGATCCACTGGCCGCCGGTCAGCCAGCCGCCTTTGAAGCCCCACGTGGCACCCTGCGGTAGGGTGATGCCATGATGGATCGCAGCTGCCAACGTGCCGGCCAGCAAGCCAAAGAATGCGCCGTTGCCGGTCGCTCGCTTCCAAAACATGCCGAGCAGGAAGGTTGCGAATAGCGGAGCATTCACAAATCCGAACACGAGCTGCAGCATGTCCATGATGTTGTTGAAGCGTGTAGCCGCGTAGGCTGCGGCGATCGATAGCGCGATGCCGCCGACGGTGGCGATGCGACCGACCCACAAATAATGCCGATCGCTCGCGCCAGGGTGGATATAGCTTTGGTAGATGTCGTATGTAAAGACGGTGTTGAAGGCCGTTACGTTGCCGGCCATGCCAGACATAAAACTGGCGAGCAGGGCGGTCAGCCCTAAGCCCAACACGCCCGTGGGCAAATAAAACATCAACATGTTCGGGATCGCGAGGTCATAGTCGAACTCCGGTTTGCCGTCTTGGTCGACCTTTGGCTGCCCCGTTTTCTCATCGACTTTTTGCGGAATGATGCCTCGCCGCGCGAGTTCGGTTCCGGGGGCGAGTTGCGTCGCCGGATTTGGCAGCGGCACGGTTCCCGGTAGGGCGACGGCAATCACCCCCGGGAGGATTACGAGGAATGGAAAAAACATCTTCGGAATAGCCGCAATCAAGGGCGTCCGCCGTGCGGCACTCATCGATTCGGCCGCCATTGCGCGCTGCACGACCAAGAAGTCGGTGCACCAGTATCCGAACGAAAGGACGAAGCCGAGGCCCATCGCGAGTCCGAACCACTCGATGCCCATCGGGTTGTCTTGGGCGTTGCTCATGCCTTGCCACGAGTGCATGAACCCAGCAGGCGCTTTCTGTTCGAGTCCTTGCAGACCACCGACACTCTTTAGGCCCAACCACACAAGCGGCAGGAAGCCTGCGACGATCAGGAAGAATTGCAGCACTTCGTTGTAGATCGCGCTCGTGAGCCCGCCGAGGAAAATGTAAACGAGCACAATCAATGACGAGATGACCAGGCAGCTATGGAAGATCCACTCCGGTGGTACGCCCGCCCACTGGAAGGCAGCATCAAACAGGTGCAGCGATTGCACGATCTTCGCCATCGCGTACATCGATATGCCGGACGAGAACACGGTCATCACGGCAAACGAGATCGCGTTGAACCCGCGCGTCTTCTCATCGAACCTAAGCTTGAGATATTCGGGTACGCTCCGTGCCCGCGAGCCGTAATAAAACGGCATCATGAAAATGCCAACGAAAACCATCGCGGGAATAGCGCCGATCCAATAGAAGTGGCTGGTCGCGATGCCATATTTAGCGCCGCTCGCGCCCATGCCGATGACTTCTTGGGCGCCTAAGTTCGCGGAGATGAATGCGAGTCCGCAGACCCACGCCGGAATCGACCGGCCGGAGAGGAAGAAATCGGTGCTGGTGCGAATCGATCGCCGCAGCCAGAACCCGATCCCCAAAACGAAGACCAGGTACACCGCCATGATGACCCAGTCGATGGTCGTAAGATTCATGCTTGAACCTGCGAAGAGAATTGCCAACCGAAAGGCCGCCACGCCGACGACCGAGTGGTCGCGAAGGTGCCATTATTCAATCCGAAATCGCAAGAGTTGGCTAGTGCGTTTGTGAAAGAAGGTCGAAGCGCGCGTTGGCGGGTGTTACAATCGGCAGCGTGTCGTCATTTGCTAATCAAACCAGCGTGGCCGTCGGCCAATGGGAAGAGCGGTGGCACCCGCTGCGCGAGGAGTGGGTGATCATCGCGGCCCATCGGAACCAGCGGCCATGGACGGGTGACACTGTCGTCCATTCGCCGGCCGAGACGGCGCCGGCTTACGACGCCGATTGCTACCTGTGCCCGGGCAATTCTCGGGTACACGGGGAGCGCAACCCGGCCTACGAAACGATTTTCGCGTTCGACAACGACCTGCCGTGCGTTTCGCCGGTCGCGCCAGCCGAGTTAGAGACGCCGGCCGGCATCTACCGGAACCGACCCGCTGAGGGTAGAGCTCGCGTCGTTTGTTACAGCCCGCTGCACAATACCACGCTGGCCGAGCTGGCGACCGAAAACATTCGGGCCGTGCTCGGATGTTGGCAGGAGCAATACCGCGAGCTTGGCGCCCGGCCCGAAGTGAACCATGTGCTGGTGTTTGAGAATAAAGGCAAGGTGGTTGGCGTTTCGAACCCCCATCCGCATTGCCAAATCTACGCCACGAATTTTGTGTTTAAAACGATCGCCGTGGAAGTCGACGCCTGCGCGCGACATTGGCAGGTGAACCGGCGAGTGCTATTCGAGGACATCATTGCGAGCGAAAAGGCGGACGGCCGCCGAATACTTGCCGAGAATGACTCGGCGACTGCTTTCGTCCCGTATTTTGCCCGCTATGCTTACGAGACTTATGTGTCGCCGAAGCAATCGCATCCAAGCGTCGCCTATTTGTCGGCAAATGAAGTGACCGACTTGGCTGACGTACTCAAGCAAGTGTTGGTTCGATTCGACAATCTTTGGCGACTGTCGTTTCCCTACGTACTCGTGCTGCATCAAGCGCGACGGATGGACGTACCGCCGACGGCTTTCACTTTCACATCGAAATTCATCCGCCACTGCGCACGCCACATTTGCTCAAGCATTTAGCCGGCCCTGAAGTCGGCGGCGGCAGTTTCTTGAGCGATACATCGCCAGAACAAAAGGCTGCTGAACTACGCGAACAGTCGATCGTCCATTATAAAACCGCCAACAAATGAAAACCGCTGCCGATTTTATCGAACCACTGCGTCAGCTTCACAACTGGGTGCGCGGGCTGGTTATCACAGCGTGCGAAGAACACGGCGCCGACGAACTCGCACGAGTCGCCCACGCGGGTTCGGGCGATGTGATATATGCCATCGATCGAATCAGTGAGACCGCGCTCGTTGAGTGGTTCGATCGTGAAATTGCTGCGCACGAACCCATTGTGCTCATCGGCGAGGGATTGCCGGACGGGAAAATCGTCCTTCCGAATGGTACGAAAGAATCCGCTGCTCGCTGGCGAATCATCGTCGATCCGATCGATGGCACACGCGGCTTGATGTATCAAAAGCGGCCTGCCTGGATCCTCACCGGTGTAGCTCCTAATCGAGGAGAGACGACGTCGCTCGCCGATATCGAACTCGCCATGCAAACCGAAATCCCGCTAATCAAGCAGCATCTTGGCGACCAGGTGTGGGCAACTCGCGGCAGCGGCGTACACGGGGTTCGTATCAATCGCTTAAGCGGTGAATCAGCACCACTTACAGTCCGACCGTCGACCGCTACCGAGTTGCGCCACGGATTCGCCACCATCTGTCGCTTTTTTCCAGGCGGCCGCGATTTGCTGGCCGCGCTCGATGAAGAATTAAGCGAACGACTTGTTCCGCGCTATCAAGGTGAAGTGGCGGTTTTCGAAGACCAATACGCGTGCACGGGCGGGCAAATTTACAATCTGGCCAGCGGGCAGGATCGATTTATTGCGGATTTGCGACCGCTCGTGCAGCCACTCGTCGCGGCGCGCGGCACTTCGGTCGGGCATTGCTGCCATCCCTACGATCTATGCACGAAATTGATCGCCGAAGAAGCAGGCGTCATTGTGACCGATCCAGTTGGCCAACCAATTCGATTGCCGCTCGACACCGACTCTAACGTTTCTTGGGTGGGATACGCGAATGCGAATCTGCACGCCCAAATCGCACCGGTCCTGAACGAATTGCTGCACAAGCACAAGTTTGTGAGCGAAGCGCGACGAGCGATCGCACTTCGTCGAATTCGTACGGGGGCGACGATTTCGCCAAACACGTAGAACGTTTGCGACAGCTTCCAAGTCATGACGATCTGGAGCTGCGAACGTTGTTCGACGCGCAATTCGCCGATTTACGTTGCCCGTGGGCAGGTCGGCTCGATATCATGGGCGGAATTGGCGACTACAGCGGATCGCTCGTCTTGGAAATGCCAATCGCCGACGCGGCTTTCGCAGCAGTACAGCAATCGCACGACGGCGACATTCGCATTGCGAGCCTGTCGCAGAATGAGTCGGAGGCATGTCGGCACATTTCATTCACTGCCGAAGAATTCGATCGCTTCCGCAAAGCGGGCTATCAAGCAGTTCGCGACGAATTGGCTCGTCATCCAAACTCCAACTGGGTTGGCTATGTTCTTGGTCCGATCTTAGTACTCCTAAAAGAAACCGGTGTGCAACTAGGCGGCGGTTTACGAATCCTCCTCGATTCACAAGTGCCCGAAGGCAAGGGTGTCAGCTCGTCGGCCGCCGTCGAGGTCGCCTCGATGCGGGCCGTTGCCGCTTTGCTGCGAGTTGATGTAGTCGGTGCGGAACTCGCGCGACTTTGTCAGGTGGCCGAGAATCATATCGTCGGGCGCCGTGTGGAATCATGGATCAAATGACCTCGGCGCTCGGCCACGCGAACTCGCTGCTCGCATTGCGTTGCCAACCCGCGATCATCGAAGGCTTTGCGCCTGTTCCACCGGAACTCGCGTTTTGGGGAATTGATTCGGGGATTCGTCACGCTGTCAGCGGTTCGGGCTATTCGTCCGTTCGATGCGGCGCGTTTATGGGCTACCGCATCATTGCGGAAGCAGCCGGGTTTCCGGCGCAATGCGCGAGCGACCACTCCGAATCGTGGATTGTCGATGATCCGAAATGGCACGGTTACCTGGCCAACATCTCTATCGATCAATTTCGC